>NZ_AUIJ01000012.1 GCF_000423645.1 Sediminimonas qiaohouensis DSM 21189 | reverse complement strand
CGTCGAGCGCGCCGATCCCGCTCTGGATGCTGCGCTCCGGCCCGTAACCGTGTCGGACAACCCGCTGGCGGCCGTCCGGCAGGGTCTCTTCGGCATGCTGTGCTACGAAGGCGTCGGCCTCTGCCCTAAGCGCGGCCGCAAGCATCCGTCGCGCCCCGTCGCGCGCGATCTCGGTCAGCGGGTCATCCACAGATTCCGGCTGACGCAGGGCGATGATGTCTGTATCGTTGGTCATGGCGTATCGTTCCTTTTGGAAGTTCTGGCAGGCTTGGACACCCGCCACGATACGCCGCCTTCTCAAACTTCGTCACCCATTTCCCGGCATAGCTCCACGCTATGCGCGTCTTGTCGAATACCACGGTAGCCCCTTCGCGCGTTGACAACGGCAGGCCGGCCAGGCTGCGGTGCAGGGGGCAGATCAAACGTGAGGTGCCCCCCCCCCCCCGCAATGCTTCCGGTCTCGGCGCTGTTCAGGTTGGCGAGATGTATCGGGCGACCGCTGATCTTAATCGTGTCGCCGTCGCGGTCATGGGTGAGCTGACCTCGAAGATGTCCTTCGGGAGGCGGTGATCGGTCCGCTTCTGTGCGTCGGCCGCCCCATTGAAGCGCATATCCGCCTTGTGGGGTGTGCGGTACAGCGTGTTTGGGAACGCCCTTGTGAGGGCCGTTTACAATCTGCCGCCATCAGCCACGCGACGAAAGCCCTTGCCAGGGTCGAATTTTCTCTGGCATTTTTGCAAAAGTGACCGTACGGTCGGGTTTGTATGCGCGGCATGTCCGTGCTCATGTATTCGGGAGGGCCAATGCGCAAAACACAGGTGATCCGTTTGTCGCAAAGACGCAATGGCATGGTAGGTTTGGCCGACGGGCAGTATATGCCAAACGGGGGGGCGGATGACACCGTTGTTTGATCCGCCCGAGCCACCGATGGTTCCCATCTCTCAGGGGGGGCGGGGGTTCCCCGTGCGGCGCATCTTTTGCGTGGGGCGCAACTATGCCGCCCATGCCGCCGAGATGGGGAACGAGGTGGATCGCGAGGCGCCTTTTTACTTTACCAAGTCGCCCTCGGCCATCTGCGACACTGGGAGCACTGTTCCCTATCCGCCCGGAACCATCGATTTTCATCATGAGATGGAATTGGTCGTTGCTATCGGTGCACCTGCGTTCCGCGTGGAGCAGGATGCGGCGATGGCTCCTGTTTTGGGATATGCGGCGGGTCTGGATATGACGCGCCGGGATCTTCAGCAAAAGGGCAAGGATGCGCGCAGGCCCTGGGACCTGGGCAAGGACTTTGAAAACAGCGCGGTGATCGGGCCCATCACACCAGCGGCGCAATTCACGCCGGGACGTCAGAGAATTGCGATGATGTGCAATGGTGTCGTGCGGCAGGATGCGCGCCTTGACGATATGATCTGGTCGGTGCCGGAAATCGTGGCGGACCTGTCGCGCTACTATCATCTTGATGCGGGTGACCTGATCTATACCGGCACGCCGGCCGGCGTGGGGCCCGTATCCCCCGGGGATGTACTGCAGGGTATGATCGAGGGATTGGCGCAGGTTGAGTTGACCATTGGAGCGCCGCAATGATGCGTCTTTGGGGATATTTCCGCAGCTCGTCTTCCTATCGCTGCCGCATCGCGCTGAACCTCAAGGAAATCCCGTACGAGGCGGTGCCGGTGAACTTGCGCAATGGCGCGCAACATGGGGCCGCGTACCACGACGTGAACCCCCAAGGCCTTGTGCCGGCTGTGGTGGCGGACGATGGTACGGCGTTGCATCAGTCCCTGGCGATCCTGGAGTGGCTGGACGAGACACACCCGCGTCCGGCGCTCCTTCCCGATGATCCGTTGGAGCGTGCCAAGGTGCGCGCCTTTGCCCAGGTCATCGCGTGCGAGATTCACCCGCTTCAGAACCTGCGTGTGCTCAGGCATCTGTCTGATCAGCTTGGCGCCGATGAAGAAAAGGTGCGCGATTGGCTTTGCCGCTGGATCGGCGAAGGTCTGGCGGTATGCGAGGAGACGCTTGCGCGCCGCGGCGAGAGGGCGAAGTTTTGCTTCGGAGACACGCCTGGGTTGGCTGATGTCTGTCTAGTGCCGCAAATGTTTTCGGCGGCCCGATTCGGGGTTGATATAAGCCGCTTGAGCCGCCTGAATGAAATTCACCAACGTTGCGAGGCTTTGCCCGCATTTGCCGCAGCACATCCTGCCCGGCAACCGGACTATGAGGAGTAGTTCGGCGTACCACTCGAAATCGGACCCGGAAACAAGGGTTCGATCAGTGTTGAACCAATGGGAGGAAATCAACATGACACTACTGAAAAATGCCCTTCGTACGGCAACGGCCACGGCCATGCTGATGGGAATGAGCGCGACAGCCTTCGCGCAGGACGTCACGATCAAGATGCACCAGTTCTTGCCGGCCCAAGCCAACGTGCCGAAGCTGGTTCTGGATGTCTGGGCCAAGAATGTCGAGGAGTCCTCGGATGGCCGCATCAAGGTGGATCATTACCCCTCGATGCAGCTTGGCGGTAAGCCGCCCGAATTGATCGATCAGGCGATCGACGGTGTCGCCGACGTGGTCTGGACCGTCGCCGGCTATTCGCCGGGTCGTTTCCCGCAGGCAGAGGTGTTCGAGCTACCGTTCATGATGACCAATGCCGAGGCCACCAGCCGCGCCTATTGGGAATACGCCGAGAAGAACATGTTCGACAGCGATTACAAGGACTTCAAGGTTCTTGGCGTGTGGGTTCACGGCCCGGGCCTGATCCATTCGGCGGAGCCGATCGAGTCGCTTGAGGATATGAATGGCAAGAAACTGCGGGGGCCGACCCGCATCATCACGCAGATGCTTGGTGATCTGGGCGCGACGCCCGTCGGCATGCCGGTCCCTGCCATCCCCGAGGCCCTGTCCAAGGGCGTGATCGATGGCGCCGTTATCCCGTGGGAAGTGACCGAGATGCTCAAGGTGCCGGAGATGGTTCACAACCACACCACCTTCGGGGATGAGGCGCTTTATACCACGGCGTTCGTCTTTGCCATGAACAAGGAAAAGTACGAGTCGCTGCCCGATGACCTGAAGGCTGCGATCGATGAGAACTCGGGCGCGGATTTCTCGGCCTTCGCGGGCAAGACGCAAGCCGCATCGGATCAGCCCGGCCGCGAATCCGCCCAAGAGCTGGGCAACAACATCATCACCTTGCCCCCGGAGGAAGTCGCGCGTTGGAAAGAGGCGGCACAGCCCACGATCGAGCAGTGGATCGCCAACATGGACGACAAGGGCTTTGACGGTCAGGCGGTTTTCGAAGAAGCGAAGGCGCTGATCGAAAAGCATACTGACGAGTAAGGCACACGGTGAGAGAACTTGCGCCGCGACGGTTTGGCGATCGTCGCGGCGACAGCATCAAGACCAAGTTCGCGAAACGATGAGGATTTGAATGCAACGGATACACAGGGCGATGAATGCGCTTGCGCGATTTCTGGCGATTGTCGGGGGTGCGGTGTTGTCTGCGCTGATCCTGTTGACCTGCGTGTCGGTTGCGGGGCGCTCGATCAACACGATCCTGCATAGCGATCTGATGCAATCAACGCTTGGCGGTCTTGCCGATGCGCTTCTGGCCACCGGCGTTGGCCCCATCCTCGGGGATTTCGAGGTGGTCGAGGCGGGCATTGCCTTTGCCATTTTCGCCTTCATTCCACTGTGTCAGATCACCGGCGGCCATGCCACGGTGGATATCTTTACCTCGGCGTTGCCGAGCCGGGTGAACCGGGTCATCCAGATGGTCGTGGACATCCTGTTTGCCATCGTTCTGATCCTGATCGCGTGGCGCCTGTACGAGGGGACGATGAGCAAACTGCGCTACGGGGAAACGACTTACCTGCTGCAATTCCCGGTCTGGTGGTCCTATGCCGCCAGCCTTGTGGCCGCCGTTGCCGCGGCCTTGGTCGGCGTTTACATGGCCGTAATACGAATTATCGAAGTCATCAGCGGTCACACGATGCTTAGCGTCGGCGGGGGGGCAGAGAATTGACTAACCTTGAAATCGGGCTGACGTCGTTTCCTGTCCTTCTGTTGATGATCTTCCTGCGCATTCCCATCGGCTTGTCGATGCTGATGGTTGGTCTGGGCGGATTGTACTTTGTCACCGGCGGGACGACCGTCGCGTTGGCGAAGCTGAAATCCGAGACCTATTCGACCTTTTCAAGCTATTCGCTGTCGATCGTGCCGATGTTCCTGCTGATGGGCCATTTCGCGACCTTGGGCGGGATGTCCACGGCGTTGTTCAAGGCAGCCGAGGCATGGTTGGGCCATCGCAGGGGCGGCGTTGCGATGTCTGCCGTTGGCGCGTGTGCCGGGTTCGGCGCGATCTGCGGCTCTTCCCTGGCAACTGCGGCCACGATGAGCCAAGTCGCCCTGCCTGAACTAAAGCGCTACGGGTACTCAGGCGGGTTTTCAACGGCGACGCTTGCCGCGGGGGGGACGCTGGGCATCCTGATACCCCCGTCGGTGATCCTGGTGATCTATGCCATCCTGACCGAGCAGAACATTGCCAAGCTGTTCCTGTCGGCTTTCATTCCCGGCCTTTTGGCGGCGCTGGGGTACATGATCACGATTTCCCTTTACGTGCGGCGCAACCCCGAAGCAGCCGGGGTGCGGGACGCGATCCCCTATGCCGAGCGTTTCCGCGCGCTGCGTGCGGTTTGGCCGGTTCTACTGGTGTTCATTGCCGTGGTGGGCGGTATCTACCTAGGGGTCTTTACCCCGACCGAAGGCGCGGCCGTGGGGGCCGCGGGTACCGGCCTTATCGCCCTGAGCAAGGGGGGATTGACCCGCTCGTCCCTTATTGAGAGCTTCATCGCCACCGCGCGCTCGACCGCGATGATCTTTTTCATCGTTCTGGGGGCGGGGTTCTATAACGGCTTTCTGGCGCTCACCCATGTGCCACAGGAGCTGTCCAACTACGTGGTAAGCCTTGGGTATAGCCCTTGGGCAATCCTGACGATCATCCTTGCGCTGTACCTGGTTTTTGGGTGCCTGATGGACAGCCTTTCGATGATCCTGCTGACGATTCCGATCTTCTTTCCCATTATCTCGAACCTGGATTTCGGCTTGACCAGCGAAGAGGTTGCGATCTGGTTCGGCATCATCGTTCTGATCGTGGTCGAGGTCGGGTTGATCACGCCGCCGGTCGGGATGAACCTGTTCGTCATCAACTCGATGGATCGGCTGACGCCGATGCTGGAGACCTACAAGGCGGTTTTGTGGTTCGTGGCATCCGACATCATCCGCGTTGCAATCCTTGTGGCGTTCCCGGGGATCACGCTGTTCCTGTTGCGGCTGCTAGGGTAAGATCAATCCACTGATTTGATGCATTGCAGATGGTGGATTGATCTGTGTCAATGTGAGAGGCACCTGACATATGCGAGTTGCTGTATGTGATTGCAACTCGCTTGACCCATCGCATGGCTGGATCAAATGGCACGGCGCTGCCGATCGATCTTGTCGGCACAGGAGCGCAGAAATGACCTATACCGCCGCGCAGGGCGCGCCGCACAGCCGGCTTGAGCACTATCCTGTCACGTTTTTCGCCAGTGTCATGGGCATTGCTGGCTTGTCGCTTGCCCTGCACGCGGCGGAGAACGCACTTGGTTGGGGCGGGGTGGCGTCCGATGTGGCGTTTGTCGTTGCAAGCCTGTTGTTCGCGGTCGTCGCTCTCGGCTATGCACTCAAGGCCGTGCGGTACCCCCGCGCCGTTGCCGCCGAATGGCACCACCCGGTGCGCCTGTCGTTCTTTCCCGCGATCTCGATCTCGCTTTTGTTGCTTGCAACGTGTTCGCTCGCCGGGAACGAGACGATGGCGCACATGCTATGGCTGCCGGGAATGGTGTTGCAGGGGGTGCTGACCATTGCCGTCATCACTGGCTGGATCGGCGCGCGGTCCTTCTTGGCCGGGCACCTCAACCCGGCGTGGTTCATTCCCGCCGTCGGCAATGTGATCGTCCCGGTTGCCGGCGTGCCGCTCGGCTATGTCGAGTTGAGTTGGTATTTCATGTCGGTCGGCTTGATCTTCTGGATCGTGCTGATGACGCTGGTCATCAACAGATTGATATTTCACGACCCCCTGCCGGGCCGGTTGCAGCCCACGCTGGTGATCCTCATTGCGCCGCCAGCGGTTGCTTTTGTTGCTTGGTTTCGACTTGTGGGCGAGGTGGATGCGTTTGCGCGTTTGCTGTTGAACGGGGCCTATCTGTTCACGCTTGTTGTTGCGGTCCAGTTGCCTCGCATCGTCAGGTTGCCTTTCGCTATGTCGTTCTGGGCGCTGTCTTTTCCGTTCGCGGCGGTCACGATTGCCAGCTTCCTCTATGCCGAAAGCGTCGGCTCAGTCGTGCATAGGGTGATGGGAATCGGCCTGTTGCTTGTCCTGATCATCGTTGTCGCTGCGCTCGTCTTCCGTACGTTACGTGCAATTCGTACAGGTGAACTGTGCGTTCCAGAGTAGACATATGCCAGATGGGAAACCGCGCCGAAATGCATCTGAACGCCCCTCGCATTTGTCGCGGATGACACGACGGTCATGAGCTTCTGAGTTTTCCTTCCCCAGAGGCTTGTGAGGGGCGCGCCGGTTGCTGCCGCGCGCGCCCCCCCCCATGTTGGGAGAGGGGGGCTCAGGCGGGTCGCAAACCCAACATCTCGCGTGCTTGTGCGGGGGATGCGACGGGGCGGTCATACTTGCCGCATAGATCGACCACGCGCTGCACCAGTGCCGCGTTCGAGGGGGCCAGCGTATCGCGGTCAAGGCGGATGTTGTCCTCAAGCCCGGCGCGGGCGTGGCCGCCCTCGGCGACGGACCATTCATTGACCGTGATTTGCCCCGCCCCGATGCCGGCGGCGCACCATTCGGCGTCGGGCGCCAGGCGCTTGACCGTCTCGATGTAGAAATCGAATGTCGGCCGGTCCACCGGCATGGCGTTTTTCACGCCCATCACGAACTGGATATACAGCCGCCCGGGCAAATCCCCGGCCTTGTGCATTCTTGCGGCCTGGTGGATGTGGCTGAGGTCGAATGCCTCGACCTCGGGGGTGACGTCGTACTTGCGCATTTCCGAGGCCAGCCAAGCCACCAAATCCGGCGGGTTCTCATAGACGCGGGTGGGAAAGTTGTTCGATCCCACAGAGAGAGACGCCATGTCCGGCCCAAGCGATAGCATGCCGCCCCGTGCCGTCCCCGCGCCGGAACGGCCACCGGTGGAAAACTGAATGATCATCCCGGGGCAGTGCTTTTGCAGCCCCTCTTTCAGGTGCGCGAATTTTTCCGGGTCCGAGGATGGCGTGCCGTCGTCGTTGCGCACATGCGCGTGGCAGATGCTGGCGCCGGCCTCAAAGGCGGCTTGGGTGCTTTCGATCTGCTCGGCCACCGTGATCGGAACATTGGGGTTATCGTCCTTGGTGGGAACGGATCCTGTGATCGCTACACAGATGATGCAGGGTTTGGTCATGGAAGGGTTGGCTTTCTTGTGCTGTGTCTGGTTGACAGTGCCACACAAAACGAACCCCCGGCAAGTCGAACCAGCCGGGGGCGTGTTTCAAGAGGCCGGGATCGCGTTGCTACGCTTATCCAAGCAGGCGGCGCGCGATGACCTGGGCCTGAATTTCGGCGGCGCCCTCGAAGATATTGAGGATACGCGCGTCGCACAGGATGCGGCTGATGGTGTATTCCATGGCAAACCCGTTGCCGCCGTGAATCTGAAGCCCGTTGTCGGCGGCGGCCCATGCGACGCGCGCGCCCAACAGCTTGGCCATTCCCGCCTCCAGGTCGCAGCGCCTGTCGTGGTCTTTTTCATAGGCGCTGAAGTAGGTCAGCTGCCGCGCCACCATAATTTCAACCGCCATCATCGCCAGCTTACCGGACACGCGGGGAAATTCGATCAGGGATTTGCCGAACTGCTTGCGGTCCTGGGCGTATTGCATCGCCACGTCCAGGGCGGCCTGTGCCACGCCGACCGCGCGCGCGGCGGTCTGGATGCGGGCGGATTCGAAGGTTTGCATCAGCTGCTTGAAGCCTTTGCCCTCTTCCCCGCCCAGCAGGTTTTCGCCCTTTACGTGAAAATTGTCGAAAGCCAGCTCGTATTCCTTCATGCCGCGATAGCCCAGCACCTCGATCTCGCCGCCGCTCATGCCTTCGGTCGGGAAGGGATCGGCATCCGTGCCCGGTGTCTTTTCGGCCAGGAACATCGACAGGCCGCGATGATCGGTGCTGTCGGGATCGGTGCGTGCCAGAAGGGTCATCACGTGGGTGCGCGCGGCGTGGGTGATCCAGGTCTTGTTGCCGGTGACGCGGTAGTCGTCGCCGTCCCTTTTGGCGCGGGTGCGCAGCGAGCCGAGATCAGAGCCGGTGTTTGGCTCGGTGAACACGGCCGTGGGCAGGGTTTCGGCGCTGGCGATGCGGGGCAGCCACTTTTCCTTTTGTGCGTCGGTGCCGCCGCACAGGATAAGCTCGGCCGCGATTTCCGAGCGTGTGCCAAGGCTGCCGACACCGATATAGCCGCGCGACAACTCTTCGGACACCACGGCCATGCTGGCCTTGCTCAGGCCAAGGCCGCCGTATTCCTCGGGGATGGTCAGGCCGAAAACGCCCATTTCGGCAAGTTCCTCGATGATCTCCATCGGGATCAACTCGTCCTTGAGGTGCCAATCATGCGCGTGCGGCTCGATCCGCTCGACCGCGTAGCGGCGAAACTGCTCGCGGATCATGTCCAGCTCATCGTCAAGCCCGGTGGCGCCGACCGTGATATTCGCGGAATGCTCCTGCATCAGCTCGACAAGGCGCACGCGCGCGGCTTGGGTGTTGCCGCCTTGGGTGAGGGTGGTTACCGCGCCCGCGGACATGACAGCCATGTCATCGGGCCCAAGGCCCATGTCGTGTGGGCGGATCATCTCGCCCTGGTTCATCTGGATGCCGCCCTGGATCTGCCAGAGATACTCGCCGAATGCGATCTGGTGGATGAGCTGCTCGACCTCGCCGAACTTTCCCTCCGATTGCAGGTGTTCGGCCCATTTCTGCATCTGTTGCAGGGCCTCGACATAGGTGGCCAGCCAGGACAAGCCATGCGCGGCGGTTTGGTTTGCGTCGATCAGATCGCCCGCGACGCGGCCATCCTTGCTTACCTTGTCGCGCAGGCGCGCGGTTGCCGTTTCCAGAACGCTTTTAGCAGGGGCCAGGGCCGCGTTGCCAAGCGCGAGGAGATCAGGAAGAAGAGTAGGCGCAGTCATCGCGATATCCTGTCCGTCGTGAGCCATGAATCAAATCCTTTCTGTTGAGCTTGTCCTAGCCACTTCGCAGGTGCAGCGCAACAAAAATACCAATTTTCCATGCCTTCTGACGGAAAGTTGCGCGTTGAATTTTTGCAGTGCAGCGCCCGAATGCAAACGCTATGAACCCTCCCATGATGTCCTTGTTTCCCATGCTGTCGCCCGAGACCTTCGTGATTGCCTGTCTAGTTGTGCTGTTGGCCGGGGTGGTCAAGGGCATGGTGGGCTTTGCGATGCCGATGATCATGATCTCGCTTCTGGGGGGGATCATCAGCCCCGAACTGGCGCTGGCGGGGTTGATATTGCCGACGCTGCTCAGCAATGGCGTGCAGGCCATGCGTCAGGGACCGCATGCCGCGTGGCAATCCCTCAGGCGGTTCAAGGTGTTCCTGCTGTCGGGCTTTGCCCTGTTGGTTGTCAGTGCGCAAATGGTGCGGGTTCTGCCCGCCGAGGTGCTGCTGTTGCTGATAGGTGTGCCGGTGGTCCTGTTCACCGCGATGCAGCTTATGGGGTGGCAGCCGCGCTTGCCGGTGCGTGGGCATGCATGGGTCGAGGCGTCAATCGGCGCCTTTGCCGGGCTTGTCGGCGGCGTATCCGGGATATGGGGGCCGCCGACCATCCTGTACCTGACGGCGCTGGACACCCCGAAACAAGAGCAGATCCGGGTGCAAGGCGTGATCTATGGCCTCGGCGCGCTGGCGCTTTTCTGGGCGCACGTCGCGTCCGGGGTGCTCAGGGCGGAGACATTGCCGTTCTCGATGGCAATGGTTGTGCCGGCTCTCTTGGGGATGTGGATCGGGTTTCGCATCCAGGACAGGATCAATCAAAGCGTGTTCCGCAGGGCGACGCTTTTGGTCCTGTTCATCGCGGGCCTGAACCTGATCCGCCGCTCACTGCTGGCGTGATGCGTGGCGGATCAGTGGGCGTTTTGCGACGTCGCGATTTCGCTGATGAAGCTGCGGATATGCGTGCGCAGCTTGATATCCTTGATACGCGTCAGCATCGCGGCAACCTTGGCGGCCTCGTCGTCCATCTTGGGCGACTTCTCCGAATTGGCACCTTCCAACCCGTCGAAGAAATACGCCGGCGGCACGTCCAGAATTCCCGCCAGTTCGAACAGTTTGCTGGCTGAGATCCGGTTGCGGCCGAGTTCATATTTCTGGACCTGCTGAAAGGAAATGTTCAACCCGTTGGCGACATCGGTTTGCGTCATTCCACGCAGGATACGGATCTGCTTGAGCTTCTTGCCGACATGAACATCTACTGGATGAGACATCTTGTGTTCCTAACCAAAAATTAACATTCACCTTTAAGATGTCTTTTCTACTGTATGAATCAACTTGTTATCGATTTAACAAATAGTGTTATGAATGTAACGCTTATGGGTGATATATATACCATCGGCGGCCAGGCTATTGAAAACCGTAGGTAATCGCAGGTAGCCTGAAGTGATGAAGCTTGGCATTTGGCTGTCGCCGGTACACGCATGAGTTCTGACCATGGATGGTTCCCAGACGCGCGCAATCCTGTTCGAAATGCTGCGTTCCTTCACAACGTTGGCGCGCACGCTGAATCTGTCGCGCGCGGTGCGCGAGTTGGGAAGTACCCGTCAGACCGTTCGGCGCCACATCGCGCAGCTTGAAGAGGCCCGCGGCGAGCAGTTGTTCGTGCTGGAAGACCGTCAATACCGCCTGACCAAGGCGGGGCGGGAATCGCTACTCGATGCGCTGGACATCCTTGCGCATGGGGAGGCGTGGCTAGAAAACCAATCCCGCCGCATCAACGGATTGACGCATATCGCGATGGAAGGTGAGGGGGGCTGGGGCTTTTTCCTGCAACAGCATCCCATTAGCAAGGTTTGGACGCAGCGCGCGCCGATGCTGCGCGACGGATTGCGTGCGTGGGCCATGGCGGAAGGCGAGCTTGAGCATGCGGAATTGGAGCAATTGCGTCCCTACCTGATGGTGTTTCGCAAGCTGGATGAGGAATGGGTCTGCGTCGAGGTCGGGCAACGGTCCTCTTACGCGACATGGTATGGCTGGAAATGGGAGCGCAGCGCGATCGGCCGGGCCTTGCCGAGCTTGCCGGGCGGTTCGGTCCTGGCCCGCCTTCTGGCGCGCCACTTCGAGGAAATGGCAGCAGGTCATGGGTTGCGCTACGACCACATCCACACGCAGATGGCGCGCGGCGAGGAGGGGAACTTCGAGCCGGTCAACTATCGCCGGCTGCTGATGGGGTGCCGTTTCCCGGATGAGAGCTTTGCGTTGGTTTCACTGGTCGAGCGCACCTACGATATCGAGATCGAGGGCCTCCCGGAGGAGCGCAGGCTTTCCATGCCGGCCGGTCTGGCGATGGACGATTCCGAGGTTTCCACAAAATAGGAAAAAGACTCCGGCACATTGGTTGGTCATCCTGTGGTTGTCCGCAGCTAGGGAGACACAGTATGACCATTAAAGATGTTTTCGACGGCGCACAGCTTTTGTGTGAGAATATCACCGCTCTGCGCCACAAACAGTTGTTCCTGACAATGGGGGACGATTTCGACGAGTACGCAAGGATCGTGGCCCGTCATCGTCCGGAACAACCCTTGGGTGCACCCTTTGACACCAGCAAGCAATTCCTGCCTCGTTCCAAGGGGATATGGATTGTAGGACGCAACGCGAATGGGCAGGTTGTCCATACTCAGGCAATGCGCCTGCTGGATCTTGCTGATCAGTCGCTGGCGCAATACATGCGGGCCCGGTTTCATGATTTTCCACCGGGTGGCATGGATCTGGACCTTGACGGATCATGGTTTGAGCCGGGGCCAGCCGCGTACCGAATAAACGGGCGGATCTGTTATCATGGCGAGATGTGGCTGAACGATGATTCGGGGGCATATCGGGGGCGCGGCGTCGTTGATATTCTCTCGCGGGTGGCGTTTTTGGCCAGCTTGCTCCATTGGCAGCCCGATTTCGTGGTGGGCTTCATGCTACGCCCCGTGGCACGGCGCGGGTTGGCCGAGCGGGAGGGGTACATGCATGTGGATCCCTACTGCCTGAGCTGGAAAGCGCGCGGGAAGAACAAGCCGCTGGATTGCAACATGGTTTGGATGGGGCAGGACGATATCCGGCATATCATCCATGTGCCGTTGGACGAGATCGCCGCGTGACAGTAAAACGCAAATCGCCCCGACCTTTGAGGTCGGGGCGATTGTTGCAGTCGGTTGCGTGGTATCAGCCGATAGCAGCGGCCTTCACGTCGTCATCGATGAACGGCAGGTACTGTTCGAAATTGTCCGCGAACATCTGCACCAGCTTGGCAGCTTGCACATCATAGGCATCCTGGTCCTCCCAGGTGCGCCGCGGATCCAGCAGAACCTCGGCCACATCAGGCACGGCCACCGGCACTTCGAAGCCGAAGTTCTCGTCCTTGCGGAATTCGGCGTCGTTCAGGGTGCCTTCCAGTGCGGCACTCAGCAGGGCGCGCGTGGCCTGGATCGGCATGCGCGAGCCGGTTCCGTACGCGCCGCCGGTCCAGCCCGTATTCACCAGCCAGCAGGTCGCGCCGTGCTTCGCGATCTTTTCCTGCAGCAGCTTGCCGTAGGCCTCGGGTCGACGGGGCATGAAAGGGGCGCCGAAGCAGGTCGAGAAGGTCGGCTCGGGCTCTGTCACGCCGCGCTCGGTGCCGGCGACCTTCGAGGTGAAGCCGGACAGGAAGTGGTACATCGCCTGAGCGGGTGTCAGGCGCGCAATCGGGGGAAGCACGCCGAACGCATCGCAGGTCAGCATGATGATGTTCTTGGGATGCCCGCCAAGCGCCGTTTCCGATGCGTTTGAAATGTAGTGCAAGGGATAGGCGCAGCGCATGTTGGCGGTCAGGCTGTCGTCTTCGAAATCCAGGTCCTTGGTTTCCGGATCGAACACCATGTTTTCGATTACCGTGCCGAATTTCTCGGTTGTGGCGTAAATCTCGGGCTCGGCTTCGGGATTCAGGCTGATGGTCTTGGCATAGCAGCCGCCCTCGAAGTTGAAGGTGCCGCGTTCGGACCAGCCATGCTCGTCATCGCCGATCAGGGTCCGCTCGGGATCGGCCGAAAGCGTGGTTTTCCCGGTGCCGGACAGGCCAAAGAACACCGCCGCATCGACCGGGTTGTCGATGGCATGATTGGCCGAGCAATGCATCGGCATCACGCCCTTCTCGGGCAGCAGGTAGTTCAGCAGCGTGAACACCGACTTCTTGTTTTCGCCCGCGTATTCCGTGTTGGCGATCAGGATCAGCTTTCGGTCGAAATTCAGGGCGATCACCGTGTCCGAGCGGCAGTCGTGACGCGCGGGATCGGCCTTGAAGCTGGGGCAGTTGATGATGGTGAAATCGGCCGCGTAGGTATCCAGCGCCTCGCGTTCGGGGCGGCGCAGCATGTGGCGATTGAACAACCCGTGCCAAGCCAGTTCGGTTACCATCCGCACGTTGATCGCAAGACTTGGGTCCGCGCCGCCGACCAGGTCCTCGACGTAGTAATCACGCCCCTTCATGTGTTCGATCATGTCGGCGTAGAGGGCATCAAAGCCCTCGGGCGACATCGGGGCGTTGTTTTCCCACCATACCGTGTCTTCGACAGACGCGGATTTCACGATGTGTTTGTCCTTGGGGGAGCGGCCGGTGAATTTCCCGGTGCTGACCAGTAGTGCGCCGCCCTTGCCGAGGGTCGCCTCACCGTTCTTGAGCGCGGCTTCGACGAGCGCAGGCTCTAAAAGATTGTAATAGACATTTCCCAGCCCTTCGATGCCTTGATCTTCAAGCCGGAATTGCGGGTTCACCCGTCCAAATGTCATGTTGCAAGCTCCTTTAGCCGCGCTTGTGGCGGCGGTCCTTGAGAAACAGATGCGCCGGGAGTTTCACCCGCGCCTGGCCGGGCCGGACCGGTCCGGTGAGGGCCTCTTAACATGAGGGTTCCGCAAAAGAACAGGGCGCTTTCAGAGAGTTAGCGCAACCAGTTCGAGGTTAGCGCAAACGCGGCGGATTTCTTCCGGTCAACCGGATATTGAGGCTGCACCCGGGGGGAATGTTACGGTTCGGCAACGGTTTTCGGGCAGGAATATCCAAGAATGGCAGGGCGATTCGCAGTTAAGGATTGATTGTAAAGCCTGAAAAGAGGATTATTGCCGAAAAAAATACAGGCAAATCAGCAGTACAAGGAACGTATCCATGTCTAGAATCGCCCTGGTGGACGATGACAGAAATATCCTGACATCGGTGGCTATGACCCTCGAAGCCGAGGGTTTTGAAGTCGAAACGTATAGTGATGGGCAATCCGCGCTGGATTCATTCAACAAGAAACTGCCGGATATGGCGGTGCTTGATATCAAGATGCCGCGCATGGACGGAATGGACCTACTGCAGAGGCTGCGCCAGAAAACGCAGATGCCGGTTATTTTCCTGACCTCCAAGGACGACGAAATCGACGAGGTGCTCGGTCTGCGCATGGGCGCGGATGATTACGTGAAAAAACCGTTTTCGCAGCGCCTGCTGGTCGAGCGTATTCGCGCCCTTCTGCGCAGGCAGGAGGCGCTGGATGGTGACATCGTTGGCGATACCGAAGAGACCAAGGTGATGGAGCGCGGCGAATTGCGCATGGATCCGCTGCGCCATGCGGTCACGTGGAAGGGCAAGGATGTGTCGCTTACGGTGACGGAATTCCTGTTGCTGCAGGCCCTGGCGAAACGGCCGGGGTTTGTGAAGAGCCGCGATCAATTGATGGATGTGGCCTATGATGATCAGGTCTATGTCGATGACAGGACGATCGACAGCCATATCAAGCGGCTCAGGAAAAAGATGCGGACAGCCGATAGCGAGTTTTCGGCAATTGAGACGCTCTATGGGATCGGCTACAGATACAACGAAGACTGATGGCTTTCGCGGAAAGGATGACCTTGAACGACCAGACTCCAAGGCGTGACGGAGATGTCGTTCTGGGCGACGATTTCATCGCGCCGGCCAACTCGCATGAGCGTGACCCGCATGAGCAAAAGCAATATCGCGGGCGGTTCTCGTTCAGGCATTCGCCTTTGACGCGCAAGATCATCATTTTCAATCTTGTGGCGCTCAACGTGCTTGTCGCCGGCGTGCTGTTTCTCAACTCGTCGCGGGAATCGCTTGCCGTGCAGCGGGGCAATGCGCTGGTCGGTCAGGTCGAACTGGTTGCCGACGTGTTCGAGGCGCAACTGCCCGTCGGTGCGCCGGTTAGCCTGGCGACGGGCGACGGCCTGGATGTCGCGGGAACGGTGCAGGGGCTGGATCTGCGCGAGGGGCTTGAGGTGTTTGTGTACGACACCTCGAGGACGTTGGTGGACTCCGGCGTGGGAACCAAGCCGGACAAGTCGGGGCGCAATGGCGAGCGCACCATTATCGTCGATCTATTGACCTATTTGTGGGCCGGGGTGGAGTATGTCCTGCCTGATACGCCCGATGACTCTCAGCCGCCTAGCATCGAAGAGCAAGTGGCCGATCTGCTGCCCGCGGCGTTATCAGGCGAGACCGCGATCGAAACCGCGCGCGACGAAGAGGGCGGGACCGTGTTCGCGGTGGCGAGCCCGATCATGCATGGGGGGGACGCGGTTGGCGCGGTGGCCCTGGTCAGCGCGGCCGGCGAGATCGACCAAGTGGTGCGCAGCGAGCGCGAGCGCATCTTGCAGATGTTCCTGGTTGCGGCGCTGGTATCCATCGGGTTGAGCATCGTACTTGCTTCGACGATCGCAACGCCGATTTCCGATCTGGCCACCGCCGCCGAACAAGGGCGCAGGCACAATCGCAGCGGCTCGCATGCGCGGCGCATTCGCATTCCGGATCTGAGCGCGCGCCCCGATGAGATCGGGCGCCTGTCGGGGGCGCTGCGCGGAATGGTGACCGCACTTTATGATCGGATCGATAGCAATGAACAGTTCGCCGCCGACGTCGCGCATGAAATAAAGAACCCGCTGGCATCGCTGCGGTCTGCGGTGGGGACAATGCGGGTCGCTAAGCGCCCGGACCAGATCGAAAAGATGCTCGATGTGATCGAGCATGATGTACGGCGCCTTGATCGACTGGTATCAGACATCTCGAACGCATCGCGCCTTGACAGCGAGTTGGTCAAGGAAGAGCAGGAGGCGTTCGATCTGCTTAAGATGCTGGACAATCTTGGCGCGTACCTTAGCCAGGAGGCGCATGGAAAGGGCATCGATTTCATCACCGATCTTCCCGACGGTGAAATAAGAATCCATGGTCTCGAAGCGCGCTTGGCGCAGGTGTTCGTGAACCTGATCACCAACGCGATCAGTTTCTGCGAAGAGGGTGACGCCATCCGGATCTGGGCGCGCCGGCGCGACGACCGCGTTCTTATCGTGGTTGAGGACACCGGCCCCGGCATTCCGGAACAGGCCCTGACCAAGGTGTTCAAGCGGTTCTATTCGGAACGTCCCGAGGGGCAGTTCGGCAACAATTCCGGCCTTGGTTTGGCGATTTCCAAGCAGATCGTCGAGGCGCATGGCGGCGTCATATGGGCCGAGAACATACGCCCCACCGATGCCGATATAACCTCGGACCCGCTTGGGGCGCGGTTTGTCGTTGGCCTTCCTGTCTGACGTGGCGCAGCAGGAGGCACAAGCGACGGTAATGCATGCCAGCTGCGTCGCGGTTGCCGGCGCAGCGGTCCTTATCACGGGGCGGTCGGGGGCTGGAAAGTCGGGCCTTGCGCTGCGGCTGATGGCTATGGGCGCGACGCTCGTGTCGGATGATCGCACGCAATTGCGAACCGAGGGCAAAGACCTGCTGGCCGATGTGCCCGCGGCCATTCGCGGCCAGATCGAGGCGCGGTTTGTCGGCATCCTGCCCGCGCAGTGCGCCGGGCCGACGCCCGTGCGGTTGCTTGTCGATCTGGACCAGGTCGAGACCGAGCGCCTTCCGCCAGGCCGCAGCCGCGTGATCCTTGGGTGCACGGTGCCGGTTCTTCACAATTCCACGACCGACCATTTCAGCGCCGCCTTGATGCAATACCTCAAGGGGGCAGGAGGAACATAAGTAATGGCAGGTGCAGGAAACTCGACAGAACCGGACTACGAGGCGAAGCGCATCGTCTTTGTGACAGGGCCGTCGGGCGCTGGCCGCTCGACCGCGATCAATGTGCTTGAGGACCTGGGGTTCGAGGCAATCGACAACTTGCCGCTGTCGCTTCTGCCGCGGCTATTGTCCGGGCCGGCGCATGATCGGCCGCTTGTGCTTGGGCTGGACACGCGGAACCGCGATTTTTCGGCCGATGCGGTGATTGAAAGCCTGACCAGCCTTGAGGGCATGGTCGGGGTTCGGCCCGACCTCGTGTATATCGATTGCCGTCCCGATGTGCTTTTGCAGAGGTTTTCCGAGACGCGCCGCCGCCATCCCCTGGCCCCGGCGGGAAGTCCCGCAGAGGGGATCGAGCGGGAGATGGACCTGCTGATGCCGATCCGGGCGCGCGCCGATGTGTTGATCGATACCTCCGAGATGACGCCGCACGAATTGCGTAGCGAGATTGACCGCCATTTCCGCGCCGAAGGTGGCAGTCAAATGGCAATCTCGATCAATTCATTCTCTTACAAGCGCGGGTTGCCGCGCGGATTGGACATGGTTCTGGATTGCCGGTTCCTGCAAAACCCCCATTGGGAGAAATCGCTGCGCCCGCTTGACGGGCGCGCGCCGGAGGTGGCCGCGTTCGTCGCGGACGACCCGCGGTTTTCCGACTTTCACGACAAGGTTCTGAGCCTGCTTGAGACATTGCTGCCCGCCTATAGCGAAGAGGGAAAGGCGCATTTCTCGATCGGCCTGGGATGCACCGGCGGGCGGCACCGTTCGGTTGCCTGTGCAGAAAAACTGTCCAGGGCACTTGTGAATGGTGGCTGGCGGGTGTCAATAAGACATCGCGAGCTTGACCGCGACCCGCTTGAGCCGCGACACAGCTAGAGGAAGATCGCGTGATTGGTATTGTGATCGTTGCACATGGAGGGCTGGCCAGGGAATACTTGGCGGCGGTCGAGCATGTGATCGGCCCGCAAAGCGGTGTCCGCGCGATCGCGATCGAGGCGGATCACGACCGGGCGCAGAAGCAGGCCGAGATTTGTGCCGCCGCGGATCAGGTCGACCAGGGGGATGGCGTTGTCGTGGTGACAGACATGTTCGGCGGCTCGCCATCGAACCTGTCTCTGGTGGCTTGCCAACCCGAAGGGCGCCGTGTGCTTTACGGGGCCAACCTGCCGATGTTGATCAAACTGGCAAAGAGCCGCCACCTCGGTGTCGGGGCGGCGGTACGGGCTGCGATGGAAGCGGGTCGCAAGTATATTGATACCCAGACGATCAGCAGAGGCCAGGGATAACCATGTCCGATATAATTCATCGCAGCCTTGAGATCGTGAACGAAAAAGGCCTGCATGCCCGGGCAGCGGCAAAGCTGGTCGAGGTTGTCGAGGGCTTTGATGCCGAAGCCGAGGTTTCCCGCGATGGTCAGTATGCCTCGGGTGACAGTATCATGGGCCTTTTGATGTTGGCAGCCTCTCGCGGAACCAGTATTGAGGTTTCGACATCCGGACCGGATGCCGAGGCGCTGGCGGATGCGCTGCAGGCGCTTGTTGCGGATTGTTTCGGCGAGGATATGTGACGCTGGACCAGCGTCTGAAAGGTGGAAGCGCATCGTGGGGGAAACCGTAAAGAACGACGCGGCGGAAACAGACGGGCCCGACGTGACCTTCACGAAATACGATCGGCGCAGTCTGACCTACGCGAACACCTTTGACAGCGCCCTGAAGCGTACACTCATCCGGACGATGGAGTGGCTGACGGGCAAGATCACCATTCTGCGCCGCATTCGCGAGTTTGAAAAGCGCGGGGCGCCGACGGGGCAGGCCTTTTGGCCGGCCACGATGGAGGTGATGGGCATTGACCTGCTGACCCCGCAAGAGCAGCTGGACCGGATACCCGCCACGGGTCCGGTTGTGTTGGTGGCTAACCATCCGCATGGCTTGGTTGACGGGATGATCCTTGCGGACCTGATCGGGCGCGTGCGCGATGACTACCGTATTCTGACGCGGTCCTTGCTGACCGGCATTGATGAGAGCGCGGCAGACTACATGATCCCCGTCCCGTTCCCGCATGAGCCGGATTCCCAGAAAAAGATGATCGAAATGCGCAAGCAGGCGATGGATCATCTGGCTGATGGTGGGTTGGTGGCGCTGTTCCCCTCTGGTGTGGTTGCAGCGTCTGAGTCGCTGTTTGGCCCCACCGTCGAGGCAGAGTGGAACGTGTTTACCGCGAAAATGATTCGCAGGTCCGGCGCGGCGGTATCTTTGTGCTATTTCCCCGGATCGAACTCGCGCTGGTATCAGATCGCAAGCCAGATTTCCCCGACCCTGCGGCAGGGGCTTTTGCTGCACGAGGTGGTTCATGCCTTCGACAAGCCGCAAGCGCCGGTCATCGGCGGGCCCATCTCGGCCGAGGAGGCGCAAGAACGCAGCGCAGAGCCGCGCGCGTTCATGGCGTGGTTGCGCGAGAAAACCCTGTCCCTGAAGGAATAGGCAGCAGTCCTAGCGCGAGGGAATGGGCGTCTCGCCGCGATAGTCATAAAAGCCGCGATCGGTCTTGCGGCCCAGCCATCCGGCCTCGACATATTTTGTCAGCAGGGGACAGGGGCGGTATTTCGTGTCCGCCAGCCCGTCATGCAGCACGTTCATGATGGCAAGGCAGGTGTCCAGCCCGATAAAATCAGCCAGCTCCAGCGGCCCCATCGGGTGATTGGCGCCCAACTTCATCGACTCGTCGATGGAGCGCACGTTGCCGACCCCCTCATAGAGGGTATAGACCGCCTCGTTGATCATCGGCATCAGGATGCGGTTGACGATGAATGCGGGAAAATCCTCGGCAGAAGCGGCGGTTTTGCCCAGGTTGTCCACCACGGTTTTGCAGGCTTTGAAGGTCTCTTCGTCGGTCGCGATCCCGCGGATCAGTTCCACCAGTTGCATCACAGGAACCGGGTTCATGAAGTGAAACCCCATGAATTTCTCGGGGCGGTCGGTGCGGCTGGCGAGGCGCGTGATCGATATCGAGGAGGTGTTGGATGTCAGGATCGTGTGCGGCTGCAGGTGCGGTTGCAGATCCTCGAAGATGGCTTGCTTGACGGTTTCGCGTTCGGTCGCAGCCTCGATGATCAGGTCGCTGGCGCCCAGATCGGTCAGGGTCAGCGTCGTCTTGATGCGCGCCATCGTCGCATCCTTGTCTGTCTGGCTGATCTTGTCGCGGCTGACCTGGCGGGTCAGGTTGCGATCGATCAGGGCGATGGCCGCGTCGAGCGCGTCCTGGCTGACATCGGTCAGCAACACGTCATATCCCGCGAGGGCCATGACATGGGCGATGCCGTTACCCATCTGTCCAGCGCCGATCACGCCGATCTTTTCAATCTCCATCTCGCCCGTCCTCTTACTTTCGCTGGCGGTAGCATATGCCCCGCAAGGCCCGACCCGCAAGGGCGGGGCACTGCTAAAAATTAGGGAAAATTCGGGCTTTAGCAATTTGGAAAGATGCCTGCGCGATACTGCTCCTGGGTGAGAAAAGTTAGTGGTGGGGATATTATGACCTATGCGGACGTGCCCGTAGGGGCGCTGGATTACATGCCGTGGAGATATGCCGATTCGAAGCTGGTGTTTCGGGGGCCGCGGCGGCGGCTGGAGGGGCAATACGCGTTGTTCCTGGGGGGGACGGAAACCTATGGCAGGTTCATTGCCGACCCTTTTCCGGCAATCGTAGAGCGGCGCAGCGGGCTGCGTTGCGTCAATTTCGGCTGGCCCAATGCGGGGGTGGATGCCTTTGCCGTTGATCCTGATATCCTGTATGCAGCTAGTCAAGCCATTGTAAACGTGGTGCAAATTACCGGCGCGCACAACGTTACTAACCCATTCTACAGCGTTCATCCGCGGCGCAATGACCGCTTTGTGGCGGCAAGCGCGGCGCTGCAACGGCTATATCCCGAAGTGGATTTCATGGAGTTCCATTTCACCCGGCACATGTTGGGCCGGCTTTGGCAGGT
Organism: Sediminimonas qiaohouensis DSM 21189; assembly: GCF_000423645.1. Taxonomy (GTDB): domain Bacteria; phylum Pseudomonadota; class Alphaproteobacteria; order Rhodobacterales; family Rhodobacteraceae; genus Sediminimonas; species Sediminimonas qiaohouensis. The sequence continues at coordinate 88,540 of NZ_AUIJ01000012.1, read as the reverse complement.
GTCGCCGGAGCGCTATGCGCAGGTGCGAGCGGCCGCGCAGAATAGCTGGGTTCAGAAAATGCGCGGTGTGTTACATGAAATTGGCAGCAAAACCATACTGTTATGGATTTCGGAGCGGCGAATTTCGCAGAGCCTTGAAGGTGGGTGCAAGGGTGAATTGGCCAGTGATCCGGTCTTTGTCACCGCGCAGATGATTGCCATGCTGCGCCCCTACGTGGCGCGCATCTGTGAGGTGGTGGTGAGCGATGATGCACGGGCGCAGGGCACGGAAGGCATGGTTTTCAGTGCTTCGGAGGCCTCTGCCGCGGCCGCGATGCCGGGCGCGCTGGCGCATCGCGAGGTGGCGGAGGCGCTGGTGTCGCCGGTGATGGACATGGTGGCGCGGCGCCATTGAGGATGGTGGCCCAGATACGACAAGGGCCCGCCAGTGGCGGGCCCGAATCACCGTAACGTGACGTAGCGTACGTTTTGACGCCTGAAGCGTCCGTTGCGTACGCCGCGCGCAAAAGCGCGCGATTTACAGGGCGCCCTTTACAGTTTTTCAACCAGTTCGGGCACAGCATCGAACAGGTCGGCGACCAGGCCGTAATCGGCCACCTGGAAGATCGGCGCCTCTTCGTCCTTGTTGATGGCGACGATGATCTTGGAGTCCTTCATGCCCGCCAGGTGCTGAATCGCGCCGGAGATGCCGATGGCGACATAAAGGTCGGGCGCGACCACCTTGCCGGTCTGGCCGACCTGCCAATCGTTCGGGGCGAAACCCGAATCGACCGCCGCGCGCGAGGCACCGACAGCGGCGCCCAGCTTGTCCGCCAGTTTCTCGATCAGGGCAAAGTCCTCTTCCGAGCCGACACCGCGACCGCCCGACACGACCACGCCGGCTGAGGTCAGTTCGGGGCGATCGGATTCGGCGACCTTGTCCTCGACCCATTCCGACAGCGACGGGTCGGCGGCGGCATCGATGTTTTCGACCGATGCGGCGGATTGCTCGCCGGCGGCGTCGAACGTCGATGTGCGGATCGAGATCACCTTTTTCGCGTCGGACGACTTGACCGTCTGCACGGCATTGCCGGCGTAGATCGGACGCTCGAATGTGTCGGCATCGACGATGCCGGACACGTCCGTGAGCACCATCACGTCCAGCAGCGCGGCGACGCGCGGCAGGATGTTCTTGGCGTCGGTGGTGGCGGGCGCGATGATGTGGTCATAGTCGGCCGCGAGGGACACGATCAGATCCGATACCGGCTCGGCCAGGCGGTGACCGTAGAGGTCATGCTCGGCACACAGCACCTTGGCCACGCCGTCGATCTTGGCGGCAGCTTCGGCGGCGGCGGCGCAGGTCGCGCCGGCGGCTAGGATCGTTACATCGCCCAGTTTGCCCGCAGCGGCGACAGCCTTGGCGGTGGCGTCCAGCGCCAGTTCGCCATCGTTGACTTCTGCCAGAAGAAGTACAGCCATTATACAGCCCCCGCTTCTTTGAGTTTCTCGACAAGTTCATCGACCGAGCCGACCTTGATGCCGGCGGCGCGCTCTTCCGGCTCGCTGGTTTTGACGACCTCGAGGCGCGGGATGACATCGACGCCGTAATCATCGGCGGTCTTTTCATCCAGCGGCTTTTTCTTGGCCTTCATGATGTTGGGCAGCGAGGCATAGCGCGGCTCGTTCAGGCGCAAGTCGGCGGTGACGATCGCGGGCATCTTGACCTTGATCGTTTGCAGACCGCCATCGACCTCGCGCGTGACGACGGCATGGTCGCCGTCGATGTCGATGTTGTTGGCATAGGTGGCCTGCGACCAGCCCATCAGCGCCGCCAGCATCTGGCCGGTGGCGTTCATGTCGTTATCGATGGCCTGCTTGCCGGCGATGACGAGGCCGGGCTGCTCTTCGTCGATCACGCCCTTGAGGATCTTGGCGACGGCCAGCGGCTCGATGTCGCTATGCACGTCGTCGGCGGCGACCACCAGGATGGCGCGGTCCGCCCCCATGGCCAGCGCGGTGCGCAGCGTTTCCTGCGCCTGCTTGACCCCGATCGAGACGGCGATGACCTCGTCGGCCTTGCCGGCCTCCTTGAGGCGGATCGCCTCTTCGACGGCGATCTCGTCGAACGGGTTCATCGACATTTTCACGTTGGCGAGATCGACACCGCTCCCGTCCGCCTTGACGCGGACCTTCACGTTGTAGTCGATCACGCGTTTGACAGGCACAAGCACCTTCATGAGCGTGGTCTCCTTTATGGTTTACGGGCGCCAAATTGGGGCGCCCCACGAACTCTCTGGCGCGTTGATATAGGCTTGGGGCGGGCTGAAACAGGGGAAAATCGTCACGTTAGCGCCAACCAACGTCGCGTTATCGCCTGCGGTCATGATATTTTGCCAATCCATTCGCGGGTTGTGCCGCAGTGCGGGCTGATTTGAGCCGGATGATGGACAGCTCACACAAGATGCGCGGTGGCGCGGGGTGGCGGTGATGGCCTGTTGCCGCCGTTGATCAAGCCGCGCATCGGCGGGCCGCGGCGCCCTGCGGGCGCTATTGCGCGCTGGATGTTGCCATGACCTGGGGAAAATCCGCCACGCAAGGGCTTGCCTCTGCCCGGCGGGCCGCGCACCTTGGCGCGAAACCGTCAAGGAGCCTCACCATGCCGCCAAAGCCCCCTGCCGACGCCGATGCGCGGCGCGCCGTTCGTCCGGTTATCTGCTATCCGAACGATACCTTGCCCGCGCCCGACCTGGCGCTTTATCGCCGGGCGCGCGACACTGCGCGCAAGGTGGATGAGGTCATCGCCCCTCCGCGCGGCGCGGCCTGTTTTCGTGTGCCAGCGGGCGGGTTTTTCCGCATCACGAGCGTTGAGGGGCCGCAGGTGGGCGATCTGAACCTGTGGAACGCCGCGGACCTGGGCGAGCGGTTCTATTCCGGCAAGAGCCGCGCGCTCCATGGCACGCACCTGACGGTGGGCGAGCGGATGTGGTCCAGCTTTCCCGGGATGCGCCCGATGGCCACGATCATCGACGATACGCTTGATTGGTACGGGATCGACGCATTCGGCGGGTCGGTTCATGACGTGATCGGCACGCGTTGCGATCCGTACACGAACAACCTGCTGTCGGGCGGGCAGTACCATCATTGCTGCCATTCCAACCTGACGCGGGCATTGGCGGATGAGACCGGGATGCCGCTTGCCGAGGCGGAGAGGCATGTGCACGACGTGCTCAATGTCTTCATGTGCACCGGGTTTACCCGTGACACGGGGCAGTATTTCATGAAGGCCAGCCCCGTGCGGCCCGGCGATTACCTTGAGTTCTTTGCCGAGATCGATCTGCTTGGCGCGCTGAGCGCGTGCCCCGGCGGGGACTGCTCGACCGAGCATTCAAGCGACAGCGCGGCGTGCTATCCGCTGCTGGTCGAGGTGTTCGAGGCGGATGAGGGCGCGTTGGGGGATTGGCAGCCGCCGTCGCCCAACGGCTATGACCAAAGCCACGGACGCGGGTGAGGCCGCCACCGCGCTAGCGTGGTCATGCGAGGCTGCTGTGCAGGGCGATCTCGAGCATGTCGCCAAGGGACTGCTCGCGCTGCTTGGGTGGCATTTCCAGCCCGGCGTTGCGGTTGTCGCTGACCGTCAGAACGGCAAGCGCCCGGGCGCCGTGGCGGGCGGCGACCTGGTATAGCTCTGCCGCTTCCATCTCGACGGCCAGCACGCCGTGGCGGGCAAGCGTTTCGATCATGTCCGGGCGCTCGTCATAGAATGCGTCGGATGAGAATATCCCGCCGATATGGGGCGACACCCCCTTGACGTCACACGCGCGCGCGGCGCTTTGCAAAAGGCCCCAATCGGCGCAGGGGGCAAAGCGCAGTTGCCCGAAAATGCCGTCGGAGGGCGAGGATCTTGAGCTGGCCGTCATCGCAAGGATGATCTCGCCCAGCCCGAGATGGGGCTGCACCGCGCCGCAGGTGCCCACACGGATCAGGGTCTTGGCGCCATGATCGCGGATCAACTCGTTGGCGTAGATCGACAGGCTGGGCATGCCCATTCCGCTGCCGTGGATCGTCACGCGGTGGCCGTTCCAGGTGCCGGTATAGCCCAGCATGCCCCGGGTGTCGTTCACCAGCTCCGCCCCGCTCAGAAACGTGTTCGCGGCCCAGGCGGCCCTGTAGGGATCGCCCGGAAGCAATACCGTTTCGGCGATTTGGCCCGGCTTGGCCCCGATGTGGATCGACATGCGGCGCCCCTAGCTTCGTGCGTATTTGATGAAGGGCGTCAGAACGCCGATCCGATCATAGAGCGTGCGGGCCTGCTTGTTGAAATCCTGCGTCATCCAATAGACCGATGGGGTGCCGTTGGCGTCCGCGGCGGCATAGACCGCCTCGATCAGGGCGCGGCCGATGCCAACGCCCCGCACATCCGGCGCCGCGAACAGGTCTTGGAGGTAGCAGACATCCTCGATTTTCCAGTTGTGGGGGTGGAAGATGTAGTGGACCAGGCCGACCGCCTTTCCATCATGCTTGGCCAGGTATCCGTTTTGCCTTGGGAAATCGGATGAGCAAAGCCGCTGAAACGTGGTGTCGTAGACCGCATCCGGCAGCGTTGTTTCATAGAATTCCAGGTAGGCGGACCACAGGTTTTGCCACTCTTCGCGGTCGGGTGGCGTGATGGGGTGAATCTCAAGTGACATATCCGGCCCTTTTGCAATTCTGGCTGGTGCAGAGTGCCGTGTTTCGCCGCGCGTGGCCAGCGGTTTGCCGCCGTGGGGGCGGGCGGGACCCGGATTGGGGCGGCATTTTTTCGCCGGGTTGGTTGCGTGCCGGACTGTGCAGGGCCACGTTGTTGCAAGCCCGACGCGCCAGTGCGCGCGGCGCAACTTTAAACGGGAGATAAGATTGACTTTCAAGACAACACTTGCCGCCACCACGACAGCCGTCGCGCTTGCCTTTGCCGGGCCGGTTGCCGTCATGGCCCAGGACGAAGATCAGGCCGCCAAGAAGATGGAAGCCAGCGACGTGACGGATGCGAAGGTAAGCGCGTTTGTCGAGGCGCTTGTGGCGGTGGACGCCGTGCGCAAGGATTTCGCGCCCAAGATCGAGGCCGAGCAGGACGAAGAAGCCAAACAGGAGTTGGTGAACGAGGCAAACGCCGCGATTGTCGACGCGGTTGATACCACGGAAGGCATGACCGTGGACGAGTACACCTCGATCGTTGAGCTGGCACAAGCCGATCAGGCCCTGAACCAGAAGATCATGGACGAGATCAAGACGCTGAAGGAATAAGCCCGCGTCTTTGCAAGACAGGTTGGGTCGCAGGCGGGGATGATTGCCGCCGCCTGCGGCTGCGTTACTGAGCGGCGATCGCGGATGGATCGGCCAGCGTCACGATGTCCATCATGATGGTGTTCAGCTCGAAATCCTTGGGCGTGTAGACGCGCGCGATGCCGATGTCGCGTAGCCGGGTGGCGTCTTCTTCGGGGATGATGCCGCCGACGATCACGGGTATATCGCTTAGGCCCGCCGCCGCGAGGCGGCTCATCAGTTCCTCCATGAGGGGCATGTGGCTGCCCGACAGGATCGACAGGCCGATGACGTGCGCGCCGTCGTTTTGTGCGGCGTTGACGATCTCTTCGGGGGTCAGGCGGATGCCCTCATACGCGATATCCATGCCGCAATCGCGGGCGCGGCTGGCGATTTGTTCGGCCCCGTTCGAATGCCCATCCAACCCCGGTTTGCCGACCAGGAACTTCAAGCGCCGGCCAAGGCGGTTGCTGACCGCGTCGACGGCATCGCGGAGGTCCTCAAGGCCCTCCGTCCGGTTTGACGGGTTGGGCGACACGCCCGTGGGGCCGCGATATTCGCCGTGAACGGCGCGCATTTCGGCGGCCCATTCGCCGGTTGTGACCCCGGCCTTGGCGGCCTCGATCGAGGGGGGCATGATGTTGTTGCCCTCGCGCGCGGCCTTGCGCAGGCCCGCCAGCGCGGTTTGAACGGCTTGTTCGTTGCGCTGCGCGCGCCAGTCATTGAGATGGGCGATCTGGTCCGCTTCGACCTTTGGATCGACTGTCATGATGCCGCCGTCCTCGCTCATCAGGGGGCTCGGCTCGGCCTCGATCCATTGGTTGACGCCGACGACGATAGTCTCGTTCCGCTCGATCCGGGTCAGGCGGTCGGCGTTGCTGTCTACAAGGCGCGATTTCATGTACTCGATCGCGCTGACGGCGCCGCCCATGCTGTCGAGGGTGGCCAGCTCGTGGCGGGCGCCGTCCTTGAGGGCCTCGACCTTGGCGGTGACGGCGGGGTTGCCGTCAAACAGGTCGTCATATTCCAGCAGGTCCGTCTCGTAGGCCATGATCTGTTGCATGCGCAGCGACCATTGCTGATCCCATGGGCGGGGAAGGCCAAGCGCCTCGTTCCAGGCGGGCAATTGGACGGCGCGGGCGCGCGCGTTTTTCGACAATGTCACCGCCAGCATCTCCAGAAGGATACGGTAGACGTTATTTTCCGGCTGCTGTTCGGTCAGGCCAAGCGAATTGACCTGCACCCCGTAGCGAAAGCGGCGGAATTTGGGGTTCTCGACGCCGTACCGCTCGCGGCAGATCTCGTCCCACAGATCGACGAAGGCGCGCATCTTGCACATCTCGGTGACGAAGCGGATGCCCGCGTTCACGAAAAAGCTGATGCGCCCGACCATCGCGGGGAAATCCGCCTCGGGCACGCGCGGCTTTAGCTCGTCCAGAACCGCCGTCGCGGTGGCCAGGGCGAAGGATAGCTCCTGCTCGGGCGTCGCGCCGGCCTCTTGCAGGTGGTAGGAACACACGTTCATCGGGTTCCATTTCGGCACGTTCGCATAGCAGTATTCCGCCACGTCGGCGATCATCTTGAGCGACGGTTTCGGCGGGCAGATATAGGTGCCGCGCGACAGGTATTCCTTGATCAGATCATTCTGAACGGTGCCTTGCAGCTTGGCGATATCAGCGCCCTGCTTTTCGGCCACGGCGATGTAGAGCGACAGCAGCCAGGGTGCGGTGGCGTTGATCGTCATCGAGGTGTTCATCTGATCCAGTGGGATCTGGTCGAACAGGGCCTCCATGTCACCGATATGGCAGACCGGCACGCCGACCTTGCCAACCTCGCCCTTCGCCAGGACGTGGTCGCTGTCGTAGCCGGTTTGTGTCGGCAGGTCGAAGGCGACCGATAGCCCAGTTTGCCCGCGTGCCAGGTTGGAGCGGTAGAGCGCGTTCGAGGCCTTTGCCGTCGAGTGCCCGGCATAGGTCCGAAACAGCCATGGCTTGTCTTTGGGATTTTCAGTCATCTCGGCCTCCGGTGAATCGGGTTGGCAATTTTATTGCGTTGCGGCGCAGATAACCGGAATTATATGGCGGCGTCAATTCGCTGCGTCGCGGCATAAGGTGATTTACGCAGCGGCGTTGCGAGTCCATGCTGCGCAAATGGGCACGATGGTTGAGATTCCTCTTTGGGCGCTGGTGCTGATCGTGCTGTTCGCGGCGGTCACGTTTGCGTCGCATTTCCTGTTTCCATCGGTCAGGTGGTTTTTCCGGCGGCGCATGGAAAAGGTGGTTGCGCGTCTCAACGAGCGGCTTGAGCGGCCCATTCAGCCATTCAAGCTGGCGCATCGTCATGACATGATCCAGCGCCTGATCTATGATCCCGAGGTGTCAAGGGCCATCGCGGCCCATGCCAAGGCCCGGAGCATCCCCGAAAACGTCGCGTTCGAGCACGCCCGCGCCTATGCGCGCGAGATCGTGCCATCGTTCAGCGCAAGCCTTTATTTCGGGTTTGCCATTCGCGTGACCCGCTGGCTTAGCCGGGCGCTTTATGATGTGCACCTTGGTCCGCATGACGAGGCGGCGCTGCGGCGGATCGATCGCGATGACACCTTGGTTTTCGTGATCAACCACCGAAGCAACATGGATTATGTGCTCGTGACTTACCTTGCGGCAGAGCGATCGGCGCTCAGCTACGCGGTGGGGGAGTGGGCGCGCATCTGGCCGCTTAGCCGCCTGATCCGGGCAATGGGGGCCTATTTCATTCGCCGCAAGTCCCGCGATGAGCTGTATCGCAGGGTGTTGGCGCGTTACGTGCGCATGGCAACGGATGGCGGGGTTGCACAGGCGGTCTTCCCCGAAGGGGGGCTTAGCCTTACGGGAGAGGTGCAGCAGCCGCGCCTTGGGCTTTTCAAGTATATCGTCGAGGGGCACGACACGGCGGCGCGCGACGTGGTCTTTGTGCCGGTTTCCCTTAACTACGACAGGGTTCTTGAGGATCGTATCCTTGTGACCGCGGGCCAGACGGGCGAGCGCCGGTTTCGCGCGCGCATCTCTGTTGTGCTCAGGTTCATTGCGCGGTCGCTGTGGCTCCGGGTGCGGGGGCGCTATCACCGCTTTGGCACCGCCAGCGTCAATTTCGGCACGCCACTGGCCCTGAGCGGGTTCAAGGGCAATGTGGATGAACTGGCCGAGGAGTTGATGCAGCGGATCAAGCGCAACGTTCCGGCCCTGCCGGTGCCCCTTGTTGCGGCGGCGTTGCTGCGGTCGGGGGGCGCCATGTCGCGGGCAGAGCTTGAGGCCGATGTCGCGCAGACCCTTGCATCGCTGCCACAGGGGCAGTGCCCCTGCGACAGCGCCGCCGATCTTGTTGTCCAAGGGATGAAGGCATTGAAAACGCGCGGGCTTGTGTCCGAGGGCGAAGATGGCGTTCGCGTGGTCGAGGGCGAAAAGCCGCTCCTGTCGTTCTACGCGGCTTCGGTCGCGCATCTGACAGGGGCGTCGCAAGCGTCCTGAAATGCTGCGCCCGCGAGGTTATAAAATTTCAAAAAGATATGAAACCCGATTGCATTGTTGCGCGGTCATCAGTATTCCGAGGCAGGACACCGCGATTCTGCGTCGCGGCAATTGAACGAGGATGGAGGCTGAAATGGCTCTGGACACCGACACCGGGATCGCTCCGTACGAGGCACCCGAGAAGGATCTTTACGAAGTTGGCGAAATGCCCCCGCTGGGGTACGTGCCGAAACAGATGTACGCGTGGGCGATCCGGCGCGAACGCCACGGCGAGCCCGACAAGAGCTTTCAGGTTGAGGTTGTCGATACTTGGGAGATCGACAGCCACGAGGTTCTTGTTCTCGTGATGGCGGCGGGGGTGAACTACAACGGGGTCTGGGCCGGCCTTGGTGTGCCGATCAGCCCGTTTGACGGGCACAAGCAGCCCTACCACATCGCGGGATCGGACGCGTCCGGCATCGTGTGGAAGGTTGGCGACAAGGTCACGCGCTGGAAGGTGGGCGACGAGGTCGTGATCCACTGCAACCAGGACGATGGCGACGACGAGGAATGCAACGGCGGCGACCCGATGTTCAGCCCCTCGCAGCGCATCTGGGGATACGAGACGCATGATGGCTCGTTCTCGCAGTTCACGCGCGTGCAGGCGCAGCAGCTATTGCCGCGGCCAAAGCACCTGACGTGGGAGGAATCGGCGTGCTATACGCTTACGCTGGCGACGGCCTATCGGATGCTTTTCGGGCATCACCCGCATGAATTGAAGCCCGGTCAGAATGTCCTTGTGTGGGGGGCGTCCGGGGGGCTTGGATCATTCGCGATCCAGTTGATCAACGCGGCGGGCGGCAACGCGATCGGCGTCATAAGCGACGAGGACAAGCGCGATTTCGTGATGAGCCTGGGCGCCAAGGGCGTGATCAACCGGAAGGACTTCAAGTGCTGGGGGCAGCTTCCGACCGTCAACACGCCGGAATATGCGGAGTGGTTCAAGGAGGCCCGCAAGTTCGGCAAGGCGATCTGGGACATCACCGGCAAGGGCAACAACGTCGATATCGTTTTCGAGCACCCCGGCGAGGCGACATTCCCGGTCTCGACACTGGTGTGCAAGAAGGGCGGGATGGTCGTGATCTGTGCCGGCACCAGCGGTTTCAACTGCACCTTTGACGTGCGGTATATGTGGATGCACCAAAAGCGCCTTCAGGGCAGCCACTTCGCGCATCTCAAGCAGGCGTCGGGGGCCAACAAGCTGATGGTGGAGCGCCGCATCGATCCTTGCATGTCCGAGGTGTTCCCGTGGTCCGAGATTCCGCAGGCGCACATGAAGATGCTGCGCAATGAACACAAGCCCGGGAACATGGCCGTTCTGGTTCAGGCGCCGGTGACGGGTTTGAGGACTGTCGAAGATGTTGTCGAAGCGGGGCAAACCCGCAACATTTAGGATTGTAATGTATGCATGAGGAAGGGCGCGCAACATGGTTAACGATGGTGCGGGCTTTTCCTTTTTAAATCAAATACCTTTAAGATCAATGGCCTGGCTTTCCCGCCCCTCGCTATTTCTGGGGAGTTGGAAACTGTGAGTGGCGGACGCGCATGGATACATGGTATATTTGATTTAATTCTTAATTAACCATTGACGACGAGAGCTAACATGCAGAATGAATGGATAATCGACGTGCTAGTGGACCTGCGTGGGTATGCGCAAAAACACGGATTGGACGCATTATCGGCGCAGTTGGACACGACCCGGCAGGTAGCCGCCGCCGAGATTGCATCGCAGATGGATGGGGCGCCTGTACAGGTGGACGCCGATGACGCCTGGGGTGGAAACGATCCTCGAGGATTTGGAGCACGCTACAGGAGTTGAAGACCTGCAGCAGGTTATTCAGGCTTTGCGCGATCATTTCGGTGTCGATCACATGGTTTATCACTGGGTGAACTCCGATGGTGATCAATACGGGTGCGGAACCTACTCCGACGCGTGGGTCGCGCGGTACCTGGAAAAGGACTATCTCAAGATCGATCCGGTCGTGTACGGGTGCTACCAACGCTTCCACCCTGTCGACTGGAAGCGGCTTGATTGGTCCAGCCGCGCCGTGCGGCAGTTCCAAGTGGATGCGATCGAGCACGGCGTCGGCAATCAGGGCTACTCGGTCCCGGTGCGCGGGCCCAACGGGCAGTTCGCGATGTTCACCGTGAGCCATAACGCGGAAGACGATGCATGGGCTGCTTTTGCCGAGACGAACCGCCGCGATTTGATCCTTATTGCCTACTTCTTCAATCAAAAAGCCCTCGAGTTCGAGCCCGGGCGTCGGCCAGAGCAGACACCCTCCCTCTCGCCGCGCGAAGTGGAGGCGATGACGTTCCTCGCGATTGGCTATAGCAGGGCGCAAGTGGCGCAGACGCTTTCCATTTCCGAGCATACATTGCGCGTTTATATCGAAAGCGCACGGTTCAAGTTGGGCGCGCAGAACACTACCCATGCCGTGGCCCGCGCAATCAGCCGTGGATTGATCGTCGTGTAGAAAAGCCTGCAATAACAGGTGATTGCCGGGCTGCCTGGCGGCGCAACCAATGGCATGGCGCCGAAAATGTAACTTCTCGTTAAGATTGAGATTCCTTTAACCAATTCTGGATAGCCTGATTTTACGATGTCAGGCCAGAGGGTAAACGAATGCTTAAGTATCTATATGCAGATCAACTCGAAGATTATCCAAAATTGCGCGATACCATGTTCCGCGACAGGGCCGATCAGTTTCGTGATCGACTGGAGTGGGACGTGTCCGTTGACGATGAAGGGCATGAGCGGGACGAATACGACGATTTGAACCCGCTCTACGTGATATGGCAGCGCGCCGATGGAACGCATGGGGGCTCGATGCGGTTTCTGCCGACTGCCGAGGCGTGCATGGTGAACGATCATTTTCTGGATCTCACGGACGGCGTGCGTATCGAGAGCCCGCTGATCTGGGAATGCACGCGGTTTTGCCTGGCGCGGGGGGCGGCGCCGTCGGTTGCGGCCGCCTTGATGCTGGCCGGGGGCGAGATCCTTGAGGGGTTTGGGATCCGCCATTTGGTCGGCGTGTTCGATGCGCGAATGGTGCGCATCTACCGCCGTATCGGGGCCAGCCCGACCGTTCTTGGATCCAGTGGGCAGGGCCGGAACGCCATAAGCGTCGGACTGTGGGAGTTTTCACGCGACGCGCAGGCGAAAGTGGCCGAGCAAGCGGGTATCTCGGTAGAGCTGTCGCGGATGTGGTTCGAGCAGGCCTTTGGCACGATCGACGCGCCGCTTGCCTTGACCGCCTGATTGCCGGAACACCGCCCGGCGGATGCTCTGGCCCTTGGCGCGACCGCGATGTAGGGTCGCGCCATGACCGACGATGCCATGCAATTCTCGCACGATCAGGCCGACGCATATGATCGGATATCCGCCCTGCTGAAGTCGGTCGGGGTGGATATCGAGGATGGTCTGCTGACGCCGCCGAAGGCAGGCGGCGAGAATATCATGGCGGTCATCGGCAAGGCCGGGTCGGGCAAGACGATGTTGCTATCGACGCTTTACCGGGCGCTGCAGGACGCGGGCGTTGAAACAGTGTCAGGCGATTACGAGGGGCGCCGCACCAAGGACCGCCGGACGCTTGCAATTCTCGCGCCGACCAACAAGGCCGCCAGCGTGCTGCGCGCGCGGGGGGTGCCCGCGACGACCATACACAGGATCATCTACACGCCCGTCTACGACCCCGAATATGAGAAGATCGCGGAGTGGCTGGCCGGCAATGGCGAGCGCCCGGTGATCGAGGGGCTGACGGATCTGGCGCTTGATCGCGCGCTTGCTTTCTACAATGTGCACAAATCGGTTCCCGGTGCCCTGGCCGCGGCGGGGCTGCGCGGATCGGATTTCATCACCGGATGGAAGCGCCGCGACGAGCCGCTGGATATCGGGTTTGTGGACGAATCCTCGATGCTGGATGCACGGCAACTTGATGATCTGAAAGAGATTTTCCCGACGCTTCTGCTGTTTGGCGACCCGGCGCAGTTGGCGCCGGTGGGGCAATCGGGGGAAATGGTGTTCGACCGGCTGCCGGACGACCAGCGGCTTGAGCTGAGCCGTATTCACAGGCAGGCGGCGGATAATCCGATCCTGGATCTGGCGCATGCCCTGTCGGACCCGGCGCTTGAGTTCGAGGACTTTGAGCGCATGGTCGAGGAGGCGGCAAAGCGCGACGACAGGGTTGTGTGGGCCAACCGCGTCGAGGTGGACCTGATGGCGCGCAGCCCGGTCCTGGTGTGGCGAAATGTGACGCGCATCCGCCTGATCAACGCGTTTCGCCAGGTGCATGACGCCCCCGAGGATGCGCTTCTGCCGGGGGAGCCGCTTATTTGCGATGGGCTGGAGTTACCGCTCAAGCATCGTAAGAAGCGGTTGGACCTTGAGGCGCGCGGCCTGATCAAGGGGGCGCAGGTGGTGTACCTTGGCCCCGGTCGCAAGCCGGGGTTTTCGCGGCTGCATGTCATGGGGGCCGAGGACCCCAGCCTGAGCGCGGCGAGCATCGTCAAGATCGAAAAGCCCGACGAGGAAGAGCCGTTCATCCCGTTCGCGGCGCGTATGGGGGCCACGTTCCTGCACGGGGCGGCGGTGACGATTCACAAGGCGCAAGGCTCTCAATGGGAAAACGTCCAGGTGTTCGCGCCCGACCTGTTTGCCGCCGCGCGAATGGGCCGGAACGAGGCGGGGCAGCCGTTGTGGAAACGTCTGGCATACGTGGCGATCACGCGGGCCTCAAACCGGCTTTATTGGGTGGTGCGCAATCGGTTGGCGAAGCCAACGGGGCCGCTGCGGGCGGATGATCTGCGCCAGGTTGAGCCTGCGCCGCTGACCCTTGAGGCGCAGGATGCGCAGGAGGGTGTGCAATGAAAAGCATCATGATCACCGGCGCCAGTGCGGGGATCGGTGCCGCGACCGCGCGGGCGTTCTTGAAGGCGGGATGGCACGTTGGCATGATCGCGCGGCGCGGTGATGCGCTTGCGGCTGTTGCCGGTGGCGACGCGCGGGCGATCATCTTGCCATGTGACGTGACCCGGCCCGATGAGGTGCAGGCGGCATTCGACAGCTTTGCCACGCGGGTTGGGCGGTTGGACGTGCTGTTCAACAACGCGGGCCTTTTCGGCCGCGCCGCCCCCATTGACGAGCTGGAGTTCGACGAGTGGAAGCAGGTTGTCGATGTCAATCTCAATGGCATGTTCCTGTGCGCGCGGGCCGCTTTCGGGCAGATGCGGCGCCAGCAGCCGGGCGGCGGCCGGATCATCAATAACGGCTCGGTCAGCGCGCATTCCCCGCGCGAGGGGGCGGTGTGCTATACGGCGACCAAGCACGCGATTACGGGGCTGACCAAGAGCTTGTCGCTGGATGGGCGGGCCTTTGACATCGCGTGCGGGCAGATCGATATCGGCAATGCCCGGACAGAGCTGTTGGAGGGGATCATCGCCGACAACCCGGAAAACGCGCCGCCGACCATGTCGGTGGAGGATGTCGCGCGCGCGGTTGTGAACATGGCCGATCTTCCGCCCGAGGCGAATGTTCAGTTCATGACGCTGATGGCGACCAAGATGCCCCTCATCGGGCGCGGTTAACCCTGCCGTAGCATGCGGAACGCGGCCGATGCGCCCCATCCCGCGGCTATGGCGATCGCCAATGACAACAGGCCGTATATGAGTGGTTGGCTGCGTGACAGGTTGTACAAGAACCGCTCCAGTCCGACCTTGTAGACATCGATCTCGGTCTCGAACTGCGAAATCACATGGCCGCCCCGTGTCAGGAAAATGCGCGTCTTGTATGGGCCTTCGGTCAGGTTGGCCGGCAGGGCGATGGAGGTGCGAAACAGCGTTTGCTGGTCAACCTCGACGGCGCCTTCAAGTAGCTGAAAGAGGCTGTTGTCTTGCCTGATGCGGATGAGGGCCCGGGTAAACGCGCGCGAATCGCCGATCTCGGCCGGGGCGCCGACCGACCGGATGGCGCGCGCGATCGATACCTTGTGGCGCAAATCCTCGGTATGTCTGAGGACGTCGTTGAAGGGGCCGGACGTGGCCACCGCATAGTAGGAGGGAGCCGAGTCGATCTGGTTCGCGTCCGTGTTGACCCAGATGCCGAAACGTTTGTCCTTGCGGCGCACGATCAGGGGCTCGGACGGGCCGGCGATGGTGACGATCACCTCAAGCGGCTGTTCTGGAATGGCTGTCTCGCGCTTGATCGCGCCAAAGATAAGGATCTCGGAGCCGTCAAAATCTGCGGTGATGGAAACCCTGTTCTGGCTCAGCCCAAGAACGACTTCTTCGCGGGGCTGCTGGGCGTGCGCAGCAAAGGAAAGGCAGAGCAGCAGAAGTGAGCACAGCACCCGCATCAGAGCTGATCCATGGTCGAGACCGAGTACAACTCGGACGGTTGCAAAAGCAGATCGAGGCCAAGCTTGGCGCAGACCACGAGAACCAGCGCCGCCAACAGGACGCGCAATTGCTCGGCCTTCATGCGCAGGCCGATTTGCGTGCCCAGTTGCGCCCCGATCACCCCGCCCACCAACAGCACGACCGCCAGCGCCATATCGACGGTGTAGTTGGTCGTGGCGTGCAAAAGGGTGGTGAAGGCGGTGACAAACAGGATTTGAAACAGCGACGTGCCGATGACGACCTTGGTGGGCATGCCGAGGATGTAGATCATCGCGGGCACCATGATGAACCCGCCGCCGACACCCATGATCGCAGCCAGCAGGCCCACCGACATCCCGACAAGGACCGGTGGGATCGACGAGATATAGAGCCCCGAGGTGCGGAACCTCATCTTGAAGGGGAGGGCATGAACCCAATTGCGCTGTTTGCGCTTGTAGACCGGGGTGCCGGCGCGGCGGGCCCGGCGGATGGCGCGGTAGCTTTCAAACAGCATGAGGCCGCCGATGACTCCCAGGAACACGACATAGCACAAGCGCACCAGCAGCTCGACCTGACCCATGGACTTGAGGTGATTGAACAGCATCACCCCGACGGCCGATCCGATCAAACCCCCGACCAGAAGGACCATGCCCATCCTCAGGTCCACGGTTTTTCGCCTGAGATGCGCAAGCATTGCCGAGAACGACGAGGCAACGATCTGGTTGGCGGAGGTGGCCACGGCGACGGCCGGCGGGATGCCCACGAAAAACAGAAGCGGCGTGATCAGGAACCCGCCGCCGACGCCGAACATCCCCGAAAGAACCCCAACCAACGCCCCCAGCCCCAGAAGCAGGAACAGGTTGACCGATACCTCGGCGATGGGGAGATATATCATCATACCTATCAGTAGCGTGGTGCTGCGCGGCTTGGCAAGATGGCGACACGGGCCTAGTGCGGCCTCGTGGGCGAATTGGCCCGATTTTCGCGGATTTAGCCGGTGGCGATCAGGGTAGCGCGCGGCGCATGAGGATGGCGTCGACCGGGGCGGCGCCCTTGCGCGCGTAGTAGCCCGGCCTGCGGCCGTTTTCGTCGAATCCGCAGGTGCGATAGAGGGCCAATGCGGCGGTGTTGTCGGCTGCGACCTCCAAGAACGCCGTGGTGGCGCCGCGGGCGTGTGCCGCGTGCAAAAAGGCGCTCACGCAGGCCTTGCCCAACCCGCGGCGGCGCGCGCCCGGGGCTGTGGCGAGGGTCAGCAACTCGGTCTCGTCTGCGATGACGCGGCCGAGTGCGAAGGCGCGCGCGTCGCCGACGTGGAAGGTCGCGGCGCTTTGCAGGAGGGATGCGAACTCTTGCGCGCTCCAGGGGCGGGAATTTTCGAAGGCGGCGGCGTGAAGCGCGGCCATTTCCTCAGGTTTCATCGGGCAGGATCACCGGGGGCGCATCGCGCGACGGGGCGGCGTCGGCGGCGCGAATATATAGGGGCGAGGGGGGCGGATTGTCCTGCCCGATGCGCAGTGCGGCGATGCGGGCGATGGCCTCTGGCAGGGGAAAGGCGGCGTGCCCGGGCGTGCCGGCGTATCGCGCGGCCACCTCGTTGGCATGGGCGCCTATGCAGGTGGGGGTGCCCCCTGCGACATCATCGGGCAGCGCGTCCAGCGCTACCAGGACGGGGGGCGTGGAGGGGGCGCCATTGAATCGTTGGATGTAAATCTGATCCCGGGGCGCGGTGACGGCCGACAGGACCACACCGGAGGTGCCGAACGCCTGCGCCTCAAGCGTGGAGACGCCGATCGCCGGCACGCCAAGCGACAGGGCCAGACCCCGCGCGGCGGAGACGGAGATGCGGATGCCGGTGAAATTGCCGGGCCCCGAGCCCACGCCAATAGCGGTCAGGTCGTGCCATGTCGCGCCGCCCTGTGCCAGCACCTCTTCGAGCAAGGGAAACAGGCGTTCGGCCTGTCCGCGCCCCATTTCCTCGTGCCGGGAGGCCAGAACCTGGTCGCCGGACAGCAAAGCGGCCGCGCAATGCGCGGCCGATGTGTCAAAGCCAAGAACCAGCGGGTCAGACTGCAACGGGCTGCACCTCGGTCACTTCGGGGATGTAGTGCCGCAGCAGGTTCTCGATCCCCATCTTCAGCGTCAGTGTCGAGGACGGGCACCCCGCGCAGGCGCCTTGCATGTGCAGGTAAACGACGCCGCGATCGAACCCGTGAAAGGTGATGTCGCCCCCGTCTTGCGCCACGGCGGGCCGCACGCGGGTATCGAGCAACTCTTTGATTTGCCCGACGATTTCGCCATCAGGTCCGTCGTGATCGGCATGGCCGGAGGCGGCGGTGGCGTTGTCTGCCATCACCGGCTGACCCGATTGGAAATGCTCCATGATCGCGCCGAGGATCGCGGGCTTGATATGGTCCCACTCGATGTTGTCGGCCTTGGTCACGGTCACGAAATCCGCGCCGAAGAACACGCCCGTCACACCGTCCACGGCGAATATCCGCGTGGCCAGCGGGGACGTCTCGGCCCCCTCGGGCGAGGGAAAATCAGCCGTGCCAGCGCCCAGAACGCTTTGACCGGGAAGAAACTTGAGCGTGGCCGGATTCGGGGTGGATTCGGTTTGAATAAACATCGGGAAGGCACCTTTCGTGATTAACACAGGATATGCGCCTGCCGTGGTTGAAAGTCAAGGTTTGGAACGATTCCAAACTGCCCGCTGCGTCCGGGACTGCGTCAGGTAATCGCCTCGAGCCGGGCCTTGGACAAGTCCCCGGGAACCACGGTGATCGGGATCGGCAGGGTGCCCGCGCTGCGCGACATCTGTGTCACCAGTGGGCCGGGCCCCTTCTTGTCCGTGCCGGCACCCAGGACCAGAACGCCGATCTCGGAATCGTCCTGGATTTGCTGCAAAATCTCGTCGACGGCTTCGCCCTCGCGGATGACCAACTCGGGGTCGACATTCTGTCGGTCGCGCATCCACTTTGCGAAAACCTCGAAATGGGCATGAATGCGTTCGCGGGCTTCTTCGCGCATCAAGTCGCCCACGCCGATCCAGTGATTGAATTCCTCGGGCGGGATAACGGCCAGGATCGTGACGCCGCCGCCGGTGCGCGCGGCGCGCATGGCCGCGAAACGCATCGCGTTCAGGCATTCACGACTGTCATCCAGAACCACAAGAAACTTGCGCATTGCCCGCTCTCCCCCCGGTATCGCGCCATCATGGCGGCAAACGCCACGTCGCGCAACGGGTCGCGCGCCTGCGGGTCTCCTGCCGGTGTCAGGCGGCGCTGTGGGCCCAATCCCAGTACAGTTCGCGCACGCGCCGCGTGACCGGCCCGACCTGATAGCGGGTCTCGTCAAGGGCGATCACCGGCGTGACCTTGGAGAAATTGCCGGACAGGAACACCTCGTCCGCGTCATGGAAATCGTCGAAGGTCAGGACCGTCTCATTCACGCGCGTGCCCTCGGCAGCAAGGTTCGAGATGTGGCGCGAACGCGTGATGCCCGCCAGGAAGGTGCCGTTGGCGATCGGGGTGAACAGCTCGCCATCCTTGACCATGAACACGTTGGCGGTTGCGCTTTCGGCGACATTGCCCATGGCGTCGGCGACCAGCGCGTTGCCAAAGCCCTTGGAATGTGCCTCGGCCAGCATGCGGGCGTTGTTCGGGTAGAGGCAGCCCGCCTTGGCGTTGACCACCGCGTTTTCCAGAACCGGGCGGCGAAACCGGGTACGGGTGAGGGTGACGCTGGCCTCGGGCGGGGCCATGGGGATCTCTTCGAGGCAGACGGCAAAGCCGGTCTCATCACCCTGCGGGATGATCGCCGTGGCGTCGCCGTGAATGCCCCAATACATCGGACGGATATAGATGGCCGCGTCATCGGGATAGGCGGCAAGGCCGTCGCGGACGATGTCCATCATGTCGGCGGTGCTGACCGTGGGGGTCAGCATCAGTGCCTCGGCCGAGCGGTTGACGCGGGCGCAGTGGGCCTCGAGATCGGGCACGATCCCTTCGAACCGGCGCACGCCATCGAATACAGTGCTACCCAGCCAGCTACCATGGTCGGCGGCACGCATGATCGGCACATCCCCGTCGTGCCAAGTTCCGTTGAAATAGGTGCGGATATTCGTGCCAGTCGCCATGTGCCTGCCTTTTTGAAGTCTTGCGGATGCCGGGACT
Source organism: Sediminimonas qiaohouensis DSM 21189 (assembly GCF_000423645.1). Lineage (GTDB taxonomy): Bacteria > Pseudomonadota > Alphaproteobacteria > Rhodobacterales > Rhodobacteraceae > Sediminimonas > Sediminimonas qiaohouensis. The sequence continues at coordinate 69,174 of NZ_AUIJ01000012.1, read as the reverse complement.
TTAGCAGCGCCGCCGGTCGAGTAAAGCAACTACACCGGAAATAGGCACCCACCGCCCGCCGAGCGGCGATAGGTGCCTAAATTTTGGAAAATGTATTTGATTGCAATGCGCTTGCACGTAATTCCGGCCGGATCTTGAAACGGGGACACGGTTCAGGATTGCCCGTTAACGCGACGGTAGCAAGACGATGAAACGGATTCGTGACAGTGGATCACTCCGCTTCTGCAAGCAGGGCCTCGATATCAAGCGGGGCGTTTGACATGCCCAGGTTGCCAGAGCTGTCGCGCGGCCAATCCTGCGGGTCGCGGTCGCGGTACAGCTCGATCCCGTTCCCGTCGGGGTCGGTGAAATAGACCGCCTCGCTGACGCCGTGATCGGCCGCACCGTCAAGGGATACGCCCGCGTTCAGCACGGCGCGCAGGGCGGCGGCAAGGGCACGGCGATCGGGGTAAAGGAACGCGACGTGAAACAGCCCGGTATGCCCGCGCGGCGGGGGCGTGCCATTCTTGCTGTCCCAGGTGTTCAGGCCGATATGGTGATGATACCCGCCCGCCGAGAGAAAGGCCGCCTGGGTGCCGAACTTCTGTTGCAGCTCAAAGCCCAGCAAATCGCGGTAAAAGCCGATCGCGCGGTCGAGGTCGGCCACCTTCAGGTGAACATGCCCTACGCGGGTTTCGGGATGGGTGATGAATTTCGTGTCGGTCATGATGCCTATCCTCTTGTTGCAAGAAGGATAGGCGCGCCGTGATCGGGGCGAAAGGCCAGCATCCGCACGGGTCATGTGCGCGGATGCGCCGGGTCGGGTCAGGTGCTGCGCAGCATGCCGACGATATCATAGGTGCGGTGCAGGATCGGCGCGGCGATTTCGCGCGCGCTATTTGCGCCGCGGCCAAGGACGCGGTCGATCTCGTCGGGTTGCTCCATCAGGCGGGCCATTTCCTCGGAGATGGGGGCGAGTTTGGCCACCGCCAGATCGGCGAGCATCGGCTTGAACTCGGAAAACTGCTTGCCGCCGACGTCGCGCAGGACGTCCTCGACCGTTGCATCCGAAAGCGCCGCGTAGATGTTGACAAGGTTGCGCGCCTCGGCGCGATCCTCAAGACCCTTGTCTTCGGACGGGAGGGGGTCGGGGTCTGTCCTGGCCTTGCGGATCTTGCGTGCGATGGTGTCGGCATCGTCTGTCATGTTGATGCGGCTGGCGTCGGACGGATCGGATTTCGACATCTTCTTGGACCCGTCGCGCAGGCTCATGACGCGGGTGGCAGTGCCTTCGATCACTGGCTCGGTCATCGGGAAGAAATCGACGCCGTAGTCGTGGTTGAACTTGGCGGCGGTGTTGCGGGTCAGCTCAAGGTGCTGCTTCTGGTCCTCGCCCACGGGCACGTGGGTGGCGTGGTAGGCCAGGATGTCGGCGGCCATGAGCGCCGGGTAGCCGAACAGGCCAAGCGACGCCTCTTCGGCGTTCTTGCCGGCCTTGTCCTTGAACTGCGTCATGCGCTTCATCCAGCCCATGCGCACTACGCAGTTGAATATCCACGCCAGTTGCGCGTGCTCGGCCACCTGTGACTGATTGAAAAGTATGGACTTTTCCGGGTCTAGGCCTGCGGCGATGTAGCCCGCCGTCAATTCGCGGGTTTGCCGCAGAAGCGCCTGCGGCTCCTGCCAGACGGTGATCGCGTGCATATCGACGACGCAATAGATCGTCTGCACGCCGCTTTCTTGCATGTCCACGAAGCGGCGGATGGCGCCAAGATAATTGCCCAGCGTCAGACCGCCCGAAGGTTGGATGCCAGAAAATACGCGCGGGGTGAAGGCCGCGTTCGGGGTGGATTGCGATTGGGCCGCATCCTCCATGGGTCATCTCCGTCTGGATTTATCAGTCGAGGTGGCTTACCCATGCCCCGAAGCGCCGTCAAGGAGAGCCGCAGATGTCCGAGCAGACCCCAACGCCCGCCGTGAACCCGGTCTCGCCGGTCGTGATCGCGCTTTTCGTGCTGATTGTAGGGGTCGAGGCGATGTTTACGCTTGGGTCTCAGGGCTTTGTCGGCGGGCCGGGCGCGGTGGGTTGGCGCATTGCGGCGATCGAGAAATATGCGTTCTCGGCGCCGGTATTCGATTGGATGTGGAGCAATAACCGCTGGCCTACGGAGCATTTGATCAGGTTCGTGAGCTACCCGTTCGTGCATGGCTCGTTCATGCATGCGCTGTTTGCTGGCGGGATGTTGCTGGCGCTGGGCAAGTTCGTGGGCGATGTGTTCAGCCAGTTGGCGACGCTGGCGATTTTCATCGGCTCTTGCGCTTTGGGGGCGTTGGCTTATGGCGTGCTGGTGACCGATCAAATCCCGCTTTTTGGCGCGTTTCCGGGGGTTTACGGGATGATCGGGGCGTTTACCTACCTGCTGTGGCTACGGCTGGGCGAGGCAGGTGAGCATCAGGCGCGGGCCTTTGTCCTGATCGGTGCGCTGATGGGGATACAGTTGGTGTTCGGCCTGCTGTTCGGTGGCAGCAAGGATTGGGTGGCGGACCTCGCCGGGTTCGGGGCGGGCTTTGGCCTGTCGTTTTTCCTGGCGCCCGGGGGATGGGCGAAGCTGCGCCAAAGAATTCGCCACAAATAGGTGGTATTCCAGCGGGTTAGCCGCGCCGGGACAGGGCGCGGCGGTACTGCGCCAGTTGGAACGCGCCGAGCAGTTGGCCAATGCCGAAATAGCTGATCATCCCGATCATGATCAGCGCGGCGAGCGCCGCGTAGCGCCATCCGGCCATGCCGAAAAACGGGCTGAGCAGGGCCATCGCGGCCCAAAGGACGCCGCCCATGATCGCGGCGGCGGCAAGGATGCGCCAGATACGCTTGTGAAACCGCGCATCGAACCGTGCAACCTCCCCCATGGGCCGGACGCCAAGCGCGAGTTGCACCACCATGGCCCATCCGGCGATGGTCGTGCCGATGGCGGCGGCGATCCAGCCGATGAACGGGGCAAGGCCGACGGCGACGAGCGCGTTCACCACCATGGCGACAAGCGCGTAGTTGAACGGGCTTCGGGTATCCTCGCGCGCGAAATAGAGCGGTTGCAGGATCTTCTGCATCACGAAGGCGGGCAGGCCCAGGCCGTAGATCATCACCGCCAACGAGATCGCCGCGCTATCGTCCGCGGTGGTTGCGCCGCGCTCGAACAGGACAGAAACCAGCGGAAGCGGCACGACAACCAGCGCGACGGCGGCGGGGATGGTCAGGCCCAGCGACACTTCGGCCGCGCGGGACAGGGCATCGCGGCTGCCTGCCTCGTCCCCGGCCTTGAGGCGGCGGGACAGGTCGGGCAAAAGCACCACGCCGATGGCGATGCCCACCACCCCGAGCGGCAGTTGATACAGGCGATCGGCGGCGAACAGCCAGCCAACGGCGTGGTCGAAATAACTGGCAACCTGTTGACCGACAAGGAGGTTTACCTGCACCACCCCACCCGCAAGCGCGGCGGGGATCGCGACCCGCACAAGGCGGGCCATCTCGGGTGTCCAGCGGGGCCTGCGCAGGGGCATGGTAAACCCGGCGCGGCGGGCGGCGGTCCAGACCAGGGCGAGCTGCGCTATGCCTGCGACGGGGATGGTCCAAACCAGGGCGCGGGCGACATCGGTGCCGAGCCATGCCGCGCCTGCCATACCGCTGATCAGGAGCACATTCAGCAAAACGGGCGCGGCGGCGGCGGCGGCAAAGCGGCCCATCGCGTTGAGCACGCCCGACAGCAACGCGGCGAGCGAGATGAACAGGATGTAGGGAAACGCGATGCGGCCGAATTCGACCGACAGGGGGAACTGTTCCTGCCCGGCAAAGCCCGAGGCGAGGCCAAGCACCAGCCACGGCATCGCGACCTGGGCCAGCAGCGTCAGCACCAGCAGCACCGAGGCCAGCCCGGCAAAGGCCTGTGCGGCAAAGCCGGGGGCGTCCTCGTCCGCCTCGTAGCGTTTGGAAAACATGGGGACAAACGCCATGTTGAACGCACCTTCGGCAAAGAAGCGGCGGAACATGTTGGGCAGGCGGAAGGCCACGACATAGGCCTCGTAGGCGGGGCCGGTGCCGAGCCATGCAAGGATCATCGCGTCGCGCAGGAAGCCCAGGATGCGGCTGAGCATGGTCCACATGCCCACCGTCACGAAGCCCGAGAGCAGGCGGATGGGTTTCATGGGCGTCCCTTTGCGTTCGGTTGCGTCCTTACCCGATTAGAGGATGGCAGCCCCCGCGAAAAGGCCCCTTGCGCAGGGAAATGGCGTGCGGGGGTGCGGAACTGGGGGATTGGGCGTCCGAATAGCGCCGAAGGCGCCGGGCGAGCGCTTGCCCGTCCCGGCGGGCTGGCGCTTTGGAGGTGGCGCACTGCCGTGGATAGGGCGGAGGTAGTTTGTTGGGATAAAGTGCGCAGCTCGGTCGTTGCAGCGCCACCCCACGGGCAGGCGCTCGCCCGGCTTGTGCTATGACTTGGACAGGCCTGGCAGCCGCCAGTCACCCGGGCAGGTGGTTGATGCGTCCGGCCTGCCAGCCGGTATCGGGATCTAGGTGCAGCTCGGTCAGGGACAGGTTGTCGATGCGGTGGGCAAATGCCTGGTACGGGGTCAGGCGCAGGGCGCGCTGCACTTGCGTCAGGATCACGCCGAAATGGGCCACCGCGACGATGTCGCGTCCGGGGTGGGCGTCCATCACGCGCGCAACGGCGCGGTTCACCCGCGCGCCCAGCTCGTTCCAGCTTTCGCCGCCGGGTGGGCGGGTCTCGCCGGGGCGATCCCAGAAGGCGTGCAGGCCGTCCTGATCGGGGATGGTATCGAAGCTTTGCAATTCCCACTCGCCGAAATTGATCTCACGCAGGTCGGGGTCGTGGGGTAGGCGGTCGCGTTTGCCCGAGATGGCATCGGCGGTGGCGATGGCGCGGCTGAGGTCCGAGGACAACACCACCGCCCCTTGCGGCAGCGCGGCGTCGAGCGCCCGCAGGCGGGCAGTGTCGGACAGGTCGGCGGGCAGATCGGACCAGCCGACCATGGATTTGGCATGGGTGGGCGCGTGCCGGACCCACAGCAGCCGGCTCATGCCGCCCCGCCGCCGGGCAGCGCCCCCTTGAGCGGCAGCGGCAGACCCGCAATCACCGCCACGACCAGATCGGCGCGCGCGGCGATCTGCTGATTAAGCGCGCCTTGCGCATCGCGGAACCGGCGCGCCAGCGCGTTTTCGGGCACCACGGATTGGCCCAGCTCATTGGACACGACCACCACCCGCGCCGCGCACCCCGTCAGCGCATCCAGAAGATCGGCCTGCGCGCGGGCCAGATCGCTGCCTTCCGCGCCCATCTGGTTGCTGAGCCACATGGTCGCGCAATCAAGCAATATAACGCTATCGGCGGAGGCGTCGCGCAGCGCATCGGCGGCGTTCAAAGGGGCCTCGACCACGTGCCAGCCGGGGCCGCGGGTGGCCTGATGCGCGGAAATCCGCGCTTTCATCTCATCATCAAGGGCCTGCGCGGTGGCGAGGTAAACCATTGGTGCCTCGGTGCTTTTGACAAGGGATTCGGCAAATGCCGTCTTGCCCGAGGCCGCGCCGCCCAGCACCAGGGTCAATTTTGACAACATCCAATATACACCTTATTGTGATCCATCCCCGCTAGGCCTGCGTAGCATTCTGCGTGACACTAGCAAAGAGGCCCTTCGCCTTCGACGGTCATGGGCCTTGCAGACTGGGGGTAATGATATGGCACTTGACGGACAATACGACACCAGCATGTCGCGCCGCGCCATGAAAGCAGAGCTTCTTGACGCCGAGACGGAATTGAAACTGGCCTATGCGTGGCGTGATGAGCGCGACGAGGAGGCCTTGCATCGCCTGATCACCGCCTACATGCGGCTGGCGATTTCCATGGCGTCCAAGTTCAAGCGCTATGGCGCCCCCATGAACGATCTGATCCAGGAGGCGGGCCTTGGCCTGATGAAGGCGGCGGACAAGTTCGACCCCGATCGCGGGGTGCGGTTCTCGACCTACGCGGTGTGGTGGATCAAGGCCAGCATCCAGGACTACGTGATGCGCAACTGGTCGATGGTGCGCACCGGCTCCACCAGCAGCCAGAAGAGCCTGTTTTTCAACCTGCGCCGGGTTCAGGCGCGGCTGGAACGCGAGGCGATGGCGCGGGGCGAGGAACTGGACCGCCACCAGATGCGGCAGGCGATTTCCACCGAGGTGGGCGTGCCCCTGCATGACGTGGAGATGATGGAAGGGCGGCTTTCGGGTTCGGATTTCAGCCTCAACGCCACGCAATCGGTCGAGGATGAGGGCCGCGAGTGGATCGACACGATCGAGGACGAGGGCACGCAGGCCGCCGAGATCGTCGAAAACGCCCATGACACCGAGGCGCTGCGCGCGTGGCTGGTCGAGGCGATGTCGGCGCTCAATGAGCGCGAGCGGTTCATCGTACGCGAGCGCAAGCTGCGCGATGCGCCCAGGACGCTGGAGAGCCTTGGCGCCGAGCTGAAGCTGAGCAAGGAGCGGGTTCGGCAACTGGAGGCGGCGGCGTTCGCGAAGATGCGCAAGTCGCTTGAAAGCCATGCGCGCGAGGTGCATGAATTCCTCGTATGAGGGTATTTGCATATATTGCGGCGCTGCTGACCGCGGCCCCGGTATGGGCGGGGCTGGATGTTGGCATGCTGGAGCGGATGCGCGCGGCGCAGGTGGTGATCCTGGGCGAGGTGCATGACAATCCCGCCCATCACGCCGCGCAGGCCGGGGCGGTGGCGGCTGTGCAGCCCGCGGCACTGGTGTTCGAGATGCTGACGCAGGCGCAGGCGGCGCGCGTTACGCCGGACAATCGCGGCAAAGCGGAGGCGCTGGCGCGGGCGCTCGATTGGGCCGAGACGGGGTGGCCCGATTTCACGATGTATCATCCCATTTTCACCGCCGCGCCGGGCGCGCGCGTATACGGTGCCGCGGTGCCGCGTGCGCAGGCGCGAAAGGCGATGCAAGAGGGCGTGGCCGCGTATTTCGGCGGTGATGCCGGTGCCTATGGCTTGCGTGATCCGCTGCCGCGTGGGCAGCAGGCGGCGCGCGAGGCGATGCAGATGGCGGCGCATTGCGATGCCCTGCCCGAGGTGATGCTGCCGGGGATGGTGGGCCTGCAGCGGCTGCGCGATGCGGAACTGGCGCGCGCGGCGCTACGCGCGCTGAATGAGGCGGGCGCGCCGGTGGTGGTGATTACCGGCAACGGCCATGCGCGGCGTGATTGGGGCGTTCCCGCGGTGCTGGAACGGGTGCGGCCGGAGGTGTCCGTGTTCGCGCTGGGCCAGGGCGAGGCGGGCGTGGCGCCCGAAGGCGGCTTTGACGCGGTGCGCTACGCCGCCCCGGCCGAGCGCGAAGACCCCTGCGCGGCGTTCCAGTAGCGGGCGGCGCGAGTGGCGCGCGCGAATAGCGCCGAAGGCGCCGCGCGAGCGCCTGCCCGTCCCGGCGGGCTGGCGCTTTGGAGGTGTGGCACTGCCATTGATAGAGAGGATGTATGTGGGGGGATAAAGTGACCAGCTCGGTCGTTGCAGCGCCATCCCACGGGCAGGCGCGCGCCCGGCTTGCGCTTTGCATCCCCGCCGGAATAGCGCTGCAGTAGCCATGAGAGGTTCACAATCGGCGCGGCGGGTTCTAGTGTCGGGGCATCATGTCTGGGGGACGGGCGATCATGCTGGCGGGCAAGCGGATATTACTGGTCATTGGCGGCGGCATCGCGGCCTACAAGACGCTGGAGCTGATCCGGCTGTTGAGGGGGCAGGGGGCGGATGTCAGCCCGGTCCTGACGCGGGCGGGCGCGCAGTTCGTGACGCCGCTGTCGGTGTCGGCGCTGGCCGGTGAGGCGGTGCACGAGGATTTGTTCGATCTGACAAAGGAAGCCGAGATGGGCCATATCCAGCTTTCGCGCAGCGCCGATCTGGTGGTGGTGGCGCCGGCGACGGCGGACCTGATGGCGAAGATGGCGCAGGGGCATGCGAGCGATCTGGCGACGACGCTGTTGCTGGCCACGGACACGCCGGTGCTGATCGCGCCGGCGATGAACGTGCGGATGTGGCAGCACCCGGCGACGCAGCGAAATTGCGAATGGCTGAAGGGCGACGGGGTTGCGCTGATTGGCCCCAACGCGGGCGACATGGCCTGCGGCGAGCATGGCCCGGGCCGGATGGCCGAGCCCGAGGAGATTGTCGAGGCGATAGCGGCGCGGCTGGCGGCGGGGCCGCTGGCGGGCAAGCGGGTGCTGGTCACGTCGGGCCCGACGCATGAGCCGATCGACCCGGTGCGCTATATCGCCAACCGCTCGTCCGGGGCGCAGGGCACCGCGATCGCGCGGGCGCTGGCGGCGCTGGGCGCGGACGTGGTGTTTATCACCGGTCCCGCCGATGTGCCCCCGCCCGGTGGCGTGGAGGTGGTGCGGGTGCAAACCGCCGCGCAGATGCTGGAGGCGGTGCAGACGGCGCTGCCGGCCGATGCGGCGGTGTTCGCGGCGGCGGTGGCTGATTGGCGCGTCACGGCGCAGAGCGAGGCCAAGATCAAGAAGCAGGCCGGCGCCCTGCCGGTGCTGGAGCTCGCGGAAAACCCCGACATCCTGGCGCAGGTGGCGCAGATGGGCGAGGGGCGGCCGGGCCTGGTGGTGGGGTTTGCCGCCGAGACTTGCGACGTGATCGACAACGCAACCGCCAAGCGGGTGCGCAAGGGATGCGACTGGATCGTGGCCAATGACGTGAGCCCGGCGACCGGCATCATGGGCGGCACCGAGAACGCCGTGCACCTGGTCACCGGCGAGGGCGTCGAGGACTGGCCGCGTATGAACAAGGCCTTGGTGGCGCGGCGCCTTGCGCAGCGGCTGGCGGAGGCGCTGGCCTGAGGGCGGGGAGCCTCCGGCGGGAGTATTTTGGGCAAGATGAAGGAGCGGTGATGGTCACGGTGCGGATAACGTGGGACGCGGGCGCCGATCGCGAGATGCCCCTGCCCCGGTACGAGAGTGACGGGGCGGCGGGGGCCGATCTGCGGGCCAATTTCGCTGACCGGCAGGGGATTGTCCTGTCGCCGGGGGCGCGGGCGCTGGTGCCGACGGGTTTGCGCCTGGAGATCCCTACGGGGTACGAGGTGCAGGTGCGGCCGCGCTCGGGGCTGGCGTTGACCCATGGCATCACTCTGCCCAACAGCCCCGGCACCATCGACAGCGATTATCGCGGGCCGCTGGGGGTGATCATGCTGAACACCAGCAGCGAGGCATTCGAGATCGACCACGGCGACCGGATCGCGCAGATGGTGGTGGCGCCGGTGGTGCAGGTGCGGTTCGAGCCGGTCGAGGCGCTGGGCGAGAGCACGCGCGGGGCGGGCGGTTTCGGCTCGACCGGGCGGGGCTGATGCTGCTGGTTCTGGTGATGGCGGCGGCCCTGTGGGGCATCGGCGTGGCGATGGGCGCGCCCCGGCGGCTGCGCTGGGGCATGATTGCGGGGCTGTGGGCGGCGGTGGTTCTGGCGCATTTGGTGCTGCCGTTCGGGCATCCGATTCGGGTGGCGACAGGCGGACGCGTGGAATTGTGGCTGCTGGTGGGGGGCTTTGGCGCGTTGATCGCGGGCTACGCGGCGGCGTTGCGCTTTGTGCGGGCGCGTGCACGGGAGGCGGAGCGCCCCGCGCAGGGGGCGCAGCCCGGCGCGTTTTCGCAGGTCGAGCTAGAGCGGTATGCGCGCCATATCGTGTTGCACGAGATTGGCGGCACCGGGCAGAAACGGCTGAAATCCTCGCGGGTTCTGGTGACCGGGGCCGGGGGTCTTGGCGCGCCGGTGCTGACTTACCTGGCCGCGGCGGGGGTGGGTACGATCGGGGTGATCGACGATGACGTTGTCGAGAATTCCAACCTGCAGCGGCAGGTGATTCACCCCGACGCGGCGATCGGCACGGCCAAGGTGGCTTCGGCACAGGCGGCGATGCGGGCGCAGAACCCGCATGTCGAGGTGCGCCCCTACCAGCGGCACCTGACCGAAGAGATCGCGGAAGATCTGTTTGCCGAGTATGACCTGGTGATCGACGGCACCGACAATTTCGATGCGCGCTACCTGGCCAACGCGGCGGCGGTGGCGCAGGGCAAGCCGTTGATTTCAGGCGCATTGTCGCAGTGGGAAGGGCAGGTGAGCCTGTTCGATCCGGCGCGGGGCGGGCCGTGCTATGAATGCGTGTTCCCCGAGCGCCCGGCGCCGGGGCTGGCGCCTAGTTGCGCCGAGGCGGGGGTGTTGGCGCCGCTGCCCGGTGTGGTTGGATCGATGATGGCGGTCGAGGCGGTCAAGGCGATCACCGGGGCGGGCGCGCCGCTGAGGGGGCGAATGATGATCTATGACGCGCTCTATGCCGAGACGCGGAACATCGCGTTGCGCCCGCGCGAGGGGTGCCCGGTCTGCGGCGGGCGCGGTGGCGGGGCGGACGATTCCAAGGGGCATTGAGGGGCATTGACCCGCGGCCGCCTTGGGGCGGGCGGACGCGTCCCGTCGCCGCGCGACGGGTGGAAAACTGAGCCGGGGTATCGAACGATCTTAACAGGTATGCGCGGCAACGCCCGTCAAGGGTGCATTCCCGGGGCTGCTTCAGTACCGTTGCGGGTCGGCCGGGTAGACGCCCAGGATGCTGATATGCGAGGTGAAATAATCCAGCTCGTCCAGCGCGAGGCGCACGTTGTCGTCCTCGGGGTGGCCTTCGATATCGGCGTAGAACTGCGTCGCGGTGAACGAGCCGTCGATCATGTAGCTTTCCAGCTTGGTCATGTTGACGCCGTTGGTGGCAAAGCCGCCCATCGCCTTGTAAAGCGCGGCGGGGATATTGCGCACTTCGAACACGAAGCTGGTCATCATTCCGGCGGTGCCGCGGCGGGAATGGTCCGGCTCGCGCGACATCAGCAAAAAGCGCGTCGTGTTGTTCTGGTGGTCCTCGATGTGGCGGGCCAGCAGGTCGAGTCCGTAGATCTCGCCAGCCAGATCACCCGCCAGAGCGGCCAGCGTTGGGTCGCCCTTTTCGGCGACCAGCTTGGCCGAGCCGGCGGTGTCGGCGCCGGTTACGCGGTGGATGTCGTGGCGGCGCAGGAAATCCTTGCACTGGCCCAGCAGCACGGTGTGGCTCATGGCGTGGGTGACCTGTTCAAGACGCGTGCCGGGAAGCGCCAGAAGGTTGATATGCACGCGCACGAACGCCTCGTCGATGATGTGCAGGCCCGAATTGGGTAGCAGTGAATGAATGTCGGCCACGCGCCCGTAGGTCGAGTTTTCTACCGGCAGCATCGCCAGGTCCGCGCGCCCCTCGCGTACCGCCTCGATCGCGTCCTCGAAGGTGCGGCAGGGCAGCGCCTCCATGTCGGGGCGGGCGGAGTGACAGGCCTGGTGCGAATAGGCGCCCGGTTCTCCCTGAAACGCGATGCGGTTGGTCATGTGGTGGATTTCCTGTTGTTTTTGCTCACTTGGTTGCTTGGTCGCGCAAACTACACCTTGCACTGGACAAGGGGAAGCGGATAGATACCGCGCAAGAGATTTGGAAACGGACGGGCGAGACATGCTTGACACGATGACCTTAACCAAGACCCTCGGTGCGTTCTGCGGGGCGCTTTTGGTGTTCCTGCTGGGCAACTGGGCGGCTGAGACGCTCTATAGTATGGGCGGAGGCCACGGCGAAGAGCACGCCCAGGGCTACGTGATCGAAACCGCGGAATCGGACGCGCCCGCCGAAGAGGAAGAGGCCGCCCCCGATTTCAGCGAAGTGTTCGCATCGGCCGATCCGGGCAAGGGCGAGCGCGTTTTCAACAAGTGCCGCGCCTGTCACAAGCTTGAGGATGGCGCCAACAGCACCGGGCCGCACCTTTATGGCGTGGTTGGGCGCGACGTGGGCAGCGTGGATGGCTTTGGCTATTCCGGCGCGCTGGTCGAGGTGGCCGATGTGTGGTCGCCCGAGAACCTGAACGGGTTCCTGGAAGACCCGTCAGGCTATGCGCCGGGCACAAAGATGGGCTTTGCCGGTCTGGGCGACATCGAGGACCGCGCCAACGTGATCGCCTATCTCGAGAGCGTTTCCGAATAAGGCACGTCGGTGACGCGTGATTTGGCTGGGGCTGCTTGCGGCCACTCAGCCAACGCGCCAGCCCGGCAATCAAGGCGCGCAGCGCCGCCGGGCAGCGCCCGTCCGCCCGAACGGGTGGGCGCTTTTCAACGTCCGGTTTTCTGAACACATCGTTCGATGTGGCGGCACCATAAAGTGCCTTGCACATACCATTGGCGCGCCCACCCGCGGTCGGGCGGTGCCCTTTGTTACGCATTGCAGATACGAAGGCCGTTCTTCCCCCCGGAAGGGCGGCCTTTGGCTTGTCCTTGGGGGCGGGGGTGCCATATCACCCCGATGTGAGGCGATAGGTGCTTGAACAGGGGGCGCTCGCACCATTAGCGTGAGCGGCGGCCACCACGCGCCGCGATCCGCATGAGGGAGGACAACCGATGCGCCAGACACGCAGCAGCCAGACCGGGGCGCGCCGCATGACAAGCGCGGCGCGGGGCACATTGGCCGCGCTAATGGTTCTAATCGCGGGCCTGGGTGCCACGGCGGCGACGTCCGAAGGGGATCAGACGATCATCAAGGCACATGGCGTTTCGACCTTCGGCGAGTTGAAATACGAAGAGGGGTTCGATCATTTCGACTACGTCAACCCGGACGCGCCCAAGGGCGGCGAGTTCTCGACCTGGGCGTTCGGCAATTTCGATAGCCTGTCGCCCTATATCCTGAAGGGTAACGCCGCCGCGCTATCGACGGTGTTCTTCGACACGCTGATGACCGGCGGCCTGGACGAGCCGGACGCGATGTACGGTCTGGTGGCGCACACGGTGGAATACCCCGAAAGCCGCGAGTGGGTGATTTTCCACATGCGCCCGGAAGCCGAGTTTTCCGACGGCACCCAGGTCACGGCCGAGGATGTGGTGTTTTCCTACGAGGCGCTGCGCGACAAGGGGCAGCCCTCCTACCGGGTGCTGTTTCGCGATTTCAAATCGGTCGAGGCGCTGGACAAGCACAGGGTGAAATTCACCTTCAACCCCGATGGCGCGCTGCGGGAGTTGCTGCTGTCGGCGGCGGGGCTGCCGATCTTTTCCAAGGCGTATTACGAGACCCGCGATTTCGGGGAATCGACGCTGGAGCCGCCCTTGGGATCGGGGGCTTATATGCTTGAAGAGGTGGATGCGGGCAATTCCGTCACCTATAAGCGGCGCGACGATTACTGGGCCAAGGACCTGAACGTGAACGTGGGCCAGAATAATTTCGACCGGATCAAGGTGGAATACTTTGCCGATTACACCACCGCGTTCGAGGCGTTCAAGGGCGGCGCCTACGCGTATCGCGAGGAGTTCCAATCGCTGATCTGGGCGACCGCCTACAACTTTCCGGCGATCAAGCAGGGGCACGTGAAGGTGGAAACCCTGCCCGACGGGCGCCCGGCGGGCACGCAGGGCTGGTGGTTCAACCTGCGGCGCGAGAAATTCAGTGACCCGCGCGTGCGCAAGGCGATTTCCATGGCGTTCAACTTCCAATGGTCGAACGAGAGCCTGTTTTACGGCCTCTATGAGCGCACCGACAGTTTCTGGGAAAACTCGGACCTGCAGGCCGAGGGCATGCCGAGCGAGGCGGAGCTGGCCCTGCTGGAACCCTTGCGCGATGATCTGCCCGAGGAGGTGTTCACCGAGCCCGCCTTTACCCCGGCTAAGTCCAAGTCGGGGGACGTGGCCGACCGCCGGGTGCTGCGCCGGGCCAGCAGGCTGCTGGATGCGGCGGGTTGGACCGTGGGCGATCGCGGCATCCGCACCAACGAGGCAGGCGAGCCGCTAAGCGTCGAGATCCTCAACGACAGCGCCTCGTTCGAGCGGATCATCAACCCCTACGTGGAGAACCTCAAGCGGTTGGGCGTCGATGTGCGTTACGTGCGCGTGGACAGCGCGCAGTTGCAGGAGCGCGAGAAGAAATTCGATTTCGACATCACCACGCGGCGCTATGCCATGTCGATGACGCCGGGGATCGAGCTGCGCGGCATGTTCGGCAGCGACGCGGCCACGGCGCAGGGCTCGAACAACATCGCGGGCGTGTCGAACCCGGCGGTGGACAGCCTGATCAAGACGATCGAGAACGCCGAGTCGCGCGAGGATCTGAACGTGGCGGTTTCAGCGCTGGACCGGGTGCTCAGGGCGATGCATATCTGGGTGCCGCAATGGTACAAGCCCAGCCACAACATCGCCTATTTCGACATGTTCGAGCGTCCCTATGACGACACCCCGCCGATGATGGGGCTGGGGGAGATCTCGATCTGGTGGTACAACCCGCAAAAGCACCAGGCGTTGATCGACGCTGGTGCGCTGCGCCGCTAAGGGGGCCGGGATGGGCGCCTACATACTGCGCAGGCTGCTGCTGATCATTCCGACGCTGATCGGGATCATGGTGATCAATTTCACATTGGTGCAATTCGTCCCCGGCGGCCCTATCGAACAGGTGATAGCGCGGGTGCAGGGGCAGGGCGACGTGTTCCAGGGCTTCGCCGGGTCGGGCGACGCGGGCAGCAATGCCGCGATGTCGGGCGACAGCGAATACGCCGGTGCGCGGGGCCTGCCGCCCGAGTTCATCGAGGACCTGGAGCGCGAGTTCGGCTTTGACAAGCCGCCGTTGCAGCGGTTCTTCGGCATGATGTGGAACTACATGCGGTTGGATTTCGGCGAGAGCTATTTCCGATCGATCAGCGTTATCGACCTGGTGCTGGAGAAGATGCCGGTGTCGATCACTCTGGGCCTTTGGTCGACGCTGATCGCTTACGTCATCTCGATCCCGCTGGGCATCGGCAAGGCAGTGCGCGACGGCACGCGGTTCGACACATGGACCAGCGGGCTGATCATCGTGGCATACGCGATACCGGGGTTCCTGTTCGGCATCCTGCTGCTGGTGCTGTTCGCGGGCGGGTCATACTGGCAGATTTTCCCGCTCAGGGGCCTGACTTCGGACAACTGGTCGGAGTTGAGCCTGCTGGGCAAGGTGGGCGATTATTTCTGGCATATCGCGCTGCCGGTGACGGCCTCGACCATATCGGCGTTTGCGACGCTGACGCTGCTGACCAAGAACAGTTTCCTGGACGAGATCAAGAAACACTACGTGATTACCGCCCGCGCCAAGGGCCTGAGCGAGCGCAAGGTGCTCTATGGGCACGTGTTCCGCAACGCGATGCTGATCGTGATCGCGGGGTTCCCGGCGGTGTTCATTGGGGTGTTCTTTGGCGGCTCGATCATCATCGAGACGATTTTCTCGCTTGACGGGTTGGGGCGGCTGGGCTTCGAGGCGGCGGTGGCGCGCGATTACCCGGTGATCTTTGGCACATTGTTTATCTTCGGGTTGATCGGGCTGATCGTCGGTATCCTGTCGGACCTGATGTACGTGTTCGTCGATCCGCGTATCGATTTTGAAAAGCGGGAGGGTTAGATGCGGGCATTGGCGCCATCAGGGGGCTGTGCCCCCTCGCCCTTCGGGCTCACCCCGCTTGAGTATTTGGGGCAAGATGAAGCACAGCGGTCACAGGGGGCGGCGCGATGAAGCTTAGTCCGCTCAATCAGCGGCGGTGGCGCAATTTCCGGCGCAACGGGCGCGCGTTCTGGTCGCTGGTGATTTTCACGCTGCTGTTCGGCCTGTCGCTGTTTGCCGAGTTCATCGCCAATGACAAGCCGATCCTGGTGCAGTACCGCGGCGATTTCTACGCGCCGATTTTCAAGTTCTATCCCGAGACGGCGTTTGGCGGCGATTTCCAGACCGAGGCGATCTATCGCGACCCGGAGGTGCAGTGCCTGATCGCGACTGGGGGATTGGATGCCTGTTTCGACCGGCCCGAGGACCTGATCGCGCAATCGGAAACGGGCATGGTGGACGGTAAGCAGATCGAGGCGGGTTGGACCATCTGGCCGCCGATCCCGTATTCGTACCAGACCACGGTGGACCGGCCCGGCGCGGCGCCCCTGCCGCCGAACGCGCAGAACCTGCTGGGCACGGACGACACCAAGCGCGACGTGCTGGCGCGGGTGATCTACGGGTTCCGCCTGTCGATCGTGTTCACGCTTCTGGTGACGTCGCTGGCCAGTTTTATCGGCATCACGGCGGGCGCGGTGCAGGGGTTTTTCGGCGGGTGGCTGGACCTGATATTCCAGCGGGTCATCGAGATATGGGGCGCGACGCCGGCGCTTTACGTGATCATCATCCTGTTCGCGATCCTTGGGCGCGGATTCTGGCTTTTGGTGTTTATCACGGTGCTGTTCGGGTGGACTGCGCTGGTGGGCGTGGTGCGGGCCGAGTTCCTGCGGGCGCGCAACCTTGAATACGTGCGCGCGGCCAAGGCGCTGGGTGTTAGCAACACGGTGATCATGTTCCGCCACATGCTTCCTAATGCGATGGTGGCGACCCTGACCATGCTGCCGTTTTTGGTGACCGGCACCATCGCGACGCTGGCCAGCCTTGATTTCCTGGGCTTTGGCCTGCCGTCCTCGGCGCCCTCGCTGGGCGAGCTGACCTTGCAGGCCAAGCAGAACCTGCAGGCGCCGTGGCTTGGTTTCACCGCGTTTTTCACCTTTGCCATCATGCTGTCTCTGCTGGTTTTCATCTTCGAGGGGGTGCGCGACGCCTTTGACCCCAGAAAGACGTTTCAATGAGCCTTCTTGAGGTCAAGAACCTGTCGGTGACATTTCGCCAGGACGGGCAGGACACGCCAGCGGTGCGCGGTGTCAGCTTTGCGTTGGAGCGGGGCGAGACGGTGGCGCTGGTGGGCGAGAGCGGCTCGGGGAAATCAGTGACGGCGCTGAGCACGGTGTCGCTGTTGGGCGATGCCGCACGGGTGAGCGGGTCGGTCACTTATGACGGGCAGCAGATGATCGGCGCCGACGACGCGCTGCTGCGCAAGGTGCGGGGCAACGATATCAGCTTCATCTTCCAGGAGCCGATGACGTCGCTGAACCCGTTGCACCGGCTGGAAAAGCAACTGAGCGAGAGCCTCGCGCTGCATCAGGGGCTGGTGGGCGCGGCGGCGCGCAAGCGGATCATTGAGCTGCTGACGCGGGTGGGTATCCGCGAACCCGAGAGCCGGCTGGACGCCTATCCGCACCAGCTATCTGGGGGGCAGCGGCAGCGCGTGATGATCGCGATGGCGCTGGCCAACAAGCCCGATGTCCTGATCGCGGACGAGCCGACAACGGCGCTGGACGTGACGATACAGGCGCAGATCCTGGAGCTACTGGCCGATCTGAAGCGCAGCGAGAACATGGGCCTTCTGTTCATCACGCATGACCTGGCAATCGTGCGGCGGATCGCCGACAAGGTGTGTGTGATGAAGGATGGCGAGATCGTCGAGAGCGGCCCGACAGCGCGGATATTCGATGCGCCGCAGCACGCGTATACCCGCAAGCTTCTGGCGGCGCGCGCGGTCGGAGAACCGGCGCCGATCGCCGGGGACGCGCCCGAGGTGCTGCGTACGGAGGGGATGCGGGTGTGGTTCCCGATCCAGAAGGGGCTGCTGAAGCGTACGGTCGGCCATGTGAAGGCGGTGAACGACGCCAGCATCGGCCTGCGCGCGGGCGAGACCCTTGGTATCGTGGGCGAAAGCGGATCGGGCAAGACGACGCTGGCACTGGGCATCATGCGGCTGATCCAGTCCGAGGGCGGGCTGACATTCGACGGTGAGGATGTGCGCGCGTGGTCCACCCGCAAGCTGCGGCGGTTGCGGCGTGACATGCAGATCGTGTTCCAGGATCCGTTCGGCAGCCTCAGCCCGCGCATGACCTGTGAGCAGGTCATCGCCGAGGGGCTGGGCGTGCACGGCGTGGCGCCGGGGCGCAGCAAGCACGAGATGGTCACCGAGGTGATGGAGGAGGTTGGCCTGGACCCGGCAATGATGCACCGCTATCCGCACGAGTTTTCCGGCGGTCAGCGGCAGCGCATCGCCATTGCTCGGGCGATGGTGTTGCGGCCCAAGCTGCTGGTGCTGGACGAGCCGACCTCGGCGCTGGACATGACGGTGCAGGTGCAGATCGTGAATCTGCTGCGCGATCTACAGGTGAAATACGGGCTGGCCTACCTGTTCATCAGCCACGATTTGAACGTGGTGCGCGCGATGAGCCATCGGATCGTGGTGATGAAGGACGGCGATATCGTGGAATACGGCGAGGCCGAGCAGGTGTTCGACGCGCCGCAGACCGAGTATGCGCGCACCCTGCTGGCGGCGGCGCTGGACCTGGCGGGGTGAGTGGGGCCTGATTGGATGCAGGGCAGGGGCGCCGGTGTTGGGGGCGTTCGTGGAGGCGTGACACCAATGCGCGGAACAGGGGCGCATAGCACCGCCGCGCATCGCCGGGCCGCTCCCCCGGCACGGCGATTTGGCTGACACCTGCGCAATGCTCTGAGGTTCTTCGGATTTGGCGGGGATAAAGTGCCCCGCACCAGCAGAGGATCGCCGCACCGCGGCCCAACGATGCGCGGCTCTTCAACCGTTCGCTCAATGTCCGCAACAGGCCGGCCGCGGCGATACCCCCTGTCCCGACCCGGTCTCAATGGCACTTTGGCTGTTACCCGGATATCGTGTGTCTGTTGGCGCGCGCTATAGCCCCGGCAGGTCGATCACCACCGCGGCGTGATCGCTGGCGTGGGGGCGGTGGTGGCCGACGCCGGGCAGGCGCGGGGCGGGGTCGCGGGCGGCCTCGGTGCCCATGCCGGCGCGGATGATGCGGGGGCAGGCCGCGGCAAAGCGGCGCGCCAGCGCGGGACTGGCCAGCATCGCATCGGGGCGACCGTAGAGGCGGGCGTGCGGCTCGTACCACGACCATCGCTCATCGGCGGGCACGCGATCCAGAAGGTCGGCGGTGAACGGGGGCAGCAGCGGGGCGATGGCGCGGCTTTCGCGCGTTTCCTGCACCGGCTCGTTCAAATCGCCCAGGATCATCCACAGCGCCCCGGCCGGATCGTCGAAGCGGCGCGCGATCAAGGCGCGCAGGGCCAGCGCTTCGGCCCGGCGCACCGGCCAGACGGCGTCGGCATCCGGGTAGGGGGCTTTGAGGTGGGTTATGAACAGCGTCAGCGCGCCGGCGTCCACCTCAAGGCAATCGCGCCGGAAAACGCGGCGGTCGGGGTCGACGCCCTCCGGCGCGAGGATGCCAAGGCTGCGCGGCGTCGCGCCCGCGTGCGAGGTGACGGCGGTCAGCGGCAGGCGGCTCATCACCGCAAGGTCAAGCCCGCGCCCGTCATTGCCCGGCAAGCAGTGCCGCACGGGGTAGGGCAGGGCGCCGGTGGGGCGCAGGTAGGTATCGTGGAAATGATCCAGCGTGGCCTGGTCGAACACCTCTTGCAGGGCGACAATATCGGCATCCGCGCTGTGCAGCACCCGCGCCGTCAGGCGCCGGTCAAGCGGGTCCAGCGCAGCCGCGCCCCGGCTGGTATCCTCGGGGACATCGGCATCGCGCGCGCCGTCCAGCGAGACCCGCCCGCGCCCATCCCGGCGCAGGCGCATGTTCTGGACGTTGAAGGTGGCGATCCGCATGACCGGCCTACGCTGCCACCGCCGGGCGGGGCTGGCAAGGGCGCGCGGGCGCGGGGCGCGTTCAGATCGCCGAGCTGTGGCCAGACGCGCTCATCTCGTAGGCGTCGAAGCTGCGCGCGATCATGCGGGTCAGGGCGCGGGCCTCGGGCGGGATGAACAGGCGCTCGGGCGTGATATCCAGCACGTCGGGGAATTGCCGTGCGGCGGCCTCGAACATCTCCACCACTTGCGCGGCGGGGATCGCGAACCGCTCGACCAACTCGGCGGTGTCGATGCGGAAATCGCACATCAGCGCCTCGATCATGCGGCCGCGCAGCTTGTCCTCGTCGCTAAAGACGTGCCCGCGCGAGGTGGCGAACATCCCCTCGCGGATGCGGCCCGTATAGGCGCCCGTGGCGGGCGCGTTCTGGGCATAGCCCTGCGGAAAGCGCGAAATCGAAGAGGCGCCCAGCCCGATCAGCACCTCGGCCGGATCGTCGGTATAGCCCTGGAAATTGCGGCGCAGTTTCCCGGCCTTCTGCGCCACGGTCAGGCCGTCGGATTGCGCGGCGAAATGGTCGATGCCGATCTCGGCGTAATTGTCCCACAAGAACAGCTTGCGGGCGGTTTCGAACAGCTCCAGCCGCTCCTGCGGGGTGGGCAGCGAATCGGACGGGATCAATTGTTGCCGCTTGGCCATCCACGGCACATGCGCGTAGCCATAAAGCGCGACCCGGTCGGGGTTGAGCGACAGCAGCTTTTGCACGCTTTCGGTGATTCGCTCGCGTGTCTGGTGCGGTAAGCCATAGAGGATATCGGCGTTCAGGCTGTGCACGCCATGGCCGCGAATCGCCTCGATCGCGTCGCGCGTCACCTCGTAGCCCTGAATCCGGCCGATGGATTGCTGGATCTCCTCGTTGAAGTCCTGCACGCCCACCGAGGCGCGGTTCATCCCCGCGGCGGCCAGCGCGGCAAGGCGATCTTCGTCCACCTCGTTGGGATCGATCTCGACCGAGAATTCGTAGCTGCGTGAGAACGGCGCCACGTCGGCAATGGCCCCGGCCAGATCGCGCATCATGCCGGCAGGCAACAGGGTGGGCGTGCCCCCGCCCCAGTGCAACCGCGACAGGCGCACGCCCTCGGGCAGAAGGTTTCCCAGCATCGCCAGCTCGGCCTTGAGCGTCTCAAGATAGGCGACGACGGGTTTGTCCGATTGGGTGCCCTGCGTGCGGCAGGCGCAGAACCAGCACAGCCGCCGGCAAAACGGGATATGCAAATATAACGAGATTTCCGATCCGGGGGCGATTGCGCCGATCCAGTCGGTGAAATGCGACGAATCAACGCCCTGCGCGAAGTGCGGCGCCGTTGGATAGCTGGTGTAACGCGGCACTTTCGCGTCAAACAGCCCCAGTTTTGCGAGTTGTTCTTTGGTCTCCATGCGCATACACTTAAGGGTAGGTAAACTGGTCATCCTTGACCCAGATCAAGCGCGCGAAGAGAAAACATGCCAAATGATCAAATCTCAGTGGTCTCGCATGATTGCGAAGACTGCCCGATCCGGCACAGGGCCGTGTGTGCCCGGTGCGAATCCGACGAACTGCGCCATCTTGAGGAGATCAAGTTCTACCGAACCTTCGAGGCCGGTCAGACCGTGGTCTGGGCCGGGGATCGGATGGATTTCGTCGGCTCGGTGGTGTCCGGCATTGCCACGCTGACCCAAACCATGGAGGACGGGCGCACCCAGATGGTGGGCCTGCTGCTGCCCAGCGATTTCGTCGGCCGCCCGGGGCGCGATGGCGCGGCCTATGACGTGGTGGCGACGACGGATTTGGTGATGTGCTGTTTCCGCAAGAAACCGTTCGAATCGATGGTGACAACGACGCCGCATATCGCGCAGCGCCTGTTGGAAATGACGCTGGACGAGCTGGACGCGGCGCGCGAATGGATGCTGGTGCTGGGGCGCAAGACCGCGCGCGAGAAAATCGCCAGCCTGCTGTCGATCATCGCGCGGCGCGATGCCACGCTCAACCTGCGCGGCACCGAGGGGCCGCTGGTGTTCGACCTGCCGCTGACGCGGGAGGCGATGTCGGATTACCTGGGGCTGACCCTGGAAACGGTGAGCCGCCAGATCTCGGCGCTCAAGCGGGACGGGGTGATCGAGTTGCAGGGCAAGCGCCACGTGACGGTGCCCGATTTCAGCCGCCTGATGAACGAGGCGGGCGACGACGCCGACGGGGGCATGCTGGCCTGATCCGCCGGCGCGGCCGCCGGGCGGGGAGGGGCGCTGCCCCTCTTGGCCTGCGGCCAATTCACCCCGGGATATTTTCGGCCAGAAGAAACAGGCGTGATGGTCTTGTGCTTCATCTTGCCCGAAATACTCCTGCCGGAGGCTCCCACGGGTGACCGGAGAGCCCCCGGGTGGATCAGTGCGCCATGAACACGGGCAGCTTTGCCTGTTCCAGCATGTTGCGGGTGGCGCCGCCGAGGATTGCCTCGCGGAAGCGCGAGTGGCCGTAGGCGCCCATCACCACCATTTCCGATTCGGTATCGTCCGCGTGGCGCATCAACACATCGGACACGCGCGGCATGGTCTTCGACAGCACGTCGATCTCGGCGCGCACGCCGTGGCGGGCCAGGTATTGCGAGAGTTGACCGCCCGGGTCAGAGCGGTTGGGCCCGTGCGTGGGCGGATCGATCACGACCACGCGCACCGTTTCGGCCGCGCGCAGGAAGGGAAGCGCGGCGCGCGCGGCGGCCAGTGCCTCGGCGCTTTCGTTCCAGCCGAGCACGATCTGTTTGGGTTGCGTTAGCGGTTTGGCGTTGTCGGGCATCACCAGCACCGGGGCGTGACCTTCGAACATGGCCGATTCGACGATCGGTTCAAGCTCGGCGCCGCGCCCTTCGCCGTAGGGTTGGGGCAGGATCACCAGATCGGAGAACCGGGCGCGCGCGGCGACGTGGCGGCCGAGGTCGGCGATTTGCGCGACGCCGCTGTCGGTGCTCCACCAAATGCCGGAGACGCCGAGGCGTGCCTTGACCGCGTCCTCGATATCGCGCGCTTCTTCCTGGGCGCGGGTGATGGTTTCTTGCAGGACCATCGCGTTGGCCCCGGCATAATAATACCCTGTCTGGCTGCGGTCGACGCCCATGCACATCACGTCGAAATGCGCCTGGTTGGCATCTGCAAGCGCGATGCCCTGGTCAAGCACGGGGTTGGCGAGGGCCTTGTCCGTCAGCACGGAAAGTAGGGATTTGAATTCCATTTCGGTCTCCTTTGGGTCTGCTCCGTTGGGGGCGATGGAGGACACTCTAGCTATTATCGGATGATGTTACTTTGACACGGGTCAAGAAACCGCGTGCGCGGTTTTGATGCAGATCAAAGCGACAATTCGCCGATGTGATCATTACGTGGCATGATCTAGAAATAGGGGCGCGAATTATACCGACTCGCGCACAGATCAGACGAAGGGACGCAAAATGGGTAATTACATCAAGCTGATTGCGCTTGGCCTGGTCACGCTACTGGCGTTGATCGCGGCCAATTACGCGCGCGATCTGGCCTATCTGGTGAACGCGCTGACGGTCGCGCTGGTCGCCGGTGGCTTTTTTCTTTGGACGCTGCGCCGCACCGACGAGCCGTCGCCGGGCGTGGATCTGTCGAGGCAATACATGGATGGCGTCGTGCGCGCCGGGGTCATCGCGACCGCGGGCTGGGGCGTTGTCGGGTTCCTGGTCGGCGTGACGATCGCGTTCCAGTTGGCATTTCCGCAACTCAATTTCGATTGGGCGCAGGGCTATGCGAATTTCGGACGGCTTCGCCCGCTGCACACCAGCGCTGTGATTTTCGCCTTTGGCGGAAACGCCCTTATCGCGACCTCGTTCTACGTGGTTCAGCGCACCAGCGCCGCGCGCCTTTGGGGCGGCAACCTGGCGTGGTTCGTGTTCTGGGGCTTCCAGCTGGTGATCGTGCTGGCGGCGACGGGCTATTTGCTGGGCGCGACGCAATCCAAGGAATACGCCGAGCCGGAATGGTACGTTGACTGGTGGCTGACGGTCGTCTGGGTTGCGTACCTGGCGGTGTTCCTGGGCACCATCGTGAAACGGAAAGAGCCGCACATCTACGTGGCCAACTGGTTTTACCTGTCGTTCATCATCACGGTGGCGATGTTGCACATCGTCAATAACCTGAGCATCCCGGTGTCGCTGTATGGGTCGAAGTCCGTGCAGGTGTTCTCGGGGGTGCAGGACGCCATGACGCAGTGGTGGTATGGCCACAACGCCGTGGGCTTTTTCCTGACGGCCGGGTTCCTTGGGATGATGTACTATTTCGTACCCAAACAGGCCGAGCGGCCGATCTACAGCTACAAACTGTCGATCATCCACTTCTGGGCGCTGATCTTCATCTATATCTGGGCCGGTCCGCACCACCTGCACTACACGGCGCTGCCTGACTGGGCCTCGACGCTGGGCATGGTGTTCTCGATCGTGCTGTGGATGCCGTCCTGGGGCGGGATGATCAACGGCCTGATGACGCTCAGCGGCGCGTGGGACAAGCTGCGGACCGATCCGATCATACGGATGATGGTGATCTCGGTCGGGTTCTACGGCATGTCCACCTTCGAGGGGCCGATGATGTCGATCCGCGCGGTCAACTCCCTCTCGCACTACACGGACTGGACCATCGGGCACGTGCACTCGGGTGCGCTTGGCTGGAACGGCATGATCACCTTTGGTGCGCTCTACTTCCTGGTGCCCAAGCTGTGGAACCGCGAGCGGCTCTATAGCCTGAGCCTGGTAAGCTGGCACTTCTGGCTCGCCACGATCGGCATCATCCTTTACGCGGCATCCATGTGGGTGACCGGCATCATGGAAGGCCTGATGTGGCGCGAAGTGGATGCAAACGGTTTCCTCGTGAACTCGTTCGCTGACACGGTTGCCGCCAAGTTCCCGATGTATGTGGTGCGCGGATTGGGTGGGGTTCTGTTCCTGCTGGGTGCCATCATCATGTGCTACAACCTCTGGATGACCGTAAGGCGTTCGCCGGCCGTTGAGGCCACGAATTCCGCGGTCCCGGCTGAATAGGAGGGCCGGAGAGATGGCAATTCTGGAAAAACACACGATCCTCGAGAAGAACATCACACTTCTGACGATCTTCGCCTTCCTCGTCGTGACAGTCGGGGGGATCGTTCAGATCGCCCCGCTGTTCTGGCTGGAAAACACGATCGAGGATGTAGAGGGCATGCGCCCCTACACCCCGCTGGAGCTGACCGGGCGCGACATCTACGTGCGCGAAGGGTGCTACGTCTGCCATAGCCAGATGGTGCGCCCGATGCGTGACGAGGTAGAGCGGTATGGCCACTACAGCCTTGCGGCGGAATCGCAGTATGACCACCCGTTCCAGTGGGGTTCCAAGCGGACCGGGCCCGACCTGGCGCGTGTCGGTGGGCGCTATTCGGACGCGTGGCACGTGGATCACCTGCGTGATCCGCAATCGGTGGTGCCTGAATCGGTGATGCCGAAATACGGCTTCCTTGAAAACCGCCTGATCGAGGGCGAGCATATCGAGGACCTGCTATCGACGCATGCGTTGGTCGGCGTGCCGTACTCTGACGAGATGATCGAGAACGCCAAGGCCGATTTTGAGGCGCAGATCGATCCGTTCGGTGATGGTATCGACGGTCTGTACGAGCGCTATGGCGAAAAGGTGCAGGTGCGCAACTTTGACGGGCAGCCCGGCATATCTGAGGCGGACGCCTTGATCGCGTATCTGCAGATGCTGGGCACGCTGGTCGATTTCTCGACCTTCACGCCCGAAGCAAGCCGCTGAGAAAGGGGGATGTAATGGAAACTTATTCCCTGCTCAGACAATTCGCCGATAGCTGGGTGTTGCTGGCGCTGTTCGCCTTTTTCATCGGGGTGGTGATCTTTGCCTTCCGCCCGGGATCGACCAAGGCGTACCGCGATGTCGCGGACATTCCGTTCCGGCACGAAGATGCACCAGCGCCCCGCAAGGGCGACGACGACACCGCCGCCAACACGCGCGACGCACGGCCCAAGGAGGCGTGAGGACCATGGCAAAACAACCGCAAAAGAAGAAGAACGAGGTCGAAACCACCGGCCACGAGTGGGACGGCATCGAGGAACTCAACACGCCGCTGCCGCGGTGGTGGCTGTGGACCTTCTATGCCACGATCGTGTGGGCGGTGCTTTATACCATCGCCTACCCGGCCTGGCCCGGCATCAAGGGCGCAACGCCCGGCCTGTTGGGGTGGTCCACGCGGGCCAATGTCGCGGCCGAGATCGAACAGGCCGAACAGGCCAACGCCGGCATCAACGAGCGGCTGGCGTCGGTCGAGTTGACGGAGATCTCGGAGGATCCCGAGCTGAACAGCTATGCCACGTCCGCTGGCGAGGCCGTGTTCAAGACCTGGTGCGCACAGTGCCACGGTTCGGGCGCGGCAGGCGTGCAGGCGGGGGGCTATCCCAACCTGCTGGACGATGCATGGCTGTGGGGTGGCACGATCGAGGACATCCACACCACGATCACCCACGGCATCCGCAACGAGGAAGACCCCGACGCGCGCTGGTCGCAGATGCCCGCCTTCGGTGAAATCCTGCCGCCCGAAGAGGTGGAGCAGGTCGTCAACTACGTCATGAGCCTGTCGCCCAGCTATGAGCCGAAGGATCCGGCGCTGGTCGAGGCGGGGGCAGAGGTGTTCGACATCAACTGCTCCTCGTGTCACGGCGTGGACGGCACCGGCGACCAGTTCCAGGGTGCGCCGAACCTGACCGACGCGATCTGGCTCTATGGTGGTGATTACGCGACCGTCAAGGAAACCGTGATCAACGCCCGGTTCGGCGTGATGCCATCGTGGCAGGGCCGTCTGGACGAGTCCGAGATCCGGGCCGTGGCGACCTATGTTCACCAACTTGGCGGCGGTGAATAACCGCCCCCGGGTATAAGAATACCCATGGGGGGTGACCCCCATGGGTTCAGCACCGGCTCTCCGTCCTGTTCGCGCGTTTCCTGGAGGGCCGGTGCGATTTATTACCCTCCCGAAAAATCGGTGATCGTCAAGCACCCGCAAGCCTGGCGCAGGATGCCCGGCGACGGGCCTTCGATATAGCGCCCAGCGCGGAATCAAGGGGGAAGCCCGCCGCGCATCGCCGGGACGTCCGTCGCCCCGAAGGGGCGCCACCCTTCATCGGCACGGCTCTGGCGTGACGGCACGGCGAGTTGGCTGACACCTGCGTAATGCTCTGAGGTTTTTCGGATTTGGCGGGGATAAAGCGCCAGCGCACCAGCGCAGGATCGCCGCACCGCGGCCCGTCGATGCGCGGCTCATCGACCGACCGCCCAACGGTAGCAACAGAGCAGTCCCAACCACGTCCTGAGCAGCCGCCTACGGCGCGCGGGGGCTCTTGTCAGGCGCCGAACACCTCGCCTTACCCTCGCGCCGTTCGCGTCTTTGCGGGGGTCCGCAAGGCGCGCGCGCACAGGGTCGGCTTGCTTTCCGGTGAGCCGGGTCGCGCCCCGGGGGCCGGGTTGCCGTCTTCAAAACGGGTTGCAGTCATGAAAGATTTTGCGAATAGATACATCATAGACGTTCCTTTCCCGATTTGATCGTGCTTCACATATGCGCCTTTACGTGCAACGATGCGACTCAGGAAAAAACGCAATACGTAAGACAGGCTTACAAATGGATTGGCTGGATATGCCACCCCTTTCGGCGCTGCGGGCCTTTGCCGCCCTGGCCGAGACGGGATCGACCGCGGCGGCGGGCGCGCAACTCAATGTCAGCCACGCCGCGATCAGCCAGCAGGTCAAGGCCCTGGAGACGCGCCTTGGCGTGGCGCTGGTGGATCGGTCGGGTCGGGCGCTGGCGCTGACGGCGGAGGGCGGACAACTTGCCGAGGCCCTGAGCCTGGGGTTCGGGGCCATCGGGCGCGCGGTCGAGGCGCTGAGGGATGCCGACGAGGGCCGCCCGCTCCAGGTGACGACGACGCCCAGCTTTGCCGCGCAATGGCTGATGGCGCGGCTGGTGGATTTCCGCAATCGCCACCCCGATGTGGATGTGATGATCAACCCCACCCCGCAGCGCGTCGCGCTGGAGCCGGGGGGCATTGACATCGCGGTGCGTCACGGGCTGGGCCATTGGCCGGGGTTGCAGGCCGAGCGGCTGTTCACATCGCCGCTGGTGGTGGTGGCGGCGCCGTCGCTGGTGGGGGATCGGCGGATCGACGGGCCGGCGGACCTTCTGGATCTGCCGTGGGTGCAGGAATACGGTACCTCCGAGGCGACCGATTGGCTGCGCAAGAAAGGGCTCGCGACGCAGCGCGCCGGGGGACTGACGCAGGTGCCCGGCAACTTGCTGCTGGAGGGGCTGCGGCAGGGGCAGGGGGTATCGCTGACGGTGCTGCAATGGGTGCAGGACGACATCGCCGCTGGGCGTCTGCGGCTGCTGTTCGAGGAGCCCGAGGATACCGCTTATTACATTGTGACGCGCCCCGGCGTGTTGCGCCCGCCGGCACGGGCCTTTGCCGCGTGGCTGCGGCGGCAGGCCGCGTTGGAAGAGGCGGGCGAAAGGAATAGATAGGTATCAGACTCAGATTTGACACAGGTCAAAGCCCTCTGGCCTTATCCCTGTGACAAGAGGCACAATTCCAAGCACATATTTCGGAGCGAATCTGTGGCCAACACCGAACCCGAAGCCCCGCCGAGCCTGTACGAGGCGCGCGAACCGATCTTTCCCCGCCGTGTTTCAGGCAAGTTTCGGAACCTGAAATGGGCGATCATGATCGTCACGTTGGGCATCTACTATATCACCCCCTGGATCCGCTGGGATCGGGGGCCGAGCCTGCCGGACCAGGCGGTGCTGATCGACTTGGCGAATCGGCGGTTCTTCTTCTTCTGGATCGAGATCTGGCCGCACGAGTTCTATTTCATCGCGGGTCTGTTGGTGATGGCGGGGCTGGGCCTGTTCCTGTTCACCTCGGCGCTTGGCCGGGTGTGGTGCGGCTATGCCTGCCCCCAAACGGTGTGGACCGATCTCTATATCCTGGTCGAGCGGTGGATCGAGGGCGACCGCAACGCGCGCCTGCGCCTGCACCGCCAGAAAAAGCTGGATTTCCGCAAGGCCCGTCTGCGGGTGACGAAATGGGTGTCGTGGTTCCTGATCGGGTTGGCGACGGGCGGCGCGTGGGTGTTCTATTTCGCCGATGCGCCGACGCTGGCGCGGGATCTGTTCACTCTGGATGCGCACCCGGTGGCGTATATCACCGTCCTGGTTCTGACGCTGACGACGTTCCTGTTCGGCGGCTTTGCGCGCGAACAGATCTGCATCTACGCCTGCCCCTGGCCGCGCATCCAGGCGGCGATGCTGGACGAGGATAGCCTTGTCGTGGGCTACCGCGAGTGGCGCGGCGAGCCGCGCGGCAAGCACCGCAAGGGCGAGGGCGCCGAGGAATTGGGCGATTGCATCGATTGCATGGCCTGCGTCAACGTCTGCCCGATGGGCATCGATATCCGCGACGGTCAGCAGCTTGAATGCATCACTTGCGCGCTGTGCATCGATGCCTGCGATGACGTGATGGAGCGGATCGGCAAACCGCGCGGTTTGATCGATTACATGGCCCTGACCGATGAAACCCGCGAGCGCGCGGGCCACCCGCCCAAGCCGGTCTGGCAGCACGTGTTCCGCCCGCGCACGATCCTATACACCGTGCTTTGGGCGCTGGTTGGCGTGGGCCTGATCGTGGCGCTGTTCGTGCGCTCGGATATCGGGCTGACGGTGGCGCCGGTGCGCAACCCGACCTATGTCACCATGTCCGATGGCGCGATCCGCAACACCTATGACGTGCGGCTGCGCAACAAGCATGGCGAGGAACGCATGTTCAACCTGGCGGTCAAGGGCGATCCGTCGCTGCGCTTGCAGATCGAGGGCACGCCCTACAGCGCGGTCCCGGTGCCTGCCGACAGCACGCTGCAACAGCGCGTCTATGTCACCGCGCCGGCCCGGTCCGGTCCAGCGATGAGTGAACGTGTCGATATCCGCATCTGGGTCGAGGACAACGCCAACGGCGACCGCGTCTACAAGGACACCATCTTTAACGGAAAGGGCAATTGATGGCCGAACGCAAACTCACCGGGCGGCATGTATTCCTGGGCTTTGCCGCCGCCTTTGCCGTAATCATCGGGGTTAACCTTGTGCTGGCCTATTCGGCGGTCAAGACCTTTCCGGGGCTGGAGGTGCGCAACGGCTATGTCGCTAGCCAGACCTTCAACGAGCGAAAGGCCGCGCAAGAGGCGCTTGGCTGGACCGTGCGGGCCGATCAGGGCGATGGCGTTCTGGTGGTGCGGATCACCGACGCGCAGGGCGTGCCGGTTGAGGCGCGCGCGCTGGATGTGTCGGTCGGCCGTGCGACAACGGTGGCGCAGGACGTGGCACCTGATCTGAGCTTCAACGGCTCGGCCTATGTTGCGCCGCTGGAATTGGCGGGGGGCAACTGGGTGGTGCATATGGATGCCATAGCGCCGGATGGCACACCGTTTCAGCAGCGGTTCAACCTGCATGTGAAAAGGTGATCCATGGCAGACGCGGCGCGCCCCTCGATCGCGGCCTGCCCGGCCTGTTCGGCTGCTCCCTCGGCCGAGGCGCTGGCCGAACGTGACGTGGCGGTGCGCGATGCGCGTATCGCGCTGTCGCTGCCGACGATCCATTGCTCCGCCTGCATCGCCAAGGTCGAGCGCGCGCTGGCCGCCTATCCCGGTGTGCACGAGGCGCGGGTGAACCTGACCCTGAAGCGGGCGCAGGTGGATGCCGCGCCCGAGGTAATGCCGCAAGACCTGATCGCGGCGTTGGACGCCATCGGATACGAGGCGCACGAGCTGGACCCCGGCACCATCGCCGCCACCCAGACCGACAAGGCCGGGCGCGACCTGCTGATGCGGCTGGCGGTGGCGGGGTTCGCCGCGATGAACGTGATGTTGCTGTCGATCTCGGTCTGGTCGGGGGCGGCGGACGCCACGCGCGACATGTTCCACTGGATCTCGGCGGCGATCACGCTGCCGACCATCGCGTTTTCCGGGCAGCCGTTTTTCCGCAATGCATGGGCGGCGCTACGGCATGGGCAGCTCAATATGGACGTGCCGATCACGCTGGCGATCGTTCTGGCGGTGATCACGTCGCTGTGGGAGACGTCGCTATCGGGCGCGCACGCCTATTTCGACGCGGCGCTGGCGCTGACGTTCTTCCTGCTGGCGGGGCGGTACCTGGATCACCGCACCCGCGCCATCGCGCGGTCGGCGGCCGAGGAACTGGCCGCGCTGGAGGTGCCGCGCGCCATGGTCATCCGCGACGGGGCCGAGGTGCAGCTGCCCGTGGCCGAGGTGGCGGTGGGCGATATCGTGGCGGTGCGCCCCGGCGGGCGCATGCCCGTCGATGGCGAGATCGTCAGCGGCACGTCGGAGTTGGATCGCTCGCTTCTGACTGGGGAAACCGTGCCCGTATTCGCCGCGCCGGGCCAGGCCGTCAGCGCCGGCGAGGTCAACCTGACCGGCCCATTGCAGGTGCGCGCCACGGCCGTGGGGGCCGAGACATCGCTGCACCGGATGGCCGATCTGGTGGCGATCGCGGAATCGGGGCGCTCGCGCTATACCTCGTTGGCGGATCGGGCGGCCAAGCTGTATGCGCCGGGGGTGCATATCCTCTCGGCGCTCAGTTTCCTGGGCTGGTTCCTGTATACGTGGGACGTGCGCACTGCGCTGAACATCGCCGCCGCCGTTCTGATCATAACCTGCCCTTGTGCGCTTGGCCTTGCGGTGCCGGCGGTGACGACCGCCGCGTCGGGGCGCCTGTTCAAGCGCGGCATGCTGATCAAGCACTCCACCGCGCTTGAGCGTCTGGCGGCCGTCGATACGGTGGTGTTCGACAAGACCGGCACCCTGACCGAGGGGACGCCGGAGCTGACCAACATGGGCAGCCACGCGCGCGCCGATCTGCAAATCGCGCTGGCGCTGGCCGAGGCATCGGCGCATCCGCTGTCGCGCGCGTTGGCACAGGCCGCACGCGGGGCCGGAATTACCCCCGCCAAGGTGACCGACCTGACCGAGGTGCCGGGCTACGGCACGCAAGGGCTCTGGCAGGGGCTGAGGGTGCGGCTTGGCCGCGCCTCGTGGGTGGAGGCGCCGCACGCGACGGTGGAAACTGCCGCGTGGCTGTCGGTGGAGGGGCGCGCGCCGCAGGCGTTTACCTTCAGTGACCGGTTGCGCCCCGGCGCGGACGAGGCCGTGCGTGCCCTGATGGACGCGGGCAAGCGGGTGATCCTGATATCGGGCGATTCCACCCAGGCGGTCGAGGCGCTGGCGGCCCGTCTGGGCATCACCGATTGGCTGGCCGAGGCATTGCCCGATGACAAGCTGTCGCGCATCGAGCAACTCTCGCAGGAGGGGCGGAATGTTCTGATGGTCGGCGACGGCCTCAATGACACGGCGGCGCTGGCGGCGGCGCATGTGTCGATCTCGCCCGCGACGGCGCTGGATGCGGCGCGGGTGGCGTCGGATATCGTGCTGCTGGGCGGGGATCTGTCGCCGATCGCGCAGGCGCTGGATACCGCGCGCGCCGCGACCCGGCGCATCCGCGAAAACTTCCGCATCGCGACGGCCTATAATATCATCGCCGTGCCGCTGGCGGTGGCCGGTCTGGCCACGCCCCTGATCGCGGCCTTGGCGATGTCCGCGTCATCCATTACGGTGTCGCTGAACGCATTGCGGCTAAGGTGACGCCATGAATATCCTGACCTACCTGATCCCGATTTCCCTGCTATTGGGCGGTGTCGGCCTGTTGGGGTTCATCTACACGATCCGCTCAAACCAGTATGACGACCCCGAGGGCGACAGCCGGCGCATCCTGAACGACGAATGGGATGATCACCCCAAGCCATGAGCGGCGTATGCGCCCGCCGAGATCAGCCCGGCGCCATCATGAAGCAGGTGATCTGCCGCGCCTGAAGCCGCCGGCAGGCCACATCGGCCGAGTCGCGATCCAGTCCCATGAACTGCGCGTCATAGCCGCCGCCGCGCGGCACCACCTTGCGCAATGAGCCCTCCAGCGTGGACATCTCGCGCAGCGCGGTCTTGAGCAACACGCCCTGTGCCTCGTGCCGGGTGTTGTAGCGGCCTAGGTTGATGCCCCAGTCATGCCCGCCCGAGGTGCTGATGCGTGTGACCACCTCGCGTTCGGGGTCCCTGTCGCCTTCTGCCTCGGGCTCGCTCTCGCCCGGTTGCGGCAGGCTACTGGCGGCGGCCACGATGACGGCTTCTTCCTCGGGCGATATGGTCAGGTTTGCGGGGCGCGCGCGCGGCGCCACGATGTCATCGGGAAGGTCCGGCGTTGCCTGTATCTCGGCCAGCGCCTCGGTCACGCCATCCTTGATCGCGGCGGAGGCGACCTGCGGCGTGGCGGGGGCGGGGCGCAGGCGCGGGCGCAGGCTGCGGTGCAGGGTGGTCACGATGCGGATGGTCTTGCCCGCGCGACGGCTGGAGCCATGATAGGCGGGCTTTTGCGGCTTGCGCAGGGCCACTTGCGTGGGCGCGCGGGAAAATCCCATGTCCAACAGCTCGGCCACGCGCGCGTTGCGCGTCGCGGTGGACCGCCCGCCGAACACCGTTGCGATGACCCGCTCGCGTCCGCGATGCGCCGATGCCACCAGGTTGAAGCCCGCCGCTCGGGTATAGCCCGTCTTGATCCCGTCCGCGCCGGAATAGTCGGATAGCAGCCGCCGGTTTGTGTGGCGCACGCGGCGCACCCCGGCATCGGCGGTCTTGCGCGAGAACAGGTTATAATACTGCGGATAGTCGTAAATCACATGCCGCCCAAGGATCGTCATATCGCGCGCGGTGGACAGGTGCCCCGATTCCGTCAGGCCATGCATGTTCTTGAACGTGGTGCGCGTCATGCCCAGGGCCTTGGCCGTGCGGTTCATGCGGCGGGCAAAGGCGGCCTCGGTGCCCTCGATCGCCTCGCCAAGCGCGGTGGCGGCATCGTTGGCCGATTTCACCGCCGCCGCCCGGATCAGGTAGCGCAGCTTGATCCGCTGACCGGCGCGCAGGCCCAGTTTGCTGGGCGGCTCGGACGCGGCGTTGCGCGAAATGCGCACCTTGTCATCCAGCCCGATTTCGCCGTTTTCGACGGCCTCGAACACGATGTAGAGGGTCATCATCTTGGTCAGGGATGCGGGATGAAGGCGGGTGTCGGCGTTGCGCGAATGCAGAACCTTGCCGGTGCGGGCGTCCATCACCATCGCGGCATAAGGGGCGGCGATACCTGTGCCGACCATTGCCACCAGCAGCCAAGCCGCCGCCAGAATCATTATGCCAGCATGCGCCGGCTGCCTGTTCCGAGCCTTCACGATCACTGCCTCTCGTGCTCTTGTGGCCGCCGGTTTTCCGGTCTGACCCTTGCCTGTATGCTAAAGAATAGCATATCAAGAATGGCGCGCAATGCACTCTTTTTGTGATAAAAATTTGCTTCATGGGCGGCTTGGATCAACATTTTGGGGCGCGCGCGCGGCCATCCCCAACACTGGCTGTGAGGGCGCTGTTCGCCCCCCTCTTTTCACTGGCGGCCCACAGGTTATATACAGAGTCACCGGCCCCGAGTTGAAACGCATCAGGACACGCAGCATGACAGAGCGCTACGAAAAGATGTCCGACAGCCCGAATGGCGGCGACGACGGCGACGGCGATGCCTCGGTCGTGGTCGAAACGCGAACCAAAACCAAGCGGCCACCGCTCTACAAGGTGCTATTGCTGAACGACGATTACACGCCGATGGAATTCGTCGTGCATATCCTCGAGCGGTTCTTTGGCATGAATCACGCGCAAGCGTTCGAGATCATGCTGACCGTTCACAAGAAGGGTCTGGCCGTGGTCGGTGTGTTTAGCCACGAAATCGCCGAGACCAAGGTGACGCAGGTGATGGATTTCGCCCGCCGGCACCAGCATCCGCTGCAATGCACGATGGAACGGGAAGAATAGGCGCATGACATCCGCGCGCCTGTCGCTGGCCCTGACCGATGGCGGGCTGGCCTTGCCCGATGAGGGACGGATCGCCGTGTTCGCGCCGCGTGCGGGCATGGATTTGTCGGTGCTGCCACGCGCGCGCTGCGACATGATATCAGGGTTCCGCCCCGATATCGATGCGCTGAACGCCGACGGATGGACCACCACACAAGCGCCCCGCGATGGCACGGCCTACGGCGCGGCGGTGGTATTCCTGCCCCGCTCCAAGGCCCGTGCGCGTGCCCTGATCGCGCAGGCCGCGGATGCCGCGCAAGGCGGCCTCCTGGTGATCGATGGACAAAAAACCGACGGCATCGATTCGATCCTGCGCGATTGTCGCAAGCGGGCGGTGATCACGGGAAGCTTTTCCAAGGCACATGGCAAGACGATATGGCTGACCACCCATGCCGGCGCTTTTGCCGATTGGGCCAGTGCAGGCCCCGCGCCGATCGCGGGCGGGTATGTCACCGCGCCAGGGGTGTTTTCCGCCGATGCGGTCGATCCGGCCTCGGCACTGTTGGCGGATGTGCTGCCCAGCGATATCGGCGCGCATGTGGTCGATCTGGGCGCCGGATGGGGCTACCTGTCGCACCGGGTGCTGGCGAAATGCGGCGACGTCCGGCGGATTGACCTGGTCGAGGCCGATTATGATGCACTGGCCTGTGCACGGGTGAACGTGGATGATCCGCGCGCTGTGTTTCACTGGGCCGATGCGACCCGCTGGCGCCCCGATGCCGCCTGCGACGCGGTGGTGATGAACCCGCCCTTTCACACCGGGCGCGCCGCCGATACGGATCTGGGCCGTGCGTTCATTGCCGCCTCTGCTGCGATGCTGGCGCCGCGCGGATGCCTGTGGATGGTCGCCAACCGGCACCTGCCCTACGAGGCGACCCTGTCGCAGCACTTCGCGCAAGTGACCGAGCTGGACGGCGATCGCCGCTTCAAGGTGCTCAGCGCCGCGCGCCCGTCTCGCCAGCGGCGCTGATCTGGCTTATCCTGCCCCCTTCGGAATCAACGGAGCCCTCCCATGTCCCTCACAATTTCCGGAAAAACCGCCATCGTCACCGGCGCGGCCAACGGCATCGGCCTGGCGATCGGGCGTCATTTCGTGGACAAGGGCGCCAATGTCGTCTTTGCCGACATGGACGAGGCGCGCCTGCTAAAGGAGTTGGGCCCGAACGACGACAACCGCAATTTCCGATGGTTCGCCGGCGATCTGCGCCAGAAGCTGACGGTTGCCAACCTGTTGTCGGCCACCATCGATGCCTTCGACAGCGTCGATATCCTGATCAACGCCTCGCGGCAGATGGTTTCGGGCGATCCGCTGGACCCCGAAAACGACGCGGTCGAGATGCTGTTGCAGCAAAACCTGATGACCGCGCTGCGCCTGTCGCAGGCGGTGGCCAAGCGGATGATCAAGCAAAGCAAGGGGCGCGATGGCGGCCCGGCGGGCACCATCGTGAACCTGTCGTCGATCGCCGCGCGGCGGTCGAACCCCGAACTGCTGGGCTATTCGGTGTCCACCGCGGCGCTGGAGCAGATGACGCGCTCGCTGGCGGTGGCGCTTGCGGATTACCGTATCCGGGTCAACGCGGTGGCGTTCGGCTCGGTCATGTCGGCCAGCCTCAAGGACGCGCTGAAGGACAACAGCGAGTTTCGCGGCGAGATCGAAGAGCACACGCCGCTGGGGCGCATCGCCTCGCCGCGCGAGTTGGCGGAAACGGTGCAGTTCCTGGCCAGCGACGGCTCGCGCTTCATGACGGGACAGATCCTGACGCTGGATGGCGGGCGCACCCTGCTGGACCCGGTGGGTGCCCCGGCGCATTGAAGTGCTCGGAAGCGAGAGCGCATCGGCGGACGATCCGGGGGCATGAATGGCCTTGAGCGGACATTTCATATAACGCCCTGCGCGGAATAGCGGCCGTAGGCCGCCGCGCATCGCCGGGCCGCCCCCCGGCACGGCGATTGGGCTGACGTCCGCGCAACGCTCTGATGTTGTTCGGATTTGGCTGGAATAAAGTGCCCCGCACCAGCGGAGGATCGCCGCACCGCGGCCCGACGATGTGCGGCTTCTCAGCCGGTTGTGCAATGCCCGCTCAAGGCCATCACCGCCGTTCTTGTGCCAGATGTCGAACCTAGTCAGAAGAAACATCTAAGTGCGCGCGCAGGTGGCGGGGCGGTCTGTCCTCTGGCCCCCGGGGACGGGGGTTGCTACAAGGCAGCGCCAGATGGGGCGAGGAGGCAAGAGAGTGACCCAAGACAACGACATGCTGACCGAGAAGCGATCCGCCGCCGCGTGGTTTCGCACCCTGCGCGACGAGATCGTCGCCGCCTTCGAGGCGCTGGAGGACAGCCAGGGCGTTGGCCCCACCGCCGCG
This sequence comes from Sediminimonas qiaohouensis DSM 21189, assembly GCF_000423645.1. Classification (GTDB taxonomy): domain Bacteria; phylum Pseudomonadota; class Alphaproteobacteria; order Rhodobacterales; family Rhodobacteraceae; genus Sediminimonas; species Sediminimonas qiaohouensis. The sequence goes on along the minus strand of NZ_AUIJ01000012.1, from coordinate 32,176 downwards.
CTGCCCGCCGGCCGGTTCGAGGTGAGCGAAACGCGCCGCGCCTCGGACGATGGCAGCGACGCGGGCGGCGGCCTGATGAGCGTAATGCGCGGCGGGCGCGTGTTCGAGAAGGTCGGCGTCAACGTGTCCGAGGTGTACGGCCACCTGGGCGAGCGGGCGCAGTCCGCGATGGCCGCGCGCGGCGTGCCGGGGATGGCGGATGATCCGCGGTTCTGGGCCAGCGGCATCAGCCTGGTGGCGCATATGCAAAACCCGCATTGCCCCGCCGTGCACATGAATACGCGCATGTTCTGGACCCCCGGCGCGTGGTGGTTCGGCGGCGGGTCGGATTTGAACCCGTGCATCGAATACGCCGAGGACACCGCTCATTTCCATGCCGTCCAGAAACAGCATTGCGATCGCCACGACCCCACCTATTACCCCCGGTTCAAGGCCTGGGCGGACGAGTATTTCTATATCCCGCACCGCCACCGCGCGCGCGGGGTGGGGGGGATTTTCCTGGACGATCACAACACCGGCGACTGGCAGGCGGATTTCGCCTTTATCCAAGATGTCGGCCGCGCGTTCCTGCCCGCGTTCCTGCCGATCATCGAGGCGCGGCGCGATACACCCTGGACCGACGCCGACCGCGATGCGCAGCTTGTGCATCGCGGGCTCTATGCCGAATACAACCTCGTCTATGACAGGGGCACCAAGTTCGGCCTGGAAACCGGGCACGACGCCAACGCCGTCCTGATGAGCCTGCCGCCGCTGGCGAAATGGGTATGACCCGCGCCGCGCCGCGCTAATACGGGCGCAGGGCCAACAATCGTACGAACCTGGCAGTTGAGGGCGCGAAACGTACGCTACGTCCGTTTCGCGCCCTCACGCATCAGCCGCGAATCGCGTCGATCATGCGTTGGACGTTGTCGGGGTCGGCATCGGGGGTGATGCCGTGCCCAAGGTTGAAGATATGCGGCCCATTGCGTAGCGCCTCGACAATGTGGCGGGTCTCCGAGATCATCGCATCGCCGCCCGTAACCATATGGGATGACTTGAGATTTCCCTGCACGCAGCTATCGGGTTGCAGGTGTTTTGCCACCCATTCGGGGCTGACGGTTTCGTCCACTGCAACGCAATCTGCGCCCGTGGCGCGGGCAAAGCCGATGTATTTGTCACCCGCCCCGCGCGGAAAGGCGATGACCGGGATGCCCGGATGGCGGCGTTTCAATTCGGTGACGATGCGCGCGGCGGGATCGCGCGAATACTTTTCGAAATCTTTATCCTTGAGCGATCCGGCCCAGCTATCGAACAGTTTGACCACCTCGGCGCCGGCCTCGATCTGGGCCGAGAGGTATTCGATGGTGGCCTCGGTGACGCGGTCCAAAAGGGCCTCGAAAACGGGTTTGTTTTCCTGCTTGAGCGCGTGCGCGGGCCCCTGGTCCGGGGTGCCGCGCCCGGCGATCATGTAGGTCGCCACCGTCCAGGGCGCGCCTGCGAATCCGATCAGCGTGATGTCGCGCGGCAACTCTTGCGACAGGTTGCGCACGGTCTGGTAGATCGGCGAAAGGGTTTCGTGGATGTCGGCGACCGGGCGGAGCTGCTCCAGCTCCGCCTGCGACGTGATCGTCGAAAGCCGCGGCCCTTCGCCGGTAACGAACCATAGGTCGGCGCCAAGTGCTTGGGGAACAAGTAAAATATCGGCGAACAAGATGGCCGCGTCGAACCCGTAGCGCCGGATCGGCTGCAGCGTGACCTCGGTTGCCAAGTCACTGTTATAACACAAGGAAAGGAAATCACCTGCCTTCGCCCGCGTGGCACGGTATTCCGGCAGGTAACGCCCCGCCTGCCGCATCATCCAGATTGGTGGCACATCTTGTGTTTCACCTGCAAGCGCGCGCAATATCGTCTTTTCAGCCATGGTAATCCCCTTCGCTTAGGGCTGTCGTCACCCCCCGGCGACAAGATGTCAAGCGCCTCAGTGCTTGTCAGGACAACCTGCCGCGATTACAGGTTTTTCCATGATTGCAAACCTCCCCACCCCCGCCCAACCGCTCAGGATCGGCACGCGCGGCTCTCCGCTGGCACTGGCCCAAGCGTATGAGACCCGAGATCGGTTGTCATCCGCCTTTGACCTTGATCAGGAAGCCTTTGAAATCGTTGTCATAAAGACAACAGGGGACAAAGTGCAGGACCGGCCGCTGAAAGAGATCGGCGGCAAGGGGCTGTTCACCAAGGAGATCGAGGAGGCGCTGACATCGGGGGCGATCGACATCGCCGTTCATTCGATGAAGGACATGCCCTCGGCGCAGCCTCCGGGCCTGACCCTAGACACCTACCTGCCGCGCGAAGACGCGCGCGATGCCTTTGTTTCGTTGAAATATCAAAGCCTTGCAGAGTTGCCAGAAGGGACCCGCGTGGGCAGTTCGAGCCTGCGGCGCCGGGCGCAATTGCTGCACCGGTTTCCCCATCTCGAGGTGGTGGAATTTCGCGGCAACGTGCAGACTCGCCTGCGCAAGCTGAGCGAGGAGGTGGCCAGCGCGACGTTCCTGGCCATGGCCGGGCTGAACCGGCTGGACATGGCGCACGTGGCCCGCTCGGCCATCGCCCCCGAGGACATGCTGCCCGCCGTGGCGCAGGGCGCCATCGGGATCGAGCGGCGCGAGGATGACAGCCGCGCCGCCGAGATGCTGGCCGCGATCCACGACCACGGGACCGCGACGCTGCTGGCGGCCGAGCGCGCGTTCCTGGCCGGGCTCGACGGGTCGTGCGAGACACCGATCGGGGGGCTGGCCGAGATCACGGGCGGCACCTTGCACCTGCGCGGCGAGGTGCTGCGGCCGGACGGCTCGGAGGTGATCAGCGATGCGCGCAGCGGCCCGGTAGAGGATGGCGCCGAGATCGGCCGCGCCATGGCCGCGTTCCTGTTGACGCAGGCGGGGCGGGACTTTTTCAGCTGGCGATAGGGGGCTCTGCCCCCGTCGCCCGATGGGCGCCTCCCCCGGGATATTTCAGGCCAGAAGATGCACGGGCACAGGGCTAGCTGGTCTCGGGCGGGAGAACCTTGCCGGGGTTCATGATGCCCTTGGGATCGAGCGCGGCCTTGATGGCGCGCATCGCGTCCACGGCGACCGGGTTCTTGCGCCGGCTCATCGAGGGCAGCTTGGAGGTGCCGATGCCGTGCTCGGCCGAGAAGCTGCCGCCGAGCCTGAGCACTTCGTCCTCGACCGCCTCGTTGATGGCGTCGTGAACGGCGGTGTCATCGGTGCTTGGCCAGACGGTGAAGTGGACGTTGCCATCGCCAAGATGCGCGACCGAGATACTTTCGGCGCCGGGGTCGAGCGTGGGCAATCGCGCCTCGATCCGGGTCAGGAAGGTCGCGACCCGGTCAAGCGGCACGGCGATGTCCGTCACAACGATCGGGCGGCGCGCAAGGGCGATCTCGGCGGCGGCCTCGCGTCGGGCCCACATCGCGGCGCGCTGGCTGTCGTTCTGGGCGACAACCGCATCGAGCAGGGTGCCATCCTCGAACATCGATCCCAGCACCTCCTCGAGGTAGGACGTCAGCGGCACCTGCCCGTCGGGGCCGGGGGTGCTGTCGCGCGGGGTGGTGGTTCCGACCTCAACGAGGATGTTCACGTCATGGGGGTCATCGAACGGCTCGCGCGCGTCGTTGAAGCGGGCGAGGTGGCCCTCGATATAGGTGCGGGGCATGTATTCGAATGCCTCGACCGTGCCGCCGGTGGCCTCTTGCAGGCGATTGAGCAGGATCAGCGCCTGATCGAGGTCGGGCGCCGCGACCATCGCGGTGGCATAGGCGCGGGGTTTCGGGGCCAGCTTGAGCACCGCCGCGGTGATGATGCCCAGCGTACCTTCGGCGCCGATCATCAGGTGCCGCAGGTCATAGCCCGAGTTGTCCTTGTGCAGTTCACTCATCAGGTCCATGACGCGGCCATCGGGCAGGACCACCTCGAGCCCGAGGCAAAGATCGCGGGTGTTACCATAGCGCAGGACGTTGGAGCCGCCCGCGTTGGTGGACAGGCAGCCGCCGATCATCGCCGAGCCGCGCGCGCCGAATGTCAGCGGGAATATCAGCCCCTCGGCATCGGCGGCGTCGTGCAGGGCCGTGAGGACAACACCGGCCTCGACGATCGCGATGCGGGCAGGAGCGCGGACCTCGCGGATGGTGTTCATGCGGTCCAGCGACAGCATCAACGCGCCATCGGCCTGCGTGCCGCCCGACAGGCCGCTATTGCCCGAAACGGGAACGACGGGCGTTCCGGTTTCATGGGCCAGGCGCATCACCTTTGACACTTCGTCGGTGTTCGCCGGGCGCACTACGGCCAGCGGGCGCCAGTGGTAGATACCCGTCCAGTCGTGGGTCCAGCGGGCCATGTCCGCGCCCTCGCTGACATTAGTGGCGCCGACGATGGTCTTGACGTCTTCCAGCACGGTTCATGCTCCTGTCTGTGTCATTTGGGCGTATGATGATGTGGAAATGTGGTGACATGCAAGCGACCACGGCTTGATGATTGACCCTGGTTGACTCGGGCCCGATCAAACAGGGGGTGAAGGGCGGCGGCGGGGCAGGGGCTGAGCCGCGCATTTCGCGGCGTGCATCTTTCTGGAGACGAGGAAGCGTTTGGCCCTTGACGGGGTGGGGCAGCTTTCGTAAGTGGCATACCGGTTTTGGCGGAGTAGCTCAGGTGGTTAGAGCAGCGGAATCATAATCCGCGTGTCGGGGGTTCAAGTCCCTCCTCCGCTACCAATTCCCCTCAATAATATCGGCAACTTCCATCTATGTGGCTCTGTCTGCCGGGATGCAGAACTCGATCCGGGGTGGCGCGGGGTGGAATAATGACGCCACTGTGTCGATGCTTTCGTTGTCTCGGCGTGATTACCTCCCATTGCAGCGCGCCCGGCAAGACAGCGTTGTGCGTGCGAAATTTCGGCAACCTATCTGTTTCTCGACGTCGTTTTGACCGCGCGACATCGCTTGGTGAGTGTCACATTCCTGTAGAGAATCGACGTTAGAAGAGCGTGGAAACGTTTCCATTGAGCGTGGCCCATGACCCAGAGACCGAAAGTTACCATCAAGGATGTGGCCCGCGCGGCTGGATGCGGTGTGGCAACGGCCAGCCGTGTGCTGAACGCTTCTGGCCCGGCCAGCCCGGATGTTCGTGAGCGGGTCCAGAACGCCGCGCGCGAGCTTGGATTTTCCTTCAGCTCCAGGGGCCGCGCTCTGCAGAGCAGCCGTTCCATGACAATTGGCTGCCTCGTGCCGTCCCTGGCAAATCCTGTCTTCGCCGAAGCGGTACAGGGCGCGCAAGAAGCGTTGGCTGGCACGGGCTACCAGCTTCTAATTTCGAGTTCGAATTATGAGGCCGACGCCGACAGCGACGCGATTTCGACACTTGTCGAAAAGGAGGTCGATGGCCTGATCGTGACGATGGTCGCGCCGGCGCGCAGCAGTGCGCTTGGGTTGGCGCGTGAACGCGGCATCCCCGTTTCCCTGATGTTCCACGATCCAATAGATGGACTGCCAACAGCGCACGTCGACAATTTCGTCGCCGCGCGCGAGGTCGCGCGGCGCTTCGCCGAACTGGGCCACTGGCAGACGGCATTCCTGGCGCTGCGCTTTGCCAGTTCGGACCGGTCCCGCAATCGCTATGCGGGCTTTCACGCGGAATGCCGGGCCCGTGGCCTGCCGGATCCCACGCTCATCGAACTGAGCGAGGCCGAAGCCAACACGCCGGAGCTGCTGGCCGGTATCCTCGGCTCGCTTAATGGCGTGACCGCGATCTTCGCCTCGAACGACTTCCTCGCAATCGGGGTGCAGTCGGCCGCTCGCCTGATGGGCCGGTGCGTGCCGCGGGACCTGTCGGTCGTTGGGTTCGACGGGATCGAAATCGGCCGCCTGCTCGAAGTGCCACTGACCACCATCGAGACAACACCAGAGGCGATGGGCCGCCAGGCCGCGCAGAGCCTTCTGGACCTGATGCAGGGAGAGGCGCCCGTTCAGCATCCGCCCCTCCCTTTCACTTTTCGTGCCGGTGCCACGCTCGCGCGGCCCGGCGCGGAAAACCGTGACGACGACCAGGTTGCCCCCTGGCCGCCGTCAGTTCCCTCGCTCAAGACCGATCTCAAACAAGGATGAACTAATGAAACATACTGTTCTTTTTGCGCTTTTCGCAACTGCGATCACCGCACCGGCCTTTGCCGAAGATGCCGTCTGCTACAACTGCCCGCCGCAATGGGCCGATTGGGCCTCGATGCTGGAGGCTGTCGAAGAAGAGCTTGGCGTCCAGATGCCGCATGACAACAAGAACTCTGGCCAGACCCTGAGCCAGTTGCTGGCCGAACGCGCCAGCCCGGTGGCCGACATCGCCTATTACGGCGTCACCACCGGCATCAAGGCGAGCAGCGAAGGCGTTGCGCAGGCGTACAAGCCCGCAGGCTTCGACGAGATCCCGGACGGCCTGAAGGATCCCGAGGGCCGCTGGTTCGCCACGCACTATGGCACGCTTGGCCTCTTCGTGAACGTCGATGCGCTTGCCGGTGCCCCGGTGCCGCAGTGCTGGGCCGATCTGACCAAGCCCGAATATCGCGGCATGGTGGGCTATCTCGACCCGTCGTCGGCCTTCGTCGGCTATGCCGGCGCCGTGGCGGTGAACATGGCCAATGGTGGTGATCTGGGCAACTTCGACCCGGCGATCGAGTACTTCAACACGCTGGCCGAGAACGATCCGATCGTGCCCAAGCAGACGTCTTTCGCCCGCGTCGTGTCCGGCGAGATTCCGATCCTCTTCGACTACGATTTCAACGCCTATCGCGGCAAATACGAAGAGGACGGCAACTTCGAATTCGTGCTGCCCTGCGAGGGCTCGGTGCGCGTGCCCTATGTCATGAGCCTCGTGGCGAACGCGCCGCATGAAGAGACCGGCAAGAAGGTGCTGGATTTCATCATGTCCGATGAAGGTCAGGCGATCTGGACGAATGCCTATCTGCAGCCCGCGCGTCCGGTCGAGTTGCCGGCCGAGGTGGCAGAAAAGTTCCTGCCGGCTTCCGACTACGACCGTGCGGTTGCCGTGGACTACGCCGAGATGGAACGCGCGCAGGCGGGCTTTGGTGAGCGGTACCTCTCCGAGGTCGACTAAGCGCCACGCCGGACCGGGCGGAGCACATGTGCCCCGCCCGTTTCACAGAATGCAAGGACACTGAACAATGACGCAGCGCCACTTCGTGATGCTCTGCCTGGTGCCGCTGGCCATCTTCACCCTGGCCTTTCTGGCGCTTCCGCTGGCGCGGCTGATCATGGCGTCCAGCGAAAGCGATGCGGGCTGGGGTATCTACCTGCAGATCCTGCAAACCCCGCGATACCTGTCGACGCTGGTGCAGACGGTTGCCGTCTCGCTCGCTGTCACGGCGGCCGCGCTGGTGATCTCGACCACTGCGGGGCTGTTTCTTGTCCGTAACCGTTTCACAGGCCGCAATGCCCTGTTGTCGATCCTGACGCTGCCGCTGGCCTTTCCGGGCGTCGTCGTGGGCTTCATGATCATTCTTCTTGGCGGTCGGCAAGGCCTCGTGAACCAGATCGTGCCGGGTCATTTGGTCTTTGCCTATTCGGTTTTCGGCCTGTTCCTGGGCTATCTCTATTTCTCGATCCCGCGCGTCCTTCTAACCGTCATGGCCGCCGCCGAGAAGATCGATCCGGCCTTGGAGGAAGCGGCGCGGACACTCGGGGCGCGGCCGCACCGGATCATCCTCGACGTGCTGCTTCCCGCGCTTGCGCCGGCACTGGCCGCGGCCGGGGCGATCGCCTTTGCCACCGCAATGGGCGCATTCGGCACCGCCTTTACGCTGGCCACCGACATCGATGTGCTGCCGATGGTAATCTACACCGAATTCACCCTCTCGGCGAAGATCGCCATGGCCTCGGCCCTGTCCGTGACCCTGGGGCTGGTGACATGGATCATGTTGCTGATGGCGCGCAGCATCTCCGGACAAACCGTTGCGGCAGGAGGGTAAGCAGATGAAAACCCCTACCAAGCTCATCGCGCTGATCGTCACGCTTCTGGCCTGTGCTTTCCTGCTGATCCCGATCATCCAGTCGGTTCAGGCCGGGCTGACTGTGAACTACTTCAGGGGCCTGTCTTCCGGCCTGACGCTGAAGTGGGTCGGCGAGGTTTGGGAGCTTTATTCCGGCAGCATCTTTCTGTCGATCCGGCTGGCGCTGGCGTGCCTGGCCGTGACCCTGATCCTCGGGGTGCCGGCGGCCTATGCCCTTGCGCGCAATCCCGGCCGGGCGTCGCGCGTGTTGGAGGAATTCACCTCGTTGCCGCTGGCCATTCCCGGTCTCGCGCTGGCACTGGCGCTGCTGCAGCTCTACGGCACGTACCAGGGGTTCCGCACCAACTGGAGCTTCATTCTCGTCGGTCACGTCCTCTATACGCTGCCGTTCATGGTGCGCTCGGTCCTGTCGGTCCTTGCCACCATCGACCTGAGATCGCTTGAGGAAGGGGCAGCGTCGCTTGGCGCCCGGCCCGCGCGGCGGTTCGTCGATATCGTCGTGCCGAACGCGTTGCCGGGGATCCTCGCCGGGGCGCTGACCGTGGTGACGCTTTCGATCGGCGAATTCAACCTGACCTGGATGCTGCACACACCTTACTTGAAGACCTTGCCGGTGGGCCTTGCCGACAGCTACGCCTCGATGCGGCTGGAGGTTGCTTCGGCTTACACGCTGGTCTTTTTCGTGATGATCGTGCCGCTTCTGATGGCCATGCAATGGGCAAGCGCACGCGCCCAGAGGAATATGCAATGACACTGACCCTGACCAACATCGCCAAGACCTTTCCCGGCGGCACCCAGGCGCTTCTGCCGACGGATCTCGAGATCGCCCGGGGCGAGATCGTATCGCTGCTCGGCCCCTCGGGGTGCGGAAAATCCACCCTGCTGCGGATCGTTGCCGGGCTTGAGGCACCGGACCCCGGGGCACAAATCAGGTTCGACGGAGAGGACGTGACCCGCCAGCCGGTCGAACAACGCAGGATCGGCATGGTCTTCCAGTCCTACGCGCTGTTTCCCAACATGTCGGTGCGCGGCAACATCGGCTACGGCCTGAAGATGCAGAAACTGACTAAGGCCGAAGTCGACGTGCGTGTCGAGGAAGTCATCGCCCTGTGCCGGTTGGAGCCCTATGCCGAACGGCCGATCACCGCGCTGTCGGGCGGACAGCGCCAGCGCGTGGCATTGGCCCGCGCCATCGCGCCGCGCCCGCGCGTGCTGTTGCTTGACGAGCCGCTTTCAGCGCTGGATGCCGCGCTGCGGGGCGAGTTGCGGGACGAACTGGCGATGCTCCTGCGCCGGTTCGGCACGACCGCGATTTTCGTGACCCACGATCAGAACGAGGCCATGGCCATAGCGGACCGCGTGGCCGTGATGAACCAGGGGCAGGTCGTCCAGATCGGCACGCCCGAGGCGCTCTATCGCAAGCCCGCGACCGGCTTTGTCGCGCGTTTCGTGGGCGACGCCATGCGCCTGCAGGGCCGGGTCGAGGCGGACCAGTTGCATCTCGACGGCGGCTCGCTTCCCCTTGTCGGGGCCGCGGAAGGGCACGCCACCTACGCCCGCGCCGAGGACATCCGGTTAAACGCCGAAGGCCCGGTGGCCGCGCGCGTCGAAACTGTGACCTTTCTCGGGACCCACTACCGGATCGCGTTGTCTGGTGCCGCGCCCGGCCCGCTGTTCGCCTTGCACAGTGGCCTGAGCGCCCCGCAACCGGGCGAAACCGTGCGCCTGTCTATCGCGCCCGAAGCGATCCTGATCCTGCCCGAAGACGAGGTCGTCTGATGCCCGGGTTCATCCAGATCACCGACACGCATATCGTTCCCCGGGGCGCATTGGCCTATGGCCGCTCCGACACGGCAACCGCCCTGCAGCGGGCGATCGGGACGATCAACGCGAAGCTGCCGCTGATGGACGGAATCGACTGTGCCATCGTGACCGGCGACCTGACCGATCACGGCACGCCGGAGGAATACGCCCATTTTGCATCGCTGATGACCAACCTCGACCTGCCGTGGATGGCCATTCCGGGCAACCATGACCGGCGCGACGCTATGCGTGCGGCCTTCTCAGATCAGCCGTGGATGCCCGCGGAGGGACCAATCCACTGGACCCGGGACTTTGGGCATTTCAGCTTGATCGCCCTCGACACCCTGCTCGAGGGCGCCCATCATGGTGCGCTCGCGCCCGAGGCGCTCGCCTTTCTCGACGCCTCGCTCCGCGCCATCGGCGATCAGCCCGCGGTCGTGGCCACCCATCACCCCTGGATGCATGCCGGCAATCCGGCCATGGATGCCGACAACCTGCGCAACGGTGCCGCACTGATGAAGCGGCTCGAGGCCCACCCGGGCCAGCTCCGCATGATCTCGGGTCATGTCCACCGGGCGGTGACCGGCCAGATCGGGCGCATTCCCTGCCAGATCGCCCCAGCGCCCTGTCACGCGGTCGCGACCGACCATCGCCAGGATGTCGAGGCGGCTCTGACCCTGGAGCCGGGGGCGGTGACGGTTTACCGCTGGCAAGGCGCGGCGCATGGCGGTCTTGTCTCGGACGCCCTTCCGACAGGCACCTTCCCCGGACCCTGGCCATTTCAGGACTGACATCGTTCCCGGAGATTTCAGGCGTGGCGTTGCTTTTGTTTGGGGATGCCGGCACAGAAATTGAAGATCCCGCCATTCAAGAAATCTCAGATCTGTATCAACACATCTGGCCGGAGCTGTCTGGCGACGTTGAAAAATAGATCAACGAGCGAATTCCGTTCGTCGGCAAGGACAAATACGGCCTCATCCACGGTGGACGCGAATTCAGGCACCCTGATGCGGCGCACGGTGTCTGAGCGGTAGGTTCCGAAACGCCACATGAAGCCGCCCCCGATCCCAAGCGCGACCGCCTCGTAGACGGCATCTCTGGCCTCGGCCGCCACGGCCCAGACCCTCACCGTCGGCGCCGCCAACGTATCGAGCTATCTCGACCCCGGCCGCGACCATTCCAATGTCGGCTCGCAATTCTACTACAACGCTTTCGACACCCTGATCGGCAAGAACCACGACACGCTGGACACCGAATGGGTGCCGGCGCTGGCCACCGAATGGAAGCTGGTCGAGCCCAAGGTCATGGAACTGAAACTGCGCGAGGGCGTGACCTTCCACAACGGCGAGGCGATGACCGCGGACGACGTCGTCTTCTCGCTCAACCGCATGTACCAGGCCGATTTCCCGCCCTACGTGGTGCGCTCGCGCGATCGGCTTGGCAATTTCGTCAAGGCCGAAAAGGTCGACGAGTTGACCGTGCGCGTCAGCGTCGAAAAGGAAGAGCCGCTGTGGGAAACCCTGCTGAACCTGCAGCAGGTCATGATCATCCCCGAAGACTACACCAAGGGCCTGACAGGCGACCCGAAAGTGGCCGAACATGATGATTTCGAGGCCTTCTCGTTGGCCCCGGTCGGCACCGGCCCCTACCGCGTGGCCGAATTCGTGCCGGGCGAGCGCGTGGCCTGGGAACGTTTCGACGGCTTCTGGGGCGACAAGGCGCCGCTGGAAAAGGTCACCGTTCAGCACATCCCGGAAACCGCCTCGCGCCTGACTGCCCTGAAAACAGGCGAGGCCGATATCATCACCAACATCGCGCCCGACCAGCTGGCGCTGATCGAGGGCGACAGCAACCTGCGCACGGTAGGCAGCGCCACGCCGCTGTTTCACGTCATGATCATGAACGTGAATCACCCCAAGTTGCGCGATCCGCGCATTCGCCAGGCGATGAGCATGGCCATCGACCGCGACATGCTCAACGAGGCGCTGTGGCTGGGCAAGGCGGTGGTCCCTTCGACCCATACGCTCGAGGAATACGGCGCACTCTACATACCCGAACTGGAAACCTTCGAATACAACCCCGAAAAGGCCAAGGAGCTTTTGAAAGAGGTCGGCTATGACGGGTTCGAGATCACCTTCGACACCCACCCGACATACTACACCAATGGTCTGCTGGCCGCCCAGGCCATCACCGAGATGTGGAAGGAGGTCGGCATCAACGGCCGTGTGAACATCGCCGAGAAATGGTCCTGCGGATCGCCCGAGATGATGACCCGCAACTGGTCGAACCCGATGTATTTCGCCGACCCGTTCGGCTCTTTCGGGGTGATGTGGGCCCCGAACGGACCGTCCGAGGGCGAAGGGCGCTTCAACACCGACGCAGAATACGCCGAGATCTGGGAGCGGTTCCGTTTCTCCACCGATGTCGAGACCCGCAAGGCCGCCTATGCCGAACTGATGGAGCGCATCAAGCAGGACCCGCCGGTACTGCCGCTTTACCGTCCGTTTGAAAGCTGGGCGATGCGCAAGGACGTGAACTGGGCACCGAAGCCGGGCCACATCCCTTATGTGCTCGATCTGGGCGACCGGATTTCCGACGTTGATCGCGATACCGATCTGCGGCTCGGGGCCGAGGTGGCCGAGGCCTTCCGCGCGGTCGAGAAACCGATCTGGCACCTTAACGGAAATCACGACCGCGATCACCTGAGCGTTGCGCAGAATGAGGAACTCCTCGGTCAGTCGCTGGGTCATGAAATCCACGATATGGCGGCTGGCGCATCGCGCTGTGGCGCGCCGACAGTCGCATCCACCGCGGCGCCGATCACTCGGGCTTTGTTCTGCGCGAGGCCGACCTGCTGTGGTTGCAGCGCCTGGCCCAAGCCGCCGATCGCCCGCTCCTGGTCGTCAGCCACGTGCCGCTCTCGGGGCATTCGCAGATCGGCAACTACTACTTCCAGAACAATCCCGGCCTATCCACCTATCCGATGGCCGAGCGCGCCCGCGCGGCGCTGGACACCGGCGCTGCCGGAATTCCGCGCCCATCCCGACCTGCGGCTGACCCTCGCCACCTTGCAGCCGCCCAAGCTGCTGTTGCCGGGACGGCAGGCTCTGGTGCGCGCCGAGACGGTCGAGGTTGCCGATGCGCATGATCGCCGCCCATGATCCGGCCAGCGCCCTTCTATTCGGGGCGCCGATGCAAACGCCGCGAGAAAAAGCGCATGAAAACAACATTCTCCCGGCCGCGCCTCAAAGTCAGCTTGACCGGGTGTGACATCGCCAACGCAGCCTCGTCGCCCATTCGATCGACCGCGGAATCGCCGTCTTGCACGGCGCTGTTCTCACGAAACCGGCGTGATCGTTACCACGCCGCACGGTCGGGCAACGATTGGCGCTTGCGCGCAAACGGACGTTTCGCGGCGTGAGATGTGCGATTCGTACAGTGCCGGCCCAAGGCGGGGGCGCGCGGCGGGTCAACCGCGCGCCGGGCCCCTGCGACGGCAGGGCACATTTCGATCACATCGATTATGGCGCATATGAGATGTGGGGAACACAGGGAAGGGTGCGACCATGCAAACACGACTGACTGCCACCGCCGGGCGTCTAGGTGCCTTTATGGTCCTGGTCGCCTGCGCCGTCGCGGCCGCCGTGCCACGGGCGGCGCATGCGGGTACTCTTGAAATCCAAGCCGTCACCAAAGACGTTTGGGCTCTGGTCGGCCCGATGACGCAGCGCGATCCAGCGAACCTTGGCAACAACGCCACGTTTGGCGTGGTCGTCACCGGCGCGGGCGTCGTGTTGATCGATCCGGGCGGATCGTGGAAGGGGGCCAAGATGATCGACACCGCCATTGACACAATCACCGACAAGCCCGTGACCTATGTCATCAACACCGGCGGGCAGGATCACCGCTGGCTTGGCAACGGATATTGGCAGGCGCAGGGCGCGACCGTGATCGCGTCCGAGGCGGCGGTTGCCGATCACAAGGATCGTGGCTCGATGCAGATGACGGCGCTGGCGCAATTGATCGGGGACGGGTTGGACGGGACCGAGCCGGCCTATGCCGATGTCACCTTTGACACCGATCATTCGCTTGATGTCGGCGGTTTCACCTTCGAGATCATGCATCGCGGCCAGGCGCACACGCCCGGCGACAGTTTCGTCTGGCTGAAAGATCGCAGCGTGATGTTCACCGGGGACATCGTCTATGTCCAGCGCATACTGGGGGTCGGCAGCCAATCCAATGTTCGGAGCTGGATCAAGGCCTTCGAAGCGATGGCGGCATATGCCCCCGCCCATGTTGTGCCGGGGCACGGCCCTGCCACGACGCTTGAGCAGGCACGCCGCGACACCTACGACTACCTGGTGAACCTGCGCACCCGGATCGGCACCCTGATAGACGAGGGCGGCGACATCATGCAGGCACCGAAGGTGGACCAGACGGCCTTTTCCTATTTGGCGCAGTTCGACAGCCTGGCGGGGCGCAACGCGCAAACCACCTATGAACAGATGGAGTGGGAATAGGATCCGCTGCCCGCCGCGACCGGCGCTCAGGGCGCGTCATGGCTGCCGGGGAACCGGATCGCGCTGATGTCGGCCATGAAGAACGGAAAATAGTCGTCGGTGCCGAACATGTTGCCCGCCTCGACCCGGTGGGCAAGGCGGTAGCCGCCAACCTTGCGGAAGTCCGAGAGGTATCCGCCGAACGGCTGCAACCGGTGCACCTTTTGCGGGTTCGCGTTGCTCCAGCGCTGAAACGCTACTTGAACGGGCCGCCCTTCAGTATCGACGGTGATATCAACGGATTGCGTCAGCGCCTCGTGGCTGACGGTGACGCGGGCGGTGTCGCCATCCACGGGCGCCCATGTGATCCCCGGCCCCGGCAGCAGCGCGGCGGGGGACCAGAACGCCGCCTCGGCCACGTACCGGCCAAAGGCCGATCTTTCGTGATCGGACGTGCCGCCCATTCGCGCGACCGGGATCAGCCAGAGCATGCGAAAGCGGGTCCAGCGCCCGGTATCCGACCCCGATAGCGGCAGTCCACCAAGCGTTCGCATCGACCAGACGAACCCCTCGGGCACGGCAAGGATCTGGCGTGCTTGCATGGGCTGATAGCGCGGATCGTCCTTTGTTCCGAGGCTGAACCGCCCGGTCATGTCGATCTGGACAACCGGCAAGAGCGGCGTGCCGGGCGCGATGGTGTAGCCGAAGTATCGCCGGGCCGGCTCTGGCAGGTCCGCGACCATGGAGTCGGAAAAGCGCCGGGGATCTTCGGGTTGAAGCGCGGCCAAACGCCGCCATTCCGCCGCATCGGCGCGTTTGTCGTATAGCGCAAGCCAGATCAGGCCAGCCAAAACGACAGCCAACACGATAGCCAGCGCCACTACGAATTTCATGCGATACGCCTCCTGTCTGACTTCGACCTGCCCTCAGAAGAGCAACACCGACAACCCTATGACGGATACGCTCAACACCATGAACAGGCCAAGAAACGCGTGCGTGCGTTGACGGTCCTGCCGTGCGGACAGGCCGCCGCCGTAGTCGAACCGCTCGTAGACGATGCCGTTCATCGGCACCCCCACGTCCAGCAGCATATCCGAGACCTGCGTCACCATGGCGCCCGGCCCGCACATGAGGACCACCGTCCGTTCCGGATCAAGCCCGCCAAGAAGCTCGGTCAGCTTTCCACGGTCAAGCAGGCCTGTCGGGTTTGTCCATCCCTCGGCCGGTTCTTCGCTGATCAGCATCACCTTGAGGTCCAGCACCGTTTTCGCCGCCTCGATCTCGTCAAGGCAGGCCATGTTCTCGGGGCGGCCGGCGGCATAGGCAACGCGAACCGGGCGCGGATCGCGCCGGGCGACCAGATCGCGCAGCAATCCCATGATCGGCGCAATGCCCACCCCGCCCGCGATAAGCACGACGTGATCGCCGTGATGACGGTCAAGCGTGAAGGTGCCATAGGGGCCATCGATCCCGATCAGCGTGCCGGGCGCCAGATCGCCGATCTTTCGGGTGAAATCCCCGGCCTCCTTGATGATCAGGTTGAGTTGCTCGCGCTGCGGGCTGCTTGCGATCGAAAAGGGATGATCGAACAGGGGAAAGCGGCGCGCGCCCTCGGTCATCCAGACGAATTGCCCGGCCCGGTAGCGCAGCGGCGAGGTGCCCGGCACGGGCTCGATATCAAGCTCCCAGGTGCGGTCGGCCTTCTTGTTGACCGCGTGCAGGCGCCAGGGTCGGCGGAGCAGAGCGAACCAACGCCAGCCGTAAAGCACGGCAAAGGCTGCCACCACAACCCCGGCCGCCGCCCACCAGGCCCAATGCAATGGGCCGATGCTGCTCAGCCGTCCGACGGTCAGCGCGTGATGCATCCCGGCGCTCAGCACTATCAGCGCCAGGATGACGTGGCTGCCGCGCCATGCCTCGTATCTGAACACTGCGCGCGCCACGCCCATCACGACCAGAACCACCAGCGCCAGCAGCGCGGCAACACCAGTCCGGTAGTCGGGAAGGAGCAGGTAGGCGCGCAACCGCTCAACACCGCGCGCGGGATCGTCCAGAAATGTCGGCAGGACATAGGCCAGGGGATGCAGCAGCAGCACCAGCAGAACCCAGTACGCGGCGATCTTGTGAAATGCCATGATCCGGTCGATTCCCATGCCGCCAGAGACATGCCGAAACCGCCCCGAGGTCACCACCTGCACCACCATGGCGGCCATGCCCGACAGGCCCAGCCCCGCGCCGATCGCCTCAATGGGGTCCAGCGGCGCACTTCGCGAGACCCCCGCCAATGCCAGCGGCAGCAAACAGACCAACAGGTAAGCCGCAGCCATCGCACGCGCCGAAAACACCGGCCAGTCATCGGTTGGCCGAAGCTCTTGCGATTGGGTCCGCGTGGCCATCGTTGGTATACCTCCGGTTTGCCGTCGCACACTGAGCTGCATTTGTCGTCCGTGCGTTGATCCTGCGCAATGGAGACGGGGAAAATGTGTGGTATGCTTTCCTATAAGGCAACTTCGATATGAGCGAGGGAATTCAAGATGACACCGCGCCACTTGGCCCTGACCATCGTCATGATACTGTTTGCCTGGGGTTTCACCCCTGCCGGGACATTGGCGCAGCAAAGCACGTCGTCTCCGGACAAGGGTGAGCTACCCGCGATCGTGCATGATTGGCTGAGCGCCCCCCATAGCGATTACGGCGCCTTGGCCTTCACCTACTGGAACAAGGACGGCGCCGTGCCGCCCGATTGCGCCGCTTGCCATTCGCAGCCCGGGTTCCTGGACTACCTGGGCGCGGACGAATCGCAACCCGGTGTGATCGACCACGCCGCAGCCATCAATGCACCCATTGGCTGCGCATCGTGCCATAACGAGGCGGCCCAGGCGTTGGATAGCGTCACGTTCCCATCCGGGGCCTCGGTTGGCGGGCTGGACGCGTCAGCCGTTTGCACGGTCTGTCACAGTGGCCGGCAATCGGGCGAAGATGTCGATAGCGCGGCAACCGGGATCGATGCCGACACCGTCTCGGCCGACCTGCAGTTTATCAATATCCATTACGCAGTTGCCGCAGCGGTGATGGGCGGCGCGGAGGTGCGCGGCGGCTATCACTATCCCGGCAAGGATTATGCCGGGCGTTTTGCCCATGTCCCCAGCGCCAGCAGTTGCACCGCCTGCCACGATCCGCACAGCACACAGGTGGATCCCGACGGATGCCTGAGCTGCCATCGCGGCGTCGATACCGTCCGCGACATACGCACCCAGCACGATGATTTCGACGGCGACGGCGATATATCGGGCGGCATTCACGAGGAAATCGTTGGGCTGCACAAACAGCTGGAGGCCGCGATCCGCACCTATGCCGCCCAAAGCATCGGTGTCCCGATTGCCTATGCGCCGGGGCAATACCCCTATTTCTTTGCCGACGCCGATGGCGACGGGCGGATCGGCCCGGACGAGGGCGGCTATCCCAACCGCTATCAATCCTGGACGCCGCGTCTGCTCAGGGCCGCCTACAATTACCAAATGGTCAAGAAGGACCCCGGCGGGTTCGCGCACAATCCCCGCTATCTGCTGCAATTGCTTCACGACAGCCTTGAGGACCTCGGGCAAGTGATCGACGTGGACCTGCGCGGGCGGCCTCGTCCCTGACGATCAGGACGTGGTCATGCGACGATCCAAAGCTGGAACAGCAGCCCGGCCGCGAAAGCCCCCGAGAGCGACAGCACAAGATAGAGAACGAACACCCGCGGCTTGACCAACGCCCAGACAGCGATGGCCGCAGGCAGCGAGGTAACGCCGCCCGCCACGAGAAAGGCAAGCCCCGCGCCATGCGCCATGCCCTGCTCGATCAGGCCGCCAACAAGCGGAAGCGCCGCATAGCCGTTGAGATAGGCCGGAACGCCCACCAGGGTGCCAAGCGCGATCGGTCCAAGCCCCGTGCCCCCCAGGACCGACGTCACCGTTTCGGCGGGGACGAGGGCCATCATCAGGCTTTCCAGCAGAAACGCCAGCGTCAGCCACTTTGCCAGGAACAGCGCGACACTCAGCGCTTCGCGCCCGAATTGCGCGCGCCGGTCCGCACTTTGCCAGAACCGCCAGACGACCGGCTTGGGCTCGCGCAGCTTGCCACCGCCGCAACCGCCGCCGATCCCGTCGCGCAGCGGCGCGGACAAGCCCCCGACGCGGGCGAGAAGATGAACCGCCCAACCGCCGAAAATGCCAAGGCCCACGGCCGCCAGCGTCTTGGCCATGGCAAATTCCAGGCCCAGCACCCCGACCGTCAGAACGAACATCGACGGGTCCATCACCGGAGAGGCGAGCCAAAAGGCCATGACCGCCGACAGCGGCACGCCCATCGCCAGCAGCGCGGCGATCAGCGGAATAACCCCGCAGGAACAGAACGGAGACAGCCCGCCAGCCAGCGCCGCCATGAAGATCATCACCGCGGGCGCCCCGGTGAACGCCTTGGCGATCAGGTTATCGGCGCCGGTTGCCATCGCCCATGCGGCGACAAGGATAGACAGCAACAGGAACGGCGCCGTGTTCAGCAACGCGGTCGCGGTGAAGGCCACGCTATCGCGCGCCTGCCCCGGATCGACAACGCCGACACCGGCAAGGATCAGCCCCGAAGCCAGCCATACGCGGTGATCGCGCCACAAGGAGCGGGCAAAACCGGCGGCTGCGGTAGGGGTTAGGTTGGTATCTGACATATCTGCACCTCTAGTTTTTTAGTTATTTAGGATCAAAAAAATTGACCCAGCGACCTAATCAGGCCGCGTCCCCTTCGGGACTGAGGCTCACGCCGGTACAGCATTCCGAGGTCAGGAACCCCAACACGCGTTGCATCGCCGGGTAGTCCGCCTTGTTAAGGACTTCGCGGCCCTCCTTGTGCTGCACCACAAGGCCCGCATCGACCAGTGTCGACAGGTGATGCGCCAGCGTCGATGGTGCAAAACCCAGATGCGCGCCGATGTCGCTGACGCGCAGGCCGTCTTCCCCGGCCTTGACCAGCAGGCGAAAAATCGAGAGGCGGGCATCATGGCCAAGGGCGGCCAGTGCGCGGGCATTGGGGCTTGTCGTTGTCATACCTCTAATATAACCAAAAATCCGGTTTTGTCGAATCTTTTTTCTTTACTTTGCATTGGTTAGGCTGGCCAGCCTCCACATCGGCCACACCCAAAGGCCTGTTGTCTTGCAAGCCTCGCGCCGCGCGCGGTTGTCGCTGCCATTTGACACATGATGATGAATGGAAACCGCGCGCCGAATAGTGCTAATGCGCGGGCATGGCCGACACCGGACGCGATCGCGCCGACGGACAATGGGCGCGCAAGAAAGACAGGATCATCGCACCGGTCGCCGCCGATATGCGAAAGGTTGGCTGGCTGGTCGTGCTGGGCGGAGCGATCTGGCCGGCGCAGGCCGCATGCATCGCGTGGGCGCCACGACAGGCGCCCACGCGACCGTCAACAGGTCCAACCCGGTGATGTTCGCCGTCAGGTACAAAGATGCCGGTCAGCCAGGTCGCCGGGTTTGTAACCAGCTTCAGGAGCAGGTGGCCCGGCCGCTGCAGCGGGTTGTGCTTGCGTCGGATCGTCGGCTTGGCCGGGTGTGCCGTGCCCCTCTTGTATTTTGACCTGCGGAAAACACACATTTCCAATTAGTGAAACTGCGATGACCGTCGATCAATCCGTCGGTCCCAAATCACTCCGCGAAATGGCAGGCGGCCTGCGTGCCGTTGTCCAGGGTGCGCAGTTCGGGCCGCTCGGTCCGACATCGCGCTTCTGCCATCGGGCAGCGCGGCGCGAAGGGGCAGCCGGGGGGCATGTTGACCGGATCGGGCAACTCACCCGGTTCGCGGGGATTGTCGAAAGAGCCACCTTCGATCTTGGGGATCGCATCCAACAGCAGCCTTGTATAAGGATGCTTGGGCGCCGAGAAGAGCGTGTCGGTTTCAGCCAGTTCCATCACCCGGCCCAGATACATCACCGCGACGCGGGTGCCGAAATGTTCGACCACGCTCAGGTCGTGGGTGATGAAGAGATAGGTCAATCCTCGCTCGGCCTGCAAATCATCAAGCAGATTGAGGATCTGCGCCTGGATCGAGACATCGAGCGCCGAGATCGGCTCGTCCGCGACGATGAAGGCGGGATTGGTCACCAACGCGCGGGCGATGGCAATACGCTGTCGTTGACCGCCCGAGAACTCATGCGGCAGCTTGCGCTGCCAGGACGGATCGCACCCGGTGGCGGCAAGCACCTCTTCGACCTGCGCGCGCACCTCCGGGCCCGTCTTTTCGGGCATGAGGTGGCGGATCGGTTCGGCCAGCGTTTCGAACACGTTGCGGCGCGGGTTGAGCGACGCATAGGGATTTTGAAACACCATCTGCATATCGCGGCGGATGGGTTTGCGCGCGGCCTCGTCCATCTGGTCTATGCGTTGGCCGTTGAAATATATCTCGCCCGCGGTGGGGGACTGAAGCCCCATGATGGTGCGGCCCAGTGTGGTTTTACCGCAGCCGGATTCGCCCACGACGCAGAACGACTCGCCCGGCTGGATCGCGATATCCACACCGTTGAGCGCATGAAGCACGGGTTTTTCCCTGGCCAAAAAATGGGTGGGCAGCGGGAAACGGACCTCGATGCCTTTTGTCTCGACAATGGCGTCTGTCATGAGGCGGCCTCGGTCTGATCGAGCGGGTGGAAACAGGCGCAGCCATGTTCGAGCGGAGGGATCTGCGCCTTGCACATATCGGTCGCGCGTTCGCAGCGCGGATGATAGGCGCACCCCGGTGGCAGCGCCGTGATGGGCGGCATCGACCCCGGGATTTGATACAGCCGCGTACCGCGCCCCGCGAATTGCGGCAGCGCCTTCAACAGGCCGGCGGAATAGGGGTGGTGCGGGGCTTGAATGATCTGCTGGGTGGCGCCGGTTTCAACGCACAGGCCCGCGTACATGATCATGATCCGCTCGGTCACCTCGGCCACGACGCCAAGATCATGGGTAATGAGGATCAGGGCCACATCCTTGTCACGGCAAAGTTTGAGGATCAGGGCCATGATCTCGGCCTGGATGGTCACGTCGAGGGCGGTTGTCGGCTCGTCGGCGATGATAAGTTCCGGATCGGTCAAAAGCGCAATGGCAATCACAACCCTTTGGCGCAGCCCGCCGGACAGCTCGTGCGGGTAGGCGTCCAGCCGGCTTTCGGCTGACGGGATCGCGACCTCCTTGAGCTTGGCGATGCATAGCTTGCGCGCCTCGGCATCTGATATACGTCGATGCGCCTTGAGCGTTTCAACCATCTGTGTGCCGATCGACAGCACCGGGTTGAGCGTGACCATCGGGTCCTGGAAAATCATCGAGATGCGGTTGCCGCGGATACTGCGGATATCGCGTTCGGAAAGCTCCAGGAGGTTCTCGCCGTGGAAGGCAATGCTTCCTTGCGAGACGCGCCCCGGCTCGGCGATGAGGTTCAGAATAGCGAAGGCCAGCATGGATTTTCCGGCGCCGGATTCCCCAACAACACCAAGGCGCTCGCCTTTTTCAAGCGTCAGGTTGACACCGCGCAGCGCCTCGACCTCGGACTTCTTGCCCTTGGGGAAGGCGACGTGCAGGTCCTTGATTTCAAGCATCGCCATCAGTCATCCCCCCGGCGCAGTTTCGGATTGAGCACATCGCGCAACCAGTCGCCCAGCAGGTTCAGGGCGAGGATCAGGACAACCAGCACGATGGCCGGGTAAAGCGTGATCCACCATGAGCCAGAGAAGATGAATTCGAACCCGGATCGGATGAGCGAGCCGAGCGAGGGCCGGTCCGTGGGCATGCCAAGCCCGAGAAACGACAGCGCGGCCTCGGTCATGATCGCCTCGGCCACCTGGATGGTCGAGATGACAAGCACCGGCGTCAGCGTGTTGGGCAGGATATGTGTCACCATGATCTTGCGCGGTGGCAGGCCGATCACCCGGGCGGCATCGACATATTCCTTGCTCTTCTCGCCCAGAACGGATGAGCGCACCGTGCGCGCGAATTTCGGCCATTCCGCCACGCCGATGATCACGATCAGCATGAAGATGGCGTAATCGGCATATGTATTGGCGTCGAATGCCGCCTGAAAGATCGCCAGCACGATGATCGCGATCATCAGCGTGGAAAGCGACATCTGGATATCCGCCAGCCGCATCAGGAACGCGTCGATCCAGCCGCCGCGATAGCCCGCGATCAGGCCCAGCGTGACGCCAAGCACCCCTTGCACGATCACTGCACCGATCCCGATCAGCAGCGAAATGCCGGTGCCGTACATGATCGTCGACAGCACCCCGCGCCCCTGTGCATCGGTGCCCAGCAGGAAACGCTCATCTCCGCCGGGTTTCCAGCTGGGGGGCATTTCGCTGTCCATGATGTCGAGCTGCATCAGGTCGTAGGGATTCTGCGGTGCGAGAAACGGCGCGAGGATCGCCATCAGCACCAGGATAAGCAGCACGGAGCCAGCCCCGATGGCAACCGGATCAGACAGGAAGCGCGTGATGAAGCCCTTGAGTGAGATCATGACTTGCCCCCCGGGAGCTTCACCATCGGGTTGATGAGCGTGTAAAGGAAATCGACCAGCGTGTTGACCACGACAAAGATCAGGCCGACGACGATGATATAAGCGATAATCAGGGGGGTATCGACGCGGTTTACCGCCTCAAGGAACAGGAACCCCATGCCGGGCCATTGAAAGACGGTTTCGGTCAGGATGGTGTAGGCGATAAGTGTGCCGATCATCAGCCCGCCCACCGTGACCACCGGCAACAGCGTGTTGCGAAAGGCATGCACATAGCGCACGCGCGCGGTGCTGAGCCCCTTTGCCTTGGCAAAGCGGACGTAGTCAGTGCTCATCGTTTCCATCATCTCGGCCCGGATCAGGCGGATGAAAAGCGGCAGCATGATCGAGCTGAGCGTTATCGAGGGCAGGATCAGGTGGCTGATGCCGTCCCACGTCAGAAGGCCGGTATCCCAGCCCCAAGGCATCTCGACTGTTTCGCCGCGACCGAATGCCGGCAACCAGCCCAGTTCCACGCCGAAAAGCCAAACCATGCCGATCGCCGTCAGGAAAACAGGAACCGAAATCCCGATGATGGAGGCCGACATGATGATGCGCGTGACAAGGCTGTCGCGGTGGATGGCGCAATAAATCCCTGCCGGGATCGATAGCGAAAGAAAGATGAAAACTGCGCCGAGGACCAATTCGAATGTCGCCGAGAACTTGTCCATGATCACGCCCAGCGCGGGACGTTTGAAGAAATAGGAATCGCCTAGGTCGCCCTGTACCGCGTCTCCTAGAAAGCGGATGTATTGCACGACGAAGGGATCGTTCAGCCCCATCTCCTCGCGCATTTCGTTGCGGACCTCTTCGGACACGGATTGTCCGAGCAATTCGCGCAGCGGATCGCCGAGGTTGTCCTGAATGGAAAACCCGATCAGCGAGATGACGAACATCACGACGACAGCCTGAACGCCGCGACGAAGGAGGAATGCGAGAATATGCATGGGGTCTTTCTATTTGTCAGGCGGGCCGGGTGGACCGGCCCGCCTGTATCACATTACTGCTTGATCACAAGATCGCCCAGGTAGGGGAAGTTCATAACGTTGACGACATCCTCGATCATCACGCCCTTGCGCGCGCCCCAGGCCAGGTCCTGCCAGTGGAAGGGGATGAAGGCCGCCTCGTTGTAAAGGATCTCCTCGACCCGCTGCAGCATCTCCGCCCGCTTTTCCGGGTCGGTTTCGGTCAGCGAGGCTATGGTCAGCTCGTCAACTTCGGCGTTCGAGTAGTTGCCCGAGTTGTATTGCCCGCGCCCGGTATCGGGGTTCGGGGTCATGGTCAGGAACTCGTTGAAGTTGGCGCTGTCCTCGGTATCCGAATGCCAGCCGATCATCATGATGTCGGCCGCGCGTTCGTCGAACTTGGGCCAGTATTGCGCCTTGGGCATGGTGGTGAGGTCGATCTCGATCCCGATCTTGGCCAGCATCGCGGCCGAGGCTTCACAGATCTTGAAGTCGTTCACGTAGCGGTTGTTGGGGCACATCATCGTGGCCTCGAACCCGTCGGCATAGCCCGCTTCTTCCATCAGCGCCTGTGCCTTGGCGACGTCATAGCGCGGCTCGAGGTCGGGGTTGTGACCGACATAGCCCTTGGGCGATTGCTGCGCCGCGACGGTGCCGAACCCCTTCATGATTTTCTGCACGATGCCTTCGTTGTTGATGGCATAGGCTATGGCCTGACGCACCTTCGGGTTGGCCAGCGCCTCATGCCGCTTTTGGTTCAGTTGCAGCGTGATGATGCGCGTGCCGGTCTCTGTCACCAACTTGGTGTCGGGGTCGTTCTTGATCCGCTCCAGGTCGGTGGGGGGCACCGGCGCGATGAAATCCACATCGCCCGACAGCAGGGCCGCCACGCGAGTGGGCGCTTCCTTGATCGGGGTCAGGACCGCTTTTTGTACGTTGCCCGGGCTGCTTTCGTCCCAGTAGTCGGGGTTGCGCTTGAACACCACGCGCACGCCCTGTTCGCGGCTCACGATGGTGAAGGGGCCGGTGCCCGATACGTTCTGACTGGCGAAACTGTCGCCATGTTTGGCGATCTCGGCGCCGCCTTCCTCGTAGAACTCCTTGTCCATCGGGAACACGTAGGTCGCCGTGTGCAGAACCAGCGGGCTGGGGCCGTCGGTCTTGATCTCGACGGTATCCTCGTCGATGGCCTCGGCCGAGGTCCAGCCAGCGAATACACCCTTGAAGTCGGGAGAAGATTTCAGTCGCTCAATGGTCCAGACCACGTCTTCGGCTGTCATCTCGTTGCCGGAATGGAACGTCACGCCATCCCGCAGATGAAAGCGCATCGTTGTGTCGTCCATCCGCTCCCAGCTTTCTGCAAGGCGCGCGTCAAAGCCCAGATCCTTGTTCCAGCGCACCAGCGGATCGAAGATCATGTGTGACAGCTGCAAGGTGCCGCCCGATAGCTGCTCATGTGGATCGAGCGATACCGGATCGGCGTCATAGGCGAAGTTCAGGGTCTGGGCCGGGACCATTGTGGCCGTCCCTATGGCAACCGCGGCCGCAGTTGCTATTGTTTGTAATGTATTCATCGGTGTCTCCCTATTTCGCAGGGCCGTTTTCTGCGTCTGTGCGCATGATCGGCCCGGTCATGCGCGGCATGGTGTCGCAATTCCGAAACCGTGTAAAGGCACGCACTTTCGCGCTGCGGTAGTCCACAGTTTGAACGCGGCAGTCCGGCGTGGAGGCGCCGGACACCCCCCGGGGTGACCGCCATCACCTGCATCCGCACGCAGAAAGCGCTGTTCCATTCATATAGTCATATGATGATCACCAGTTCTCGGGTGGTTTGACTCTAACACCGATCGACCATTCGCTGGGTTGGTGCCGCATGGCTTTCCGGTGTGACCTCACCCTCATCCCGATCGACCTGACGCGTGTCTTTCCCTGGACCTGTCGATCATCCGGGAGCGCCTTGCGGCGAGGGCGACCCGGACCGACAGTTATCGTGCGAAGACACTCATTGCGTGGTGACCTGCGTGTGCTCGGGGTCAAGGCGGCCGGACGCCAGTGCCGAAAGCGCAACCATCGCGGTCGCCGTGCCAAGCATTAGGCCAAGACCGCCCACTTGGTAGGTGAGGCCAGAGAGAACCGTGCCGAGGAGGCGCCCGCCTGCATTCGCCATGTAGTAGAAGCCGACATCCATCGTCACCCGCTCGGCCTTGGTGAAGGCGAGGATCAGGTAGGAGTGCAGCGCGGAGTTCACCGCGAAGACCGCGCCGAAGACGAGCAACCCCGCGATCAGCGTGACGGTGAGCCAGGGCTGCGGCTCGGGCGACGTCAGCGCCGCCGCGGTCAGGGCCGCCGGGATCGCCGCGAGCGCCCACGCCCAGCCGCGCGCGGTGGTGACGAGCTCGCCCTCGGGCCGGGTTGCCGCGCGCAGAAGCCTCGGGGCTGTTGCTTGCACGATGCCGTAGAGAATAACCCACATCGCCATGAATGCGCCGACCATGAAGAAGGCGGCGCGGTTGCCCTCTTCCGACCCGTCCGAAAGGACCGCATAGAAGTAGATCGGGATGCCCACCACGAACCAGACGTCCCGTGCGCCGAACAAAAACACGCGGGCGGCCGAGAGCCAGTTCACGTTGGACGATTTGGAGAACACCTCGGAGAACTTGGCGCCCTTGCGTCCTTTGGGCAGCCCCGGCGGCATGGCGATCAGGACGGCCACGAGGATGACGGCCAGCACGGCCGCCATCGATAGCACCGCCCACACGAAGCCCAAAATGGCCAGAAGGGCCGCGCCGAGCAGAAAGCCCAGCCCCTTCACCGCGTTTTTCGATCCCGTCAGGAGCGCGACCCAACGGAAGAGCCCGCCGGCGTTTGTCGGCGCAAGGATCTTCACGGCCGACTTGGAGGACATCTTGGCGAGGTCCTTGGCCACGCCCGATGCGCCTTGGACGACCATGACGAAGGCCACAGACAGCCCGACCGCCCAGCCCGGGTCGAGCTGCGCCAATGCGAGCAGCGCCACGACCTGTAGGCCGAGCCCCGCATAGAGCGTCGAGGTCAACCCGAAACGCGCCGCGATCCAGCCCGCAGACAGGTTCGTCACCATCCCCGCGATCTCGTAAAGCACGAAGAGGTAGGCAAGCTGCACCGGCGTGAAGCCGAGCGTGTGGAAGTGCAGCAGCACCAGCATCCTGAGCGCTCCATCCGTGAGCATGAAGGCCCAGTAGGAGGCAGTGACGGCGATATAGGCCGAAAGGCCTTCTGGATGCTGGCTCACAGAGATGCCCCCACCATCAGCGCCACGTCCACCAGCCGGTGCGCATAGCCCATCTCGTTGTCGTACCAGGCGTAGATCTTCACCTGCGTGCCGTTGACGACCATGGTCGAGGGCGCGTCGACGATTGAGGAACGGGCGTCGTTCACGTAATCGGCGGACACCAGTGGCCGTTCCTCGTAGCCGAGGATGCCCTTCAGCGGCCCTTCGGCGGCCGCCTTGAAAAGAGCGTTCACTTCTTCTGCCGTGGTCTCGCGCTCGACCTCGAACACGCAGTCGGTGATCGACGCGTTCAGCAGCGGCACGCGCACGGCATGGCCGTTCAGGCGGTCCTTCAGTTCCGGATAGATCAGCGTGATCGCCGTGGCGCTGCCGGTCGTCGTCGGGATCAGCGAATTCAACGCCGAACGCGCGCGGCGCAGATCCTTTGCCGGGCGGTCTACGATGGTCTGTGTGTTCGTTACGTCATGGATCGTGGTGATCGACCCGTGACGGATGCGCAAATTCTCGTGGATCACTTTGACCACCGGGGCGAGGCAGTTCGTCGTACAGGAGGCCGCCGTCACGATGCTGTGCAGGGTCGGATCGTAGGCGTCGTCGTTGACGCCAAAGACGACGTTTGCCGTCGGCCCGTCCTTGACCGGCGCCGAGACGACCACCTTTTTCACCCCCGCCTTGAAATACGGGGCAAGCTTTGCCTCGGTCTTGAAGACGCCGGTGCAGTCGATCACCACGTCCACGCCGTCCAGCGGAAGAGACGAGAGGTCTTTTGTGCCGATGAAGGGTAGCCGTCTGCCGTCGATGGTGACGCTGTCGTCATCCGCCGCGAAGGAGGCATTCCAACGCCCATGCACCGTGTCAAATTCCAGCAGATGCGCATGCATTTGCGCATCTCCCACCGCATCGTTGATCCAGGCGATCTCCGCCCCCCGCTCAAGCAAGGGACGCAGGGCCAGCTTGCCGACTCGGCCGAGTCCGTTCAGTGCATATACGGTCATGCCGACGCTCCCGTTTGCGCTGCGCCAATGTCGTCTACTGCCCGCTGCAGCGAGATGCGGTCGAGCGAGGAGACCGGAAGCGCGGTGAACGCCTTGATCCTGTTTTGTAGCGCTCCGTAGGCCTGGTGGAAAGCAAGGCTTTTCTGTGCATCGGTGCCTTCCACTTGCACGGGATCGGGCATGCCCCAATGAGCGCTGACGGGCTGCCCCTCCCAAGCCGGGCAGTCCTCATTCGCAGCCTGATTGCAGACCGTGAATACAAAATCGAACCTCGGGGCGTCTTCGCCGTGGAACTCGGATACGTTTTTGGCCCGCATGGCGGAAATGTCATGCCCCTTCTGTTCGAGAACTTCGAGCGCGAAGGGGTTGAGTTCCGAATAAGGTTTCGTGCCCGCCGAATAGGCATCGAAGCGGTCGCCGGCCTCCTTGCGAAGGATGGATTCGGCAAAGATCGAGCGGGCGGAGTTGCCGGTGCAGATGAAAAGCACCTTGTACTTTGGGTCGGACATGGCCGTTGTTCCTGTGACCTGTGGGAGTGAGACGGGCGAGCAGACCTCCGGTCGACCGCGACAGCAGTCGAGGAGGAGGTAGTCGAAGGTGTGTCGCACCTCTGTCATATCGATGGCGTAGCGCAGTGAGGTTCCCACCCGCTCTTGCGTCACCAACCGGGCCTGCATCAGAGCGGATAGATAGGCCGACAGCGTCGATGCCTTCAGGCCCAGCACCTCGGCCAGTTCCCCGGCCGGCAAGCGGTCCGGATACCGGCGCATGAGCAGCCGAAAGATGGTCAGGCGCTGCGGGTGGCCGAGTGTCGCGAGGCGGGAGGGAATCATTTTTTCCATATTTCGTGAATAAATGAAATAATACTGAGAAGCAAGGCATTGGAGCCGCCTCCACCTGCCGCTTTTTTCTTTTCCCCCACGCCGGATAGCGGAGCAGCGGCGGAGATTCTGAAAGCGGGGGCCTCCCGGTGCCGAGGATGCTTCGGCGGCATAGCCCCAGCGACAGCGTGCGCAGTAAAACGATCGGAGCGGTTAACCGGCGACGCGGGGCGATATTCGATAGGGAACTCTCTGCAATATCCGCTTCAGAGGCTGTGCTGACGTGGGTGAAACATGCAGTGAACGTCACGAATTCACCCTTCGTGCAGGGCGTTGCGAACGGCCTTAACCGGCCATTGACGCAGGACGCGTTTAGCGGCGGCTCCCAGCCCCGAAGCGGCCCGTCAACTCTTGATCAAAATTTGTAATAGCTGGCCTTCACTGCGCAGATTGCAATCAGGTAAACGGAAGGCTTGCTTACCACTTATTGCGACTGAAGCGCCGGGCAACGTAAGTGCGGATGATACAAGACAGCAGGCGATCGCAACGCAACCCCCCTCCTATTCCCACTCCATTTCTTCATAGGTGGCTTGTGCATTCCGCCCAGCGAGGGCGTCGAATTGTTTCAGATAAGACCAGGCTGACTGGTCGATCTGCGGCGCATCCATGATGTCACCGCCCGAGTCGATCAGTGCCCCGATTTGCGTGCGAAGGTTCACGAGGTAGTCGTGGGTGTCGCGGGTGGCGGTGGCCAGATCGGTCGCACCACCGTGACCGGGCACGATATGCGCCGGGTCAAACGCCGCCATCGCCTTGAACACCGCGATCCAGCTGTCGGTATCGCGTGCCGGACCGTTGCCGAGGATGCGGTCCACATAGACGATGTCTCCGGTGAACATCACGTCCCGCTCTTCCAGCCAGACGAAACTGTCGCCCGGCGTGTGGGCGGCGCCGCGATGCATGATGTCGAAGGTCAGCCCGCCGATATCAAGCGTGTAGTCGGCCTCGAAAGTCACATCGGCATAGGCTGGCTCGGTCCCGGCCAGCCCGTCGTCCAGAAACCGCGACAGCGCGATCATGTGCTCCTCGGCACGCGCATGGTGATCTTCCACCGCCGCGTCGGAGGCGATCACCGTGGCACCCTGCGCCTGCCAATAGCCGTTGCCAAGCCAGCGGTGGTCCTGTCCACCGGTGTTTATGACGTATTCCACCGGCTGATCGGTGATGCTGCGCACCGCATCGTGCAGCATTTCGGCGCCCGTGTAGGACCCGCCCGGGTCCATCAGCACGGCGCCCTCCGCCGTCACCACCAGCCCGAAGGTCGCGTTGTTGGCAAGGTTCTCGGGGCTGCGCTGTTCGGTCGGGCCCACGATGGCCCAGACATCGTCAGTGACGGGCTGGATATCGAGGACGTCTGCGGCGGCGACGGTCGGCGCAGCAAGCGCGGCGAAGGCAAAAAGACCACGAATCATGCGCTGAGCCATCCTTCCAGCTTCACCGCATCCGGCACTCCGCCGGCATGCACAAGCTTGCCGTCGACCGCGATGCCCGGCGTGGACATGACGCCAGCCATCGCGATTGATTTCTGGTCGGTCACCTTTTCGACCTCCACGTCGAGGCCCAGCTTTTGCGCCGCTTCCTTGACCATGGCTTCGGTTGTCTCGCAGCGTTTGCAGCCGGGGCCGTAGACCTTGACGGTTTTCATGGGCGTCTCCTTTTGGGGGGTTACAGAATGATATTGAAGAAAAAGCCGGTGGCGAGGATGCCCGCCGACACGACTGCGATGAAGATCGCGATCAGGCGATAGGTCAGCACCTGCTTGAGGATGATCATCTCGGGCAGGCTGAGCGCGATGACACTCATCATGAAGGCCAGCGTAGTACCGAGTGCGGCCCCCTTGCCCAAGAGCGCCTCGACGATCGGGATGACGCCTGCTGCATTGGTGTACATGGGCACTCCCACCACGACCGCCGCCGGCACGGACCACCACGCCTCGCCACCCATGATCCGCAGCATCATGGCCTCGGGAACGTAGCCGTGGATCGCTGCGCCGATGCCGATGCCGACCAGCACCCAGATCCAGACCTTGCCGACGATCTCGCGCACCTGGTCGATACCGATCTTCAGACGGTCCACCAGCGTCAACTGCTCCTCGGGCAGATCGCCCACCGGGCCCGCGTTCAGCTCGCGCACCCAGTCCTGCAGATACCGCTCCAGCCCCATGCGCCCGAGGACGAACCCCGCGACCGTTGCGATGGTGAAACCGAAGACGAGGTAGATCGTGGCGATCTGCCAACCGACGAGGCCATAGAGCAGCCCGAGACCCACGGGCCCCACCAGAGGCCCGGCAATAAGGAAAGAGAATGTCACCCCCAACGGGATTCCGGCCGAGACGAAGCCGATGAACAGCGGCACGGAAGAGCACGAGCAAAACGGTGTGAACACGCCCAGCAGTGCAGCCAGTGGGTAGCCAAGGATCTCACGCTTGCCCGCAAGGATCGCACGCGTCTTTTCCGGGCTGAACCAGCTGCGCAGCACGCCGGTGACAAAGACGATGCCCGTCAGCAGCAAGAGCACCTTGGGCACGTCGTAGATGAAAAAGACAATGGCTTCGCCGGTGTGGCTATTCCGTGCGACCGGGAACAGGGACGTGGCCCATTCCGAGAACGGGATCAGCTGATTGTAGAGCGCCCACCAGATGATCGCGGCCAGGGGAACGCACGCGTACCACGCCCAATCCGGCAGCCCACGTGGCGTGCTGGTGTCATGTGTTTCGGTTGTCATGCGATGTCCTTTTCGAATCGGCGCTCCGCTGCAAGCACGGCGTCGATCACGGCCGACAGGTCCGGCGCGAGGTTCGGATTGCGCGTGACTCTGTTGCACAAATTGGTTGAAGGCCAGACGCCCCCTTTCCCCAGACAGACTCATCCTACGGGCTCAGTTATGGGTATGCCGAGCGCGGTATAGCCGTTCATGACGAGGATGCGGACTTGGACTTCCGCAACCTGACGATCGAAGTCCCGCGCCATGAGGCGCTGGCCCAGCATTTTCACGCAGTGCATTTTGGTCTCGACGCGGCTTCGGCGGTGGTATCCACTCCAGTTTCGCCAGATCGCGCGGCCGAGGTATTTCGAAGCTCGCAGGGCCTCGTTTCTGGCCATTGCACCCGCGGTGACGGTCTTCCACGGCTTGGCGTTTT
>NZ_AUIJ01000011.1 GCF_000423645.1 Sediminimonas qiaohouensis DSM 21189 | reverse complement strand
ACATGCCGTCATCCCGCCTCGCAAAAACGCCAAGCCGTGGAAGACCGTCACCGCGGGTGCAATGGCCAGAAACGAGGCCCTGCGAGCTTCGAAATACCTCGGCCGCGCGATCTGGCGAAACTGGAGTGGATACCACCGCCGAAGCCGCGTCGAGACCAAAATGCACTGCGTGAAAATGCTGGGCCAGCGCCTCATGGCGCGGGACTTCGATCGTCAGGTTGCGGAAGTCCAAGTCCGCATCCTCGTCATGAACGGCTATACCGCGCTCGGCATACCCATAACTGAGCCCGTAGGATGAGTCTGTCTGGGGAAAGGGGGCGTCTGGCCTTCAACCAATTTGTGCAACAGAGTCCAACTGAACGGCCAAGAATATCTTTAGCGTCAATTGGGTAACATGCAGCCACCATTGCGCCAAATCAATTTGAAACGCTCAGCAAGCGGTGCAGGATGAACAGGACCGCTGCGCAGCGGAAAGCTGGCATTCACCGCAACTCTTGGCAATGTCGGCCAAGGGCCGTTATCTTCGCCACCAAGCGCAAGAGCCGTTCTTCACCATAACCGAGGCAAGATCACGACCGTCGGGGAGGCGACAGGAGCCGATCCATCGGTCATAGCTCTTCCGGCCAGTGAGACTGCAGGATAGCGTTCGGCCTGAAACAAGCGCCCTCATGCGCCGATCTGCCCGCCGTCCAGCGGGAGTCCCGATTTCAGCACAGTCGAGTTTGGCGAATCGGATAGGGCGACCGGAGACTTCGATCGTGTCGCCGTCCCGCACATGAGTCACCCGCCCGACAACAGGGCCAGAAGCCGTCATCGAGTCAGATGCTGCACCACCCCAAGCATTGCCGCCCCGGAGGACCGTTGGCCTCGGGGTAGTTTCAGCCGGAACAGCTCGTCCGAAGTCTTGCGGGACGACTTGTAATGCGATCGCCAGAAGTATAGCCGCAGAAATCAAGAGTAGGCCGATGGTCGGCGCCGCTATACGACGCTGGCGCTTCTGCTTCATCTTTCGCCACTGCCGCTGAGTTGGCGTCGGTCGGGTTACTCGTCTGAACATGCTGAAATCATACACAGCATCATGGCTATTCTTGGGAAAGGGTTCGACGCTCATCCGAAAGCCGTGAACACCCGGTGCTGCACTGCATTTGACTGTCAGCTCCGACAGACCGCGCCTAAGAAATCTCATCTGCCTCAAGGTCGGGTCAGGACAGATGATTCCTTTCGACCGCCGTCTGAGATGTTAGCTTTGCGAGTCGAAAAGACTCGGTAGTGTCCATTACACCACCATGCAAGTACACCACCAAAAGCAGAAAAACTAAAACCTTTTCAAAACATTAAATAGCATTAGTGACGTTGGCTATCCCCTCCTGCCGGGGTCGCCAGCGCCGTGGTGGACTGGGTCTATTAGCTTCCTGCGAAGGGCGCGGCGTTGCCCCACAACTGGCGCACCCGCGCGTCGCGGCCGCATCCCTTGCGGTACTTCTTGTAGGATTTTGCCCGCGTTGTCGGGCCAAAGCGCGTGAACAGGACAACTTCCTCGCTCTTGTAATAGTCCTGGTGATATTTCTCGGCCTTGTAGAACTTCTTCTTCGGCAATACCGGCGTGACAATCTCGCGGCCAAGATCCTCCTCGGCCTCGGCCACCATCCTCTCGGCCAGGTCCCGTTCCTTCTCATTGCCCACGAATATCGCGGTGCGGTAAGACGCGCCTCGGTCGCAGAATTGC
Source organism: Sediminimonas qiaohouensis DSM 21189 (assembly GCF_000423645.1). Classification (GTDB taxonomy): domain Bacteria; phylum Pseudomonadota; class Alphaproteobacteria; order Rhodobacterales; family Rhodobacteraceae; genus Sediminimonas; species Sediminimonas qiaohouensis. The sequence goes on along the minus strand of NZ_AUIJ01000011.1, from coordinate 118,726 downwards.
CCGCCCGCATCGGTCGGATCGATCGAGCGCAGGAACATGTGCAGCAGCTTTTCGCGGCTGACCTTTGCGGGGTCGAACATGATCTCGACCGCTTCGTAATGCCCGGTGCCGCCGCGCGTAACCTGCTTGTAGGTCGGGTTGTCCACCTTGCCCCCGGTATAGCCCGAGACCACTTCGCTAACGCCCGGCACCTTCTCGAAATCTGCCTCGACGCACCAGAAGCAGCCGCCCGCAACGGTCAGGGTTTCCTTGGGCCCGGCATGAGCGGGATGCACCTCGACCAGCAACCCCAGGACAATTGCCACCGATAGAATGGCTGGCTTGGCTATGTTAATCCACTCGCGCATTTGACACCTCTGAGTCTAGATGCAGCGATCATGCCCGGCGCGCGTTCGCAAACCAAGCCGTCTCACGCAAGCGTGACAAGACGTGAGTGCCATCCCCCCGGTTTCCATTCTCGCGCGCCCATCCTACTGTGCCGGGAAAACGAAGGGGCCGCCGCCATGACCGATCACGTCACCACCCACGAAGCCGAGGATGACGCGCGCAACGAAGGCATCCTGATCTGGCTCAATGGCGCCCTGGTGCCGCGTGACCAGGCCGTGGTCAGTGTCTATGACAGCGGCTTCATGCTGGGCGATGGCGTTTGGGAGGGGCTGCGCCTCTATAACGGCAAGTGGGCCTTTCTGGATGATCACATGGATCGCCTGTTCGAAGCGGCCCGCGCCATCGACCTCGATATCGGAATGACCCGTGAACAGGTGGTCGCCGCGCTTTTGGGCACGCAGCGCGCCAATGCCATGCATACCGACGCCCACGCGCGCCTGATGGTGACGCGCGGCGTGAAATCCCGCCCGTTCCAGCATCCCGGCCTGTCGCGCCAAGGCCCGACCATGACCATCATCATGGAACATTCGCGCCCTTCCATCCCGCGGCCCATCCGCCTTGCCACGGTGCCGCATATCCGCGGCCTGCCAATGAGCCAGGACCCCAAGCTCAACTCGCATTCCAAGCTGAACTGCGTCCTTGCCTGCATCGCCGCCGAAAAGGCCGGCGCCGACGAGGCGCTGATGCTGGATGTGCACGGCTTCGTGAACACCACCAACGCCTGCAACTTCTTCATCGTTCGCCGCGGCGAGGTCTGGACCAGCACCGGCGACTACTGCATGAACGGCATCACCCGCGCCAAGGTGATCGCGCTATGCCGTGAAAACGGCATCCCGGTGCACGAGCGGAACTACTCATTGGTCGATACCTACAGCGCGGACGAGGCATTCCTGACCGGCACGTTCGGCGCGCAAACCCCAGTGGCCGAGGTGGACGGCCGGCGGATCGGCACCGGCGAAATGGGGTCCGTAACCACCCGCATTCGCGAGCTATACAAGGCGCTGATACAGCGCGAAACCGCATGATGGCCGCGCGCGGTAAAGCTAGCCACCCGACACATGGCGCCTGGTGCCGGGCGGGGCGCGGGAATGGCCTGTTGCGGGCATCGAGGTTTGGCACCATTGCGCGCCGCCGCGCAGCGCCCGACCGCCCCCCTCGGGCGGGCGCTTTGGCGGGCGTATCAAATGATTGAGAACGAGGAGGTATTTGGCTGGCATAAAGCGAGATCCACAAGCGTTGCTGCGCCCACCCGGCGGTCAAGCACTGCGCGGCTTCTCAATTGATCGCCCTATGTCCGCAACAGGCCATCCATGTCCCCCCCAGCACGACAGGCCAGATCAACCTTGGCAACTCGTGTCAGGTCGCAGACACTGACCCCCTCTGAATTCCCCTGACAACGGAGCACCCCAATGCATATCGCCATGTGGTCCGGCCCCCGGAACCTTTCGACAGCCATGATGTATGCCTTTGCCGCCCGCGGCGACTGCGCCGTCGTGGACGAGCCGTTCTATGCCGCCTACCTTGCGCGCACCGGGCTGAACCATCCCATGCGCGACGCGATCATCGCCAGCCAACCCACGGACCCGGCCAAGGTGGTCGCGGCGCTCACCGCCCCCGCGCCGGGCGGCAAGGCGCATTTCTACCAAAAGCACATGGCGCAGCACATGATCCCCGGCATGCCACGCGACTGGATCACCCGCGTTACCAATGTTTTCCTCATTCGCCACCCCGCCCGTGTCGCCGCCAGTTTCTCGGCCAAGTACGAGAATCCCGTGCTGGCCGATATAGGCTTCACTCAACAAGCGGAACTTTACGACCAGATTAACGCCGCGGGCGGGCGCCCCGTGGTGATCGATTCATCCGACATCCGTCACGATCCCGAAACCATGCTGGCGCGGCTGTGCGATGCGATCGGCCTGCCCTGGGACCCGGCGATGCTGCGCTGGCCCGAGGGCGGCCACCCCGACGATGGCGTCTGGGCCGCCCATTGGTATGGGTCGGTGCACCGGTCCACCGGCTTTGCTCCGTCCGAGGGGCCGCTGCCCGACTTGACCGGCGCCGCCGCTGATCTGGCCGACGCGGCAATGCCCGCCTACCGGAAATTGCGCGCCGTCGCGATTTGAGCTGTGCAAACCTTACGCTTCACGGCGCGAAACGTCCGTTTTGTAAGGTTATGAACGGAATTTAACCCTTCAACCGACGGTCCCGCGCGGCCAGCAGTTTCAGCCGCAGCGCATTAAGCTGGATGAACCCCGCGGCGTCCTTCTGATCATAGGCGCCGGCATCGTCCTCGAACGTCACATGCGCCTCGGAATACAGCGAATGATCGGACCACCGCCCAACGGTCCGCGCCAGCCCTTTGTAGAGCTTCAGGCGCACCGTACCAGTCACATGATCTTGTGATTTGTCGATTGCCGCCTGCAACATCTCGCGTTCCGGGCTGTACCAGAAGCCGTTATAGATCAACTCGGCATAGCGCGGCATCAGCTCATCCTTGAGGTGCGCGGCTCCCCGATCGAGCGTGATTTGTTCGATCCCGCGATGCGCTTCCAGCAGAACCGTACCGCCGGGCGTTTCGTAAATTCCGCGGCTCTTCATGCCTACGAAACGCCCCTCAACCAGGTCAAGCCGCCCAATGCCGTGCTTGCCACCCAATTCATTGAGCTTTGTCAATAACTTGGCGGGGCTCATCGCTTCGCCGTTGATGCTGACGGCATCGCCTTTTTCGAACCCGACCTCGATGAATTCGGGCGTGTTCGGCGCATCCTCGGGGTTGGTCGTCCGTTGATACACATAGTCCGGCGCGTCATTTGCCGGATCTTCCAGAACCTTACCCTCGCTCGACGTGTGCAGCAGGTTGGCATCCACCGAAAACGGTGCCTCGCCGCGTTTATCCTTGGCGATCGGGATCTGGTTTTTCTCTGCAAAATCAAGTAGTTTGGTGCGACTGGTCAGGTCCCACTCGCGCCACGGCGCGATTACCTTGATATCGGGGTTGAGCGCATAGGCCGCCAATTCGAACCGCACCTGATCGTTGCCCTTGCCCGTTGCGCCATGCGCCACGGCGTCGGCGCCGGTTTCCTCGGCGATCTCGACAAGACGCTTTGAAATCAACGGTCTGGCGATGGATGTGCCCAGTAGATACAGCCCCTCGTAAACCGCGTTGGCACGGAACATCGGGAACACGAAATCGCGGACGAATTCCTCGCGGATATCCTCGATATAGATATTTTCTGGTTTGATCCCAAGGAGTTCCGCCTTCTGACGAGCGGGATCCAATTCCTCGCCCTGCCCCAGGTCCGCGGTGAACGTCACCACCTCGCACCCGTATTCGGTTTGCAGCCATTTCAGGATGATCGACGTATCCAGACCACCGGAGTAGGCCAGCACGACTTTCTTGGGCGCGGACATCATGTTTCCCCTTGTATTCAAGCTTTGCAGCGCGATTAGCCGGTTTTCCCGCGCAGGGCAAGGTCAGGGCTTGCGCAAGCGCCCCGCCTGGGCCAGACAATTCCAATGACCAGTTTTCGCGACACCGCCCGCTCCGCCACCGCCGCCATGCGCGACGTGTTTCCGGCCACGCCGCTGCAACGCAACGCGCATCTGTCGGAACGCTTTGGCGCGGATATCTGGCTCAAGCGCGAAGATTTATCGCCGGTTCGCTCTTACAAGCTACGCGGCGCGTTCAACGCAATGCGCAAAGTGCTTGAAAACGAACCGGAAAAAGGGCTTTTCGTTTGCGCCAGCGCGGGCAATCACGCCCAGGGTGTTGCCTTCATGTGCCGCCATTTTGGCGTAAGCGGCGTGATCTTCATGCCGGTGACCACGCCCCAGCAAAAAATTCACAAGACCCGAACATTCGGCGGCGACGCCATCGAAGTCCGTCTGACTGGCGATTATTTCGACGACACGCTCGCCTCGGCCAAGGCGTTCTGCGCCGACAAGGGCGCGCATTTCCTTGCACCCTTCGACGATCCCGATGTGATCGAGGGTCAAGCCTCGGTCGCCGTTGAAATCAAGGAACAATTGGGCGACCTGCCTGATCGCGTCATCCTTCCCGTCGGCGGCGGCGGCTTGTCGGCGGGCGTGCGCAGCTATTTCGAGGACGGCTGCGACTACACCTTCGTGGAGCCCGCCGGAGGTGCCAGCCTGGCAGCAGCGCTTGCGGCCGGAAAACCGATCAAGCTGGACAAGGTGGACTCCTTCGTCGACGGCGCCGCGGTCGCCTGCATCGGAGAACAACCCTTCGCCCGGCTCGCCGATGTGGACCCGGCTGACGTGCGCACCGCTCCGGAGGACCGGATTTGCGTTACAATGCTGGAAATGCTGAACGTCGAAGGCGTCGTTCTTGAACCGGCCGGGGCACTTGCGGTGGATGTGCTGGTCGATGTTGCGGATCAAATCCGCGGCAAGACAGTTGTCTGTGTCACGTCGGGCGGGAATTTCGACTTTGAGCGCCTGCCAGAGGTCAAAGAGCGCGCGCAACGCTACTCAGGGGTCAAGAAGTACTTCATCCTGCGGCTGCCGCAGCGCCCCGGCGCATTGAAGGAATTCCTCAACATTCTGGGGCCGCAGGATGATATCGCCCGTTTTGAATACCTTAAGAAATCGGCCCGAAATTTCGGCTCGGTGTTGATCGGCATCGAAACGCGCGAGGCTGGAAATTTCGAGGTCCTTTTCGACAAGTTGGATAAAGTGGACTTCACTTACCGCGACATTACCGACGATGCGATCCTTTCCGAATTCCTCATCTGATTTCAGGGAGAAAGCCGCGCATCGAGTTCGGACATGAATTCGGATTGCGATTCGTCATAGCATTTCAATATCTTGTCGACATCGACATCATCGGCGCGTCCCGCCGCAGCATCCCGTTCGCCCGCCTGACACATAACTGCGAAACGGCTGAAGCCAAGATTCATGGCGCTGCCCTTGAGAAAGTGCAGATCACTGGCGAGTTCCTCGTGAACGACTCCCGTTCGAAGGCGTTCAGCCACCTGGTTCACCTCCTCAAGAAACAGGCTGACCACCTCCGAGAAGTCCTCCGCGCCGATTTCATCGCGCAGTTCCGCAATCCGATTCCAGTCAATCATGTCACCCTCCTGCACACAGCCAGATCAGGCGCATCCTTGCGGTCCACCGTTAAGAGAACGTTGAGCAGCAGGAGGAAATACATTCAATTCGCCGCTTCATATGTTCTTAATTTGGTTGCTTTTACCCTCCAATGACCTTTTCGAATGTCCCAAATGTGCGGAGTGCCGGCATTGATTGCCCGAAAAACAGAACCTTCGTCGCAAGATCTGGCAGGGCCAGTCGTGCGCGATGTGCTGATTGTCGACGACAGCAAGATGCAGCGGCGGATCCTTGCGACTTCCATATCGCGATGGGGCTTTCGCGTGACTGAGGCCGCCAGCGCCCGCGAGGCGTTGGAACAGTGCAAAATCTCTCCGCCCGACATCGTGTTAAGTGACTGGATGATGCCGGTCATGGACGGGTTGGAATTCTGCAAGGCCTTCCGCGAAATGCCGCGCGATCAATACGGCTATTTCATACTCCTGACATCCAAGTCTGACAAAAACGCCGTCGCGCTCGGGTTGGATTGCGGCGCAGACGATTTCCTGAACAAACCGGTGAACACCGCCGAATTGCGCGCGCGCATCAACGCGGGCGCGCGCCTGTTGCGGACGCAGCGGGAATTGAAAGAGAAGAATCGCTTGATCGGCAGCACCCTGCAGCAGTTGCAGGGCCTCTATGACGCGGTCGACCGCGACTTGATCGAGGCCCGCAAACTCCAGCAATCCCTGCTACGTGACCGGTACAAGGATTTTGGATCCGCGCAGGTGTCTTTGGTTCTACAATCCAGTGGCCATGTGGGCGGGGATCTGGTGGGGTTCTACCCGGTGAATGACTCGCATTTCGGGCTGTTCGCGCTTGATGTTTCCGGCCATGGGATCAGTTCCGCACTCATGACAGCACGGCTTGCGGGATACCTTTCTTCAGCTGCCCCCGAGCATAACGTCGCTCTTCGCAGGGCCGCTGATGGTAGCTATGAGGCTTTGCCTCCTGCAGAGGTCGTAGAGACTCTCAATCGCCTGTTTCTGGATGAAATGGCGACGGAACATTATTTCACACTTCTGCTGGCTGACGTGAACCTGCACAGCGGTGAGGTCATCTTTGCGCAGGCAGGGCACCCGCATCCCATTCTTCAACGCAAGGACGGGTCCGTTACGGCGCTTGGCGATGGCGGCTTGCCGGTCGGGCTGCTTCCTGATGCCACTTTCGAACAAACCCGCATCACGTTGAATGCTGGCGATAGGCTGCTGATCCAATCGGACGGCATAACCGAGTGTATGACGCCGAGCGGAGAGATGCTTAACGATGAAGGGGTGATGCATTTGATGGAACAAATGAAAAACACCTGCGGAGAGGAATTTCTAAACACCTTGCTGGCGCACTTGCACGCCTATACCGGGGATCAGGACTTTGCCGACGACGTGTCTGCCGTCTTGCTGGAATTCTGACACTGCGTGTCACATCCACCGCGCCACGAAGTGGCGATCCCCACCATTACCAAGGCTGCGCGCCGCCACCGCCGCCGACGTCCATACCGCGATATGCCCCTCCTCGGTAGGCGGATGAAGCTGCAGAACGGGGCGCGCGACGTAGACTAGGCATATCTTTTCTGCCCACAGGTCATACTCGGGCATGTACGCAAAACGCCGAAACGCCCCAATTCGTCGCGGCGCGGCGATCTTCCACCCCGTTTCCTCCAGCACTTCGCGGTGCAGCGCGGAAATAGGGGATTCGCCCGGGTCGATACCGCCTCCCGGCAGTTGCAGCTCTGGCCAGGGCGATGACTGATGCGTTAGCAACAGCTGGTCACCTTGCGGCAAGATCGCGTAAGCCCCCAAGCGTCGTACATATTTCTGGCATGGGCGGGGGGAATCGCCGAAACGTCTGATCATTGCTGGCTCCGTTGCCTTGGTCCATGCCTTGCTCCGCCTATATTGAAGCGGTATGCCGAAACAAGGCGCATAAGGAAACTCCATGACACTCGGTTCGAAACTCGCGTGGGACGACACGGTATTGCCGTTCCAGCTTGACACTTCAGATATTCGCGGGCGCGTCGCGCGCCTGGACAACGTCCTTGACGGCGTTCTGAAGCAGCACGACTACCCCCCTCAAGTCGAAGCACTTGTAGCGGAGATGTGCCTACTCACGGCCATGATAGGGCAAACGATCAAGCTGCGCTGGAAACTGTCGCTTCAGGTGCAATCCAAGGGCGCGGTGCGCATGATCGCCACAGATTATTTCGCGCCGTCGCAAGAGGGTGAGCCGGCCCAAATTCGCGCCTATGCCAGCTTCGACGCCGAGAAGCTGACCGATGCCGCCCCCTTTGACCAGGTCGGCGAGGGCTATTTCGCCATCATGCTGGACCAGGGGCGCGACATGAGCCCGTATCAGGGGATCACGCCCTTGGCCGGCAGCTCACTTTCGGCCTGCGCCGAAGCGTATTTCGCGCAGTCCGAGCAACTACCGACACGGTTTTCCCTGAGCTTCGGCAAGTCGAGCGAACCGGGCGTTTCAGAGTACTGGCGGGCAGGTGGCATCATGGTACAGCACATGCCAAAGGCGTCGCCCGAAGCCAAGCGCGACGAGGCAACCGGCGAAGAGGGCCTGTTGCACGCACGCGACCTGGTGGAAGGCACGGAAAAGGAAGACTGGAACCGCGCCAACGTCCTGCTCGATACGCTGGACGATCTGGAGCTTATCGGCCCGCATGTCTCGCCCACGGATCTACTGATACGCCTGTTCCACGAGGATTCGCCGCGCGTCTTTGACACTCAGCCGGTTCGCTTTGGCTGCACCTGCTCGGAAGAGCGCGTTCGCAACAGCCTGTCGATCTACTCGGCCCGCGATATTGGCACCATGACGACGGATGACGGGCTGGTCACCGCCGATTGCCAGTTCTGCGGCGCGCATTATGAACTGGATCCGGCGACGCTCGGCTTTGAAGCGGGGAAGGATGCAGGTGACGACGACTGATTCATTTGCACCGGTCCTCGCGGCATTGGCGCATGCGCGGACTGCCTCGTCGGATTTCGATCTGAACCCGGACGTTACCTTGCCGCCCGAACGCAAGTTGCGCCCCGCCGGGGTTCTTGTCGCCCTGCAAGAGACGGCAGGCGGCCTGCATGTGATCCTGACCAAGCGGTCTTCGGCGCTCAAGCATCATCCGGGGCAGATCGCGTTTCCAGGAGGCAAGCAGGACGCAGGCGATGCCGACCTGACAGCAACCGCGCTGCGCGAGGCGCACGAAGAGATTGCCCTGCATCCCGACAACGTCGAGGTCCTGGGCCTACTGCCCCCACATGAAACGGTCACTGGCTTCATCGTGACGCCGGTCCTGGCGAAGGTTCATCACCCGTTTCAGGCCATCCCGGAGCCTGGCGAAGTCGAAGAGGTGTTCGAGGTGCCCCTCGCACATGTGGCGAACCCGTCGTTTTATAAGGTCCAGTCGCGTAGATGGCGCGGGCAGGAGCGGCGATACTATTCCGTTCCCTACGGCCCCTACTACATTTGGGGCGCAACCGCGCGTATGCTGCGCACATTGGCCGATGGAATGGCACGGGCATGAGGCTTGAAGCTGAATGGATAGGTCGGACAGAGACACAGCGCGTATGCGCCGTGCTGACCGACGCGGGCTATCAGGCATGGTTCGTCGGGGGTTGCGTGCGCAACACGCTCTTGGGGCAGCCCGTGGCGGATATCGACATCACCACTGATGCGCGCCCGGAAAAGGTTCTGGGTCTGGCCGAAAGCGCCAGCTTGCGCGCCGTTGCAACCGGGATGGACCATGGCACCGTAACGCTGATTTGCAACGGGGTGCCGCACGAGGTTACGACGATGCGGCGCGATGTCGAAACTGACGGGCGGCACGCGGTCATCGCCTACGCTGATACCATCGAAGAGGATGCGCACCGCCGTGATTTCACGATGAACGCCATCTATGCCGCGCCCGACGGCTGGGTGCATGATCCGCTCGGGGGTCTCGCGGATCTCAAGGCGCGGCAGGTGCGGTTCATCGACGACCCGGATCAGCGGATAAGCGAGGACTTCCTGCGCATTTTGCGCTTTTTCCGGTTTCATGCCTGGTATGGTGACCCCGCCACCGGCCCGGACCCGGATGCGCTTGCCTCGATCGCCAATCATGTGGAGGGGCTCGAGACCTTGTCGCGCGAGCGTATCGGCGGAGAGATGCGCAAGCTGCTTTCCGCGCCCGATCCGGCCCCGGCGATCGCGACCATGCGCAGTTTGGGCGTGTTGGCTCATGTGCTTCCGGGGGCCGAGGACAGTGCCCTCGCGCCCTTGGTGCATCTTGAGGCCGAAACCGGCTGCGCGCCGGATGCCATGCGGCGCCTGGCGGCGATTGGCGGCGATGATCTGAAAACCATGCTCCGCCTCAGCCGGGCGCAGGAGCGGACATTCAATCAACTGCGCGAAGCTGTCGGTGATCCCGACAGTGCGGCCGCGCTTGGGTATCGTCACGGCGCCGATCGGGCGCGGGATATATTGTTGCTGCGCGCGGCGATGCTAGAAACGCCGTTTGATCCCAATAGCCTCACCGAGGTCGAGGAAGGGGCAGCGGCGCGCTTTCCGGTCAGGGCCTCCGATCTCATGCCCGAGGTCAACGGGGTAGAGCTTGGCCGCAAGTTGAAGGAGTTGGAGCGGCGCTGGATCGACTCGGGCTTTCGGCTGAGCCGCGAGGATCTGATCGGCTGAAACGGCACCACTGCGCAAGCCGGGCGGGCGCCTGTCCGCGCGGGATCGCGCTGCAACGGGTGATCTAGGCTTTATGTGCACTTGGCAGCGGTATATTGCATTTCCATGGAACAACACCGGATCAATCGGCTTGGGCTGCACGGCGACGGCATCGGCGATGGCCCCATCTATGCGCAAGGCGCCCTGCCCGGCGAAATCGTCAGCGGGGTGCGCACCGATAGCCGACTTGAGCAGATCAGGATTATCGAGCCATCCCCGGATCGGGTAAAGGCGCCCTGCCGCCACGCGAAATCCTGTGGCGGGTGCCAGTTGCAGCATGCCAGCGAGGCGTTCGTCGCCAACTGGAAACTCGACGTCGTCAAGCAAGCGCTGACCGCGCAGGGGCTGGAGGCCCCGTTCCGCCCGATTGTCACCTCGCCGCCCAAATCGCGACGCCGCGCAACCCTGTCGGCCCGGCGCACGAAATCCGGGGCGATCGCCGGGTTTCATGCGCGCGGCTCGGATACCGTCGTGCAAATCCCCGATTGCCAATTGCTGCACCCTGACTTGATGGCCGCGCTGCCCGTTGCCGAGCAACTCGCGCGCATCGGGACCAGCCGAAAGGGCGAGTTGAGCGTGCAGGCGACCCTTTCACTGGCTGGGCTGGATATCGCTGTGCAGGGCGGCAAGCCGCTTGATGCTGCCCTGCGCGCAGCCTTGGCCGCCGAGGCGGAACGCCACAAACTGGCGCGGCTATCTTGGCAGGATGAGTGCGTCGCGATGCGCGCGCGGCCCGAACAGGCGTTCGGGAAATCCAGGGTCGCGCCACCGCCCGGCGCCTTTTTGCAGGCCACCCCGGAGGGCGAGCAAGCGTTGCTATCCGCCGTTCGCGAAATCATGTCGGGCACCAACCGGATTGCCGACCTGTTCGCCGGGTGCGGCACCTTCGCCCTGCCGCTTGCCGAAACCGCCGAGGTTCTCGCGGTAGAGGGCGACGCCGCGATGATCGCCGCACTGGACGAGGGGTGGCGGCATGCGACGGGCCTGAAGCAAGTCACCAGCACCGCGCGCGATCTGTTCCGGCGCCCCCTGCGCAGCGAGGAATTGCGCGGCGTCGCAGGCGTCGTGATCGACCCGCCCCGCGCCGGCGCCGAGGCACAGGTCGAGGAACTGGCGCAGGCGCAAGTCGGGCGCATCGCCTTTGTGTCGTGCAACCCTGTGACATTCGCGCGCGACGCCAAGCGCCTTGTGGACGCGGGATATCGCATTCGGTTCATTCAGGTGGTAGATCAGTTTCGATGGTCCAGCCATGTCGAGCTGGTGGCAGGTTTTCATTTGCCGGGGCCACAATGATGCCGCGCACATGGGGTATATTGACGATGACGGCCAAGGATCGGGGAGAGTTCGAATGCTTCGCATCATAGGGACACTGGCGGCGCTGATCGCGCTGACGGGATGCGCCAGCAAATTCAAGACCTATAACGGCCCCGAGGTGACCCGTGTCATCCTGGTCAAGCAAGAGCGCGCGCTACACCTGATGCACAACGGTGTGCCGCTCAAGTCATACGATGTGGGGCTGGGGTTCGCGCCGAACGGGCATAAAGAGAAAGAGGGCGACGGGCGCACGCCGGAAGGCGAGTACGAAATCGACCGCCGTAACCCGGACAGCGAATTTCACCTTTCCATCGGTATCTCATACCCGAATGAAAAGGATATCGAGCTCGCCGAGGAAGAAGGGCACGATCCGGGCGGCGACATATTCATCCACGGCCGCCCGTGGAAATATCGCAAGGGGGGCCGCGATTGGACAGCGGGCTGCATCGCGGTCACCAACAGGGAAATCGAAGAGATCTACGCGATGGTGCGTAATGAGACGCCGATCACGATTATTCCGTGACCTGCGCCTCGGCCGATTTTGATCCATCGCCCATGATGAGGGTCCACCAGATTTTCCCGTTCGATTCCTGATGCCAGGCAAACCCCATATCGTTGGCTTGCTTGTTGAGGATGACCCGCTTGGTGCTTTTCTCTTCCATCCAGGCCGAAAGCGTTTGCAACTCGGTCTCGTAGGTTTCCGAGATATTCTCGCCCAGGAATACCCCGTCATACCCGATCCGCTGCACCCGTTCGAGCGGCGAAGAGCCGTCCGAGCCGAAGTGCCACGGCCGGTTTTGGCGCGACATGTCCCGCGAATGCGTGTCCGCCGCGGCATTGAGGCGGGAATTCAGTTTGACCGGCTGCGCGCCCGACGCTTGCCTCAGGGAATTCACGGCATCCAGCATCCGGTATTGGATCTCGGACTTGTCGCCAAAGCCGATTCGGTAGAGCCGCGGCAAGGGTTTGCCGTCGGCGCCCATCCTGGGTTCAGCCGGCTCTGGGGTGGTGCACGCCGCCAGGGAAACGGCAAGGACGCAAATCAGGGAAAACAAACGCATCATGGGGCCAGTCCAGTATCCTATTTCCGACATGCATATAATGGCCAGCGCAATGTTTCAAACGCAACTCCGCGTGAAGCCGCCTGATGACAGGAGTTTGAATTGCGACTGCTGCATTCACGTCATATATTTAACGCGATACCGTATAGCGGCACCTTGATGGAGCAATATGATGACAAGATCCCGGATGACTCCCTTCTCTCGAAGGGCCTTCGTTGTGGGCAGCGGCGCGTTCCTGGCAAGTCCGGCGCTGGCACAGGGGTCGGCCACCGGCGCGGAAACCACGGAGATGGAGGATAACCTGTCGCAGGTAGTGCGCAGGAACATATCCTCGTTCAGGGCCCTTGATTGGAAGCCGTATTTCACCAACCTCAGGAATGGCGCGGTCCTCGTGGACGTGGATTCCCGCGCGCTGCACTTCTGGTCCGAGGATGAAAGCGTGTACAAGCTTTACCCCTCCAGCGTTCCGCTGACCGAAGACCTGACGCGGCGCGGGCGCACGCGCGTGGTTCGCAAGGTCGAGGGCCCATCGTGGCGCCCGACACCGGCAATGAAACGCCGCAACCCGGAATGGCCCGACTACGTGCCGCCGGGGCCTGACAACCCACTGGGAACGCATGCGCTCTACCTGAGCTGGACCTACTACCGCATCCACGGCACCCACGACACGCGAAAAATCGGTCGCCGATCCTCAAACGGGTGTATTGGCCTCTATAATGAGCATATCCAGGAGCTGTTCGCCCTGACCAAGGTCGGCACGCAAGTGTTGCTTATTTGACGACATTTCGGCCATTTTACCCCGACCGGCATTAACTTGGGTTTGCAATCAAACGGGTTTGCTGCTTAGACAGAGGCACGAGGTAAGTCTTGGGTGCTTGTCGCAAAACTTGGTATGGCGACAGGCAAATATCTGGAGGATAACATGAAGAAACTTGTTCTGGCTGCTGCTCTGACCGCCGCTGCATCGACCGCGTCCGCTGGCAACTATGCCGAGCCGATGGTTGAAGCACCTGTTGTCGTGGAAGAGACCGCAAGCTCGTCCGCCGGCAACATCCTGGTGCCGCTGGTCCTGCTGGCAGTTGCTGTTGCAGTCGCTCACTAAATCGATCGCTCAGGCGATATCGACAAGATGCGAAAAGGCGGTGGAACATTTCCACCGCCTTTTCTATTTCTCACAAGGCCGGGCGTCTTGCGTGGATAGTCTCAATCGATCCACCCCTTCAGGTTTTCATCAATGACCGCGCTCAGTGCCTTGATATGCGCCGGCGCGTCGTTGAGGCAGGGAATATAGGTGAACTGCTCGCCTCCGGCCTCTTCAAAGCTTTCCTTGATCTCTTCGTTGATCTCTTCGAGCGTCTCGATGCAGTCGGCAGAAAACGCGGGCGCCATGACGGCGATTTTCTTTTTTCCCTCATCACGGGCCAGGCGCGCGACCTCTTCGACGGTGTAGGGTTTCAACCACTCTTCGGGACCGAACACCGATTGGAACGTGGTCCTGATTTCCGTGTCGTCCCAGCCCAACCGCTCTTTCAACAGCCGCGTCGTTTTCTGGCATTCGCAGTGATACGGATCGCCCTGCATCAGGTATCGCTTGGGCATGCCGTGGTACGACACCACCAGGATATCGGGACGCTCCGCGATATTGGCATAGGCCTTCTCGACCGACTCCGCGAGCGCCTCGACATAAAGCGGGTGCTCGAAATACGGGTCCACCGTGCGCGCGGTCGGCTGCCAGGTTTCCGCCATCAACGCCTTGAAGAAGGCATCGTTCGCCGTGGCCGACGTGGCCCCCGCATAGTGCGGATAAAGCGGGAAAAACAGGATCTTGGTGCATCCGGCATCCACCATCTTGCGCACCTTCGATTTGGTCGACGGGTTTCCATAGCGCATGCAGAAATCGACCATCACCTGATCCCCGTGACGGGCCTTCATTTCCTCGGCGATCTTGGCGGTCTGATCCTTGGTAATGGTCATCAGGGGGCTCTCGCCCTTGTCCTCGTTCCAGATCGATTTGTAGGCCGCGCCGCTGGTGAACGGGCGCTTCGTGAGGATGATAAGCTGCAACAAGGGTTGCCATTTCCACGGGCTGTAGTCGATCACGCGCCGATCCGACAGAAACTCGTTCAAGTAGCGGCGCATCGACCAATAGTCGTAATTGTCCGGTGTGCCGAGGTTCGCCAAAAGGATACCGACCTTGGACGGTTTGATCGCAGGGTGATCCGCCGGGGCGTGGGCGGGGCAAACGGCTGTGTCGGTGGCGTCCGGCATCTGGCGGTCCTCAAATCGTGATTTTTGCATAGGTCAACGCGTGACATAACGGGTCAGACCCGTAGGTCAATCGCGAAGCGGCTTTTCTATGCTACCCAATGCATCCGCCAGGCTTGTGGTCGCCGATCCCGGCCGCAGCGGTTTGGGCTGATTTTCGTCAGGGGCCCACCCCGTCAGGAATATCAGCTCGAAGGTCGCCGGGATACGCCCGTCATCGCCCCCATGCGCCTGCGCGTATCGCGCTGCCGCATCGCGTAGCACCGATGGCCGCGTCGGATGGCGCAGGCGATCTGCAAGTGCGTTCGCCTCGCCCATGGCGCGCAATTCCCGCATCAGGTGGAATGCGTCCCGATAGCTGGTGGGTAAGGTCAGGCTGTCGGCAACCGGCAAGGCCAGACCCGCCCGCTGCAACAGCGCGCCCAGGTCACGGATATCGCCCATCGGCAAAACGCGCGGCGACAAACCGCCTGTTTTCTCAACCTCGGCAGAGGCAAGCGCAGCGCGCAACTCCTGCAGGGTTTCGCCGCCGTACAGAACCGCCAACAGCAGCCCATCGGGCTTGAGCGCCCGGCGGCATTGGATCAACTGCCCGACCGGGTCGTTCGCCCAATGCAAGCACATCGCATGGATCACCAGATCATGCGCGCCCTCGTCCAGCGCCAGCACCTCTTCGTCCTCGACGATGCGCGCTTGCGGCCAATGATCCACCCATAGTGACGCATCTCCGGCCACGATCGCGGGTGCGGTAAAGGTTCTATTAACCATTCCAAGCCGAAACTGGACCTCATCAAGTGCCGCCTCGTGCAGAAACTGCACGGGCGCGCGCGATGCGCGCGCGCGATTGCGCATCAGGGCGGTGCGGTCGGTCAGGCGAGGGGCGTTATTCATGCCGGC
Source organism: Sediminimonas qiaohouensis DSM 21189 (assembly GCF_000423645.1). GTDB lineage: Bacteria > Pseudomonadota > Alphaproteobacteria > Rhodobacterales > Rhodobacteraceae > Sediminimonas > Sediminimonas qiaohouensis. Next base: position 102,983 of record NZ_AUIJ01000011.1, on the reverse strand, counting down.
AAAGATAGGACCGCGCGCATGAGGATTCAAACGGCATTACGCCTCATCTACCCGGCGCGCTGCCTTTCATGCGGCGACCTGGTCGAAAGCGACTTTGGTCTGTGCGGCAGTTGCTGGCGCGATACGCCATTCATCGGCGGGCTGGTCTGCGACGGATGCGGTGCGCCACTTCCGGGCGAAGCGGGTCCGGGCGGGGAGTTGTGCGATGATTGCATGACCACGCCCCGGCCATGGGTCGCGGGGCGCGCGGCGCTTCTTTACCGGGACAATGCGCGCAAGATGGTCCTCGCGCTGAAACACGGCGACCGGCAGGAAATCGCGCGACCGGCCGCGTTGTGGATGGCGCGCGCGGCAAGGCCGCTGCTGACGGGTGAGCCCCTTATTGCGCCTGTCCCCCTGCATTGGACCCGCATGATCAGACGCCGATTCAATCAATCCGCGCTGCTTGCTCAATACCTCGCGCAGCACACGGGTCTTGAGGTGTGCCCCGACCTTCTGCTCAGGCGCAAGCGTACCAAATCACTGGACGGGATGGACCACGCGCAGCGCTTTGGCGCCCTGTCCGATGCGATCACGGCAAATCCGCGTCACGTTCCACGCATGGAAGGGCGGAGCATAGTGATCGTTGACGATGTGCTGACTTCCGGCGCCACATTGTCCGCGGCAACCGACGCCTGCATTGCTGCGGGCGCTGCACAAGTTTCGGTTCTTGCACTGGCACGCGTTGCAAAGGATGCCTAAATCCGAGACAACATGCGCAAAGACAAGGATAGGCATATGCAAACCGTCGAAATCTACACATCGCCCCTATGCGGGTTCTGCCACGCGGCAAAACGATTGTTGAACAACAAGGGCATCAGCTATGCCGAGGTGGATGTCCTGGCCGACCCCGCCCGCAAACCCGAGATGATTCAGCGCGCGAATGGCGGGCGCACGGTGCCACAGATCTTTGTCGGCGAAACGCACGTGGGCGGATGCGACGAGTTGTATGCGCTTGATCGCGCGGGCAAACTTGACGCGCTGTTGGCAGGCTAGGCGACATGCGCACCGCGTTGCTGCAGATGACATCGGGCGATATGCCGCTTGAAAACCTGGCGGTAACGCGGGCGATGGTGCGGCAGGCGGCGGATGGCGGCGCGGGCTTTGTCCTGACACCCGAGGTCACGAATTGCGTCTCGACTAGCCGCACGCATCAACGCGCGGTCCTGTCGCACGAAGCGCAGGATGAGACCCTAGCTACCCTGCGCCGGGACGCGGCCGAGTTAAAGCTGTGGCTTCTGATCGGGTCGCTTGCGCTCAAGACAAATGACGCCGACGGGCGCTTTGCCAACCGGTCGTTCCTGATCGGACCGGACGGAGGGGTTCACGCGCGCTATGACAAGATCCACATGTTCGACGTGCAGGTTTCGGAAAGCGAAACGTTCCGCGAGTCGGAGGGTTTCAGGCCGGGGGCGCAAGCGGTGTGCGCCGACACGCCATTTGCGCGACTGGGGCTGAGCGTGTGCTACGACGTGCGCTTTGCCTACCTATACCGTGCGCTGGCCAAGGCCGGCGCGCAGGTTTTGACGGTTCCGGCGGCGTTTTCCCCGGTGACAGGCGCCGCGCATTGGGAGGTTTTGCTGCGCGCCCGCGCGATCGAAACGGGCTGCTACGTGCTGGCGCCCGCCCAAACCGGGCAGCACGCCATATCGCGCGGCAAACCGCGCCAGACATACGGCCATAGCCTTGCCATCGCGCCGTGGGGCGAAATCCTGTGCGATGCGGGGACAGATCCGGGCGTTACATTCGTTGATCTGGATATGGAAGCCGTGGCACAAGCACGCAAGCGCGTTCCCGCGCTTGAGCATGACCGCGACTTCGGTGACCCGGATGAATGACACCAGCAATGCACTTGCCGTAACGCTGTTCAGTGAAATCCTGACGGCGGATCAACTCGTGCGCAACAGGTTGTCGCGCGTCCTGCCCAAGGGCATGGAAATCTCGCATTTCTCGGTTCTCAATCACCTTGCACGCGCCGGGGCCGAACGCAGCCCGGCACAATTGGCGCGGAGCTTTCACGTCACGCGCGGCGCGATGACCAACACGCTTAGCAAGTTGGAATGGGCGGGCTACATCCATATCCGCCCCGATTGGGACGACGCCCGCCGCAAGATGGTCGCGATCAGCCCCGCAGGGCGCCAGGCCCGCGATGCGGCGCTGGCGGCGATTTCCCCGATGATCGGCGAACTGGTCAGTGAACTGGGTGAATCCAAGGTGCGCGCCGTCCTGCCCATCCTGCGGGAGCTTCGGCTCAAGCTCGAGGCATAGCGCGCCCCCTATGCCGGTTTTACGCTGGCGGTGACGTAGTTCACGCCAAGATCGCGGGCGGAAAGCGACCATTGCCACGACACCGGGTTGAACACGAAACCCTTGCGGTCCACCGGCTCCAACCCGGCGTTGCGCATCAACTCATACAGCTCGTCCGGCGTGATGAACTTGGCCCATTCATGCGTACCCTTGGGCAACCACCGCATCACGTATTCCGCGCCGGCGATGGCCATGGCAAAGCTTTTGGCGTTGCGGTTTATGGTCGAACAGATGTGCAAACCGCCGGGTTTGAGCAACTGGCGGCACGCCGTCAGATAGGCCAGCGGATCAGCGACATGTTCGACCACCTCCATGTTCAGGACGACATCGAACTGCTCGCCCGCTTCGGCCAGCGCCTCGGCCGTGGTAAAGCGGTAGTCGATGCTCAATCCCGACTGCTCGGCATGGACCTGCGCGACGGGGATATTGCCCTCGGCCGCGTCGGCGCCGACAACATCCGCGCCAAGCCGCGCCATCGGTTCCGATAGCAACCCCCCGCCACAGCCGATATCAAGCAGGCGCAGCCCGACAAAAGGTTTCTCCGCCCCAAGGTCACGGTCGAATTCAGCGGCAATCTGCTGCGTGATATAGTCGAGCCTGCACGGGTTGAGCATGTGCAGAGGCTTGAACTTGCCGTTCGGATCCCACCACTCGGCGGCCATGGCCTCGAACTTGGCAACTTCGGACAAATCAATCGTGCTGTGACCTGCTTGCATTCTGCTCTCCATGTGCTCTTTTGAGTGACGGGGATCATATAGGACTATCATGGACAAATTCCTGAGCCAAAAAAGCGCACACAGCTATCTGCATCCACCGCGCGACCCGTTCGATCAGCGCATGATGGATGTTGGAGACGGGCACAAGATATATGTCGAACAATCCGGCAATCCCGCCGGGCGGGCCGTGGTTGTCCTTCATGGCGGCCCGGGCGGCGGGTGCAGCCCGGCGATGCGGCGGTATTTCGATCCCTCTGTTTACCGCGTGATCCTGTTCGATCAGCGCGGCTGCGGCCGCTCACAGCCGCATGCCAGCGTCGAGGCCAACACCACGTGGCACCTGGTTGATGATATCGAGTTGATCCGCACCGAGCTTGGCATCGACAAATGGGCCGTTTTCGGCGGTAGCTGGGGCGCGACGCTGGCGTTGATCTATGCACAGGCGCACCCGGGGTCGGTCGAGCACCTGATCCTGCGTGGGGTTTTTCTGGCGACGGAGGCCGAGTTGCAATGGTTCTACGGCGGTGGCGCGGGGCGGTTCTGGCCCGACGTATGGGCGCGCTTTGTCGGTCTTATCCCGAAAGACGAGCGCGACGACATGATCAGTGCCTATCACAAGAGACTGTTTTCCGAGGATTTGCGAGAGCAGACAATTCACGCCAAGGCATGGACGGCCTGGGAAAACGCGCTGGCGTCGGTTCAGTCCTCGGGCATGGGCGGCGACACACCCGACCACTATGCGCGCGCATTTGCGCGGCTGGAAAACCACTATTTCACCAATCGCGCGTTTTTGGGGTATGATGGGCAGATCCTGGATCAGATCGACAGGATCGCGCATATTCCGGGCGTCATCGTGCAAGGGCGCTACGACATGATCTGCCCGCCCTATTCCGCGTGGTCGCTTGCGGAATGCTGGCCGCACGCGGATCTGCGGATGATCCGAAACGCGGGGCATGCCCTGTCGGAGCCGGGCATCAGCGCCGAGTTGGTCCGCGTGATGCACCAGATCGGGGAAACCTAGGCGCGCGGGCCAATCCCCCGGCAACGCGAATGCCCCTTGCAGACTCAGCCAGCGAGGCGTATATGACTGCCATCAGCGGCGCGTCGGGGTCCAAACCCGCGCACCACCGGGAACGACCGACGGGCCGCAGCGCCCGTTTTTTTATGTCCGAAAGGCACGTCCAAACCCATGAGCAACGACCTGATCGCCAAAGCGGCCATGGATCGCAGGCTGGCCGAGATCATTACTCCCGTGGTCGAAGACATGGGATTCGAGTTGGTGCGCGTCAGGCTGATGAGCGGCAAGACGAACACCCTGCAGATCATGGCGGATCGCCCCGGGGGCGGCATCGAAGTGGACGATTGCGCCGACATCAGCACCGCACTCAGCGCGGTTTTGGATGTCGAAGACCCCATTCTTGACGAATACGTGCTGGAGGTTTCCAGCCCCGGCATCGATCGCCCCCTGACCCGGCTAAAGGATTTCGACGCCTTCGAGGGATACGAGGCAAAGGTGGAAACGACCGAACTGATCGATGGCCGCCGGCGCTTCAAGGGCGAATTGGCCGGCACCGAAGGGTCCGAGGTCCTGATCAACCTGCCCGAAGGGACGATCGGCCTGGAATTCGACTGGTTGTCGGACGCCAAACTGGTGCTCACCGACGACTTGATCAAGGACATGCTGAAGAGCCGCAAAGACGCCAGCACACTGAACGAAACCGCATTCGACGATATCGAGACTGAAACCCGGTCTGAGGAGGACTGAGACCATGGCAATCACTTCCGCAAACCAGCTGGAGCTGCTGCAAACCGCCGAGGCCGTGGCCCGCGAAAAGATGATCGACCCGGGGCTGGTTGTGGAAGCGATGGAAGAATCCCTCGCCCGCGCCGCCAAGAGCCGCTACGGCAGCGAAATGGACATCCGCGTCAGCATCGACCGCAAGACCGGGCGCGCCACGTTCACCCGCGTGCGCACCGTGGTCGAGGATGATGAGCTTGAGAATTACCAGGCGGAGATGACCGTCGAGCAAGCCAAGCAATACCTCGACGATCCCAAGGTCGGCGATCAGTTCATCGAAGAAGTGCCGCCGGTCGAAATGGGCCGTATCGCCGCGCAAAGCGCCAAGCAGGTCATCTTGCAAAAGGTGCGCGAAGCCGAACGCGACCGCCAGTACGAAGAATTCAAGGACCGCGCGGGCACCATCATCAACGGCCTGGTCAAGCGCGAGGAATACGGCAACGTCATCGTTGACGTGGGCCGCGGCGAGGCAATCCTGCGCCGCAGCGAAAAGATCGGCCGCGAAGCCTATAGGCCGAACGACCGCATCCGCGCCTACATCAAGGACGTGCGCCGCGAGGCCCGCGGCCCGCAGATATTCCTGAGCCGGACCGACCCGCAATTCATGGCCGAGCTGTTCAAGATGGAAGTGCCGGAGATCTACGACGGCATCATCGAGATCAAGGCCGTTGCCCGCGATCCGGGCTCGCGCGCCAAGATCGGCGTGATTTCGTATGATGGCGGGATCGACCCCGTCGGCGCCTGCGTCGGCATGCGCGGCAGCCGCGTGCAGGCCGTCGTGAACGAGCTTCAGGGCGAAAAGATCGACATCATCCCGTGGAACGAGGATCAGGCGACCTTCCTTGTCAACGCGTTGCAGCCCGCCGAAGTCAGCAAGGTGGTGATCGACGAGGATGCCAGCCGAATCGAAGTGGTCGTTCCCGATGAACAGTTGAGCCTTGCCATCGGTCGGCGCGGCCAGAACGTGCGCCTGGCCAGCCAACTGACTGGGCTGGACATCGACATCATGACCGAAAGCGAGGATTCAGAACGCCGTCAGAAGGAATTCGAAGCGCGCACCAAGCTGTTCATGGACACGCTGGATCTGGACGAATTCTTTGCGCAGCTCCTCGTATCCGAGGGGTTCACCTCGCTCGAAGAGGTCGCCTATGTCGAGCGCGACGAGCTGTTGGTCATCGAAGGCGTGGACGAGGACACCGCCGAAGAGCTGCAGGCCCGCGCACGCGAATACCTGGATGCGCAGGCCAAGGCGGCGCTGGAAAAGGCGCGCGAGATGGGAGTTGAAGACAGCCTGGTTGAATTCGAAGGCCTGACACCCCAAATGATCGAGGCATTGGCCGAAGACGACGTGAAGACGCTCGAGGATTTCGCCACCTGCGCCGATTGGGAGCTTGCTGGCGGCTGGACCACTGTCGATGGCGAGCGGGTCAAGGACGAAGGCCTTCTTGAGAAATTCGACGTGTCGCTGGCCGAAGCGCAAAACATGATCATGACGGCGCGCGTCATGCTGGGCTGGGTCGACCCCGAAGAACTGAACAAGGATGAGGAGGCCGATGAGCCAGCCGCCGAATCCGAAGAGGAAGCGGAGGCCTGATCGCGGGCCTTCGGGAGAATCGTATGGGGCGCGCAGGGCGAACCGGAGAACAAAGGGCACCAAGCCCCGAGCGAAAATGCATCGCGACAGGCGAGGTGTTGCCGACGCACGCATTGATCCGGTTCGTAATTTCGCCCGAGGGCGAGGTCGCGCCGGATCTCTTGGGCAAGCTGCCCGGGCGAGGCATCTGGGTTTCGGCCCAGAGACCCGCCCTGACGCGGGCCGCGAAAAAGGGGCTTTTCGCCCGCGCGGCCAAACAGCCGGTGAAGGTGCCCGACGACCTGGTGGATCGGGTAGAAACCATGCTGGCGCGCAGGGTTGTGAATTTGATAAGCTTGGCCCGGAAGGGTGGCGAAGCCGTTTCTGGCTACGAAAAGGTCAAGGACTGGCTGGGCAAGGAACAGGCAGTAATCCTGATTCAGGCCAGCGACGGGTCTGAACGCGGGAAGTCGAAGTTAAGTACGCCCAAATGGGGCTCATTCATCGGCTGGCTGACGGCGGATGAGTTGGGTTTGGCATTCGGGCGACAAACTGTGATACATGCAGCGCTTGGCGCTGGAGGTTTGGCCTCGCGTGTTGTAGACGAGGCGGCAAGACTGAAGGGTCTTCGTGTCTCGAACGACACGAAGGCCACCGGAAAGGATAGAAGAGCCACATGAGCGACAACGACGGTAAAAAGACTTTGGGTGTACGTGGCGGTCCCCGTTCGGGGAACGTGAAGCAGAGCTTCAGCCATGGGCGGACCAAGAACGTCGTGGTGGAAACCAAGCGCAAGCGCGTTGTGGTTCCCAAGCCCAGTTCGGGTAAGCCTGCCGCGTCGGGCGGTGGCACATCGCAGCCGTCGCAGGGTGATCCCAAGAAGCGTCCGGCAGGCATCTCCGATGCCGAGATGGAGCGCCGACTGAAGGCCCTTCAGGCTGCCAAGGCCCGCGAAGCCGAAGAAGCCGAAAAGCGCGAAGCCGAGGAAAAGAATCGCGAGGCAGAGCGCCAGCGCCGCCGCGAAGAGGCCGAGGCCAAGGAACGCGAAGAGCGTGAGCGCGAAGAGGCCCTCAAGGCCAAGGCCGAGGAAGAGGCCCGCGCCAAGCGCGAGGCCGAAGAAGCCCAGGAAGCCGAGAAGCGCGCCAAGGAGGCCCCCGCGCCGGCGCCGGAGGAAACACCAGCCCCCGCACGCGGTGCAGGCAAAGCCGCCCCCACCCCGGCCCGCAAGAAAGAGCGCGCCCAGGACGAGCGCCCCACGCGTGGCAAAGGCAAGAACGATGGCCGCCGCTCGGGCAAGCTGACGCTCAACCAGGCGCTGTCGGGCGGCGAAGGTGGCCGCCAGAAATCCATGGCCGCAATGAAGCGCAAGCAAGAGCGTGCGCGCCAGAAAGCCATGGGTCAGAATGTCGAGCGTGAAAAGATCGTGCGCGACGTGCAACTGCCCGAAACGATCGTGGTGTCCGAACTGGCCAACCGCATGGCCGAACGCGTTGGCGCCGTGGTCAAGGCGCTGATGCAGAACGGCATGATGGTCACGCAGAACCAATCGATCGATGCCGACACCGCCGAGCTTATCATCGAGGAATTCGGCCACCGCGTCGTGCGCGTCTCGGATGCCGATGTCGAAGACGTCATCGCGCATGTCGAGGACAAGGAAGAAGATCTCAAGCCGCGCCCGCCCGTGATCACCATCATGGGCCACGTGGACCACGGCAAGACATCGCTTCTGGACGCGATCCGCGACGCGAAGGTCGTCTCGGGCGAGGCTGGCGGCATCACGCAGCATATTGGCGCCTACCAGGTGACAACCGATAGCGGTGCAACCTTGTCGTTCCTCGACACGCCGGGCCACGCGGCCTTTACCTCGATGCGGTCCCGCGGGGCGCAGGTGACGGATATCGTCGTGCTGGTCGTGGCCGCCGATGACGCGGTGATGCCGCAGACGATCGAGGCGATCAACCACGCCAAGGCGGCCGAAGTGCCGATGATCGTGGCGATCAACAAGATCGACAAGCCCGAAGCCAACCCCGACAAGGTGCGCACCGACCTGTTGCAGCACGAAGTCGTGGTCGAAGCGATGTCCGGCGACGTGCAGGATGTCGAAGTCAGTGCCGTAACCGGCCAGGGTTTGGATGAACTTCTCGAGGCGATCGCGCTTCAGGCGGAGATTCTTGAGCTCAAGGCTAACCCCGACCGCGCCGCCGAAGGCGCCGTGATCGAGGCCAAGCTGGATGTCGGCCGCGGCCCGGTTGCCACCGTCTTGGTGCAAAAAGGCACGCTGCATCAAGGTGATATCTTCGTCGCGGGGGAACAGTACGGCAAGGTTCGCGCGCTGATCAACGACCGTGGTGAGCGGGTCAAGGACGCAGGGCCCTCCGTCCCGGTCGAGGTTCTGGGCCTCAATGGCACACCCGAGGCGGGCGATGTCCTCAACGTCGTCGAGACCGAGGCGCAGGCACGCGAGATCGCCGAGTACCGTCAGGAGAAATCCAAGGAGAAGCGGGCCGCCGCTGGTGCCGCGACGACGCTGGAACAGCTCATGGCGCAAGCCAAGGAGGACGAGAACGTCACCGAGTTGCCGATCGTGGTCAAGGCCGATGTGCAAGGCAGTGCCGAAGCCATCGTTCAGGCGATGGAGAAGATCGGCAACGAAGAGGTCCGCGTGCGCGTTCTGCACTCCGGCGTTGGCGCCATCACCGAATCCGATATCGGCCTGGCAGAGGCATCGGGCGCGCCCGTGTTCGGCTTCAACGTGCGGGCCAATGCCCCGGCGCGCAACAGCGCCAACCAGAAGGGCGTCGAGATCCGCTACTACTCGGTCATTTACGATCTGGTGGACGATGTGAAAGCCGCCGCAAGCGGTCTGCTCAGCGCGGAGATCCGCGAGAAGTTCATCGGTTATGCCCAGATCAAGGAAGTGTTCAAGGTCACCGGCGTCGGCAAGGTTGCCGGGTGTCTCGTCACCGAAGGGATCGCCCGCCGGTCGGCCGGTGTGCGCCTGCTGCGCGACGATGTCGTTGTCCACGAGGGCACGCTCAAGACGCTCAAGCGCTTCAAGGACGAAGTGGCCGAAGTGCAATCCGGTCAGGAATGCGGGATGGCGTTCGAAAAATACGACGACATCCGCCCCGGCGACGTTATCGAGATTTTCGAGCGCGAAGAGATCGAGCGCAAGCTGGACTAATCGCCGCCATCGCATGTACCACATCAAAAGGGCCGCTCTCGCGGCCCTTTTTGTTGGTCAAAGCCAATCGCGCAGTATCGGAATAAGCGGGACATCCGCGGGCGGCATCGGGTAGTCCCGCAGCCGCTCAGGGCGCGCCCATTTCAGGGTTTGCCCTTCCTGCGCGACCGGGATGCCCTCCCACTTGCGGCAGGCAAACAGCGGCATGAGCAGGTGAAAATCGTCATAGCTGTGGCTGGCAAAGGTCAGCGGGGCAAGGCAGCTGGCCCATGTGTCGATGCCCAGCTCCTCTTGCAGCTCGCGGATCAACGCCACCTCGGGCGTCTCTCCGGGGTCGACCTTGCCGCCGGGGAATTCCCAAAGCCCCGCCATCGATTTGCCCTCGGGGCGCTGCGCCAGAAGGACACGCCCGTCGCGGTCGATCAGGGCGACGGCGGCGACCAGAACAACCTTCACGACCGATAATCCGCGTTGATATCGATGTAGCCATGCGTCAGATCGCAGGTCCAGACCGTGCAGGCCCCCTGCCCCAGCCCGATATCGACGCCGATGACCAATTCCTGATTCTTCATGTAGGCGGCGGCGGCGTCCTCGTCATACCCGGGCGCGACCCAGCCGTTGTCGGCCACCACGATATCGCCAAACCTGATCGACAGGCGGTCGCGATCCGCCGCCGCGCCGGATTTGCCAACCGCCATCACAACCCGGCCCCAATTGGCGTCTTCGCCCGCAATCGCGGTTTTGACCAGGGGCGAGTTGGCAATCGCCAACGCATGGATCTTGGCGTCGGCATCCGTGGCGGCACCGGTGACCCGGACCTCGACAAATTTCGTAGCGCCCTCGCCATCGCGCACAACCTGCTGCGCAAGGTCCAGCATCAGGGATTCCAGCGCATCGGCGAATTCCTTGCTGTCGTCAACGGCCACGCCCGACGCCCCGGTCGCCCCGATGATCAGGCTGTCGGACGTGGACGTGTCGCTATCGACGGTGATGCAGTTGAAGGTGCGATCGGTCAGGCGCGTCAGCATCGATTGCAACGCCGGACGCGCGATCTGTGCGTCGGTAAATATGTAGACCAGCATCGTCGCCATATCCGGCGCGATCATGCCAGAGCCTTTGGCGATGCCCGCGATCCGAACGGGTTTGCCGTCGATCACCACTTCGCGCGCGGCCCCCTTTGGGAACGTGTCGGTCGTCATGATCGCCTGCGCCGCGCCCTCGATCCCCGCAGGGCTAAGCGAGGCGGCAAGCGAATCAATCGCGTCAACGATGCGTTCATGCGGCAGCGGCTCGCCGATGACGCCGGTAGAGGCCGGGAATATCCGCGCCTCGGGCACCCCAAGACGCGCCGCAAGCGCGGCGTTGATCGACCGGACAGATTCCGCCCCGTGCTTTCCGGTAAAGGCATTGGCGTTGCCCGAGTTTACGATGATCGCCGCGCCATCGTCGCTATCGGCGCCTATCTTGGACTGGCAATCCAGAACCGGCGCCGAACGGGTGGCGGATCGCGTGAAAACGCCCGCCACCGTGCTACCCGGGGAAAGGCGGGCCAACATCACATCGGCGCGCCCTGAATAGCGAACCCCCGCTTGCACACTGGCAAAGCTGACCCCGCCGATTTCGGGAAGTGCCGGAAATTCCTTGGGTGCCAGTGGCGATTTCGCGGGGGTGTTGCCCATGGTTTATTGCTCCAGCAGATCGATATTCTTGAGCTGTGCGGGGTCCACACCGTCCTGCCCGGACGTATCGATTTCCGCCCCTTCACGAAGCTCGGAAACCCGCGCGTCAACGGCGGCGCGCTGCACCTGCTGTTGCAGTTCCTTGCGAACGTCCTCGATGCTCGGCACATCCTTGAGGCGGGTCTCGTTCAGGCGGATCACGTGCCAGCCGAACTGCGTCTTGACCGGATCGGAAATCTCTTCCGGCTCAAGCGACGTTATTGCCTTTTCGAAGTCCGGCACCATTGAGCCGACCCCGAACCAACCCAACTCTCCGCCGCCGGGCCCCGACGGTCCGGTCGAATGCTCGCGCGCCAGCTTGGCAAACTCCTCTCCCTCGCGTGCGCGCTTGACCAGTGCGGCGGCGTCCTCCTCGGTCTCAACCAGGATATGCGACGCGTTCCATTCCTGCTCGGGGTCGGCATTGGCATAGGTTTCTTCATACGCCGCCTGGATCGCGTCTTCGGTCACGGCGCCGCCGACGATGGAATTGACGACCTCGGACGCAAGCAGCGTGCGCTTCTCGTTCTCCAGGGCCATCTCGACGCGCGTCGGCATATCGTCCTCGATTGTCTGCGCCAGCAACGTCTGCTGCACCAGCTGATCCAGGATGCCTTCGAACAGGACATCATCGGGCATCGATTTATACTGGTCCGGCAGGCCGCCGCGGGCGATGATCATCTGGCCAAGCGTGATCTCGGTCCCGTTGACGGTGGCGACGACGGTGTCGGCGGCCGCTTCGCCATCTTGCGCGCTGGCGGGCAAGGCGGCGCAAATTGCGATCGCCACTGCAGACATGAATGTGCGGTGTCCGGTCATTGGTTTGTCCTTGATTTGCACGCATTTCGCGCGCGACGTTGACACTCACGCAGCCTCCCCTTACATCGCGATAGGGCCAAGGTTTGGCTGCATTTCCCGACCGTTGTAGGCGTAGAGGAAAGAGCGGGCAAGCAGATGGCCCGCGCTTGAGCGAAAATACGGGAACGGATTGAACATGCTGGGTTTCTCATCAATCGCCAAAAAGGTCTTCGGCACGCCAAACGACCGCAAGATCAAGGCGACGCGCCCCCTGATCGAAAAGATCAATGCGCTGGAACCCGAGTTCGAGAAGCTCTCGGATGATGGTCTCAAGGAAAAAACCGCTGAGTTCAAACAGCGGCTGAGCGACGGCGAAGACCTCGACGCGCTGCTACCCGAGGCGTTCGCCAACTGCCGCGAGGCCGCGCGCCGCACGTTGGGCCTGCGCGCCTTCGATGTGCAGCTCATGGGCGGCCTCTTCCTGCATCAGGGCAACATCTCGGAGATGAAAACTGGCGAAGGGAAAACGCTGGTCGCCACCTTCCCGGCCTACCTCAACGCGCTGTCGGGCAAGGGCGTGCACATCGTCACCGTTAACGACTACCTCGCCAAGCGCGACGCGGAATGGATGGGGCGTGTCTACGGCGCGCTCGGCCTTGAGACGGGGGTTGTCTATCCCGGACAGGCCGAGGCCGAGAAGAAGGCCGCCTATGCTGCCGACATCACCTATGCCACCAACAACGAGTTGGGCTTCGACTACCTGCGCGACAACATGAAATCCAGCTTGGACGAGATGTTCCAGCGCGGGCACAACTTTGCCATCGTCGACGAGGTGGACAGCATCCTGATCGACGAGGCGCGCACGCCGCTCATCATCTCGGGGCCATCGGACGACCGCAGCGATTTGTATTCGTCCATCGACAACCTGATCCCGAAACTGACCGAAGATCACTTCGTGCTGGACGAAAAACAGCGCACCGTCACCTTCACCGACGAAGGCAACGAGGAGCTTGAGCAGATCCTGCACGAGCAAGGCATTCTGCCCGAAGAGCAATCGCTCTATGACCCCGAAAGCACCACGATCGTCCACCACGTGAACAACGGCCTGAAGGCCCACAAGATGTTCACGCGCGACAAGGATTACATCGTGCGCGATGGACAGGTGGTGCTGATCGACGAGTTTACTGGCCGCATGATGCCCGGCCGGCGCCTTTCGGACGGGTTGCATCAAGCGATCGAGGCCAAGGAAGGCGTCGAAATCCAGCCCGAGAACGTCACCTTGGCGCAGGTGACGTTCCAAAACTATTTCCGCCTTTACAACAAGCTGTCGGGCATGACCGGCACCGCGTTGACCGAGGCCGAGGAATTCGCCGAAATCTACGGTCTGGGCGTGGTCGAGGTGCCCACCAACCGCCCAATTGCCAGGGTGGATGACGACGATGCCGTCTACCGCACCGGCAAGGAAAAACTGGACGCCGTGGTTGAGACCATCCAGGAGGCGCACGCCAAGGGGCAGCCAATTCTCGTTGGCACGACCTCGATCGAGAAATCGGAGATGCTTAGCGATCTGCTGACCAAGGCGGGCGTTGAACACAACGTCCTTAACGCACGCCAGCACGAGAAAGAGGCACAGATCGTCGCCGATGCAGGCAAGCTAGGCGCGGTCACCATCGCCACCAACATGGCCGGGCGCGGCACCGACATTCAGCTTGGCGGTAACGTCGATATGAAAGTCCAGGAGGCGCTGGATGCCGACCCCGACGCCGACCCAAAGGAAACGCGCGACCGGATCGAGGCCGAGCACGCCGACGAAAACACCAAGGTGATAGAGGCTGGCGGCCTGTTCGTTCTGGCCACCGAACGCCACGAAAGCCGCCGGATCGACAACCAGTTGCGCGGCCGCTCGGGCCGTCAGGGCGATCCGGGGCGCAGCGCGTTCTTCCTCAGCCTCGAAGACGATCTGATGCGCATCTTCGGGTCCGAGCGTCTAGACAAGGTGCTGTCCGGCCTCGGCATGAAGGAAGGCGAAGCCATCGTTCACCCGTGGGTGAACAAATCGCTTGAACGGGCGCAGGCCAAGGTCGAAGGGCGCAACTTCGACATCCGCAAGCAGCTGTTGAAGTTCGACGACGTCATGAACGATCAGCGCAAGGTGATCTTCAGCCAACGCCGCGAGATCATGGAAGCCGACGATCTGTCGGAAATCGTGGCCGATATGCGCAGCCAGGTGATTGATGACCTGATCGAGCAGTACATGCCGCCGAAAACGTATGCGGATCAATGGGATACAGAAGGCCTGCATGCCGCCTGCGTTGAAAAGCTGGGCGTAGACGTTCCGGTAGTCGACTGGGCCGCCGAAGAGGGCGTCGATGACGACGCAATCGCCGAGCGGCTAGAAGACGCAACCGAGAAGATGATGGCGGAAAAGGCCGAGGCGTTCGGCCCCGACACCATGCGCCAGATCGAAAAGCAGGTTCTGCTGCAAACCATCGACGGGAAATGGCGCGAACATCTGCTGACGCTGGAGCATCTGCGCAGCGTCGTCGGTTTCCGCGGCTATGCGCAGCGCGATCCGCTCAATGAATACAAGACCGAAGCATTCCAGCTGTTCGAAGGTATGCTCGACAGCCTGCGCGAGGACGTGACGCAAAAGCTGGCTCAGGTGCGCCCCATGACCGAGGCGGAGCAGCAGGAGCTGATCAAGCAGATGCAGGCGCAGCAGGCCGAGCTGGACAAGGCCGCGGAACTTGCGCAGGCCAGCGGCCCGGACGAAACCGCCGGCACCGGCCCCGCCAACCCGGACGCCGCCGAAGGCTTCATCGAGGACGATCCATCGACATGGGGCAACCCCGGCCGGAACGAGCTTTGCCCCTGTGGATCAGGGAAAAAGTTCAAACATTGCCACGGCCGCCTATACTAAGTCATCAAGCCCCCCGCTCCGCGCCGGGGGCTTGATCCACTCACCGCCACCCGTCGCATTGACTCCGCACAGGCGCCACAGTGGCGCCTTTTTTTCTTGTCTATAGTGCCCCCTCACACAACCTCGATGGGGGTCTAGAATGATCAAGCTTTCGCCTTTGATTCTTGTTGGTGGAACCATAACCTCGGCTCTCGGGATCGGGTACGGGGTTCATCAAACCACGAGTAGCGCCCCCGTCCCGCGCGCGCAAATCGCGCAGCAAACCCCGGCGCCGCAACTGGATGGTCCGCGTTTGGCGTTGACGGATATCACCTTCACCATTGCGGCCCCCGATATGGAAACACGGCCCATTGACCCCGTCGCACGGCCCAGTGTCCCACAGCCCATGATCGCGGCCACACCGGATCGCGGCGCCGCCGAGACCGGCAGGGATCAGGAGGATGCCGCCGCCACGTGCGAACCCGATTTCTCGGCCACGGCAGAACCTGCCGCGATGGTTCGGCTGGATCTGTCGGGCCCCTGCCTGAAAGGGCAGACAGTCACCATTCACCACAACGGCATGATGTTCAGCCACACCGTCGGCCCGGATGGCGAGGCGTCCATCTCTGCCCCCGCTTTGGCGGAACAGGCGATCTATATCGTGTCCTTCGGCGATGGAAACGGCGCCGTCGCCCAAACCAAGGTGCCGGACCTATCCGCGCATGAGCGCATCGTGCTTCAATGGCAGGGCGACGATGGCCTGCAGTTGCACGCCTTTGAAAACGGCGCATCCTACGGTGACGATGGTCACATTTGGACCGATGCCGCCGGCGATCCCGATCATGCCCTATCGGGTCTGGGCGGGTTCCTGCGGCACTACGGCGACGCATCAGGCCCCGATGGCCTTCGCGCCGATGTCTACACCTTTGCCAAGGGCGTTCAGTTGTCGGCGGATACCGTGCAAATAAACGCCGAAGTCGAAGTCACCGAAAGCAATTGCGGGTACGAGGTCGCCGGCCAAATGCTTCGGTTGGCACAGGACGCCACGCTCAAATCCCATGACTTGTCGATGGCGATGCCGGATTGCGACGCCACGGGCAGTTTTCTGGTGTTGAAAAACCTGCTGCAAGACCTGAAGATCGCGCGCAACTGATGCGTGGATAATCGGGGCGTTTTACATGAAAATCGCGCGTGCGGCCTTTGTTGCCGCACTGGCCCTTTTCGGGATGGTTGCAATTGCCGCGGCGCAGGACGTACGCCTGTCGTCACGCGATGGCGGAATAGAGATCACCGGCACGCTTCTGGGGTATGACGGACAGTTCTACCGGGTCGAGACCATCTATGGCGAGCTGACGGTTGATGGCACGGGGGTGCTATGCGACGGCCCCGGTTGCCCCAGCCTTGAGGATTTCGTTGCCGAAATCGAGATTTCAGGCGCGCCGACAATGGGGCGGCTTCTGCTGCCGGCGCTGGTTCAGGGGTTCGCGCGGCGCGCCGGTTACGCACTGGATCAGGACGGATCACAGCAGGATTCGGTCACGTATCACCTGTCGGATCAGCAAACCGGCCGCAAGGCGGCGCGGTTCAAGATCCGTTTGTCCAGCAGCGACGAGGGCTTTGCCGATCTGTTGGTGAACCAGGCCGATATCGTGATGTCCCGCCGCGAAGTCCGCGATCAAGAGGCCGCGCGCGCCCGTGCCACGGGGCTGGGCGATCTGCAGGCCACCGGGCAAAGCATTGTGATCGCGCTGGATGCCCTGGTGCCGGTGGTGGCCGAAGACAACCCCCTTGGCGCGATATCGGTTCCCGATCTGGCGCGCGTGTTTTCCGGCGAAATCGATAACTGGTCAGCGCTTGGCGGCCCCGACGCGCCGATCACTCCCCACGTGGGCAACAGCGACGCAGGCGCCAGCCAGGCGGTTGTTGATCTGCTACTGTCCCCGGTGCGCGCGGATCTCGCGCCCGCTGCCGTGACGCATGCCAGCACACAGGCGGTGATCGAGGCGATCGCGTCCGATCCGTTCGGCATGGGATTGGTCAGCCGCGCGACCAATGGCGCCAACGGCGGCACGCGGCAGCTTGACCTGAGCGGCAGTTGCGGCTTCGTCCTCAAGGCAACACGGCGCAGTGTGAAATCCGAGGATTATCCACTGACGGCGCCGATGTTCCTGTACCGCCCGATGCGCCGTTTGCCGCAGGTTGGGCGGGAATTCATGGATTATATTCAAGGCCCCGCCGCGCAACTGGTGATCCGGCGGACCGGGCTGATCGACCTCGCCGCCGAGGAAGTGGGCATCGAAATGCAGGGGATAAGATTGGCCAACGCGATCGCGCAGGCGGGCGAGGAAATCGGCCTGGAGACCCTGCAAGACATGATCGCAACGCTTTCCCCACTCAGGCGGCTGACCACCACGTTTCGGTACAATGCCGGCTCGACGCGGATGGACGCGCAATCAAGGACGAACCTGAGCCAACTTGCCAAGGCGCTTGAGGTGGGGACGTATGACGGGCGCCATATCACATTGGTCGGGTTCACCGACGGCCAAGGCGCCCCGGACGTGAACCGCGCCATGGCGCTGCGCCGCGCCAAACGCGCGCGTCAGGCAATCTGGGATCAGGCCATGACGGCGAACCCCGATCGGGTCACCATAGATGTCCAAAGCTTTGGCGAGGCAATGCCGATGGCCTGCGACGACAGCGCCTGGGGCCGCCGGATCAACCGCCGCGTCGAGGTTTGGGTGCGCTGACCCCGCCCCCTACAGGTACCCCTCTGCGCGAAAGCTGAGCTCGCGCGATTTTCCGATGATCAGGTGATCATGGACGGTGACGCTCAGCGCTTCGGCGGCCGCCTGCACCTGCTGCGTCATCGCGATGTCGGATTGCGAGGGGCTCGGGTCGCCCGATGGGTGATTGTGCACCAGAATCAGCGCGCTGGCATTCACCTCCAGCGCGCGCTTGACCACCTCGCGCGGATAGACTGGCACATGATCGACGGTTCCGCGCGCCTGCTCCTCGTCCGCGATCAGCACGTTCTTGCGGTCCAGGTACAGGATGCGGAACTGTTCGGTATCGCGGTGCGCCATCGTGGTATGACAATAATCCAGCACCGCATCCCAGCCCGAAATCACTGGCCGGTCGATCACCCGCGCCCGGGCAAGGCGATGCGCGGCCGCCTCGACGATCTTGAGTTCCTCGACGATCCGGTCCCCCACGCCATGCACCTCACGCAGCCGCGCGACCGGGGCCGAAAGGACACGGTTGAAATCACCGAATAGGTCGATCAGCGCCCGTGCAACCGGTTTGACATCCTGTCGGGGCACCGCCCGGAACAGGACCAGTTCCAGCATCTCGTAGTCCGGCATCGCCTCGGCGCCGCCCTGCATGAACCTGGCGCGCAGCCGCTTGCGATGATCCGCAACGTATGACGGCAACCGCCCACCGGGCAGCGGCGGCACGATTTGCACCTCGTCGCTGTCGAACAGGGGCAAGGGCCCCTCGGAAAACGCGTTATCACCCGTCATGACGGTAATTTGCGCGCGCTGCATGAACATTCAGTTAACGCAGTTTCGGTCCCGCATCGAACAATGGCGCCGCGATTTCGCGGCGCCATCATCGAGGTCATCCATGCATGCCCGCGGGCCGAATTACCCCTTCATCGAGTCCCAGAAATTCTTGACCGATGAGAAAAAGCTCTTGGATTCCGGGTTGTTATCCTCGGATAGGTCCGCAAACTCGCGCAGCAGCTCTTTTTGCCGCGATGTCAGGTTCACCGGGGTTTCCACGGCCAGTTCAATGAACATGTCGCCATATCCGCCGCCGCGTAGCGCCGGCATGCCCTTGCCGCGCAGGCGCATTTGCCGGCCCGATTGGCTTCCGGCCGGAATT
The DNA here is from genome assembly GCF_000423645.1 of Sediminimonas qiaohouensis DSM 21189. GTDB lineage: Bacteria > Pseudomonadota > Alphaproteobacteria > Rhodobacterales > Rhodobacteraceae > Sediminimonas > Sediminimonas qiaohouensis. The sequence continues at coordinate 84,066 of NZ_AUIJ01000011.1, read as the reverse complement.
TTTACGCGCGACCGCCCGCCGTCGATGGTGGGCACTTCGATATCGCCGCCAAGCGCGGCCGCGGTCATCGACACTGGCACGCGGCAAAACAGGTTGTTGCCGTCGCGCTCGAACAAGTCATGCGGCGCCACGTCAATGAAAATGTACAGATCGCCCGTCGGGCCGCCGCGCATGCCGGCCTCGCCCTCGCCGGCGAGGCGAATGCGCGTGCCCGTTTCCACGCCGGCCGGCACGTTGATCGACAGGGCACGGTCCTTTTCGACGCGCCCCTGCCCGGCACATACCTTGCACGGGTTCTGGATGATCTGGCCCAGCCCGCCGCAGGTGGGACAAGTGCGTTCAACGGTGAAGAAGCCCTGCTGCGCGCGCACTTTGCCCATCCCCGAACAAGTCGGGCACATCGTGGGCTCCGATCCGCTTTCCGCGCCGGAGCCGTCGCAGGCGTCGCAGGCCACCGATGTGGGCACGCGGATCATCTTGGACAGGCCCGAATAGGCCTCTTCAAGCGTCACGCTCAGGTTATAGCGCAGGTCAGAGCCGCGCGCCGCACGACCACGGCCGCCGCCGCGTCCGCCGCCCATGAAATCGCCGAACAGGTCGTCGAACACATCCGAGAACGCCGAGGCGAAATCGCCCTGGCCGCCGCCCATGCCGCCGGGGCGTGGGCCGCCGCCGCCACCGCCCATGCCGCCTTCGAATGCAGCATGGCCGAACCGGTCGTACGCCGCCTTCTTCTCGGGATCCTTCAGAACCTCGTAGGCCTCGTTGGCCTCTTTGAACTGGGTTTCGGATTCCGGGTTGTCGGCGTTGCGATCCGGATGCAGTTCCTTGGCCTTCTTGCGATAGGCCTTCTTGATCTCATCAGCAGAGGCGCCTTTGGAGACGCCAAGCACATCGTAGAAATCACGTTTTGCCATTGGGTGTCCCCCTATCAGGAACGTGTCGGGCCGGCCCGGCCAAGCGGACCGGCCCCCAGCGGTTCCAACGCGCGTTTACGAGCGCTTGTCGTCGTCGAGGTCCTCGAAGTCAGCATCGACGATGTCATCGTCATCGCCACCCTTGGCCTGCTCGTCCGAAGCCTCGGGGGCCTCTTCGCCTTCCTCGGCGCTGGCCTTGTAGATCGCTTCACCCAGCTTCATGGCCGCTTCGGTCACGTTCTGGATGCCACTGTTGATCTTCTCGGCGGTGACATCTTCCTTCTCGAGGTCATCCTTGAGCGCCGAAATCGCCAACTCGATCGCCTCGACAGTGGTCGGATCGACCTTATCGGAATGCTCTTCAAGCGACTTCTCGGTCGAGTGGATCAGGCTCTCGGCCTGGTTCCGCGCGTCCACGAGGGCACGGCGTGCCTTGTCGGCCTCGGCGTTTTCCTCGGCGTCCTTGACCATTTGGTCGATGTCTTCCTCGGACAAGCCACCCGATGCCTGGATGGTGATCTTCTGCTCCTTGTTCGTGCCCTTGTCCTTGGCGGACACGTTCACGATACCGTTGGCGTCGATGTCGAAGGTCACTTCGATCTGCGGCATGCCGCGCGGTGCGGGCGGGATGTCCTCAAGGTTGAACTGGCCAAGCATCTTGTTGTCGCTGGCCATCTCACGCTCGCCCTGGAAGACGCGGATCGTCACGGCCGACTGGTTGTCCTCGGCGGTCGAGAAGACTTGGCTCTTCTTGGTGGGGATGGTGGTGTTGCGGTCGATCAAACGAGTGAACACACCGCCCAGCGTCTCGATACCAAGGCTCAGCGGCGTCACGTCCAGAAGCACAACGTCCTTCACATCGCCCTGCAGAACGCCGGCCTGAATGGCGGCGCCCATGGCAACCACCTCGTCCGGGTTCACACCCTTGTGGGGCTCTTTGCCGAAGAACTTGGTCACTTCTTCCATGACCTTGGGCATGCGGGTCATACCGCCGACCAGGACCACCTCGTCGATATCGTCCTTGGTCATGCCCGCATCCTTGAGCGCGGCCTGACAAGGCTTCATCGACGATTTGATAAGATCCGAGACCAGGCTTTCCAGCTTGGCGCGCGTCAGCTTGACAACCATGTGCAGCGGCTGGCCGGTCGCGCTATCCATCGAGATGAACGGCTGGTTGATCTCGGTCTGGCTGGAGCTGGACAGCTCGATCTTGGCCTTTTCCGCGGCTTCCTTGAGACGCTGCAGCGCCATCTTGTCCTGCGTCAGGTCAACGCCGTGTTCCTTTTTGAACTCGTCGGCAAGGTAGTTGACGATGCGCATATCAAAGTCTTCACCGCCAAGGAACGTGTCCCCGTTGGTGGATTTCACTTCGAACAGGCCATCGTCGATCTCGAGGATGGTCACGTCGAAGGTGCCGCCACCAAGGTCATAGACCGCGATGGTGTGGCTGTTTTCCTTGTCCAGACCATAGGCCAGCGCGGCCGCGGTCGGTTCGTTGATGATACGCAGAACCTCAAGGCCGGCGATCTTGCCGGCGTCCTTGGTGGCCTGGCGCTGTGCGTCGTTGAAATAGGCCGGCACGGTGATGACGGCCTGCGTCACCTCTTCGCCAAGGTAGGATTCGGCGGTTTCCTTCATCTTGCCGAGGATGAAGGCGGAAATCTGCGAGGGGCTGTACTTGTCGCCCTTGGCTTCGACCCATGCGTCGCCATTGCCGCCGTCAATCACGTTGAACGGCATGTTCTTCTTGTCTTTGGCCAGATCCGGGTCATCCACGCGGCGGCCAACCAGGCGCTTGACGCCAAAGATGGTGTTGGTTGGGTTTGTGACCGCCTGCCGCTTGGCCGGCTGGCCTACAAGGCGCTCGTCATCCGTGAATGCCACGATCGACGGCGTGGTCCGGGCGCCTTCGGCGTTTTCGATAACGCGGGCCTGACTGCCGTCCATGATGGCGATGCAGCTGTTGGTGGTACCAAGGTCAATACCGATGACTTTTGACATGATTTTCGATCCCTTCTTTCGTCAAGGCGATTACACGAGGCGCAGACCCATTTTGGCATCTGGCCCCGATCCGGTTTGCGGCGTCCGAGGGGTCGTCCGCCGCCTTTCGAGGGGTATATAAGGAGGGGTCAGGCACGCTGCAAGCGCCGCGGTCCGGCAAGTCGCATGAATTTGGCCTATTTCCGTCAATGAAACCAGCAGCAGAGGATCACATGACGCAACCGACGCTCTCCATCCGCGGCATAGACATGTTTCAGGGTTACCTCGATCCGCAGGCGCAGGTATCCCTTCTCGACGATCTGCGGGACGTGATCCGGCAGGCGCCGCTGTTTTCCCCCGTCACGCCCGGAGGCCGGCAGATGAGCGTGCGCATGACATCGGCGGGGCGCTACGGCTGGGTGACAGACAGTCGCGGCTACCGCTATGAGCGGCGCCACCCCGACGGGGGCGATTGGCCCCCCATTCCCGACCCGGTCCTGGCGATGTGGAGCGACCTGGTCAGCACCGAGCGCGATCCCGATTGCTGCCTTGTCAACTTCTACGGCGAAGGCGCGCGCATGGGCCTCCACCAGGATCGGGACGAGGCGGATTTCGGATGGCCGGTGCTCTCGCTCTCGCTTGGGGACGAGGGGCTATTTCGCGTCGGCAACACCACGCGCGGCGGCAAAACGGAATCGGTTTGGCTCCGCTCGGGGGACGTGTTGCGCATGGGCGGCGAGGCGCGCCTGATCTACCACGGCATCGACCGGATCAAACCCGGAAGCAGCACCTTGTTGCCGCGCGGGGGACGCATCAACCTGACCTTGCGCGTCGTAGATTAAGTGTTATTGCCGGGCCGACCAGCTAAGCGAGGCGCGCCGCCGGGTATAGAACTCGCCCATCAACCCGATCATCAGAAACGCGAGCCCGACATAAAGCGGATACTCGACCGAGCTGTTGCGCGGCAGGTAGTTGATGAAGGTAAAACCGCGGCACTGGTCAATGGTATGAAATAGCGGGTTCCAATCGAACATCGCCAGCATCGTCGGCGGTAGCGTGTTGGCGACGAACATCTTGCCGCTGGCGATCATGTTGGCACGTTGGTAAATCGTGGTGATGATCCCCACGAAGGTCGGGAACCAAGGCTTGAGCGCCAAGAGCACCAGCCCAATCGCAAGCCCCGTGAACCACGACAGCAGCACCATGCCGAAGGCCGGGATAGGTTGCTGAATCTCGAACGGGTGAAATCCAACATGATAGATGAACAAGATCGCGAACAGCGACAGAACCTGGATATACAGCGCACCCAGCGACGCCGAGGCAATCGCGACAATCGTGTTCATCGGTGCATGTTTCATCATCGGAGACGCCGGCCCCTCTGACCCGACGACCGCGCCAAGCGTCTTGTTGTGTGTCATGAACAGGAAAATCCCCGACATGATATAGAGCAGGAAATCCCCCCGCAGCGCCGCGCCACGCAGCCCCAGAACCGTAAACATCACGTAAAACACCGCCACCAGGATGACCATCTGCAACATGTTCAGCAGAATGGACATCAGCGCATTGCCATGCGTCTTGCGGATATTACGCACGATGCCGTGGTAAACCAGTTCGCCAAAGACCACGACCGAGGTCAGCCCTGACCGGCGTGTCGATTGTTGAAACATCGCCTCAATGCTCCGCTGTGTGTTGGGCGGTTACCACGGAATTCTTGCCGTTCCGTTGCCACCGTACCATAAGGGAGCCGTGCGCGATTATCAATAAATCCACCCGCGACGGTAATAGGTATCGGGAGAAACACAGCTTGGACTATGAACGACTAACGGCCGAGATGCGCCGCCTTGCATTGGAAGCAGGCGACAAGATCATGGAAATTTATGACGCCGACAATTTTGATGTGAAGGTCAAATCCGACGAAAGCCCGGTCACCACGGCCGATGAAGCGGCCGATGCGCTCATCTCGGCGGGTCTGCGGGCGGCCTTTCCCGATACGCCGCTTGTGACCGAGGAACAGGCCGCCTCGCATCTGCAATCTGCCGCGACCTTCCTGATTGTCGATCCACTGGACGGCACCAAGGAGTTCATCCACCGGCGCGGAGATTTCACCGTCAACATCGCCTATGTTGAAAACGGCGCACCCACCCGCGGCGTGGTCTACGCACCGGCGCGCAACCGCATGTTCCTGACCCTGGCCGATGGCACCAGCGTTGAAGAGACCGGCGATTTCGACAAGGCCCGGATTGGACCAACCCGTGCGATAAAGACGTCCGAGCCGGACAACACCGCGCTTATGGTGGTCGCCAGCAAATCGCACCGCGATCAGCCAACCGACGACTATATCGGTCAATACGCCGTCAAGGACATGACCAGCGCGGGATCGTCCCTGAAGTTCTGCCTCATCGCGACCGGCGAGGCTGACCTCTATCCGCGCCTGGGCCGCACGATGGAATGGGACACCGCAGCGGGCCATGCCGTGTTGAACGGCGCGGGCGGGCGCGTCGTCCGCTTCGATGATCATGCGCCGCTCAGCTACGGCAAGCCGGGGTTTGAGAATCCCTTTTTCATCGCCCACTCTCCGGGCGTCGCGTTGAAGCCCGCGCCATGAGCGTCCTCGTCGTCATCCCCGCGCGCTATGCCTCCAGCCGCTACCCCGGCAAACCATTGGCCATGCTGCGCGGAGCCAGCGGCGTCAACCGAAGCTTGATCGAGCGGTCGTGGGATGCGGCCTGTGATGTAGACGGGGTGGATCGGGTGGTCGTCGCGACGGATGATGAGCGTATCCGCGACGCCGCCACGGCCTTTGGCGCCGAGGTGGTGATGACGCCATCCACCTGCGCAAATGGGACCGAACGATGCGCCGCCGCGCATGAGGCGCTTGACGGCAACTTTGATATTATCGTGAATTTACAAGGGGATGCCCCCCTGACGCCGCCGTGGTTTATCCAGGATTTGATCGAGGGGCTGGAGGCTGACCCGGTCGCACAGGTTGCGACGCCTGTGCTCCAATGTGACGGTCGGGCCTTGAACGGGTTTCTCGAGGATCGCCGCGCTGGTCGGGTTGGCGGTACTACGTCGGTATTCGGTCGGTATTGTCACGCGCTTTATTTCTCCAAGGAAGTCGTGCCGTTTACCACGCGCACCTATGGGCCGGATGACGCTACGCCGATCTATCATCACGTCGGCGCCTATGCCTACCGCGCGGATGCACTGGCGGATTATGCCGCGCGCCACCCCGGCCCGCTGGAAGAGCTGGAAGGGTTGGAGCAGCTCCGTTTCCTGGAATATGACATCGCGATCCTTTGCGTCGAGGTCGCCGCGCGCGGGCGGCAGTTTTGGGAGCTCAACAACCCCGAGGACATCCCGCGTATCGAACAGATGATGAGCGAGATGGGAATGGAATGACCCACTCCACGGTCAGCGTGGTCGTCGTCAGCCGGGACCGTCCCGATTGCCTGCGGCTGTGCCTGATCGCGCTGGCGCGGCTGAAGTACCCCGCTTACGAGGTTGTCGTGGTCGCCGATGCTTCCGGCCTTGAGGCGGTGCAGACCTTGCCGTTTGCCGAACAGATCATCCAGGTTCGTTGCGACATCGCGAACATCTCGTATGCGCGCAACCTTGGCATTGCGGCGGCTGCGGGGCGCGTGGTGGCGTTTATCGACGATGACGCCGTGGCCGAACCGCGGTGGCTGGAGCATCTCGCGGCGCCGTTCAGCGACCCACAGGTCACTGCCGTCGGGGGCTACGTGCGCGGGCGCAACGGGATCAGCTTTCAGTGGAAAGCGCGCGCCGTGGATCAAAGCGGGCGGTCCTGGCCCTTGGACCTGCCGGGAACGGCGCCCTGCGCGCCGACGCCTCCCGAAGGCATGGCGGTACGAACCGAGGGCACGAACATGGCGATTGCGCGCGATGTCTTGGCGGGGCTTGGCGGTTTCGATCCGGCGTATCGCTTCTATCTGGATGAGACGGACCTGAACATGCGCCTTGCCGCCGCCGGTTACCGCACGATGATTGCGCCCCTCGCACAGGTGCATCACGCCTCGGCCCCCTCCGCGCAGCGGGGCAAGGGGCGGGCCTTGCGGGCGCTTGATGAAGTGGGCGCGTCGATGGCGGTTTTCCTGCGCCGCCACAGCCCGCCCAAAGACCATGCGCGGCACTTTGATCGCTTTCGCGAGGAGCAGCGCCGCCGCGTCCTTGGCCGGATGGTGAGCGGCGCAGCCGAGCCGCGCGATGTTGCGCGGTTGATGGCCAGCCTTGAAAGAGGGATAGCCGAGGGAAGCGAGCGGAGCCTGGATGATCCACGCCCCTCCCTGACACCGCCTGCGCGGCCGTTTGCGGCGTTCGACACGCAAGCCAACGGGAAAGCGGCATTCCTGTCGGGCCGCATCTGGAACGCGGGGCCGCTGCGGCGACACGCCGTCGAATTGGCCAATGACGGGGTAACTGTGACGCTACTGCTGCTCTCACATACGACGCTGTTTCACCACGTGAGGTTTCGCGAGCAGGGGTATTGGGAACAACGCGGGGGCCTGTTTGGAAAAAGCGAAAGGAGTGATCCGCTTTTCTCTCCCTGGAGTATGTCAAAACGAAGCGCCCGCGAGAAGGAACGCGTATCCCTTCTGCGTTGATTTCTTGGCAATCTGTCCTTAAACGATGGGGAATATTATGGACTCACGCGGTGTTATATACGCAACGTGAGAAAAAGCGCGCGAGACAAATGCCGGGCTGCGCATTTCCCGGTTTTGAGAGACGATTTACAAGCTGTTCCAGCAGCGCCGAGCAGACATAGGGGTCTTCATGAAAAAGAAGGTGACAAAGGCGGTCTTTCCTGTTGCGGGGTTGGGCACCCGCTTCTTGCCCGCCACGAAATCCATCCCCAAGGAAATCATGACCCTGGTCGATCGCCCCCTGATCCAGTACGCGATCGACGAAGCGCGCGCCGCTGGCATCAAGGAGTTTATTTTCGTCACCTCGCGCGGCAAAAACGCGCTTGAGGATTATTTCGATCATGCTCCGCAATTGGAGCAGGAGCTGCGCAAAAAGGGCAAGACCGAGCTTCTTGAATCACTCAAGATGACCAACATGGAAAGCGGCGCGATCGCCTATGTTCGGCAACACAAGGCGATGGGCCTGGGCCATGCCGTGTGGTGCGCACGCAACATGATTTCCAACGAGCCTTTCGCGGTCATTTTGCCCGATGACGTCATCGCAGCCGAAAAGCCGTGCCTGCAACAGATGGTCGAAGCCTATGCCGAAAACGGCGGCAACATGGTCGCCGCGATGGAGGTGCCCGAAGACAAGGCATCGGCCTACGGCATTCTGGACCCGGGCGAAAAGAACGGGCCGCTGGTGTCCGTGAACGGCATGGTGGAAAAACCCGCGCCGGGCACGCAGCCGTCGAACTTCGCGGTGATCGGGCGCTATATCCTGACGCCCAACATATTGAAGAACCTCAACAAGATCAAAAGTGGCGCCGGCGGCGAAGTGCAATTGACCGATGCCATCGCACGCCAGATCGGCACGGATGATCCCGTGCGCGGATACCTCTTTGACGGAAAACGCTATGACTGCGGCTCCAAATCCGGGTTCTTGCAGGCGACGGTGGCGTTCGGGCTGGCGCGCGAGGACTTGCGCGAGGATCTGGATCACTATCTGAAAGAACTGTACGCTGGCGCGGCGGCGGCAACGTAATACGAAGAAAATTCAAGGGGTCGCGTTTGGCGCATGTTCTGGTCACCGGCGGTGCGGGGTATATCGGATCGCACGCTTGCAAAGCGCTCAAGGCAGCCGGGTATATCCCCGTTACCTACGATAACCTGAGCACGGGGTGGCAGGACGCGGTCAAGTTCGGGCCGTTCGAGCGGGGCGATCTGCTTGACCGCGGTCGCCTTGACGAGGTGTTGGCGAAGTATCAGCCAATCGCGGTCATGCATTTCGCGGCGCTCAGCCAAGTCGGCGAAAGCATGGCGCATCCCGATCTTTATTGGCGCAACAACGCCGCCGGATCGCTTTGCCTGATCGAGGCGGCGGTTGCGGCGGGGTGTCTGAACATCGTGTTTTCGTCGACCTGCGCAACATATGGGGACCACGACAACGTGGTTCTTGACGAAAGCACCCCGCAACAGCCGATCAATGCCTACGGGGCCAGCAAGCGCGCGATCGAGGACATGCTGCGCGATTTCGGCGTGGCCCACGGTATCAACGCCGTGATCTTTCGCTACTTCAACGTGGCGGGGGCCGATCCCGACGCCGAGGTGGGCGAATTCCACCGCCCCGAGACACATCTTGTTCCCGTCATCCTTGACGCGATCGAGGGCAAGCGCCCCGCGCTGACCATTTTCGGCACCGATTACGACACGCCCGATGGCACTTGCATTCGCGACTACGTGCATGTTTGCGACCTTGTGGATGCGCATGTTCTGGGGCTGGAATGGCTGCTTGAGGGCAAGGGGAGCCGGGTTTTCAACCTTGGCACCGGGCACGGGTTTTCGGTGCGCGAGGTGATGAATGAGGCGCAGCGCGTGACACAGCGCGAGGTGCCCCATAGCGAAGGCCTACGGCGCGCGGGCGATTGCACCAAGCTGGTATCCGGGTCCACCCGCGCCGAGGCGGAGCTTGGGTGGCGCCCTCAGCGGTCAACCCTGTCGCGGATGATCGCGGATGCGTGGCGGTGGCACCAGAGCGGGCATTATGACGCGTGAGAACGCACCGCCGCGTTTGCTTGATGTGACGCGACTGATACGACGCGCGGGGCGCGTTCCAACGGGGGTTGACCGGGTCGAGCTGGCTTATCTGCGCCAGTTTGTTGCGCTTGAGTCGCCGGTTTTCGCAATCGCGCGCAGCGCGTATGGCTATGCCCTTCTTGACCGGAAAGGGATGGTGGGCCTGCTGGACCGGCTTGAGGCGCGACACGGCTGGGGGGCGGTGGATACCCTATCGCGCCTGGCGCGTGGGATTTCACCCGAGCGGCGTAGGGCCGAGGCCGATCTGCGCCGCCTGTCCATTGCGCGGTGCCTGCCGGTGGGGCTGCAACGGATGCTGCGGCGGCATTTCACCGGCGGGGCGAGCTATTTCAACGTGAGCCATTCGAACCTGAGCGCGCGCGTTTTATCGGCCATGCGGAATGGCGCCGGGGCATCGGTGTCCGTGATGATCCACGACACGATCCCGCTTGATTTTCCGCAGTATCAGCGGCCCGAGACGCCTGCGGCTTTCTTGGTGATGCTGCGCCGCGTTCAAGCACATGCCGATGTCATCCTGTGCAATTCGGCGCAAACTGAGCGCGATGTCATCCGGCACATGCAAGGGCACGGTCCCATGCCGCGCACGAAGGTGGCGCATCTGGGGGTTGATGTGCCGCCCACCGATCCAAGCGCTCACCTGCCCCCGCAGATCGACCAAAGCAGGCCTTGGTTTTGCACAGTCGGGACGGTCGAGCCGCGCAAGAACCATGCCCTCCTTCTGGACCTGTGGGAGGAGATGGCGCGCACGCTCCCCCAATCGGATATGCCGCAGTTGGTCATCTGCGGCGCGCGCGGGTGGCTGAACGAGGACGTGTTTGCGCGCCTCGATGCGATAGGCGAAAACGAGAATGTGCATGAGATACCGGGCCTGGATGACAAGACCCTTGCCGAGGTTCTGCGCCGCTCCGCCGGTATGCTGTTTCCAAGCGTGGCCGAGGGGTATGGCCTGCCTCCGGCAGAGGCGGCGGCACTTGGAGTTCCCGTGATCTGTACGCCACTATCCGTATACCACGAAATCCTTGGTGACATTCCCATTTACCTAAGCCTACAGGATCGGTATCTTTGGAAGACAAGAATAATTGGGCTGACAGCCGAATATTGGGCAGGAAAATCGGCAGGCATGCGCAGACACGCCTTTCAACCGCCGACGTGGGACTCGCATTTCAAGATCGTATTTACGGTTGCGTGATACACCCCGCCTGAACCGGAAATCGGGCTGTCTGGGTGAAGGGAAACGTATTGGGTGCCTGGCAGTCATATCGCCTCAGGCTAAAGCGTCGGCGCTTTTTGTTTCGCGCCATCCGAAAACGGCGCGAATTGCGGCCCGTGACAAACCGCACCAAGCGGATCAAACCCGGCGATATCCTGTTGTTCTCGACCCAGCGGAACGAGGCGATCCGGCTTCCTTATTTCCTGAAATACTACCGCGACATGGGGGTGAACCATTTCCTGATCGTGGATAACGACAGCACCGATGGATCGGTCGATTACCTGGCGGATCAAAAGGATGTCTCGCTCTGGACAACACCGCGCAGCTACAAGCGGTCCCGATTTGGGGTGGATTGGCTGAACTGGTTGCAGATGCGTTATGCGCACGGACATTGGACGCTGGTCGTGGACCCTGACGAGTTCTTTGTTTACCCGTTCTGCGACACCCGTCCGATCAGGGCGCTGACGGATTGGCTGGATGCGTCATCGATCAAATCGTTTAGTGCGATGCTGCTCGATATGTACCCCAAGGGCAGGATCGATGCGCAACCCTACAGGGCCGGGCAGGACCCCCTGGAAATCGCAAGCTGGTTCGACTCGGGGAATTATTCAATCCAGAAGAACGGCCTGTTCGGGAACCTGTGGATACAGGGCGGCCCCCGGTCACGGGTGTTCTTCAAGGACATGCCAGAGCGGGCGCCGGCCCTGAACAAGATCCCGCTGGTCAAGTGGAACCGGCGCTATGCGTATGTGAGTTCGACGCATATGCTGCTGCCGCGCGGCCTGAACCAGGTGTACGACGAATGGGGCGGCGAAAAAGCCAGTGGCGCGCTGTTGCACACCAAGTTTTTAGACACTTTCACGGTCAAGGCCATGGAAGAACTCAAGCGCAAGCAGCACTACGCGGCCAGCATGGAATACCGGACCTATGCCAGCCAACTGCAGAAAGACCCGGACCTGTGGTGCAAATGGTCCGAGAAATACATCAACTGGCGCCAGCTTGAGATTCTCGGGCTCATGTCCAAGGGGAACTGGGCATGAGCGTGGGGATCGTCATGCTGGTGCACACCGCGCTTGGCCGCGCGGAACAGGTGGCGCGGCACTGGCATGCGGCCGGGTGCCCCGTTGTCATCCATATTGACGCCTCCGTGCCGGGCAAGACGCATGATGCATTTGTCTCGGCGCTTGCGGATTTGCCGGATATCACCTTTTGCCGACGTCACCGGTGCGAATGGGGGACCTGGGGCATCGTGGCTGCGACGCAAGATGCCTCACAGCAGATGCTGTCGGAGTTTCCCGAGGTCACGCATGTTTACCTGGCTTCGGGGTCTTGCCTGCCGCTGCGCCCGGTGCAGGAATTGATCGACTACCTGAAGGCACGCCCGCGCACCGATTTTATCGAGAGCGCAACAACGGCCGATGTTCCCTGGACGGTGGGGGGGCTGGACCACGAACGGTTTACGCTGCGGTTTCCGTTCAGTTGGCGAAAACATCGCTATCTGTTCGACAAGTATGTCGAGTTGCAGCGCAAGATCGGGTTCAAGCGCCGGATACCCGACGGCCTCGTTCCGCATATGGGAAGTCAATGGTGGTGCCTGACGCGGAGAACGCTTTCGGCGATCCTGCAAGATCCCAAACGCCCCGCATATGATCGGTATTTCAAACGGGTCTGGATCCCTGACGAATGCTATTTCCAGACGCTGGCGCGGCTATATGCCCTGAACATCGAAAGCCGGTCCTTGACCCTGTCGAAGTTCGATTTCCAGGGGAAGCCGCATATTTTCTACGACGATCACCTGCAATTGCTGCGGCGCTCCGACTGTTTTGTCGCGCGCAAGATCTGGGCGCATGCCGACCGCCTGTATCGTGCCTTCCTGACCGATAGCGAAGGCGCCATGAACCGGACAGAGCCAAACCCCGGCAAGATCGATCGCATATTCGCCAAGGCCGTTGAACGCCGCACGCGCGGGCGTCCGGGCCTTTATATGCAAAGCCGTTTCCCCAACGAGGGGTGGGAGAACGGCAAGACGGCGGGGCAATACTCGGTCTTTCAGGGGTTTGCGGAGCTGTTCGAGAATTTCGCACCGTGGCTGGCGCGGGCGACGGGCACGCGGGTGCACGGCCACCTGTTCGCGCCCGAGCGCGCCGAGTTCGCGGACCGGCAATCCGTTGTGAACGGCGCGCTGTCGGACAATGCCGTCTTGCGCGATTATAACCCCAGGGCATTCTTGGGAAGCCTGATCTGGAACACCAGGGGCGAGCGGCAGTGTTTCAGTTTGGGGCCACGCGACAACCAGGCGATCAACTGGGACATCGCCAAGGATCCGAATGCGCAGATTTCCGTGATCAGCGGCGCCTGGGCCGTGCCGTTGTTCCAATCGAACCGCGATTTCGCCGACATCCGCAAGGAAGCGGCCCTGCTGCAAAAGATCGAGAGCGATTTCCTGGACGTGCTGCATTCGCCCTATGTGAAGGCGCGTATTCGCATCTGGACGATGGCCGAGTTCATCGAATCCCCGATGGAGCCGCTACAGACGATCATCGACGAGATAACCCAGAAAACCACGCGGCGCCTGTCCGAAGCGCCGCATATGGCGGATCTGTCGGGGTTCGGGCAGTTTCTGCAAAACCTCAAGAACCAGGGGATGCACCCGCATCTGATGGGCGATTTCCCGGTCACACAGGGCGCCATGCCGCGCAACGGGCAGTCGCCGAAACCGTATCTCGTAAGATGACAGGATAGCATGTCCCACGATTTTGATTACTTCATTGTCTTCGCTGAAATGCGCACCGGGTCGAATTTCCTTGAGACGAACCTGAATGCGTTTCCGGGGCTGAGCTGTCACGGCGAAGCGTTCAACCCGCATTTCATTGGCTACCCCAAGAGCGACGACATTCTCGGGGTTACGCAATCAACGCGCGAGGCCGATCCGCAGGCTCTGATCACCGCGATCCGCGATCAGCCGGGGACGCTTGGCGGCTTTCGCTATTTCCACGATCATGATGCGCGCGTTATGGACATTGCCCTGCCCGATCCGCGCTGTGCCAAGATCATCCTGACCCGCAATCCGGTGGACAGCTACGTGTCGTGGAAGATCGCCCAGCAGACCGGGCAATGGAAGCTGACCAACGTCAAACGACGCAAGGATGCGCTTGCCGAATTCGATGCTCAAGAGTTCCAAGAGTATCTCAATACGCTCCAGTCCTTTCAGGTTCGTCTTCTCAACGCCCTGCAAACAACGGGGCAAACGGCGTTTTACATCGCCTATGAGGATCTGCAGAACGTTGACGTTATCAACGGGCTTGCGCGGTTCCTTGGGGAGGAGGCGCAGCTATCCAACCTGGATCGGAGCCTGAAGCCGCAAAACCCCGAGCCGATTTCCTCGAAGGTCGATGATTTCGACGCGATGCGCGAGGCGTTGGCGCAGCTTGACGTGTTCAACCTGGGCCGCACCCCCAGTTTCGAGCCACGCCGCGGCCCCGCCGTGCCAAGCTATGTCGCCGGCGCCAAGGCACCACTGCTATATCTTCCGGTCCGGTCGGGTCCCGAGGACGCCGTGCAGCAATGGATGGCGGAGCTTGATCACGTGGATCAAGGCGATCTGGCGACGCAATTCACCCAGAAAACCCTGCGGCAATGGAAACGCAACAACCCCGGGCATCGCAGTTTTACCGTTCTGCGCCATCCCGTTGCGCGCGCGCACGCGGCCTTTTGTCAGCGCATCCTGAACACCGGGCCGGGCAGTTTTACCGAGATTCGCAAGACGCTCAGGCGGGTGCACAATCTGCCACTTCCCGGCAAGATGCCCGACGAGCGGTACGATGCGGCCGCGCATCGCAAGGCATTCGTTGCCTTCCTGAAATTCCTCAAGGCCAACCTGGCGGGGCAAACAGGGCTGCGGATCGATTCGGCGTGGGGCACACAAATGCAAGCGTTGCAGGATTTTTCAAGATTCGCGCCGCCTGATGTAATCCTGCGAGAGGACGAGATCGCAAGTGCGCTTCCCTCGTTGGCGCATTCCGTGGGGTATTTTGATGCCGTGGCGCCGCGCTCCCCGGCCGAGGACGAGCCATTTGCGCTGCGCGAGATATACGACGACAGAATCGAGGATTTGGCCGCCAAGGTGTATCAACGCGACTATGTGAACTTTGGCTTTACCCGTTGGGGATAGCTCAGGCCGCTTGAACGGCCTGCGCCTCGGTCAGGATGGTGTGCAGGGTTGCGGGCTCGCGGTTTGCGCGCAGCTTGGAGCAAACGGCCCCCTCGCGCAGGGTGCGCGACACCAGCGCCAGCGCCTTGAGATGCTCGACCCCGG
Source organism: Sediminimonas qiaohouensis DSM 21189 (assembly GCF_000423645.1). Lineage (GTDB taxonomy): Bacteria > Pseudomonadota > Alphaproteobacteria > Rhodobacterales > Rhodobacteraceae > Sediminimonas > Sediminimonas qiaohouensis. The sequence goes on along the minus strand of NZ_AUIJ01000011.1, from coordinate 68,904 downwards.
CATTTTGCGGTGCGAACAGGCCAAACACCAAATCGACCGGCTGCCTGTCGACAGCGGAAAAATCGATCGGCTTTTCCAATAGGATAAAGGCACCGCAGACGTGTTCGATATCGTTCAGGCGGGCATGGGGCAGAGCAACGCCATGCCCCACGCCGGTTGGCCCAAGCGCCTCGCGCTCCATCAATGCGTCAACGGCCTCGGACGCGTTCACGCCGTAGGCGGTATGGACCAGTTCCCCCAGATCATGCAAAAGCCGCTTCTTGCTGGACGCAGAAGTGACAACTTTCACGGCCTCAGGTTTGAGAATTCCCGAAATATGCATGATCAGTCCTGTAGGTTCGGGCAGGGATTCGTGCCGTTATCTAGGTCCGCGGTTCTATCCAACCGATGTTTCCATCGTCGCGGCGGTAGACAACATTTACCCCTTCGTTGCGTTCATTCCTGAAAACGAGGATCGGCGCTCCAGCCAGCTCCATCTGCATCACCGCCTCGCCAACAGAAAGCGACGGAATGTGCGTCTCCGTCTCGGCGACGATCATCGGCTGCAGTGTCTCGGGTTCCGAATCTTCGCCGTCCTCTTCTGCAGCGAGGATATACGAGGAAGCGCCCATGAGTTCAACCGGCGCTTCGCGTTCGCGGTGATGATCCTTGAGGCGCCGCTTGTACCTGCGGAGTTGCTTGTCCATCTTTTCTGAACAGGATTCAAAAGAGGCATAGATTTCATTGGCATGCGCCTTGGCCTGCGCCGTCAAGCCCGTGGAAAGATGTACCGTCGCTTCGCAAACAAACTCATGCCCGGACTTGGAGAATACGATATTGGCGTCAGTGGGGCGCTGGGCATATTTTCCCACGATCGTTCCCAACTCGTCCTTGACGTGGGTCTGCAGCGCCTCGCCTATATCGATCTGCTTTCCACTGATCTGGTAGAGCATCTTTTCTCCTTTTCATTACAGTTCGGGCCCGCGCGCGGCGCTGGCGCGCCGCGCCTATGCTCAGGCTCGAGTGCTGGGATTGGACACCTTGGGACGTTGCGAACCGCCTGGCCTTGTCCACAAGACCAAGAGCAGAGGCGGTGCATTGTCCTTGAATGTCATGCCCCCATTTGAGGCGAGATTGGGGGGAGCTGTCAATCGAATCCGACCGATATACACGCTCAAATTAGCGCAACTACGCTGTCAATCAGGAGATTCGGAAAGTGTCGCCCAGGTAGACACGGCGAACGTTCTCGTTTTGCACCACCTCGTTCGGCGTTCCCGCCATGAGAACTCGTCCGTCATGCAGGATATATGTACGATCGACGATTTCGAGCGTCTCTCGCACGTTGTGGTCGGTAATCAATACACCGATTCCCCGGTTCCGAAGGTCGGCCACCAGATGGCGGATATCGCCAACGCTGATTGGATCGACGCCCGCAAACGGCTCGTCCAGCAGCAGATATTTCGGTTCGGACGCCAGGCAGCGCGCGATTTCCACCCGGCGCCGTTCGCCACCGGAAAGGGCAAGGGCGGGCGCGCGGCGGAGGTGTTCGATTGAGAACTCCGATAGCAGTTCTTCGAGGCGCTCGCGCCGCTTGTGCCTGTCCGGGCAGGAGATATCGAGAACCGCGGCGATGTTGTCTTCGACGCTAAGCCCCCGGAATATCGACATTTCCTGTGGCAAATAGCCGATGCCCAACTTGGCGCGGCGATACATGGGCAGATTGCCGACATCGCGCCCATCAATGCGCACCTGGCCCGCCTCGGGGTAGATGAGGCCGGCAATCATGTAAAATGTTGTGGACTTGCCGCAGCCGTTCGGGCCCAGAAGGCCAACCACCTCGCCCCGGTTGAGCGATAGGCTGACATCACGGATGACCACGCGCTTGCGATAGCTTTTTCGCAGGTTGCTGATCTCAAGGCCCGACTGGCCTTGCGTGACGGTCAGGTCATGCACAGCGGCCATGTAGTTATTTCTCCGGGTTCATGATGGTGCGCACGCGTCCATCCATTCGCGCGGCGCCGGTATTCAAATCAACTGTCATGTTCTGGGCGTTCATGACGTTTTCGCCCTGCACCAAGACCACATCGCCACGCATGACAACCGTTCCTGCGTCGATATCATAATCCGCGGTTTGCGCCTCGGCCGCGTCGGCGCCGCTGATGATCATCACGCCGCCGCTTGCTTCAAGGCGGGCGATGCGGCTTTGGTCATCGGAATAAACCACGAGGACGCGTTCCGCGGATAGCTTCATAGTGCCCTGTATTGCACGCACGTTCCCGGTAAAGACGGCCTGCCCGTTTTCCTGATCGACCGAAAGGGTGTCGGCCGTCACTTCGACCGGGTCATCGGTATTCTGGCCGGACTCGCCAAACGCAAAGCTGTTCCCCTGCGCCGCGACAGAAAGCGGAGCAAAGAGCAGAAGAACCAGACAGATACGCGCGAGAAACATGGGTGAATTTCCTATGTACTTGGATCGTATATCAGCTTGACGCCTTGTGTGAAAAGCAATTGCGTGCCGGTCCCGTCCGGGCGGGCTGTAACGAGCATCTCGCCCGCGGTGAGCCGTCCCGGTGGCCCCTTGGCGCGGACCGCGGTTTTGCTTTCGATACGAATGGCACGCAGCGCCATGTCAAGGCTGTCTGTCCAAACCTCGTATCCTGCCGAGCTGTTCAGATAAGCCGAACCGGAAAGGACGACCCGGCTTTCAGACAGGGTGAATACGCCCGAATTCGCACGCGTGTTGATCAGCGATCCGCTTCTCATCTCGATCCGGGCGCGCGGCGCGTCGACAACGATGCGCCCGGGGTTATCCGGGTCGGGGCGGGCGGCATCGGCATTGAGCGAGATCAGGTCGCCCGTATCCGACGACCCCGCGAACACCGGCGCGGTGATCTGCTGATCACTGGCCCGCTGGCGCAAGTCCAAGTCGGTTGCGGGCTCGACGGTGGTCGGATCAATGCGGTTGGAGAACAGAAAGAGCGTTGCCAGCAGACCGAGCGCCATCAACGGCAGCATGATCTTGAGCCAGGTGACGACACGGGAATAAAGAGTGTCGCGCCACGCCATAACCACCTTACCCTCTTCCCTGCGCAGGACTGGCGGCGTTCGGCCCGCTTGCGCGTATCAAACCGGCGCATCTTGCGCCGGGCCCCGTGCCTCGCCGCCCGGTCAATGCGCGAACACGTCCATTTCCGGCCACCCGGCGAGGTCAAGGCGCGCGCGCATCGGCAAGAAATCAAAACATGCCTGTGCCATCTCGGTACGTCCCTCGCGGGCCAGCATGTCATCCAACTTGGTGCGCAGGTCGTGCAGATACAATACATCGCTTGCGGCATAATCCTGCTGCGCAGTGGTCAGCTCTGCCGCGCCCCAATCGCTGCTTTGCTGCTGTTTCGAGATGTCCACGTTCAGCAACTCCTGCAACAGGTTCTTCAACCCGTGCCGATCGGTGTAGGTGCGCACCAGTTTGCTGGCTATCTTGGTGCAATATACCGGCGCAGCCAGCGCACCGAATGCGTGATACATCACCGCGATGTCGAAGCGCCCGAAATGGAACAGCTTCAGCACTTCGGGGTTTTCCAAAAGACGGCACAGGTTCGGCGCCTCTTTCTGGCCTTGTGTGACCTGCACCAGATGCGCGTCGCCATCCCCACCCGAAAGCTGCACAACACAAAGCCGGTCACGGTGCGGGTTGAGGCCCATGGTTTCGCAGTCGATGGCGACAACCGGCCCCAGGTCCAGGTCATCGGGCAAATCGTTGCGGTAGAGGTGGTTTGTCATATCCCGTCCTTTGCCCGATCAGAAATCCAGGTTCTCGACACTTAACGCGTTATTCTGGATGAATTCACGCCGCGGCTCGACAACGTCGCCCATGAGCTTGGTGAACAGGTCATCCGCCTCGGCCACATCGTCGATCTTGACCTGCAACAGCGTGCGCGCATCCGGGTCCAGCGTGGTTTCCCACAACTGGTCCGGGTTCATTTCACCCAAGCCCTTGTAGCGCTGCACCGTCAGGCCCTTTTCGCCCTCTTTCAGGATCGCATCCAGCAATCCGAGAGGCCCGTAGATACGCACATGCCGATCCTTGCGGTGCAACTCGGCGGGGGAGTTATAGATCTCTTGCAGCTTCTCGGTGAAGCTACCGGTTTTGCGCGCCTCGCCCGAACGGAGCATCGGACCATCAAGCGTACGAACCTCTTCGACTCCGCGCAGGATACGCGCCAAGCGGATGCCGTGATCTTGGGTGATCCGCCCTTGCCAGCCTTGCTCATACTCCAGCGCGATCTCGTTCAGCCGCGCCGCGACCTTGTCGGCGGTGCCCTGCAAATCCGCATCAACGGCACCGGGCACAAAGGCCCCCGCGATCGCCGCTTGCTCAAGAATATGCCGCGGGTAATGCGTGGGGAACGCATCCAGCACCCGCCTGAGCTGGCGCGCCTCTTCCACCACGCGCACAAGATCCTGACCGGAAATTTCCTGCCCGCCGCTCAGACGTAGCACCGCGCCTTCGACACCCTGTTGAATCAGGTAGTCGTTCATCGAGGCCTCATCTTTGATGTAAACCTCGGACTTGCCGCGCATCACCTTGTAGAGGGGCGGCTGCGCGATATAGAGGTATCCGCCCTCGATCAGCTCGGGCATTTGCCGATAGAAGAACGTCAGAAGAAGCGTTCGAATATGCGCGCCATCGACATCGGCGTCGGTCATGATGACGATCTTGTGATAACGCAGCTTTTCGATGTTGAACTCGTCGCGCCCGATCCCGGTGCCAAGTGCCATCACCAGGTTTCCGATCTCCTGGCTGGCGAGCATGCGGTCGAAGCGCGCGCGTTCCACGTTCAGGATCTTACCCTTGAGCGGCAGGATTGCTTGCGTCGCGCGGTCACGGCCGGTTTGGGCAGAGCCGCCAGCGCTATCGCCCTCGACAAGAAAGATCTCGGTCTTGGAGGGGTCTTTTTCAGAGCAATCCTTGAGCTTGCCGGCCAGGAAATTCACGTCGAGCGCCGATTTGCGGCGCGTCAGGTCACGCGCCTTGCGCGCCGCCTCTCGGGCCTGCGCGGCCTCGATGATCTTCGAGACGATCACCTTGGCCTCGTTGGGGTTTTCCTCGAACCATTCGGCAAGGCGCTCGTTGACCAACCCTTCGACGGCCGGGCGCACTTCGGAACTGACCAGTTTATCCTTGGTCTGGCTTGAGAATTTCGGATCGGGAACCTTGACCGACAAGACGCAGGTCAACCCCTCGCGCGCGTCATCGCCGGTGAAGCTGACCTTTTCCTTTTTCGCGATGCCGCTGGATTGGGCGTAGTTGTTGATGGTCCGCGTCAGGGCGCCGCGAAACCCGGCCATGTGCGTGCCGCCGTCGCGCTGCGGGATGTTGTTGGTAAACGGCAGCACCGTTTCGTGAAAGGTGTCGTTCCACCACATCGCCACCTCGACGACGATCCCGTCGCGTTCGCCCACCATGTGGATCGGTTCCGACATGATCGAAGTTTTCGAGCGGTCGAGATACTTGACGAACTCGCGAACGCCGCCTTCGTAGAACAGCTCACTATGCAGCGGCTCGGCAGGGCGTTCGTCTTCCAGGATGATACGCACGCCCGAGTTCAGAAACGCCAGTTCGCGCAGGCGCTTTTCCAGCGTTTCAAAGACAAATTCACGGTCCGAAAATGTATCGGTGGACGCAAGAAACCGCACCTCGGTCCCCTTGCGGCCCTCTGCGTCACCCATCACGCGCAGGTGCTCCACCGTTTCCCCATGCTCGAAACGGGCATAATGCTCTTTTCCGTCGCGCCAGATTCGCAGCTCAAGCCAATCGGACAGGGCATTCACCACCGAAACCCCGACGCCGTGCAAGCCGCCCGACACCTTATAAGAGTTCTGATCGAACTTGCCGCCGGCGTGCAGCTGGGTCATGATGACTTCGGCCGCCGAGACGCCCTCGCCCTCGTGGATGCCCACCGGGATACCCCGGCCATTATCGCTGACCGATACGCTGCTATCGGCGTGGATTTTCACCGTCACGGCATCCGCGTGACCGGCCAATGCCTCGTCGATCCCGTTATCGACGACCTCGTACACCATGTGGTGCAGGCCAGAGCCGTCATCGGTATCACCGATATACATGCCGGGCCGCTTGCGAACGGCCTCCAACCCTTTGAGAACCTTGATGGATTCGGCACCGTATTCTTCGGGTGCGCGCGCGCTTTCGGACATTCCGCCTATCCTTGGTTATTTCCATGGTTTATAGGGAATCGCGCGGGGAATGTCACGCGATTGACTGGCGATTTTCGCCTTATGTAAAAGGGATTATCGCGCCCACGGCGATCAACGCCACGCCAGCGGCGATATTGCTGCGCCTGAGCGCGCGCGGAGACGACAAAAGCGCCCGCATCCGCCCGATAGAAAGCGCCATCACGAGGTTGCCCGCAAGCGGCACCACCATCGATATCGCAACGATCGCGGCGACGTCCGCAGCGGTGACGCGCGCCAGATCGAAAAACCCGGGCAACAGCCCCATGTAGAACAAAATGGCCTTGGGATTACCCAGGATCACGGCAAGCCCCGCCATGAACCCCGCCCATTGGCCCGGACGGGTCAAGCGGCTATCGGCCGCCAGCGGCTTGTTCGCACGCAGCAGCGCCAGCACCCCCATCGTGATGAACATCGCGGCCGCCACGAAACGCAGGCCCGTCATCAGGCCCGCAATGCTGCTGACGATCCAGCTAACCCCGAGGATCGCCAGGAACGGCCAGACAGCATCACCCACGACCACCCCCAGGGCCAGCGGCCAAGCGGCGCTAAACCCGCCCGACAAGGCACGCGCGGCCAAGGCCATCCATACCGGTCCCGGCGTGAGGAACAGCACCAGAACCGCACCCGCATACAACGCCAGATCCGCCCAGGCCAAGGTCATCACGCGGTCCCCTCGATAGAGGACCTGCCGTTTTCCTCGGTGATGACAAAATGCTGCGCGCGCGCGCCCAGATCCGCAAACAATTCGGCCTCTGTTCCGGTCATCCATGCCTGCGCGCCCAACACGCAAATCTCGTCATAGAGCGCGGCGCGGCGACTCGCATCCAGATGCGCCGCCACCTCGTCCAGAAGCAGGATCGGCGGCGCGCCCAGCTCCTGCGCCAGGGCGCGCGCGTTGGCCAGGATCAGGGAGATCAACAACGCCTTCTGCTCGCCGGTCGAACAATCGCGCGCCGGCACGCCCTTGGCCGAGAACACGGCATACAGGTCGGCCCGGTGCGGCCCCACAAGCGTGCGCCCGGCGGCCAAGTCACGAAAGCGGCTTTCGCGCAGTGCATCCAGCAGGTCCGCCTCGTCCGAAGGCATTGACCCTTCCGTCTGCGTCAGGTCCAGTTCCGCCACCGGAAAGGCGGTCTGCGCCTCGGCCTGCGCGTCGTGCAGCTTTCCGATCGCGGATAGACGGTTGGCATGGATCACCGCACCGCTCGCCGCCATCTGCTGCTCAAGCGCGGCATACCAATGCGCATCGCGCACCTGGTCCTTGAGCAGCCGATTGCGCTCACGCATTGCCTTCTCATAGGTCAAGGTCACCTCGGCATGCGCCGGGTCAAAACTCATGGTGATACGATCCAGGAACCGGCGCCGCCCGTCTGCTGCCTCGATCCACAGGCGATCCATCGAGGGCACCAGCCACAAAACCCGCGCGATTCGGCCCAGGGCAACCTGGCTGGCAGGCTTGCCATCAATCCTGAGCTGCCGTGCGGCCGCCGCGTCCGACCAAATCTCGACCTCGTGAACCTGGCTCAAGCTGCAAAGCGTCCCCGCGATCTTCCAGCCCAACGCCTCGGGGCGCCGCGCCATTGCCTCGGCGCTACTGCGGCGCAAACCGCGCCCCGGCGAAAACAGCGATACCGCCTCAAGGATATTCGTCTTGCCCGCGCCGTTCGGACCCGACAGCGCCACCGGCCGCCCGTCGAGATCCATCCGTCCCGACCAATGTGAACGGTAGTGCGAGAGGGTGAGTTGCGCCAGATATAAACCGGGCATTCACCGCCCCTTCATCTTGCCAGAAATACTCCCGCCGGAGGCGTCCGACGGGGGATCACACCCGCATCGGCATGACGACATACACCGCGCTGGTGTCATTCCCCTCGCGCATCAAGGTCGGATCGCCAGGGGAATTGAACAGGAAAACGGCGTTCTCCCGGTCCACCTGGCTTGCGATTTCCAAAAGGTATTTCGCGTTGAACCCGATCTCGAGGCGCTCATCACCGTAAGCCACCGCCAATTCCTCTTCGGCGGCACCGCTATCGGGCGCGTTCACCGACAGCACCAGCCGGTCCTCGTCAAGCGCCATCTTGACGGCGCGGGACCGTTCTGAACTGACGGTGGCGACGCGGTCCACCGCGTGCGCAAAGTCGCGGGCATCCACTTCCATCTTGCGGGTGTTGCCCTGCGGAATGACGCGCGTGTAGTCGGGGAACGTGCCGTCGATCACCTTGGATGTCAGTGTAATGTCGGGCGTCGCAAACCGCACCTTGGTTTCAGAAACCGACACCGCGATCTGCATGTCATCGTCTTCCAGAAGCTTGCGCAGCTCACCCACCGTTTTGCGCGGCACGATCACTCCCGGCATATCGGCGGCGCCCTCGGGCAGGTCGGCATCGATCCGTGCCAGACGGTGACCATCGGTCGCCACACAGCGAAGCACCTTGCCGCCATCGCTTTCGGCAACATGCATGTAGACGCCGTTCAGGTAATACCGGGTCTCTTCCGTGGAAATGGCAAATTTCGACTTGTCGAAAAGCCGCCGCAACACAGGGGCCGGGGCGCTGAAGTTGCTGGCGTATTCGGAGCTGGCCATCACCGGAAAGTCTTCGCGCGGCAGCGTCGCCAGGTTGAAATGCGAGCGCCCCGCCTCCACCGTCAGGCGGCCCGCGGCGGAATCTTCGGTCAGGGTGACAAGCGCGCCGTCGGGGAGCTTGCGCACAATCTCATGCAGGGTCATCGCCGAAACTGTCGTCGCCCCCGCGCGTTCGACCTGTGCCATCGCCCTGTCCACAACCTCGATATCAAGGTCGGTGGCGCGGAAATGCACGTGCTCCCCCTCGGCCTCGATCAAAAGGTTGGCAAGGATCGGTATCGTATTGCGCCGCTCAACCACGGACTGTGCCTGGCTGACGGCCTTGAGCAGCGCGCTGCGTTCAATGCTCAGTTTCATGACCCTCGCTCCCTTTTCTGCCGGGAGGGGCAAGGTATCCTTTTCCCCGTCCGGCTCAAGACATTTTTGCTGTTTTGTCCAATGGAAACACGGGCCCGTCAAGGCCGCATCCGCCCAAAGGCGTCCGGCGCGGTGCTTGTTGCCGCTTTACTAGGCTTCCAGGGTCCGGCGCAGCATTTCCAGATCCTCGGCTATCTGACCATCCTGCGTCTTGAGCTCTTCGATCCGGCGCACGCCATGCATGACCGTTGTATGATCGCGCCCCCCAAACCGGCGGCCAATTTCCGGAAGCGAGCGACTGGTCAGTTGCTTGCACAGGTACATCGCCACCTGGCGCGGGCGCGCGTAGGTTCGCACGCGCTTGGGGCCGATCATGTCGGACAGGCGGATGTTGTAATGCTCGCTCACGCGGCGCTGAATCTCTTCGATGGTGATCTTGCGCTCGGACGCGCGTAGCACGTCGGCAAGGCAATCCTGCGTCAGCTCCATCGTGATTTCGCGCCCAACCAGCGAGGCAAAGGCGAACAAGCGCGTCAGGGCACCTTCGAGAACACGCACATTGGTGCTGATACGGTGTGCCAAAAATTCAAGAACGCCATCATTGATCTCAAGGCCCGGATACTGCTGGCGGTGGTTTTCCACCTTGGTTTGGAGAATCCCAAGGCGCAATTCATAGTCCGTGGGGTGCAGATCGACCACCAGGCCGCATTGCAGGCGGCTCTTGATCCGGTCCTCCAGATCCTTGATCTCGCCGGGGGCACGGTCGGCCGATATGATGATCTGCTTGTTGCCATCGACCAGCGCGTTGAACGTGTGAAAGAATTCTTCCTGCGTTGAGCCCTTGCCCGCGATGAATTGCACGTCATCCACCATCAGGACATCCACGGCGCGGAAAAGTTCCTTGAAATCCATCATCTTGCTATCGCGCAACGCCTGCACGAAGCGATACATGAACTGTTCCGCCGACAGGTACACGACATTAAGCTCGGGTCTAGATGACTGCAGCTCCCACGCGATTGCGTGCATCAGGTGCGTCTTGCCCAGACCGACGCCACCATAGAGGAACAGCGGGTTGAAGGTTACCGGCCCGCCTTCGCCCACGCGGCGCGCGGCGGCGTGCGCCAATTCGTTGGGCTTGCCCACGACAAAGGTTTCAAAAGTGAACCGATCATCTAATGGTGCACCGGGCAACGCGCCGTCGCGGCGAGCGGTGCGCGGAGGGGAGGATGTGTGCGGATCGCTTGCCGCAAGTGCCGCCGTTCGCGGCGCATCGGTATGGGCCCGCGCGGCGCCATTGTTCGACACCTGAAAATGGATACGGCGCACATCCGCACCAAATTGTTTCAACTTGTGCAGGATCAGATCGCCAAAATTCTGCGATACGTAATTCCCGAGAAAGCTCGTCGGCACAAAAAAGGTGGCGACACCTTCGGAGACATTGGCAAACTCAAGAGGTTCGATCCAGTTCGTGTAATTGTTTTTCCCGACAGTCGTTAGCAGGCTTTGTTGCAGCTGGCCCCATTGTTCTTTTGTCATGCGTCCCTGTTCCACATCAATTCTTCCCCACTAGCGGATGTCACACACGCCCCGCAGCACTGGTACCCTATCGGCAAAAACAGCTCTGACCCAATCACCAAATGGCGATAGCCAAGCCGCCCCTACCGGACCGTTTGCACACAGTCGGCACCCAGCGAGCGATACCTGCTCACGGCAGCGGCCCGGCCTGGTTGCGCGAACTGCGCGCCTTCTTGATGGACGTGGTCAGGGCGAAAACCCTGAGAACAGAACACAGAAATCACTAACGCCCAAGCGCTTCATGAACTATCTACAGACGTGGGCCTGTCCAATGCAGACCTTAACCTGACCTGTCCCCCCAAGGCGACGTGAATCGCAGGTTGAATTTAGCAACGCGCTTCTAGCGGTGGCAACTGATCTTACGCCTTGACTCGGGTATCTCGAAAAAGAATCTCTGGCGCGCGGCGGCAATGTCACGCCGCAACAAAAAGCGCCGCACGAAGCGGCGCTTTTCAACTCAATGACATAGAGGGCGGGCAGGCGTGCCTCAGCCGAGCGACTTTACCCGCGCGGACAGACGCGAAATTTTCCGCGATGCCGTGTTCTTGTGGAATATCCCCTTGGTCACACCGCGCATCAGCTCGGGCTGGGCGTTGCGCAGGGCTGTGGCTGCTGCATCCTTGTCGCCCGACGCGATAGCCTCTTCGACCTTGCGCAGGTGCGTACGGATGCGCGAGCGGCGCGCTTTGTTGATCTGGAGACGGTTTGCGCTCTGACGAGCGCGCTTTTTCGATTGCGGCGTATTGGCCATGTCTGTTCCCCTGTTTCCGGGCTGTTACAAAATTTCGAACGCAACTGTGCCCGGCCGGGTGGGAACCACCGGATGATTCTTGCCAGAGCGGGCATCACGCGCATGTACGAGGGGGCACATACGCGAATTCCCCGCTGTTGCAAAGGGCAAAAAGGGGGCGGCCGTTCGGTATAGCCCCTCGCGCGGAATCAAGGCCGCAGGCCGCCGCGCATCGCCGGGCCGCACCCGCCACAACCCAGCGGCCGATTAGCGGTCCCTGAATTGCGCGCTACGCTTTTCAAGGAAGGCGTTCATGCCCTCTTTTTGATCTTCGGTCGCAAAGAGCGAATGGAACACGCGCCGCTCGAACAAAAGCCCCTCGCGCAGGGTGGTCTCGTAGGAGCGGTTCACCGCTTCCTTGACGACCATCGTCGTGATCATGGACTTCTCGGCAATCTTCTGGGCCGCGCCCATTGCCTCTTCCATCAGCTTCTTGGTGGGCACGACTCGGCTGACGAGGCCAGAGCGCTCGGCCTCTTCGGCGTCCATGAACCGCCCGGTCAGGTTCATGTCCATCGCCTTGGATTTGCCCACGAACCGCGTCAGGCGCTGCGTGCCTCCGATACCGGCGACAACGCCAAGGTTGATCTCGGGCTGGCCGAATTTGGCCGTGTCGGACGCGATGATGAAATCGCACATCATCGCCAATTCGCACCCGCCGCCCAAGGCATAGCCGGACACGGCTGCTATGATGGGCTTGCGCACGCGCATAATTTGCTCGGATTCGTCCGTGAACAGATCTCCGGCAAAGACATCGACAAAGCTTTTCTCGCTCATCATCTTGATGTCGGCCCCAGCGGCAAACGCCTTGTCCGAGCCGGTGACAACGATGCAGCGCGCCTTGTCGTTCTTTTGTGCCTCGGTCAACGCGTGCGCCAACTCGCCAAGCAATTGCTCGTTCAGCGCATTCATGGCTTCGGGGCGGTTGAGCTTTATCAGGGCAACGTGATCTTCTACTTCGACGATGATCGTCTCATAGGCCATGAAATCTGCTTTCGCTTGTTTCGATCAAGCCCGACTCCTGACCCATTCGCGAGATCGGTTCAAGTTATCTTTGACACCGGGGGCAATAGAAGCTCGAGCGCGCCGATTGCGTAATGCGGCGCACGGTGCCGGCGCAACCCTCTGTTCGGCATGCCGAGCCCTCGCGGCCATAAACGTCAAAGCTGTGTTGAAAATACCCCAGGTCCCCGTTGGCTTGCCTGTGGTCGCGCAAGGACGAGCCGCCCGCGTCGATGGCGTCCAGCAGCACTTGTCGAATCACAGGCACCAACGCCGCGACCCGTGCCGCGGCAATTCGCCCCGCCCGGCGGCGCGGAGAGATCCGGGCACGGTAAAGTGCTTCGCAGACATAGATATTTCCAAGCCCCGCAACGATCCGTTGATCCAGCAGCGCGGATTTTATCGGCGTCCCGCGCCCGCGCAGGGCGGACACCAAGTACAGCTCGTCAAAGGCATTTCCCAGTGGCTCTGGCCCCAAGGACGCCAGCAGTTTGTGCGCCTCCTGGTTTGCCGTCGGCAGCAAATCCATCGCCCCGAACCGGCGCGGGTCATTGAAGATGATACGCGCGCCGCCCTCCATTTCCAGTATGACATGATCGTGCTTTTCGGGCGCCGCATGGGCATGTGCAAAATGCCCCAGCGGATCACCGGACACCTGCATCCGCCCGGACATCCCTAGATGAATCAACAGCGACTCACCCGAATCCAGATCGGCCAGGATATATTTCGACCGGCGCCTGAGCGCCTCAACCCGCCGCCCGGTCAGCCGCGCAGCCATATCCCGCGGGAACGGCCAGCGCAGGTCGGGGCGGTTGACCTGCGCGCGCGCAATGCGATGCCCCTCCATCACGGGGGCCAATCCACGGCGCACTGTTTCGACCTCTGGCAATTCTGGCATACGTCTTCTCCTGGCCGGGGACACACGGGCGCATTGCAGCTACCTGCATGCGCCCTATAAGAAGGGTGAAGCAACGGATCGGCAAGGTTTCATGAGCGAGCAGGACAACACCACCACGCATTTCGGATATCAAACGGTACCGGAATCGGAAAAGGCGTCCCGCGTGCGAGGCGTATTCGGCAGCGTCGCCTCAAGGTACGACGTGATGAACGATGTCATGTCCGCAGGTATCCACCGCATCTGGAAAGACGCGATGATGGATTGGCTTGCGCCCCGCCCCAACACGCGGCTTCTGGATGTTGCGGGGGGCACGGGCGATATCGCGTTCCGATACCTTGCACGCGCGGGGCAGGCGCACGCCACCGTTCTGGACCTTACCGAACCGATGCTTGTCGAGGGACGCAAACGCGCCGAGGCCGAGAAACTGGCGTCATCGCTGGACTGGATCGTTGGGGATGCGATGGCGCTGCCATTCGCCGACAACACCTTTGACACCTACACGATCAGCTTCGGCATCCGGAACGTCACGCGCCCGCAAGCTGCGCTGGCCGAGGCTTACCGCGTGCTGCGCCCTGGTGGGCGGCTGATGGTGCTGGAGTTCAGCCAGATCCCGAACGAGTTGATGCAGCGCGTTTATGACATCTACAGCTTCAATATCATTCCACGCATGGGGCAGCTCATCGCAAATGATCGCGACAGCTATCAATACCTCGTCGAATCGATCCGCCGTTTTCCCGATCAGGATACGTTCCTTTCCATGCTTCGGGAGGCCGGATTTGAACAGGCAAAGTACCGTAATTTGAGCATGGGCATAGCGGCGCTGCACTCTGGCTGGAAAATCTGATCGATGCGTGGACCTCATAATATCTGGCGGCTGATTCGCACCGGCGCCACCCTTGAACGCACCGGCGCGATGGGTGTCGTTCTTGATGCGTTCGACGCGCCCCGCCCCTTGCGCATCGTGTTTCGCACGCTGGCCTGGCCGTTTCGGTGGCTGGGCTACAAGGGCGACGCGGCGATGCCGCCGGCGACGCGGGCGCTCACCGCGCTTGGGCCAGCCTACATCAAGTTTGGCCAGGTGCTTTCGACGCGACCGGATGTCGTGGGCGATGAGCTGGCGGTGCAACTGCGGGTTCTGCAGGACAAGTTGCCGCCCTTCTCGATCGAACAGGCAAAGGCCAGCATCGAGGAAGAATTGGGCCTGACGGTGGACGAGATATTCTCGGAATTGTCCGAGCCGGTCGCGGCCGCCTCGATCGCGCAGGTGCACCGTGCGTGCCTCCGCGACACCGGGCAGGATGTTGCCGTAAAGGTCCTTCGCCCGGGGATCGAGCGCGCCTTTCGCAAGGACATCGACGCGTTCTATTTCGCCGCCGGCATGATCGAGTTCCTCTCGCCCGCGTCCCGGCGCTTGCGCCCGACCGATGTGATCTCTCATTTCGAAGGCGTCGTTCTGGGCGAGCTGGATCTAAGGCTCGAATCGTCCTCCGCGTCGGAATACGCGGCCAACACGTCGGGCGACGACGGCTTTAGCCTGCCCGCGATCAACTGGTCGCTGTCCTCGCGCCGGGTCATGACCATGAGTTGGGCCGAAGGGGTGCCGTTGGGCGACAATGCGGCGCTCGATTCGGCGGGGCATGACCGCGCCGCGCTGGGTGAGCGGGTTCTGAAGCTGTTTCTGAGCCATGCCCTGCGCGACGGGTTCTTTCACGCCGACATGCATCAGGGGAACCTGAAGGTCAGCAGCGATGGCAAGATCATCGCCTATGATTTCGGGATCATGGGGCATATCGACGAATATACCCGCCGCGTCTATGCCGAGATTCTGTTCGGCTTCATCAAGCGCGACTACCAACGTGTCGCCGAAGTGCATTTCGAGGCGGGATATGTGCCGCCCGATCGCGATGTTGACGAGTTTGCCCGCGCCCTACGTGCAGTTGGCGAGCCGATTTTCGGTATGGATGCATCGCATATCTCGATGGGCCGGCTTCTTAGCTACCTGTTCGAAGTAACCGAACGCTTCGGCATGGAAACCCGGACGGAACTGATCCTGTTGCAACGCACGATGGTGGTGGTCGAGGGGGTCTCTCGCTCGCTCCACCCGCAGATCAACATCTGGGAAGTCGCCCGGCCCATTGTCGAGGATTACATCCGCCAAAGCATCGGACCGCGCGCCGTTGCCCGCGATCTGGCCAAGACGGCGCGCGTTTTGGCGCGTTTCGGGCCTCGCCTGCCAAATCTGGTGGAAAATGCCCTGATCCGGCAGGCCGCGCCGCCAGAGCCGAAACCCCACCCCAGCTGGCTTTGGCCAGCGGTTTGGTTGGTCGCGGGGTCTATCCTGGGCGCGGGCGGGACAATCGCGGCGGCCTTGCTGCTGTCATAGAACGGCGTCGCGTGCCGCTGCGCTTTCGGCATACCGGCACAGCGCAGCACGTTCGAGTGCGTACCCCTCGGCATAATCCGTGGCCCCCTGATGCAGGCGCCAAAGACAATAGGCCGCCATCCTCCAGTGATGCCACGGAGCAAGCGCACGAAGCCGCGCGATGGTTTCCGGGTCGTCATACGCCGCCAGAAACGCCGCGCGCTCTGCCTTGTCCAACGGGCGACCGCAATAGAGCTGCTGCATCGCGGGCGATAGGAAAATGGCCAGGTCCTCTGCCGGATCGCCGGCTGCGGGGCACTGCCAATCGATAAGAACCGGCCCCTCCGATGCCATCACCAGGTTGCCCGGCACCACGTCACCGTGCAACAGCGCGCGCTGCCCCGATGGGCCCGGTAGCGCCAGTCGCGGCAACGTCTGTTCATGCTCGCGCGATTGCTTTTGCGGGACATGCGACAGGATCAGCCGTGTCTGTTCAATGATCTGGGCAGCACCATCCACCCCGTGCCGCAGGTCGGGCGGGGCGGGCATCTGGTGAAGGCGGCGCAGTTGACGCGCAACCGGCGCCGGGTCCGTGCGCCAGGGCGCGCCAGGCAAGTAGCGGTAGATCAGGCAAGGCCCCAGCGGGGTTTCAAGCAACGCGTGGCACTCCGGCGCCACCCCTTGCCCGACCAGATGCCGCAATACGCGTTCCTCGGCCTCGGGCTGATTTGGAAACATCGGGTTGGGGGCGGCGTGACTATAGAGTTTGACAACCAACGCATCGGTGCCTTTGCCAGCGTCCAGCTTCCACAGGCGGTTGGTGCGCCCGCCCTCCATCCGGGTCCAGGATGCGCCGGAAGGCACTATGCCCTCTTCCTCAAGATAGCGCACGAGGTGCGCGTAATCAGATGCCATTGCAGCGGCTCTTTCTGCCAGGGTCCATTCGGTTGGCCAAACGCTATGGAACGTGGCGCGCCATGGCAAGGCCAGCTCAGCCGCTGCGCAGGGCGGTAACGGTTTCGGGCGCGACCCGGGCGCCGCTGTCAAGGACAAGAACCGGCGCGCCATCCTCGATCCGGGCTTCGATGACGCGCGAGTAGACTTGCGCCTGTTGCGTGCTCAGGAGCGTGTCGCCGCCATAGCTTTCGACCTCGAAGGAATAGGGACCCTCGGGAAGCATCTGCCCCGTTGCCCCAAGGCCACCCCACCGGATCGATGTCTGCCCCGGCGGCACTGCACTGCGCCCCACTTCGGCGCCCTGCGCATCGCGAATGACAAGTTCCTGGCGGTCCGCCGCCAGCTCCGGCGTAAAGGCGACGTCAAGAGGCGTGCCGGTGAAATGCCCATCGACAGGCGCGCGCGCCTGCATCCCGATCCACCCTGCCAGCTCCGTGATGCCCCCGTTCAATCCCGCCCCCAGGTCCGACAACAGCTCGTTCGTCAGAACTTGCTGCTCCACCGATGAGAACGTGGCCAATTGCACGGCATAATCGCTCGAATCGACGGGATTGAGCGGGTCCTGGTTGCGCATTTGCGCGGTCAGCATCTTCAGGAACGTCTCGAAATCCGAACTCAACGCCGCGCTATCGGCGGCAGGTTTGGCGTTGGGGGGCGAGGCGCCTGCCGTGCTGGCGGCTGCGGTAACGTCCATGGTGAGAACTCCTTATATCCTGAGGTCCAGCCCAGAGGCGGCGGCGATCGGGCGCGGCGGCGCGGCGGGATCAAGCGGCATTCCCTGTTGATCCGGCGCGGCCACCTGGCCCGCTACAGTCTGCGGATCGCCTTGGTCCTGCCCCTTGCCCGACTGACCGAAAGAAAAGCTCACGTCGCCATACCCCATGTCGTGAAATTCCTGTGCCAGTTGATCGATATGGCGCCGCATGAGGTCGAGCGTCTCGCCCCGCTCGGCGGTGATCGCCATATTCACGCCGGCATCATTGGCATTCAGGCTGATACGAACCCGGCCCAGCTCCTGCGGATTGAGCGAGATCTCAACGTCGCGGCCCTGCGCCTGTGGCATCGCGTCCGCAAGCTGTACAGCGATCTGTCGGGGAATGTCCGGGGCCGCAGTTTGCAGGTAGCCGGGCGCGCCCCGGGCGACCGCCGTAGGTGTAGAAACCGCCAACCCGGAGATCTCGCTTTCGGCGGTCATAGCGGATGATTTCCCCTGCATTTCTTTGATCTCCAAGGTCTGAGAAAAGCCGCCCCGGGCAACCTCGTCCGCGTCGGGGCGGGCGGCAACCGCGGGCACGCGGGCGGCTGTGTTGCTGCGCGTGTCGAATTCCATCTGCGCCTCTGGCGGCGCCCGGCGGTCGCCCGCGTCGGCCCTGGCCGATGGTACGTCTCGCTTGGGCGGGGTGGGCGCGGGGCGCAGGGTGCTCTGCGCCTGCGTAGCAGCCAACCCCGACGCGGCTATCTGCTCCATCCCCTCGGGAAGCTTTGCCGGCTGCGCTGTTCCGCCACTCGCACTTGAAGACGCCCGAATTGTGGGGGCTGGATCCGGCGGCTGAGTGGCGGGGGCCGGGTTTGGCGCAAGCTTTGGCTCTGCCACGACGGTTGCCGGACCGCTCGCCCGAGTGGCGCCTACCCGGTCAACCGCAGGCACCTCACGAGGTGCCTTTTCTGCCTGCTCCGCTTTTGGTGGCACCATCGTTTTTGGATCAGCGACAGGCTGCGCCTTGCGCAGAGCGGCGTGCACCGGCGTGGCATCAGGCACCGATTGCTGCGCAATCATCATTTTCCCGTCTCGCCCCCCCTCGGGGGCGCTTCGCCCGGGCGACGCGGCCAAACCATCGGCGCGCGCCTCTCCGCCCGCATCCGGACGCTGCGGCAGACCGCCGTCAACCTGAAGTATCTGATCCGGCGTGCGCCGTTTGATCCCACCGGATGGCGGTGTCGCCGGAACATCCCGTTGCTCAGGCGCCCCGCCATCCGGATGAGGTGCGGCCGTCCCAGCGGGAAGCGCACCGATCAGGACATCAGGCACATTCACGGCGGCGTCGGCCGCCGCGGTTCCGTCCTCTGCCAAACCTGCTTGCGCCGCATCTTCGACAGGCAACAGATCGAGGTGTGCGCTGAATGGTTGCCATCCGTCTGGCGTGGTCAGCGCCTTGGCCGGCATGACCTGCCCCAGCGACGGCGCCAAGGGCGACAAGGCAGTTTGGACGTCTGGCATGTGATGCTCCGGATTTCATTGGCTTGAGCCAGATAACCCGGATTTGGTTACCGCTTCTTTACCGTAGTTCAGTCAGGATGGCCAAATCACTATCAATTGGAGCTATTTGGAATGCCCGGTATTTCGCCCCTTCTCGGCCCAATGAATACCCCGAACGCAGATCATGCGGCCCGGCCAACACCCGACGCGGCCTTGCGGGACGCGGCGCAGAAGTTGGAGGCCGGGTTCCTCGCGGAGATGCTGAAATCCGCCGGGTTGGGTGAAACCCCCGAGACCCATGGCGGCGGTGCGGGTGAGGATCAGTTCGCATCGTTCCTGCGCCACGCGCAGGCCGAAGAGATGGTCAAGGCCGGAGGGATAGGCCTTTCTGAAGCCCTGTTTCACGCGCTGAAGGAAGATGACGATGCACGCTGATGCTCTCTTGGATGCACTCGAAGATCTGCTCATCCGGGAGCGCGGCGCACTCCTGAAGGGTGATCTGGAAAGACTGCCCCGGCTGTTGTCGGAAAAGGAACGCCTGATGCACGCTTTGTCAGGTTTGGATGCGGCAAGCCAAGTGCGAATCGCGCAGATCCGCCCCCTCATTGCCCGCAATCGTTCCCTGCTGGATGCGGCCCTTCGGGGCATGCGCGCCGCCATACGAAGAATCGGCACCCGGCAGAATGCGCGCCATACCCTCAGGACATATGACGACACCGGCGCGCACAGCACCATCGGGCAAGTGCAGCACCGCCTGGAGCGACGCAGTTGATGTCAATTTTACACGAATTCGCCGTACGCGTCCGGTGATGGTTAGGCCTCTCTTAGCATTTCGGACCACAGGCTTAACCGGCATTCGGATAGCCGAATGGCGCGGGCGGCGGCACTGCCCCTGCACGGGTCAGAAGACCTTTGATCAAACCTACACATGCAGGGCCACGCTCCGGGCGCAAAGCCGCCCGCCGATTGAAGGAAGAAACATATGGCAACCTTCCATGCCCCGCCATGATGCGCGTCGCCAGCTGCAATCTTTTTTCTTTTGATGATGACTGGCGGCGCATTGGATTGCGTCCCCATTCCCGTCACCTTCTACTCACCCGGGATCAGTGCTAGCAGCCCTGCTTTAAGAGCAGCTTAACGTTTAAACTTCTACGCATTCCGCCTGCCCCCTCCTCGTAAAGCAGGCAGCATCCCATGCCACTGTCCCCCGCGGGTTTTTTATTCACCGCATGCATCGTTCTTTTTTCTCCCGCCGGTTCGCGCTAGACGGTAACTGGATCGGTGGTGCTCCTCCGGCACGTTGAACGCGCGACGCATTTTTTGAGAGGGAATTCCATGAAGATTGCAATGCTCGGCACAGGTTACGTGGGTTTGGTTTCGGGCGTGTGCCTGTCGGATTTCGGGCACGAGGTTGTCTGCGTCGACAAGGACCCCGCCAAGATCGAGATGCTCGAGCGGGGCGAGGTGCCCATATACGAGCCGGGGCTGGAGGCGGTGATGACCCGCAACGTCGAGGCCGGCCGCTTGTCCTTTACCGGCGACCTGGCCAAGGCGCTCGACGGGGCCGATGCAGTGTTCATTGCCGTTGGCACCCCCTCGCGTCGCGGGGATGGGCATGCCGACCTGCGCCACGTTATGGCCGCGGCCGAGGATATCGCCCGCACCGCCGATCATTACATCGTCATCGTCACCAAATCGACGGTGCCGGTGGGCACCAACCGGATGGTCAAGCAAACCGTGAAAAAGGCCAACCCGGACCTTGATTTCGACGTCGCCTCGAACCCCGAGTTCCTGCGCGAAGGCGCCGCGATCGACGATTTCATGAAACCCGATCGCGTCGTCGTAGGCGTTCAGTCCGAGCGCGCAGCCGCCGTCATGGCCGAGATCTATCGTCCCCTCTACCTGCGGGACTTTCCGATCCTGACCACCGATCTGGAAAGCGCCGAGATGATCAAATACGCCGCCAACGCGTTCCTGGCGACCAAGATCAGCTTCATTAACGAGATCGCCGCCCTGTGCGAACGCACCGGCGGCGACGTCAAGCAGGTCGCGCGCGGCATGGGGCTGGATGGCCGGATCGGCAACAAGTTCCTGCATGCCGGCCCGGGCTATGGCGGGTCATGTTTTCCCAAGGATACCAAGGCCCTGGCCCGAATCGGACAAGACCACTCCGTGCCCATGCACATCACCGAGACGGTGATCGCGGTGAACGATGGCGTCAAGCGGCGGATGATCGACAAGCTGCTGGATCTGTGCTGCGGCTCCTTCAACGGCAAGACCATCGCGGTGCTGGGTGTGACGTTCAAACCCAACACCGATGACATGCGCGATTCACCCGCGCTCGATATCGTGCCGGCGCTTGTCGGTGGCGGCGCCAAGGTGCGCGTGGTCGATCCCCAGGGCCGCCGCGAGGGCGAGGCGCTTCTGCCCGGCGTGCATTGGCTTGATGACCCGTACAAGGCCGCCCACAACGCCGATCTGCTGGTCCTGCTCACTGAATGGAACGAGTTCCGCGCGCTGGACCTGAAAAGGATCGCGCGCAAGATGGCCGACGCCAATATGGCCGATTTGCGCAACGTCTATTCCCTCAAGGACGCCAAGAGCGCGGGCTTTCACACCTACGCCTCCGTTGGCCGCCCCTCGCTCCTTCCGCCCGAGGATTGAGGGGCAGGCGCCCCGTTTGCCTCAGCCAACCTTGCAGGCCGACAGGATCGCCATGTTCAGGATGTCATTGACCGTCGATCCAGACGAACAGATCTGGATCGACTTGTCTACGCCCGACAGGATCGGCCCGATCACCGTGGCGCCCGCCATTTCCTGCATCAGCTTCACGGAAATCGACGCCGAATGCCGCGCCGGCACAACCAGGACATTCGCCGGCCCGGTCAGGCGCTGGAACGGGTAGGCATCTTGCGACTTCACGTTCAGCGCGACATCGACCGTCATCTCGCCTTCGAACTCGAAATCGACGCCCCGCTTCTCCAGAACCTGCGGCGCCAGGTGCATCTTCTCGGCCCGCTCGGACACCGGGTAGCCGAACGTTGAAAAGCTGACAAAGGCCACACGCGGCTCTAGCCCGAGGTGCCGCGCCACCGCCGCCGACCGCTCCGCGATGTTGGCTAGGTCCTCCTGGTCGGGCCACTCATGCACCAGGGTGTCGGAAATCAGCACGATCCGCCCCTTGTGCAAAAGTGCCGTTACCCCGGCCGCCCCATGCGCCGCGTCCGCGTCGAACACGTAGTTGATCCGCTCCATCACGTGGGCCGACTTGCGCGTCGCGCCCGTCACCAACCCGTCGCCATGCCCATGCGCCAGCATCAGCGCCGCGAACACGTGCCGGTCGCGCGCGGCCAGCCGGTGAATGTCGTGCCGGTCGTGGCCCTTTCGCTGCAACCGGCCATAAAGGAACTCCTTGTAGGTGCTCAGATGACTGGTGTTGGCGGCGTTCACCACCTCGATCTCGCGCACCGCGTCCGCCAGGCCAGACACCTCCAGCTTTTCCTTCACATCGGCCTCACGCCCCACGACAAGGGCCTTGCCCAGACCGGAGCGCTGATACATCACCGCCGCCCGCAACACGCGCGGATCGTCCCCTTCGGCAAAGATCATGCGCGCCTGGTTGGCCTTGGCCCGGGTGTGAATGCCCCGCAGAATCGATGCGGTCGGGTCCATTCGCGACTTGAGGTTCAGCTCATAGGCATCCATGTCGATGATCGGCCGCCGCGCCGCGCCGGTTTCCATCCCCGCACGCGCCACTGCCGGCGGTATCCGGTGTATCAGGCGCGGATCGAACGGCGTGGGAATGATGTAATCGCGCCCGAACGTCAGGTTTCGGCCATAGGCCATCGCCACCTCGTCGGGGACATCCTCGCGCGCCAGCGCCGCCAGCGCCTCGGCACAGGCGATCTTCATCTCGTCGTTGATCGCACGCGCGTGAATGTCCAACGCCCCCCGGAACAGGTAGGGAAAGCCCAGAACGTTGTTCACCTGGTTGGGATAATCGCTACGCCCGGTAGCCACGATGGCATTGACGCGCACCTCGTGCGCCTCCTCTGGCGTGATCTCGGGGTCGGGGTTGGCCATGGCGAAGATCACCGGGTTGTCGGCCATCGACGCCACCATGGCTTGCGTCACTGCCCCCTTGACCGACACGCCAAGGAACACGTCCGCGCCGTCCATCGCCTCTTCCAGGGTGCGCGCGTCGGTTTTGGCCGCATGGGCCGATTTCCATTGGTTCATGCCGTCCTTGCGGCCCTGGTGGATCACGCCCTTGGTGTCGCACAGGATGCAGTTGTCATGCCGCGCGCCCATGGACTTCAGCAGCTCGATACAAGCGATACCAGCCGCCCCCGCGCCGTTGACGACGATGCGCACATCCTCGATCTTCTTGCTCGACAGATGCAGCGCATTAATAAGCCCCGCCGCACAGATCACCGCGGTGCCGTGCTGATCGTCATGGAACACGGGGATGTTCATCTCTTCCTTGAGGCGCTGCTCGATGATGAAACACTCTGGCGCCTTGATATCCTCAAGGTTGATCCCCCCGAATGTCGGCCCCATCAGCTTGACCGCGTCCACGAATGCGTCGGCATCCTCGGTATCCAGCTCGATATCGATGCTGTTCACATCCGCGAAGCGCTTGAACAGAACCGCCTTGCCCTCCATCACCGGCTTGGAGGCCAGCGCCCCCAGGTTGCCCAGGCCCAGAACCGCGGTGCCGTTGCTGATCACCGCCACGAGGTTGCCCTTGTTGGTGTAGTCGAACGCCGTTTCCGGTGCCTCGGCGATTGCCTCGCATGGCACGGCAACCCCCGGCGAATACGCCAGGCTCAGGTCGCGCTGCGTCGTCATCGGAACCGTCGCAGTGATCTCGAACTTGCCGGGTGTCGGCTCCAGGTGAAAGGATAGCGCCTCTTCCGGGGTGATCTTGGATTTGGACATGTGTCGTGCCTGCCTTGATTGGGTTCCAACCTCTTACCCCGTGAACGCCCGCGCCTCAACCGCGCTGCGTTTTCGCCTTTTCCCTGCGGTGCGTGGTTTGTAAGGTCCGGGCGAAACTCTGGGGGGCAATCGTGAGTTCCAACACCGCAACCGTCACGCCCATGATGGCGCAGTACCTCGAGATCAAGGCGCAGTACGATGGCGCGCTGCTGTTCTACCGGATGGGCGATTTCTACGAGATGTTCTTCGACGACGCCGTCGCCGCGGCCGAGGCGCTGGATATCGCCCTGACCAAGCGGGGCAAGCACGAGGGCGCCGACATCCCCATGTGCGGCGTGCCCGTGCATTCCGCCGAAGGGTACCTGCTGACCCTGATCCGCAAAGGCTTTCGTGTCGCCGTCTGCGAACAGATGGAAGATCCGGCCACCGCGAAAAAGCGCGGCTCCAAGGCCGTTGTCCGGCGCGAGGTGGTGCGCCTCGTCACCCCCGGCACCCTCACCGAGGATAGCCTTCTGGAAGCGCGCCGTCACAACTACCTTGCCGCCTATGCCCGCGTGCGCGACGCCGGGGCGCTGGCATGGGTCGATATCTCGACCGGATCGTTTCACGTGATGGAGCTGCCCGCCGTGCGCCTTGGCCCCGAACTGGCCCGCCTGATGCCGTCCGAAGTGATCCTGCCCGAAACGCTTGAGGCCGAATTGGCCGAAACAGTCTCTGAATCGGGTGCATCCCCAACCGGGCTGGGCCGCACCTCGTTCGATAGCACCAATGGCGACAAGCGCCTGCGTGATCTGTTTGGCGTCGGTAGCCTTGATGCCTACGGGCAGTTCACCCGCGCCGAGGTGGCCGCCATGGGCGCGATCGTGGATTACCTTGATGTCACGCAGCGCGGGCGCCTGCCCCTGCTGCGCCCACCGCAGCGCGAAAATGCCACCCGCGTTATGCAGATCGACGCCGCAACACGCCGCAACCTTGAACTGACCCAGAGCCTTTCGGGCGGCCGCGCCGGCTCGCTTCTGGCGGCGGTGGATCGCACCGTAACCGCCGCCGGTGCCCGCCTGCTTGAGCGGCGGCTTTCCAGCCCCTCGCAGGTACTTGGGGTCATCGCCGAGCGGCTCGATTGCGTGTCATTCATGGTGGAACAGTCTCATATATCTGCCCGCCTGCGCGACGCGCTGCGTAAGGTGCCCGACCTGGATCGCGCGTTGTCGCGGCTGGGGCTTGATCGGGGCGGACCGCGCGATCTGGCTGCCGTGCGGGGCGGGTTGACGCAAGCCGCCGAGATCGCCGCCACCCTCGATGGCACCGAGTTGCCCGACCTGCTTCAACGCGCTTTGTCGTCTCTCACGGGGCACGACGCGCTTCTTGACCTGCTGGATCAGGCCCTTGTGGCCGAGCCGCCCCTTCTGGCGCGCGATGGCGGGTTCATCGCCCCCGGCTATGACACCGAACTGGACGAATTGCGCCAGCTTCGCGACGAAGGCCGCGGCGTCATCGCCCGCATGCAGCAGGACTATGCCCGCGAAACCGGGATTTCATCGCTCAAGATCAAGCACAACAACGTTCTTGGCTATTTCATCGAGGTCACCGCCACCCATTCCGAAAAGATGCTTTCGCCGCCCCTTTCCGACAGCTTCAAGCACCGGCAGACCACGGCGAACCAGCTTCGTTTCACCACCCCCGCCCTAACCGAGATGGAGACCCGCATTCTCAACGCAGGCGGCCGCGCGCTTGATATCGAAAAGCGGCTCTATGACAGCCTGAAATCGCAAATTCTTGAACAGGCCGGCCCGATTGCCGCCGCCGCCGCCTCGCTGGCAGAACTGGATCTGGCGATCGCGCTGGCCGATCTGGCGCGGGGCGAGGGATGGTGCCGCCCGCAGGTGGACAGTTCTCGCGCGCTGGACATCGCGGGGGGGCGCCATCCGGTGGTTGAACAGGCTCTAAAACAGGCCGGATCGCCCTTTATCGCCAATGATTGCGTGTTGGGCGAGCAATCGGATCTATGGCTGCTGACCGGCCCCAACATGGCCGGCAAATCCACCTTTTTGCGGCAGAATGCCCTGATCGCCCTGTTGGCGCAAATGGGCAGCTTCGTGCCCGCCAACAGTGCCCGCATCGGCATCGTCAGCCAATTGTTCAGCCGCGTCGGCGCGTCGGACGACCTGGCGCGCGGGCGCTCGACCTTCATGGTGGAAATGGTCGAAACCGCCGCCATCCTGAACCAGGCCGATGATCGCGGGCTGGTCATCCTTGATGAGATCGGGCGCGGCACCGCCACCTATGATGGCTTGTCGATCGCATGGGCCACGCTGGAACACCTGCACGAGGTGAACCGCTGCCGCGCGCTGTTTGCCACCCATTATCACGAGCTGACGGCGCTGGCGGGCAAGCTGCCCCGCGTGGAAAACGCCACCGTCGCGGTCAAGGAACACGCCGGCGACGTGGTTTTCCTGCACGAGGTGCGCAAGGGCGCGGCTGATCGCTCCTACGGGGTGCAGGTAGCCAAGCTGGCGGGCCTGCCCGCCCCCGTGATCGCCCGCGCGCGCGTCATCCTAGAGGCGCTGGAAACCGGCGAGCGGGAAGGCGCGGGCAAGCAAAAGGCGATCATCGACGATCTGCCGCTGTTTTCGGCCGCGCCCGCCCCCGCGCCGCAAAAACCCGATGAGGCATCGCCCATCGCCGAACGCCTGCACGCCATCCACCCCGACGAGATGACCCCGCGCGAGGCGCTTCAGGCGATTTATGATCTAAAGGCAGAGCTGGGCGAGTAACCCTCAGCGCGGCGAGCGCTTGGCAAGGATGCGCTGCAACGTCCGGCGGTGCATGTTCAATCGCCGCGCGGTTTCGCTGACATTGCGATCGCATAGCTCGTAAACCCGCTGAATATGCTCCCACCGCACGCGGTCGGCGCTCATCGGGTTCTCGGGCGGCGGCGGCGGGTCGTCCTCGCTGGCCAGCAGGGCGTTGGTGATGTCGGTGGCATCGGCAGGTTTCGACAGGTAATCCGTTGCGCCGATCTTGACGGCGGCTACCGCGGTGGCAATCGCGCCGTATCCCGTCAGAACCACAATCCGGCAATCGGGACGCTTTTCGCGCAACACCTCGACCACGTCGAGGCCGTTGCCATCCTCCAGCCGCAGATCGCACACCGCGTAGGCGGGCGGCCGTGCGGTGGCAATCGCCTGCCCCGCCGCAACGGATAGCGCGGTTTCCACCTCGAAGCCGCGCCGCTCCATCGCCTTGGCAAGGCGTCTCAGGAATGGCTCGTCATCATCCAGCAAGAGCAAACTCTTGTCTTCACCGATCTCTCGCTGGTCGATTGCCATGCTAATCCTCCTCAGCCTACGCAAGGGTCTTAGCATGTTATCTATAGCGCAGGCCACGGCCCGTCAAACACAGGGCTTCAAGCAAAGCGCCTCAGCGCGCCTCGAGAAAGCACTCGACCTTGTCGGCCAATTGCCCGGGGCTCAAGTCGCGCTTGAAAAACTCGACGAACCCCTCATCGGGGAAAACCAGGTAGCTGAACGTCGAATGGTCCACCAGGTAATAATCCTCGTTGCCCTCTTCGGGCTCATTCTTCTTGTAATACGTGCGATAGGCTTGGCTGGCCGCCTTGACCTGCTCGGGCGTACCGGTCAGGCCCACCATCCGCGGGTGCAGGTTCTCGGTGAAATCAGCCAGCAATTCGGGCGTATCGCGCGCCGGGTCGATCGAGATGAACACCGGCTTCACGATCTTGCCCCGCTCCTCCAGAAGCTCGATCGCCTCGGCGTTGCGGGAATTGTCCAGCGGGCAGACATCGGGGCAAAACGAGTACCCGAAATACAAAAGCGACGGCTTGTCGATCACATCGGCATCCGTCACCGTCTTGCCGGTTTCATCCACCAGGGTGAACGGCCCGCCTATCTGCGATGAGCCACCCGCCACCTTGGAAGATCGGCATTGCGCGTACTTGTCTGCATCGCCGTCCGATCCACCGAAAAGGGTGATCCCGGTCAACACCGCGATGAAAAGAACGGCCCCCACGGCCGCGAGGATGGCTATATTGCGGGTCATTTCGTCTCTCCTGGGCGGATGGCGTGGTCATTGATCGGTCTGTGCTGCATATTTATCATCACAAGAAGGATTGCAACGGGACGTAGCCGCGCACATGACAAACACCGATCTCAGCGTTCTCAAAGGGCGCCAGCGCGGCAACTGGATCAGGTTGCGCACCATCATCCTGCTACGCTGGGTCGCCATCGTGGGGCAGCTTGCGGCGCTAGTCGTCTCGCAACAGATCTATCGCCTCGACCTACCGATGGGGGCGTGCCTGATGGTGGTCGGCGTCGCCGTGATCGGCAACCTTCTTTCGCTGTTCATCTTCCCGGAAAACAAGCGGCTTTCGGAAACCGAAAACCTGCTGATGGTGCTGTTCGACCTCCTGCAACTGGGGATGTTGCTGTATCTCACCGGCGGCCTGAACAACCCGTTCTCGATCCTGATCATCGGGCCGGTGATGGTATCCGCCTCGGCCCTCAGCCTCAGATCGACGGTGTTCATGGGCCTGACCGCGATCCTCATGGTCAGTCTGCTCAGCCAGTTTCACGTCCCCCTGCGCACAGAACAGGGGTTCATCATGCGCATCCCCGATATCTTCGTGTTCGGCGCATGGGCGTCGATCGTGATTGCCGTGGTGTTTCTAAGCGTCTATTCCCGCCGCGTTGCCGTGGAAATGCACGCCATGTCCGATGCGCTTCAGGCCACGCAAATCGCCCTGGCCCGCGAGCAGAAGCTAACCGACCTGGGCGGCGTGGTCGCCGCCGCCGCGCATGAGCTGGGCACGCCCCTCGCCACGATCAAGCTGACCAGCGCCGAACTGATGGAGGATCTCGCCGATCGCCCCGATTTGCGCGACGATGCCGCGCTGATCCGCGATCAGGCGGATCGCTGCCGCGACATCCTGCGCTCCATGGGTCGCGCCGGAAAGGACGATCTGCACATGCGCAGCGCCCCGCTCAGCGCCCTGATCGAAGAAGCGGCCGAACCCCACACCGCGCGCGGCAAGCAGATCCACTTTCTCGTGGCCGAGGCGAATGACGAGAGCGCCGGCCCGCAACCCACCGTGTATCGGCGCCCCGAAATCATCCACGGGTTGCGCAACCTGATCCAGAACGCCGTGGATTTTGCCGCCGCCAATGTCTGGATCGAGTCCGAGTGGTCCGCCGATCGCGTCACGCTGCGGATCATGGATGATGGCCCCGGCTACCCTGTCGATCTGATCGGGCGCATCGGCGATCCGTTCGTGCGCCGCCGCCGCACCCCCGATCAGGGCACACCCCGCCCCGGATACGAGGGGATGGGCCTTGGCCTTTTTATCGCGAAAACGCTGCTTGAACGGGCGGGGGCCGAGCTTAGCTTTGCCAATGGTATCGATCCCGGCCACGCCCGCGCCGGCCAATCGGCGCAATGCGGTGCCATTGTCGAGTTGACATGGCCCCGGCACGCGCTGGATGCCGACCCGGGCGATGGCGCGCTTGGCCCCAATCAGCAGATAACTGGCTGAACTTTGCGCAATTTAATAGTGTCTTAACCATTCTTGGCACAGCATGCCTTGTCCCGAACGCGTGAGGCATAGCATGACCTATCTGCCAATCTCCCAACTTCTTGGCACTGTCGCGATCGGCGGGTGTACCGCGATCGTTGCGTTCTGGCTCACCTCGTGGCGCGAGCGGCGGGCCGAAACGGGGCGGCGCGCCCTACTGAAAAGGGATGAAAACGCCACCTGCTTCCTGTTCGACGACACCACCCTGCTTGATTCCACGCCGCCGGCTGCCGCACTCCTTGCCTCGGTGCCGGGCGGCAATGACAACGACTGGGCCCGCCTTCGCCGCGCGCTGGCGCCGCGTTTTCCGTCCTTTCCCGGCGCGCCTGACGCAGTGCGTGCGGCCGGCCACCTGGACATCCCGACCAGTACGCTGGCCGCCCATGCGCATGTCACCGCCGAATGGCACGACGGCGTTATCCGCGTCTGCCTGATGGATGAATGCGCCGACGCCCCCCTGTCTTCGGTGGGCCGCCATCACCTGCAAATCCTCGAGTCCGAGATGACGACCCTGCAACAGGCGGTCCAGAACACCCCCTATCCCGTGTGGCAGGTGTCGAACGCGGGCACCGTGACCTGGGCAAACCGCGCCTATCGCACCCTTGCGGACAGGTTGGGCGTTGACGATCAGGCGCAGCCGAACACCATTACACCCCTATTTGACCTGCCCGACCAAGACGCCGACACTTCCACATGCCAACGGGTGTCCCTGACGGCGGGCGATCAAGTGCATTGGTTCGATGTCAGCTCGACGCGCGTCAATGGCGGGCATATGCACTACGCAACAGACGTCAACGCCGTGGTGAATGCCGAAATCGCGCAGCGCAACTTCGTTCAAACGCTGGCCAAGACCTTTGCGCAGCTCTCCACCGGGCTGGCCATATTCGACCGCTCGCGCCGCCTGGCCCTGTTCAACCCGGCGCTGACCAATCTCACCGGCCTGTCCGCCGAATTCCTGAGCGCGCGGCCCGACCTGCTGACCATGTTCGACCAGATGCGCGAACTGCAGATGATGCCAGAGCCGCGCAATTACGCCACCTGGCGCGAGGAAATATCCGATGTCATCGCCGCCGCCAGCGACGGGCGCTACCAGGAAACCTGGTCGCTGCCCTCGGGCCTGACATACCGCGTCACCGGGCGGCCGCACCCCGATGGCGCCATTGCCTTCCTTTTCGAGGACATCAGCGCCGAGGTCGCCTCGACCCGCCGCTATCGCGCGCAATTGGAACTGGGGCAATCCATGATGAACCACCTCGATCAGGCGGTAGCGGTGTTCTCGCCCAGCGGCGTGCTGGATTTCTGCAACGCGCCGTATCGCGATCTTTGGGCAACCGACCCCGACAGCAGCTTTGCCGAGATGACCCTGACCGATTGTATCACCCTTTGGCGCCAAAAATGCGGTGCAACCCCGGCCTGGACACGGATGCAGGCGTATTTCTCGAACCCCGGCGCCACAACCGATTGGCGCGGCGAGGTGCGGCTTGCCAGCGGTGATATGCTGGCCTGCCACGTCGCCCCGCTCAGCCATGGCGCCACGATGGTTGCCTTTCGCCGAACCCAGGCCGCCAGCATCCGGGATTTGGCACAGATCCCGGGATGATCCCACTTGCAGGGACAGCCCCGCGCGTTACTCTGCGCGCATGGAGCAGTTTTCCCACCACGCCGCGCTTGCCTCGCCGGGCGCGACAGATACCTTCGCCACATGCCTTGGCGCGCGGCTGTTTCCGGGTGATGTCATCCTGCTGGAGGGGCCTATCGGCGCTGGGAAAACCCATTTCGCCCGCGCCCTGATCCAATCCATCCTCACCGTGCCCGAGGATGTCCCATCACCCACCTTCACCCTTGTCCAAACCTATGACACCACCCGCGGCGAGGTTTGGCACACGGATCTTTACCGCCTGTTGCACCCTGATGATATCGAGGAGCTGGGCCTGCCCGAGGCGATGACAGACGCCATTTGCCTGATCGAATGGCCAGACAGGCTTGGCTCCTTGCGCCCCGATGGCGCGCTCTCGCTGGATTTCGCGACCACCGAGGCCGAGGACGCCCGCACCCTGACCTTGACGTGGCAGCACGACAAGTGGAATGAGCGGCTGATGGGGTGCCTGCCATGACCGACCGCCAATTGCTTTGCGATACCTTCCTTGCCGGGGCTGGCTGGGCCGCGGCATCGCGCGCGCCGCTGGCCGGCGATGCCTCCAACCGCCGCTATGAGCGCCTGTCGCTTGACACGCACCGCGCCGTCCTGATGGATGCGCCCCCAGATAGCGGCGAGGATGTGCGCCCCTTTGCCCGCATCGCCCGCTACCTTGCGGCGCAGGGCCTCAGCGCGCCGCGCATCATCGCCGAGGATGCCGATCACGGCTTTCTCCTGCTCGAGGATCTGGGCGATGCGCTCTTTGCCCACGTCGTCGCCGATGACCCGTCCCTTGAACCCCCCCTGTACGAGGCGGCGACCGACGTGCTCGTCCACCTGCACGCGGCTGACCCTCCGGCGGATTTGCCGCCCTATTCCCCGGCGTTGATGGCCCGCATGTCGGCGCTGGCGTGGCAGTGGTACGCCGCGGGCGCCGATCGCCCCGCGCCCGAGGCCGAGGCCGCCTTTACCGCCACGTTCCAGCCGATGCTTGAACAAGACGCCGCCGATGCCTCCGTCCTCATTCAGCGGGACTATCACGCCGAAAACCTGCTCTGGCTGCCGGATCGCACGGGCGTCGCGCGCGTTGGCCTGCTGGATTTCCAGGACGCGCTGCGCGGCCATCCCGCATATGACCTCGTCTCGGTCCTGCAAGATGCCCGCCGCGACGTGCCCCCGGCCATTGAGCGCGCGATGATCGCCCGCTACTGCGCCGCAACAGGCCGAAACAGAGACACATTTGAGCACGCCTACCACCTGCTTGGCACACAGCGGAACCTGCGCATTGTCGGCGTCTTTGCGCGCCTGTGCATGACCGCGGGCAAATCCCACTACATCGATCTGATCCCCCGTGTCTGGACCCTGTTGGAACGCGATTTGGCGCATCCCGCCCTCGCCCCGGTCCGTGCCATGATCACCGATAGCCTGCCACCGCCCACGCCCGACACCCTGCAAAGGCTGAAATCCCGATGCGCGATCGCCCCGACGCAGTGATGCTGTTCGCTGCGGGCTTTGGCACCCGCATGCGGCCCCTGACCGATGACCGGCCCAAGCCGCTTATTTCGGTGGCGGGGCGGGCGCTGATTGATCATGCGCTTGATATCGTCGAGGACTACGGCGCATCGCGCGTTGTCGTGAACGCGCATTACATGGCCGACATGCTTGCCGCGCACCTGTCGGGCCGCGACGTGGCCCTGTCGCACGAGACGCCCAGCATCCTTGATACCGGCGGTGGCCTGCGCCGGGCGCAGCCCCTGCTGGGGCCGGGGCCGGTCTTGACGATGAACACCGACGCCGTCTGGCGCGGCGAAAACCCGCTGCGCCTTGCCTCGCAGGCATGGGATGGCGCGCAGATGGATGCGCTGCTGCTTTGCCTGCCCGCCGCCCGCGCCACCGGGCACGACGGGCCGGGCGATTTTACGCTCGGTGCCAATGGCCGCCTGACGCGCGGCGGCGACCTGATCTTTACCGGGGTGCAGGTGATCCGCCCCGAAATCCTGTCCGATATCCCCGCCGCCGCATTTTCGCTCAACGTGGTGTGGGACAGGCTGGCGCATGCCGGGCGGCTGTTTGGCGCCACCTATACCGGCGATTGGTGCGATGTCGGCCATCCGGGCGGCATTGCGCTGGCTGAACGGATGATCGGGGGCGCGGATGTTTGACCCTGATCCCGCCCGGCGCCCCCGCGTCTATGGCATGGACCCGGGCGTGGATTTCCCTGCCGCGCTCGTCTCGGGATTACGCGCCGCCTATGCCGGAAAGCCGCCGCAAGACCTGGCCCGCGTACGCCTCATCGTAAATACCCGGCGCATGGCCCGGCGCATCCGCACCCTGTTTGACGAGGGCCCGCCGCTCTTGCTGCCGCGGATCGGGCTGGTCACAGACCTGACCAACCTGGCGGGTCCCACCGATGTGCCCGCCGCCGTGCCGCCCCTGCGCCGCCGCCTTGAAATCTCACAGCTCGTCGCCGGCCTACTTGAACGCGAGCCGGGCCTTGCCCCCCGTGCGGCCCTCTTTGACCTGGCCGACAGCCTTGCCGCCCTCATGGACGAAATGCATGGTGAGGGCGTGTCGCCGGACGCAATCCGCGCCCTTGATGTGTCGGATCAGTCCGGCCATTGGGCGCGGGCGCTGCGGTTTCTGGACATCGTGCAGCACTATTTCGACCTGGCCGGCGGCCCGCCCGACACCGAAACGCGGCAACGCCTGATCGTCGAAGACCTGACTACCCGTTGGCAAGACGCGCCGCCGCAGGAGCCCGTCATTCTTGCCGGCTCGACCGGCTCGCGCGGGACCACCATGCGCCTGATGCAGGCCGTCGCGGCCCTGCCCCGCGGCGCCATCGTGCTGCCGGGGTTCGATTTCGACATGCCGCCGCCCGCGTGGGATGACGTGTCCGACCCGCTCACCGCCGAGGATCACCCGCAATACCGCTTTCGCGTGCTGATGGATCGCCTTGGCATTGAGTCCTCCGATATTCGCCGCTGGCCCCGCGTCGCGCCGCCCCACCCCGCGCGCAATGCGGTCGTCTCCCTCGCCCTGCGCCCTGCGCCGGTCACCGATCAATGGCTGACCGAGGGCCCCGCCCTGCGCGACATCGGCGATGCAATGGCCGGCATCACCCTGATCGAGGCGCCCTCGATGCGCGACGAGGCCCTGAGCATCGCCATGCGCCTGCGGCAGGCCGCTGATGATGGCCGCACCGCCGCCCTCATCACGCCCGACCGCATGCTTAGCCGGCAGGTCACCGCCGCGCTGGACCGTTGGAAAATCCTGCCCGACGACAGCGCCGGCATGCCCCTGCACCTGTCCCCGCCGGGTCGGTTTTTGCGCCATGTTGCGGCTCTGTTTCAGGCGAATTTGACGGCCGAGGCATTGCTGACCTTGCTGCTGCACCCACTCACCCACTCGGAATCGGGGCGCGGGCCGCACCTCATGCATGCCCGCGCGCTTGAGCTGTATATCCGCCGCCACGGCGTGCCCTTCCCCGACTCAGACGCGTTGCGCACATGGGCCGAGATCCAAAGCGACCCTGCCGCCGCCCACTGGGCCGAATGGGTCATCGCCTGCTTTATGGACCAGGCCACGCCGAAAAACGCGCCCCTCGCCGACAGGCTCGCCGCGCATATTGCGCTGGCGGAACGCATCGCACGCGGCCCGGATGGCACGGCAAGCGGTGCGCTCTGGGCCAACAAGGCCGGCGAGGCGGCGCGCGCCGCCATTGACGCGCTGATCGCCGAGGCGGATGCCGGCGGCGCCATGTCGGCCACCGATTACACGGACATGATCGGCGCGATCCTCGCCCGGCAAGAGGTCCGCGACCGCGACGCGCCGCACCCCCGCATCCTGATCTGGGGCACGCTCGAGGCGCGCGTTCAGGGCGCCGAAATCCTGATCCTCGGTGGCCTGAATGAAGGGAGCTGGCCGGAGATGCCTCCCGCCGACCCGTGGTTGAACCGCAAGATGCGGCACGATGCCGGCCTTTTGGTGCCCGAACGGCGCATCGGCCTGTCGGCGCATGATTTCCAACAGGCCGTCGCGGCGCCCGAGGTGTGGCTGACCCGCTCGGTCCGCTCGGATGATGCCGAAACGGTCGCTTCGCGCTGGCTCAACCGGCTGGGAAACCTGCTGCACGGCCTTCCGGATCAAGGTGGCCAGCAGGCGCTTGCCGACATGCGCGCGCGCGGCAACGTCTGGCTTGCCCGCGCGCGCCAGATGGAAACGCCCGGCGAAACCCCCGCCGCGCCGCGCCCCTCGCCGCGCCCACCAGTCGCCGCGCGCCCCCGGCAGCTTTCGGTCACGGCGATCAAGCGCCTGATCCGCGATCCCTATGCCATCTACGCGCGTCATACTCTGCGGCTGAAGCCGCTGGACCCGTTGATGCGCGCGCCCGATGCCCTGCTGCGCGGCATTATCACCCATTCCGTTTTCGAGGCCTTCATGCGCGAAGTCCGCGAGACCTCGCACGCTCTGACCGCCGCGCGCCTGATGGAAATATCAGACACTGTTCTTGCCCAAAACGTCCCCTGGCCCGATATTCGCACCCTGTGGAAGGCACGCCTTGCCCGCGCATCCGAGCGGTTCATCACCGACGAATCCCGCCGACAGACACAGGCGCAGCCCGCCGATTTCGAAGTAGGGGGCGCCGCCGTCATCCGCGACATTGGCTTTACTCTGACGGCACAGGCCGATCGCATCGACCGCACCGCCGATGGCGCGCTGCATATCTACGATTACAAGACCGGCAAGCCCCCCTCAAAGCCGCAGCAGCAACATTTCGACAAGCAGCTCCTGCTTGAGGCCGCGATTGCCGAGTTTGGAGGCTTCCACGGGATCGAT
Organism: Sediminimonas qiaohouensis DSM 21189; assembly: GCF_000423645.1. Classification (GTDB taxonomy): domain Bacteria; phylum Pseudomonadota; class Alphaproteobacteria; order Rhodobacterales; family Rhodobacteraceae; genus Sediminimonas; species Sediminimonas qiaohouensis. The sequence goes on along the minus strand of NZ_AUIJ01000011.1, from coordinate 32,945 downwards.
CCCGGCCCGGTGACGCACGCGGCCTATATCGGCCTGGGCAGCGATCAGGGCGAATATCCCGCCCCCTTGGAAGAAGAGCCGGTCATCACCGTCTGGGAGAATTTCGATAAGCTCATAAGAGCCTATTTCAGTCCAAAGCAGGGATATACCGCCCGCCGCGCCATGTTTCGCGACACCGATCATAGCGATTATGATCAGCTCGCCCGCTTTGGCGAGTGGGATGTCACCACGCCCCCCACGCCCGAGGATCTGCCATGACCCCGCCGCGCGACGAGGCCACGAACCGGCAGGTGCAGGCCGCCAACCCCGAGAACTCGACCTGGCTGTCGGCCAATGCCGGCTCTGGCAAGACTCGCGTGCTAACCGATCGCGTTGCGCGCCTGCTGCTGAACCGTGTGCAGCCGCAGCACATCCTGTGCCTGACCTACACCAAGGCCGCCGCCAGCGAGATGCAGAACCGCCTTTTCCGCCGCCTTGGCGAATGGGCGATGCTGGAGGATGGCGCGCTGCGCAGTAAGCTGGCCGATCTGGGGCTGGATCATCCGCTTGACGACACCGAACTGCGCAACGCGCGCACCCTGTTTGCCCGCGCCATTGAGACGCCCGGCGGCCTCAAGATCCAGACGATTCATTCGTTCTGTTCGTCTCTGTTACGGCGTTTTCCGCTCGAATCCGGCGTCAGTCCCCAGTTTGCCGAGATGGAGGAACGCGCCATCGCCCTGCTGCGCGCCGAGGTGGTACAGGGCATGGCCGACGGCCCACAGGCGGCGCTGGTCGATGGCGTTGCACAGTACCACACCGGCGGCGATTTCGACGACCTGACCGCCGCAATCACCAACGCCCGCGGCGCCTTTGCTCAGGCCCCGCAAGCCGGCGATATCTGGTCCTGGCTGAACCTGCCCAAGGGTTTTGACCGCGCTGCACTGCTCGAATCGGTGTTCCTTGGCGGTGAAGGCGCGTTCTTGGACCAGGTCGCGCAGGTCATGGGGCAGGGGACAAGCACCGACATCACACATGCCGCGCGGCTTGCCGCACTGACCCCCGGCACGCTTGACGCGCTTGAGGAAATGGAGGGCATCTTCCTCACCGGCGCCAGCGCGAAAGAGCCGTTTTCTGCCAAGTTAGGGACTGTTCCAACTAAAAAAACTGGCGAAGCATTGGGCGATCTGCTACCGCAGCTACACGATCTGATGCGCCGGGTCGAGGCCGCCCGCGAGGCGCGGCTGGCCCTTGCAACGGCCGAGAAAACGCTGGCGCTGCACCGCTTTGCGCAGGCGTTTCTGACCGAGTACGAGCACCGCAAAACCCTGCGCGGCTGGCTCGATTTCGACGATCTGATCTTCAAGGCGCGCAATCTCCTGACCGATCCAGCGGTCGCCGAATGGGTTCTCTACCGGCTTGATGGCGGGATCGACCATATCCTTGTGGACGAGGCGCAGGACACCAGTCCCGAGCAATGGCGCGTGATCGAGTTGCTGGCGCAGGAGTTCACCAGCGGCGCGGGCGCGCGGCCCGACACCCCGCGCACGATTTTCGTCGTTGGCGACAAGAAACAGTCGATTTATTCATTCCAGGGCGCCGATCCCCGCGAATTCGACCGCATGCGTGCCGATTTCGACGCCCGCCTCCAAGACGCCGGCCGCCCCCTTGCCACGTTCGAGTTGGAGCACTCATTTCGCTCGGCGCAAATCATCCTCGACCTGGTCGATCAATGCTTCGAGGGTCGCGCATCGTCCGGGTTTTCCGTCGGCTCGCGCCACCGCGCATTCAAATCCGCCATGCCCGGCCGCGTCGATCTTTGGCCGCTGATCGAGCCCGCCGATACCGATGACGACAACGAGAAATGGCACGACCCTGTCGATCGCCTTGGCAAGCGGCATCACATGGTCCAACTGGCCCAACGGATCGCCGCCGAGATCCGGCGCATGATCGACGTAAAAGAGACTATTCCGGCCGAAAATGCTCCCAACGCGATGCGCCCCGTGCGCGAGGGCGACTTCCTGATCCTGGTGCAGCGCCGCTCGATCCTGTTCCAGGAGGTGATCCGCGCCTGCAAGGAACAGCGCCTTGCCATTGCCGGTGCTGACCGGCTCAAGGTTGGGGCGGAGCTGGCCGTGCGCGATCTGGCCGCGCTAATGGCATTCCTTGCCACGCCCGATGACGACCTGTCGCTTGCCGTTGCCCTCAAATCGCCGCTTCTGGGCTGGACGGAGGCACAGCTTTACGCCCTCGCGCAGCCACGCAAGGGGCGGCTTTGGCCCGCGCTGCGTGACCGCGCGGATGAGTACCCCCAGACGATGGCGATGCTGACAGATCTACGCGATCACACAGATTTCCTACGCCCCTACGACCTGATCGAGCGGATCCTTACCCGCCACCAGGGCCGCCGCCATCTTCTGGCGCGGCTGGGCCCCGAGGCCGAGGATGGCATCAACGCCTTCCTCGCTCAGGCGCTGGCCTATGAACGCAGCGCCGTGCCCAGCCTGACGGGGTTCCTGCAATGGATGGAAACCGACGATCTTGAGATCAAGCGCCAGATGGACAGCGCCGGCAACCGTATCCGCGTGATGACGGTGCATGGCGCCAAGGGGCTGGAATCGCCCATCGTGATCCTGCCCGACACCGGCAAGCGCAACCTGCGCGGCGCGGATTCGATCATCGTGGATCAGGGTCAGGCGCTTTGGCGGCTGAACGGCAAATCCCTGCCCGCGCGCCTGCAGGACGCCACCACCACCGCCACTGAGCGCGAACAGGCCGAGCGTGATCGCCTGCTGTACGTCGCCATGACGCGCGCGGAAAAGTGGCTAATCGTCGCCGCGGCGGGCGATTTGGGCAAGGACGGGCAGGCTTGGTATTCGCGCGTCGATACGGCGATGGACGCGTTGAGTGCGGAGGCGCATCCATTCTCGTTCGGCACCGGCAAGCGCCTGTCGCGCGGGGATTGGTCCGCGCCGATCGCCCCGGAATCAGAGCCTGATACAGCCCAAATGGCCGATTTGCCCTCGTATTTCGGCATCGCCGCGCCGCACCCGCCAGCTGCGCCCGCCACCCTGTCACCATCCGATCTGGGCGGCGCCAAGGCCCTGCCGGGCGACGCTGGCCAGGACGAGGAAGCAGCCCTGCGCCGCGGCAGGCAGATCCATACCCTGTTGGAGCATCTGCCGCCCGTCCCGCCCGAAGATTGGGTCGGGCAGGCGGCGCGCCTTCTGGGGCACGGTCCGGACGGCGTCGATGACGTCGCCCTTTCGCCCCTTCTGGACGAGGTGCGCCGCACCCTGTCGGACCCCGATTGCACATTCCTCTTCGGCAACGATGCCTTGGCCGAGGTGCCGGTGTCCGCCACCCTTGATTCGCTGGAGGGTCGCCGCGTTCACGGGGTCATCGACAGGTTGCTGATCACCCCCGATTATGTGCTTGCCGTGGATTTCAAAACCAATGCCGAAATCCCCACCCGCCCCGAGGACACGCCCGAAGGGCTACTGCGGCAAATGGGCGCCTATGCCGCGGCGCTTGCGCTTCTTTATCCGGATCGCCGCGTTGACACCGCCCTTTTGTGGACGGCCGGCCCGCGCCTCATGCGGTTGCCGCACGATCTCGTGACAACCGCGCTGTCCCGGGCCGAGATCGCTTGACCCTACCGGGGTGCCTGCCTAGGTTCGTCGGGAAGCGACATTCCCACACAGGAGAAAACCAATGGCCACCGTTGCCGTCACCGACGAAACTTTCGACGCCGAAGTAAAGAATTCCGATATCCCCGTCGTGGTGGATTTCTGGGCCGAATGGTGCGGCCCCTGCAAGCAGATCGGCCCCGCATTGGAAGAGCTTTCCGCCGAGATGGACGGCAAGATCAAGGTCGCCAAGGTTGACGTGGATTCCAACCCCAACACCGCCACGTCGCTGGGCATTCGCGGCATACCCGCGCTGTTCATCTTCAAGGATGGCGAGGTGGTTTCGAACCGCGCCGGCGCCGCCCCCAAGGCCGCGCTGCAGTCCTGGATCGAAGAGAGCATCTGACCCGTTCGCCAGCATCACGCGAAACATCAAGGGCGCCCAACAGGGCGCCCTTTGCCGTATGTGGTGTCCTCAGGAGCCGCGCAGGGCCCTATGTGAGATGTCCACGACCGGACGGTCAGGCAGCCGCCGCCTGACCGGGTTGCGATTGGCGAAGCTTATGTTCGCGACCAAAGAAGATGCGGTAAAGCGCGGGCACATAAGCAAGCGTCAGGGCCGACGCCATGCCAAGACCGCCGATCATGAGGGTCGCCATCGGCTCCCACAGGGCGCCGCCGGCGATGGCCATCGGCGTCAGCCCCAGCACCGTCGTCAGAGACGTCAGCAGGATCGGCTGAAACCGTTTCTTCGCGGCCTCGGTGATGGCGTCGTTCAACGGGCGCTCCTGCCGCTCGATATCGATCTGGTCGATCAACACGATGGCATTGTTGATGATGATCCCGCTCAACGCGATAAGGCCCAGCGTTCCGAAAAAGCTGAACGGTTGGTCGAACACGATCAGGATCAGCGGCACGCCCGCCACGATCAGCGGAATACAAAGAACCGTCAGCCCCACCCGTCGGAACGAATTGAACTGCATCATCAGCGCGATGAGCATCACGACAATCGTGGCCGGAAATCCCGCGGCAAGCTTGGTGCGCACCTCGGTCGATTGCTCGACCTCGCCGCCGATCGTCACCGCGTAAGCCGGTCCAAGATCGGCCGCGATCCGGTCAAGCGCCGGCTGAACGTGGTCCACAAGGTCATAGGCCGACAGCGTGGACGACATGGCGCTGACCGTGACAACCCGCCGCTGATTCACCCGACGCAGCGAGGAAAACTCAAGCTCTGGCGTGAACTCGGCGATCTGGTCCAGCGCCACAAGCTGCCCGTCCGCGACGATGGACAGGTTGGCAAGATCCCCGAACGTATCGCGCGCGCTTGCCTCGCCACGCAGGACGATGGGAATTTGGCGATCCTCGTCGCGAAACACCGATATTTGCGTGCCATCCAGGAACCCGGCGAGCGCGTCGGACACCGCCTGAGAAGTGAGACCATATTCGCGCGCTCGATCCTGCGCCACCACGACAAGCCCACGCAAGATGCGATTGCCCCAATCCCCCTGGTTTTCGACCATGCCCGGCGCATCTGCGAACGCGTTTTCCACCTGGTATGCCGCAGCCAGCAAACGATCGGGATCGGGGCCGGTCAATTCCACCTCTATCCCCGGCTCGCGCCCGCCCATCGCCAGCCGCTTCATGCGTACGCGCGCATCCGGAAACGATTGCGCGATATGCGCCCTGGTGCGTGCGATCACGTCTTGCGATGTCTGAAATGTCGTGGTGTTCACAACCACGAAGGACGAGGCCGGGTCCCTATCTGCCCGATCGAGCGAGAGCACAAATCGCGGCCCCCCGAACCCGACAAAGGCGGTGGCGTTGTTGACTTCGGGGTTCTGCTCGGCGTCGGCAAGCCACTCGCTCAGGCGGACAGTCTCCGCCTCGGTCCGCGAAATATCGGTGCCGCGTGGCAGATCGAAATAGATCAGGAACTGACTGCGCTCGGATAGCGGGAAAAGCTGCTGGCGAACGCCGCCCATCTGGCTGACTGACATCACCACTATCAGCAATATCGCCGCCACCGCCAGCCATGGCACCCGCACGATCCATGCAACGATATGGCCATACCCGGCCGCCATCAGGTCGAAAATCCCCGGTTTAGGGTCTATAACCGGCTCTGGCAGAAACCAGTACGCCAATAGCGGCAACAGGTAGATGGCCGACAGGAACGACCCCGTCAGCATCAGCGCCACAACCACGCCCAGCGAATACCCGAACTGCCCCTCGGTGCCCTCGAGCAGGTACAGCGGAAGAAACACCGCGATCGTTGTGATCGATGCAATGAGCAAAGGCACGGTATATTGCTGCCCCGCCGCCATCGCCGCATCCCATCGGCCGGCACCGCCGCGAATGCGCCGGTCCATGTCTTCGACGATGACAAGGCCGTTATCAACGACAAGCCCCAGCGAAATGATGATCGCCGCGATCGAGACCTGCTGCAATTCCACGCCGAATGCCGGCATCAGCGTAAAGGCAAAGGCAACCGCAAACGGTATGATCGACGCGATAACCAATGCCTGCCGATACCCGAGAAAGACGAACATCACCAAAAGCACCACCGCAAAGGTCTGCAACATGTTGATCATCGCCTCGTTGATCGAGTCCTCGACAACCTTGGGCTGGAATGTCGAAAATTCCGCCTCGACGCCCAGCGGCTGATCGGCCTCGAACGCGCCGACGACGCGCTTTAGCTCCTCGCCGACGGCGGTGATGTCATTGCCCGCGTCCATCTCGACCGACAAAAGGATCGCGGGCACACCGTCAAAGTAAACCGGGTTATTCACCGGGTCGACTAACCCGCGCTCGACCGTCACAAGATCGCCAAGCCGGATCAGCCCGATATCGGGCAGCTCCACCAGCATGTCCTCGATTTCCTTGATCGTGGTGAAATCGCCCGATGTCTCAAGCGGTATGCGCTGCCCCTCCGAAACGATAGACCCCGAGGGCAGGCGCACGTTCTGGGTCTGCAGGGCGTCGATGACAGGCAGCAGCGTCGTGCCGACCGTGGCCAGCCGCTCGCGATCGACATTCAGCCATATGCGTTCCTGCTGCACCCCATGAAGCCTTACTGCAGATACCGCGTCGATGACATATATCCGGTTGCGCAAATCCTCCGCGAAGCGCTCGGCCTGCCGGGGCAGGAAGCCATGCGCCCTGACGGCGATGGTGGCGATGGCCACATCGCCGAAATCGGTGTTCACGAACGGCCCCTGCGTTCCCTTCGGCAAGTCGCGGCGGACGTCTTCCATCTCGTCGTCGATTTCCGAGAGCACGGCGGCGATGTCGCCCTCGGCGACCGAGTCCTTGACGTCGATCTGCAGGATCGACGTGCCCGAGATCAGCTGTGTGCGCACCTCGTCAACGCCCGGAATGGCGCGCGCCGCCTCTTCCAGCGGTCGCGCCACCAGTTCCTCCAGTTGCGTCAGGGTCAGGCCCGGGTTTGTCGCGGTCACAACCGCCGTGCGCACCGTGATCGCGGGGTCTTCGCGTTTGGGAAAGCCAATGAATGACCCAAGCCCCAGCGCAAGGATCAGTATCATGAAGAGGACGGTCACGCGCGTGTTGCGCAGGCCAAGGCCGGTAAGCGACCTCATTGCCCGTCCTCCGCCGGATTTTCCCAAAGCGCGACTTTCTGCCCCGGGTAGACGAAGGGCACACCGGCGGAAACGACACGCTCGCCCGCGCCAAGCCCTCCGGTCACGATTATCCGGGTCTCATCTACCCCCGAGACGGCGACCTCGCGCGCCTCGATAAGGCCGTCCTTGAACACGAACACCTGGCCGCGCCGCTCTGATCCCGATGGCGTCAAGGGCTCAAGATCCCCCGAGAGCTGCGTTGCAAGCGCACTGACCGGCAAGGGAATGGCGCGCTTTTCGGGGGCGTGTGGCAACTCGATCAGAATCTCGACCGCCATACCCGAACGCAGGGAATCGGGTGTCTCATCCAGCTTCACGACAACCGGAAAGGCGGACACCGCAGGCGCGCGGCGCGCGATTTCGGTGATATGCGCCGTCAGTGCCGCATCGGGCCTGTCGGCGGGGCGGATGGTTACCGCATCATTCAGCGACAGTTGCGAAACGATTTTGTAACTGACCAGCACTTCGGCCTGCAGGCCGTCATCCTTATAGAGCGTAAGAACCGGCTGACCGGGCTGCACCACGCCGAAATTCTGCACGCTGATCGAATTGATCACTCCGTCAAAGGGCGCCTCAAGCGATGCGTCGTCACTGCTCCCGCGGACCAGCTCAAGGCTGAAATGCGCCTGTTCGGCGCGCGCGCGGGCCTGCTTGAGTTGCGTAACCGCCCGGTCCCGCGCCGCCTTTGACGCCACGCCACGCTCAAACAGGCGTGTTTGGCGCTCGGCCTCGTCCTGCGCATTGATCAACGCACTTTGCGCCTCGGCCACCGCCGCTTCGGCCTGCCGGAGTTGAAAGGTGAAGTCCTCCGGATCAACCGTCAGCAAAACGTCGCCCTTGCCAACCGTCTGCCCGACCTGCAGGTCCACCGTGCTCAGGCGGCCGCCCACCTCAAACGCAAGGCTGGTGATCTGCGGCGGCTCCAGGACCGACGGAAAAGCGCGCACATTCGTGATCTGCGCTGGCGCGGCAATGACCGTCTGAACACGCCGCACCGGGGCGGTTGCATCTTCCTTGCCGTCGTCGGCCACGGGGTTGCACCCGGCAAGCGCCGCAAGCGTCAAGAACGAAGTTAGCAGGATCGGCAAAGATTTCATTTCGGGGTCCCATCATGGCCGTGGCAATTGCGTTTTCTAAGCGGTACTCATTAGTACCATCTTGTCAGGGCTATATGGTACTATTAAATACCATGTCAATATGGAACTTCACCGGACACCCGATATGGCAGATGAAACAAGCGTACCCCAAGCCACCCGGCGCCAGGAGCGGCGACGCGAACTTCTTGATAAAGCACGTGAATTATTTGTCACTCATGGCTACGAGCATACATCGCTCGACATGATAATTGCCGAAACCGGCGGCTCCCGCCGCAATATCTACGAGCTGTTCGGCAACAAGAAGACCCTCTTCAAAGCGGTAATGCAGGATCAGATCGACACAATTCTCACCAAGATCCAGGTGCCCGACCCGGCCACAGATCCCCGCCCGATCCAGCAACAGCTTGAGGCGCTTGGCACCGCCTTTCTAACGGGACTGATGGCACCTGACGCCCTGCAAACCATGCGCCAATTCGTCGTCTACGCCAGCGAATGGCCAGAGCTGAGCCGCGAAGCATACGCCGCCGGTCCCGCCATCCTTCATGCCCGCCTTGAGACATATCTGACTGCCTTGGCCGCCAAGGGGGATCTGGTCCTGGCCGATATCCCCACTGCCGCCCGGATCTTGGCCGAGATGCTCAAGGGCGGTCTGGATCTTGAGGCCCTGATGACCCACCAATACACCGTCCCCCACCACAAGATCGAAAAGCAAGTTCGCGCCGCGGTGGATATGTTCCTTAATGGCACGCTACCGCGATAGGTCGGGCCGCGCCCGTTTCACACCGGCCAGCCCGCTTCGCGCATCGCCTTGGCGATCTTCTCGGGCGCTTCGGGGCGGCCCGCGTTGATCGCCATCACCTGCCAGAACCACCAGATGTAGCCGGCGAAATCCGGCCGCGCGCCGACTATGGCGTCAAATGCACCCTCCACGCCCAGATCGGCGACGTTCGCGGCAATGTGGTGGAAATCCACCCGCCCGAACAGGATCGCAGGTTTGTCGAAGAAGAACCCGTTGAATGCCGCCGCCGAATTCTGCGTCACCACCATGTCGCAGGCCGGAAGTAGGCCCTCCATCCCGCCGGTGCGCAGCTCCAATCGCGGATGATCGGCACACAGCCGTTCAAGCGCCGCAATCTCATTGGGCGCATGCGTCTCGCCGGGATGCAGCGCTGCGATCACCGGGCGCGTGTCCGTCCGCGCCAACGTCTGCTCGACCATCTCCAGCGGCGTGCAGGTTTGAAATGATCGCTGCACGCTCAGCCGCCCCTGCAGCGGCACGTAGACGAACCCGCCCGCCTCGACCGGCGCCGCCTTGCCAAACAGGCGCTTGCGCCAATAGCGCGCAAACTTGTCCGCCGCATCGCGGTCCACCTGCCCCGGATCGAACCGGGCCCTCGCCACCCGCCATTCCCAGCGGCGCGCGCTCTGCTCGATCGCCCAGAACGGATAGTGATAGACCCGCCGCATGGTCAGCGCCCGCTCGTGATAGGGCTCGTCCATGTGGAACATCGAATAGCCCCGGCGCGTGGCCGATTTCATCCGCTCGGTGGCGGTGCTCGGCTTGAACTCAACCCGGAAACCCGCCCCGCGCACGACATCGGCCACCTGCGTGATGAAATTATGCCGCCCGTCCTCGGCGCTGCGTTTCAGGCCGGGGTCAAGGTAGAACCGCAGGATGCGCGCCTGTGACATGGCCGCATTGGTACCGCCGCCGCGCGCCCCGGACAAGGCAAACCCTTGTGCCTGCATGGCTTTGCTTCCATATAGGCCGGAGTTGACAGGAGGGCCCGCGCATGAGCGACAATTCATTCCCCGGCTGGCACGGCACCACCATCGTCGCCGTCCGCAAGGATGGCGAGGTCGTCATCGCCGGCGACGGACAGGTCAGCCTCGGCCAGACCGTGATCAAGGGCAGCGCCCGCAAGGTGCGGCGCCTGTCGCCCGGCGGTTACGATGTGCTGGCCGGTTTTGCCGGCTCTACCGCCGATGCCTTTTCCCTGCTGGAGCGTCTTGAAACCAAGCTCGAAGCGACCCCCGGACAGCTACAGCGCGCCTGCGTCGAACTGGCCAAGGACTGGCGCACCGACAAGTACCTGCAAAAGCTCGAGGCGATGCTGGTGGTCACCGATGGTGATCAGCTTTATGTCATCACCGGCGCGGGCGACGTGCTTGAGCCCGAGGATAACGTCGCCGCCATCGGCTCGGGCGGCAACTTCGCGCTGGCTGCGGCGCGCGCCATGATGGACACTGACAAATCCCCCGAACAGATCGCGCGCGAGGCGATGGCCATCGCCGCCGATATCTGCGTCTACACCAACGGCAACCTGACGGTGGAGAAGATTTCCAAATGACTGACATGACCCCGCGCGAGATCGTATCCGAGCTTGATCGCTTCATCATCGGCCAGAAAGAGGCCAAGCGCGCCACCGCCGTCGCCCTGCGCAACCGCTGGCGCCGCAAACAGCTAAGCGATGATCTCCGCGACGAGGTCTATCCGAAGAACATCCTGATGATCGGCCCCACCGGCGTCGGCAAGACCGAGATCTCGCGCCGCCTGGCCAAGCTCGCCCGCGCGCCCTTCATCAAGGTCGAGGCGACCAAGTTCACCGAGGTCGGCTATGTCGGCCGCGATGTCGAGCAGATCGTCCGCGACCTGGTCGATAGCGCCATCGCCATGACCCGCGAGCATATGCGCGAAGATGTCCGCGCCGCCGCCCACCAGGCCGCCGAGGACCGCGTGATTTCCGCCATCGCCGGCGACGACGCCCGCGAGGCCACCCGCGAGATGTTCCGCCGCAAGCTGCATAATGGTGAGCTGGACGACACCGTGATCGAGCTGGACGTCGCCGACACCTCCAACCCCATGTCGATGATGGATGTCCCCGGACAACCCGGCAGCCAGATGGGCATGATGAACCTGGGCGATATCTTCGGCAAGGCGTTCGGCGGCCGCACCACCCGCAAGCGCCTGACTGTCGCCGAGAGCCATGAGTTGCTGGTCAGCGAAGAGGCCGACAAGCTGTTGGACGACGAAGCGGTCACCCGCGCTGCGGTGTCTGCGGTCGAGGAAAACGGCATCGTCTTCCTCGATGAGATCGACAAGGTCTGCGCGAAGTCCGAAGCGCGCGGCGGCGATGTCTCGCGCGAGGGGGTGCAGCGCGATTTGCTGCCGCTGATCGAAGGAACCACCGTATCGACCAAGCACGGCCCGGTGAAAACCGATCATATCCTGTTCATCGCCTCGGGCGCCTTCCACATCGCCAAGCCCTCGGATCTGCTGCCCGAACTGCAAGGCCGCCTGCCGATCCGGGTCGAGCTGCGCGCCCTTACCGAGCAGGATTTCGTGCGCATCCTGACGGAAACCGATAACGCCCTGACCCGGCAATATTCCGCACTCATGGGCACCGAGGAGGTGACCGTCACCTTTACCGAGGATGGCATTGCCGCGCTGGCCCGCATCGCCGCCGACGTGAACCAGTCGGTCGAGAACATTGGCGCGCGGCGGCTTTATACCGTGATGGAGCGGGTGTTCGAGGAACTGAGCTTTGACGCCCCCGACCGCACCGGCGAGGCGGTCACCGTAGACGCCGACTTCGTTGATGCCAACCTTGGCGAACTGGTGAAATCCGCCGACCTCAGCCGCTATGTTCTATAGGGCCGTGGGAAGTTGAGGTTCGCGACCTGTTGAAAAGCAGCGCGGAATATGGCGCGCTTGCGCGCCGCCGCACATTGCCGGGCCGCGAACACTATGGTCTGGCCCCGAACCCTCACCTCCGTTACACCGTAGGGGATGAATCCTTGGCCGGGGGCGTGGCGCCTTGCGCAATTGTCTGATCTTTGTCGCCGCTGTGATGCTTGCGGCCTGCGTCGATCGGGGCCAGACGCCGATCATTCCGGAGGCCGCCCGCATCGGCACGGTGCAGCCGGTCCTTGCCGCCACACTGCGCACCCCCGATCCAGAAACCGGATGGTTCGACAACGGGCGCGCCGATGAGCTGCGCTATCTCTCTCTTGATGTGGCAGTGCCGCCAAGCCACCGGCGCGGCCGTATCAGCAACGGCTATACCTCGCCCGATCCGTCGCGCGATTTCACCATCGCCGCGCGCGACGACCTGAACGGCGCGCAATCGTTTCAATCGCGCCTGCAATCGCATATCGCCCGCAAGCCCGCCGATGAGCGCGACATCGTCCTCTACGTGCATGGTTATAACAACAGCTTCCTTGACGGGGTCTATCGCACCGCGCAGATCGCGCATGATTTCGAGGTGCCCGGCATCGCGGTGCATTTCTCATGGCCCAGCGCGGCCAACCCGCTTGGCTATACCTATGACCGCGACAGCGTGCTTTTCGCACGCGACGGGCTTGAGAAAATGCTGCGCAATCTGGCCAACCAGACAAGCGGCGAGATCGTCGTCATCGGGCATTCGCTGGGGACCATGCTGGTGATGGAAACGCTGCGACAGATCGATATCGCCAGCCCCGGTTGGGCCGATGCAGAGCTTGGCGGCGTTGTCCTGATCTCGCCCGACCTCGACGTTGACCTGTTCAAGACACAGGCAGACAGGCTCGCCCCTATGCCCGAACCCTTCGCCATCTTCGTGTCGTCGCGCGACCGGGCGCTGCAACTCTCGGCCCGCATCAATGGCGCGTCCAACCGCCTTGGCAACCTGAGCGATGCCGCCGAGCTGTCGGAGTACCCCGTCACCCTGATCGACGTGTCCGAGTTTACCACGCTTGAAAACGGCGGGCACTTCACCGTCGGCACCTCGCCGGTGCTGATTTCCCTGCTTAGCCAAAGCGGCCAGTTGCGCAATGCCTTCCAGAAGGACCGCGCCGCGCAGGCCGGGCTGTTGCCGGGCACGGCGATCACGGTCAAGAACGCGACGCAGCTAATCCTGTCGCCGCACCTGGTGTTGCAGGACTAGGCCGCGCATCGGCGGGTTCTCAACGTATGACCTGATGCTCCCGCGCGAATTAGCAGCGGCAGGGCGTCCGCTACCGCCCCCGTCGCAAGTACACGTAATACGCGCCCTCGCCCCCGTGCGAGATATGCGCCTGACTTACCTGCAACACGGCCTGCGCCAGCGGTGGCACCGATAGCCAATGCGGCACTTGGTGGCGCAACACCCCGCGTCGCGCCGGGATCGGGCCATCGCTGTCGCGCTCCTTGCCCTTGCCCGTGATCACCAGTACCAGCCGCCTGCCCTGTGCCTGCGATTTCAGGATAAACGCCGTCAGCGCGCCATGCGCCCGGTCCATCGTCATGCCGTGCAAATCGATCCGCGCCTCGGGCCGCAACTTGCCGCGCCTGAGCTTGGTAAACGCCTTCTTGTCCATGCGAACGGGCGCGCTGCGCAGCTCTTCCGACAGGGTCGGAGATAGGTTTTTACTTGTCCTCGCAAAGGGTTGGGTGTTCTGTCCCACAGTAAAACCATCAATGCGCCGGGCCGGCTTCTTCTCCGGCTTGGGCCGCGGCTTCGGTCCTTCATTGCGGCCCTTTTCCGGATGCAGTCTCTCCGCCGTCTCGGCCACCTGCCGCCATAGTTCGATCTCTTCGGGCCTCAATTTCCGGCGGCTCATCTCACCCCCCGATACAGGCTCGCATAGGCCCGCTGGATCGGCATCAGGACCACCATCCGGCCGCCATCCTTCATCTTCCCGGCCCGCCGCCCGGCGGCATCCCCGGTGCCATAGAAAACATCCGCCCGCTGCGCCCCCTTGATCGCCGATCCGGTATCCTGCGCCACCATCAGCCGCCGCAGGGGATGCTCGCCTTCCTTCTCGATCCAGACCGGCGCGCCGAGGGGGGTGAATTCCGGATCGACCGCCACGCTCCGCCCCGCCGTGATCGAGCGGTTCATCGCCCCCAGCGGCCCCTTGTCCGGCGGCACCTCGCTGACCCGGCGGAAGAAAACAAAGGACGGATTATGATGGAGAAGCTCTCGCCCCTCCTGCGGATTTCGAGACACCCAGTTGCGGATCACCTGCGCGGAAACCTGGTGCCGGTCATAAACCCCCCGCCGGATCAGCTCCATCCCGATTGACTTGTATTTATGCCCGTTCGATCCGGCATACCCGACCCTGAGCATCGATCCGTCGCGTAGCTTGATTCGCCCCGATCCCTGGATCTGCAGGAAGAACAGATCGACCGGATCATCGACCCACGCGATCTCAAGGCCGCGCCCCTCCATTACGCCGGTTTCCTCGATCTCCCGCCGGCTTTTCCAAACCTCCGCCCGCCGCGCCTCGGGGGGCATCCCGTAGACAGGGTAGCGAAACCGCCCCGTCCGCGTCAGCGATCCCTGCAACTCCGGCTCGAAATACCCGGTGAAAAGGGCAGGCGCCCCATCCTCGATCAGAACCGGGCGAAAGAACAATTCGAAAAACTCACGCCCCTTTGCCTGCGTCTGCGCGACGGCACACAAGGCGGCCCAATCGGGCGCCTTCAGATCGGTGCAGGTATTGCGGAATACCTCCAGCGCCGCGGCATGATCATCCTCGGCCCAGCCGTCCAATTCCGTGAAATCCAGAACCTTGATCTTCGTCTCGGACATCACCCCCGATCCCGACAGAATGAGACCGGCAAGCAGACAGGCCCGAAACGCCCGGATCATTCGCCCGTGGCGACCAATTGCCAGTTCGGATCATCGGACCCCAGCGTGCGCGCGAAGGTCCAGATATCTTTCTGGCGCTTGATCTCACTCGGTTTACCCTCGACGATCTGCCCGTCCTTGTCCCGCACGACCGAGGTAAGCTCGCCAACGAACCGAACCGTGATCTCGGCCAGGCGCGTCTCGGCATCGAAGGTCGCGCGATGGATGTGCATCTCGCGGACGCCTACAAACTCGGCCTCGATTGTCAGACCCTGCTGATTGCGCGCCTCGACAACCTCGGCGAACGACTCGAACACGTCCTCGGCCAGGAACGAGCGGATCTCTTCCATCTCGCCGCGCTCGAACGCCATCAGGATCATCTCGTAAGCGCCGCGCGCGCCGCCAAGGAATTCGCTCACGCTGAAATCCGGCTCCACGCGCTTCATATCGGCCAAGGCTTTCGCCTCATCGCTGCCTTCGGGCACATGATCGATGATATCGCGATCCGGGCCGCCCTCGATTACCTCGAACTCGGCACGTCGCGCATCGATCTTTGGGGTGCGCGGTTCGGGTTCCTTCTCAAAGCCGTCACGCGTTCCCAGAACGCTTTTCAGCCGCAGGATCAGAAAAACAGCGATGCCGGCAAGAACCAGAAGCTGAATAATGGGAGAATTCATATCGTCCTCTCGAAGAGCGGGGCATGGTAACGACGCTTTATGTTTCCTATGTAGGTGACGTGTGCGGCCAAGTCCACCGCACAGGCAACAGATTGCAAGAGGTCAGCCATGTGGTTGTTTGTGGCATTCGTCGCGGTGCCAATCATCGAAATCGCCCTGTTCATCCAGGTCGGCGGCGCGATTGGCACCATGCCAACGATTGGTATTGTCATCCTGACGGCGTTTATCGGCACATGGCTGATGCGGACGCAGGGGCGTTTGGCCATGGGGAACCTCCAACGCTCGTTCTCTGAAATGCAGGACCCGACAGAGCCGCTGGCCCATGCCGCCATGATCCTGGTTGCTGGGGTGCTGTTGCTGACGCCCGGGTTTTTCACCGATGCGCTTGGTCTCGGCCTGCTTATTCCCGCCTTCCGCGCGGCGGTCTTCTTGTTCCTTCGCTCGCGGGTTCGCGTGCACCAATTTGGACAACGCCCCTCACCGGGCGCACACCCCAACGACCCGCGCACCCGGCGGACGCATTCAAAGCGGCCCGACGTCATCGAGGGCGAGTACGAAGAGCTGGACCCAGACGACATCCCGCCGCGCGGCCAATCAGGATGGACAAGGCATTGAGGCCCTCTGGGCATCCTGCTAGATAAACGCCAAAGTCAATTCTTCTGGAGAAATACGATGGCCGAGAACGGCAACGGACAAGCGGAAGCGCCGCAGATCAAGATGAATATCCTGACGCAGTATATTCGGGATATGTCCTTTGAAAACATCTTGTCGCAAAAGGGCAGCTCGGGTGAGGTGCAGCCCGATGTCAGCGTTCAGGTCAACCTTGATGCCAAGAAGCGCAGCACCGAGAACCAGTACGAAGTCCTTATGAAGATGGTCGTAGATTCATCGGCAAAGGATACCGGCGACAAGATGTTCCTGCTGGAGCTGGAATATGCCGGCGTGTTCCACATCGAAGGCGTGCCGGAGGATCAGCTGCACCCCTTCCTTCTGATCGAGTGCCCGCGCATGATTTTCCCGTTCGCACGGCGCATCGTGTCGGACGTGACACGCGATGGCGGCTTCCCACCTCTCAACTTGGACAATATCGACTTCGTGCAACTATACCGCAACGAACTGGCGCGGCGTAAGGCGCAGCAGGGTGAACAAGCACCCGAGACGCCGGACGCTTAACCCTGCTTTTTCCAAAGTGCGCCGTCGCCCATGCTTTCGATCAATGCATCGTGGGCGGCGGCCTCTTCCTCGGTGATGCGCGGCGATAAGGGTGTTGGCCGCGCGGACGGGCGCCATTGCGACTGAACCTCTTGGGTTTGCCCGCTTGTGTCTGCGGTGGATAGGCCAAAGTCGGGCTGCCGGCCGCCAATCAGTTCCAAGTAAACCTCGGCCAGTATCTCGGAGTCGAGAAGGGCGCCGTGCAGCGTGCGCGACGAATTGTCTATGCCAAAACGGCGGCACAGCGCATCCAGCGTGGCAGGCGAGCCGGGGAACCGTTTTCGCGCGATGGCGAGCGTATCAATGGCCTGTTCCCATGGGATCGCCGGCATTTTGCAAAATTGCAATTCGGCGTTGATAAATTTCATATCAAACGCCGCATTATGAATGATGAGCTTGGCATCCTGGACAAAGTCCACAAACGCCGGGGCGATCAGGTGAAATAAAGGCTTGTCGCGCAGGAAATCATCCCCCAGGCCATGCACCTCGAACGCGGATTGCGGCATGGGGCGTTGCGGGTTGATGTATTCATGGAACGTCCGGCCCGTCGGCATGTGATTATGGAGCTCCACCGCCCCGATTTCGACGATGCGATCGCCGCTCTCGGGATCAAAGCCGGTGGTTTCGGTATCAAGCACGATTTCACGCATCTCGACCCCTCCGAATATCATTTACGATAGCACGGACCTGCGCGGCGGCATGATCCAAGGTATCTGTTTCTACAACATAATCCGCGCGCTTGCATTTTTCGTCGCTGGGCATTTGCTTGGCCTTTATGGAGTCGAATTGTGCCTCGTCCATCGTTCCGCGCTCCAGGACGCGCGCGCGCTGAACCTCTTCCGGGACCGTCACGCAAACGACTGCATCCATATTGGCGTCGCCTCCGGTTTCGAACAACAGCGGGATATCGAACACCAGAATATCATTGCTGGCGGACGCTACGAAATCCGCCCGGTCATGCGACAGAAGGGGGTGCACGATCTCTTCAATGCGGCGCAAGGCATCCGGGTTTTCGGCGATTATCTTGCGCAATTGATCACGAGATACCTCGCCATCGACTATTGCATCGGGGAACTCCGCCCCGACCGGCTCAACGGCACGGCCGCCCGCGCTGTATAAGCGATGAACTGCAGCATCGGCATCCCAAACATCGCATCCATTTTGCATAAATAGCTCAGCCGTCGTCGATTTCCCCATCCCGATTGAGCCGGTGAGGCCTAGCTTGAACGTCATCGCAGAATAGCTGCCCGTGCCGCGGCATCCACCTCGGGCCGGGTGCCGAACCACCGCTCAAAACCCGGAACCGCCTGATGAAGCAACATACCCAAGCCATCAACAGTGACGCAGCCCATTTCCTCGGCCGTTTGTAAAAACCGCGTTTGCAGTGGCGCGTAGACCAGATCGGTAACGGTTGCACCGCGCTGCAATCCATCAAGTGGGACGCGCAGGGCCGGCATGCCCATCATCCCGAGGGAAGTCGTGTTCACCACCGTGGTCGCGTCCTCCAGCATATTGCCGGCCTGAACCCACTCGACCACCTTGAGGCGCGTGCCAAAGTCCTTTTGCAGCACCTCGGCGCGTACGCGCGTTCGGTTCGCAATCAGAATTTCCGGCACGCCCGCATCCAACAGCGCGGCCACAACGGCGCGTGCGGCGCCTCCTGCACCCAAAACGGCGGCTGGTCCCGCTTTCGGATCCCAGTCCGGCGCGCCCTGTCTCAGGTTTTCGATGAACCCATAGCCATCGGTGTTATCGGCGTGGATCTTGCCGTCCGACCGGAATTTCAGCGTATTGGCCGCCCCGATCAGGGTTGCGCGATCGGTGGCCAGATCGGCGATCTCCATGATCGCTTCTTTGTGTGGCACGGTGATGTTCGCGCCCACGAACCCGGCACGCGGAAGGGCATGGATTACCGTGGCGAGGTCGTCGGCGCTGACATCCATGGGGATATAGTATCCCGGCAGACCATAGTGACGCAGCCAATGGCGATGCAGTTGTGGTGATTTTGAGTGCGCTATCGGCGATCCGATCACACCGGCCAACGGGATTTTCTCTTGTGTCATGCCTTCAAATCTCCACGCTGGGTCAAATACATCACTACCTCCAGCAAAGGCAGCCCCAGAACGGTAAAGTAGTCACCTTCGATCTTTGAAAACAAGCGTATACCCTCACCCTCGATTTGATAAGCACCGACCGATGACTGAACGGCTGGCCAGTTGCGGTCAAGATACTCGTCAAGAAAGCTGTCGGAAAAATCGCGCATGTGCAATCTGACCTGACCGACATGACGCCAGACGGGTGCAGCATCGTCATAGATCACAACGGCGGAAAGAAGGGTGTGCTGCCGTCCCCGTAAGGCAAGCAGTTGGTCCTTGGCCGTTTCCATGGTGTCGGGCTTGGACAGGATATCATCCCCAAGCTGCAACACCTGGTCGCATCCGATGACCAGCGCATGCGGCATCTTGGCGCTGATGCGCCGCGCCTTCGCTTCGGCCAGTGCGTCGGCGATATCGCGCGGCTTGGCCTGATCGGTCCTCATGGCCGCCTTTAACGCAACCTCGTCGACGCGAGGCTTTTGCACATCAAATGCCACGCCCGCATTCTCAAGGAGCTGCCGCCTGATCACGGAGCCGGAGGCAAGGATGATTGGCTGAGACATGGGTATAATCCGGTGGGTAAGTCTGCGGAGGGTTGGCTTGTTTTGCGGGAGTTCTGCCCGGGATTTGGCGTATCATCGGAAAAGCGATCAATCCACCTGAACCGTGCGCCGGTTTTCCACTTGTGTGTGGGAGAAATCGGATGTTGTTGATTACTTCAGGTCGAGCAACTTCATACAGGGATTATCCACAGGTTCAAGTATTACTTTCTCTATTATAACTATTTGTTTTTATTACTTTAAATTATTGATGTTCGGTGAATGTTTCAAATTCTGTCAACAGCGCAGAACTGCTGATTTCTTGCTGAGGACAACTTGCGAAAAACTGGATAATCCAAAGGTTGTTATACTCCCTACATAAACTACAACCTTTCTATATTCATATTTATTGATTAGGTGGGACCGTTACACGAGGAGACGCGATGACCGACTACTTGATCATGATATACCCATGGGTGAAGGCGTTTCACATCATGGCGGTCATCACTTGGATGGCAGGTATCTTCTATCTGCCCCGTCTGTACGTCTATCACGCCGAAAGGTCGCAACCGGGCGATGCTCGTGATGATGTGTTTCTGGTGATGGAACACAAGCTTTTGAAGCTGATTATGAACCCATCCTTGATAGCGGTATGGGTGCTTGGCCTAATGCTGGTTATGACGCCGGGGATCATCGACTGGTCTTCGATATGGCCATGGACAAAGGGTATCGCGGTAATCGTATTAACCTGGTTTCACATGTGGCTTGCCGTGCGGCGCAAGGATTTCGCCGCGGGGCGGAACACGCGCACCGGGCGCCAGTTTCGCATGATGAACGAGGTGCCGACTATCCTGATGGTGATCATTGTGTTGTCGGTTGTCCTCAAGTTCTAAGCGCAATTGACAGCGGACCGTGATTTGCGTACATGCTGTGCTGTCATCCGTCCGGATGCACGTTTTCACACCAAAATCGGCCAATCCGCGCGACTGCGACCCGGCCCAGGATATCCCCATGACGAGCGATGTGATCGAGCGGCTCAACCTGTCCGAGCTAAAACTGAAGAGCCCCAAAGACCTGTTGGCAATGGCCGAGGAACTCGAGATCGAGAACGCCTCGACCATGCGCAAGGGCGACATGATGTTCTCGATCCTCAAGGAGATGGCCGAGGATGAATGGGAAATCGGCGGCGATGGCGTTCTGGAAGTGCTGCAGGACGGTTTTGGTTTTCTCCGATCCCCCGAAGCGAACTATCTGCCGGGCCCGGATGATATCTATGTCTCGCCCGAGATGATCCGCCATCACGCTCTTCGCACTGGTGACACCATTGAAGGCGTTATGAAGGCGCCGCAGGAGAACGAGCGTTACTTTGCGCTGACGAAAGCGGAAAAGATCAATTTCCAGGAGCCGGACAAGGCCCGTCACAAGATCGCCTTTGAAAACCTGACGCCGCTTTATCCCGACGAGCGACTGAAGATGGAAATCGAAGACCCGACGATCAAGGATCGTACGGCGCGCGTGATCGACCTGGTTGCGCCGATCGGCAAGGGGCAGCGTTCGCTTATCGTGGCGCCGCCCAGGACAGGTAAGACGGTGATATTGCAGAATATTGCCCACTCGATCGAGCAAAACCATCCGGAATGCTACTTGATAGTTCTGCTGATTGATGAGCGCCCCGAAGAAGTGACGGATATGCAAAGGTCCGTGCAGGGCGAAGTGGTTTCATCGACCTTCGATGAGCCGGCAACGCGGCATGTTGCCGTATCGGAAATGGTTATCGAAAAGGCCAAACGCCTGGTCGAGCACAAACGCGATGTGGTCATTTTGCTGGATTCGATCACGCGACTTGGCCGGGCCTTTAACACGGTGGTGCCATCGTCGGGCAAGGTTCTGACCGGTGGTGTCGATGCGAACGCGTTGCAGCGTCCAAAACGGTTTTTCGGCGCGGCGCGGAACGTGGAAGAGGGTGGATCGCTCACCATCATCGCGACTGCACTGATCGATACCGGGAGCCGTATGGACGAAGTGATTTTCGAAGAGTTCAAGGGCACCGGCAACAGCGAACTGGTCCTTGATCGCAAGATCGCGGACAAGCGGGTATTCCCGGCTATCGATATCCTGAAATCCGGCACCCGGAAAGAGGATCTTCTGATCGAGAAGGCCGATCTTCAGAAAACCTTTGTCTTGCGCCGAATCCTCAACCCGATGGGTACGACGGACGCAATTGAGTTCTTGCTGTCCAAGCTGAAGCAAACCAAGACAAATTCGGAATTCTTCGATTCCATGAACACCTAGGTATCCGCTTCTGCGGTATGGAGCCGACGATGGATACGATTTTTGCGCTTGCCACGGTACAAGGCAAGTCAGGTGTTGCGGTGATCCGGCTGTCAGGCCCGTCGGCACATGGCGCGGCCACGCGCCTTTGCGGGACCTTACCGCCGTTTCGTATGGCCAGTTTGCGCGCGTTGAAAGACAACGACGGCGCGGTTCTTGACCGTGCGCTGGTGATTTCTTTCGGTGATAAGGCAAGCTTTACCGGCGAAGATGTCGTGGAGTTTCATGTGCACGGCAGCCGTGCCGTTATCGGATCTGTCTTGCGCGCGCTTTCCAAGATCGAGGGCTTGCGTCAAGCCGAGCCGGGGGAATTTACTCGCCGTGCGCTTGAGAACGGGCGCCTTGATCTTTCCGAGGTCGAAGGGCTGGCCGATCTGATCGATGCGGAAACCGAGGCGCAGCGAAGACAGGCGTTGCGCGTCTTTTCAGGCGACCTGACAGCTCAGACCGAAGCATGGCGGCGCGACCTTATTCGTGCGGCGGCGTTGCTGGAAGCGACGATCGATTTCGCGGATGAGGATGTGCCGGTTGACGTCAGCCCCGAGGTCAGGGACTTGCTTGCTGAGGTGACGCGCGGGTTAAGCACTCAGATCAAAGGCGTTGCGGCAGCAGAGCGCATTCGGGATGGTTTCGAGGTTGCGATTGTTGGCGCAACGAACGTTGGCAAATCGACTCTCTTGAATCGCTTGGCGGGGCGCGATGCTGCGATTACATCGGAAATTGCCGGCACGACCCGCGATGTGATCGAGGTGCGGATGGATATCGGCGGGCTTCCGGTTACGTTTCTTGATACTGCTGGGCTGCGCGACACCACCGATAAAGTTGAAGGCATCGGCATTCAGCGAGCCATTGACCGCGCTCGCGGGGCTGACTTGCGTGTTTTTCTGCAGGAGGAAGATGAAGTGTTGGACCTTTCTCCTGTTGAAGGGGATATTGTTCTTCGGCCCAAGGCGGACCAACGCAAAGTCAAGACTGGCGCGGTGTCCGGTGTAACCGGCGAGGGTATTGACGAGCTGATAGAAGCAATCAACGTTCATCTTTCTGAGTGCGTCGCGGGCGCGGGTATTGCGACGCGAGAGCGGCATCGCCATGTGATGGTGCGCGCAATGGAGTGTATCGAATCTGCCGAGAACCTGATTTCATCGGGACCGGAAAGTACGGATTTGGCGGCCGAGGAGCTACGATCGGCAATTCGGTCGCTCGAAGCGCTGATTGGGCGTGTGGATATTGAGAGTGTTCTTGATGAGATATTCTCGAGTTTCTGCCTCGGGAAGTAAGGAGTGTTTCACGTGAAACAAACCGATTTCGATGTCATCGTTGTTGGCGGCGGTCATGCGGGGACCGAAGCGGCACACGCGGCTGCGCGTGTGGGTGCACAGACCGCGCTTGTGACCTTGGATGAGGCCGGGATCGGTGTCATGTCCTGCAACCCGGCGATTGGCGGGCTGGGGAAAGGCCACCTGGTCCGCGAGATCGACGCCATGGATGGCCTCATGGGGCGCGTGGCCGATGCGGCGGGCATACAGTTTCGTCTGCTCAACAGGCGCAAGGGGCCCGCGGTTCAAGGCCCGCGCGCGCAATGTGACCGCGAAATATACCGTACAACAATGCTGTCGGAGATGAAGGCGACTGACGGCCTGAGGATCCTGTGCGGGGAGGTTATCGATTTCCTTTTTGATGGCCCGGACGTGGCGGGGGTTGTTCTTGGCGACGGCTCGGAAATCTCGGCGCGTGCGGTTGTCCTTACCACCGGAACCTTCTTGCGCGGTGTTATCCATATTGGCGACACACGTCATGAGGGCGGGCGAATGGGCGAGCGTCCTTCGGTCAAGCTCGCCCAGAGGATTGATCAGTTCGGGGTTCAACTCGGGCGACTAAAAACAGGAACTCCGCCGCGCATCGATTCGAGAAGCATAGATTGGGATCGTCTTGATAGTCAGCCAGGAGACGATGATCCGACGCTGTTTTCCTTTATGTCCAAAGGCGTTCAGGCGCGTCAGGTGTCGTGTGGGATCACGCAGACCAACAAGAAGACCCACGAAATTATCCGGGACAACCTGGAGCGGTCGGCAATGTATGGTGGGCATATAGACGGTGTGGGACCGCGTTACTGCCCCTCGATCGAGGACAAGATTGTCCGGTTTGCCGACAAGGACTCTCACCAGATATTCTTGGAACCGGAGGGATTGGAAAGCGACCTGGTCTATCCGAACGGCATTTCCACCTCACTCCCGCAGGAGGTTCAAGAGGCTTACGTCCAATCGATTGCCGGGCTTGAGAACGCGATAATCCGTCAACCGGGTTATGCGATTGAATACGATTACGTTGACCCGCGCGCTTTGGATCTTTCGCTTGGGGTGAAGTCGGTTGTCGGACTGTACCTGGCCGGGCAGATCAACGGAACAACCGGATATGAGGAGGCTGGCGCACAAGGGTTGGTCGCCGGCCTGAACGCGGCTTGTTACTCGCTTGGCCGTACGCCCGTAAACTTCAGCCGGTCGGATAGCTACATTGGCGTGATGGTTGACGATCTGGTGACGCGAGGCGTTAGCGAGCCATACCGGATGTTTACATCCCGCGCGGAGTTTCGGTTGTCCCTCAGGGCCGACAACGCGGATCAAAGGCTGACCGCGCGCGGGATCGAGATTGGATGCGTCGGGGTGGAGCGGCAAAAATTGTTTACGGACAAGATCAGCAGGCTCGAGACGGCCCGAGCACTCCTTGATGACCGAAGCCTTACGCCGAAGGCGCTGTCTGATGCTGGCTTCAAGGTCAATCAAGACGGCACCCGCCGTACCGCATTTCAGCTTTTGGCGTTTCCGGATGTGGACTTCGGCAGTCTTCTGACGCTTTGGCCCGATCTGCATGTGGTGGATGCCGAATCACGCACGCAACTCGAGAAAGATGCGCTATACGCGAACTACATCGCGCGGCAGGCGCGTGACGTTGAGGCGCTTAAGCGGGACGAGCAACATAAGATACCTGTCGACTTTGATTTTTCCCGGTTGCAGGGTATTTCAAACGAGATTCGAGCGAAGCTTGAGCTGGCGCGCCCCGCCAATCTTGGCCAAGCTGCCCGCATAGACGGGATGACGCCGGCGGCTCTTGCTCTTTTGCTTGTGCACCTCAAGCAAGAAAACTGCGAGAGGTCCGCATGAGCGGCGACCCCTCAAAAGGGCTGAGTGTTTCACGTGAAACAATGGACCGGCTAAGGGTTCTCGCCGACC
Source organism: Sediminimonas qiaohouensis DSM 21189 (assembly GCF_000423645.1). Lineage (GTDB taxonomy): Bacteria > Pseudomonadota > Alphaproteobacteria > Rhodobacterales > Rhodobacteraceae > Sediminimonas > Sediminimonas qiaohouensis. The sequence goes on along the minus strand of NZ_AUIJ01000011.1, from coordinate 7,927 downwards.
TTCTTGAAAAATGGAACCCGCGGATAAACCTGGTTTCAAAAACCACGCTTGGCGATTTGTGGGAACGCCACATCCACGATTCTGCACAGCTGTTGCGGCTGTGCGATAGCCCTGCGAACCTCTGGTTGGATATCGGAAGCGGCGGCGGGTTCCCCGGCCTTGTCATTGCCGCGATGTCCAATGAAATAAACGCACCCAGGTCCGTCACCCTTGTTGAGAGCGATGTCAGAAAAGCGGAGTTCCTAAGAACAGTGGTGCGGCAGGCCGGCCTGAACGCAAGGGTTGTTGCCAAGAGGATCGAAGACGTGCCTCCGCAAGGGGCGGATGTCATTTCCGCGCGCGCTCTGGCGCCTCTGAGTAAGCTGTTTGAGCTGATAGAGCGGCACATGGCACCTAATGCGATCTGCCTTTTCCCCAAGGGGGCGCGATGGCGCGCAGAGGTGGAGGCGGCACAGGCTGCATGGGCATTTGACTATGAGGCAATAAAGAGCGAAACAGATGAGGACGCCGTTATTCTAAAGATTGGAGGGCTCATTCGTGTCTGATCCGACCCGCCCGCGGGGGCCACGCCTGATTGCGATTGCGAACCAGAAAGGCGGCGTTGGCAAGACGACAACGACGATCAACCTGGGGGCGGCCCTCACGGCGCTCGGGAATAGGGTGCTGATCGTGGATCTTGATCCTCAGGGGAACTCTTCGACGGGGCTGGGTGTCGAGGCGTCGGCGCGCGAGTACACGACATATGACTTGCTTGTTGACGATGTTGCGCTGAGTGAGGTCATCAAGCCAACGAAGACGGAGAACCTCTATATTGTTCCCGCGACCGTCGATTTGTCCTCGGCCGACATTGAATTGGTGGCGAACGAAAAGCGAAGCTATCTGCTGCATGACTCCCTGCGTCAGCATGCGATGGATGCGTACGAGTTTGACTATGTGCTTATCGATTGCCCCCCGTCGCTAAGCCTTTTGACGGTCAATGCTATGGTGGCGGCCCATTCCGTTCTGATACCGCTTCAATCAGAGTTCTTTGCGCTAGAGGGGTTATCGCAGCTATTGATGACAATCCGGGAGGTGCGGCAAACGGCCAATCCGGATTTACGCATCGAAGGGGTGCTTCTGACGATGTATGACGCCCGCAATAACCTTTCCCAACAAGTGGAGGCGGATGCACGGGACAACCTTGGCGACTTGGTTTGTCAGACGGTGATTCCGCGAAATGTGCGCGTATCCGAGGCGCCGTCTTATGCGCAGCCTGTTCTGGATTATGATCCGGCATCCAAGGGCGCCCATGCATATATCGCACTGGCCAAAGAGCTGCTTGAAAAACATGCCGGCATTCCGGCCTGATACAGGAATTCGAGATGTCTGAGAAAAAGCACAAGAACCGAGGGTTGGGTCGCGGCTTGTCGGCGCTTATGGCTGATGTAAGCCAGGCTGAAGAGGCTGCAACCCCAGCCGCCTCCGGTGGACAGGCCGATCGTATTGTGCCGATCGAAAAGGTGCACCCAAACCCCGATCAGCCGCGCCGCAACTTCACCACCAGTGATCTTGAAGAGCTGGCTGCGTCCATTCGGCAAAAGGGGGTCATTCAGCCCCTGATCGTCCGCGCTCGGGCCGGAGAAGACGGATCGTTCGAAATCGTCGCCGGCGAGCGCCGTTGGCGTGCCGCACAGATGGCGAAGCTGCACGAATTGCCTATCCTTGTGCGCGATTTTGACGATACCGAGGTGCTCGAGATCGCGATTATCGAGAATATCCAGCGTGCTGACCTCAACCCGATCGAAGAGGCGGCCGGGTATCGTCAGCTGATGGAGAAGTTTGGCCATACCCAGGAAAAGTTATCGGATGTCCTGGGCAAAAGCCGAAGCTATATCGCAAATCTTGTGCGCCTTCTGGGGTTGCCGGACGAGGTGCAAGCCTATTTGCGCGACAACAAGTTATCAGCGGGGCATGCGCGCGCCCTGATTACCGCGGATGACCCTGTGGCGCTGGCGAAAAAGGTAGTCAGTTCCGGACTGTCGGTTCGGGAGACGGAGAACCTTGTTCGCAAGGCCGCCAGTGATGCCAAGACGCCGCAGGGCGGACAAAAGGCGGCAGGGAAGGGGCAAAAGCCCAGTAAGGACGCGGACACCAAGGCGCTTGAGGGCGATCTTTCTGCCGCTCTGGGGATGCGAGTCAGCATTCAACATGACGAGAACAAGGAATCCGGTCGCGTAACCATTGGCTACTCGACGCTGGATGAACTTGATGAGTTGTGCCGAATGTTGTCGGCTACGCGCTAGGCCGCGACCATATGAAGGCGAGCACGCATAGCAAAATCAGTCCCTGTATAAGCAGTATCAGCGGTTTTAGTGCGAATAGGACGGACAAAACGAACACCAGGCCGATGGAGAGGGTCGCATATCGTTTGGCGCGTGGGTTGATGGCGCCTCTCTCGCTCCATTCGAGGATGGGTGGCCCGAAAACCCGGTGATTCAACAGCCAATCGTGCAATCTCTCGGAAGAGCGCGCGAAAAAGAACGCCGCCAATAGCATGAAGGGCACGGTAGGCAATAGCGGCAGGAACATGCCCGCCGCCCCGAACGCGACGCATGCCAACCCCATACCTGCCCACAGAAATCGCATATCCTATCCCGACAGAAGCTCACGAGTGATCGAGTTCAAAACCGCACGCCCCTCGGGTGTGACCCTGAGGTTTCCGGGGATTAACTCGACCATACCGATATCGGAGAGATGTTGCAGTTTTTCTGTCGGCAGGGCCCGATCGGCAAGCGCCGCGTACCTTTCCGTATCAATGCCTTCAGATAGCCGCAGCCCCATCATCAGGAATTCGTCTGCTTGATGCTCGCGCGAGATCGGCTCTCGGTGCAGCTCGGTGCTGCCATCTGTTGCGGCTGTAAGCCAGCGCCCAGGGGCGCTATGCGCAACGGTCGCGAACCTACCGCCGCCAATCGAGAGGCGCCCATGCGCGCCAGGTCCAATGCCGACGAAATCGCCATAACGCCAGTAAACCCGGTTATGCTGCGACTCGCATCCGGGCCGGGCGTGATTGGAAACCTCGTAGGTGTCGTACCCAGCGGATTGGCATATTTCCTGCGTGGCATGGTACATATCGGCAGCTAAATCGTCTGTCGGCAGGCCGCGAAGTTTGCCGCGATCGTACCTGTCACCAAAGGCGGTGCCGCTTTCGATGGTCAGTTGATAGAGAGACAGGTGATCGACGGCCATGGAAAGGGCCTGTTCCAGCTCCTGTTGCCAAGCATCAAGGTTTTGATCCTGCCGGGCATAAATCAGGTCAAAGCTCACGCGGTCGAACTGTTCGCGCGCGATAGCAAAGGCCGCGATTGCCTCTTCGACGCTGTGAAGGCGACCCAAACGTTGCAAATCGGCGTTGTTTAGTGCCTGAATCCCCATGGAAACTCGGGTTACTCCCGCCGCCGCATAACCACGAAAACGCGACGCCTCGACTGAGCTGGGGTTTGCCTCCAGGGTCACTTCGAGATCGTTCGCTGCGGGCCAGTGATACCTGATACGATCAAGGATCGCGTGAACGACGTCCGGGTCCATGAGGCTTGGCGTGCCGCCGCCGAAGAACACAGATGTCAGCACCCGATCCGGCGTCTGCGCCGCGTAGCGATCAATCTCGGCTAGATACGCCGCTTTCCAGCGTTCCTGGTCTATTTCACGTGAAACATGGCTGTTGAAGTCGCAATAGGGGCACTTGGCCTGGCAGAAGGGCCAATGAACATAGATGGCGAAACCGCCATTTTTCCAATCGTCAACCAAGGCATGCCTGCGTGAATTTCGTGAACGCATCTGCGCGATGGCTGATGCGGTTCTTTTCCCAGCGATCCATTTCTCCGAACGTTATACTATAACCATCAGCTTGGAATATCGGGTCATATCCATGCCCCTGATCGCCACGCATTGGCCAAACGATCCGACCATCGATATAGCCCGGGAACACCTCATCATGACCGTCGGGCCATGCGAGCACAAGGGTACAGCGAAACCGGGCCGTCCAAGGTTGCGGCGCGCCGCTTTTGCTTAGTTCATTATGAACCCGCGTCATCGCGAGGACAAAATCGCGCCCAGTGTCTGTTTCGGCCCAATCCGCGGTATAGACCCCCGGCGCGCCATTCAGGGCATCTATCTCAAGCCCGCTATCATCGGCAAGGGCGGGCAGGCCGGTTGCTTTCGCGGCGGCATGTGCCTTGATGCGGGCATTGCCTACAAAGGTGGTTTCGGTTTCGTCTGGCTCTGCGAGGCCCCGGTCCTTTGCGCCGATCACCGCGATGCCATAGGGCCCCAACAATGCGGCGATTTCTTCCAGTTTGCCGGCGTTGTGCGTGGCAACCAGCAGGGTTTCGCCCTGTTCAAGACGTCGCATCGACCGCTGCCATTTGCGCCTGGGTCAATTCCGCGACGCCCTTTTCCGCCAGATCGAGCAGTTCGTTCATCTGCGCGCGCGTATAGGTGGATCCCTCGGCTGACATCTGGACCTCGATCAGTTTGCCGCTGGCCAGCATGATGAAGTTCCCGTCTACGCCTGCCTCGCTATCCTCAAGATAGTCCAGGTCAAGCACCGGCTGTCCCGCATAAATGCCGCAAGAAACGGCTGAAACAGGCTCGATGAGCGGATCGCTCGTCAGGTCCCCGGCCTTCATGAGGCGGCCGACCGCGAGGCGGAGCGCCACCCAACCGCCAGTGATCGCAGCGCAGCGCGTACCGCCATCCGCCTGGATCACATCGCAATCCACGGTTATCTGCCGCTCACCCATTGCTACCCGATCCACGCCGGCCCGCAGCGATCGGCCGATCAGGCGCTGGATTTCGACGGTGCGCCCACCTTGTTTGCCCGCGGTTGCCTCGCGGCGCATGCGCGACCCGGTCGAGCGGGGCAGCATACCATATTCCGCCGTGACCCATCCCAAGCCGCTGCCTTTGAGGAACGGCGGCACGCGCGGCTCTACCGAGGCGGTGCATAGAACATGCGTATCGCCCACGCGGATCATGCAGGACCCTTCTGCGTGTTTCGTTACATCGGTTTCGATTGAAACCGGGCGCATATCACTTAAGTTTCTTCCCGAAGGTCGCATGTAAGTCCCCTGTAAATTCAGGGCGGGGATACAGCCAGTCAGGCACAGGGCGCAACCCCGATTGACCTTTTGGTGTGAAGGCCTTTAATGGCGCCCCGAACAGGATACAGGCATGGGTGACAGTTCCAATATCATAAACGAGATGGACGATCGGTCGCGCGAAGTTTTCCGGCGCGTCGTGGAGGGATACCTTGCAAGCGGCGATCCTGTTGGAAGTCGCACGCTCAGTCGCGTGATGAACGAAAAGGTGAGCGCCGCCACCATCCGCAACGCGATGCAGGACCTGGAGCATCTCGGCCTGCTCGGAAGCCCCCATATCAGCGCCGGGCGCGTCCCCACACAGGCCGGCCTGCGCATGTTTGTCGATGGGTTGCTGGAGGTGGGCGATCTGGATGTCGGGGACCGGCAAAAGATCGACGATACCCTTGGCAGCAACTCCCAGGACGTCAGCGGCATGCTGGATCGGTTAAGCACGGCACTGTCGGGCGTGACCCGGGGTGCCTCTTTGGTGTTGGCGCCCAAGCACGAAGCGCCGATCAAGCATGTCGAGTTTGTCAGCCTGGGCTCGGACAGGGCCTTGGTCGTGCTCGTCTTCGCAGACGGGCACGTTGAAAACCGCTTGTTCACGCCGCCGGCGGGTCAGACGCCCTCGGCGATGCGTGAGGCGGCGAATTTCGTGAATGCCCTGGCTGAGGGCAAGACGCTCAGCGATTTGCAGGGCCTGATGCGCCGCGAAATCAAGGCTCGCCGCCAGGAAATCGACACGCTGGCGCAGGACCTGGTCAAAAGCGGCCTTGCGGTCTGGGATGACGAGGGCGAGCACACGGAGCGCCTGATCGTGCGCGGCCGTGCGAATCTTCTTAGCGGAGACGGCACCGAAGAGGACCTTGAGCGCATACGAAGCCTGTTTGACGATCTCGAGCGCAAGCGCGACATCGCCGAATTTCTTGAATTGGCCGAACAGGGCGACGGTGTGCGCATTTTTATCGGATCGGAGAATAAACTTTTCTCACTTTCGGGTTCCTCTTTGGTGGTCTCTCCATATATGAACGCCGATCGAAAGATTGTTGGCGCAGTCGGCGTCATTGGCCCGACGCGCCTGAACTATGGACGAATTGTGCCGATCGTGGACTACACGGCGCAACTGGTTGGAAAACTGATCTCCGACCGGAGCTAGAGGTGGAATATGGCAGAACCGAAGAACGACGATTTTCTTGACGATATCGATACTGCAGAGTCCGAGGAATACGCAGGCCAGATGGCCGAGCCGGACGAAGAAGAAATCGAGATCGACAGCTTGCGCGCTGAGCGGGACGATTACCGCGACCGCTTCATGCGGGCGCTGGCCGACGCCGAGAATGCACGCAAGCGGTCCGAAAAGGATAGGCGAGAAGCCGAGCAATACGGCGGCTCAAAGCTGGCGCGCGACATGCTGCCGGTTTACGATAACCTCAAACGGGCGCTCGACGCGGCAACCGACGAGCAGCGCGAAGCATTCGGCCCGCTCCTCGAAGGGGTCGAATTGACCATGCGGGAGCTGCTCAACGTGTTCAAGAAGCATGGAATCGAGCTTATCTCGCCGCAGGTCGGTGACGCCTTCGATCCGCAACTGCACCAGGCCATGTTTGAAGCGCCGGTCCCCGACACCATCGCGGGAGACATCATTCAGGTATCCGCCGAAGGGTTCCTTCTGCACGATCGCCTGCTCAGGCCGGCACAGGTTGGGGTCTCGTCCACACCCAAGGAATGATCACCCCATCTCCTTGAGCAACGCGTTGTGACGCGCAGTGAACTCTGCGCGCACATCGCGGGGCGCGCGTAGCCGAATAGTCAGATCACCAACGGTATCCATGGACGGCTTGCCAAAGAACTTGGTCGCTTCGCTCTTGGAAAACCCTGCTATTTCAGTGGCTTCCATCCATGCGCTTAGCCGATCCGCTTTCTTGATGTTGCGCTTGACGGTGTCCGGCAGCGATGCAGGAAGGCCGAACCTGATCCGAATTGCACTGGCAAGGCGCGCATCCAGCTCTTCGTATCCGGGCCCCACGGCGGCCTTGACCGGGCTGATCATGTCGCCGATCACGTATTCCGGCGCGTCATGCAGTAGCGCGGCAAGCCGCCATTTGGCCGGGCTGCGCGGCGCGATGCGGGAAAAAAGTGTCTCCACCAGTAGCGAATGCTCGGCGACGGAATAGGGGAAGTCGCCCTTGGTCTGCCCGTTCCAGCGCGCGACAAATGCCAGGCCATGCGCGATATCTTCGATTTCGACATCCATCGGCGTCGGATCGAGCAGATCCAGCCTGCGCCCTGAGAGCATTCTTTGCCAGGCTCTTCTACTCTTCATCGCGCCTTCTCCTTGCTGCGCTCCGGCAGCGGTCTCGTTCCGTGTTGTCGTTCAAATGCGCCAATGCTATTTGCTCGGTCAAACAAGTTTTTTCCAAGGAGCGCGGCCAATGACCACGGATTACATAATCAAGGATCTTTCACTATCGGCTTATGGTCGCAAGGAGTTGGCGATTGCTGAGACGGAGATGCCTGGTTTGATGGCGCTTCGGGAGGAGTTTGCAGGCGCGCAACCGCTGAAGGGCGCGCGGATTGCGGGTAGCCTGCACATGACGATCCAGACGGCCGTTCTGATCGAGACGCTTGTTGCGCTCGGGGCGGATGTTCGCTGGGCGTCGTGCAACATCTTCTCGACGCAGGACCACGCTGCGGCGGCGATCGCCGAGGGCGGCACGCCCGTGTTCGCGGTGAAGGGCGAGACGCTTGAGGAATACTGGGATTACTGCGACCGGATTTTCCAGTTTTCCGAGGGCACGGCGAACATG
>NZ_AUIJ01000010.1 GCF_000423645.1 Sediminimonas qiaohouensis DSM 21189 | reverse complement strand
CTTCGACTGATACCACATCCGTGTCGCGGTGAGCCGTCACCCATTTGTTCAGCGTCGAAAGCCCAACACCAAGATCGTCGGCAACCTGACGCCGTGTTAGCCCGCTGGTCAGTGCAATTCGCACCGCGTCTTTGCGAAATTCATCCGTTCTTCCTGTGCCCATAGTTCGTCTCCTTTGCTGCACATTATGCTATCAAAGGAGCGGCACCAAACCGCGACAGGTCCAGACGGCGCGTGAACACCGCCATGATATGCCGCCCCTCAGGGGCCATCACCAACTTTCAGCTATATCTCGGCACCGCCGCCACGAGGCTGCTCAACGCGGGGTTGAGCCTTGCGCAGATTGCCAACCATATGGGGTGGTCCATCCGATATGCGGCAAATGTGATCGAGCATTATGCGCAGGTTTCGCCCGATGAAACGGACACTGTTCTGCGTAAGTTGGGGCACGGTCTTCCTGTCGGCATGCGCGTTGGCTGCCGTCGTCATGTTCTGGTTATGAATACTGAGCCTAGCAATCTGTCCTAGCCGAGCCGGCATGCCACCGAGAGTGGGCGGGACTCTAACCCGCGACCCCTCGATTAGCAGTCAAGCGCTCTATCCAGCTGAGCTACCACTATACAGTCCGAAGACTGACCCTTGCGGGCCTTCCCACGATACTCGAAGTCATCTCTGGCGCAAGGGCTGTGACGCCTACACCCACGTCCCAACCAGCTGGAGCACGAACCCCAACCCAAGCAGCGCCAGCCCAACTTGCGACCTACACCGGTAGGTCGCTTGTTTTGCGGTAGCTTCCTCCCGGTGCTCCTTGGCGGTCCGCCCGTCGTGTATAGGCGTGTTGTCCTCAACCGCTAGTCCTCCTGCTTCGAACTTTGGCTGAGGGAAGGCATAGAAGAAGACCAGCACCACGCCCAAGATGTTCACGACTAGGCCAGTGGTGTTGAGAGTTTCCGCCAAAGCCATATGAGCACCTTCGGTTGGGGTAGGAAATTCTCGCCAAATTCGAGTGGTTAGGGAGTGGCTAGTGCCGATGGCTCTAGCCGTAACTACTTGACTTTAAATGGAGGCGAGTACCGGAATCGAACCGGTGTACACGGATTTGCAATCCGCTGCGTAACCACTCCGCCAACTCGCCGCCTTGTGGTGATCGCGGATTAGCGGATATGGGTGCAGCCTGCAAGGCCAAGATGTCTCAATTGCCAGTAAGACCGTTGCCGCTGGTTTGGGAATATGCCAAAACGATTACGACCAGAGTTTCAAAATCGAGTTCAACGAATGACAGACTTCGCCGCGCGCCGCACAACCATGGTCGATACACAGGTCCGTCCGGCGGATGTGACCAAGTTCCCGATTATCGATGCGATGCTGTCCGTCCCGCGGGAGGAGTTCGTGCCTGATGCGCTCCGCGAGGCGGCTTATATCGGTGAAAACCTGGATTTGGGCGCGGGGCGCGTGGTGCTGGAGCCGCGGACGCTGGCGAAAATGCTTGATGCGCTGGATGTGCAGAACGATGAGCTTGTTCTCGATGTTGGCAGCGCCTTTGGGTATTCATCGGCCGTGATCGCGCGCATTGCGCAGGCTGTTGTCGCGCTTGAGGTTGATGCGGACATGGCGCAAGAGGCGCAGACGTCGCTCGGTTCGCTCGATATCGACAATGTGATCGTGCACCAGGGTGAGCTTGCCGAAGGGGCCGCGCAACACGGACCCTATGATGCGATCATGATCGAGGGTGGCGCGGAAGAGGTGCCCGGTGCCATCCTGGAGCAACTCAAGGATGGCGGACGTATCGTGTGCCTTTTCATGGAAGGTGCGCTCGGGGTGGTTAGGGTCGGCTACATGACCCATGGCCATGTCGATTGGTGGGATGATTTCAATGCCACGGCGCCTGTCTTGCCGGGGTTCGAGCGAAAGGTGGCCTTTGCACTATAGCATATGGCCGTGTCGAGGAACGATTGGATAGTGAGGCTAGATTGGTAATGGGACTCGAGAATATTCGGCATTCGGCCCGTATTGGCCTGACGGCTTTGATCGTGGCGGTTGGCATTCCCGCATCGGCGGCGGCCGAGACGCTGGCCGACGCGATGGCGTCAGCATATGACCATCGCGGCCTCTTGCAGCAAAACCGCGCCCTGTTGCGGGCCGCCGATGAAGACGTAGCCGTTGCCATTTCCGGGTTGCGGCCGATCGTCAACTGGACCGCGAATGCGACGCGAACCGCGCAAAGATTCCGCAGCAACACGACGACTGGCGGGTTGATCGATTCGACAAGCGCGACCACCGCGTCGGTTGGCCTTTCGCTGGATCTGGTTTTGTATGACGCGGGCCGCACGCGGATGGGGGTGGATGCCGCCAAGGAGGCTGTGCTGGCCACGCGCCAGGCATTGCTCGGGGTTGAGCAGAACATTTTCCTGCAGGTGGTTCAGGCCTACATGGACGTTCGTAGCGCGACCGAGATCGTTGCCCTGCGTCGCAACAACGTTCGGGTTCTGACCGAAGAGTTGCGCGCTGCAAAGGATCGGTTCGAGGTGGGAGAAGTCACGCGCACCGACGTGGCTCAGTCCGAAGCGCGCCTTGCCGCGAGTCGGAGCGCGTTGGTTCAGGCCGAAGGGGACCTGGCGGTTGCACGCGAATTCTACGCGTTCGCGGTGGGGCATCGCCCCAACCGCCTGGCGCCGCCCGCGCCCACGCCCAGCAGTGCCCGCTCGTTGCAGGATGCAAAAGCCATCGCGATGCGCAACCATCCTGAAATGCTACGTGTCAAGCATGCGGTCGCCGCTGCGGATATCAATGCGGGGATCGCCAAGGCGCAAGAGGCCCCGAAAATCAGCCTGACCTCTCGCATCGGGTTGCAGGATACGGTTGGCAACAACAACTTTTCCGAATCCGCGAGCGTGGGCATCGAAATGTCCGGCCCGATCTACCAAGGCGGCAAAATCAGCGCCTTGCAGCGCCAGGCCATCGCCCGCCGGGATGCAGAGCGCGCCAACCTGCACGAGGTGCGCGCGAATATCGCCCAGAACGTTGGGAATGCCTTTGCGCAGATACAGGTGGCACGCGCCGCACGTGACGCCAGCCAGCGTCAGATCCGTGCCGCACAGGTCGCGTTTCGCGGTGTTCGCGAAGAGGCGACCCTGGGCGCACGCACCACTCTGGATGTTCTCAATGCCGAGCAGGAATTGCTCGACGCCAAGGCAGGCCTGATTACGGCGACGTCAAACGAAACAGTCGCATCCTACAGCCTGCTGGCATCTATGGGGCTGCTGACGGCGGAGCACCTTAATCTGAACGTCAAGCAGTACGATCCAGCGGCGTACTACAACATGGTCAAAACCGCTCCGACCCGGATGAGCAAGCAAGGTCAGAAGCTTGACCGTGTCTTGCGCGCACTGGGAAAACAGTAAAAGTCTCGCAATCAGTTGTGCGTTTCCTGTGCCGCGGCTAAACTGTTGCCGAGGTTAGAGTAGTGGTGCTGCATGTCCGATCCCGTAACAAACGTGGAAATCGAGGATATACTGTCGTCCATCCGGCGCTTGGTTTCGGATGAAGACAGGTCCGACGAGACAGAAGATAAGCAGGACGATAATCGTCTTGTGCTGACGCCATCGCTGCGTGTGCATGCCCCCGGGGATGCAGATGAATCGGATGATGATCCGACTGCACAGGAGGCCGATGTCGCCGATGTGCAGACAGGGGCCGAGACAGAGCCGCAGGAAGAAAACGTTAGCGACGACGATGTACAGCCCCCCGAATCCGATGCCCAGGATGATGGAGAGGCAGAGGGCCTGCGTGCGCGTATCGCCGCGCTTGAGGAATCGGTTGCGTCGACCGCCGATCAGTGGGAGCCGGACGGTCCCTCGGATGACGATTACGCCGGCGGTCCGGTCGAGGCGCTGCCATGGGAAGACCACTTCGAAGATGGCGATGATCATTCCGTTGACGAGTACACCGCGGAAGACTCCCCGCAGGCAGAGCAACAGGCCGAGGAGGACGCCGAGTGGTCAGAGCACGATTGGCCGGCCGAGCAAGAGGATATGTTGCGCGATGAGCCGAGCGACTACGAGGAGGCATCTGATGCCGAAGATGCCGAAAGCACGGCCTCACGTGCGGGGACAGTAGACATCGAAGAGAGAGCCGCCACAGCCGAGATGAACGAGCTATTGGGCGGCGACGCGATCCTGGACGAGGAAGCGCTGCGCGAGGTGATCGCGGATATCGTGCGCCAGGAATTGCAGGGAAGCCTAGGAGAGCGCATCACACGCAACGTGCGCAAGCTGGTTCGAAGAGAAATCCACCGAGCCTTGGCCAGTCACGACCTGGAGTAATCGGCGGTCGCTTAAACCTCGCCCGAGATATCAATTAACTTGTTGATATCCATGTGCTTCTCGATATGGGCTGCAAGCTCGTCCAGAACCTCGTCCAGTTCCGTTTCATAGGCGATTGCAGAGCTGCCCCCGAGGTCCGATAGGTACGCCTTTCGCAGCCCGTCTGACGTGAACAGCCCGTGCAAATAGCACCCGCGCACGCGCCCGTTAACCGATGTCGCGCCGTGTGGCGTGCCATCGACATCCAGCCACGGGCGGCCGCAATCGGGGCCATCGGTTTGGCCAAGGTGGATCTCGTACCCGTTCACTTTGGCGCCGGTCGGGATGTACGTGGCGCGCGTCTGCGACAGGTGTTTTTTCGGCTGCATGACGGTCGCGACATTCAGCAGGCCCAATCCGGTGACGTGCCGCTTTGTGCCTTCCACGCCCTCTGGATCGGCGATCTCGTTGCCAAGCATCTGGTAGCCGCCGCAAAGGCCCAGAACGTGACCGCCGCGCCTGACATGCGCCTCAAGATCGATGTGCCAACCCTGCGCGCGGAAGAACTCCAAATCCGCGATGGTGGACTTCGATCCGGGGATCAGGACAAGCTGCGCATCGCCGGGGAGGGGGCGGCCGGGGGGGATGATTTCAAGGGTGATATCAGGCTCGGCGGAGAGGGGATCGAGGTCGTCGAAATTGGCCATGCGGGGGAGGTGGGGGACGGCCACCTTGACCGGGCCGCCGGGGCGCGAGGTGAGGTCGAGCATGTCCTCGGCGGGCAGGCGCCAGGCATTGTCGAACCACGGGATTACCCCCAGGCCGGGCCAGCCGGTGCGGTCCTCGATTGCCGTGACGCCATCGTCAAACAGGCTGAGGTCGCCGCGGAACTTATTGATTGCAAACCCTTTTATGTGCGCGGCGTCGGAGGGCGAAAGCACTGCTTGCGTGCCCACAATCTGCGCGATGACACCGCCGCGGTCGATGTCGCCCAGTAGCAAAACGGGGATGTTCGCGGCCTCGGCGAAGCCCATGTTGGCGATGTCGCGGTCGCGCAGGTTGATCTCGGCGGGGCTGCCGGCGCCTTCGACGATGACGACGTCGGCGCCGGTGCAAACGCGCCGGAAGCTTTCCATAACTGGCACCAACAGACGATCACGACTGGCCGCATAGGCGCGCGCATCCTGACGGTCTAACCGCTTACCCTGCAATATGATTTGGGCGCCAGTTTCCGATTCCGGCTTGAGCAAAACAGGGTTCATATCGGTATGCGCAGGCACGCCCGCTGCACGCGCCTGAACGAATTGGGCGCGGCCTATTTCACCGCCTTCAGGGGTGACGGCGGCGTTGTTGGACATGTTTTGCGGCTTTAACGGTCGCACGCTGAGGCCACGGTTTCTTAACGCGCGCAGGCAGCCGGCTACGATCATCGACTTGCCGACGTTGGAGCCGGCCCCCTGGATCATGATGGCGCGCGTCATGGCCGCCCCCGAAGAACAGTTTGCGCAGGCAACAAAAAACGCGCCCGGTCGAGGCGCGTTTTCAGTCGATTATCGCCGCGGACGCGGGTCAGGCGGCTTCGGCCTGTTCGGCGGCGTGGCGGCGCTCGCTTTCCTCGCGCGACAGCGCGACGGAGGTTCGCACACCCTTGCCAACAAAGTCCATCAGGCCGGACACGACGCGCTCGTTCGGGTCGATGCCGGCGCAGGACAGCACCTCGCGCCCGTCGCGGGACCGGGCCCACCGGGCGATTTGATCCGGGCCGTTGCCATATTTTTTATCATCCGCAATAGCGTCGTCGAGTGCAGCCAGTACAACAGCTGCGAACAGTTTGCGGGCACGGTTGCCTTGCTCGTTATTGAAGGCAGAGCCATCAACGAAATCTCGCATGTTTCGTCCTTTTATTGGTCTTGTATTTTCCGGCGTGGCGTTCCTTATGACGGATTGAACCCGATTCGGATAGCCCAAAGGCGCATGGCTGTTATGCGCTGGATGCATGAATTGCTGCGGTTGCAGCACGATATATCGGCTACTTGTCGGGGCCGTCCGCACAAGATATAGGGACGGCAAAAGTCTTATCAACCTTTGGTAAAGGTTTCTCCAATGGCCAAGATCAACGGAAATGAAATCCGCCCCGGCAACGTCCTGGAGCACAATGGCGGCCTGTGGGCCGCGGTGAAGGTGGATCACGTCAAGCCCGGCAAGGGGGGCGCGTTCGCGCAGGTGGAAATGCGCAATCTGCGCAACGGATCGAAGGCTAATGAGCGGTTCCGCAGCGCCGACAAGGTCGAGCGCGTGCGCCTTGAGCAGAAGGATCAGCAGTTCCTGTACGAGAACGACGGGATGCTGGTTTTCATGGATACCGAAACCTACGAACAGATTGAATTGCCTGCGGAAATCCTGGGCGAGCGCCGCCCGCTATTGCAGGACGGCATGACCATCACGGTGGAGTTCCACGAGAGCGAGGCCCTGAACGCGACGTTGCCGCAGAAGGTGGTGTGCAAGGTCGCCGAGACCGAGCCGGTGGTGAAGGGGCAGACCGCTGCCAACAGCTTCAAGCCGGCGGTTCTGGACAACGGCCTCAAGGTGATGGTGCCGCCCTTTGTCGGGCCGGACGAGGACATCGTCGTGAACACCGAAACGATGGAATACGCCGAGCGCGCGTAAACGCACCGCGCGCCGGGGTCACGATTGACGTTGGCGCGCAAACGGACGGTTCGGCGCCTGAACCTTACGATTCGTACGGGTGGCGCAGCGGCGCCTGCGTGACGTTACGTCATTTGCGGGGCATCGGGGCGCGCACGGCGGTGCAAGCTTTTGTCAATGTCGGGGCCGCAGGGTTGCCCGCCCCGTTTTGGCGAAAGAGGCATGGCATGAGCAAGATCGGCACCCTGGGAACCCTGAGCACCATGACGCTGCGCAATCAGATGTCGGCGGCGATCAACCAGGTGGTGTATCGCGAGCGGCGGTTCCTGATCACGCGGCGGGGCAGGGAGGTCGCGGCGCTGGTCACGCCCGAGGATTTGAACCAGCTTGAGGAATTCTGGCGCAAGACTTTGCGGCAAAAGGAGCTGGAACAGTTGCATATGCTGGAGGCGTGGCGCCAGGCCAAGGCCGAGAGCCTGGAGGTGCCGCCGGGCCCGGGGGATGGTATCCTGTTTGTGCCATGAGGCGGGGCGCCTGGCCGCCGGTTGGCGCGGTTCAGGCGCGGCGCAGGGTGGCCTGATCGGCGGTCATGTCGCCGGTGGCCCGGTCAAAGCGCAGGTAGGCGATGGCGCGACCGCCCGAGCGGGTCAGAAGCGTGCCGGCGGGTTTGCCATCGGCGGATGTGATGGCGGCGCCGGTTTCGGCGGGGCCGTCAAGGGTGACGGTGGCCAGCCCTTTGCGCAGCTCTGTCTTGTGGTGCATGCGGGCAGTTACCTCTTGCCCGACATAGCAGCCCTTGCGGAAATCGAGGCCATTGAGCCGCTCGAACCCCGCTTCGAGGATGAAGGTGTCGGGGGTGAGTTCGATCCCGGTTTCGGGGATGCAATGGGCGACGCGGATCGCATCCCAATCGGTGCCGTCATCGCCGCCCGCCTCGCCATAGAGCCGCCAGCCCATGTCGGGGTGACGCGGATCGGCAAAGGCGCCTTCGGGGGCGGGGCCGGTACCGCGATGCACCTTCAGATCGGTCTCGGTCAGGGTGACTTGCGCGCGCAGCTTGTACATGGTCAGGCGTTTGAGCAGGTCCTGCGCCAGGTCGTTATGCACGTCCAGCAGGATGCTGCCATCCGCCTCGGGGACGAGGAAGAAATCGGCGATATACTTGCCCTGCGGGGTCAGCATGGCGGTATAGACCAGCCCGTGATCCAGCCCCGAGACATCGTTGGTGACAAGCCCTTGGAGGAAGTCGCGGGCATCGGCGCCGGTGATGCGGATGATTGTGCGGCTCATTTCCTGTCTCCCGTCCTGCGTTGCGGTGTAATATAGGCCATGGCAGGCAACACAACAGGGGGTGGCATGCGCGCACCGGTTTCCGTGGTAATCCCGACACTTGACGCGGCGGCGCGGCTGCCTGCGTGCCTGACGGCGTTGATGGAAGGGGTCGAGGCGGGCCTGGTCCGCGAGTTGGTGATCAGCGACGGCGGATCGCGTGACGCCACCGCCGAGATCGCGCAGGAGGCGGGGGCGGCCCTGATCACCGGGGAGGCGTCGCGCGGCGGGCAGTTGCGGCGCGGCGCGCGGGTGGCGAAGGGCGAGTGGCTGTTGTTCGTGCACGCCGATACGGTGTTGGCGCCCGGGTGGGCGGCGGCGGTGGCGGCGCATATCGAGGGCGGGCAGGCGCGCGCGGCGTGTTTCCGCCTGCGGTTCGATACGGGCGGGCTGCGCCCGGCGCTAGTGGCGGGGTGGGCCAACCTGCGCACGCGGGTGCTGGGCCTGCCATATGGCGATCAGGGGCTGCTGGTGACGCGCGGGATGTATGACGCGGCGGGCGGCTATCGCGACATCCCGTTGATGGAGGACGTGGCGATGGCGCGGGCGTTGCGCGGGCGGCCCGTACTGCTACCGGTCGGTGCCCGAACAAGCGCTGCGAGATACGTTGCAGAAGGCTGGTTTCGGCGGGGTCTTCGAAACCTGTGGACCCTGGCGCGGTATCTGTGTGGCGCTGATCCATCCGCGCTATCGCGCGGCTATCGGCGGTCGGGCCACCGGTCTTGAACAGGTCCTCGATCCGTTCAATCGCGGAGGCGCGTGATGGATTGACGCCCCCGCCGGGGTGGGTAGTCTCGGCGGTCTCGCAACATCGGAATCATCTGTCATGTCACATCCCAGCGGTCGCCAATACCTTGCCATCCCCGGACCTTCGGTGATGCCCGACGCGGTGCTGCGCGCCATGCACCGCGCCGCGCCCAACATCTACGAGGGCGAGTTGATCGAGATGACGGCGGGTCTGATCCCCGATCTGCGCGATGTCGCGCGCACCGCGCATGACGTGGCGTTTTATATCGGCAACGGTCACGCGGCATGGGAGGCGGCCCTGGCCAATACGGTGCCCGCCGGTGCGAGGGTGCTGGTGCCGGCGACGGGGCGGTTCGGGCATGGCTGGGCCGACGTGGCGCGCGGCCGCGGCATCGATGTGCAGATGGAGGATTTCGGCAAGTCAACGCCGCTGGACCCGGCCCGCGTAGAACAGGTGCTGCGCGATGATACGGGCGGGCAGATCCGCGCGGTGCTGGCCACGCACGTGGATACCTCCAGCACCCTGCGCAACGATCTGGCGGCGCTGCGCAAGGCGATTGACGCGGCCGGGCATCCGGCGCTGCTGATGGCCGACTGCATTGCGTCGCTGGCCTGTGACAGGTTCGAGATGGACGCCTGGGGCGTCGACGTGGCGGTCGCGGCCAGCCAAAAGGGGCTGATGGTGCCGCCGGGCCTGGGGTTCGTGTTCTTCGGCCCGCGCGCGGACGACGCGCGCCGCCGCATGGACCGCGTCAGCCGTTACTGGGACTGGGCGCCGCGCGCCAACCCCGAAAGCTTCTACCAGTATTCGGGCGGCACCGCGCCCACGCATCACCTTTACGGGTTGCGCGCGGCGCTGGACATGATCCGCGCCGAGGGGATGGAGGCGATCTGGACCCGGCACGCGGTGCTGGCGCGCGCCATTTGGGCCGCCGCCGAGGCCTGGTCCGAAGGTGGGCCGCTGCGCCTCAACGTGGCGGATCGCGCGCACCGCTCGCACGCGGTGACGGCGCTGCGGCTGGAGGGCGACCAGGGTACCGCGCTGCGCCGCTGGGTGCAGGACAACGCGGGGCTGACGCTGGGCATCGGGCTGGGCATGGCAGAGCCGGGCGATCCGGCCTGGCACAGCTTTTTCCGCATGGGGCACATGGGGCACGTCAACGCGCACATGGTGCTGGGCGCGCTCGGCTCGATCCAGGCGGGATTGGTGGCGCTGGACATCCCGCACGGACGCGGCGGTCTGGAGGCGGCCAGCGCGGAAATCGCCGCCATCACGGCCTGAACGCCGCGCGCAGCTTCATCTTGCCACAAATACTCGGATCCCGGTTCAGCCGCGCGCCTCGGCCAGGGCACCTGGCAATGCGTCGGCAAGGATCTCCAGGTCCTGCGGGCGTCCGCAGCTGACCCGGATGCAGCGATCTTGCGGCGCGACGAAGGGCATGCGCACGAATACCCCGCGCGCGGCCAGCCCTTCAAGCACCCGGCGCGCCAGCGCGCCGTCGCCGCCGCAATCGAGCGCAACGAAATTGGCTTCTGAGGGCAGCGCGCGCAGCCCGTTTTCCGCGCCGATGCGCGCGATCTCGTCGCGCGAGGCGGCCACCCGGGCACGCAGATCGTCCAGCCACGCAGCCTCGCCCAATGCGGCCAGCGCGCCGATCTGCGCGGCGCGGTTCATGCCGAAATGGTTGCGGATCTTGCCGAAGGCGGCGATCAGGGGCGCGGCGCCGATGGCGTAGCCCACGCGCGCCCCGGCCATGCCGTAGGCCTTGGAGAATGTGCGCATGCGGATCACGCGCGGATCGTCCGGCGCAATCGGCGCGGCGGTGCCATCCTGGGCCAGCTCGACATAGGCCTCGTCCAGCACCAAAAGCGCGCCCGCCGGCAGATCGTCCAGCGCGGCGGCGATGTCGGCGCCGGTGTGGGCGCTGCCCATCGGGTTGTCGGGATTTGCGAGATAGACCAGCTTGGCGCCCGTCTCGGCCGCCTTGGCAAACAGCGCGGCGGGGTCTTCGAAATCGTCGCGGTAGGGCACCTTGTGCAACACCCCGCCAAAGCCCGCCACGTGGTAGTTGAAGGTGGGATAGGCCCCGTCCGAGGTGACCACCGCGTCGCCGGACGCGATCAGCAGCCGCACCAGGTATCCCAGCAACCCGTCGATCCCTTCGCCCACGATTACGTTCTCGGGCGTGGTGGCGTGATGCGCGGCAAGCGCGCGGCGCAGGTCGTGCGATTCGGGATCGGCATACATCCAGATATCCGCCGCGGCGGCCTGCATCGCGCGCAGCGCGGCGGGCGGCGGGCCGAACACGCTTTCATTAGCGCCAAGGCGGGCGCGGAAGGGGCGGCCCATGGCGCGTTCCTGCGCCTCGGGGCCGACGAAGGGCACGGTGGCGGGCAGGCACTGGGCGAGCGGGGTGTAACGCGGTCCGGTCATGATGGCAGATAAGCGCACACGCCCCCCTCGGGCAAGCCCCGATCCTGCCCTGACGTCGTGCTGGACGGGTTGGGGCGTTCGGGGCACAGTGGCCGCGAAACCCAGGAGGAGGGATGCCGATGGCCCGCGTCACCACAGAGATCGAAAACCACGTCGCCCATGTCACCCTGGTGCGCGGCGACAAGATGAACGCCGTGGACCCCGAAATGGCCGAGGCCATCGTCACCGCGGGCGAGGCGCTGGTGGGCAATACCGATATCCGCGCGGTTGTCCTGTCGGGGCAGGGGCGCAGCTTTTGCGCGGGGCTGGACGTGGCCAGCTTTGCCGCCTTTGCGCAGACAGACCCGGTCGAGCGGATCATGCCGCGCAGCCACGGCGACGCCAACCTGATGCAACAGGTCGCGATGGTGTGGCGCGACGTGCCGGTGCCGGTGATCGCGGCGCTGCACGGCGTGGCCTATGGCGCGGGGCTTCAACTGGCGCTTGGTGCGGATATCCGCATCGCGCACCCCGATACCAAGCTGGCGATCATGGAGGCCAAGTGGGGCCTTGTGCCGGATATGGGGGGCATGGTGCTGCTGCCGCGGCTGGTGCGCTCGGACGTGATCCGGCGCATGACATATACAGCCGAGCCTGTCAGCGCGCGGCAGGGCGCCGACTGGGGCCTGGTGACGGAGCTGTCGGACACGCCGCTCGATGCCGCGCAACAGATGGCGCGCGGCATCGCGGGCCGCTCGCCCAGTGGCACCCGCGCGGCCAAGCGCCTGATCGGCATCGCCGAAAGCGGCGCGGACGCCGCGCAGGTGCTCTACGAGGAAAGCCGCGAACAGGCCGACCTGATCGGCAAGCCCGACCAGATGGAGATCATCTCCGCCAACATGGAAGGCCGCGCGCCCGATTTCGACTAGCGGGATCTTGAGTATTTATTGGCAAGATGAAGCAGGGAGTTCCAGGGCTTCATCTTGCCCCAAATACTCCTGCCGGAGGCGTCCCCAAGTGGCGGCCCGCGCAGCGGTCAGTGCAGCGTGGTGGTGCGCGTGATCCGTGCCAGCGCGGTGCCGTCGCGGATCATTTCAACAGTGATGCGATAGTGCCCCGGTGGCCATCCGCCATCTGGCCGCTTGCGCCCGGCGGCGCGAAAGAGTTGTGCCTGCGCCTTTTCGAGCCTTGCGTCATGCGCGATGACCTGCGCGTCGGGACCCGCGATCACCAGCCGCAGGATATCGCCGCGCTGCCCGCCAAAGGCGTAGCCCCAGACCACCAGCGCGGGCGCCTCGCGGGTCAGGGCGGTGGCGGCGGCGGTGCCGTCCTTGATCGCCGCGTAGTCGGGCACGCGGGCGGATAGCCCGGCGTTCAGCAGCCCGCCGGGGACATAGGCGGGCGGGGTTTGCCACAGGGTGTCAGAGCTACTGCGTGCGCGGGCGCCGTCGCCGTCGCAGGCGGGCGGGCCGACCGGGGCAAAGGGATCGACCACCGCGCCGTCGCGGCGCACCGACAGGTGGACATGGGGAAACTGCGTACGCCCCGACAGGCCGACCTGGCCCAGGCGCTGCCCGCGGGTCACGGCCTGCCCGCGCGCCACGCTGACCGAGCGGCGGCGCAGGTGGCAATACTGCGTCTGCCATCCCTGCCCGTGGTCGATCACGACGCCGTTGCCGCAATCGCGTCCCTTGACGGCGGCGGCGGTGGCGTCGGTCCAGCCGGTGTCGGGCATGCCGTCGCGCAGGGCGGTGACGGTGCCGGGCGCGGCCGCCAGCACCGCGACTCCCGCACGCATCGCCGCGCGCGAGGGCAGGCCGAAATCGGTGCCCTTGTGGCCGTCATAGCTCAGCCCGCCGCAGGTGTAGTCGGCGACGCCGGGGCCGGGATCGGTATCGGTGTATTGCTGGATGAAGCAGGTCTGCCCGAGCGTGCAATCGGCGGGCAGCGTCAGGGTGGGGGCCTGCGCGGCGGCGGGGGCCGCCACGCAGTATATCCATGCCGCAAGGCCCGCAACAAGCGGGGCGCGCCGCAGGCCCGGCCGCAGCATCAACCGGCGGTCAGCAGCGGCGGCTTGTTGCCCGACAGGCGCGGGCTATCGGGGCCCTCGATCTGCAGGTCGATCTTGCCGTCCTTGACGCCGACGCGCACCAATCCGCCCTTGGCCAGCTTGCCGAACAGCAGTTCCTCGGCCAGCGGTTTCTTGATGTGCTCCTGGATCACGCGGCCCAGCGGGCGCGCGCCCATCTTGTCGTCGTAGCCCTTGTCGGCCAGCCATTCGGCGGCGGGCTTGGTCAACTCGATGGTGACGTTGCGATCCATGAGTTGCGCCTCGAGCTGCAGGACGAACTTCTCGACCACCTGCAAGATTACCTCGCGCGGCAGCGCGCCGAAGCTGATCACCGCATCCAGGCGGTTGCGGAACTCGGGGCTGAAGGTGCGCTCGATGGCGGCGGTATCTTCGCCCTCGCGGCGGTCGCGGCCAAAGCCGACGGCGGCCTTCGCCTGTTCCGTGGCGCCGGCGTTGGAGGTCATGATCAGGATCACGTTGCGGAAATCCACGGTGCGCCCGTTATGGTCGGTCAGGGTGCCGTGATCCATCACCTGCAACAGGATGTTATAGACATCCGGATGCGCCTTTTCGATCTCGTCCAGCAGCAAAACGCAATGGGGGTGTTGATCGACCCCATCGGTCAGCATGCCGCCCTGGTCGAAGCCCACGTAGCCCGGCGGGGCGCCGATCAGGCGGGAAACGGCGTGCTTTTCCATGTACTCGGACATGTCGAAGCGCAGCAGTTCCACGCCCAGCGTGTCCGCCAGTTGCTTGGCGACTTCGGTCTTGCCGACGCCGGTGGGGCCGGCGAACAGGTAGTTGCCGATCGGCTTTTCCGGCTCGCGCAGGCCGGCGCGGGCCAGCTTGATCGCCGATGACAGCGCCTCGATCGCGGTGTTCTGCCCGAACACCACCCGCTTGAGCGAGCTGTCGAGATCGCGCAGCACCTCGGCGTCGTCCTTGGAGACGTTCTTGGGCGGGATACGCGCCATCTTGGCGACGACGGCCTCGATTTCCTTGGCGCCGATGGATTTGCGCCGTTTGCTGGGCGCGACCAGGTGTTGCGCGGCGCCGGCCTCGTCGATGACGTCGATCGCCTTGTCGGGCAGCTTGCGGTCGTTGATGTAGCGCGCGCTGAGGTCCACCGCCGTCTTGATCGCGTCGTGGGTGTATTTGACGCTGTGGTGCTGTTCGAAATAGGGCTTGAGCCCCTTGAGGATCTTGACCGTGTCGTCGGTGGTCGGCTCGATCACGTCGATCTTCTGGAACCGGCGCGACAGGGCGCGATCCTTCTCGAAGTGCTGGCGGAATTCCTTGTAGGTGGTCGAACCCATGCAGCGCAGCTTGCCGCCCTGCAGCGCGGGCTTGAGCAGGTTGGAGGCGTCCATCGCCCCGCCCGAGGTGGCGCCGGCGCCGATGACGGTGTGGATCTCGTCGATGAACAGCACCGCGTCGGGGTGTTCCTCAAGCTCGGTCATCACGGCCTTGAGGCGTTCTTCGAAATCGCCGCGATAGCGGGTTCCGGCCAGCAGCGCGCCCATATCGAGGCTGTAGATCGTGGTGTTGGCCAGAACTTCGGGCGTCTCGCCCGAGGTGATCTTGCGCGCCAGTCCTTCGGCGATGGCGGTCTTGCCAACGCCCGGGTCCCCCACCAGGAGCGGGTTGTTCTTGCGGCGGCGGCACAGCACCTGGATGCAACGCTCGACCTCGGTGGCACGGCCGATCAGGGGATCGACATCGCCCTCGCGCGCCTTGGCGTTGAGATCGACGCAATACTTGGCCAGCGCGCTATCTTTCTGTTCCACGGTTTCCGAGGTTCCGTGGGCTTCCTCGTCCACCTCGGGGGCGCCGGTGACGGGGCGCGCTTCGCCATAGGCGGGATCCTTGGCGACGCCGTGGGCGATGAAGTTGACCGCGTCGTAGCGGGTCATGTCCTGTTCCTGCAGGAAGTAGGAGGCGTTGCTTTCGCGTTCGGCAAAGATCGCCACCAGCACGTTGGCGCCGGTCACTTCGGTGCGGCCCGACGATTGCACGTGGATCGCGGCGCGTTGAATCACGCGCTGAAACGCTGCTGTCGGCACCGCCTCGGAGCCGTCGATGTCCGTCACGAGGTTGGACAGGTCATCATCGATGAACTCGACCAGGGTCATGCGCAGCTCTTCGGTATCGACCGAGCACGCCTTGAGGACGCGGGCGGCGTCCGGCTCATCGATCAGGGCGAGCAGGAGGTGTTCGAGGGTTGCGAATTCGTGTTTGCGGGCATTGGCCAGCGCCAGCGCCGCGTGGATCGCTTGTTCCAGCGTTGTCGAGAATGACGGCACTGTATGCTCCTTTTTCTGTCTGGGCCGGGGGCTGTGAGGGGCCCGCACGACCGTGGCCTCATCCTATTAAAGTTTGGTCTATATCGGCGCGGCTTCAAGTCTTTTCTGGTCGAATTCCTTCACAATTGTTGGCGACACCCCCAGATCAGCGATGTTTTCGTGATCTCGCCCCTAGAATGCGTCCTTGCGGCGGCGCAATTCGGCGAAGACGGCGACCGGATCCGCGCCGGGCATTCCGATGGCCGCCTGAAGGCCCGGATCGGCCGCGCGCAGGAACGGGTTGGTGGCCAGTTCATCGGACAAGAGAGAGGGAACGGTGGCCTGCCCCACGGAGCGGGCGGCGTTCACCTGTTCGGTGCGCTCGGCCAGCGCGGAATTGTCGGGGTCCACCGTGCGCGCGAAGCGGGCGTTGTTGGCGGTGTATTCATGCCCCGAACAGATCAGGGTGTCGCCGGGCAGGGCGGCCAGCTTGGACAGGCTGTGCCACATCTGATCGGCGGTGCCCTCGAACAGGCGCCCGCAGCCAAGCGCCATCAGGCTATCGGCGGTGAAGGCCAGTTTGCTGTCGGCGAAGTGAAAGGCGATGTGGCCCACGGTGTGCCCGGACACGTCGATCACGGTGCCTGCCTCGCCGCCGACGGTGACGGTGTCGCCCTCGGCCACGGGGGTATCGAGCGGCGGCAGGCGGTGCGCATCGGCGGCCGCGCCCACCACGCGGGCGCCGGCGTGCGCCTCTAGGATGCGGGGCAGGGCATCGATGTGATCCCAGTGGTGATGCGTCAGCAGCACCTGGCCAAGGCGCCAGCCGCGGTTGCGCAGCTCCTCGAGGATCGGGTCCGCCTCCGGTGCGTCGATCAGGGCGGTGTCGCCGCTGTCGGCGTCGTGGATCAGGTAGGCGTAGTTGTCGGAAAGGCAGGGAACGGTGACAATCTGCAACGGCATCGTGTTTCATCCTTTGCGTGTTGTGTGCGGGTCCGTTTATGGTTTGATCCAGAGTGGCGGATTGGTGAGCGGTGCGCAATGCATCTGGATGTGCAGGACCTTCGGAATTTCTATTACCGCAGCACGCTTGGCCGTGCCGCGCAAGCCGCCGTGCGGTCTCAGGTGGAGCAATTGTGGCCCGATGCAAGGGGGCAGACGGTGGCGGGGTTCGGGTTTCCGGCGCCGCTGCTGAGGCCGTACCTGGGGCGGGCGCGGCGGGTGGTGGCCCTGATGCCGGCGCCGCAGGGGGTGATGGCATGGCCGGCGGGCATGCCCAACGTGTCGGTCTTGTGCGAGGAAACGATGTGGCCGCTGGATACCGGGGCGGTGGACAAGCTGGTGCTGATGCACGGGCTGGAGACTTGCGAGCAGCCCTCGGCGCTGCTGGAGGAGGCGTGGCGCGTGTTGGAGCCGGGGGGGAGGGCGCTGTTTATCGTGCCGAGCCGCGGCGGGCTGTGGGCGCGCAGCGACCGAACGCCGTTCGGGTACGGGCGGCCCTACACGATGCGTCAGCTCGAGGATCAGCTAAGCCGGCATGCGTTCGTGCCCGAGCGGCAGGTCTCGACCCTGTATCAGCCGCCATCGACGCGGCGGTTCTGGCGGCGCACCGCCCCGATGTGGGAGGCATTGGGCGCGCGGTTCTCCATGGTGCTGGGTGGTGGCGTGTTGATGGTGGAAGCCAGCAAGCGGGTGCGCGCCCCGCGCGGGCCGGGCTTGCGCGAGGCGGTGCGCAAGCCGCTTGGCGTGCTGAAGCCGCGCCCCGAAGCCAAGCCGGTGTGACGGCGGCGGGGGCATATGGGGCTCTGCCCCGATGAGGCACTCAAACGCTCCTGCGGAGCATTTGCCGGGCTGTGCCCGGAGCGTGCCTCATCCCCCCGGAGTATTTCGGGCAAGATGAAGCCCGTGGAGAGGCGCAGAGGATGGTAGCGTTAACGGCGCATGCCCCCGGGGACGCCCCCATGTGACGCCATGTGACGCACCCATGCGCGGGTGGAATCGCGAAAACCTGTGCCGGGCCGCATTTTTTTTGCACAGCTTTTACGCGCAATCGGTCGCAGGGGGGGTAACGCTTTGAAAAGATGCGGTATTCAATGGTATGCGAAAAATTCATAGCATGTTGCTAGCTCACGATTGCTCTGCTACACCCACGCCGATTTCAATGCTCTGACGCCAGTCGGGGCCGTGATAACCGCCCCGGGGCCCTTGCGGCCGATCAACCGGGGCCGAACTGTCGAAAGGGTGGACGTGTCCGAACCAGCTTCGATTTCCTCCGGTATTGCCGCGCGTTACGCCACGGCGATTTTTGAACTCAGCAAGGAAGACGGCCAGCTCGACAAGCTCGAAGCCGGCGTGGAAGACCTTGCTGCCGCGTTGGACGAGAGCGCCGATCTGCGCGACCTGATCCATTCGCCGGTTCTGTCGCGCCGTGCGCAGGGCAAGGCGATTGCAGCGGTTGCCGACAAGATGGGGCTGTTGGAGTCCCTGGCGCGGGGCCTGTCCGTGATGGCCGAGAACCGCCGCCTGTACGTGCTGCCGCATCTCATTTCGCATCTGCGCGCGCAGATCGCGGACGAAAAGGGCGAGGTGACCGCCGAGGTGACCAGCGCGAAGGCCCTGACTAAGGCGCAGTCCGAAAAGCTGGCCAAGACGCTGGCGGGCCGATTTGGAAAAACAGTCAAGATAAATGCGACCGTCGATGACAATCTCATTGGCGGTCTTGTCGTCAAGGTGGGCTCGAAGATGATCGACACGTCGATCCGTGCGCAGCTCAATTCCCTCCAGAATGCAATGAAAGAGGTCGGATAAATGGGTATCCAAGCAGCAGAGATTTCTGCGATCCTGAAGGACCAGATCAAGGACTTCGGTCACGAGTCCGAGGTGGCCGAGGTTGGCCGTGTGCTTTCCGTTGGTGACGGGATTGCCCGTATTCACGGCCTCGACAGCGTGCAGGCCGGCGAGATGGTCGAGTTCCCCGGCGGCGTGCGCGGCATGGCGCTGAACCTTGAGGCCGACAATGTCGGCGTCGTGATCTTCGGGTCGGACCGCGAGATCAAGGAAGGCGACACCGTCAAGCGCACCAAGTCGATCGTGGACGTGCCGGTGGGCGATGCCCTGCTGGGCCGCGTCGTGGACGGCCTTGGCAATCCGCTGGACGGCAAGGGCCCGATCAAGACCGACACCCGCGCCCTGGCCGAGCGCAAGGCGCCGGGCATCATCCCGCGTAAATCGGTGCACGAGCCGATGGCGACCGGCCTGAAATCGGTTGACGCGATGATCCCGATCGGCCGCGGCCAGCGCGAGTTGATCATTGGCGACCGTCAGACCGGCAAGTCGGCGATCGCGCTGGACACGATCCTGAACCAGAAAAGCTATAACGAAGCTGCGGGCGACGACGAGAGCAAGAAGCTGTATTGCGTCTATGTCGCGATCGGGCAGAAGCGGTCGACCGTTGCACAGCTGGTGAAGAAGCTGGAGGAAAGCGGCGCGATGGAATACTCCATCGTCGTGGCCGCAACCGCGTCGGACCCGGCGCCGCTGCAGTTCCTGGCGCCCTACTCCGCGACCGCCATGGCCGAGCATTTCCGCGACAACGGCCGTCATGCGCTGATCATCTATGATGACCTGTCCAAGCAGGCCGTCGCGTATCGCCAGATGTCGCTGCTGCTGCGCCGTCCGCCGGGGCGTGAAGCGTTCCCGGGCGACGTGTTCTACCTGCACTCCCGTCTGCTGGAGCGGTCGGCGAAGATGAACGAGGAGAACGGCGCAGGGTCGCTGACCGCGCTGCCGATCATCGAAACCCAGGGCGGCGACGTGTCGGCGTTTATTCCGACCAACGTGATTTCGATCACCGACGGGCAGATCTTCCTTGAGACCGAACTGTTCTACCAGGGTGTTCGCCCGGCCGTGAACACCGGCCTTTCGGTGTCGCGTGTTGGCTCGTCCGCGCAGACCAGCGCGATGAAATCGGTTGCCGGCCCGGTGAAACTGGAACTGGCGCAGTACCGCGAGATGGCGGCGTTCGCACAGTTCGGCTCGGACCTCGATGCCGCGACGCAGCAGCTTTTGAACCGTGGTGCGCGCCTGACCGAGCTGATGAAGCAGCCGCAGTATTCGCCGCTGACCAACGCCGAGATCGTCTGCGTGATCTACGCCGGGACCAAGGGCTACCTGGACAAGATCGACGTCAAGGATGTTGGTCGCTTTGAACAGGATATGCTGCGTCACCTGCGCAGCAAGCATGCCGATCTTCTGGAGTTCATCACCAAGGAGGACCCCAAGATCAAGGGCGAAGCAGAGGACAAGATCAAGGCCGCACTCGACGAATTCGCCAAAGATTTCGCGTGAGGAGATAAGGCAATGCCAAATCTCAAGGACCTCAAGAACCGGATCGCGTCGGTCAAATCGACCCGCAAGATCACGAAGGCCATGCAAATGGTGGCCGCCGCAAAACTGCGGCGGGCACAGGATGCGGCGGAATCGTCGCGCCCCTATACGGAGCGGTTCAATGCCGTGATGGCGGGGCTGTCGGCCTCGGTCGGGGATAGCGAAAGCGCGCCTCGGCTTCTGGCCGGTACGGGCAGCGACCAGACCCATTTGCTGGTGGTCATGACCGCCGAGCGGGGGCTGTGCGGTGGCTTTAACGGTAACATTGCCAAGCTGGCCAAGAGCCACGCCGACAAGCTGCTGGCCGAGGGCAAGACCGTCAAGATCATCACCGTGGGCAAGAAGGGGCGCGATGCGCTTCGGCGCGGATACAGTGAACTGCTGACCGACCATGTCGATCTGACCGACGTCAAGCATATCGGGTATGACGACGCCAAGTCGATCGCCGATGACCTGCTGGCGCGGTTCGACGACGGGCAGTTCGACGTTGCGACGATCTTCTACTCGCAGTTCGAAAACGTGGTCAGCCAGATCCCGACGGCGCAACAGATCATTCCCGCCTCGTACGAGGCCAAGGAAGACGAGCAGGACGCCGGCGGCACGCTTTATGACTACGAGCCCGACGAGCAGGCGATCCTTGCCGATCTGCTGCCGCGGGGCGTGGCGACGCAGATCTTCTCGGCGCTGCTGGAAAACGCGGCATCGGAGCAGGGCGCGCGCATGTCCGCAATGGACAACGCAACGCGCAACGCGGGCGAGATGATCGACAAGCTGACGATCCAATACAACCGCACCCGTCAGGCCGTCATCACCAACGAGCTTATTGAAATCATCTCGGGCGCTGAGGCGCTCTAAGGAACCGGAGACGAAATAAATGGCAAAGGTAAAAGGCAAAATCACGCAGGTGATCGGTGCCGTCGTTGACGTGCAGTTCGACGACCACCTGCCGGCGATCCTCAACGCGCTTGAGGCGGATAACAACGGCAAGACGCTGGTTCTGGAAGTTGCGCAGCACCTGGGCGAGCACACCGTTCGCACAGTGGCCATGGACGCGACCGAAGGTCTGGTGCGCGGGCAGGAGGTGACCGATACCGACTCCCCGATCACCATGCCGGTGGGTAACGCCACGCTGGGCCGCATCCTGAACGTCGTGGGCGAGCCCGTGGACGAGCAGGGCGAAGTCAAGGCGGACGAGTATCGCGCGATCCACCAGCCTGCCCCCGAATTCGCCGAGCAATCGACCGAGTCGGTGGTTCTGACCACCGGCATCAAGGTGATCGATCTGCTGGCCCCCTACGCCAAGGGCGGCAAGATCGGCCTGTTCGGCGGCGCCGGCGTGGGCAAGACGGTTCTGATCATGGAACTGATCAACAACATCGCCAAGGTGCACTCGGGCTTTTCGGTGTTTGCCGGTGTGGGTGAACGGACCCGTGAAGGTAACGACCTGTATCACGAGATGATCGAGTCGGGCGTTATCGTTCCCGACAACCTGACCGAGTCCAAGGTGGCATTGGTCTATGGCCAGATGAACGAGCCGCCGGGTGCGCGTATGCGTGTGGCCCTGTCCGGCCTGACCTTGGCAGAGCAGTTCCGCGACCAGTCGGGCACCGACGTGCTGTTCTTCGTCGACAACATCTTCCGCTTCACGCAGGCGGGGTCCGAGGTGTCGGCGCTTCTGGGTCGTATTCCTTCGGCCGTGGGCTATCAGCCGACGCTGGCCACCGACATGGGCGCCCTGCAAGAGCGGATCACCTCGACGAAGTCGGGCTCGATCACCTCGGTGCAGGCCATCTACGTGCCCGCCGACGACTTGACCGACCCCGCGCCAGCCACGTCGTTCGCGCACCTTGACGCAACCACGGTTCTGAGCCGGGCCATTTCCGAGCTGGGCATCTACCCGGCCGTTGACCCGCTCGATTCCACTTCGCGCCTGCTGGACCCGGCCGTGATCGGGGAAGAGCACTACAAGGTGGCCACCGACGTTCAGCAGATCCTTCAGCGCTACAAGTCGCTGCAGGACATCATCGCCATCCTCGGGATGGACGAACTGAGCGAAGAGGACAAGCTGACCGTGAGCCGTGCGCGTAAGCTGCAGCGTTTCCTGTCGCAGCCGTTCGACGTGGCGAAGGTGTTCACCGGCTCGGACGGTATCCAGGTGCCGCTGGAGGAAACCATTTCCTCGTTCAAGGCGGTCGTGGCCGGCGAATACG
Source organism: Sediminimonas qiaohouensis DSM 21189 (assembly GCF_000423645.1). GTDB lineage: Bacteria > Pseudomonadota > Alphaproteobacteria > Rhodobacterales > Rhodobacteraceae > Sediminimonas > Sediminimonas qiaohouensis. Next base: position 107,911 of record NZ_AUIJ01000010.1, on the reverse strand, counting down.
ACCACCTGCCCGAAGGGGCCTTCTACATGGTTGGCGGTATCGAGGACGTGAAAGCCAAAGCCGAGAAAATGGCCGCCGACGCGGCCTGAGGAGGGCAACATGGCTGATACAGTGCAATTCGATCTTGTTTCGCCGGAGCGGCGTTTGACGTCCGGCCCGGTGAACCAGGTTCTGATCCCCGGTGCCGAGGGGGACATGGTGGCAATGCCCGACCATGCCCCCGTGATCACCAACCTGCGCCCCGGGATCCTGCGGATCGAAGGGCCCGACGGCGAGGACGAGTACGTCGTCACCGGCGGCTTTGCCGAGATCTCGGCCAACGGGATTTCGGTGCTGGCGGAATGGTCGCTGCATCGCGGGGACGTGACGCAAGAGCATTACGACAAGATGCTGCAGGACGCCCGCGACGCCTACGAGAAGGCACAGGTCACGTTCAAGAACGAGCCCGGCCTGGTGGATGACGCGGCAAAGGTGCTGGCGGACATGGTCGCCATGGGCGATCATATCAACCTGGACCCGGCGATCGGCAAGAGCTGAGCCTTCGCAACCGTTTGATCAATGCCAAGGGCCCCGCACTCGCTGCGGGGCCTTTGCTTTTTGGGGGTGCGTGGCCTGTTGCGGTTATTGACCAGTGCGCGGAATAGAGGCGCGCTTGCGCGCCGCCGCGCAGCGCCCGACCGCCCCCGTCGTGCCAGAGGTGCGCCGCTTATCGTCGGCACGCCTCTGGCGTGACGGGCGGACGCTTTTGCAGGTGTATCAAATGATCGACAACGAAGATGTATTTGGCTGGCATAAAGCGCAATCCACACAGGTTGCAGCGCCCACCCGGCGGCCGGGCACCGCGCGGCCCCTCAACCGGTCGCTCAATGCCCGCCCCAGGCGCGTTCCAACGCATTCAGGGGAACCATACCGCTATAACCCACACACCCGGTTCGGGGGCCTTTTTCTTTGGCGGGGGATGCACTAGCCTGTCCTTTCGGATAGCACGCGGCAGGGGGCGGGCAATGGCAAAGCGGATCAAGGGGCACCTGATCGCCGTGGACCAGGGCGAGGAAATCCTGTTCTCGGATTTCGAGGACGACGGCGACATGTGGTCCGGTGAGGGCCCGCGCGAACGCCGCAAGACCATCGCGTTCAGCGAGCCGTTCGCACAGCCGCCAAGCGTTCATTGCGGGTTGTCGATGTGGGACATGGATCACGGCCACAACCAGCGCGCCGACCTGACCACCGAGGAAGTCACCCGCGACGGATTCACGGCGGTGTTCCGCACCTGGGGGGACACCCGCATCGCACGGGTGCGGATCGCGTGGATGGCGATTGGCGCGGCGGTCGATGACGATCAGTGGCAGCTATACTGACACAGCCACGCCGCCGCGCCGCGCGTCAGTGGCTGTTGAAAAACCCCTCGTAGATCGGGTCGAGGGTTTCGGTTTCAAATAGCGATGACACGCTGGTGCCGTTCCAGATGTTAAGGATTGCCTGCGCAAAGATCGGCCCGGTGGGCAGGATGCGGATATTGGGCGCGTTGCGCACCGGCTCGGGCGCCTCGATCGTGTCGGTGATGACCAGCGATTTCATCACCGAATTGGTGATCCGTTCAACCGCTGGGCCGCTGAGCACGCCGTGGGTGATGTAGGAGTGCACCTCGGATGCGCCGCTTTCCAGCAACACCTCGGCTGCTTTGCACAATGTGCCGGCGGTGTCGCAGATGTCATCGACGATGATGCATTTCTTGCCCGTCACGTCGCCGATCACGGTCATCTCGGCGATCTCGCCGGGTTTTTCGCGGCGCTTGTCCACGATCGCCAGCGGCGCGTTGATCCGGGCCGCCAGTTCACGCGCGCGCGCCACGCCGCCGACATCGGGCGAGACGATCATCACGTCGGACATGTCGGGGCCGAACTGGTGCTTGATATCAAGCGCGAAGATCGGCGCGGCATAGAGGTTATCGACCGGGATATCAAAGAAGCCCTGGATCTGCGCGGCGTGCAGGTCCATGGTCAGGACCCTCTCGATTCCGGTGCCGACCAGCATGTTCGCGATCAGCTTGGCCGAGATCGGCGTGCGCGCCTTCGAGCGGCGATCCTGCCGGGCATAGCCGAAATAGGGGATCACGGCGGTGATGCGCGCCGCCGATGACCGGCGCAGGGCATCGGCCATGATCAGCAGCTCCATCAGGTTGTCGTTGGCGGGGTTCGAGGTGGGCTGAATGATATACATATCCTCGCCGCGCACGTTCTCGAACACCTCGACGAATATCTCCTGATCGTTGAATCGCTCGACCCGCGCATCGACCAGTCCGACGCTACGGCCCCGGTGGATCGACATGCGGCGGGCGATGCCCTTGGCAAGCGAAAGGTTGGCATTGCCGGCGATCAGCTTCGGCTCGGTTATGGACGACATGACGGGGCAGCTCCGGTTTGGTCGGGATGACAGATTCGTGACGTTGACACTGACTAGCATCCGATTACGGTCTGGCAAAGCTATGCAGCCAAAGGAAGGTCGCGCAAATGGCCCATATCGACTATTTTTTTTCGACGCTCTCCCCGTTCGCCTATCTGGCGGGCACGCGAGCCGAGGAAATCGCCGCGCGGCACGGCGCGACACTGACATACAAGCCGATGGATATCATCGCCCTGTTCGGGCGCACCGGCGGCACCCCCCCGGCCGAGCGGCACCCATCGCGGCAGGATTACCGCCTGCAGGAACTGGCGCGCCAATCCACCAAGACGGGTTTGCCGCTAACCTTGCAGCCGGCGCATTTCCCGACCAACCCGGCGCCGTCCTCTTATGCGATCATCGCCGCGCAGGACACGGGCGGCGGCGATCTGGGGGCGCTGGTGCATTCCATCCTGCGCGCCTGCTGGGCCGAGGAGCGCGACATCGCCGACGACGCGGTGGTGCGCGAATGCCTGAGCGGGGCGGGCTTTGATCCCGACCTGGCGAATCGCGGATTGCTGAGCGGGGCGGAGACCTATGCCGCCAACACCGAGGAAGCGGTCGAGCGCGGCGTGTTCGGATCGCCCTTCTACGTGGTCGATAGCGGGCAGAAATTCTGGGGTCAGGATCGGCTGCCGGATTTGGACGCGCACCTGGCCGGAGACCTGTAATGCCGCAAGTCATGGCGGGTGGTCATGTCACCCATGTCACGCGCATGGGCCAGGGGCCGCGCGCGGCGCTGCTGATCCACTGCTCATTGGGGCACTCGGGGGGCTGGGCGCCGATGATGGCGGCGCTGGACGATCTGCTGCACGCGGCCGCCTTTGACCTGCCGGGCCACGGCCGCAGCGCCGACTGGGACGGTACGCGCGAAATTCAGGGGCTGAGCACCGACATCGCCGCCGACCTGATCGAGGCGGAGGGCGGCGCGCCGGTGGACGTGATCGGCCATTCCTTTGGCGCGACGGTGGCGCTCCGCCTCGCGGTGGAACGGCCAGAGCTGGTGCGCAGTCTCGTGCTGATCGAGCCGGTGTTCTTTGCGGTGGCCCTGGCCGATCATCCCGATTGGGCGCAAACGCACGACGCCGACATGGCCGCCTATACCGAAGCGGTCGAGGCTGGCGATGCCGAGCGCGCCGCCCGCGCATTCACAAGCCGCTGGGGCGACGGGCGGCCGTGGGACAGCCTGCCAGAGGCGCAGCGCGCGGCGATGGTGCAGCGCATTCACCTGATCGAGGCGGGCGCCGGCGCGATCTATGGCGATGTGGCGGGGCTTTTGTCCTCTGGCGCGCTGTCGCGGATCGCGGTGCCGGTCCTCCTGATCGAAGGGGGCGCGTCGCCCGAGTATATCGCGGCGATCAACGAGGGGCTGGCGCGCCGCATCCCCGGCAGCAGGCGCGCGGTGATCGACGGGGCGGGGCACATGGTGCCGATCACCCACCCCGCGCCGGTGGCGGCGGAGATCCGCACCTTTCTGGACGGCTTCCCCGAAACCTGAGGCGCGCGCCGAGTTAGCCGCGCGCGATTTCCAGGAAGCGATCGATCTGGTCCTCGCCGATCGACCAGTCGCAAACCATCCGCGCGGCCAACGGCGCGTCGGGCGCCGCGCCCTCCAGCGTGCTGTTCCACAGGTGGTATTCGGCGCCGGCATCGAATAGCCGCTCATGCGTGGCGCGCGGCAGGGTGGCGAAGATCATGTTCGCCTGCACCTCGTGCACGAGCCCGGCCTGCGGCACATCGGCCAACCCGGCGGCAAGGCGCGCCGCGTTCCCGTTGGCGCGCCGCGCGCAATCGAGCCACAGATCGTCGGTCAGGTACGCCAGCATCTGCGCTGACAGGTAGCGGTGCTTGGAAAACAGGTGTGCACCACGCTTGCGGCGCAGCTCGAACTCCCACGCATGGGCGGGATCGAAGAAAATCACCGCCTCGACCCCCAGAAGCCCGTTCTTGGTGCCGCCGAAGCTGACGGCGTCAATGCCCGCCTTCCATGTCATCTCGGCCGGGGTGCAGTCCTGCGCGACCAGCGCATTCGCGAACCGCGCACCATCCAGGTGCACAGGCAGGCCATAGCCCCGCGCCACGTCCGATAGCGCGGTGATTTCCGCGACCGAATAGACGGTGCCGCGTTCGGTGACATTGGTGATCGACACCGGCCCGCGCTGCGGTCCGTGCACGCCGCGCGATTCCTCGGCGGCGATGGTTTGCTCAAGCGCCTCCGGCGTCATCTTGGGGGCGTCGCCCACCAGGGTCAGCTTGGCCCCGCCGGAATAGAATTCGGGCGCGTTGCACTCGTCCTCGTGGATATGCGCGACCGGCGCGCAGAACACCGTCTGCCACGGCTGCGACAGGGTCGCCAGCGCCAGCGAATTGGCCGCCGTGCCGGTGGCGACAAGGTAAATGGCCGCCTCGGGCGCCTCGAACACCTCGCGGATGCGCGCGCGCACGTCATTCATCAGGGCATCGCTGCCATAGGCCGCGGCGAAGCCCGAATTGGCGCGGCTCAGCGCATCGATCACCGCGGGATGGGCGGGGCCAGCGTTGTCGGAGGTGAAAAACATCAGGTCGGCTCCTCGATGATATGATCTTCCCAGTCGTCTTCGTCGATCTCGAATTCCGGCACGGTGCGGCCCTGCATCGACACGCCCGCTGCGTGCACACTATCCGGGGTGCCCGAGATCAGCGGATGCCAGTCATAGAGCGGCTTGCCCTGCCACAGCAGCTTGTAAGCGCAGGTGTCCGGCATCCAGTAGGCATGCGTGTCCATGTTGGTGGGCTTGAGCACGATGCACTCGGGCACGAACTGATGGCGCTCTTCGTACTGCCCGCAGCGGCAGGTGCTGTCGTCGAACAGGCGGCACGCGACACGGGTCAGGGCGACCTCGCCGGTGTCCTCGTCCTCAAGCTTGTTCATGCAGCACTTGCCGCAGCCATCGCACAGCGCCTCCCACTCCGCGCGGGTCATCCGCGAGAGCGGCACCGTCTCCCAAAAACGCGGGCGCAGCCCGTCGCGGCGGATCGGATCATCGGTCATGTCGCGGCCAGTATGGCCCGGGCGCGGGCGCAATCCTCGGCCATCTGCGCGGTCAGCGCGTCCAGGCTGTCGAAAGTTTCCTCGTCGCGCAAATGATCTACCAGGCCGACAGACAACTGCGCGCCGTACAGATCGCCCGAGAAATCGAACAGGTAAGTCTCAAGGTTGGGGCGGTTTTTCCCGAACATCGGCCGCACCCCGATCGATGCCGCGCCGTGATAGCTCCCGGCGTGGGGGCCGTCGAGAACATCGATCAACACCGCGTAGACGCCAAAACGGGGTGGATGCAGCCCTTCGATCGACATGTTCGCGGTGGGATAGCCCAATTCGCGGCCGCGCTGCTCTCCGCCCACGACCTCGCCATCGATCCGGTGCCAATGCCCCAGCATCGCCGCCGCGTCGCGCGGCCGCCCCTCGCTTAGCGCGGTGCGGATGGCGGTCGAGGACACTTGCCCGCTGTCACCCGAAAGAAGCGGCGCAAGGGTTACGCCAAAGCCGAACTCGGCGCCGAACCCCTCCAGGTCCTGCGCGCAACCATCGCGCCCCTTGCCGAACCGGAAATCGGCCCCCACCACCACATGCGTCAGGCCAAGCCCAACCGACAACACGTCGCGCGCAAACTCCCGCGCGGTGAGCGAGGACAGCGCTGCGTTGAAATTGAGCTGGTACAAACGCTGCACCCCGATCTTTTCCAACCGGTGCGCCCGCGCGGTGCGCCCCATCAGGCGAAAGGGTGGCGCATCGGGCGCGAAAAACTCGCGCGGATGCGGCTCGAACGTGACCACGCCAAGCGGCGCGCCGGTTCTGTCTGCCACCTGGCGGGCCAGGTCGATCACCGACAAATGCCCCAGGTGCACGCCATCGAAATTGCCGATGGCGGCGCTGGCGCCACGGTCCTGGGGGGCGACGAAGGTATGATCGCGAATGATCCGCATGCCGCATGGGTTAGCGTCCGCGAGGGCCGGGCGCAAGCCGCGAAAACGGCGCGCGCGCTGACAGGGCGGACGCCTCCGGCGGGAGTATTTTCAGCAAGATGAAGCACAAGGGACTCATCCGTCCTTCATCTTGCCCGAAATACTCCGGGGTTTGGGGCGGAGCCCCAAGGCCTGCGTGGCCTGAACGCGAAGAAGAACAAGCGGCGAAGCCGCCCCGTTTGGGGGCCGGGTCGGATCAGTCGAACTTGCGCGAGGGCGCGAGGACGGTGGCCTCGCCGGTCAGGACCTTCTTGCCACCGACGGTGCAGCGCGTCTCAAGCTGCACGCGGCGCTTGGCGTGGTCGATGCCGATCACTTCGACCTCGGCGGTGACGGTGTCGCCTGGGCGCACCGGGCCGAGGAATTTCAGGGACTGACCCATGTAGACCGTGCCATGACCCGGAAGCTGTTCGCCGATTACGGCCGAGATTAGCCCGGCGGTCAGCATGCCGTGGGCGATGCGCCCTTCGAATATCGTGTCCTGGGCGTAGGCGTCATCAAGGTGGACCGGGTTGTGATCGGTCGAGACCTCGGCGAACATCTCGATATCGCGGTCGGTGACGGTTTTGCGCAGGTGGCGCGTCATCCCCATCTCGATATCCTCGATGCAGATGGTGCCGCGGGGCATATTGTCCAACATCCGATCCTCCAGTCCGACAGGCGCGCGAAATTTTAGGATATGCTGACGCCAGATGTTGGAACTTTATTACTTTGCGCGCGCAGAAAATCAACCCCTAATTTGGTCAAGCCAGCTGTCCCATGGCAAAGGTTGGCGCCACGGATTCGCTTGCCAGGTAGCGCTCTAGCGCCTCGGCGTCGGGGTGGGCCGCGGTTTGCGTTTCAACGCGCGCAAGCCCGCCGGTGATGAACAGCGAATCGAGGTCTTCGCCCATGGCGCCGGCGATATCCGTTTGCGTCCCGTCGCCGATGGCCAGAATGGATTGCCGCGAGACGTCGCGGCCCAGCTCGGCCAGGCGGCGGTAGGCGAGGTCGTAGATCGGCGGGTGCGGTTTGCCGAAATAGAGGCTCTCGCCCCCCATCTCGGTATAAAGGCGGGCCACCGCGCCGGCGCACCATTCGCGGTGGTCGCCCCGGTCCACGACGATATCGGGGTTGGCGCATAGTAGTTTCAGCCCCCGCTGCTTGGCCAGCAGGAGCTGCGGCCGCAGCACGGCAAGGTCGGCCATGGCGTCGAACGGCCCGGTGCAGACGATGCCGTCCGCCTGGTCCAGTGGCGTCAGGTGGATCTCGGCCGGGTTTTCGATGACGTGCATCGGCTCGAAAAACGGCAAATCCCGCTCTTCCCCGATGAAGAACACGTTGTTGCCCACCACCCCGCGAAACATGGCGGCGCGGGCGCTGTCGCCCGAGGTGGCGATGGTGTCCCACGCGTCGTGCGGCACGCCGAATTGATCAAGCTGTGCCTCGACACCCTTGCGCGGCCGCGGCGAGTTGGTCAGCAGCACCACCGTCCCGCCCGAGGCGCGATAGGCACGCAGGGCCTCCACCGCCGAAGGGATCGCGCGCACGCCGTCATGGACGCATCCCCACAGATCGACGAACGCCGCCTGGTAGCGTGCGGAGACCTCGGACAGGGCGGAAATGATCTGTGTCATGGAAAGCCTTGGCAAAAAGGATGGGCGGCGGGGAACGCACAACGCCGCCCCGCCGCGATAGGGGCGATCAGACCGACAGGTTCGGGATGATCTGTTTCTTGCGGCTCATCACGCCGGGCAGCACCACGGTATCGCCCGAGACAGTAGCGCCAAAGGATTTCTCGGCCACCGTTTTCACCAGGTCGTTGGGCACCAGCAGGGTCGCCTCTTCGTTGAGGATATCCACCACGAACAGCAGCACCTGGTCGACGCCGTCCTCGGAAGCGACGGCGCTCATGCTGTCGATCAGGCTCGCCTTGCGGTCCAGTACCATCGCGGGCGCGGTCGTCTCAAGCACCGAGACGCGGAACTTGGTGCCATTCACCTCGTATTGCTTGCTGTCCATGCGGATCAGTTCGGCGTCGGAGAAGGCCGACACATCGGATTTCGCCGCGAACATCTCGGCGGCGTAGTCCGAGATGTCGAGGCCCAGGTCAGCCGCCAGCCTTGTCGCTGTCGCGCGGTCGTGGTCCGTCGTGGTGGGGCTGCGGAATTCCAGCGTATCGCTGAGGATGCAGGTTAGCGCCGCTCCCTTGGCCCAGTCGGGCATTTTCGCTGCGTCATCGCCCATCAGGTCCAGCATGATCGTGGCGGTGCAGGCCAGCGGGCGAATGGTGATGTCGATCGGGCCCTTGGTTTCGATCCCGCCGACCAGCTTGTGATGGTCGATGATGGCGCGGATGTCGGCGCCGTTGATGCCCTCGGGCAGTTCCGCGGGGTTGTTGGTGTCGACCACGACGCAGGGCTGGCCGTCCTCCACGCCTTCGATCAGGCGCGGCTTGGGCAGGTCCCAACGGTCCAGCATGAACGCGGCCTCGGTGTTGGGTTCGCCAAGCAGAACCGCCTCGGCATTTTCGCCTTTCACTTCGTTGAGGTACCAGGCCCAGATGATCGGCGAGCCGGTGGAATCGGTATCGGGGGATTTGTGGCCGAAGACTTGGATGGTCATGGTCTGTCCTTTGGTGATGGGCATGTCTGTTCGGGCGCGTTATAGGGGCGCGCGGCGGGCTTGTCACGACCGCGTGGCGCGGGCGAAACGCGGGGTTGTGGCTTTTTTGCTGCGCTGCGGCGCGACTGCCGCCAGCGGCGCCCGCAGCGCGTCGGCGGATTTCGCCCCTATCGGCAGTTGACAGCCCGCGGCGAACTCCCTAGCTATGCGCCGTTAGCACTCGGGTGTGACGAGTGCTAACAGGTCCAGCCGGACCAGATCAGGGAAACTTTGAGCCAAGGAGCTTCAGAGATGGCATTTAAACCGCTGCATGACCGCGTGCTTGTCCGCCGCGTTGAGAGCGAAGAGAAAACCGCAGGCGGGTTGATCATTCCCGACACTGCAAAGGAAAAGCCGCAAGAAGGCGAAGTCGTTGCCGTGGGCGATGGCGCGCGCAAGGACAACGGCGAACGGATCGAGATGGCCGTGAAAACGGGCGACAAGGTTCTGTTCGGCAAATGGTCGGGCACCGAGATCACCCTTGAGGGTGAAGAGCTGCTGATCATGAAGGAAAGCGACATCATGGGTATCCTCGCGTAAGCGAGCCCCGGTTCCTTTCTCAACAATTCTGACATTCAGGAGCAAGCGCAATGGCTGCAAAAGACGTGATGTTCAACACCGAGGCCCGCAACAAGATCCTGCGCGGGGTCAATGTTCTGGCCGATGCCGTCAAGGTGACGCTGGGCCCCAAGGGCCGCAACGTGGTTCTGGACAAATCCTTCGGCTCGCCGCGGATCACCAAGGACGGTGTGTCGGTCGCCAAGGAAATCGAACTGGAAGACAAGTTCGAAAACATGGGCGCGCAGATGGTCAAGGAAGTGGCCAACCGCACCAATGACGAGGCCGGCGACGGCACCACCACCGCGACGGTCCTGGCACAGGGCATCGTCAAGGAAGGCATGAAATCGGTTGCCGCCGGCATGAACCCGATGGATCTGCGCCGCGGTATCGACATGGCCACCGACAAGGTTGTCGCGGCGATCAAGGACGCCGCACGCCCGGTGAGCGACAGCGCCGAAGTTGCGCAGGTCGGCACCATCTCCGCCAACGGCGAATCCGAGATCGGCCAGCAAATCGCGGACGCGATGCAGAAGGTCGGCAACGAGGGTGTGATCACCGTCGAGGAAAACAAGGGTCTTGAGACCGAGACGACCGTTGTCGAAGGCATGCAGTTCGATCGCGGCTACCTCAGCCCCTACTTCGTGACCAACTCCGACAAGATGATCGCCGACCTGGACGACTGCCTTGTTCTGCTGCACGAGAAGAAGCTCAGCAGCCTGCAGCCGATGGTTCCCCTGCTGGAGCAGGTGATCCAGAGCCAGAAGCCCCTGCTGATCATCGCCGAGGACGTCGAAGGCGAAGCGCTGGCTACCCTGGTGGTCAACAAGCTGCGCGGCGGCCTGAAGATCGCTGCCGTCAAGGCGCCGGGCTTTGGTGATCGCCGCAAGGCGATGCTGCAGGACATCGCGATTCTGACTGGCGGCCAGGTCATCAGCGAAGACCTGGGCATGAAGCTGGAAAACGTCACGATGGACATGCTTGGCAGCGCCAAGAAGATCAACATCACCAAGGACGAAACCACGATCGTGGACGGCAATGGCGAGAAGGGCGAAATCGAAGCCCGCGTCGCACAGATCCGTCAGCAGATCGAGGAAACCACCAGCGACTACGACCGCGAGAAGCTGCAGGAACGCGTGGCCAAGCTGGCCGGCGGTGTTGCCGTGATCAAGGTCGGTGGCATGACCGAAACCGAGGTGAAAGAGCGTAAGGACCGCGTCGATGACGCGCTGAACGCAACCCGCGCCGCGGTTCAGGAAGGCATCATCGTGGGCGGCGGTGTCGCCCTGGTTCAGGCGGCCAAGGCGCTTGTGGGTCTAACTGGTGCCAACGAGGACCAGACCGCAGGGATCGCCATCGTGCGCAAGGCGCTGGAAACGCCGCTGCGTCAGATCGCCGAGAACGCCGGTGTCGACGGCGCCGTTGTCGCGGGCAAGATCCGCGAAAGCGACGACCTGAAGTTCGGCTTCAACGCGCAGACCGGCGAATATGGCGACATGTTTGCCTATGGCGTGATCGACCCGGCCAAGGTGGTGCGCACCGCGCTTGAGGATGCCGCATCCATCGCGGGTCTGCTGATCACCACCGAGGCGATGATCGCCGACAAGCCCGAGAAAGAGGGCTCTGGCGGTGGCACCGGCGGCGGCATGCCCGACATGGGCGGCATGGGCGGCATGATGTAATCATCCGCACGAACGTGCTATCACGAGGGGGTCGCCCATTGGGCGGCCCCTTTTCTTGTTCAAGCACCGGCCCGGAGACCCAACCATGCGATCAATGCCCGGCTTCATGCGCGAGATGCGCCGCGGCGAGGAACGTCAGGTCGATGCCCTGCTGCGCCGCGCCTTTGGCGGGCAGGACGAGGCGCGCCTGGTCGCGCGGCTGCGCAAGGCCGGCGCGATCGCCGGCGAAATGGTGATTCCGACCGGGGGGCAGGTGATGGCCTATGCCGCGCTGTCGGCGATGCGGGCACCCAAGGGATGGCTGTGCTTGGCGCCGGTGGCCGTCGACCCAGAGGCGCAGGGGCAGCGGCTGGGAACGCGGCTGGTGGGGATGATCGCCGAGTGGGCCCGCCTGAGCGGGGTTCACGTGGTGGTGTTGGGCGATGTCGAATTCTACCAGCGGGCGGGGTTCAGCGCGGCCCGCGCGGCGCGGCTGAGCACGCCCTATCCGGTCGCGCATACATTGCTGGCCGGTCCCGGCGACGATACCCCGCAAGAGACACTGATTTATCCTGCCGCGTTCGAGGACCCCTGATGCGCCTGTTTTTACTGACCGCCCTGACCATGACCGCGTTTGCCGCCAACTCCATCCTGAACCGGCTGGCACTGTCGGGGGGCGGGATCGACGCGATCAGTTTCGGCACCATCCGGCTGGCTGCCGGGGCGGTGATGCTGGCGGTGCTGTCGCTGCTCCTGCGCGGCGGGCTGCGGTTTGGCGGGGCGGGGCGCGCCGTGGGGGTCGCGGCGCTGGTGGTCTATATCTACGGGTTTTCCACCGCCTACGTGGCGCTTGATGCGGGGCTGGGGGCGCTGATCCTGTTCGGGGTGGTCCAGATCACGATGTTCGCCGGCGCGGTGATCGGGCAAGAGGCGGTGCCGCCGCGGCGCCTGATCGGGGCTGGGCTGGCGCTGGCTGGTCTGGTGTGGCTGCTGTGGCCGGTCGGGCCGGTGCAGGTCAGTGTCCTGCATGGGCTGCTGATGGCGGCGGCTGGCGTGGGCTGGGGTCTATATTCGCTGGCCGGGCGGGGCAGCGGCGATGCCCTGCAGGGGACGGCGGCGAATTTCGTGCTGGCCACCCCGATAGGCGCGGCGCTGAGCCTTGCGATGATGGGGCAGGGGGCGGCCGTGACGGCGCAGGGCGCGGCGCTGGCTGTGCTGTCGGGGGCGGTGACATCGGGGCTGGGATACGCGCTTTGGTATGCCGTTTTGCCACGATTGGCGGCCTCGGCGGCGGGGGCGGCGCAGCTCAGCGTGCCGGTGATCGCGCTGGCGGGCGGGGTGCTGCTGCTGGGCGAAGGGGTGAGCTGGGGCGTGGCGGCGGCCTCGGCCGTGGTGCTGGGAGGTGTGGCGCTGTCGGTGCTACCGGGACGGCGGCGGGGGTGAGGGTGTGCCACTGTGGGGGTTAGGCGTTATATTTCATATAGTTGATGGTTGAAAGGGTATGAAGCGCGCCGGTTGAGCCTGCGGGCGAGCGCATCGATCCCTTGAAGCCCCCGCGCGGTGCCTCAACCGTTCGCCCTGCGCGTTTCGCGCGCGTACCGGGCGGGGGCGGCCACGTATGACCGCCCCCCGCCTTCAGCCGCCAACCGTCATGAGGGGATGGAGGCCCTTTCGCGCGCGCGCTTTGCCTCGGGGCGCAGGACGCAGCCCTCGGCGTGATCGTTGATCAGGCCCATCGCCTGCATGAAGGCAAACACGGTGGTCGGCCCGACGAATTTCCAGCCACGTTTGCGCAGCTCTTTCGACAATGCCTCGGACGCGGGCGAGGTTGAGCGGCTTTGCGGCGCGGCGCCGTCATCCGCGGGCTCGAACCGCCAGAGGTATGCCGCGAGCGAGCCCTCGGTTTCGGCGATCTCACAGGCGCGGCGGGCGTTGTTGATGGTCGCCTCGATCTTGCCGCGATGCCGGACGATGCCCGCATCCGCCAGCAACCGCGCCACGTCCGCCTCGTCGAACTGCGCCACCTTTCGGAAATCGAACCCGGCAAAGGCGGCGCGAAAATTCTCGCGCTTGGCCAGGATCGTGCGCCAGCTCAGGCCCGACTGAAAGCTTTCAAGGCACAGCTTCTCGAACAGGCGTATGTCATCGGTCACCGGGAAGCCCCATTCGCGGTCGTGATAGGCGAAGAACTCGGGCGCGGCGGCGCACCAGGCGCAGCGCGGGCGCCCGTCCGGGCCGGGGACTGTCGCGCTCATGCCCCGGCCTTCACGAAATCGAGGGCGGAGACCGTGCGCTTGGGGTCGATCTCGTGGGTTTCGGCGGTCACGATCCCTTGCGCCACGAACGGGTCGGCGGCGATGCGCGCGTCGTGTGCGGCGCGGCTTTCGCCATGGCCAAGGATCGCACCCCCCGCGCCGGGCAAGAGCGCACCGGCGCAAAGAAAGACGCCATCGGCAAAGCCCTGCGCGATCCAGTCGTTATGCGCCGTCATGTAGTCCGGCGCGGCGGCGCGATTTTCCGCGAATTTCAGGAAGGTGATGAACATCGGTGCTCCTTGGTCATGTTGGGGTCATGTCGGTTGGGAAAGATCCGGGTGCGAGGCGAGCCAGTGTTCGATCCCGGCAACTTCGGCGTGGATGAACGCCTCGTCCCGCAATGCCGCGGCCAGGACTGCCACGCCCTGCGACCACGCCAGAAGATGCAGCGCCAGCGCGCCGGCCCGGTCGGCCGCGCCAAGCGCCCGGAATTGCGCGGTGAGCCAGTCGCGGAAGAGGCCAAATATGTCGGCCGCCCGGCCCTGTGCCGCGTGGTCCAGCTTGGCCAGTTCGGAACACAGCGTGCCGACCGGGCAGCCGTAGGCCATGATGCTGGTGCGGTTGGTGATCAGTATCCGGATGAAGCACACGATACGTTCGCGCGGGCCTTCGCTGGCGTCCTGCCAAGCGTCGAGCATGGCGCGCGTCCGTTCCATCCGGCGCGCGATGACGGCATCGAGTATGTCGTCCTTGGTCTTGAAATGATGATAGAAATTCCCGCGCGAGATGCCCACGGCGGCGGCGATGTCGGCAAAAGAGGTGGCCTCAAATCCGCCTTGGTAGAAAAGGGCATCCGCCTTTTCGACGATAATATCCCGGGTGGAGTGTGTGGGCATGGGTATGGGCCAGTGTCGCGGGTGGTTTGAGGTGAGATTAGGACAGTTGTCCTATCGCGTCAACGGGACGCTGCGCGGCTTCGGGCGACCCCGAAGGCAGGCGATACCGTTGTTTTGCGTCCGTTTGTATGCTCCAAACAGCCAAACAACGAGGGTGGCGATACCATGAGCGAGCGATTTGCCAAGGCACCGAACGATCATCATTACGCGGTCATCTTCAGCAGCCAGCTTGCCGATGATGATGATGGCTACGCCGAGATGGGCGACAAGATGTTTGAGTTGGCCCTGCAGCAGCCAGGCTGTTTCGGCGCCGAGAGCGCCCGCGACGAGACGGGCTTCGGGATCACCGTTTCATATTGGGACAGCGAGGAAAGCATCGCCCGGTGGAAGGAAGATGCCAGGCACCTGGTCGCGCAGCGCATGGGAATTGAGCGCTGGTACACCCATTACGAGCTGCGCATAGCTAGGGTCGATCGCGCCTATTCCGGCCCGCGCGGCAGGTCCGTCGGCTAGGGTGCGCCGCTGCTGATCGCGGTGGCCATCGTTGTCTGCATCTCGCGGATCGACTGCTCAAGATGCGCCGAGAGCGCCTGCGTCGTGAGCGACCTGGTGGCGTATCCGGGCGTCAGGATCGACACGCTGTTGCTGATCAGGGGGCGGAAGCGGCGCACGACAAGGTTGTCGTCGACGCGGCCCTGGACGATGTAGCTGTAGGCGGTGATCATGTCGCAGATCATGTGGCACACCCCGGCCGAGACGAATTGCAGCCCCGGAAGCGATGTGCGCAGCTCGACCCGCTTTTTCAGGGTGCAGCCGGCCTGTTCGAACACGGAGGCGGTTTGCATCGTGGTCGCGTGGTTCTCGAAAAGCACGGCCATCGGCCGGCCGTCGAGGTCCTGGGGCACGATTTCATCGAGCTGGGCAAGCGGGTCGTCGGCGCGCAGGACGCAGACGCATTCAAGGTCGAAATCGGTCTGGTCGATCGAGGCGCGGGGGATCGGCGTTTCGGAAAAGCCCAGATCGTATTGCTGCGACGCGATCATGTCCTCGATCACGCTTGAGGAGCGCATGATAAGCTCGACATCCAAATCGTCCTTCCCGGCGAGGAAATCGGTCAACAGCCGCGGCATAAATAGCCCCGATGCGGCCGGGTGACAGGCGATCCGCAGCTTGCCGGCCTCTAGCGCGCGGATCTGGCTGATGGTGCGTTCGGTGCGTTCCAGCCGATCGAGGATCGCCTCGCATTCCTCGAGGAAAAAATGCGCCTCGGGCGTCGGCGTCAGCTTGCCATGCTCGCGGGTGAACAGGCTGAAGCCCAGCTCCTCTTCGAGGGTGGAGATCATCGAGCTGACCGCCGGTTGGGTGCGCATCACCGTGCGCGCGGCCTGTGAGATGGATCCGCTGCGCATGACCTCGCGGAAGGTTGCGATCTGGCGAAGGGAAATATTCATGGCGCCCCCATAAGGCTAATTTATCAAGTTAAAGATATTTTGAAATTGATTTTATAAGCCCTGTCCAGTGAAATCACCCCCAACCGGCGCTTTCGTGGCACCGGACGGGAGGATTGATGGACACGTTTTCGAAATACCTGCTGACGGGGCTGATCTGTCTCGTGGCGCTGGGCCAGTTCGTGCAGGTGATCACCCGCTACGTCCTGCAGATCCCGGTGATGGGGCTTGAGGAGACTATGCTGTACCCGACGATATGGCTGTATGTTCTGGGCGCGGTGAACGCCTCGCGCGAGGATACGCATATCCGCGCGAATGTCCTTGAGATCGCGATCAAGACGCCGCGGGGGCACACGATCCTTGCGATCGTGGGCGAGGTGATCAGCCTTGCCGTCGGTCTGTGGCTGTTTGTCTGGGCGTGGGAGTTCACAGGCTACGCATGGCGTGTCTGGAAGGAAAGCCCGACGCTTTATATCCCGACGTTTTATTCCGACGTGGCGCTGGTGATCGGGCTGGGCCTGATGATGCTTTACACGGCGGCGCACCTGGTTCGTCACATCAAGGCCTTGCGCGGCACTGGAGCCCCCAAATGATCGAGATCGCGCTTTTGGCCATCGCCGTTCTGGTGATCACGCTGACGCTTGGTGTGCCGTTGCCCTACTGTTTCGGCGGGGCGCTGATGGTGATGTATTTCCTTGGCGGCGTGACCATGAAGGGCATGATGCTGTGGGGCGTGCAACAGCTTGGCAATCCCGTGCTGTTGGCGATCCCGCTGTTCGTGCTGGCGGGGACGATCATGTCGGCCAGTGGTATCGCGGCCAGTTTGCTGCGGTTCGTCAACGCGTTCATCGGGCATGTGCGCGGCGGGCTGGGCGTGGTGGCGGCGGTGTCCTGCGCGATCATCGGGGCGATTTCCGGCTCGGGCCTGACCGGTATCGCGGCGATTGGCCCGCTGTTGATCCCGGAAATGGAAAAGCGCGGCTACCCGCGGGCCTATGCCACGGCGCTGATTGCCAATTCGTCGATCCTGGGCCTGCTCATTCCGCCATCGGTCACGATGATCGTCTATGGCTGGGTGACCGACACCTCGATACTGGCCTGTTTCCTGGCGACGCTTGGGCCCGGCCTGCTGATCATGTTCAATTTCTCGGCCATGAACCTGTGGATGAGCCGCAAGTTCAACCTAGTCCTTGATGACAAGCCCAGCTTTTCCGAACTGACAAGCAAGGTCGCGCGCAACGGGTTCAACGCGACGCCTGCGCTGCTGATGCCGATCATCATCCTTGGCGGTATCTATGGCGGGATCATGACCCCGACCGAGGCCGCCGCGATTTCGGTCATCTACGCGGTGCCGGTGGGCTTTTTCATCTATCGCGGGCTGACATGGGACAGTTTCCTATACGCCGGGAAAGAGGCGGCAACGGCGGTGGGCGCGATCATGCTGATGATCCTGTTCTCGATGATCCTGAGCCAGATGTTCGTCTACGAGGCGATCCCGCAGAAAATGGTCAGCGCCATTTTCCAGGTGACCGAGAACAAGGTTTTGCTGCTGATTTTCATCAACATCCTGCTGTTTCTCGTGGGCATGGTGGTGAACGACGTCACCGCCATCATCCTGATTGCGCCGCTGTTGCTGCCGCTGATGCAGGCGATCGGGGTCAGCCCGGTGCAGTTCGCCGCGATCATGGGGGTCAACACGGCGATGGGCGGGGTGACGCCGCCCTATGCCTCGATCCTCTATCTCGGCGCGCGCATCGGCAACGTGAAGGTGACCAAGGTCATTCCGCCAGCGATGATCCTGATCCTGACCGGGTATGTGCCGGTCGTGTTCCTGACATCGCTTTGGCCGGATCTGTCGCTCTTTTTGCCGCGTTTGTTCGGCTACTGAGCGCATCCAAAACCAACCAAGAGACCAACCAACCAAGAAACCAACCAACCGAGAGGAGAAAGACAATGAAACACCTTTTGACCAGCACCGCGGCCGCGGCCCTTGTCGCCATCGGGAGCATGGCCGGCGCGGCCGACCTGAAGATGAGCCATGTGCGCCCGCAAGATGCGACTATCGACAAGGAATTGCGCGCCTTTTCCGAACAGGTGGCCGATGCGACGGGCGGCGACGTGTCGATCAACGTCTTTCCCGCCTCCGCGCTTGGCGATTACACCACTGTGCAGGAGCGCGTAAGCGTCGGCGCCATCGACATGGCGACGCAACCGGCCGCCACCGGCGCCGAGCGGCGGATGCAGATCAGCTCGTTCCCCTATCTCGCGAACAACTGGGACGAGGCGCGGCAAATCTACGGCCCCGACGGCGTTGTGCGCGAGGTGATGGCCGGGCTTTACGCCGAGCAGGGCATCACCATGCTGGCCGCGTACCCGGTGTATTTCGGGGGCATATCGCTCAATACCGATCCCGTCTCGCCCGGCTCGGTCGAGGACAAGGGGATCAAGGTGCGCGTGCCCGGCATCAAGTCGTTCCAGCTTACCGGCGAGGCGCTGGGCTATATCCCGTCGCCGATCCCGTTTTCCGAGGCGTTCACCGCGATCCAAACCGGCGTTGTTGATGGCGTGATCGGGTCGGGCGCCGAAGGCTACTATGCCTCGTTTCGCGATGTGACCAAGGCCTACATCCCCGCCAACACCCATTTCGAGGTTTGGTACATGATCGTCTCGGACGAGTCGCTGGCGGCGCTGGATGAGGACGACCAGGCGGCGCTGAAGGCTGCGGCGAAGGATTTCGAGGCAACCCGCTGGACCGTGGCGGAAGAGGATCAGGGCAAGTGGGAGCAACGCCTTGCCGATGAGCTGGACGCCAATGTCGTGGACCTGAGCGATGCGCAGCTTGAGGCGATGGCCGAAAAGGTCCGGGCCGATGTGTGGCCGGTCGTGCTTGAGGATGTCGGCGCCGAATGGGGCCAGGGGATCCTCGACAAGCTTGGCAAGTAACGCGCGCGCCTCGTGTGGGGGCGGCGCGCGGCGCGGCCCCTGCACAAGGCAGATCAGGCAAGGGAAAGGGCAGAGCGATGCAGGCGGACTATGCCATCATCGGCGGCGGCGTTGTTGGCCTGTCCATCGCGTGGGGCCTTCTGACACGCGGAAAGCGCGTTATCGTCGTGGATGGCGGCGACGGGGCTTTTCGGGCCAGCCGGGGAAATTTCGGGCTGGTCTGGGTGCAGTCCAAGGGCATGGAACAGCCGCGCTATGCGCGCTGGTCACAGCAATCGGCGGGCATCTGGGCAGAGTTTGCCGATACGCTGGGCGACGAGACGGGGCACCATGCGGCGCTTGAGCAAAAGGGCGGGTATGATCTGCATTTCTCGGAAGAGACGTTGCAGGCGACCGCCCGGAAATACGAGGCGTTGAAGGCCGAGTTGGGCGGCGATTATCCCTATGATGTGCTGGGTCACAATGCCCTGCGCAAGGAAGAGCCGCATATCGGGCCCAAGGTGGTCGGCGCGATCCTGCATCACCAGGATGGGCATGTGAATCCGCTGCGCCTGCTGATGGCGCTGGCCGCCGGGGTGCGGCAACGGGGCGGCGTTGTCCTGAACGGGAAAACCGTGACCGGGGTGACGAAGCCGGACGGGTTTTGCGTGCGCTGCTCGGACGGGGCCGAGGTGCGCGCCGAAAAGCTGATCCTGGCGGCGGGGCTTGGCGCGGCGGCGCTTGGTCCGATGCTGGGCTTCAGGGCGCCGGTGCGGCCGCAACGCGGGCAGGTCCTGATCACCGAGAAGCTGCCGAAGATGATCAACCGCCCGTCGCTTATTGCGCGGCAGGTGGACGAGGGCGGCATCCAGATCGGCGCGACCAACGAAGAGGTCGGGCACGATGACGGCGTCACGCAACCCGGTCTTTCGGGGCTGGCGGCTGAGGCGATCGCCGCCTATCCGGCGCTGGCGCGGGCGCAGCTTGTGCGCAGTTGGGGCGCGCTGCGGGTTCTGACGCCCGATGGCTTGCCGATCTACCAGGAAAGCCGCGAGATGCCGGGCGCCTTCCTGGTTACCTGTCACAGTGGCATCACGCTTGCCGCCGCGCATGCCCGCCTGTTGCCCGATTGGCTTGAACGGACGGACGCGGCCCCGGACCTGGAGGTGTTCAGTGAAGACCGTTTCGCCGTTTCTTGAGCTGGAAGAGAAGCCCCGCGTCGGGGTCACGTTCGAGGGGGAGCGGTTCGAGCTGCCCGAGGGCGAGAACCTTGCCGCATCGTTGCTTGCGGCTGGGGTGCGGGTGTTTCGCCGCACGCCCGTCTCAGACGCGCCGCGTGCGCCGTTTTGCATGATGGGCGCCTGTTTCGACTGCCTTGTCGAGATCGACGGCGTGGTGCGGCAGGCCTGCATGATCGACGTGGTGGACGAGCTTGAGATCGTGCGCCCTGGCGCTGAGGCGGCGAAGGGGACGGACGATGCAGCGAAGTGACGTGGTGGTCATCGGCGCGGGACCTGCCGGCATGGCCGCCGCCGCGACCGCGGCGGGGCACGGCGCGTCGGTTACGGTGCTGGACGAGCAAAGCCGCCCCGGCGGGCAGATCTACCGCGACGTGGATCGGGCCGGGCCGGCGCGCGCCGCGATCCTGGGCCGCGATTACCTGCATGGTGCGCGCCTTAGCGGTGAATTGCGCGCGGCGGGGATCACGCACATAGACGGCGCCGAGGTCTGGGCGATCGAGGGGCAGGGCCGCGTCAGCTACACCCGGCGTGGGTGCGCCGCGCAGATCGAGGCGGGGCGGCTGATCCTTGCGACCGGGGCGCTTGAACGGCCGATGCCGGTGCCGGGCTGGACCCTGCCGGGGGTGATGACCGCCGGGGCGGGGCAGATCCTTTTGAAGCAATCGGGCGTGCTGGCGCGGCGGGCGGTGCTGGTGGGGTGCGGGCCGCTCTTGTATCTCGTGGCGGCGCAGATGGTGCGGGCGGGCACGCCGCCTGTTGCCCTGATCGAGACGCAGACGCGGCATGACCTTACCGGCGCTGCCCGGCATATGGGCGGCGCGCTACGCGGCTGGCGGCACCTGGCCAAGGGGTTGAGGTTGCTAGCGGAAATACGGCGCGCAGGAGTTCCGCGCTATACCGGGGCGCGCGGGATCGAGATCGAGGGCACGGACCGCGCCCAGGCTGTGATCTGCCAAAGCGGGGGCAAGACGCACCGCATCGCCTGCGACACGGTCTTGCTGCATCACGGTGTGGTTCCGAACACGCAGGCGGCGCGGTCCATCGGGGTGCGGCATCGCTGGGATGCGGCGCAGCATTGCTTTGCGCCGGTGCTGGACACGTGGGGCGGGGCCGAGGGGGCGGAGGCCCTGATCGCCGGCGACGGGGCCGGGATCGGCGGCGCCGTGGTGGCAGAGCTGTCGGGGCGGATTGCTGCGCTCAGGGCGGTGGAGCAGCTTGGCCGGATAACGGAAGGTGAGCGCGACAGGCTGGCGGCGCCGCTTCTGCGCGCGCGCGGTCGCGAACGCGCGGTGCGCCCCTTTCTTGACGCGGCTTATCCGCCCTTTGCCGAGGCGCTTGCGCCCGCCGACAGCACCATCATCTGCCGCTGCGAAGAGGTCACCGCCGGGGACATACGCGGCTATGCGCGTCTTGGATGCCTTGGCCCAAACCAGGCCAAGGCGTTCGGGCGGCCCGGCATGGGGCCGTGCCAAGGGCGGTATTGCGGCCTGTCGGTGACCGGGCTGCTGGCGCAGGCTAACGGGCAGACCCCGGATGAGACGGGGTATATGCGCGTGCGCCCGCCGCTCAAGCCGGTGACGCTGGGCGCGTTGGCGCAGATGGATGGCACCGGGGACGGCGCCCGGTAGGCGGCGCGCGGTGCCCGACCGCCGGGTGGGCGCAGCAACGGGTGTGGATTGCGCTTTATGCCGGCCAAATACCTCCTAGCTATCAATCATTTGGTACGCCTGCAAAAGCGTCCGCCCGAGGGGGCGGTCGGGCGCTGCGCGGCGGCGCTACGCGCCTCTATTCCGCGCAGGGGGAGTGGCGATAACCGTTTCTTGTTCCTTGAGTGGCCCGTGAGCCATAGTGTCACAGGATCGTTGTGCGCCCGGGGTATGGCGCGCGCCGCCATTGCCCCTTTCGCGCTGCGGGCAAACACCCTATTTGAACGCCATGAAATGGATCCTTGCCCTGTTGATGTTCTGGCCCGCCGTGGCGGCGGCGGATTGCGTTGTGTTGCTGCATGGGCTGGCGCGCACGCAGGCGTCTTTCCTGCTGATGGAGGAGGTGTTGGAGCGCAAGGGCTACCGCGTGGTGCGGCCCGGCTACCCCTCGACCGAGGCGACGATCGCAAGCCTTGCCGCCGACGTATTGCCGCGTGCGGTGGCGCGCTGCGGGGGCGAACGCACGCATATCGTGACGCATTCGATGGGCGGGATCCTGACGCGCTATTGGCTGGTTGGAAGCCGGCCCGGGGCGCTGGGCCGGGTGGTGATGCTGGCGCCGCCGAACCAGGGGGCCGAACTGGTGGACGAGTTGGGCGATCTGGAGGCGTTCGCGTGGCTGAACGGGCCGGCGGGGCAGCAGCTTGGGACCGGCGCGCGGGGGCTGCCTGCGCATTTGCCGCCCGTCGATTTCGAGTTGGGCGTGATCGCGGGAAACCGATCAATCAGCCCCGTCTTCTCGGCCATGATCGAGGGGCCGGACGATGGCAAGGTGTCGGTCGCCTCGACCCGGGTGGAGGGGATGGCCGATCATATCGTGCTGCCGGTGACGCATACGTTCATGATGAACAGCCCGCTGGTGATCGCGCAGGTCGAGCGGTTCCTGCGCACGGGCGCGTTCGATCACGATCTGAGCTACGGGGAGGCGGTGATGGAGCTGCCGGACCAGAGATGAGCGTGGCGTTGACACTGACTGGGGCGCGGGTGCTGTGGCCCGATGGCCTGCGGGCGGGGGCGCTGGCGCTGGCGGACGGGGTGATCGCCGAGGCGCCGCAGGGGCGCGCGGTGGACTTGCCCGGCTGCACCGTGCTGCCGGGGATCGTGGATATGCACGGCGACGGGTTCGAACGGCACCTTGCGCCGCGCCGGGGGGCGGTGCGCGATTTGGGCGCGGGACTGGCCGCCGTTGAGGCGGAACTGGCGGCATGCGGCATCACCACCGCCGTTCTGGCGCAATTCTGGAGCTGGGAGGGCGGCATGCGCGGCCCCGAGTTCGCGCAAAGGTTCCTTGAGGCGCTGGAGCACTACGAGGCGGTCGGCACCGACATGCGCGCGCAGCTACGGTTCGAGACGCATATGCTGGATGATTACGGCGCCTTCGCGGATGCGGTGGAGCGGTACGGGGTGGGGTACGTGGTGTTCAACGATCACCTGCCGCATGACGCGCTGGACCGGGGCAAGCGGCCGCCGCGCCTTACGGGGCAGGCGCTCAAGGGTGGGCGCAGCCCCGAGGCGCATCTGGGGCTGCTGCGCGCGCTGCATGCGCAGGGGGGCGCGGTGCCCGCCGCGCTGGATGCGCTGGCGGCTGGGCTTGGGGCGGCGGGTGTGCGGATGGGTAGTCATGACGACCGCACTGGTGCGGCGCGCGCGGCGTGGCAGGCGCGCGGTGTGGACGTGGCCGAGTTTCCCGAAACCGAAGAGGCCGCGCGCGCGGCGCGGTCGGCGGGCGATGCGATCGTGCTGGGCGCGCCCAACGTGGTGCGGGGCGGCTCGCATACCGGGCGGGTCAGCGCCGGGGAGTTGGTGGCGGCGGGGCTGTGCGATGCGCTGGCGTCGGATTACCATTACCCGGCGCCGTTGCAGGCAGCGCGCGCACTGGCCGGGCAGGTCGGCTGGCCCGAGGCATGGGCGCTGGTGTCGTCCGGTCCGGCACGGGCGCTGGGCCTGCAGGACCGCGGCGCGCTGAGACCCGGATTGCGGGCCGATTTGGTGGTGCTGGACCCGGCCGGGCGCGTCGGGCTGACGATGGCCGGCGGGCGCATCACCCACGCCAGCGGCGAAGTGGCGCAGCGGTTGCTGGGGTAGGGGAGGCTGGCCCCGCCCGAATAGCGCCGACAGGCGCCGGGCGAGCGCCTGCCCGTTCCGGCGGGCTGGCGCTTTGGAGGTGTGGCGCTGCCGTTGATAGCGTGGAGGTGCGTGGCGCGATAAAGTGACCAGCTCATTCGTTGCGGCGCCATCCGACGGACAGGCACGTGCCCGGCTTGTGCGGGCGGCATCAAAAACCGCTGGAAAAACGCCTGTGCACCCCATATTCACGTCAAAGCCAGATCAGTGTGACCCGAAGGGGGCGAGCCATGTCCAACGACCTATTCAATAGCTTCATGACCGGCCCGGACGAAAAGGGCCGCTTCGGCGACTTCGGCGGGCGGTTCGTGTCCGAGACCCTGATGCCGCTGATCCTGTCTTTGGAAGAGCATTACGAGGCGGCTAAGACCGACCCGTCGTTCTGGGCCGAGATGGATGATCTGTGGACGCATTACGTGGGCCGGCCCAGCCCGCTTTATTACGCCGCGCGGATGACCGAGCATTTCGGCGGCGCCAAGATCTACCTCAAGCGCGACGAGCTGAACCATACCGGCGCGCACAAGATCAACAACGTGCTGGGGCAGATCCTGCTGGCGCGGCGGATGGGCAAGAAGCGCATCATCGCCGAGACCGGCGCCGGGCAGCACGGCGTGGCGACAGCCACGGTCTGCGCCAAGTTCGGGTTGAAATGCGTGGTCTACATGGGCGCGCATGACGTCGAGCGGCAGGCGCCAAACGTGTTCCGCATGCGCCTTTTGGGTGCCGAGGTGGTGCCGGTGACATCGGGGCGCGGCACGCTGAAGGACGCGATGAACGACGCGCTGCGCGACTGGGTGACCAACGTGCATGACACGTTCTATTGCATTGGCACGGTGGCGGGGCCGCATCCCTATCCGGCGATGGTGCGCGATTTCCAGTCAGTGATCGGCAAGGAGGTGCGCTGGCAACTGGCCGAGCAGGAGGGCGAGGGCCGCCTGCCCGACACGGTGATAGCGGCGATCGGCGGCGGCTCGAACGCGATGGGGCTGTTCTTTCCGTTCCTTGACGACAAATCGGTGAACATCATCGGGGTCGAGGCCGGCGGCAAGGGCGTGAACGCGAAGATGGAGCATTGCGCGTCGCTGACCGGGGGGCGTCCGGGGGTCCTGCATGGCAACCGCACGTACCTGTTGCAGGACGATGACGGCCAGATCCTGGAAGGATTCAGCATCTCCGCAGGTCTGGATTATCCGGGCATCGGGCCCGAGCATAGCTGGCTGCACGATACCGGCCGGGCCGAATACGTGTCGATCACCGATGCCGAGGCGCTGGAGGCGTTCCAGCTGTCTTGCGCGCTGGAGGGGATCATACCGGCGCTGGAGCCGTGCCACGCGCTGGCCCATGTCGCCAAGATCGCGCCCAATCTGCCGGCCGATCATATCCTGGTAATGAACATGTGCGGGCGCGGCGACAAGGACATCTACACCGTCGCTCGGCACCTGGGCTTCGACATGGAAGGCGCCCCCGAGGGGCGCTGAGCGTTCGGATCTATTCGAGAAGTGGGTGCGCTGGCTTTGATCGGCCCTTTGGCCACAGCGCCCTGCGCGGAATAGCGCCCGCAGGGCGCCGCGCATCGCCGGGCCGTCCGTCGCCCCGAAGGGGCGCCACCCTTCATCGGCGCGCCTCTGGCGTGACGGCACGGCGATTTGGCTGGGCTGGGCGCATTGCTCTGCGCTTATTCGAATTTGGCGGGCATAAAGTGCCCCACACCAGCGCAGGATCGCCGCACCGCGGCCCGTCGATGCGCGGCTTGTCGACCGCTCGTGCAGGGGTCGCAATAGGCCCATGCACAGGATGCGGTTGCAGGCTCCGTGCACATCCGTTACCGTTTCGTCAAATCCGTTGGGGTGCCCTTACCGGGGCTGAGAGGCGCATGCGCCAACCCATCGAACCTGATCCGGGCAATACCGGCGTAGGGAACGGAGCTTGAGCGCGCATATCGCCCGCTTTCTTTGTCCTCTTTGCCGTTGCCCGCAACCGGAGGAGGACATGGGAAACATTTCCAGAATACTCGTGATCGCAGGATCCGACAGTGGCGGTGGCGCCGGTATCCAGGCGGATATCAAGGCGGCCTCGGCGCTCGGCGTGTATGCCGCGACTGCGATCACCGCGATCACGGCGCAGAACACAACCGGCGTTCAGGCCGCCCGGATGCTGCCGCCTGGCCTTGTGTCGGCGCAGATCGCGTCGGTCCTGGCCGATATCGAGGTGGACGCGGTCAAAATCGGGATGTTGGGCGATGCCGGCATCATCGAGGCCGTGGCCGAGGCGCTGTCGGGCTACGAAGGGCCGATCGTGCTGGACCCGGTGATGGTTGCCAAGTCGGGCGATGCGCTTCTGGCCGATGACGCGGTGGCGGCGCTTGCGCGCACCCTTGTGCCGCGCGCGACGATCCTGACCCCCAACCTGCCCGAGGCGGCGCGGCTGCTGAGGCGCGAGGAGGCGGACACGCCGGGCGCTGTCGAGGCGCAAGGCAGCGCGCTGCGCGATTTGGGCGCGCGGGCGGTTTTGATGAAGGGCGGACACGCGGCGGGGCCGGTTTGCCGCGATGCGCTGATAAGCGCGGCAGGCACGGCGGTGTTCGAGGCGCCCCGGCTAAGCACGCGCAACACCCACGGCACCGGCTGTTCGCTATCGTCGGCGATCGCGGCGGAACTGGCCAAGGGCGCGGCGCCGCAGGATGCCGTGGGCCGCGCGCATGGCTGGCTGCACGGGGCGATCGCGGCGGCGGATGCGCTTGGCGTGGGGCGCGGGCATGGCCCGGTGCATCATTTTCACGAGGTTTGGACATGAATATTGACGCGACCATCCTGGGCGCCGGGGTTGCGGGGCTGTCTGTCGCGGCGGAGCTATCGGCGCGGGGGGCGCGCGTGCGCCTCATCGACCCGGAGGGCGCACCGGGACCGCTGGCGTGTTCGTGGTGGGCCGCGGGGATGCTGGCGCCCTTGTGCGAGGGCGAGACGGCGGAAGAGCCGGTTGTGCGCCTTGGCCGCGAGGCGGCGGCGTGGTGGCAGGCGGCGGGCGCGGCGGTGACGCAGGCGGGAACGCTGGTTGTGGCACTGGACCGCGACCGCGGCGAGCTTGACCGGTTCGCGCGGCGCACCGGGGGGCACGAGACGCTTGACCGCGCGGGGGTTGGCGCGCTTGAGCCGGAGCTGCCTGACAGGTTTGCCAGCGCGCTGCATTTTGCCAGCGAGGCGCATATGGACCCGCGCGCCGCGCTTGAGACGCTACAACGGACCCTGGCTGCGCGCGGTGTGCGGATCGAGCGCGCGACCCCGCCGCAGGGCCAGATAATCGACTGTCGTGGCCTTGCCGCCCGCGACCGGCTGCCGGGCCTGCGCGGGGTGCGGGGCGAGATGGCGATTCTACGCGCGCCGGGCGTCGGCATCAACCGCACCGTGCGCCTGCTGCATCCGCGACATCCGCTTTATATCGTGCCGCGCGGTGATGGCATCTACATGCTGGGTGCCACCCAGATCGAAAGCGAAGGGCGCGGCCCGGCGAGCTTGCGTTCGGTGGTGGAGCTCTTGAACGCGGCCTATGCGCTGCATCCCGGGCTGGCCGAGGCGCAGGTGCTTGAGATCGGCGCCGATGCCCGGCCCGCCTTTGCCGACAACCTGCCGCGCATCGTTCGGCAGGAGGATCGCATTCATGTCAACGGCCTGTTTCGGCACGGTTATCTGCTGGCGCCCGCGCTGGCGCGGATGACGGCGGATTGGGTGCTTGAGGGGAATACATCGGAGTTTTTGCAATGAGGATTACCGTCAACGGAGAGAGCAGCCAGATCGCGGCGGAAAAGCTGGCGGCGGCGCTGGACGAGCTGGGCTATGGCGCGGCGCGGGTTGCCACGGCGGTGAACGGGGAATTCGTGCCCGCCGCCATGCGCGCTGATCATGCGCTTTGCGAGGGTGACCGGCTGGAGATTCTGGCACCAAGGCAGGGGGGGTAGAATGCCGGTTTTCTATGGTGTCGAAATCGCCTCGCCGCTGATGCTGGGCACGGCGCAATACCCCTCGCCGGCGATCATGGCCGAGGCGTTTCACCGCTCGGGTGCGGGCGTGGCGACCGTATCGGTCCGGCGCGAGGCGGCGGGCGGCGACGGCGGCGCGTTTTGGGACATGATCGAAGGGCTGGGCGTGCCGGTTCTGCCCAATACCGCCGGCTGCCACAGCGTGCGCGAGGCGGTTACCACCGCGCACATGGCGCGCGAGCTGTTTGGCACCGACTGGATCAAGCTTGAGGTGATCGGCCACGAGGACACGCTGCAGCCCGACCCGTTCGGCCTGATAGAGGCGGCGCGCATCCTGTGCGAGGACGGGTTCCGGGTGTTTCCCTACATGACCGAGGACGGCATCCTGGCCGGCCGGTTGCTTGAGGCCGGGTGCGAGGTTCTGATGCCCTGGGGCGCGCCGATTGGCACGGGACGGGGTTTGAACAACCTCTATGGCCTGCGCACGCTGCGCGCGCAGTTTCCCGGCGTGCCGATGGTGATCGACGCAGGGCTTGGAATGCCCAGCCACGCGGCGCAGGCGATGGAGCTGGGGTTCGACGCGGTGCTGTTGAATACGGCGGTCGCCAAGGCGGGCGCCCCGGCGGCGATGGCAGAGGGTTTCGCGCGCGCGTTGGAGGCGGGGCGGCTGGCCCATGAGGCCGACCCGATGGAGCCGCGCGACATGGCCGCGCCATCGACGCCCGTTTTGGGACTGGCGGAGCTGGAATGATGCGCGATCGTTTCTACCCGATCTTCGACGATCCGGCGTGGCTTGAGCGGGCGCTGCCGCTTGGGGTTCGGTTGGTGCAGATGCGCCTGAAGGACCTGCCGGAGGCGGAATTGCGTTCAAGTCTGGCGCGCAGCCGCGATCTTTGTCGCGCGGCGGGGGCGGTGATGGTGGTCAACGACCACTGGCGCGCGGCGCTCGACCTGGGCTGCGACTGGGTACATCTGGGGCAGGAGGATCTGGCTACCGCCGATCTGCGCGCGATCCGCCGGGGGGGCCTTAGGCTGGGTATTTCGACGCATGACGAGGCGGAGTTGGAGCGCGCGCTATCGTGCGATCCCGACTACGTGGCGCTTGGGCCGGTCTGGCCGACGATCCTGAAGAAGATGAAATGGCATCAGCAGGGGCTGGACCGTGTCCGGCAATGGAAATCGCGCGTGGGCGATATGCCGCTGGTGGCTATTGGCGGGCTGAACATCGCGCGCGCGGCGGAGGCGTTTGCCGCCGGGGCCGACGTGGTTTCGGTTGCCACCGACATCACCCTGAACCCCGATCCTGAGGGGCGGATACGCGACTGGATCGAGGTGACGCGATGAGCCGCTATGCCCGGCAGGCCGCAGTGCCCGAGATGGGCGCCGAGGGGCAGGCCCGCCTGCGTCGGGCGACGGCCTTGATCATAGGCGCGGGGGGGCTGGCGGCGCCGGTGCTGCAATACCTTGTGGGCGCCGGGATCGGGCATATCCGGCTGGTGGACCCCGACCGGGTGGAGGAAAGCAACCTGCACCGCCAGACGCTGTTTCGCGGCGCCGATATCGGCCTGGCCAAGGCCGAGCAGGCGGCGCGGGCGATGGACGGGCTTAACCCCGATTGCCGGGTTGAGCCGCTGACGTGCGCGCTTGGCCCGGCGAATGCGGCGGCGCTGGCGCAGGGGGCCGATATGGTTTTGGACTGTGCCGACAGCTTTGCGGTCAGCTACATCCTGTCGGACCTGTGCCACGCGCGCCGCCTGCCGCTAATCAGTGCGTCCGTCATCGGCTGCGCGGGGTACGCGGGCGGGTTTTGCGGCGGCGCGCCGTCGCTGCGCGCGGTGTTCCCGGACCTGCCGCAGCGCCTTGGGTCCTGCGCCGAGGATGGCGTTCTGGGCCCGGTGGTGGGCGTGATCGGCAGCCTTCAGGCGCAAATGGCGTTGGCCGTGGCGGTGGGGATGGCGCAAACGCCACTGGGCCGGATCGCAAGTTTCGATGCCGCCACGCACCGTTTTGGCGGCTTTCGCTTTGACGGCGCGCCCGAGCCGCAATGGCAGCCGCGGTTCATCGACCCGGCGCAGATCGGCGCAGGCGATTACGTGGTTGACCTGCGCGCGCCATCGGAAGGCCCGCTTGTACGGCCCGACGCAGAGCGCCTGCCACCGGATGCCTTTGGCCCCGGCGGGCCGTGCCCCGCGCCGGGCCAACGCGCTGTTTTCTGCTGTCGCTCAGGGCTTCGGTCCTGGGCTGCCGCGGAACGTCTTGCCGCCCGGTGGGACGGCGAGATCACCCTTGTCGCCCTTGGCGGCCCTACTGGAGAGACCCCATGAAAAAACTGCTTCTTGCCCTTCTATTATTGCCGCATCCCGCGCTGGCGCAGGATAAGATGACCGTCGCGCTGGATTGGTTCGTGAACCCCGATCACGGGCCGATCATCATCGCGCAGGAAACCGGCCTGTTTGCCGAGCGGGGCCTTGAGGTCGAGATCATAGCGCCCGCCGATCCCGCCGATCCGCCTAAGATGGCCGCCGCCGGCAAGGCGGACCTGGCGATTTCCTACCAGCCGCAACTGCACCTGCAGGTGGCCGAGGGGCTACCGCTCAGGCGGGTTGGCACGTTGGTCGCGACGCCGCTCAACTGCCTTCTGGTGCGCAAGGACGGCCCGATCGCGGAGATCGCCGATCTGGAAGGGCGCAAGGTGGGCTTTTCGGTCGCCGGCGTCGAGGAGGCGCTTTTGTCGGCGATGCTAGAGCCCGCCGGACTGGGAATGGCGGATATCGAGTTGGTCAATGTGAACTGGTCCCTGTCGCCTTCTCTCATGTCGGGGCAGGTGGATGCGGTGATCGGCGCGTTCCGCAATTTCGGGCTGAACCAGATGGAGATCGAAGGCGTCGAGGGGCGCTGTTTTTACCCAGAGGAGGAGGGCGTGCCGCCCTATGACGAGCTGATCTACGTTGCGAACCCTGCGCATATGGATGCGGGTCAGGTCGAGCGGTTCCTTGCCGCGACCGAGGAGGCGGTTCAATACATCGTCAACCATCCACAGGACAGCTGGGAGATATTCGCGGCCACCTCCAGGGAGTTGGACGACGAGCTGAACGCGCGGGCATGGGCCGACACGCTACCGCGGTTCGCGCTGCGCCCTGCGGCGCTTGATCCGGGGCGCTATGTGCGATTCGAGGAATTCCTGTACGGCGCGGGCCTGATCGATGCGGTGCGGCCGGTGTCGGGCCTTGCCATTATGCCGGGGGCGGACGGATGAGCTATGGCCGCACGTTTCAGCATTGGCGCGAGGCCGCGGGCGAAACATGGGCCGGGTATGTCCGGCACGATTTCGTGCGCGGGTTGGGCGATGGGAGCCTGCCGCGTGCGGCCTTTTTGCATTACCTGGTTCAGGATTACATCTTCCTGCTGCATTTCTCGCGCGCCTGGGCGCTGGCGGTGACAAAGGCCGAAACCGTCGCGCAAATGCGGACCTGCGCGGCGACGGCCAAGGCCCTGATCGATGACGAGTTGCGCCTGCATGTACGCACCTGCGCCGCCGCCGGGATAGACGAGGCGGCATTGGTCGAGGCCGAGGAGCGGGCCGAGAACCTCGCCTATACGCGGTTCGTGCTGGATGCCGGGCATTCGGGCGACTTCATGGATCTGCTGGCGGCGCTGGCGCCTTGTGTGCTTGGCTATGGCGAGATCGGCGCGCGGCTGGCGGCGCAGGCCGGGGGTGCGCCCTATGCCGAGTGGATCGGCACCTATGGCGGGGCTGAGTACCAGGCGCTATGCGCCGATGTTGGCGCGCTGATCGATGGCGCGGCAGAGCGGCGGTTGGGCCCGGCGCCGCAAGGCAGCCCGCGCTGGCCGCAGCTATGCCGGACGTTTACCACCGCGACGCGCCTTGAGATCGGGTTTTGGGATATGGGGCTGAGGCCGTGACCGCGCCGCCGGGCCTGCGGTTTTCGGGGCGGGTTCTGTCGGGCGCGGCGCAGGTGCTGGCGCCAATGTCGCTAAGCGTGGCGGCGGGGCGGTGGACCTGCCTGCTGGGCCCGTCGGGGGTGGGTAAATCGACGCTGCTGCATTGCTTTGCCGGGTTGGGCGATGACCTGCTGCTGGACGGAACGGCAGAGGCCGGGGATGGCGCGCCGCTGGCCGGGCGGGTGGCGTTGATGGCGCAGTCGGACCTGCTGTTGCCGTGGCTGACGGCGCGCGACAACGTCACTATTGGCGCGCGGCTGCGGCGCGAGCGAAGGGGTCACGCGGGCGCGGCGCGGCTGTTGGAACGGGTCGGGCTGCACGGTCTGGCGGGGCGCAAGCCGCATGCGCTGTCGGGCGGGCAGCGGCAGCGCGCGGCGCTGGCGCGGACCCTGTTCGAGGATTGCCCCGTTGTCCTGCTGGACGAGCCGTTCTCGGCGCTCGACGTGGCCAACCGCGCGCGGATGCAGGAGCTGGCCGCGGCCGAGCTACGCGGGCGGACCGTCTTGCACGTCACCCATGACCCGGCCGAGGCGGCGCGGCTGGGCGAGCATATCGTGCTGCTGACGCCAGCGGGAGTGTCCGAGGTGCCGGCGGGCGCGCCGCGCGCCTTTCCGCGTGCGCCGGATGCCGATGATACGCTGGCCCTTACTGGCCGGCTCACTCGGTTATTGCTGGATGCGGCATGAGGGGGCTGCGGGGTGCCTTGCCGGTTCTCTTTGGCCTTGCCCTTTGGCAGGGGGCGATCGTGGTGCTTGGCCCGCCGCCCTACATCCTGCCGGGGCCGGTGCGCGTGGCGGGCGCGTTGTGGGAGAACCGCGCGCTGCTGGCCGAGAACGCGCTTGTGACGATTGCGGAGGTGCTGATCGGTCTGGCCCTTGGGGCTGTGCTTGGCTGGATCACGGCGATCGGGCTTGCCCTGTCGCCCTCGGCGCGGCGAATGGTGCGGCCGCTGTTGGTGTTCAGCCAGTCGGTGCCGGTTTTCGCGCTGGCGCCGATCTTTACGCTATGGTTCGGCTATGGGCTGGCGGCAAAGATAGCGATGGCGCTGCTGATTATCTATTTCCCCGTCACCTCGGCGTTTTTCGACGCGTTGGTGTCCACCCCGCGCGGATGGGTCGAGCAGGCCCGGGTGATGGGCGCTGGGCCGGGCCGGATCATGTGGTGCGTGCGGGTGCCCGCGGCCTTGCCGGGGCTGTTGTCGGGGCTGCGGCTGGCGGCGGTCTATGCGCCGATCGGGGCGATCATCGGGGAATGGGTCGGCGCGTCGCGTGGGCTTGGCTACCTGATGCTGCTGGCCAATGGGCGGGCAAAGATCGATCTGATGTTCGCGGTCGTGCTGGTGGTGGCGGCGCTGACGATCCTGCTGCACCGGGCGGTGGATGGCCTGGCAAACCGGGTTGAAGCGCGGCGACGGGCCTGAGCGGTAGGCGTCCTTGGCCGCATAAACCTGAGTTTATGGATTTATTTGTTGGGTTTATGCCACGATTGCTAAACTCCGGGTCAATGGATGAATGCACAGCCATGTGGCGTGTTGAGACAGCCGGAACGCGACCTGCGTTTCGGGTTGATCCCAGACACGTGAAAGGAACACGACATGAAACGCATTTTGATGATGACCACGGCCCTTGTGATGGCCAGCTCGGCCATGGCGCAGGCACAGGCGACGGGCACTGCGACAGGAACGGCAACCGGAGCCGCCGACGCAGCGAATGCCACGACCGGAACGGGGGCCGCTACGGGAACCAGTGTTTCAGGGCGCGACATGTTCGAAGGCGGTGTCGCCACAGCCTCGGCGAGCGGGACTGGCACCGCAGGCACCGCCGGCGCAGGTGACGATGACGACAACGACGGCGACGATGATCACGGTGACGATCACGGCGACGATGATCACGGCGACGATGATCACGGCGACGATGATCATGGCGGCGATGATTCGGGTGACAATGACGGCCATGGCGACGGTGGCGATGGCGGCCATGGCGACGGTGGCGACAGCGATGGCGGTGACGGCGACGGTGGCGACGGTGACGGTGGCGACGGTGACGGCGACGGTGATGGCGACGGTGGCGATAGTGACTGAGGCGGCGCCTGCGGTCGCATGAGTGAAAGGGAAATGACCCGCGCCTATTTCAGGGCGCGGGTCTTCGTGACAGGAGAAGAGATGGCAACGCGATTGGTTCTGTTCGTTTCCGGTATGATGCTCGCGTTGCTGGTATCCTCTGCGCATGCCCAAACGTTGCGGGCTTCGGTTGAGCGGCAACTGAGCGCGCAGGGATATCGCGATATCGACATGTCGCGCACATTGCTGGGGCGCGCGCGGTTCGAGGCGCGCAAGGGCAACATGACACGGGTCATCGTCGTCAACCCCAATACCGGAGAGGTCTTGCGAGACATGTCGCGTGCCACTGATGCGGAGCCGGGCAAGGGCCTTGTGGATATTCTGGGCGATGCGATTTTCGGCGATGGCGACGCGGATGGCGGCGGCGACAGCGGCGCGGGTCATAGCGACGGCGGCGATAGTGATGGCGGCGACGGTGACGGTGACGGTGGGGATGGCGAAGGAGGAGATGGAGACGGCGACGGAGGTGACGGCGATGGCGACGGTGACGGCGATGGCGGCGATGGCGATTGACCCGCGGGCGTTCAGGTTGAAGCAATCTCACGCATGTCATGTTGCCCCATGTTGATTCCGCCGCTGGTCATCTTGTTCTTCGTTATCCAGGTCGCTTGCGCCCTGTTTTTCGTCTCGGACATTGTTGTGACCATCCTGGGCCTGAATGTCGCGCCAATGAGCTGGCACCTGCGCGAGGTCATGGAACTTGGCGCGGCGTTGGGCCTTGTCACGGGGGTGGGGTTCGGCGGGTTGGCTGTGGCCCACACCCTGCGCAGTCACCGGCGGGTCGAAGGGCGGCTGCGCGCCGCGTCTGGCGCGTTCATGGATCTTCTTGACGATCAGTTCCGCGATTGGGGGCTGACCCCGGCGGAACGCGACGTGGCGCTGTTCTCGGTAAAGGGGCTGAGCACGCAGGAAATTGCGCGGCTACGCAATACCTCGGAAGGGACGGTCAAGGCGCAGTCCAACGCGATCTACCGCAAGGCGGGCGTTTCGGGCCGGGCCCAGTTGCTGGGCCTGTTCATCGAAGACCTGATCGGCGACGCCCTGCCCGGCGTCGAAGATGCGCGGGAGCAAGACTGACCCGGCCCGGCGCGCGATTGGCGGCGCCAACGATCCTGCTGCACCGGGCGGTGGCCGGTTGACCAACCGGATCGAGGCGCGGCGGCGGGCCTGACCGGGCGTTCGCTGCTGCTCAATACGTGGATGGTACTGGCCTTGAGCGGACATCTCATACAGCGCCCTGCACGAAATAGCGCGCGCAGGGCGCAGCGCATCGGCGGGCCGCCTTTTGCCGGCGCCCCTTCGCTCAGGTGTTGGACAGGAAGTGCAGCACGTCGCCGTCCTTGACAACATAGGCCTTGCCCTCGGCGCGCATGCGGCCCGCTTCCTTGGCGCCCTGTTCGCCGTTATGGGCGATGAAATCATCAAAGGAAATGGTTTCGGCGCGGATGAAGCCGCGCTCAAAATCGCCATGGATCACGCCGGCGGCCTTGGGGGCCTGGGTGCCGGTGGGGATGGTCCAGGCGCGGGCCTCCTTGGGGCCGACGGTAAAGAACGTCTCGAGGTGCAGCAGTTCGTAGCCCGCGCGAATCAGACGATCCAGCCCCGGCTCCTGCAGGCCCATTTCATCGAGGAACATCGCCGCTTCCTCGGCGTCGAGCTGCGACAGCTCTTCCTCGATCCGGGCCGAGATCACGACATGTGCATTGCCCTGCGCGGCGGCCATTTCGGCGACGCGCTCAGATTGGGCGTTGCCGGTGGCGGCGTCGGATTCGGGCACGTTGCAGACATAGAGCACCGGCTTGGCCGTCAGCAGTTGCAGCATCCGCCACGCCTTGGCGTCGTCCTCGTCCACGGCGACGGTGCGGGCGGGGCGGCCATCGTTGAGCGCGTCGAGCGCGGCGCGCAGCAGACGGTCCTGTTGCACGGCATCCTTGTCGCCGCCCTTGATCTTGCGGGCCAGCCCGGCGAGGCGTTTCTCGATGCTTTCCATGTCCGACAGCATCAGCTCGGTCTCGATCGTGTCGGCATCGGCCACCGGATCGACGCGGCCCTCGACATGGGTGACATCGCCATCCTCGAAACAGCGCAGCACGTGGGCAATGGCGTCGACCTCGCGGATATTGGCCAGGAACTGGTTGCCCAGCCCCTCGCCGCGGCTGGCGCCTTTGACCAGGCCGGCGATATCGACAAAGGTCATGCGCGTGGGGATCGTGGTTTTCGAGCCGGCGATGCGGGCCAGCGTGTCAAGGCGCGCATCGGGCACGGCGACCTCGCCGACATTGGGCTCGATCGTGCAGAACGGGAAATTCGCCGCCTGCGCGGCGGCAGTGCGCGTCAGCGCGTTGAACAATGTGGACTTGCCCACGTTCGGCAACCCGACGATGCCCATTTTGAAACCCATGTCGCGCCCTCCTTGGTTTGCGCCGCTCTTAATGCGGGGGGCGGGGCATGACAAGGGCGGGGGCGGCGTGCATCAGCGATTGAGTTTGCCGCGCTTTTGCGGCACATCGGGGCGAGCCGATCAGCAAGGACCAGCAACATGACCCGTATCGACGCCAAATTCGCCGACCTGCGCGCGCAGGGCAAGAAAGCTTTCGTTGCCTACGTGATGGCGGGGGACCCCGATTACGACACCTCGCTGGAGTTGGTGAAGGGGTTGCCGGGTGCAGGCGTGGACGTGATCGAGCTGGGCATGCCGTTCACCGATCCGATGGCCGACGGGCCGACGATCCAGTTGGCGGGTCAGCGGGCGCTGGCGGCGGGGCAGACCCTGCAAAAGACGCTGGACATGGCGGCCGAGTTCCGCAAGGGCGATGACACGACGCCGATCGTGATGATGGGGTATTACAACCCGATCTACAACCGCGGCGTCGCTCGGTTTCTGGACGATGCGCGCGCGGCGGGGATCGACGGGCTGATCGTGGTGGACCTGCCGCCCGAGGAGGATGAGGAGCTGTGCATTCCGGCGGCCAAGGCGGGGCTGAACTTCATTCGGTTGGCGACGCCGACAACCGACAACAAGCGCCTGCCCAAGGTCCTGGAGAACACCAGCGGCTTTGTCTACTACGTGTCGATCACCGGGATCACCGGATCGGCCGAGGCCGAAGCCGCCGACGTGGCCCCCGAGGTGGCGCGTATCAAGTCGCAGACCGATTTGCCCGTGATCGTGGGCTTTGGCATCAACTCGCCCGAAAAGGCCGAGGCGATCGCGGGCGTCGCGGATGGCTGCGTGGTGGGCAGTGCCATCGTGGGCGAACTGGCCAAGGGTCGCCCGGTGAACGAGGTGCTGAACTTCGTCGCGGGCCTGTCGGGCGGCGCACATCGCGCTTGAACGCTGGCCGTATCCAGCGGCGCGCGGCTGCGCCGCACCAGATCATGTCTCGCCTTTGCCCTGCGGGCGCCGGCTCGGGCGCCTCCGGCGGGAGTATTTTGGGCAAGATGAAGGGCGGTGTCCGGATGCGTGGCTCGGATGTTTCTTATGGCCCTAAATATCCCGGGGAATCGCCGTCAGGCGATGGGGGCAGCGCCCCCTTGCGGCCTTTCAGCCCAGTGTGACGTCGAGCATCATCATCAGGATCAGCCCCACGATCAGGCCGGTGGTGGCCCATTTCTGGTGGCCGTAGCGGTGGGTCTCGGGGATGATTTCATGGCTGATGATATAGAGCATCGCACCGGCGGCGAAGGTCAGGCCCAGCGGCAGCACGTAGACCGAAACGTTGATCATCGCGATGCCCAAGAGGCCGCCGACCGGCTCGACCATGCCGGTGGCCAGCGCGATCAGGAAGGATGCCAGCCGGGCGTATCCCTGGCCGCGCAAGGCCAGGGCCACGGCCAGCCCCTCGGGGGCGTTTTGCAGGCCGATGCCGGTGGCCAGGGATAGCCCATTGGTCATGTTCCCGCCGCCAAAGCCGATGCCGACGGCCATGCCTTCGGGGAAGTTGTGGATGGTGATGGCGATGATGAACAGCCAGATCCGGGGCAGCGCGCCTGGGTCGGCGCCTTCGGGGCCGATGATGAAATGCTCGTGCGGCAGCGATTCGTTGAGGCCGGCGACGAAGGCCGCGCCGGCCGCGATCCCGGCGGCGGCGAGCAGCGCCGCGACGGGGATTGATCCGTAGATATCGGTCGCTTCCTCAATCCCCGGCAGGATCAGCGAGAAGAACGAGGCCGAGATCATCACCCCTGCGGCGAAGCCCAGCATCATGTCGTTGTTGCGTCGGTTGATGTGTTTGCCGAACAGCACCGGTATGGCGCCGACACCTGTCATCAGCCCGGCGCCGAGGCTGGCCAGAACGCCGATCAGGATGATGTTCATGGGGGCGCCTTTCGGGTTGCTGAGTTGGCGGCACGCTCCATCATTCGGAGCGGGATTGCAAGGCTATTGCGAGTCGCTCTCATATTTTCTTTTCAGGATATGAGTGGCGCTGTATTGCATGACCAGCTCGTCATCCTGGTTGAGCACGTCATAGCGGATCGTGGTACGTCCGCGGTCGGGGCGCGAGGCCGATGGGGCGGCGGCGATCACCTCGGCGTGCACGCGCAGGGTGTCGCCGGGGCGCACCGGGCGGCGCCAGCGGATATCGTCCATGCCGGGCGAGCCCATCGACGCCTCGTTCCACACGTCCGCCTCAAGCGTCAGGGCGAAGGCGGTGAGCAGGGTGTGAAAGCCGCTGGCGATGATGCCGCCATAGGGGGAGGCGGCGGCGGCCTCGGCATCGACGTGGAAGGGCTGTGGATCCCAGGTGCCGGCAAAGCCGGTGATCGCCTCCAGATCAAGTGTGCGCGCGCCGGTTTCAAAGCGGTAGCCAACGGGCAGATCGTCGAAATACATCGCTGGGCCCTTTCCGTGTTGCCAGTTTCCGTGTTGTCAGTGCCGCCGCCATGCTAGCGCGCGGCGGAGCGTGTGCAACGGCGCTTTTGCGTTGCAGCGAAACCCCCGAACGGGTAACAAATTCAGACCAGTTCAGCCCGAAAAGGCCAGAGACATGCCCGTGATTACCAATATCGACGATCTCAAACGCCTGTATCAGCGCCGCGTGCCGCGCATGTTTTACGATTATGCCGAAAGCGGCAGTTGGACCGAGCAGACGTTCCGCGAGAACACCAGCGATTTCGAGGATATCCGGTTGAGGCAACGGGTGGCGGTGGACATGACGGGCCGGTCGACCGCGACGCAGATGGTCGGGCAGGACGTGGCGATGCCCGTTGCGCTGGCGCCTGTGGGCCTGACCGGGATGCAATGCGCCGATGGCGAGATCAAGGCGGCCCGCGCCGCCGAGGCGTTCGGGGTGCCGTTCACCCTATCGACGATGTCGATAAACTCGATCGAGGAGGTGGCCGAGGCCACCAGCGCGCCGTTCTGGTTCCAGCTATATACGATGAAAGATCAGGATTACCTGAGCCGGCTGATCGAGCGCGCCCGCGCTGCGAATTGCTCGGCGTTGGTGATCACGCTGGATTTGCAGATCCTGGGGCAGCGGCACAGGGATCTGAAGAATGGGCTGTCGGCGCCGCCCAAGCTGACTATTCCGACGATGATGAACCTTGCGACGAAGTGGCGCTGGGGGATCGGGATGCTGGGCGCGAAGCGGCGCGATTTCGGCAATATCGTGGGACATGTGCAAGGTGTGTCCGACCCTTCGTCGCTGATGGCGTGGACAGGCGAGCAGTTCGATCCATCGCTGGATTGGGACAAGATCGCCAAGTTGAAGGAGCAATGGGGCGGAAAGGTGATCCTGAAGGGTATCCTTGATGCCGACGACGCGCGGATGGCGCTCAAAGTCGGGGCCGATGCGATCGTGGTGTCGAACCACGGCGGCCGGCAACTCGATGGTGCGCTTAGCTCGATCCGGGCGTTGCCGGCGATCCTGGACGCGGTGGGCGACAAGGTGGAGGTGCATCTTGATAGCGGCATCCGGTCGGGGCAGGACGTGCTCAAGGCCGTGGCGATGGGGGCGAAGGGCACCTATATCGGGCGCGCCTTTACCTATGGGTTGGGCGCGATGGGGCAGGCGGGCGTGACCCGCGCGCTGGAGGTGATCCACAAGGAGCTGGACGTGTCCATGGCGCTATGCGGACGGCGGCGGATCGACGAGCTGGACCGCGATATCCTGCTGGTCCCGGAGGATTTCGAGGGGCGCTGGCAGTAGCGGCGGTACGCCCGGGCGGCTAAGCGGTGAGGGGGCGCTGCCCCCATCGCCTGTCGGCGATTCCCCCGGGATATTTCCTGCCAGAAGAAACTGTGGGCGGTTTCGGGCTTGATGGCGGGGCGCGGGGGCGGCAGGGTGCGCGGGATGTCTTGAGGGACCCTTGCGCGATGCTTGTCTTTGTCGATGCCAACCTGACCTTGTTCGCGGTGCCCAAGACCGGCAGCACGGCGTATCATGTCTCGCTGCGCTCGCGCGCCGATATCGTGATGGCGCATAAGGGGCATCTCAAGCATATGAACCTGCGCACCTATGAGCAGCATTTTGCGCCCTACCTGGCGCAGGTGCACGGGCTGCGCCCGGAGCGGGTGGCGGTGATGCGCGATCCGTTGGAGCATTTGCGCAGTTGGTACAGATACCGCCAGCGCCCCGAGCGCAAAGGCACCCCGCGCAGCGCGGCGGGCCTTGATTTCGACAGTTTCGTGCTGGCCGCGATTTCGGACGCGCCGCCGACCTATGCCGATATCGGCAGTCAGTTTGCGTTCCTGTCCTCGGGTGATGGCGGGGTGCATGTCGAGCATCTGTTCGCCTATGAGAAGCTGGGCGTGTTCCACCGCTTCATGGAGGAGCGCACGGGCCGTGATATCGAGGTGTCGCAGCGCAATGTCTCGCCCGGGGCGGAGGCGCCGATCAGTGCGCAGGTGGAGGCGCAGCTGCGGCGCGCGCGGGCCAATGATTTCGCGCTGCATGCGCGGATCATGGAGGCGGGCGGGCACCTGTTGGGGTGATGCGGCCGGGGGTGCAGAAAAAACCCGCTGCGCCCTCTTTCCAATGGCGGTTGTCTGGTCTATACGCGCACACCTTAACGCGGGCATACAGCCTTGGAGGATGCCCGCCCCAATATATGGAGACTGACATGGCTGGAGAAATTCCTGATCTTCACGCCCAGGAACGCACGGGGACGGGCAAGGGCGCCGCTCGTGCAGCGCGCCGCGCGCACATGGTTCCGGGTATCGTATTCGGCGGCGACAGCGATCCGCTGCCGATCAACATCCCTTATAACGCGCTGATCAAGAAGCTGAAGGATGGGCGGTTCAAGTCCACCCTGTTCAACCTCAAGGTTGACGGCCACGAGGATGTGCGCGTGATCTGCCGCGATGTGCAGCGCGACGTGGTCAAGGACCTGCCGACGCACCTGGACCTGATGCGCCTGCGCCGCACCACGAAGATCAACCTGTTCATCCATGTCGATTTCGTCGGCGAAGAGGATTGCCCCGGCCTGCGGGCGGGCGGCGTTCTGACGGTTGTGCGTCCCGAGGTGGAACTGCGCGTGACCGCCGGCGACATCCCCGAGAGCATCACCGTGGACCTGTCCAAGCTGCAGATCGGCGACACCGTCACCATTTCCGACGTGGACTTGCCCAAGGGCGCCAAGCCGACCATCGACCGCGATTTCGTGATCGCGAACGTATCGGCGCCGTCCAGCCTGCGTTCGGCGGATGACGAAGAGGAAGAAGGCGAAGAGGCCGAGGCCGAAGGCGCCGAAGACACCGGCGAGAGCAGCGAAGACTGATCACCGCCGATCCCCGCTTGCGGGGGACAGTGGGGGCGCGGCACCGACAAGGGCCGCGCCCTTTTTGCGTGCGCGGGGGCGCGGGGGTGCTTCAAAACCGCGCCGAAACGCGGTAGGACTGCCCCGGTTCAGGCAAGGGAATATGCGCATGCTGATCTTCGCTGGGTTGGGCAATCCGGGGGCCA
The DNA here is from genome assembly GCF_000423645.1 of Sediminimonas qiaohouensis DSM 21189. GTDB lineage: Bacteria > Pseudomonadota > Alphaproteobacteria > Rhodobacterales > Rhodobacteraceae > Sediminimonas > Sediminimonas qiaohouensis. The sequence goes on along the minus strand of NZ_AUIJ01000010.1, from coordinate 66,054 downwards.
AATACGCCGGAAACCGACACAATATCGGGTTCATGGCGGTCGACCGGATCGCCGCCGACCACGGGTTTGGCCCGTGGCGCGCGCGGTTCCAAGGCCATGTCGCCGAGGGGCGCCTGGGCAGCGAGAAGGTGGTGCTGCTTAAGCCTGCGACCTTCATGAACCTGTCGGGGCAATCGGTAGGCGAGGCGGTGCGGTTCTACAAGCTGACGCCGGCGGACGTGATTGTGTTTCACGACGAGTTGGATCTTGCCCCGGGCAAGGTGCGGTTCAAGCGGGGCGGCGGGCATGCGGGGCATAACGGGCTACGCTCGATCCAGTCGCATATCGGGGCCGAGTTCGGGCGCGTGCGCCTGGGGGTCGGGCATCCGGGGCACAAGGACGCGGTGGCGCAATACGTGCTGCGCGATTTTGCCCGCGCCGATCAGGAGTGGTTGGACGACCTGCTGCGCGGGATAAGCGACGGCGCGCCCGACCTGGCGGCGGGGGAGGCACCGAAGTTCCTGAACGCGGTGGCGCGGCGGACGGCGCCGGCGCGGTCGGGCGGCGGCGAAGGGGCGCCGGGGCGCCCGGACAAGTCCGCGCCGCAGCCAGAGCAGAAGCCAGAGTCCGAGCCGCAGCCGGATCGCCGCAGCCCGCTGGAGAAGCTGCGCGACAGGTTTCGGTGAGTATCACTGCCCTCATCATGGCGTATCGGGCCGCCTGGTGTTCGACATCTGACATAAGGGGGGGATGGGCTGTTGTTGCCGTTCAGGCTTGGCGCCAATGCGCGGAATAGAGGCGCGCTTGCGCGCCGCCGCGCAGCGCCCACCCGGCGGTCGGGCACTGCGCGGCCCCTCATTCATCCACCTCATCCGCTCAAGGCCGTTCATGCCCCCCGGCATGGCCGACAAGACCATTATCGGGTAACCTGTGTCAGGTGGCGAACACTGGATTACCTGCCCACACCGGATTACCTGTCCGGCGTGCGATCACAGACGGAGGCAGCCGATGGAAATTCACAAGTTCGAGTCGGTCAACGTGTTTGGGCAGGCCCTGGTACCATGTTCAAACGATCCGGTGACGGGTTTTTTCCGGGACGGGCATTGCAACACCTGTGCCGAGGATACCGGTCGCCACACCGTTTGTGCCGTGATGACGGCCGAGTTCCTGGCCTATTCCAAGTATGTCGGCAACGATCTGAGCACGCCGCGCCCCGAGTTTGGCTTTGCGGGCCTGTCGGTCGGGGACCGCTGGTGCCTGTGCGCGGCGCGGTTTCTGCAGGCGCATGATGAGGGCTGCGCGCCGCGTGTCATGCTGTCGGCGACGCATCAAAGCGCGCTGGATATCGTGCCGATGCGGGTGCTTGAAACCTATGCGCTGGATGAATAGGCGATTTCTATTGAAATCCGCCCAGGCGATGCTATCGGTTTATCCATGATAAACAGGCTTGAAATGTTCATGGCGCTGGCCAAGGAGCAGCACTTTGGCCGCGCGGCGGCCAGCCTTGGTGTGACGCAGCCGACGCTTTCGACGGGGCTGCGGCAGCTTGAGGATCAGCTTGGCGTCAAACTGGTGCAGCGCGGTTCGCGGTTTGGCGGGCTGACGCCCGAGGGGCAGCGCGCGCTGGTCTGGGCGCGGCAGATCGTGGGCGATGCGCGCATGCTGCGCGAGGAGATGCGATATACCCGCAAGGGCCTGTCGGGGCATCTGCGGATCGCGGTGATCCCGACCGCGTTGACATGGGCGTCGCGGCTGGCGTCGGATTTCAACCTGCGCCACCCGAACGTTGATTTCACGATCCTGTCGCGCACCTCGGCCGAGATCCTGACGATGCTGGAGAACCTCGATATCGACGCGGGGATTTCCTATCTAGATAACGAGCCATTGGGCCGCGTTTCCACCGCGTTTCTGTATCGCGAGCGATACACGCTGGTGTGCGGGCCCGATCATCCGCTGGCTGGACGTGATGCGGTGACGTGGCAGGATCTGGCTGATCTGAAGCTGTGCCTGCTGACGCCCGACATGCAGAACCGGCGGATCATCAACAAGAATTTCATGGATGCCGGCGTGGCACCGCAGGCACGGATGGAATCGAACTCCACGGTGGTACTGGTCGCGCATGTGGAAAACGGCGGCTGGACGACGATCCTGCCGCAGGATCTGGCGCGGTTCCTGACCGCGGGCAAGGCGTTGCGGATTATCCCGATCCTGCAAAGTAGCGAGGGGCACTCGGTGGGCCTTGTCGCCCCGTACCGCGAGCCGCACACGCCGGTGCTTCAGGCGCTGCTGGACGAGGCGGGTCTGGCCGCGACCAAACCTCACGCGGGCACCGGTGTGGTTTGAGCCGCGGGCGTTTTTTTGATAGGATACGCCTATCAAGCAACGGAACACCGATATTGATCTGAAATGCTGATTGCTCCACCCATGCGCGATAGCAATGACTGGGGGGCGATATGCGCCAAGACCTGCCACAGCCAACAGCGGGGGAAATGCAGCCCCTGATCGAGCGCCACCTGCAGAAGGAAGGGCCGCTGTTGCCGATCCTGCACAGCTTGCAAGAGGCGTTCGGCCATATTCCGCAGGCGGCGGTGTCGCTGATCGCCGACGCGCTGAACATCACGCGCGCCGAGGTGCATGGCGTGGTATCATTCTACCATGATTTCCGCGACGTGCCCGCCGGGCGCCACGTGGTCAAGATCTGCCGTGCCGAGGCGTGCCAATCGATGGGTGGCGCGGCGCTGGCCGATGCCGCGCTGGAGCGGTTGGGGGTCGCGTGGCACGGCACCACCGCCGATGGCGCGATCACGATCGAGCCGGTCTATTGCCTGGGCCTGTGCGCCTGCGGGCCGGCGGCGATGGTCGATGGCGAATTGGTGGGCCGCGTTGATGCGGAGCGGCTTGATACGATCCTGAAGGAGGCCGGGGCATGAAGATCTACGTTCCCCTCGACAGCGCGGCAAAGGCCCTTGGCGCCGACGCGGTCGCGGAGGCGATCCGCGATGCGGCGCAGGCCGGCGGCAAAGACGTGCAGATCGTGCGAAACGGCAGCCGCGGCATGATCTGGCTGGAGCCGCTTGTCGAGATCGAGCATGACGATGGCGTGCGGCTGGCTTATGGCCCGGTGAGTGTGGCCGACGTGCCCGCGCTTTTGGATGGCAGCGCGGAAACGCTAGGCCCGGTCGAAGAGATCCCGTTCTTTGCCCGGCAGACACGCCTGACATTCGCGCGCTGCGGCGTGATCGACCCGCTGGATATTGCCGATTACGAGGCGCATGGGGGCCTGTCGGGGCTGCGCCGCGCGATCGCGATGACCCCCGCAGATATTGTGCAGGAAGTTACCGACAGCGGCCTACGCGGGCGCGGCGGTGCGGGCTTTCCCACCGGGATCAAGTGGAAAACCGTGCATGACACCCCGGCGGGGCAGAAATACATTATCTGCAACGCCGACGAGGGCGACAGCGGCACCTTTGCCGACCGGATGATCATGGAGGGCGATCCCTTCACCCTGATCGAGGGGATGGCGATTGCCGGGCTGGCAGTGGGCGCCACGCGCGGCTACGTCTACCTGCGCAGCGAATACCCCGTCGCCATCGAGGTGATGAACGCCGCCGTCGAGGCCGCCCGCGCCGCCGGAATGCTGGGCGATGACGTGCTGGGATCGGGGCGTGCGTTCGACATGGAAATCCGTGTCGGGGCAGGTGCGTATGTGTGCGGCGAGGAGACATCGCTGCTGAATTCGCTGGAGGGCAAGCGCGGCGTTGTCCGCGCCAAGCCGCCGCTGCCGGCGATCGAGGGGTTCCTGGGCCGGCCGACAGTCGTCAACAACGTGATCAGCCTGGCCACCGTGCCGGTGATATTCGAGCGCGGCGCGGCGCACTATGCCGATTTCGGGTTGGGCCGCTCCAAGGGCACGACGCCGGTGCAGATCGCGGGCAACGTGAAATACGGCGGCCTGTTCGAGACGGCCTTTGGCATGCCCCTGAGAGAGTTGATCGACGATGTCGCGGGCGGCACCGCCAGCGGGCGGCCCGTCAAGGCGGTGCAGGTCGGCGGGCCGCTAGGCGCGTACATGCCGCGCAGCACGTTCGACACGCCCTTTGCCTATGAAGAGTTCGACGGGCAGGGCGGGCTGATCGGCCATGCCGGCGTGGTGGTGTTCGACGACAGCGTTGACATGCTGAAGATGGCGCGCTTTGCGATGGAGTTTTGCGCGGTGGAAAGTTGCGGCAAGTGCACGCCCTGCCGTATCGGCGCGGTGCGCGGGGTCGAGACCATCGACCGCATCGCCGAAGGCGACGCGGATGCGCCCGAGTTGCTGGGCGATCTGTGCGAGACGATGACCGACGGTTCGCTCTGCGCGCTTGGAGGGCTGACGCCCTACCCGGTGATGTCGGCGCTGCGGCATTTCCCGGACGATTTCGCGCGCAGCCGGGAGGCGGCGGAATGATCGGGCGTTCGCACGCGATTGCGCCGCGCCCTGCGCGGCGCGCGGGTGGGGGCGCTGCCCCCACACCCCCGGAGTATTTCAGGCAAGATGAAGCAAGGGTTCGGCCATGAAGGATTTCATCATCCCCGACGATCGCGACATGGGCACCCCGGCCAAGACGGGGGCGCCTGTATCCCTGAGCATTGACGGCTTTGACGTGACGGTGCCCGAGGGTACCAGCGTGATGCGCGCGGCCGCCGAGGCGGGGCTGGAGATTCCCAAGCTGTGCGCCAGCGACAACATGGAGGCGTTCGGCTCGTGCCGGCTATGTGTGGTCGAGATCGAGGGACGGCGGGGCACGCCGGCCTCGTGCACGACGCCGGTGGCCGAGGGCATGGTGGTGCGCACCCAGAGCGGCAAGGTCAAGAAGATCCGGCGCGGGGTGATGGAGCTGTATATCTCGGATCACCCGCTGGATTGCTTGACCTGCTCTGCCAATGGCGATTGCGAGTTGCAGGACATGGCCGGCATGGTGGGTCTGCGCGATGTGCGCTACAGCGCGCCGGAAGGTGGCGGCCTGGCCAATCATTTCGAGGCGCGCGATAGCAGCGGCGAGGCCAACCCAGAATGGGCGCCCAAGGATGAGTCGAACCCGTATTTCACCTTTGACCCCAGTAAATGCATCGTCTGCTCGCGCTGCGTGCGCGCCTGCGAGGAGGTTCAGGGCACCTTTGCGCTGACGATCGAGGGGCGCGGGTTTGACAGCCGGGTCAGCGCCGGGGCGTCTTTGGATGATTTCATGTCGTCCGATTGCGTGAGTTGCGGCGCCTGCGTGCAGGCCTGCCCGACCGCGACGCTACAGGAAAAATCGGTGATCGAACTGGGCACGCCGGAGCGCTCGGTGGTGACCACTTGCGCCTATTGCGGGGTGGGCTGCGCATTCAAGGCGGAGCTGAACGGCGACGAGTTGGTGCGGATGGTGCCCTACAAGCATGGCAAGGCCAACCGCGGCCATTCCTGTGTGAAGGGGCGGTTTGCCTATGGTTATGCCGCGCACAAGGATCGCATCCTGAGCCCGATGATCCGCGATCACGTGGACGAGCCGTGGCGCGAAGTAGGCTGGGACGAGGCGCTGAGCTTTGCGGCGCGGAAGATGCGCGGGTTGCAGGAAACCTATGGCCGCCGGTCGATCGGGGTGATCACGTCGAGCCGGTGCACCAACGAGGAAACCTACCTGGTGCAGAAACTGGCGCGGCAGGTGTTTGCCAACAACAACACCGATACCTGCGCGCGGGTGTGCCATTCGCCCACCGGCTATGGGCTTGGTCAGACGCTGGGCACCAGCGCCGGCACGCAGGATTTCGATAGCGTCGAGCATACCGACGTGGCGGTGGTGATCGGGGCCAACCCGACCGACGCGCACCCGGTTTTCGCCAGCCGCCTGAAGAAGCGGCTGCGCGAGGGCGCCAAGGTGATCGTGATCGACCCGCGGCGGATCGACCTGGTGAAATCGGCGCATGTCGAGGCGGCGCATCACCTGCCCCTGAAGCCGGGCACCAACGTGGCGGTTGTCACGGCGATGGCGCATACCATCGTGACCGAGGGATTGATGGACGAGGCGTTCATCCGCGAGCGGTGCGATTGGGACGAGTTCATGGAATATGCCGAGTTCGTCAGCGATCCGCGCCACAGCCCCGAGGCGACCGAGATGCTGACCGGGGTGCCGGCGGCGGATTTGCGGGCGGCGGCGCGCCTGTTCGCGACGGGCGGCAACGGAGCGATCTACTATGGCCTTGGCGTGACCGAGCACAGCCAGGGATCGACCACGGTGATCGGCATCGCCAACCTTGCGATGATGACCGGCAATGTCGGCCGGCCCGGCGTGGGCGTGAACCCGCTGCGCGGGCAGAATAACGTGCAGGGCTCGTGCGACATGGGGTCGTTCCCGCATGAATTGCCGGGCTATCGCCACGTCAAGAACCCTGATGTGCGCGAGGTTTACGAGGACCTGTGGGGTGTCAAGATCGACGACGAGCCGGGCCTGCGCATTCCCAACATGCTGGATGCGGCGGTGGATGGCAGCTTCAAGGGGCTGTACTGTCAGGGCGAAGACATCCTGCAATCGGACCCTGACACCAAGCATGTCGCGGCGGGGCTGGCGGCGATGGAATGCGTCATCGTGCATGACCTGTTCCTCAACGAGACGGCCAATTATGCGCATGTGTTCCTGCCCGGGTCGACCTTCCTGGAGAAGGACGGCACCTTCACCAATGCCGAGCGGCGCATCAACCGCGTGCGCAAGGTGATGGCACCGCGCAGCGGCTATGCCGACTGGGAGGTGACACAGCTATTGGCCAATGCCATGGGCGGCGAGTGGGCGTATCAGCACCCGTCGGAAATCATGGACGAGATCGCCGCCACAACGCCCAGCTTCAGCGGCGTCAGCTATGACCTGCTGGAAGAAAAGGGATCGGTGCAGTGGCCCTGCAACGAGGCACATCCGGACGGCACGCCGCTGATGCATGTGGACGGGTTCGTGCGCGGCAAGGGGCGGTTCATCGTGACCGAATACGTCGCCACCGAGGAAAAGACCGGGCCGCGCTATCCGCTGTTGCTGACCACCGGGCGCATCCTGTCGCAATACAATGTGGGGGCGCAGACGCGGCGCACCGATAACGTGATATGGCATGACGAGGACGTGCTGGAAATCCATCCCCACGATGCCGAGGTGCGCGGGGTCAAGGAGGGCGACTGGGTCAAGCTGGCCAGCCGCATCGGCGATACGTCGCTGCGGGCCAAGGTGACCGACCGGGTCAGCCCCGGCGTCGTTTATACCACGTTCCACCACCCCGATACTCAGGCCAACGTGATCACCAGCGATTTCAGCGACTGGGCGACCAACTGCCCCGAATACAAGGTGACAGCGGTGCAGGTCAGCCCGTCGAACGGACCAACCGACTGGCAGGAGGACTACGCTGCGCAGGCCGCGCGTGCCCGGCGCATCCTGCCAGCGGCGCAATAGGGCCGACGCGATGGCCACGCGCGCCACCCAAAGCATGCCCGGCCTGTCCGTCAGGCCGGGCGATGTGCGTGACGTCACCCGCACCCTGCCTGAAGAGGCGGCGGTGGCGATGGTCTATGACGGCACCACACATGCGGTGATGATGGCGACACCAACCGACATACACGATTTCGCCATAGGCTTTTCCCTGACCGAGGGCATCGTCAGCGACATCGGCCAGATCACCGAGTTCGAGCAGGTCGAGCACGCGCAGGGTATCGAGGCGCGCATGTGGCTGAGCGAAGGCTGCGGCGCGGCACTGGGCGCGCGGCGGCGGCAGATGGCCGGGCCGGTGGGCTGCGGCCTGTGCGGGATCGACAGCCTGGAACAGGCGGTGCGGACGTTGCCGCATGTGGGATCGGGCGGCACGATGCTGTCGCGGTCGGAACTGGCGGGCGCGAACGAGGCGCTGCGCGCGCATCAGCCGCTGCATGATCGCACCAACGCGGTGCACGCGGCCGGCTTCCTGAGTCCCGGCGCGGGGATCGTCGCCGCGCGCGAGGATGTCGGCCGCCACAATGCGCTGGACAAGGTGATCGGCGCGATGGCACGGCAGGGGCTGGACCCGGCGCAGGGGGCGTTCGTGTTGACCAGTCGGGTGTCGGTGGAAATGGTGCAGAAATGCGCCATGGCCGGCTGTCCGGTGCTGGTGGCAGTGTCCGCGCCCACGGCGCATGCCCTGCGCCTGGCAGACGGGGCGGGGATCACCCTGGCCGCGTTTGCCAAGGGTAGGGGGTTCGAGCTGTTTTCGCACGCAAACCGTATCAAGATAGGGACCAATGATGTCGCCTGAGAAAATGATCCGCATGGCCAACCAGATCGCCACCTTTTTCCACAGCCAGCCCAGCGAGGCGCAGGCAGACAGGGTGGCCGATCATATCAACGACTTCTGGGAGCCGCGGATGCGCCGGCAACTGCTGGATCATATCGCGCAGGGCGGCGAGGGGCTGGACCCCCTAGTGCTGGACGCCGCGCAGAAACTGCGCACGCCCGTATAGAAGGGCGTGCCAAAGACCGGCCGCTGCGCGCGTGGCTGTCGCCGGAGCCTCCGGCGGGAGTATTTTGGGCAAGATGAAGCGCGGCGCAGGCATGATCACGCGCCGCGCTTCGATGGGTCGAAAGGGGCGCGCGGTTAGCCCACGTCCTTGTAGCTGACCTCGCGGGTGTCCTCGCCGGGGGCGGATTTCTCGCGCCGGACCAGCAGGCGGTTGAGCGCGTTGACATAGGCGCGTGCGCTGGCGACGACAGTGTCAGTATCGGCCGATTGGCCGGTGACGATGCGGCCTTCCTCTTCCATGCGGACGCTGACTGTGGCCTGGGCGTCGGTGCCCTCGGTCACGGCGTGCACCTGGTAGAGTTGCAGGGTCGCGTCGTGCGAGAACAGCGCCTTGACCGCGTTGAAGGCGGCGTCGACGGGGCCGTCGCCGGTTTGCTGCGCGGTCTTTTCCTTGCCATCGATCATCATCTTCAACTCCGCCTCGGCCGGGCCGCCGGTGCCGCAGACCACGCGCAGCGACTTGATCTGCAACCGGTCGTTTTCCGGGTCGTCGCCGGCATGGACCAGCGCGATCAGGTCTTCGTCGTAGACCTCTTTCTTGCGGTCGGCGAGATCCTTGAAGCGCACGAAGATGTCGGCAAGCTGGTTCTCGGCCATGTCGAAGCCCAGATCGTGCAGCTTGGCGCGCAGGGCCGCGCGGCCCGAATGCTTGCCCATCACAAGGCTGGTTTCGGCCAGCCCGACATCGGCGGGGCGCATGATTTCGAAGGTTTCGGCGTTCTTGAGCATCCCGTCCTGGTGAATGCCGGATTCGTGGGCGAAGGCGTTCTTGCCGACGATGGCCTTGTTGAACTGCACGGCAAAGCCGCTGACGGTGGCGACGCGGCGCGAGATGTTCATGATCTTGGTCGAATCCACCTGCGTGTGCCACGGCATGATGTCGTGGCGCACCTTGAGGGCCATGACCACCTCTTCCAGGGCGGTGTTGCCTGCGCGTTCGCCCAAGCCGTTTACCGTGCATTCGATCTGGCGCGCGCCGCCTTCGACGGCGGCCAGCGCGTTGGCCGTGGCCATGCCCAGATCGTTGTGGCAATGGGTGGCGAACACGATGTCCGCGGCGCCCGGCACCTCGGCGATCAGGCGGCGGATCAGGTCGGCCGATTCCACCGGCGCGGTATAGCCCACGGTATCGGGGATGTTGATGGTGGTCGCGCCCGCGTTGATCGCGATTTCGACCACGCGCTTGAGGTAATCCCATTCGGTGCGGGTGGCATCCATCGGCGACCATTGCACGTTGTCGCACAGGCCCCGTGCGTGGCTCACGGTTTCGTGGATCCGCTCGGCCATTTCGTCCTGTGTCAGGCCCGGGATGGCGCGGTGCAGGGGCGAGGTGCCGATGAAGGTATGGATGCGGGGCCGGGCGCTATGTCTCACGGCGTCCCAGCAGCGGTCGATATCCTTGAGGTTGGCGCGGGCCAGGCCACAGATCACTGCCTGCTTTGAGCGTTCAGCGATTTCCTTGACCGCCTTGAAATCGCCCTCGGAGGCAATGGGAAAGCCTGCTTCGATGATATCGACGCCCATGTCATCGAGCATCTCGGCGATTTCCAGTTTCTCGGCATGGGTCATGGTGGCGCCGGGCGATTGTTCGCCGTCGCGCAGCGTTGTGTCGAAGATCAAGACGCGGTCTTGTTCAGCATTCTGGGTCATGGTGATAACTCTGATATCTGGTGTCTGCTAAGATTTGCGGGGCGCGAAGGGCACATCCTCTGAGCGGTCGCGCCAAGATGGCACGCTCAGAGGCGGCTTAGCAGAAGCAGGGCAATACCGGGCAGCGTGCCAAAGGCACGCGTTGTGGTCGTAATGTTGCCCGTTTGTGTCATGGGGTCAGGTTATACATTTCATGGCACAAATGAAAAGCGGGAAATTCGAATTGATACCGCACGGGCGCCTGCTATGTCCCGGCAAGTGCAACGGGCATTGATCATCGGCGCGTCGGGCGGAATCGGCACTGCGCTATGCGCGGCGCTGGCGGGGCGTGGCGTGGCGGTGACGGGGCTGTCGCGCGGGCGGGACGGTCTGGACGTGACCGACGAGGGCCGCGTGGCGGACGCCCTTGGTGCGCTGACGCCGGGGTTTGACCTGGTGCTGGTGGCGACGGGCGCGTTGGAGATCGGCGGCGCGCGGCCGGAAAAATCGCTCGGGGCGCTGAGCGCGGAGGCGATGCGCGATCAGTTCATGCTCAATTGCGTGGGGCCATCGCTGGTGCTCAAGCACGCGCTGCGGCTCTTGCCGCGCGATCGGCGGGCGGTGTTCGCGGCGCTGTCGGCGCGGGTTGGATCGATCGGGGACAACCGCATGGGGGGCTGGTATTCCTATCGCACGGCCAAGGCGGCCTTGAACCAGATGATGCACGGCGCCGCGATCGAGGTGGCGCGTAGCCATCCGCAGGCGATCTGCGCCGCGCTGCACCCCGGCACCGTTGCGACGCCGTTCACCGAGGAATACCTCGGCCGTCATCCCGCGGTGTCGCCCGAGGAGGCCGCGCGCAACCTGCTGCGGGTGATCGAGGGGCTGCGCCCCGGCGATAGCGGCGGGTTCTTCGATTGGCGGGGCAAGCGCGTGCCATGGTGAGGCGCCTGAACCGGGTGCTATCGCAGGCGCTTACGTTTGAGCATTTCGCAACAAAGTGATTACCCGGTTTCGGAGGGTGCCGGGGCGCGATGCAGCAGGATGATCGCTATGTGCATCATTCTGCCGATTCCCCCTATTTGAACATTGGGCTGCTGACTTCTGTGGATATCTATCTCCCTACGGTTGAGGAATGGCAAGCGGGGCACGCCTATCAATGCGGCCGGCGCGCTCGTGCGGCAGGCCACTGGCCAGCGGAATATGTGCGCGGAGCGATCTGGGGAATGTGCCATTGCCGGCGCTATACCGGGTTGGTGAGGCGCACATGAGATGCGTGGCGCATCTCATTGTCCAGTCACGTGAATTGTCTATTGCCCTCCACGCTCAGCGGGTGACGGTGCAGGCAACTACATTCGTAGGATGTCGGAGCTACGGTTTCAGGGCAATCGCGCAAGAGGGCAGCGACCCTGGGGCGCCTGATGTCGGGCGGTGAGCCGCATTACTCCTCCAGAAGGGCGCCGTTTTGCCACTTGCCGCTGGCCTCTTGCCCGTCTGCGTAGCGCATGGTGCCGGTGCCCTGCCGCTTGCCGTCCTTGAAGGTGCCCTCGTAGACATCGCCGTTGGAATAGGTCGCGACGCCTTTGCCGCTGATTTCGCCCTGCTTCCACTCGCCCTCGTAGATGAAGCTTTCGTCGGCTTCGGTTTCGGGGTTGTCGGGGATCACGATCTTGCCCTGACCGTGGCGCTGTCCTTCGGCGAACTGCCCCTCGTAGATGGTGCCGTCGGGGTAGGTGGCGGTGCCCTGGCCGTGGCGCTGCCCGTTCTGCCACTCGCCCTCGTAGCGGTAGCCGTCGGGGTAGGTCATCACGCCGGTGCCGTGGTTCTTGGCGTTCTTGAATTCGCCCTCGTAGACTAGGCCGTTGGCATAGGTTGCGGTGCCTTCGCCCTCGATCACGCCGGCGCTCCATTCGCCCTCATAGGTTGATCCGTCTGGGTAGGTGATCTTGCCGGTGCCGTCGGGCTGCCCGTCGCGGAACTGCCCCTCGTAGACCGAGCCATCAGGGTAGGTGACGCGTCCTTCGCCTTCGATCCGGCCGGCGACCCAGCTGCCCTCGTAGACATAGCCGTCGGCGCCGGTGAAGGTGCCCTGGCCGTGGCGCTTGTCGTCCTTGAATTCGCCCTCGTAGACATCGCCGTTGGCATAGTCCACGCGGCCCTCGCCGGCGCGGCGCCCGTTTACGAGCTGCCCCTTGTAGACATCGCCATTGGCCTGTGTCAGCGTCCCTTCGCCGTTGATCTGGCCGTCTTTCCAAGTGCCCTCGTAGACCGTTCCGTTGGGCATGGTCAGCTTGCCTTGCCCCTCGCGGGTGCCGCGCTGAACCTCGCCCTCGTAGACCGATCCGTCGGGGTAGGTGATCGTGGCCTGCCCTTCCTTGACGCCATTGACCCACTCGCCGTCATAGACATAGCCGCCGGGCGATTCCATCACGCCCTGACCGTGGTGCATGGCGTTGCGAAAGCCGCCCTCGTAGCGCACGCCGTTGGCATAGACGGCGACGCCCTGGCCGTTGATCTTGCCGTTTTCCCATTCACCCTCGTAGGTGCCGCCATCGGTGAAGACGATCTTGCCGATGCCCTCGGGTTTGCCCTTGGCAAACTCGCCCTCGTAGACCGATCCGTTGGGGAAACGGGCGACGCCCTGGCCGCGGATCTCGCCGTTGACCCATTCGCCGGTGTATTCGTACCCGTTGGGCAGGGTATAGGTGCCAGTTCCGTGTTGAAGTCCGTTTTGGAAGGTACCCTCGTAGACGCCGCCATCGTCGTATTGCTTGGTCTGAACCTCGCCGTCCTGGGCGATGGCCATCCCTGCCCAGAGCAACCCGGCCAGTCCCGAAATCATGAATGATGTCCGCATTCTCGCCATGTCCGTCCCTGCTTTGCCGCATGCGCCCCTGCCGCGGCTGTTGCAAAAAACCTAATCGACGCACCGGCGAGGGGCAACGTATTTTCCCCAATTCGGCTTCCCCTCGCCATCTGATCTGCTAGATCATGGCGCAAACGGGATCAGGAGACGGCAGATGGCCGATGCGTTTCGCCTCACGCTGGCGCAACTCAACCCCACGGTGGGCAATATCGACGCGAACGCGGGCCAGGCCCGTGCGGCATGGGACGAGGCGCGCGCCGCCGGGGCCGACATGGTGGCCCTGCCAGAGATGTTCATCACGGGCTACGATCCGCAGGACCTGGTGCAAAAGCCCGCGTTTCACCAAGCCGCCTTGGCGGCCATCGAGGCGCTGGCGGTCGCGTGCGCGGATGGGCCGGCCATCGGCATCGGCGGCCCCTACATGGAAGGGGCGAGCCTTTACAACGCGTGGTTCATCCTGTCCGGGGGGCGTATCGTGCATATCGTGCGCAAGCATCACCTGCCCAACGACAACGTGTTCGACGAGGCCCGTGTTTTCGCCCCCGCCAATCCCGGCGGCCCCTACAGCATTGGCCCCCTGCGCATCGGCACACCCATATGCGAGGATGCGTGGCACGATGACGTGACCGAGACGCTGGAGGAAACCGGCGCCGAGCTGCTGCTGGTGCCCAATGGCAGCCCCTATTCACGCGGCCGGCTGGAGATGCGCCAGACAATGATGGTTGCGCGCGTGGTCGAGACGGGTCTGCCGCTGGTGTATCTCAACATGGTGGGCGGACAGGACGATCAGGTGTTCGATGGCGCGTCTTTCGTGCTCAACCCCGGCGGGGCGCTGGCGGTGCAGATGCCGCCCTTCGATGCCACGCTGACCCATGTCGATTTCACCCGCACGCCCGAGGGGTGGCGCGCCACCGAGGGCGGCAAGGCGCATGTGCCCGACCTGATGGAGCAGGATTATCGCGCCATGGTCGAAAGCCTGCGCGACTATTGCGCCAAGACGGGGTTCGGCAAGGTGCTGTTGGGTCTGTCGGGCGGTATCGACAGTGCGCTGGTGGCGACGGTCGCTGTGGATGCCCTTGGCGCGGGTAACGTGCGCTGCGTGATGCTGCCGTCCGAATACACGTCGCCCCATTCGCTGGAGGATGCAAAAGCGCTGGCCGAGGTGCTTGGCGTGCATTACGACACCGTGCCGATCGCGCAGGCGCGCGACGCGGTCAACGCGACGCTGGCACCGCTTTTCGCGGGCCGCGACGAGGACCTGACCGAGGAAAACATACAATCGCGGCTGCGCGGGCTGCTGCTGATGGCGATGTCCAACAAGTTTGGCGAGATGCTGCTGACCACCGGCAACAAGTCCGAGGTGGCCGTGGGGTACGCCACGATCTATGGCGACATGGCGGGCGGCTACAACCCAATCAAGGACATGTACAAGACCCGCGTCTTTGACGCCTGCCGCTGGCGCAACGGGGCGCATCGCGACTGGATGGCGGGGCCGGGTGGCACGGTGATCCCGCAGCGGATCATCGACAAGCCGCCAAGCGCCGAACTGCGCCCCGACCAGAAGGACGAGGATAGCCTGCCGCCCTATGACGAACTGGATGCCATCCTGGAAATGCTGGTGGACCGCGATGCCTCGGTCGAGGATTGCGTTGCGGAGGGACATGACCGCGACACGGTCAAGAAGATCGAGCACCTGCTGTATGTCAGCGAGTACAAGCGGTTTCAGGCGGCGCCGGGCACGCGGCTGAGTATGCATGCCTTCTGGCGCGATAGGCGCTACCCGATCGTGAACCACTGGCGCGACTAGTGTTGCCCACCTGACTGAAGTTCCCCAATGGGGATCTTGCCTGCCAGGTGGAGGGGGAAATGGCCTGTTGCTGCCGTTCGATATAGCGCCCCGCGCAGAATAGCGCCCGCAGGGCGCCGCGCATCGCCGGGCCGCCCGTCGTCCCAAAGGGGCGCCGCCTATAATCGGCACGCCTCTGGCGTGACGGCACGGCGATTTGGCTGGGCTGGGCGCAACGCACTGAGGTTCTTCGGATTTGGCGGGGATAAAGCGCCAGCGCACCAGCGTAGGATCGCCGCACCGCGGCCCGAGGATGCGCGGGCCTGCCGCTCATTCCCACCAGCGGTCTATGGTTGCGATGTCGTCGTCGTCCCAGCCAAAGAAATGCGCCAGCTCGTGCACCACGACATTCGTCACCAGATCGCGCAGCTCCACGTCGCCGCGCGCGTGCCATTCCGCCATGATCGGCCTGACAAACAGCCAGATCGTGTCGGGCGTCAACTCCGGGTAGCTAGAGGATTTATGGGTGAGCGGCACCCCCTCGTAGAGTCCCGTCAGTGTCATCGGGTCATGCAGGCCCAGTTCTTGCAGCATGTCATGACCGGGCAGGTCGGCAATGCGAAGCTGCACCGCGCCCGCGCGACTGCGAAATGGCTCGGGCAAGCCGGCCATGGCCGATTGGGCCAGCTTGGCGATGCGGTTTCGCTCGTTCCGGTTGCCGTGTGTCATACCCGGGATATGCGCACTGCTGCCGCAAAAGGGAAGGGTGCGCGGCCCTGCCGTGCGGCGGGGGTTTCTGGACAAACCCGCCGCCCTGTGACATGAGCCGCTCAAGCAGGAGTATCGCCATGACAACGACCCGTTTCGCCCCGTCGCCCACCGGTTATATCCATGTGGGCAACTTGCGCACCGCGCTGATGAATTTCCTGATCGCCCGCAAGCAGGGCGGCACGTTCATCCTGCGGATCGATGACACCGACCAGGAGCGCTCGAAGCAGGAATTTATCGACCAGATCCAGCGCGACCTGGAATGGCTGGGCCTGACATGGGACCGGATCGAATACCAGTCGAGGCGCCTGGACCGGTATAGCGATGCCGCTGATCGCCTGCGCGACATGGGCCGGTTCTACGAGTGTTTCGAAACGCCTGCGGAGCTGGATCTCAAGCGCAAGAAACAGCTGAACATGGGCCGCCCGCCGGTTTATGACCGCGCGGCGCTGGAGCTGCCGGAAGAAGAAAAGACTGCCCTGCGCGCGGCGCGCGGCGGCTACTGGCGCTTCAAGCTCGATCACGAGCGGATCGAATGGAGCGACGGCATCCTTGGCCCGGTCTCCATCGATGCCTCCAGCGTCAGCGATCCGGTCCTGATCCGGGCGGATGGGCAGGTTCTGTATACGCTGGCCTCGGTGGTCGATGACACCGAGATGGGCGTGACGGACGTGGTGCGGGGATCGGATCACGTGACCAACACCGCCACGCAGATCCAGATCATCCGCGCCCTTGGCGGTGCGGTGCCGCAATTCGCGCATCATTCGCTGCTGACCGGGCCGCAGGGCGAGGCGCTGTCGAAGCGGCTTGGGGCGTTGTCGATCAAGGACCTGCGCGCCCAGGGGGTCGAGCCGATGGCGCTTCTGTCGCTGATGGCGCGGCTGGGCTCGTCCGACCCGGTGGAGCTGCGCGGCAGCGTTGACGAGCTGGTCGAGGGGTTCGACATCACCCGCTTCGGCGCCGCGCCGACCAAGTTCGACGAGCGCGATCTGTTCCCGCTGACTGCGCGGCACCTGCAGACGCTGGAGCTGGCGGACGTGGCCGAGGATATCGCCGCGCTTGGCGTGCCGGATGATCAGGCGGCACGATTCTGGGCGGTCACGCGCGAGAATATCACCACCCGGGCCGACCTGCGGGCCTGGTGGGAGATGTGCCGCGACGGGGCCGAGCCGGTGATCGACGAGGAGGACCGTGATGTCGTGGCGCAGGCGATGGCCCTGTTGCCCGAGCCGCCCTTCGATGAGGGGACATGGGCCGCCTGGACCGCACAGGTGAAAGAGGCGACCGGGCGCAAGGGGCGGGGCCTGTTCATGCCGCTCAGGAAGGCGCTGACCGGGCAGGCGCACGGGCCGGAGATGGCGCAACTGATGCCGCTGCTACAAAAGGTTCGGGCGCGGGGTTCACAGTGAAACGGTTTTCCTAAGCTGTTGATATGACTTCGTATTAGGCTGCCTCATGGCGTGCGCGGATTGCTATGTGTGCAGGGGGCGCTGCCCCCGCCGCGCGTGCCGCGCGGCCCCCCGGGATATTTCAGGCCAGAAGAAGACACAGACGTATCGCTTGTATAGCACCAGCTTAGCCGGGGATGATCCTTACGCGGCGGTCGGCCAGGGCCTCGTCGACCATGCTGCGCTCGGCGCGGGTCAGGGTCTGGTGGCGGGGGTAGCGGGGATCGGCGCGGTCGTCGAGAACCGGCGCGTCCCAGCCATCGGTGGTGTCGAAAAACTCGTGCACGCCGTCCTCGCCGTATTCGCGCAAGAACCCCTGCACGACCACGTCCAGGTAGCTGAGCAGGATCGGGCGGTGCTGGCTGGGGGTGCCATGCTTGCCCACGGGGATCACGTAGAGCGCGATATCGGGCCGGTGGGGCAGGGGGTGGTCGATCTGGTCGCGCGCGGGCATGCGGTCATACGCCTCTTCGCGCTCATCGAGCGCCTGCCAGTCGTTGCCGGGCACCGAGGCCATCAGCCCGCGGATTTGGCCGCCCGGCGCGGGATGCACAGTCAGGAATGCCTCGGCCCGGACCGGTGTGTGCCGCCACACACGCCGCCAGTCGCGGGCGGTGGCGGGGTGGGCATCGGTGTAACTATGCGTGGCCCGGTTCACCAGTGAGCCGTAGCCAAAGAAAAAGGCATCATTCATGCAGCTATTCCCCTCGAGTTTGATTCATGTCAATACATCACGCACGTTGCATGGGCACAATCACCCATCCCATTGGATCAGCAGAGGCGAAAAATTGCGCATAACGAAGCGAACAAACCTTGCCATCCGCGTTTTGATGTTTTGCGGCGCGAACCAGGGTCGGCTTGTCACCAAGTCCGAGATCGCACGATGCTGCAACACGTCCGAGAATCACCTCGCGCAGGTGATCAACCAGTTGGGGCAGCTTGGCTATATCCGCACGCACCGGGGCCGCAATGGCGGTCTGGAACTGGCGCGGGACATGGCGGACATCCATATCGGCGAGATATTCCGCACGCTGGAATCCAGCGTTCCGATCGCCGAGTGCTTTGCCGATGTGGATAACACCTGTCCTCTGGTGGATGCCTGCCGCCTGAAGCTGGCGGTGGCCGACGCGGCGGAGGCGTTTTATGCGCATCTGGACGGTATCACGCTGGATGCGCTGGTGTGCGACAACCTTCCGCTGTTCGAGATCATGTCGACGGTGTCGTGCCGGCCGGGGGCGTGATCGCGCATTTGTTCGGAAGCGACCACTTGTCTGATGCCAACGACTCGGCTACACCAACAGGGGTCAGGACGGGAGAACCGGTATATCCGGTGCCGAAGGAGCAACCGCCCCGGAAACTCTCAGGCGACAAGGACCGCCCTGGCATGAACACTCTGGAGAGAGGCGCAGATATCACGCGCCCGCCGAAGGGATAGCGATCTCAGGCGAACGGACAGAGGGGGCATCACGGTTTTCCGCAAAAGGCGCGGGAAACATGGGATGCCGGGCGATGCGCAAACGGATCAGCACGGCACAACGGAAGGAACGTTGATGACGGATTTGATGCGTTTGCCGCTTCATGACCTGCATGTGGAACTGGGCGCCAGGATGGTGCCTTTCGCGGGCTATGACATGCCGGTGCAATACAGCGCGGGCGTGATGAAGGAGCATCAGCACACTCGCACGCGCGCCGGCCTTTTCGACGTCAGCCACATGGGGCAGGTAGTGTTGCGAGGCGGCGATTACGCGCAGGTGGCACGCGCGATGGAGGCGTTGGTGCCGGTTAATATCGCCGGTCTGGGCGAGAACCGGCAGCGCTATGGCTTTTTCACCAATGAAGGCGGCGGGATCGAGGACGATCTGATGATGGCCAATCGCGGCGATCACCTGTTCGTGGTGGTCAACGCGGCCTGCAAGGACGCCGATATCGCGCTGATGCGCGCCGGGCTGGGCGCGGATGTGCGCGTCGAGGTGATCGAAGATCGCGCGTTGTTGGCGTTGCAGGGGCCCGAGGCCGAGGCGGTCTTGGTCGGGCTGAACCCCGCCGCGGCAGAGATGCGGTTCATGGACGTGGCGACGCTTGAGTTGGCGGGCGCGGAGTGCTGGGTGTCGCGATCGGGCTACACCGGCGAAGACGGGTTCGAGATATCGGTGCCCGCGGACGCGGCCGAGACGCTGGCGTGCCGACTTCTGGAGCACGAGGCGGTCGCGCCCATTGGCTTGGGCGCGCGGGACAGCTTGCGGCTTGAGGCGGGGCTGTGCCTTTATGGTCATGACATCGACAGCGAGACCAGCCCGATTGAGGCTGGCCTAAGCTGGGCAATCCAGAAGGTGCGCCGAAACGGCGGCGCGCGCGCGGGCGGCTTTCCCGGCGCCGAGCGCATCTTGCAGGAGCTTGAGGACGGCGCCCCGCGCAAGCGCGTCGGGCTGCGCCCGCAGGGGCGTGCGCCGATGCGCGAGGGGGTCGAGCTGTTTGCCGAGGAGGCGGGCGGCGCGCCGGTGGGCGTGATCACCTCGGGCGGGTTTGGCCCCACGGTGGGCGGCCCGGTGGCGATGGGATACCTGCCGGCCGAGAGGACCGCGCCGGGCACAACGGTGTTTGGCGAGCTGCGCGGCAAACGCCACCCCGTGAAGGTGGCCGAGCTGCCCTTCGTGCCGGCCAACTTCAAACGCTGACATCAACGTAACCACAAGGACAGGGACAGGAAGACATGAAATTTACCGAAGATCATGAATGGCTGCGCGCCGATGACAACGGTCTGGTCGTGGTGGGGATCACCGAGCATGCCAGTTCGCAATTGGGCGACGTGGTGTTTGTCGAGTTGCCCGAGATCGACACCAAGGTCGCCAAGGGCGACGAGATCGTGGTGATCGAAAGCGTCAAGGCGGCCAGCGATATCTCGGCGCCGCTGGACGGCGAGGTTGTCGAGGTGAACGAGGCGATCGTGGACGATCCGGGCAAAGTCAACGAGGACCCGCTGGGCGAGGCGTGGTTCTTCAAGATGAAGATCGACGATCTGTCGGCGCTGGACGACTACATGGACGAGGACGCCTACAAGGATTTCGTGGGTTGATCGCTCTCCCTGCGTGCGCGCGTGTCTCGCGCGTGTGCGCGGCGGTGGCGGCGTGGTGCCGCCTCCGGCGGGAGTATTTTGAGCAAGATGAAGCAGCGCGGTGCGCCAGTCCGGCGCCCGCAGGAAACTGGGGAGGCATGCGATGCCGTTCAAACCGACCGACTACCTGCCATATGATTTTGCCAATCGGCGCCATATCGGGCCGTCGCCCGAGGAAATGGAACAGATGTTTTCGGTGCTTGGTGTCGGAGAGCTTGAGGAGCTGATCGATCAGACCGTGCCCAAGGGCATTCGGCAAGATGAGCCGCTGGATTTCGGTAAGCCCAAGTCAGAGCGCGGCCTTTTGAACCACATGCGCCGCGTGGCCGAGAAGAACACGGTTATGACCTCGCTGATCGGGCAGGGGTATCATGGCACCGTCACGCCCCCCGCGATCCAGCGCAACGTGTTTGAAAACCCGGCGTGGTACACCGCCTACACTCCCTATCAGCCCGAGATCAGCCAGGGGCGGCTTGAGGCGCTGCTGAACTTCCAGACGATGATCAGCGACCTGACCGGGCTGGAGATCGCCAACGCCTCGCTTCTGGACGAGGCGACGGCGGCGGCCGAGGCGATGGCCATGGCGCAGCGGGTGGCGAAATCCAAGGCGAAGGCGTTTTTCGTCGATGAGAACTGTCACCCGCAGAATATCGCCGTGATCAAGACCCGCGCCGCGCCGTTGGGTATCGAGGTGATCATCGGGGCGCCCGATGACTTGGAGGCTGACAAGGTGTTCGGCGCGGTGTTCCAGTATCCGGGCACACATGGCCATCTGCGCGATTTCACCGATCAGATCGAGGCGCTGCACGACGCCAAGGCCGCCGGGATCGTGATCGCGGACCCGCTGGCGCTGTGCCTATTGAAGGAGCCGGGCGCAATGGGGGCCGATATCGCCGTGGGCAACACGCAGCGGTTCGGCGTGCCGATGGGCTATGGCGGCCCGCACGCCGCTTACATGGCCTGCCGCGACAGCTTCAAGCGGGCGATGCCCGGGCGCCTTGTGGGGGTCAGCGTGGACAGCCACGGCAACCGCGCCTACCGGCTGGCCCTGCAAACGCGCGAGCAGCATATCCGCCGCGAAAAGGCCACCAGCAACGTGTGCACGGCGCAGGCGCTATTGGCGGTGATGGCGTCTTTCTACGCGGTGTTCCATGGGCCGAAGGGCTTGCGCGCCATCGCGCAGCGTATCCACCGCAAGACCGTGCGCCTGGCGCAGGGCCTTGAGGATGCGGGCTATGTCATAGAGCCCGAGGCGTTCTTTGACACGATCACCGTCAACGTTGGCGCGCGGCAGGGCGATATCATGGCCGCGGCGCGGGGCGAGGGGATTAACCTGCGGGCCGTGGGCGAGGACCGGATCGGCATCACCCTGGACGAGGTGACCCGCCGCGCCACCACCGAGGCGGTCTGGCGCGCCTTCGGGATCGAGCGTAGCGATGACGACCTGGAGCATCACTACCGCCTGCCCGAGCGGCTGGTGCGGCAGAGCGAGTACCTGACGCATCCGGTGTTCCACATGAACCGGGCCGAGACCGAGATGATGCGCTACATGCGGCGCCTGTCAGACCGCGATCTTGCGCTGGACCGGGCGATGATCCCGCTGGGGTCTTGCACGATGAAGCTCAATTCGGCCGCCGAGATGATGCCGGTGAGCTGGCCCGAGTTTGCCGAGATGCATCCGTTTGCCCCCGCCGATCAGGCCGAGGGCTACCGCGAGATGATCGACGGGTTGTCGGAACAGCTGTGCCAGATCACCGGCTATGCCGCGATCTCGATGCAGCCCAACAGCGGCGCGCAGGGCGAATATGCGGGGCTGCTTACCATCGCGGCATGGCAGCGCGCGCGCGGACAGGGGCAGCGCAACGTGTGCCTGATCCCTACCTCGGCGCATGGCACCAACCCGGCCAGCGCGCATATGGTTGGCTGGGACGTGGTGGTGATCAAGTCCGCCGAGAACGGCGATATAGACCTGGACGATTTCCGCGCCAAGGCCGAGGCGCATGCCGACACGCTGGCGGCTTGCATGATTACCTACCCCTCGACCCATGGCGTGTTCGAGGAGACCGTGCGCGAGGTTTGCGAGATCACCCACGCGCATGGCGGGCAGGTTTATATCGACGGTGCCAACCTTAACGCGATGGTGGGCCTGTCGAGGCCCGGGGACCTAGGCGGGGATGTCAGCCATTTGAACCTGCACAAGACGTTCTGCATCCCGCATGGCGGCGGCGGTCCCGGCATGGGTCCGATTGGCGTGAAAGAGCACCTTGTGCCGCACCTGCCGGGCCATCCTGCCACCGGCGGCGAGCAGGGACCGGTCAGCGCGGCGCCGTATGGCTCGCCCTCGTTGCTGCCGATCAGTTGGGCGTATTGCATGATGATGGGCGGCGAGGGCCTGACGCAGGCGACGCGCGTTGCGATCCTCAATGCCAATTACATCGCCAAGCGGTTGGAGGGGGCGTATGACGTGCTCTTCAAGGGTAAGGCGGGGCGGGTGGCGCATGAGTGCATCCTTGATACCCGCCCCTTTGCCGCCAGCGCGGGCGTTACCGTCGATGATATCGCCAAGCGGCTGGTCGATTGCGGGTTCCACGCGCCAACGATGAGCTGGCCTGTGGCCGGGACCCTGATGGTGGAGCCGACCGAGTCGGAGACCAAGGCCGAGTTGGACCGGTTCTGCGACGCGATGCTGGCGATCCGCGAAGAGATTCGCGACATCGAGGAGGGCCGCATTGACGCGGAGAACAACCCGCTCAAGAACGCGCCGCACACTATGGAGGACCTGGTCAAGGAATGGGACCGCCCCTATAGCCGCGAGCAGGGGTGCTTTCCACCCGGGGCGTTCCGGGTCGACAAGTACTGGCCGCCCGTGGGGCGGGTGGACAACGTCTATGGCGACCGGCACCTGGTGTGCACCTGCCCGCCGCTGTCGTCCTACGACGAGGCGGCAGAGTAGAATGGGCGCGGCCGTGCCGTCCGAGACCGGGCGGTGCGGCTGGCCCCGGGCCGGCGGAGCTGGATATTTTTGGCCAGAAGAAGCCGCAGTGGAGCGCTTTGCCGGCGGGCCGCGCGTTATTCGCGGGCGCGCAGGACACCGGCGGGGCGTAGCGACAGGGGCCGCCAGGCAAAGCCGAGACCGGCCAGAAGCGTAGCCAGCACGCCGCCTGCCACGATGGCCAGCGCCGACGGCCACATCACGGCAAAGCCGGTGTCCATCACGTAGTAGCTGACGGCCCAACCGGCGGTGATACCGGCGGCCAGCGCCACCAGCCCCGCCGCCGCCCCCAAAAGCGCGGCGCGCAGTGCGAAGCTAAATAATATGCGAGGGCGGGTGGCGCCCAAAGTGCGCAGGATTGCCGCCTCGTAGCTGCGGGCGTTTTGGCCGGCAGCGGCCGCGCCGATCAGCACCAGGAACCCCGTCAGCAGCGTTGCCGCCGCGCCGTAGGAGGTGGCCGCCGACAGGCCGCCCAGGACCTCGGCCACGCGGTTGATGGCGTCGCGCACGCGGATCGCGGTCACGTTGGGGAACATATCGCCGATATCGCTCAGGATCTGCGCTTCGGCCTCGGGGGCGGCGTAGACGGTGGCGATGTGGGTGTGCGGCGCGCCCGACAGGGCGGATGCGTTCATCGCCAGCACGAAGCCCATTCCGGCGGTGGAAAAATCGACCTCGCGCAGGCTGGTGATGGTGCCGGTGATGTCGCGGCCAAGGATGTTGACGGTTAGGGTGTCGCCCAGGGAAAGGCCCAACTCGCGCGCCTCTTCGGCGGCGAAGCTGATTTGCGGGGGACCGTCATACCCCTCGCCCCACCACGTGCCGGCGGTGATCTTTGTCCCCTCGGGGCGGGCGTCGGCGTAAGTGATGCCGCGATCGCCGCGCACGACCCAGTGATCGCCGGCGATGTCTTGGGCGTTTTGGCCGTTGATGCGGGTTATGACGCCGCGCAGCATCGGTGCGCTTTGCATGCGGCTGACCGCCGGATCGCCGGTGATCCTCTCACGAAACGCGGGCATTTGGTCCTTCTGGATGTCGACGAAGAAGTAGGACGGTGCCACATCGGGTAAATCGGTGGCGATGGCGCCCTTGAGGTTGCCGCTGATCTGGCCGACGGCGGCGAGAACCGACAGGCCCAGCCCCAGCGACAGCACGACCGAGGCGGCCTCGCCCCTCTGCCCGCCGATGGCAGCCAGCGCCCAGCGGAGCGCCGGACGCCCCCGCGCCCCCGCCCGCAGGCGTTTCGACAGGGCCCGCACCGCCAACGCCGCCAGCGCCAGCGCCAGCAGCGCCGACGCGATGCCGCCCGCCGTCCACAGCGTCAGCCATGCCGCCTGCGAGAACCACACCGCCACGGCGACCAGCGCCGCCAGCAGCGCCGCCGTGACCACAAGGAACGGCCATGCCGGAAGGGGGCGGCCCGCATCCATCGCGTCGCGAAACAGGGTGGCGGCGCGCACCTCGCCGGTGCGGGCCAGCGGCCAGAGGGTGAAGATCAGCGCCGTCAGCGCGCCGTAAATCGCCGCCTCGGCAAGTGGTCCGGGGTGCAGGGTAAACTCGGCCGGGACCGGCAGGCGCGCCTCGATCAGGGGGGCCAGCAGCATCGGCATGCCGCCGCCAAGGATCAGCCCCAAAGCGATGCCGATCAGCGACAGCGCGCCGATTTGCAGAAAATAGAGCTGAAAGATCAGGCGCCGCTCGGCGCCAAGCGTGCGCAGCGTGGCTATGACGCCGGTCTTTTCCGACAGGTAGGCGCGCACCGCCGCCGACACGCCCACGCCGCCCACGGCCAGCCCCGACAGCCCCACCAGCACCAAAAAGGCGCCGATCCGGTCGACGAACCGCGCCACCCCCGGCGCGCCGTTGCGCGCGTCGCGCCAGCGCATGCCGCTCTCGGAAAACTCGGCCTCGGCGCGGGCCTTGAGCGCGTTCAAGTCTGCGCCCTCGGGCAGGTCCATTCGGTATTTCGAGGTATAGAGCGTGCCGGGTTGCAACAGCCCTGAGCCGTCAAGCGCATCGCGCGCCACGATGGTGCGCGGGCCAAGCCCGAACCCGGCGGCGGCGCTGTCGGGCTCGGCCATCAGCGTGGCCATTAGGCGGAAGTCTTGCGTGCCAAGACGGAAGGTGTCGCCGGGTGCAAGGCCAAGTTGCTGGATCAGGAGGGCATCCATCACCGCGCCGGGCAGGCCGCCAGCACCGGCAAGCGCTTCGTCCAGCGGGATGGCGGAGTCAAGCCGCACGGTGCCGAACAGGGGATAGGCGCCATCCACGGCCTTGATCTGCGTGAGTTCGCGTTGCGCCGCCTCGCCGCTGCCGCGCACGGCCATGGAGCGGAAATCGACCACCTCGGACACGGCATCGGCGGCTTGGCGCATCCAGGCGCGTTCGTCGGCGCTGGCGAAGCGGTAGGTGAATTCCATCTCGGCCTCGCCACCCAGAAGGGCCGCGCCATCGCGTTTTAGGCCCGCCTCGATCCCGGCACGGATGCTGCCCACGGCGGCGATCGCGGCCACGCCCATGGCCAGGCACGCGAGGAAGATGCGAAAGCCTTGCAAGCCGCCGCGCATCTCGCGCAAGGCAAACCGGGCTGCGAGGCGCAAGCTGCTCATACCACCGCCTCGGCATCCGCATCCGGGGCGATGGCGCCGTCGCGCAGGTGCACGACCCGATCACAGCGCGCCGCCAGCTCGGCCGCGTGGGTGACCAGGACCAGCGTCGCGCCGTGCCGATCGCGCAGCCCGAACAGCAGATCGATGATCGCCGCGCCGTTGGTGCCATCGAGGTTGCCGGTCGGCTCGTCCGCCAGCAGGATATCGGGGCGCGGCGCCGATGCGCGCGCCAGCGCGACGCGCTGTTGTTCGCCGCCCGACATCTGCGCGGGGTAGTGATCGGCCCGGTCCGTCAGGCCAACGGCGCGCAATTCCTCGCGCGCACGGGCCATCGCATCGGCGTGGCCGGCCATTTCGAGGGGCGTCGCCACGTTTTCCAGCGCGGTCATCGTCGGGATCAGGTGAAACGACTGGAACACCACGCCCATGTGATCGCGTCGGAACCGGGCGAGGGCGTCCTCGTTCATGGCGCCCATCTCGCGGCCCAGAACGGTAACGGTGCCGCCGGTCGCGCGCTCAAGCCCGCCGATCAGCATCAGCAGCGAGGATTTGCCGGATCCGGACGGGCCGACGAGGCCAAGCGTTTCGCCCCTCTGGACATCCAGCGTTATGCCATGGAGTATCTCGACGAGGCCGGCGTTGCCATCAAGGGTCAGCGAGGCCTCGGAAAGCGAAATAACGGGGTCGGTCATGCGGATGCGCCTGCGATTCAATGATTTTTCTTCATATGGGGTGCGCGTGCTTGCTGGCAAGGTGCTGGCGCTGTTTCTGATCGTGATGCCCGCGGTAGCGACGGCGGGGCAGGTCACCGTGGCCGCGCTTGGCGATAGCCTGACGCAGGGCTATGGCCTGATCTCGCAAGAGGGGTTCGTGCCGCAGTTGCGCGATTGGCTGGCGCGGAAGGGGCGCGATGTGCGCGTCGTCAACGCGGGCGTGTCGGGCGATACCAGCGCCGGCGGGTTGGCGCGGGTCGAGTGGACGCTGACGCCCGACGTGGACGCGATGATCGTGGCGCTTGGCGGCAATGACCTGCTGCGCGGCATTGATCCGGCGGTGACGCGCGCGAATATCGAGGGGATCTTGCAGGCCGCCAACGACGCGGATGTCGAGGTGCTACTCGTTGGGATGGAGGCGCCGGGCAATTACGGGCCCGAGTACAAGGCCGAGTTCGATGCCATCTGGCCCGAGCTGTCGCGCGCCTATGGCGCGTTGTATCATCCGAGCTTTTTTGAGGGGCTGGGCGCTGATGATCCGGCTGGTGCGATGCGCTACATGCAGCCCGATGGCATCCACCCCAACGCCGAGGGCGTGCGCCGCATCGTAGAGCGGGTAGGGCCGAAGGTGATCGAGCTGATCGAGCGGGTGCAGTGATACGGCGGTGTGAGGGTGGCCCTTTCCGCCCTGCACGGAATCAAGGCCGCAGGCCGCCGCGCATCGCCGGGCCGCCCGTCGCCCCAAAGGGGCGCCGCCCATCATCGACACGCCTCTGGCGTGACGGCACGGTGATTTGACTGACGTCCACGCAACGTAAAAATGTTATTCGGATTTTCGGCCTTATGTATCAAACGCACCAACAATATAGCTGCATAACGGGCCGATGTGAATCATTATGTGCCCATGCAGGATAGGAGCATAGACAACGCGCTACTGGCGCTACGCAAGGAAATCGTGCGCCACGGTCGGGACGGGCTAGATCATGTTGAAGCCTTGCTGGCGTTGCGCGGGGTGGAACTACCAGAATACACGCGCAGACTGCCCGTAAACGGCACCTACAAGGGCCGCATGAGCCGCAAGGTGCTGGCAGCAATCGAAGGTGGACACAGAACGCCAGAGGCCATCACGCAAGCATTACAGGCCGAAGGGGTGTCATACCAGCTAATGTATCAGCGGGTTTATCAGGCGCTGTTGAGGCTGGAGCGTAAGGGTAAAGTGAGGCGTGAGGGGCGGGAATGGCGCTAGAATATGAAAATGGACCTGCGAGATCGCAGGTCCATTCTGATCAGTCGCGGCTGCCTTTAAGCCACTTCCGTTGCGCCACCCATTTTTGCCCAATGGGCTTGAGCGCGAGAAAAGACTAAGTTCGGCACTGTGTCATCTTCGTCTTGGTAAAGGCCAATGATCTTGTGCATTATCCTCTCCTGCTGATCAGGAAATAGGTGTGCAACATAAACTGCCCGCAAAAGCCTATCGGCTGGTCCGGTGATGTCCGTTTGATCCTCTTTCTCGTAGCGCGCCACCATTTGCGCACTAACGCCAATCTCATTCGCAAGCTCAACCTGCGACTTTTCCATTTGCCCGCGCATGAAGACTACGTCTCTATGCGAGAGGTGCGGACGGGAAAGGGCGATCTCCAATCCGATAATCTTGTGAAGCGTGTCCGCGTCGTGGACGATCAAAGACCGTCCGTAATCACCCTCATCGATGATCTCATAGCCGTCATGCAGGTATATTCCTTCCACCCCACATGCACGATACAACATGGGTTCCTTTTCAGCGCCATCTTCTTCGCAGTGAAATGCCAAAACATTGTTCATTGCGTGTCGTCCCACATGGTTGTGATCACAATTATCCTCCCGTTATGCTGCACCAGCGCACAAATGACGCTCATTGATCGAGACCTCACAAAAATCGAAGCTTGTAGCTCTGGATTGCCGTTCTTGTCGAGCTTTTGATATGTGATCTGCCCATTCCTAAGCGCCTTCAGCACTAGATCAAAGTTGATATGGCGTTCCCACATACGGTCTTCGGCGTGTTCAGTGAGGACGATGTTGGATGTATTTTGACATAGGTCTCGCACTCGACTTGCATATTGTTCTTGAAGCAAGCGCTGCGAAATTCGTTTTCCATCCATATCGCCGCCTATCATTATGATAGGTGATACGTACATGTCTTAGACGCCATATGCAAGGTCTAAGATCGTAAGCTTGGGCCCATCGCGCCAGTTTGTCACGGTCGCGATTTACGCCGCCCGCTGCCAATAGCCCTTCCAGCTCCGGCTGACCGGCGCTTCCATCGCGTTCGCCGCCAAACGGTGTGCCAGTTCGCCGTTGTCGCTTCGGCGGTTGTCTTCCAGCCATGCGGCGTGGTTCGCATACTGGTGCAGGTACTGCGGGCTGACATGGTGATGCTGGCCGGAGACCATGCGGCGCAGGCGGGAGAAATAGCTTTCCGCCATGTTGGTGTGCTTGCCGTGGTCGCTGTAGCACTCGCTGTGGTTCACGCGATCAACGGCCCACCCGTCATGCAGCAAGTCCCAATGGCTTGCCTCGTCGGCTGACATGGTGGCCATGCGGCACACGTTCTCGTTGGCCAGCGCAACACCTTCGCCCTCGTCCATGCTGACGACAGGCAGGGTGCGGCCCACGCGCTCACGCATGGCGATCACGACGCGGCGCTCGCCGGTCTGGTTTTCCTTGCGGCGGCGGTCCTTGCGATCTTCCTTGCGGTTTTCGGGGCGAACGTGCCCGCCAAAGTATGCGCCATCAATCTCGATATGGCCTTCCAGAACTTCGCCTGTCTGAACCTCGGACGCCATCGCCTCGCGCAGCTTGTGCGCCAGAACGAACGCGGTCTTGTATTGGCAGTCCAGGTCGCGGGAAAGCTGGATCATGGACACGCCCTTGGACGCGTTCACCAGAATGCAGATCGCGGCCAGCAGGTCCACGAAATCCATCTTGCGGCTGGCGAAGATGGTGCCGCTGGTTACGCTAAACTGGTGCGCGCACGCCTTGCATTTGAACTTGCGGCGGGTGGTGATGCTGTAGGTCTCGTCATGGCCGCAACGCGGGCACACCGCCTCGCCATCCGTCTCGGGCCAGCGCATTTCGCAGAATGTCTGGTAAGCCGCGTCCTCCCCTGCCTTGTAGATCGAGCGCAGGCTGAGGGTGCGGGAAGCTGCTGAGAGAAGGAAGTGTTGTGCCATTGTACCATTTCCGATGCCTATGCATCATATGTAGTACGTTGACGCATCCCATACAAGGGCATATGTATCAAAAATAGTGCATTAAGCTATATAGGTGATACATGGCAGAGCAAACGGAATGGGAGGCGAAGGCTGCAAACCTCCTGAAAGCAGAGTTGAAGCGCAAAGGTGTGACTTACACGCAACTTGCTGAAATGATTGGGGATAAAGAGGCGAACGTTCGAAACAAGCTGTCTCGTGGCAAGTTCAGCGCAGCGTTTCTTATTCAATCTTTGGAGGCGATTGGTTTGACTGAGATTCGACTTTAGAAAGATATTTCGCCGCCTCTCGTTTGGCTTCCTTTCTCAGCCCCTTGGCGACAAACGGGTAGACTGTGGCGAAGTAGTCAGCCAAGAATTTTGATGCCCTAAATCCTAACCCCTCGCCTATATCCGGGGTAGGTATCCCGTGCTTACCTAGCTGAGCCAGCACGGCTTTTGACTTCATGGCATCATCAAGAGGCAGAGATGTGGGCACACCGGGCCGGATACGAGCATTCGCGCCTGAAGGCATCTTTTCAATAGTGCGCCTTATCGACCTTTCAACGTTGTGGATTTCTATAGCCAGTGATCCTAACGTTCGGGCATATTGCCGACACCTTCCCATAACAAGCCATCCTAGCAGATCAATCACAAGGAATACTGCTGCAACAGACGCGGCACCGATAAGGA
This sequence comes from Sediminimonas qiaohouensis DSM 21189, assembly GCF_000423645.1. GTDB lineage: Bacteria > Pseudomonadota > Alphaproteobacteria > Rhodobacterales > Rhodobacteraceae > Sediminimonas > Sediminimonas qiaohouensis. The sequence goes on along the minus strand of NZ_AUIJ01000010.1, from coordinate 35,689 downwards.
AGTCCCCAGCTAGGAATGCTAGTAAGTTTGATGCCCAATCAGGTAACCTCATCCAGTCACCACGCGAAGCTGTATCAATAGCTCCATCGATTTTCCTGCTCTCGGCCCATCGTTCAACGTTGATGTTCCAAACCGGCTGTACAAACAACTCCCAAACAACGAGCGCAGCCAGTAAAGAAAGTGAAATGATTCTTTTGAGCATGCCGGGGAGGGTGCCCCAACACCTTCTGATTGTGGAGTCCTAATCATTTCGGCACTCCAGCCCAAACTGGTGCGTTTGATACATAAGGCCGCGGATTTTGCTGGCATAAAGTGCCTCGCACCAGCGTAGGATCGCCGCACCGCGGCCCGTCGATGCACTCCCCTAATGGGCGCGCCCCAAACGCGAAACGGGCCCCGAAACGGGGCCCGCTTGCGTGTCTTTCCAGCCAAAGGCCGGTGTCAGGCCAGCGCGATGTTCACGGCCGATTCGCGGCCGTCACGGCCCGCTTCGACGTCGAACGTCACTTTCTGGTTGTCGGCCAAGCCGGTCAGGCCCGATCGCTCAACAGCCGAAATATGGACGAAAACGTCCTTGCTGCCGCCGTCGGGCGCGATGAAGCCGTAGCCTTTGGTGGTGTTAAACCATTTCACGGTGCCAGTAGCCATCCGTAGTTTTCCTTCTCAAGATGCTGCCCGCGGGAGTGCGGCAGCCTGGCTAGTCAGTGCAAGATCGAGTGACTGAGCCGAGATGGAACAGATGGTCGATATGGTAACGTCGCACAGGATATTATGGGATTGCCCTTTGCACGTTTCAAGAAAAAAAGCAGCGGCCCCAGGATTGCGCGGCGCGCGGGGAGTTATATATGAAAAGCAGAATGTAAAAACGGAGGGCGCCATGGCGTCGATGAAACTGACTTGCCTGTCGTGTGGACAGGTGAACCGCGTGGCGCCCGACCGACTGTCGGCCAAGCCAAAATGCGGGACATGCGGTGCATCGCTGATGCCCGGAAAGGCGGTCGAGGTGGATTTCGCCACCCTGCAAAAGGCCGCGCGCACCGATGATGTGCCGCTCGTGGTGGATTTCTGGGCGCCGTGGTGCGGCCCCTGCCGGATGATGGCGCCCGAGTTTTCCAAGGCGGCGAGCGAACTGCGCGGCGATGCGCGGCTGGTCAAGCTGAACACCGAGGCGCACCCGAAGGCCGGCAGCGCCTATGGCATCCGCGGCATCCCCACCATGGCCCGGTTCAAGGGCGGGCGCGAGGCGGCGCGCAAATCCGGCGCCATGCCCGCCGCGCAGATCGTGAGCTGGGTGAAATCGGCTTAGGTGGGCTATTGAGGAGGTCTTGAGGCCATTTCCTTTGCGGGAAACCTCTTCTGCAAGACGCTCACCCTTCTGAACCGAAGGGCGCTGCCCGGGCTTGCAGCCTGCGTCAGCTTGTACTTGCGGGAGGCAAGAAACGGCCTTCGCTATTGTATTCTGGTTATGGAATACGTATATTGATGTGGAACCGCCCGCTGCCTGCGGGCCTTAAAGACCAGACAGGATGGATAAAATGACCCTCGACCGTTCCGTAATGCTATTTGCCGGTATCATGGTCCTCGTAAGCGTGGCGCTGACTGTTTGGGTCTCGCCGCTGTGGATGTGGTTCACCGTGTTCATCGGCGCGAACCTGATCCAGTCGTCCTTTACCGGCTTCTGCCCCGCTGCGATCATCTTTCGCAAGCTGGGCGTGCGCACCGGCTGCGCCTTTGAATAGGGCGCGGCGCAACTGGCCCGGACTTACCCGATAGACAAAAGGCGCGCATTTATTTGCGCGCCTTTTTCAATGGCCGTGTGAGATGCGTAGGGATGCCTTGTCCGCCGCGCCTCAGCAGGTAACGGGGCCGTCTTGCTGCCCTGCGGGGCTACAAAACAGGCGATACAGAAGAGTGATCACCTCGTAGGTGTTTTCATCGGCGAGGCGGTAATAGATGGTCTTGCCGTCGCGGCGCGTGGCCACCAGCCCCTCTTCGCGCAGGCGGGCGAGCATTTGGCTGACGGCGGCCTGCCGGATTTGCAATAACTGCTCCAACTCGCCCACTGATTTCTCGCCCGAGCCGAGATGACACAGGATCATCAACCGCCCCTCGTGCGCGAGTGTCTTGAGATAGGCGGCTGCCGCTTCGGCGCTACGCTCCATCTCTTCGGGGGGAGCGGGTGGGGGAGGGAGTGTCACGTGCGTCTGATCCTGTTCATTTGCGATCATGTTAGCACCTAAATTCCGACAAGGCGAGATCACCGCTTGGGTGCGGGGGCGCCCCCTTCAAATTGGTTGCCATTGGCATAATCGCAAGGGGCGTCGCGCATTTCAAGATGCAGGCCATCGCCGCGGTAGGGGTGCGCGCGGGCAAGGTCCTCGTCTACCTCGATACCAAGGCCCGGTGCGTCGGACAGGCGCACATGCCCGCGCTCGACGCGGATCACGCCCTTGATCAGCGCGTCGTGAAACGGGCTTTCGATAGTTTCGGCCATAAGCAGGTTGGGGATCGCGCTGGCAAGGTGGAGGTTGGCGGCCCATTCCACCGGCCCGGCGTAAAGGTGCGGGGCAAGCTGTGCGCCATATGCCTCGGCCAGCGCGGCGATCTTGCGCGTCTCCCATATCCCGCCCGAGCGACCCAGGGCGGGCTGCAGGATCTCGGCCGCCCCTTGCGCCAGAAGCGGCGCGAACTCGGCCTTGGTGGTCAGGCGCTCGCCGGTGGCTATGGGGATGCGCACCGCTTGCGCCACCCGGGCCATCGCGGGCACGTCGTCGGGGGGCACCGGCTCTTCGAACCATAGGGGCGAATAGGGTTCGAGCGCATGGCCCAGCCGGATCGCGCCGGCGGCGGTGAATTGCCCATGCGTGCCGAACAGAAGGTCGGCGCGGTCCCCCACGGCATCGCGAATCGCGGCGCAGAACGCGACCGATCGGGTGATGTCCGACATCGCTGGCATGTGCCCGCCGCGCATCGTGTAGGGGCCGGCCGGGTCGAATTTTATCGCGGTATATCCGCGACTTACGGCCTCGGCGGCGGATTCTGCGGCCATCTCGGGCGAGACCCAGAATTCGCCCATGTCGTGATGGGGCAGGGGGTACAGGTAGGTGTAGCAGCGCACATCGGCGTTCATCCGCCCGCCCAGCATCGCCCAGACGGGGCGACCGCGCGCCTTGCCCATGATGTCCCAGCAGGCGATCTCGAGCCCCGAAAACGCGCCCATGACCGTCAGGTCGGGGCGCTGCGTGAAGCCAGACGAATAGGCGCGGCGGAACATAAGCTCAATGTTTTCAGGGCTTTCGCCCTGCATGTGGCGGGCGAATACGTCCTCGATCACGGCGCGCATCGCCTCGGGGCCGACGCTGGCGGCATAGCATTCGCCCCAGCCGGTAATGCCCGTGTCGGTCGTTACCTTGACCAGTATCCAGTAGCGCCCGCCCCAGCCAGGCGGCGGCGGGGCGGTGACGATGATGTCGAGATCGGCGAGTTTCATGGAGGGCCTCCGGGGGCTTTTTTGCCGGTCTGTCTGGTGTCGGTATCCTGTCGGTATTGCGTCGGTGCGCGCGCGCTCAGTCGAAGACGATCACGTTGCGCCGCGCGGCGCCCGTTTTGGTGTCGGCGATCGCCTCGTTGATCTGCTCAAGGCGCCAGCGGCCCGAAATCAGCTCGTCCAGCTTCAGGCGCCCCTGCTGGTAGAGGTCCACCATCCACGGAATGTCGCGCTTGATCACCACGTCGCCCATCTTGGAGCCGACGATGGACTGGCCCGCGTCGGCCATGATGATGGGGCTGTAGCTGGCGGTTTGGTCGAGATGCGGCATGCCGATCATCACCACCTGCCCGCCATTGGCCAGGTAGCGCGGCGCCTTGTCGTAGACCGGCGCGGCCCCCACGGTGACCAGCACCGCGTCGGCGCCGCGGCCCAGAAGTTTCTTGACCTCGGACCATGGCTTGCCTTCGGCGAGGATGGCGTCGGTGGCGCCAAATTCGCGGGCTATGTCCAGTTTGCTTTCGAGCATGTCCACCGCGACCACGCGGCGTGCCCCCGCGATGCGCGCGCCCTGGATGGCGTTGAGGCCCACGCCGCCCGCACCGATCACGACGACATCCTGCCCGGCGCGCACGCCGGCGGCGTTGACCGCCGCGCCAACGCCGGTGATCACCCCGCATGACAGGAGGGAGGCCACGTCCTTGCCCAGGTCATCGGGGATGGTGACGACCTGGCTTTGGTCCACGACGACGGCCTCGGCGAAGGCGCCGCAGGCCAGGCCCTGCAAGACCGCCTCGCCGGTGGTGGTGGTCAGCGGCCCCTTGGTACCGTCATAGGGCGTCTCGCAGATCGTCGGTTTGCCCGCGCCGCAGCTGTTGCAGGTGCCGCAGGCCCGGATCAGCGTGACGGCGACGCTGTCGCCCTCATTGATGCCGGTGACGCCGGGGCCGACGGCGGTGACGCGGCCCGCGGCCTCGTGCCCGTAGACGGCGGGAAGGGCGCCGCCAAAGCCGCCCTCCCAGAAGGAAATGTCGGAGTGGCAGATTGCCACGGCGTCCAGCTTGACCGAGACCTCGCCCATTTCGGGGGCGCGCAGGTTGACGGTTTCGATGCGCAGCGGCTGGCCGAATTCATGACATACGGCGGCTTGGATTTCAGGCATGTTCTCTCCCTCGCGGTTTGCCGCAGCCTGCCCCCGCCTGCGTTAGGCTGCAAGTGCAAAATCTTGTGCTGATATGCGGAATTTGCGGGCGTTTCGCCCTGTGGCAGAGGGTGGAATTTGAGTATTTTTGGCAAGATGAAGGGCAGGGGATTGCGCGTCAGAGGGCGCGCACGGTGGATGCGAATGCGCGTGCCTCGGTCGGGGCCTGGCCCAGTTGGGCGCGGGTGTCGAAAATGCCGGTGAGGTCGGCGTCGGGGAAATCGCGCGCTGCCAGATCGGCAAGCGGGGTGCCGCTATGGCCTGCCTCGATGCACAGCGCCTTGACCGCGGCCTGGGCGTCGGGGCGGGGCATGGTTTGCGCCAAGCGGAAGCTGAGCGCTTCGGCGTGGACGAGGCCGCCGGTCGCGCCGAGGGTGGCGGCCATGCGCGCGGGGTCGGGGGTGATGGCGCGCGTCAGGTCGCGCGCCAGCAACAGCGCCGAGGCCCCCGACAGGCAGAGCTGCGGCAGGGTCAGCCATTCGGTGAACCACGCCGCGCCGTCGCGTTCCTGCCGGTGCAGGGCGGCGCCGGTGAGGGCGGGCGAGAGGCTCGCCGCCTGACGCGCCAGCGCGGTGAGCGCCCCGGGGGTCACGGGGTTTTGTTTTTGCGGCATGGTCGAGGAGGCCCCGCCGCCGCCCGGCGCGGCCTCGGCGATGCCGGATTGCGCCAGAAGGGTCAGATCCTCGCCCATCTTGCCAAGCGCGGCGCAGCACCGGGTGATCCAGCCCGCGATCCGCAGGATCGGGGTGCGGTCGCTGTGCCAGCTGCGGGCGGGATCGTGCAGGCGCAGGGCCTCGGCCAGTTTGGCGCGCAATTCGGGCGCTTGCGGGCCAAGGGCGCCGGCGGTGCCGGCCGCGCCCGATAGCGAGACCCACAGCGCGCCTTGGCGCAGGGGCGGCATTTCCTCCAGGAGCTCCAGGAGCGGCGCGCCCCAATGCGCGGCATGGGCGCCGAAGCTGGTGGGTGTGGCGACCTGCCCCCAGGTGCGCGCGGCCATGGGCGTTTCGGCGTGGTCCTCGGCCAGCGTCGCCAGCGACTGCAGCACCGCGCGCAGGGTATCCTCGCATTGCTCAAGGAGCTGGCGCAGGCGCAGCATCAGGCCGGTGTCGATGATGTCCTGGCTGGTGGCGCCCCAGTGGATGTATTGCGCGTGCTCGGGCGCCTCGACCGCCGCGCGAAAGGCAGCGACAAGGCCCGGCACGCACACGCCGTTTTGGCCCGTGGCCTCGGCCAGGGCGGCGGGATCGATCTGCACCTCCATCGCGGCGCGGTGGATATAGAGCGCCGATGGCTCGGGGATCAGACCCAATTCGCCTTGCGCGCGGGCCAGCGCCCCTTCGACCAGCAGCATCGCGCGGATCTCGGCGCTGTCGGTGAACAGGCGGCCTGCTTCGCCGGTGGGAAAAAGGCGCGAGAACAGGGCGCTGTCGAACACGCTGGCGGCCATGGGTTATCCTTTCGCGATACGGTCGAGAATGTCAGCCAGTCCCGCGGGATCGGCGAAGAAGGGGGAATGGCCGGTTGGCATGGCGTAGACGTCCGCCTCGGGCCAGTCCTGGGTCATGGTGCGCTGATACTCGGGGGGGATGGTGCGATCGTCGTCGCAGCGGATATAGCTGCGCGGTACGCTGGCCGCGCGGGGGCCAAGGGTGATCGGCGTGGCCTGCGGCGCGATCGCTTGCGGGCAGAGCCGGGCGTTGGCGTAGTCCACCGTGCCCTCGGGGCAGTCGTGGTAGAACACCTCGGCCGTCTTATTGGGGTCCACGGTGAAGGCCAGGCCGTCGTCGGTTTTTTTGATGGCGTGCATCAGCGGCTGGCGCGGGGCCTCAAGGCGCATGTCCACCAGCGATTTGCCGTCCTGCGCGGCGTAGGCGCACAGGTAGATCAGGCGGGTGATCTTTTCGGGCGCCAGTTGCGCTGCCAGCGTGATCGGAAAGCCGGCCATGGAATGCCCGACGAGGTAGACGGGGGTGTCGATGGCGTTGATGATCGCCTGCGCGTAATCATGCAGCATGACCTGCGCGTAGGGCGTCGCATCCTCGCCGTGGCTGGGCAGGTCGATGGCGCGGGCGGTGTGGCCGCGCGCCTGCAACTCGGGCAGGACATCACGCCAGCACCACGCGCCGTGGCACGATCCGTGAATCAACAGGAAGTCAGCCATTCAAAGGTCCAGAAATACCGTTTCGCCGTCGCCTTGAAGGCGGATGTCAAAGCGATATTGGCCTTCTCCGTCGGGTTTTGCAATCAGGGTTTCGGCGCGGGGACGCTGCTCGATCCGCGATAGCAGCGGATCGTTGCTGTTGTCCTCGTCGCCGAAATAGATGCGCGTCTGCAGCCCGATATTGATGCCGCGCGCGACGATCCACAGGCTGATATGCGGGGCCTGCACGGCGCCGCCACGCGCCGGGGTGGCGCCGGGTTTGACCGTGCGCAGGGTGAAAAGCCCGCTATCCTTGTCGGCGGCAAAGCGGCAAAAGCCGCTCACGGCCGGATCGGCGCCGTCCTGGCCGGGGAACCGGCCCGCCGCGTCTGCCTGCCAGGCCTCAATCATCGCGTCGCGCAGCGCCCAGCCGGTACCGTCATAGATGCTGCCGGTGATGGTTATGATCTGGCCCTGCGCGCCCTCGGCAATCGGGCTGGTGCCCAGGTCCTGCGGATAGACGCCCTCAACGCCGGCAAACGACGGGATGCAGCCGATATGCACGTAAGGTCCGGCGGTTTGCGAGGGGGTCTCGATCAGTGTGTCCAGCGGTTGCACCATCTTACATGCCCTCCGGTTTGTTTTCGAACATGGTCTGACGGCGGCCGCGCAGCACGATGTCGAACTTGTAGGCCAGGAAATCGAGCGGGCGCGCATGGCTCATGTCGAGGGGCGCGACCAAGCGCTCAAGCTGCCCGCGATCCTTGATCGTCGCGGCGATGGGGCAGCGCGCGATCAGGGGATCGCCCTCGAAATACATCTGGGTGATCAGACGCTGCCCGAAGGCGTGGCCGAACACAGAGATATGGATATGCATGGGCCGCCAGTCATTGGCGCGGTTGGGCCAGGGGTAGGCGCCGGGCCGGATGGTCAGGAACTGGTAGCGCCCCTCAGCGTCGGTGATGGTGCGCCCGCAGCCGCCGAAATTGGGGTCCAGCGGCGCAAGGTAGCCGTCCTTGACATGGCGATAGCGGCCGCCGGCGTTGGCCTGCCAGATCTCGATCAGCGTCTCGGGCACCGGGCGGCCCATTTCGTCCAGAACCCGGCCGTGCATCAGGATCCGCTCGCCTATGGCGGGGCTGCCATCGGCCGAGTAGTTCATGATCAGGTTGTTATCCAGCGGCCCCAGAAGCGACGCGCCGAAGCGGGGGCCGGTTTCCTCGGACGGGGTCGATTCCATCGACAGCAGGGGCCAGCGGGGGCTGCGGCTGATCGAGGTCTTGTAGTCGGGGTCAAAGGGCACCGGGTGCATGTCGCGTCGGCGCGGCATCAGGGGGCCATCAGCCATCGTCGGCCTCCATCTCGTCGAAGATGTCCTTGGCGATCTTCACCGCCGTGTTGGCACGGGGCACGCCGGCATAGATGGCGACATGCAGCAGCGCCTCCATCACGTCGGCGCGGGTGGCGCCGGTGTTGGCGGTGGCGCGGATGTGCAACTCCAGCTCGTCAAGGTTGCCCAGCCCGGCCAGCAGCGCGATGGTCAGCATCGAGCGCTCGCGCGGGGTGATCCGGTCGCGGGCCCAGACGTGGCCCCACGCGGCCTCGGTGATCAGGTCCTGAAACGGGGCGTCCAGGTCGCTTTTGCCGGCCTCGGCGCGGTCCACATGCGCGTCGCCCAGAACCCGGCGGCGTACTTCCATGCCCTTCTCGCGGCGTTCAGACATGGCCGGTCTCCTTGATGAACTCGGACAATACGGCGGCATATTCCTGCGGTTGCTCGACGCAGGGCAGGTGCCCGGCGCGGCGGATCAACTCAAACCGCGCGCCCGGGATCAGATCGACCGTTTCGCGCACCAGGTCGGGCGGGGTCGAGCCGTCTTCGGAGCCTGCGATGCCCAGCGTCGGCAGGCGCAGGCCCGATGTGGGCGTGTAGAAATCCGTGCCCGCTATGGCCGCGCTGCACCCTGCGTAGCCTTCCGCGGGTTGGCGGATCAGCATGTTGCGCCACGCGTGAAACTCGCGCGTTTCGCGGAACGGGGCAGAGAACCACCGCTCCATCACGCCATCAGCCAGCGCCTCGATCCCGTCCTTTTGCACCGCGTTGATCCGGTCCTGCCACATGTCCGGCTGACCGATCTTGGCGGCGGTGTTCGATAGGACCATCGCGCGGACCTGGTCCATCCGCTTGACCGCGAGGCCTTGCGCGATCATGCCGCCGATGCTTAGCCCCACGAACAAGCAGTTGCGCACATTGAGCGCATCCAGCACCGCCTCGGCATCGCGCACCAACGCGCCCATCGAATAGGGCCCGCGTGGGCAATCCGACAGGCCGTGACCGCGCTTGTCATAGCGAATGATGCGCAGCCCCTCGGGCAGCAGCGGCAGCACGTGATCCCACAGGCGCAGGTCGGTGCCCAGCGAATTGGCGAACACCACCGGCGCGCCATCGGGCGTTCCATCCTCGCGCACATGCAGGCGCAGGTCCTCCTCGATCTCGATCATACGCATCAGTATGGTAGCCCCACGTAGTTTTCCGCCATCGCGGTTTGCGCCGCCGTGCTGTGTTGCAGATAGGCGATGTCGGCGTCTTGCATGCGGATGTCGAACTCGCTCTGTTCGGGCAAGCGGTGCAGCAGCGTTGTCATCCACCAGCTAAACCGCTCGGCCTTCCATATCCGGGCCAGCGCGGTTTCCGAATAGGTGTCAATGCCGCCGCGTTCGCCATCGTTGTACCATGCCACCAGCGCCCGCCAGAGATAATTCACGTCCGACGCGGCGGTATTGAGGCCCTTTGCCCCGGTTGGCGGCACGATATGCGCCGCGTCCCCGCACAGGAACATGCGCCCCCATTGCATCGGCTCGCACACGAAAGAGCGCAGCGGAGCGATGGATTTCTCGATCGACGGGCCTGTGACCAGCCGATCCGCCGCCTCTTCCGGGATGCGGCGGCGCAATTCGTCCCAGAACGCGTCGTCGGTCCAGTCGTCGGGCGTATCCGATAGCTGGCACTGGATGTAGTAGCGGCTGAGGTTGGCGTTGCGCATGGAGCACAGGGCAAAGCCGCGCTCGGAGTTGGAATAGATCAATTCGTTATCCACCGGCGGCGTTTCCGACAGCACGCCAAGCCAGCCGAACGGGTAGACCTTTTCGAACTCGCGTCGCACCGAAAGCGGGATTTCCTGCCGGCAGGGGCCATGGAACCCGTCGCACCCGGCTATGAAATCGCAATCGAGGCGGTGCACCGCCCCTTCGTGGAAAAAGGTGACATAGGGCGCGTCGGTGGTCAGGTCGTGCGGTTTCACCCCGCTGCATTCGTGCATGACCGTGGCCCCGGCGGCGTCGCGCGCCTCGTACAGGTCGCGCGTGACCTCGGTCTGGCCATAGACCATCACGTGGCTGCCGGTCAGTTCCTTGAAATCGATGCGGAACTTATCGTTGCCATTGGCGATCAGGGTGCCGTCATGGATGAAGCCCTCGCGATCCATCCGCTCGGCGATGCCGGCCTCGTGCATCAGGTTCACCAGCCCGGTTTCCAGAACCCCGGCGCGGATGCGTGACAACACGTATTCGCGCGAGCGCCGCTCGAGCACGACGGATGCGACCCCGGCCTTGTGCAGCAATTGCGACAGCAGCAAGCCCGCCGGCCCGCCCCCGATAATGGCGACCTGAGTGCGCATTGTCGTCACCTCCCGTTTTCCTTATGAGAACCAAAAATAGTTTTCGCCGTCAATCAAATGTCACCCGCCGGGCGGGCCATGTCCCCTGTTACGGGTCGCATTCGGGGTTGCCGAAGCGCGCCATGCAGGCCTTTTGCGCGCAGGCGCGGATTTGCGCGTCGCGGCGGGTCTCGTTCACGTCGACGGTTTCGACAGTGGTATATGGGATGAACTCGGTGCGCATGACCTGCTGGCACTTGACGACATCGTTGACCTTGCGGCACGTGCTTTCGCCGGTCGGCACCTCGATCGTGCGGGTCTTGGTGACCAGCCGCTGTTCAAATTCCGGCGGGATCTTCTGCATCCATTCTGCGGTGCAGATGTCGCGCTCCTGCCGGTATTCCGGTGTCGCGCACGCGGCGAGCGCCAAGCATGCCGCCAGTGAAACCTTCCAACGCATCATCGCCCGGTACCCCCTTGAATAATCAGCCTATCGCGGTAGCCGCGCCCTGCCAAGGTGGCGATTGAGCGCGCGTGGTGGGGTGTTGAACTGAGGGGCGCGCCCTCCCGTTTTGCCGGAGGCAAACTTTCGGTTTGACGGGGAGGGTCGGGCGCGGCCCGGGCTCGCAGCCCGCGCCAAGGGTATGATCCCGGCCCCCCGGCCCGCTATTCTGCGGCCAGGGCCCGTGCCATCATGCCCGGATCGGTGTTCCCGCCCGAGACGACAACCACCACCGTATCGCCGATGATCTGGTCGGGACGCATCAGCGCTGCCGCCAGCGCTACCGCGCCGCCCGGCTCGGCCACGATCTTGAGCCGGATCGCCGCCAGCGCCATCGCGCGCAGCGCCTCGTCGTCGCTAACCGACAGGCCCGGCCCGCACAGCCGCCGCATGATCGGAAAGGTCAGGGCGCCGGGCGCGGGCGTGAGGATCGCGTCGCAGATGCTGCTGCGCCCGGGCGCGTTCGCCTCGATCCGGCCCGCCGCGAGCGAGCGCGCGGCGTCGTCAAACCCCTCCGGCTCGACCGGGCGGGCGCGCAGGCCCGGCGCCTCGGCCTCAAGCGCCAGGGCGATGCCGCTGGTCAGCCCGCCGCCACCGCAACACACCAACACATCGGCGCGCTCCACCCCCATGGCGCGGGTCTGCGCCGCTATCTCAAGGCCGGTGGTGCCTTGGCCGGCGATGACATGCGGCTCGTCGAACGGCTTGATCAGGGTCAGGCCCCGCTCGGACGCCAGCCGCGCGCCGATGGCGTCGCGGTCTTCCCCCTCGCGGTCATAAAGCACAACCTCGGCGCCCAGCTCGCGGGTGTTTTCGATCTTCAGGCGTGGCGCGTCGCGGGGCATGATGATCACGCAAGGCGCGCCGTGCATCCGGGCGGCCATCGCCACGCCCTGCGCGTGATTGCCACTTGAAAACGCGATGACGCCGCGCGCGCAGACATCGCGCGGCAGGGCCGACACCGCCGAATACCCGCCGCGGAACTTGAAACTGCCGGTGTGTTGCAGGCACTCGGGTTTGATCAGCACCCGCCGCCCCGCGATCGCGTCCAGGAACGGCGAGGAAAGCAGCGGCGTGCGCCGCACCACCCCGTCCAGCCGCCGTGCAGCGGCGCGCACGTCATCGATGTTTACTTCATCCGGTCCAGCCATGTGCGCAGCGCCTCCAGCGCCTCGGGTTCATCGAGAAAGGGAATATGCCCGCGCGCGGGCACCTGCGCCACGATCAGGTCCGGGTTGCGGCGCTTCATTTCGGTCACGGTCTCATTGCGCAGCAGGTCTGAGGTTATGCCGTGGATCACCGCCACCGGCAGCGGCGCGATCGCCTCGAAAAGCGGCCACATGTCCGCCGGACCCTCATCGCGCCCGCGCACCGTTTCGGCCAGCCGCGTGTCATAGGCCAGGCGCGGCCCTTGCGGCGTCATCTTGTGGGTGCGCTCCACTTCTTCGCGCCAACGGGTCAGCGGCACGCCGGGGAACGCGCCGCGCGCCGCCTGTTCGCGGGCCTGCGCCAACGCGTCCAGCGATGCCACCTGCGGCTGCAGCCCGACATAGGCCGAGATCACCGACAACCCTGCCGCCTCGATCACCGGGCCGATGTCATTGAGCGCGACGCCAAGCAGCCGCTCATGCGCAGTGGCGGCCAGGTACATCCCGATAATGCCGCCGCGCGAGGTGCCAAGGATCGCGGCCTTGTCGATGCCGAGATGGTCCAGCAATTCCAGCGCATCGCGCGCCTCGACCGGCACGGCATACTCCGACGGGTCGGCGGCGTGGTCGGATTTGCCGCGTCCGCGCGTGTCCAGCCGGATCATCCGCACGTCGGCCATGTGCGGGGCTACGAAATCGAAATCGCGCGCGTTGCGGGTCAGCCCGGCAAGGCACAACACCGGCAAGCCGTGGCCCGCATCCTCGTAATACAGCGACAGTCCGTCAGACGTGGTGAAATACGCCATTACGCCCCCGCCAGCCCCGCAATCGCCGTCAGGTCGGACAGCACGTGATGCGGGCGCGCGGGCAGGCGATCGACCGGCTCTCCGCCTCGGTTGGCCCATGCGGTGGTAAACCCGTAGCCCGCAGCCGCCGCCGCGTCCCACCCATTGGACGAGACGAACAGGACCTCCTCGCGCAGGCCGCCAAAGCGTTCCTCGACCAGGTCGTACACCTGCGGTGCGGGTTTGAAGATGCCGACGCTTTCCACCGACAGCAGATCATCCAGCCAGTCACCCAGGCCGGCCGAGGCGACCGCCGCGTCAAGCATCGCGGGCGAGCCGTTGGAAAGGATCGCGCAGTTCTTGCCCGCCGCCTTGAGCGCGCGCAGCATCTCGGGAACCTCGGGGTAGGCGCTGAGCTCCCAATAAAGCGCCAGCAGCCTTTCGCGCAGGGCCGTGTCGCCATCGAGGCCTTGCGCCTCAAGCGCCCAGTCAAGCCCGTCCTGCGTGACCTGCCAGAAATCCGTATGCTCGCCGGTGATGGCGCGCAGCCAGCTATATTGCAACTGTTTCAGCCGCCAGTTCGCCGCGACCGCCGGCCAGTGATCGGCCAGGGCGGCGTGATCGGGCTCGGCCGCGGCCTGGCGTGCGGCGGCCGAGACGTCGAACAGCGTTCCGTAGGCATCGAATATGCAGGTGGTGATTGGCATGCTCTCTCCTCTCGCGGGGTGTGCGGGGACAGATTGGCATGGGCCTGAGCGGTGTAAAAGGCAAAAAACCCTGCCCGCCCCCGTTTGCAATTTCCCGCCCCCGCACTTATTATACGCAGGATAGCGCGAGAACCCGCCGTGCAGGCGGCCTCGGACACTCACCCATCCCGAACAGATTGGACACTTCATGACGCAAGTCAAATCGGGCGATACCGTCCGCATTCACTATACCGGTACGCTGGCTGACGGCTCGACCTTCGACAGCTCCGAGGGGCGCGACCCGCTGGAGTTCACCGTGGGCTCGGGTCAGATCATCCCCGGCCTCGACAATGCCATGGCCGGCATGAGCGTCGGCGAGAAGAAGACCGTCGAAGTGCCCGCCGACGATGCCTATGGTCAGCCCGACCCCGGCGCCCGCCAAGCGGTGCCGCGCGCAGAGATCCCCGAGGATATCCCGCTTGACCTGGGCACGCAGCTGCAGGTGCAGACCCCTGACGGCAACGCCATGCCGGTGACGGTGGTCGAAGTGACCGAAAGCGAGGTTACCCTCGACGCCAATCACCCGCTGGCCGGGCGCGACCTGACGTTCGATATCGAACTGGTCGAAATCGCCTGATCCAGGGGACCGATTGCCGGTCAAGATTGCGCGGCGCCGGAGAGGCTTCTCTCCGGCGCCGTTTTGCTGTCAAATGGCGGGGATCGCCGCACGAACCCGGAGGCCCCCATGCCCAGCACCACCGAGCAGATCCTGACCCGTATCCAGGAGCTACAGGAGCAACTCGAGGCGGATTTCGCACGCCGCCGCGAAGAGTTCCGCTATCGCCTGGAAAACGGCCGGGTGGTGTTCGAGCGCGAGGCGCGCCGCCGCCAGCGCGAGTTCCGCATCCGGCTAAGCGACTTCTTGTGCCGCACGCGCCCGATGACGGTAGTCACGGCGCCGGTGATCTATTCGCTGATCATCCCGTTCGCGATGCTGGACCTGTTCGTGACGATCTATCAGCGCGTCTGCTTTCCGGTCTACGGGATACAGCGCGTGCGCCGCGCCGATTTCATCCGCGTCGACCGCCACCACCTTGCCTATCTCAACGCGCTGCAAAAGCTGAACTGCGTCTATTGCGGCTATTGCAACGGGCTGATTGGCTACGTGCAAGAGATCGCCGGCCGGACCGAGGCCTATTGGTGCCCGATCAAGCACGCCGCGCGGGTGGGTGCGGTGCATGCCTATTACGCGCAGTTCGTCGATTACGGCGATGCCGAGAATTTCGAGCCGGGCCTGTGGGAAATGCGCGAGACGGTGCAGAAGCAGGAGTGAGCCGGGTGGGCGATGGTCTTTTGCTGCCCGTTGGATATAGTTCCCTGCGCGGCTCGTCATCCGGTCGCCCAATCGCAGCAACAGGCCATCACTTGCCCAGGCACCAGCGCATGATCGCCTTTTGCGCGTGCAGGCGGTTCTCGGCCTCGTCGAAGATCACTGAATGGGGACCGTCCATTACCTCGGACGTGGCCTCGTCGTCGCGGTGCGCGGGCAGGCAATGCATGAACAGCGCGTCGGGCTTGGCCTTGGCCATCAGCGCGGCGTTCACCTGGTAGCTGCGCAACTGGTTGTGGCGCCGCTCGCGCGCGGATTGCGGATCGTGCATGCTGACCCAGGTGTCGGTGACCACCAGGTCGGCGCCGATCACCGCCTTGGCGGGGTCGCGCTCGATCTCGACGCGGGCGCCGGCGGCGCGGGCCTCTTCGACGAACGCCATCTCGGGGTCCAGCGGCGCGGGCCCGGTGAAGGTCAGGTCGAAGCCGAACCGCCCGGCGGCGTGCGCGAAGCTGGCGAAGACGTTGTTGCCGTCGCCCGACCAGACCACCTTGCGCCCGGTGATCGGGCCGCGATGTTCCTCGTAGGTCATGATGTCGGCCATGATCTGGCAGGGGTGGGTGCGGTTGGTCAGCCCGTTGATCACCGGCACGCTGGCGTGTTCGGCCATTTCCAGAAGCGTCGCCTCTTCGAACGTGCGGATCATGATCATGTCCACGTAGCGCGACAGCACCCGCGCGGTATCGGCGATCGTCTCGCCATGGCCAAGCTGCATGTCGCTGCCCGACAGCACCATCGTCTGGCCGCCCATCTGGCGCACGCCCACGTCAAAGGAGACCCGCGTGCGCGTCGAGGGTTTCTCGAAGATCAGCGCCACCATGTGCCCGTCAAGCGGCAGGTCGGCATCGGTGCTGCCCTTGGGGCGGCCGCCGCGGGCGTCCTTGATGGCGCGGGCGGTGTCGATCATCTGCCGCAGGTCGGCCGGGTCGGTCTTGTTGATATCGAGGAAATGGGTCATCGCGGTTTCGCTTTCTGGAAATGATGGCGTGGGGGCCAGCCCCCACACCCCCGGAGTATTTAGTGCAAGATGAAGATCACGCGCGCGCCTTCTGGAGGGTGGCGGCGGCCGCGTCGAGGCGCGATACGGCCTGCGCGATCTCGTCCTCGGAGATGTTGAGCGGCGGCAACAGGCGGATCACGTTGTCGGCGGCCGGAACCGTGATCAGGTTCTGATCAAAGGCGGCGGCCAGTACGTCGGTGTTCGCGGCGCGGCACTTGAGGCCCAGCATCAGGCCCATGCCGCGCACCTGCTCGAATATGTCGGGGTGGCTGGCGACCAGCCCTTCGAGCCGCTGGCGCAGGAGGCCCGCGCGTGCGCTTACGGTGTCGAGGAAGGCGGGATCGGAGATGATATCCATCACCTTGTTGCCCACAGCGCAAGCCAGCGGGTTGCCGCCATAGGTCGAGCCGTGAGTGCCCGTGCCCATCGCCTTGGCCGCGTGTTCGGTGGCCAGCACCGCGCCCAGCGGAAAGCCCCCGCCGATGCCCTTGGCGACCATCATGATATCGGGTGCGACGCCCGCCCATTCATGGGCAAACAGCCGCCCGGTGCGGCCCATGCCGCATTGCACCTCGTCCAGGATCAAGAGCGCGCCGGTCTCATCGCACAGCTCGCGCAGGCCGCGCAGGCACTGGTCGGGCAGGGGGCGGATGCCGCCCTCGCCCTGCACCGGCTCGATCAGGACGGCGGCGGTGTCCTTGGTGAGGGCGGCGCGCAGGGCGTCGTGATCGCCCCAGTCGATATGCGTGAAGCCGGGCATCAGCGGCCCGAACCCGGCGGTCATCTTTTCCGACCCCGCCGCCGCGATCGCGGCGGTTGAGCGGCCGTGGAACGCGCCGTTGAAGGCGATGATCTGCGTGCGCTCGGGCTGCCCCTGCGCGGACCAGTGCTTGCGCGCCATCTTGATCGCCAACTCGCACGATTCCGTTCCCGAATTGGTGAAAAATACCGTGTCGGCAAAGGTGGCCTCGACCAGCTTGTCGGCCAGCTCCTGCTGCTGGGGGATCTGGTAGAGGTTGGAGACATGCCACAGTTTGCCCGCCTGCTCGGTCAAAGCAGCGACCAGTTCGGGATGCGCGTGGCCCAGGGCATTCACCGCGATGCCCGCCCCGAAGTCGAGGAAACGTCGCCCGTCCTCGGTGCTCAGCCAGCTGCCTTCACCATGGGTGAACGACAGAGGTGCGCGCGAATAGGTCGGCAGAATGGACGGGATCATCTTGATATTCCTCGGTCAAAGAAGCCCTGTGAGTGCATCACACGCGGGCATTAGTCAAGTTTGTGAAGGGTCGGGGCGAGGCGCCGGGGGGCGCCCACGCGGGTGCACGGGATATGCGCCGATCAGGCGCGCGTTGCGCGGCCTCGTCGCAGGGTGGCAATGTCGCATATCCGTGTCATGGCGCGCACATTAGCGCCCCGTGCGGGGGGCGCAAGCGCAAAACGTCTCAAGCCTTGAGTCGGTAGCCGCGCCGGAACATCGCCCAGGCCACCAGCGCCAGCACCAGCGTCGCCGCGCCGCAGATCGCCAGGCCCAGCAGCGGGTCGCTGTCCGAGACGCCGATCACGCCGTAACGCACCCCGTCGATCAGGTAGAATACCGGGTTGAAATGGGTGATCTCGCGCAGGCCCGGCGGCAGATCCCGAACCGAATAAAAGGTGCCCGACAAGAACGCCAGCGGGGTGATCACGAAATTGGTGATCGCCGACATCTGATCGAACTTGTTGGCGAAGATGCCCGTCACGATCCCCAGCGCCCCCATGAAGGCCGAGCCAAGCAGCACGAACACAAGCGCCCAGAGCGGATGCACCGCGCCGATCCCCAGGAACAGCGCCAGCCCGACCCAGATCGCCGCCGCCACCAGCAGGCCGCGCGCCACGCTGCCGGCCATGTAGCCCAGGACCAGTTCGGCCGGGCTGAGCGGTGGCATCAGGGTGTCCACGATATTGCCCTGGATCTTGGCGCTGACGATCGAGGACGAGGAATTGGCGAAAGAGTTCTGGATCACCGTCATCATCAGGATCCCCGGCGCGATGAAGGTGGTGAAGGCCACGCCCATCACCTCGCCGCGGGTTGGCCCGATCGCGATCGAAAAGATCATCACGAACAGCCCCGCCGTTACCAGCGGCGCCAGGACCGTTTGCGTGCGCACCGCCATGAAGCGGCGCACCTCGCGCGAGGCTAGCGTGTACAGACCCATCCAGTTGACCCGCCCAAAGCGCCGCGCGCCCATCTCCGTGCCGTCTTGCATCGCGTCTCTCCTGACCGTGGTGATGATTCGACGCCTTGTAACTCAGACATGAGTGATTAGAATAGGGCGCCAGTCAGAAATTGCGGGGCCGACGCCGGTGCGCCGGGCCGCCCCTGAACCAAGGAAATCGCATGTCCTGGACCGATGAACGCGTCGAGCTGTTGAAGAAGATGTGGGGCGAGGGCCAGTCGGCCAGCCAGATCGCCAAGGAACTGGGCGGCGTCACGCGCAACGCCGTCATCGGCAAGGTGCACCGTCTGGGCCTGTCGAACCGCACCAGCGGTGCCGCCGCGGCGCCCGAGGTAAAGGCCAAGCAACCGGCGAAACCCGATGCCGCCGCCGCAGCAGCACCGCGCGCCGAGACGCAGGCAGCCCCGACGCGCAAGGCCGCCGCCAAGCCCAAGGCCGAGGCGCCCCAGCCCGTCGCCGCCCCCACCGAGGAGGACGAGCCGGACGAGGCCACCCAAGGCGCTGGCGTGACCGTGCCGCATACCCGCAAGGCGATCATTCCCGCCGGTCAGCCGCTGCCGCCGCAACCCTCGGCGAACGAGATCAGCCCCGAGGCCCTGGCCAAGGTCAGCGAGATCGAGAAGAAAGCCAAGCGCCTGTCGCTGATGGAGTTGACCGAACGCACCTGCAAATGGCCCGTCGGCGACCCCGCGACCGATGATTTCTGGTTTTGCGGCCTGCCGGTGCAATCGGGCAAACCCTATTGCGAGGCGCATGTCGGCGTAGCGTTCCAGCCGATGAGCTCGCGCCGCGATCGCAAACGCTGAGGCAAGAAAGCGCACTCGCGCGCCGGCTTCGGGCGGCGGATGCCTCCGGCGGGGATATTTACGGCCAGAAGAAATACACCCCGGTCCCATGAGGCGCGCGCTTGTGTTTCTTCTGGCTAAAAGTATCCATTTTACTGCGGTCGCGGCCGGGCGGGGCGTCGATCCCTTGGTCCGCGCGGTGTCAGATGTTGTCGGCCTGCGGCATGCCCAGGATGTGATAGCCGCCATCGACGCGAAGGATCTCGCCGGTGGTGCAGGCGCCCGCGTCCGAGGCGAGGTAGACCGCCGTGCCACCGACCGCCTCAAGCGTGGCATTGCCGCCCAGCGGTGCGTTCTGGTCGGTGTGCTTGTAGGTCTTGCGCGCCCCGCCGATGGCCGCGCC
Organism: Sediminimonas qiaohouensis DSM 21189; assembly: GCF_000423645.1. Taxonomy (GTDB): domain Bacteria; phylum Pseudomonadota; class Alphaproteobacteria; order Rhodobacterales; family Rhodobacteraceae; genus Sediminimonas; species Sediminimonas qiaohouensis. The sequence goes on along the minus strand of NZ_AUIJ01000010.1, from coordinate 16,290 downwards.
AGCCAGTGTCTTCATCGGCCCGGGCGAGATCGCGTTGACGCGGATGCCGTCTTGTCCAAGGTCATTGGCCAGGTACCGCGTGGCCGATTCCAGCGCTGCCTTGGCCACGCCCATCACGTTGTAATAGGGGGTGACGCGGTTGGCGCCCTGGTAGGTCAGCGTCAGCAGCGTGCCGCCGTTTTCCTTCATCAGGGGATGCGCCCGGCGCGCCACGTCGATGAACGAGTAGGCCGAGATTTCAAGCGAGGTGCGGAAATTGGCGCGGCTGGTGTTGATGAACCGGCCGGTCAGTTCGGACTTGTCGGAATAGGCGATGGCGTGGACCACGAAATCGATCGTCGGCCAGCGCGCGGCCAGCGTCTCGAACGCCGCGTCGAGCGAGGCATCGTCGCTCACGTCCGCGTCCATCAGCAGGTCCGAGCCGACCGAGGCCGCCAGCGGCTCCAGCCGTTTGCCGAACGCCTCGCCCTGGTAGGTAAAGGCAAGCTCCGCCCCTGCTGCGTGCATCGCGCGTGCAATCCCCCAGGCGATCGACCGGTCATTGGCCACCCCCATGATCAGGCCACGCTTGCCCTCCATCGCTCCGCCCATGTGCATTATCCCTGAAATTTCGACAACAGCATCGATCCGTTGGTGCCGCCAAAGCCAAAGCTGTTGGTCATCACCGTGTCCAGCCCCGCGTTGTCGACCCGGGAGGTGGCGATTTCGGCGGGGTTGATCTCGGGGTCGAGCGTATCGACGTTGATCGACGGCGCGATGAAATCGTGCTCCAGCATCAGCAGGCAATAGATTGCCTCCTGCGCGCCGGTGGCGCCCTGGCTGTGGCCGGTCATCGACTTGGTCGAGCTGATCGGCGGCGTCGTGCCCTGGCCGAACACGCGGCGCACCGCCTCGACCTCGCCCACGTCGCCCACCGGCGTGCTGGTGCCGTGCGCGTTGATATAGCCCACCTTGCGGTCCTCGGGCAGCGTTTGCAGCGCCAGGCGCATCGCGCGCTCGCCGCCCTCGCCCGAGGGGGCGACCATGTCGTGCCCGTCGCTGGTGGCGGCGTAGCCCGTCACCTCGGCATAGATCCTGGCGCCGCGCGCGCGGGCGTGTTCGAGATCCTCAAGCACCAGCATGCCGCCGCCGCCGCCGATCACGAACCCGTCGCGGTCCGCGTCAAAGGCGCGGCTGGCGCGTTCGGGGGTGTCGTTGTATTTCGCGCTCATCGCGCCCATGGCGTCGAACAGGCACGATAGGGTCCAGTCGAGTTCTTCGCCGCCGCCGGCGAACATCACGTCCTGTTTGCCCATCATGATCTGCTCGGCCGCGTTGCCGATGCAATGCAGGCTGGTCGAGCAGGCCGAGGTGATGGAATAGTTGATGCCCTTGATCTGGTAGGCGGTGCTCAGGTTCGCACTGATGGTGGAGGACATGCACTTGGGCACCGCGAAGGGACCGATGCGCTTGGGGCCGCCCTTTTCCAGAACCGTTTGGTGCGCGGCCAGCATGGCGCTGGTCGATGGCCCGCCCGAGCCGGCCACCAGCCCGGTGCGCGGGTTCACGATGTCGGCCTCTTCCAGCCCCGCATCGGCGATCGCCTGCCCCATGGCGATATGGGCATAGGCGGCGCCCGGTCCCATGAAGCGCAGCGTGCGCTTGTCCACGTGTTGCGTCACGTCCAGTTTGACATCGCCGGCGATCTGGCTGCGAAAGCCGTGTTCCTTCATCGCTTCGTTGGCGGTGATGCCGGATTTTCCTGCCTTGAGCGAGGCAAGTACCTCTTCGGCGTTGTTTCCGATGGATGAGACGATTCCCAGTCCTGTAACGACGACACGGCGCATTGGCGCACTCCTTGCTCTTTCGGGGTCAGGTTTCGGATAGGGCCACTTTCATATCCTTGACCTGGTAGATCTCCTCGCCATCGGCCTCGACGCGGCCATCGGCCACGCCCATGGTCAGGCGGCGGGTTTGCACGGCCTTGGTGAAATCCACGTAATAGGTCAGCATCTTGCGGTCCGGCCGGACCATGCCGGTCAACTTCACCTCGCCCACGCCCAGGGCATAGCCGCGCCCCTGCCAGCCGCGCCAGCCCAGGTTGAAGCCGGTAAGCTGCCACAGCCCGTCAAGACCCAGGCAGCCGGGCATGATCGGGTTGCCGGGAAAGTGACACTCAAAGAACCACAGGTCCGGCGTTATGTCGAACTCGGCTACCACGTGGCCCTTGCCATGCGGGCCGCCATCGCCGGAAATGTCGGTGATCCGGTCCATCATCAGCATGGGCGGCTCGGGCAGTTGCGCGTTGCCGGGGCCGAACAATTCGCCCCGCGCGCACTTGAGTAGGTCGTCCTTGTCGAAACTGCTCGGATACTGGGCCATTCAGATGTGCCCCTTTCGTGGTTTTTCGGCGGTGTTGTGTCCCCTTAGCGTCTATCACCGCGCGTAGCGGGCTTGCAAGCCTGCCTTGCCGTCCGCGCGCCCGCCTTGGGCGGAGGTTTTCGTTTGAAATTCCCCCGTTGCGGCCTCTATATTAACAGGTGAATGAAAGGATCCGACCATGAGCGCAGCTGACGACACCATCACCGCCGAGGGCTCTCGCCGCGCCGGCGCTTGGCTGTCGAGTGCGGGCCTGCGCCCGACGCGGCAGCGGATCACGCTGGCGGCGCTGCTGGTGGGGGACGGGCAGGATCGCCACGTCACCGCTGAAAGCCTGTTCACCGCCGCCAAGGACCAGCGCGCGAATGTCTCGCTGGCGACGGTGTACAATACCTTGCGCGCCTTTTGCGACGCGGGATTGATGCAGGAAGTCACCGTTGACGGCACGCGCAGCTATTTTGACACCAATACCCACGACCACCCCCATTTCTATTGGGAGGATTGCGGCACCCTGTGCGATGCCCCGGCCGAGGATCTTCAAATCACCAATCTGCCCGACGCCCCAGAGGGCGCCGAGATCGCGTCGGTCGACGTGGTGATCCGCCTGCGCCGCAAGTAAGCGCGCCGATCACCGCCCCGCGCCGGCCTCAATCGTTGGTGAACGGGTCCGGCACATACCCCACCTGCGACAGGTAGAGGCCATGCGGCGGGCACACCGGCCCGCATGCGGCGCGGTCGCGCGCGTCAAGGGCCGCGCGTACGTCATCGGGCGCCCAGGCCCCCGCGCCGACCCGCTCCAGCGTGCCGACGATGCTGCGCACCTGGTTGTGAAGGAACGACCGCGCTTTCAGGTGAAACCGCAGCTCGCGGCCCGACAGGCCTTCCGTCTCTTCGATTTCCAGCAGGTCCAGCGTTTTGACCGGGCTTTTCGCCTGGCAAATGGTGGAGCGGAAGGTGGTGAAATCGTGATGCCCGACCAGGTGCGTCGCGCCCGCGCGCATCGCGTCCACGTCCAGATCGCGCCGCACCTGCCACACCAGCCCCGCCTCAAGCGACGCCGGCGCACGCCTGAGCAGCAGCCGAAACAGGTAGCGCCGATAGGTGGCCGAGAACCGCGCGTGCCAATCGTCCGCGACCGCCGCGCAATCGGTGATCGCCACCGGCGCGGGCTTGAGGTGATAGTTCAGCGCCTCGCGCAGGCGAAACGGCTCCCACTCCTTGTGCAGGTCGCAATGCGCCACCTGCCCAAGGGCGTGCACCCCGGTATCGGTGCGCCCCGCCGCGCCGATGCCGGGGGCGTCCGGCTCCAGCCGCGAAAGCGCCGCCTCGACCGCCCCCTGCACAGAGGGCAGATCGCGCTGGCGCTGCCAGCCACGAAACGGCGCGCCGCTATATTCGATCCTGAGGGCATACCTGGGCATGCCCGCGCCGATAGCCGATATTTTCGCCCGCGAAAAGGGGATTTGCCCCGCGTATGACCCAGATCAAGGAAACCCGCCCGCCGTCGCGTTATGATTATTTGCGGCGGCGCGTTTGGGTGCGCCGGTGGTTTGATCGACAAGGGATTTGCGACATGCTGCGACTTGCGTTGGTAATCTATATCCTTGCCGGGGTCACTTTGGCCGGCATTTTCATGATCGCCGCTTTGGCGGCGGGCTATGACACGCTCAACCCGATCCTGATCGCCGTGGCGGTGGGCGCGATCGCGGCTATGCCAATCTCATGGATGGTCGCGCGGGCGTTGAGTTCGGATACCTGATTTTCGGTTCCCGCAGCGCCCATGCGGCGTATCGCGGGCCGGGCGGTGGCGGTACAAGGGAGGGGTCCCCGTTGGGGCCGCCGCCGTCCTTTTTCTTTTCTGGGCCATGTCGGCGCTTTGTTCCGCAACGTTTGTGCGCGGTGATGGGGTGGATGCCTCCGGCGGGGATATTTGGAGCCAGAAGAAATATCGATCGCGCAAGGCCTTGGGGGCAGGTTAAGGGTTTGTTCACAAGCGTGCGGTTCAAGCGCCGAGTTGTGCGCTACGTACGTTCGCTCCGGTAGGGAATTTCAGGTTGCGGGCGGGGCGCTCTGTTCCAGCCAGACGCGGAGCGCGGCCTCGAATTCGCGCGGTTTTTCCGCGTGCAGCCAATGCCCTGCATCGGGGATTTTCGCGAATTGCGCGGCGGGGAAAAGTTGTTTTATAACAGGTCTGTACTCGCGTTTCACGTAGTGCGAGTCGGCGCCCGACAGGAACAATGCCGGCCCCTCATAGGGGTCTGTCAGGTGCTTGGGAAAGGACAGGATACCGGGCATTTCGCGGGCCAGGACTTCGAGGTTCAGGCGCCATTGTTTTGCTTTGATATCAATGGATTGAGTGAAGAACCCCGGCAAAATCGGATCCTCGAGCAGGTCGGACAATTGCGCCTCGGCATCGGCGCGTCTTTTTACCTTGCCCAGGTCAACGGCTTTCATCGCCTCGATATACTGCATCTGGCCGTGGTCATAGCGCACGGGCGCAATATCTGCCACGATCAGGCGGTTCACCAGCTCGGGTCGCGTGAGCGCCAGCACCATCGCCGCCTTGCCGCCCATCGAGTGCCCCAGCACGTCAACCGGCCCGTCCAGCGTATCGATCACCTCGGCCAGGTCGGCGGCCAAGTCCTTGTAATTGTGGGAGTTATACCAAGGGCTTTCGCCGTGGTTGCGCATGTCCACGGTGATCACGCGCCGTGTTTGGGACAAGCGCTTGGCCAGCGCCCCCCAGTTGCGCCCGGCGCCAAACAACCCGTGCGCGATCAAAAGCGTCGGCGAATCGGTTTGATCGCCATATGTGGTGAGGTTCAGCATATATCCCGTCTACCCCCGCAGCCGCCGCTTGACCAGTGCAGCGTGCCGCGGGGGGATTTGGCGGATCACAAGTTATTGTAAATCGGGAATTTTTCGCACATCTTCTCGACGCCTTCGCGGACGGCTTTCTCGATCTCGGCGTTGGCGTCTTCGCCGTTGGCGGCGAGGCCATCGACGACCTGCACGATCCACTGGCCGATCTGGCGGAACTCGGCCTCGCCAAAGCCCCGCGTCGTGCCCGCCGGCGTGCCCAGACGCACGCCCGATGTCACCGTCGGCTTTTCGTCGTCGAAGGGGATGCCGTTCTTGTTGCAGGTGATGCTGGCGCGGCCCAGGGCCGCCTCGGTCGCGTTGCCCTTGACGCCCTTGGGTCGCAGATCGACCAGCATCACATGCGTGTCGGTGCCCCCCGTCACGATGTCGAGGCCTCCCTTCATCAGCTCATCCGCCAGTGCCACCGCGTTGGCGCGGACCTGCTTCTGGTAGGTCTTGAACGACGGCTCAAGCGCCTCGCCAAAGGCCACGGCCTTGGCCGCGATCACGTGGCAAAGCGGCCCGCCCTGGATGCCGGGGAAGATGGCCGAGTTGAATTTCTTCGCCAGACCCGCGTCATCGGTCAGGATCATGCCACCGCGCGGGCCGCGCAGCGTCTTGTGCGTGGTCGTCGTGGCCACGTGCGCGTGCGGAAACGGCGAGGGATGCTCGCCCGCCGCCACCAGACCGGCGAAATGCGCCATGTCCACCAGCAGGTACGCGCCGACGCTATCGGCGATCTCGCGCATGCGGGCGAAATCCACCTGTCGCGGGATAGCCGAGCCCCCCGCGATCAGCAGCTTTGGCTGGTGCTCGGTCGCGAGCGCCTGCACCTGGTCGTAATCGATGCGCTGATCGTCGCGCCGCACGCCGTAATGCACCGCGTCGAACCATTTGCCCGACTGGTTCGGCGCCGCGCCGTGGGTCAGGTGCCCGCCCGCATCGAGGCTCATCCCCAGGATCGTATCGCCCGGATGTAAAAGAGCGGTAAACACGCCCTGGTTCGCCTGGCTGCCCGAATTGGGCTGCACGTTGGCAAACCCGCAGCCAAACAGCTGCTTCGCCCGCTCGATCGCGAGGTTCTCGGCCTTGTCGACAAACTCGCACCCGCCGTAATAGCGCCGGCCGGGATACCCTTCGGCGTACTTGTTCGTCAGCACGGAACCCTGCGCCTCGAGCACCGCCGAGGACACGATGTTCTCGCTCGCGATCAGCTCGATCTCGTGGCGCTGACGAGACAGCTCATCCCGGATCGCGCCGTACAACTCAGCATCGCGATCGCGCAAACTCGTCGTGAAAAAACCTGTGTCGGTCATATGAAGCTCCGTCATGGGGTCCGCGTTGAAATGCTTGTTAGTGTAAACCCGGTAGGGGGGGAAGTGTTGAAAGCGACGCAGTCGCCTATCTGTGCGTCAGGGCTGGTGTATTACGCGGCTATGTGTTTCGATCTGCCCTTGTGACAGCCGTGAAGTTCAGGATTGCCCGATGAGCATGAAGATCGCATTTGTGGCCAGTCGGGCCGAAAGCTCGCGCGCGGCGCGAGAGATGTTGGCCGAGCGGTACGGGGATGTGCCCCTGGCCAAGGCGGATGTGGTCGTCGCCCTTGGCGGCGATGGGTTCATGTTGCAAACCCTGCACAGCACGCAGCACCTGTCGGCGCCCGTCTACGGGATGAACCGGGGCACGGTCGGCTTCTTGATGAACGAGTTTTCCGAGAACGGGTTGATCGACAGGTTGAACGCCGCCGAGGAGGCCGTGATCAACCCGCTGGCGATGCGGGCGACCTGCGCCGATGGCACCATGCACGAGGCGCTTGCCATCAACGAGGTGTCATTGCTGCGCGCGGGGCCGCAGGCGGCGCGGTTGCAGATTTTCGTCGATGACAGGCTGCGCATGACCGAACTGGTGTGCGATGGTGCGCTGGTGTCGACGCCGGCGGGGTCAACCGCGTATAACTATAGCGCGCATGGCCCGATCCTGCCGATCGGGTCGGATGTTCTGGCGTTGACGGCGATTGCGCCGTTTCGGCCGCGGCGCTGGCGGGGGGCCTTGTTGCCCAAGACGGCCAAGGTGCGCATCGACGTGCTGGAGCATGAAAAGCGCCCGGTGATGGCGGATGCCGACAGCCGTTCGGTCCCGAACGTGGTGCGGGTGGAGGTGCATAGCGAGGCGTCCATTCGCCACCGGCTTTTGTTCGATCCAGGGCATGGGTTGGAAGAGCGGCTTATTCGCGAACAGTTCGTCTAGGCATCGACGGTCAGGCGAAGGCCGCCACGGCCAGGCCAAGCGCCAACAGCGCAAACAGGTTCGCCAGTTTGCTGAGCCGGGCCATCCTTGCCGCTGGCGGCGGCGTTTCGCGGCGCCATGCCCGCAGCGATAGCGCCTGAATCCATGCCGCGCAGATGGTCAGCGCGATAACCGCAACGATCTTGGCCCAGAACAGCCACGGCAAGGGCGAAAGCCCGCCGTATCGGCCTTGGATCAGCCAAACGCCCGTCACCCATAGGATGACGATGGACAGCGCCGAGATCTGCCCCAACCGACGCTGAAGCCGTCCCAAAGCCGGGCGCGTTTCGGGGGCCGCCCGCGCGGCCATGCGGCCGGCAAGCATGCCTGCAACGCCCCCGCCTATCCCGAGGGAAAAGGCGAGGTAGTGCAGAAAACTCAGCGAGATGAGGGTCAAAAGCGCCTCCTGATCTATAGCACCGAAATGCTAAGCGGCGCGGCATGACCGATCAAGTCACTTAGCCCTTGGCGTAGCCGATTGGCTGCAAAGCGGTACGGATCTCGTCAAGGATGTCCGGGTCGTCGATGGTTGCGGGCATCTTGAAGTCTTCGCCATCGGCCAGCTTGACCATCGTGGCGCGCAGGATCTTGCCCGAGCGCGTTTTGGGCAGGCGATCCACCACCACGGCCAGCTTGAACGCCGCGACCGGGCCGATTTCGTCGCGCACGCGGGCGACGCATTCCTTCACGATCTCCGAATGCTCGCGGTTCACGCCCTTGGTCAGGCACAAGAAACCCATGGGCAGTTGTCCCTTGAGCTGATCCGTCACGCCGATCACGGCGCATTCGGCGACGTCCGGGTGACCGGCAAGGATCTCTTCCATCGCGCCGGTGGACAGGCGGTGCCCGGCGACGTTGATCACGTCATCGGTGCGCGCCATGATATAGAGGTAGCCGTCCGCGTCGATCATGCCGGCATCGCCGGTCTCATAGTAACCGGGGAAATGATCGAGGTAGGATTTGCGGAAACGATCCTCGGCGTTCCACAGCGTTGGCAAGGTGCCGGGCGCCAGCGGCAGCTTGATCGCAACGGCCCCCAGCGTGTCAGGGCCGACAGGTTGGCCGGCCTCGTCCAGGATCTGCACGTCGTAGCCGGGCATTGGCACGCCCGACGAGCCAATCTTGATCTCCATTTCCTCGATCCCCATGGGGATGCCGGTGATGGCCCAGCCGGTTTCGGTCTGCCACCAGTGATCGACGACGGGCACCTGCAACTGTTCCTTGGCCCAGTTGATCGTGTCCGGATCCGCGCGTTCCCCGGCGAGATACAGCGTGCGCAGGCAGCTTAGATCGTACTTGCGGACGAACTCGCCCTTGGGGTCTTCGCGTTTGATCGCGCGGAACGCCGTGGGCGCCGTGAAGAAAGAGCGCACGTTGTGTTCCGATATTACGCGCCAGAAGGTGCCGGCATCGGGGGTGCCGACGGGTTTGCCCTCGAACACGATGGTGGTGTTGCCGTGGATCAGGGGCGCGTAGCAGATATAGCTGTGCCCGACGACCCAGCCCACGTCCGACGCCGCCCAGAACACATCGCCGGGGTCCACGTTATAGAGGTTCTTCATCGACCAGTTGAGCGCGACAAGGTGCCCGGCCGTGGGGCGGATGACGCCCTTGGGCTGTCCGGTGGTGCCCGATGTGTAGAGGATATAGGCGGGGTGATCGCCCTCGACGGGGACGCAATCGGCGGGCTGAACGCCGTACTGGAACCCGTGCCAGTTGACATCGCGGCCCTCTTTCAATTCGGCAACTTCTTGTTCGCGCTGGAAGATGACGCAGAAATCGGGCTTGTGCGTGGCCTGATCTATGGCGCCGTCCAAGAGCGGTTTGTAGTGCACCACGCGACCCGGCTCGATCCCGGCGGAGGCGGCGATGATTGCCTTGGGTTTGCAGTCGTCGATGCGCACGGCCAATTCGTGGCTGGCAAACCCGCCGAACACGACCGAATGGATCGCGCCGAGACGGGCGCAGGCCAGCATCGCCTCAAGCGCCTCGGGGATCATGGGCATGTAGATGATGACGCGGTCGCCCTTTTCCACGCCCTTGTCGCGCAGCGCGCCGGCGAGTGTGGCGACGCGGTTGCGCAGCTCGACATAGGTGATTTCGCGCTTGGTGTGGGTGACGGGGCTGTCGTGGATGATGGCCGGCTGTTCGCCGCGCCCCTGCTCGACATGGCGGTCGACCGCGTTCCAGCAGGTGTTGACCAACCCGTCCTTGAACCATTCATAAAGCGGGGCGTTGTCGTCGAACAATGCCTTGCTGGGCATGCGATCCCAATCGATGGCCTCGGCCTGTTTCATCCAGAACCCGTCGGGGTCGTTCTTCCAGGCGTTGTAGACTTCGGCGTAAGTGGTCATTTGCTGGCTCCTCCATCCCGCATGCGGCTGTATGCCGTTTGCGCGTTTGTTACGCGGCGTCACTTGATCGGGCAAGGGGCGCACCTGCGCCGCCTTGACGCTGTTTGCGCTATCGTACCCCCATGGCGTGCAGCCCGTCAGCCATAATGCGCAACGGGCGTTCCGGCGATGGCCGCGACGTTCAACAGGCCCCGCGGGGTGATCGACGGATTCACGATATGCGCCTTGTTCCCCATCCCCATCAGGATCGGCCCGACCTCAAGCCCGCCGCCCTTCATCTTGAGGATATTGCGCACGCCAGACGCCGCATCGGCATGGCCGAAGATCAATACATTTGCCGGGCCGTCGAGGCGGTTGTTGGGCAAGAGGCGGCTACGCAATTCCGGGTCAAGCGCGGTATCCACGTTCATCTCGCCCTCGTAGGAGAAATCCCTTGGCTCGCTATCGAGGATCTCCAGCGCGGCGCGCAGCCTTGCGCCGGACCCTTCAGCCTGGTTGCCGAATTGCGACTGTGCGCAAAAGGCCACGCGCGGCTCTAGCCCGAAGCGCCTGACGTGACGTGCCGCGCCGATCGCGGCTTCGGCCAGTTGTTCGGGCTTGGGCAGGGAATGCACATGCGTGTCGGCGATAAAGAGGGGACCGTCCTCCATGATCATCATAGACAGGGCGCCGTGGGGGCGCAGATCGCCGGTGGCCAGGACCTGGCTGACGTAGTTGAGATGCCAGCGATATTCGCCAAAGGTGCCGCATATCAGGCTGTCGGCCTCGCCGCGATGAACCATAACGGCGCCGATGGCGGTGGTGTTGGTGCGCATGATCGCGCGGGCGAGGTCGGGGGTGACGCCGCGCCTGGCCATGATGTCGTGATACGTGCCCCAATAATCGCGGTAGCGCGGGTCGTTCTCGGGGTTGACGATCTCGAAATCGCGGCCGGCCTTGATCGTCAATCCGGCGCGTTCCGCGCGTGCTTCGATCACTTCGGGGCGGCCGATCAGGATGGGCTGTTCGGTGGTGTCTTCCAGAACCGCCTGCGCCGCGCGCATGACCCGCTCGTCCTCGCCTTCGGCAAAGACGATGCGGCGCGATGCGGTGCGCGCCGCCTCGAACACGGGCCGCATAAGGAGGGCCGATTTGAACACCGATCCGTCAAGGCGGGTCTTGTATTCATCCAGGTCCTCGATGGGGCGTGTGGCCACGCCCGACTCCATCGCCGCGCGTGCCACGGACGAGGACACGATGCCGACAAGACGCGGATCGAACGGTTTGGGGATCAGGTAGTCAGGGCCGAACGTCATGGATTCGCCGTGATATGCCGCCGCCGCCTCTGCGGAGGTGGTGGCGCGGGCCAGCTCCGCGATCCCTTCGATGCAGGCCAGTTGCATGGCATCGTTGATCTCGGTCGCGCCGACATCCAGTGCCCCGCGAAAGATGAAGGGAAAGCACAGCACGTTGTTGACCTGGTTGGGAAAATCGCTGCGCCCGGTGGCGATGATGGCGTCGGGCGCAACGCTACGCACCTCATCGGGAAGGATTTCGGGCGTCGGATTGGCCAGCGCGAACACGATCGGTTGGGGGGTCATCCGGGCGACCATGTCGGCGGTGAGCGCGCCGGGGCCCGACAGGCCAAGGAACATGTCGGCGCCCTCAATAACCTGCGCCATGTCGCGCAGATCGGATGCCTGGGCATAGGCGGCCTTTTGCGGGTTCATGTCCTGCTCGCGCCCCTCGTGGACCAGACCGTGAATGTCGCACAGCCAGACATTCTCGCGCTTGACGCCCAGTTTCAGCAGCATGTTGAGGCAGGCAATGCCAGCCGCGCCGCCGCCGGCGCTGACCACCTTGATGTCTTCGAACCGTTTGCCCGCGACATGCAGCGCGTTCTTGGTCGCCGCGCCAACAACGATTGCGGTGCCGTGCTGATCATCGTGGAACACGGGGATGTTCATGCGCTCGCGGCAGATCTTTTCGACGATGAAGCAATCGGGCGCCTTGATGTCTTCGAGGTTGATCGCGCCAAAGGTCGGTTCCAGCGCGCAGACGAGATCGGCCAGCTTTTCGGGGTCGGATTCATTCAGTTCAAGATCGAAGCAGTCGATACCGGCGAATTTCTTGAAAAGGACAGCCTTGCCTTCCATGACCGGCTTTGCCGCCAGCGGGCCGATATTGCCAAGGCCCAGCACCGCCGTCCCGTTGGTGACCACGCCGACCAGGTTGCCGCGCGCGGTATAGCGGCTTGCGTTGGTCTCAAGCTTGCCGATCTCGACGCAGGCTTCGGCAACGCCGGGCGAATAGGCGCGCGCCAGGTCGCGGCCATTGGCAAGCGGCTTGGTCGCGCGGATCTCGAGTTTTCCGGGGCGCGGCTGTTCGTGATAGGTCAGCGCCGCCTCTCTTGCTGCCTCTTTGTGGTTATCTGTCATGCCGATCCTCCCTGTTGCTGCCGGATTGTTTAGCGTTAAACCATCTTTCATTTGCATGGAAGGCGCTGAATCGTGCCGGGGTCAATGTGCCCTAGATTGCAAATTTGCGCGGCAGGGGTCACTGATTTTCTTCGCGGCCCAAAAGCGAGGGGCCCAATTTGGCGTTTTGCGCACCGCCCCATTGCGCGGCGCATGCTTGCGGGGGTAAACCAGAGCGACACCACCGGAGCGACACCATGGTTCGGGTACGAACAGCAACTGGAGCATTCATGAGCGAGCATCTCACCGTCGTCACCCATCCGCTGATCCAGCACAAGCTCAGCCATATGCGCGACAAGTCAACGCCATCGGGACAGTTCCGGCAGTTGCTGCGTGAGATTAGCCAGCTACTCGCGTATGAGATCACGCGCGAGCTGCCGATGACCACGAAAAAGATCGACACCCCGATGGAGACAATGGATGCGCCCGTTCTGGAGGGGCGCAAGCTGGCGCTGGTTTCGATCTTGCGGGCGGGCAACGGGTTGTTGGATGGCATGCTTGAACTGATGCCGGGTGCGCGGGTTGGCTTTGTTGGCCTCTACCGCGACGAAGAGACGCTCAAGCCCGTGCAGTACTACTGCAAGCTGCCCGATCAGCTGGACGAGCGGTTGGTGATAGCCGTCGATCCGATGCTGGCGACGGGCAATTCCTCGGCGGCGGCGATCGATCTGCTCAAACAGGCCGGCGCGACCAATATCCGCTTCCTGTGCCTGCTGGCCGCGCCCGAAGGTGTCGCCCGCATGAAGGAGGCGCATCCGGATGTGCCTATCGTGACTGCCGCGTTGGACAGGCAGTTGAACGAAAAGGGATATATCATGCCGGGCCTAGGTGATGCGGGTGACCGGATGTTCGGCACCAAATAAGCCCCTCGACGCTTTACTCAGTGATGTATCTCGTGCACAGTGCTCACAACATTTCGTGTGGGGGCACAAATGAAGACTGCCAGTTTGCTATGCTGCGTGCTCGTGGCCATGTCTTTCGGGGCAAGTGCGGCGCACGCGCAATCACTCCGCAATGCAGAGCCGCCCGCCGAGGTGCCGCCGCCCTCGTATGAGGGCAAGCAATACGTCGATAGCCGCGGTTGCATCTATGTCCGTGCCGGACTCGATGGGGCGGTGCGTTGGGTGCCGCGCGTCACGCGCGACCGGCAGCATATTTGCGGGGCGCAACCGACATTGGCGCGTGCCGGTCAGGTGCCCGTCACGAAACCAAAGCAAGACAAGGCGCCCAAACCTGCGCCCAAGGTTGCAGCCAGCACGGCAAAGCCAACCGCCACGGCTGCGATGGGCAACACATACAACGCACCGGCAAAGAAGACGATGCGCAAGCCGGTTGTGCCCGCGCAAAAGACTTCGGGAAAGCGTAGATCGCCCGTTGTTCAGGGCGGGTGCACGGATTTGTCGGCATTGTCCCGGCGATACATGGGCAATGATCCGGATGTCCGGTGCGGCCCGCAGCAGGTTTCGCCGGTAACGCCGGGGCAAAGCACGGGTGCGCGCGCCGCATCATCCGCAGGGGCGGCAAGCGGTGGCAGCCCTGCGCGCGGTGTGGCCATTGCGCAAGGGACGCGGATCGTGCCGCGCCATGTCTATGAGCAACAGTTGCAAACCGCCGATCTGAACGGTCCGCCCGAAGGCTATAGCCCGGTTTGGGAGGATGACAGGCTGAACCGCAAGCGCGCGCATCAGACCCTGACCGGCAAGCGCAGCATGGAAGCGCGGTGGACGCGCACGGTTCCGCGGCGGTTGAAGCCTGCGCAGTTGCGCGCCGGAACGGTGGTTTTCGACCCCGATAGCGCGCGGATCGTTACACGGGCCCGGACACGCGTCACGGTCTCGACCAGGTCGCGCACGCAGCAGACCGAGGCGAAGCCATCGGGCGCGACCACGCCGCGCGTTTCGACCAAGGGGGCCGCGCCCCAGCCCGAGCCCGGGCGCAAGATGCGCGATGCCACGCACCGCTACGTTCAGGTCGCGCATTTCTTCGACCCGGAGGCGATGCGCGCCGCGACGCGCAAGCTCAGGGCAGCAGGGCTGTCGGTGCGGGTGGGCCGGTATTCGAAGGGCGGGACAGAGTATCAACTGCTTCTCGCCGGGCCCTATGATGCCGAGAGCAAACTGCGTGCGGCATTGTCGGTGGCGCACAAGGCCGGCTTCGGGGGTGCACGCCTGGGCAAGTAGGGCGTCGCCCGTGTTCAGCCGCCGCAGATGCCTTGCAGGCGGATCCAGTCGCCATCGCTAAGGACCGGGCGCGACGTGCTGTTTGCGTAAGGGTCCGCCTCGATCAGGGGTAGCGTCTTTTCACCCGTGATATCAAGGGCGTAGGCGTAGGGGCTGCTGCGCACCTCCTGCGCATCAAAAGCCCCCAGCAGGGCCGCGTCGTCAACCCTGGGCGTGGGTTGGGTTAGCCGCGCCTCGGCGTAGCCGCGCAAGGTTTCGGTGGACAGGCGCCCGGTCGTCAACAATTTGAAGCTATCAGAAACCCCGCCATACCGGAGCAGCCGCGCCAACGGATCGCGCCGCTCCGCGCGCAGTTGTTCGGCGAGGACATAGCCGGCGACAACGTCGGGGTCTTCGTGATCTTCCACCAGCGTCCGGCTCAGCAGCATGATACGCCCGGGCAATTGCACGGTGTCGCGCACCCCTTCGCGCATCACGATCAGACGATCAACCTGTCCGTCCGGCGCAGGAAGGCGCGCCGACAGGCGCCGCAGGGCGAGGTTGGCCGCGGGCGTGGTGCACGGCGCGCCGGTGACGCGCCGGACATGGGCGAGAAGGGCCTTGCCGATCTCCTCGCGCTTGACCTCGGGGACGACGGAAACGGTGTGGCTTATCAACGCGTTAGGGAGCCAGAACACCCCCAAGGCAAGCACCGCCAAGACGACGGTCGCAAGCGTGACAAGCCGCAGGCGCCCCGGGCGCGGGCGGTGGCGATGGATGGCTGCGCGCAAACGCTCGATCTCGGATATGAAATGGTCCTCGTCCTCCGGGAATTCGAGGGTTTCGCCAGGGTCGCCATCGGGTTGATATATCGCGGGTATTTCGCCCGGGTTGGTGCGCTCCAGCGCGGGCAAGGACCAATGCGCAAGCACCCTGTCATGGGTGTCGGTGATGATCAGGGTGGCATCGCCGATGGACACGATCACGTCGCGCCGCTGATCCTCGGGGGTGGCCCGCCAGAGGCCTGTCGCCTCAAGGCGTTGGTATTGCTTCAAGGCCGTCATGGGCGTCTGCTCTGCCTCGCTGGGGTTGCGTGACGATAGCATGACCGCCGCGTGAGTGGCAATTGGCCCCCCGCACGCGGGCCGCATCCGGCCGTGCGGATGATTCGGTGGTTAATGCCTCGGTTTTGCAGGGATCGGCGCGTCGGTATTGCGCCGGCCCCGCGTCGGTATCGCGTCGGTATTGGCACCGAGCACGGGGCAGGTAAATGCGGCGCACGGCGCGCAACACCACAAGATGTAGAGAGGGGCGGATTGAGGCGGAGAGAGAGACCGCGCCGGCCCGGCCCCCCAGGACCCAGGATTGCAGGAGCCGACACGCAGGGGGCGTGGCTATGCGGGGCGAGACTACGCTTGTCCGCCGATGGAAAATGATTACGATAGAACTCATCACAATTGAAAGCTGGGTAACGAGATGGGCTCTGTTGCACAAAGCGCGTGAGGGATTCATGTCGCGAATCCAGTGTGGTAGCTGGGCGACATGAGCAGACCCACACCCCCAACCTACAAGACCAGGAACTGGCCGGCCTATAACGAAGCGCTCAAGCGCCGTGGCTCGCTGACAGTCTGGTTTGACCCGGAGATGATCTGGGAGGCTGCGCCGACCGGTAAGCGCGGTCGGCAGCAGACCTACAGCGACACCGCTATCCAGACATGCTTGACGATGAAAGTGTTGTTCGGCATGGCGCTACGCCAGACCACAGGCTTCGTCGAGAGCCTGCTGCATTTGGTCGACCTGGACTGGCAGGTGCCC
>NZ_AUIJ01000009.1 GCF_000423645.1 Sediminimonas qiaohouensis DSM 21189 | reverse complement strand
CTTCGACTGATACCACATCCGTGTCGCGGTGAGCCGTCACCCATTTGTTCAGCGTCGAAAGCCCAACACCAAGATCGTCGGCAACCTGACGCCGTGTTAGCCCGCTGGTCAGTGCAATTCGCACCGCGTCTTTGCGAAATTCATCCGTTCTTCCTGTGCCCATAGTTCGTCTCCTTTGCTGCACATTATGCTATCAAAGGAGCGGCACCAAACCGCGACAGGTCCAGATTGTGCATGCCCCTGCGACCGGCGCACGATGGCATGGATGCGCGCCACAAGCTCTTCGCGATGAAACGGTTTGGTCATGTAGTCATCGGCGCCGAAGCCAAACCCACGTATCTTGTTCTCGGTATCGGTTTCACCGGACAGGATCAGGATGGGGGTATCGACGCGACCAAGCCGCAATTGGCGCAGGACATCATGCCCGTTCATGTCCGGCAGCCCGAGATCGAGCAAGATCAGATCGTAATCATAGAGCTTGGCAAGATCGATCCCCTCCTCCCCCAGGTCAGTCGTGTAGACATTCAGGTTGGCGTGGGTCAGCATCATCTCGATGCTTTTCGAGGTCGTCGGGTCGTCTTCCACCAGCAGCACGCGCATGTTATTCGAACTCCGCTCATCAGTGTATCCACTCCCGAACCGTGGGCAATAAAGGTTAACTACAGGTTACCGTAGGTCAACTTTAGGGCCATCAACTTAAGGCTGTCGATATTTTTGCAAGCTGGTCACTTTTAGCGCGTCGGCGCCGTGGTCATGATAGGCGGAAATCCATTCGCTGAATTCCTCTGCGCTGAGACTGTAGCGGCTCAACGCGGTTTCGCGGCTGATCAGGCCATACGCGACGCCCTTGACGACCGCGGCCTTGCGGCTGGCCACCCAGCGTTTGGTATTGGACGGCGGCAGATCGCATTGCGTCATTACCGAGCCATCAGGCAGCGATACGGATCGCTTGCCTTCCAATTTTCTAAGATACATCACCCTATTCCCCTTGTCGTTTAGGGGAATCTGCGGCATCGCCCTTAACGGTAGATGAAACGCGGGCTTGAGACTGTTTAGGATTTTCCTATATTCTTGCGAACTTTCAACTGGAGCCACTCATGCCACTGGATCGGAAAACCGAAGTGAACTCCCTCGGGTTCGCCAAGCCGCCGTCGGAGACCCGCGTCGTCGTGGCGATGTCGGGCGGGGTGGATAGCTCTGTCGTGGCGGCCAAGCTGGCCGAAGAAGGCTATGACGTGGTCGGCGTGACGCTGCAGCTTTACGATCACGGGGCGGCATTGGCCAAGAAGGGGGCGTGCTGCGCCGGGATCGACATTCACGATGCGCGCCGCGTGGCCGAGGATATGGGTTTCCCCCACTATGTGCTGGATTACGAGAACATCTTTCGCGACGCGGTGATCGACGAGTTCGCCGACAGCTACCTTGCCGGGGCGACGCCTGTGCCCTGCATCCGCTGCAACGAGCGGGTCAAGTTCAAGGATCTGCTGGAGACCGCCAAGGATCTGGAGGCCGATTGCATGGCCACCGGGCACTATATCCAGCGAAAGGATGGCGAGAACGGTCCCGAGCTGCATTCCGCGGCCGATCCGGCCCGCGATCAAAGCTATTTCCTGTTTTCCACCACGCCCGAGCAGTTGGATTACCTGCGTTTCCCGCTGGGGCATCTGCCCAGCAAGGACGCGACGCGCGAGTTGGCGGCACGCTATGGCCTGCGGGTGGCGGACAAGCCAGACAGCCAGGACATCTGTTTTGTCCCCGACGGGAACTATGCGGGCGTGATCGAGAAACTGCGCCCCGGTGCGGCCGACCCGGGGCGGATCGTGCATGTCGATGGGCGCGACCTGGGCGCGCATGATGGGGTGATCCACTATACCATCGGGCAACGGCGCGGCCTTGGTATCGGCGGGCTGTCCGAGCCGCTTTACGTGGTGAAGCTGGATGTTGAGGCCAAGCAGGTTATCGTTGGGCCAAAGGAATTGCTGGCGACCCGCACCGTGCCCGTGCGCGAGGTGAATTGGCTGGGCGATGCGCCGTTCGCATCCGCGGAAGAATGGCATGTCGCGGTCAAGGTTCGCTCGACCCGCCCGCCGCGCGAGGCGGTCATTCGCCCGCTTGGCCCCGATACCGCCGAGGTGGAGCTGCTGACCGCCGAGGAGGGCGTCGCGCCCGGGCAGGCCTGCGTTTTCTACGAGACAGGCAGCAGCCGGGTGCTTGGCGGTGGCTGGATCTGGCGGGGATGAACGGCCCCGCCTGCCCCGTCTGTGATGACGCCGGATGCAGGCAGTTCGGGCAATATGACGGCATCACCTATCACCGATGTGGCACCTGCGCGGCAACGTTCCGCGATCCCGGGCAGTTGTTGTCGCCCGATCAGGAACACGCCCAATACCTGCTCCATGAAAACGCAGTGGATGACCCGGGCTACAGGCGCTTTCTGTCGCGGGTGAGCGACCCGCTGTTGCAGCGCGTGGCGCCGGGCGCATGCGGGTTGGATTATGGCTGCGGTCCCGGTCCGGCGCTTGCGGCCATGCTGCGCGAGGCCGGGCACCAGGTGGCGCTGTATGATCCGTTTTTCGCGCCTGACGCGGCCGTGCTGTCACAGACTTACGATTTCGTAACCTGCACCGAGGTGGTCGAGCATTTTCACGCCCCGGCGGCGGAGTTTGACCGGATGGGCGCGATGCTCCGGCCCGGTGGCTGGCTTGCGGTCATGACCTGTTTTCAGACCGAGGATGCGGCCTTTGGCAACTGGCACTACCGCAAGGACCCGACCCATGTCGTGTTCTACCGCGAGGAAACCCTGCGCCATATCGCCCGCATGCGCGGCTGGCATTGCGAAATCCCGGCCAAGGATGTGGCGTTGTTCCGGGTGAGCTAGTGTTTTCGGCACCTTCCGGTTTGGGGATGGCCTCTTGTCGCCGTTGATCACGTCGCGCATCGACGATGCGCGGCGCCCTTCGGGCGCTATTTCGCGCTAGGCCATCACTGGTCCCCGGCATAACAGGCCCGATTACCGTTGGTTAGCTTATGTCAGATGGTGAACAACACCTACAGCCGATCCAGAACCGCACGCGCCGCGCGCAGGCCGGGCGGCTCGCCGCTGCGGCCCAATCGCTCCATCGTCAGCGACATCGCGTCATACTGTGCTTGCGGATGGTCGAGCATCTGCGCCAGCGCGGGGGCGATCCGCTCGGCCCGGCAGGCTTTGCCGATAAATTCCGGCACCGCGCGGGTTTCGCTGACCAGGTTGACCAGCGTCACGGTGTCAACCTTGAGCATGCGCGAGATAATGAGGCGGCTGAGCGGGGCCATGTCGTAGGCGATGACCATCGGCGTGTCGTTCGCCGCCAACTCCAGCGACACGGTCCCCGACGCCGCCAAGGCACCTTGCGCGGTCTTGAACGCCGCGCGTTTATCAACTGTGAAATCGGGCTGGTCCGGGGTCAGGAGCACCGGATCGCCGGGCCAATCCGCGATCAGATCGGGCATCAACGCGGCAAGGTTGGCGGTGGTCGGCACCACCACGCGCGTGTCCGGGCGGTTTGTTAGGACGCGATTAAGGGTTTCGCGGAATATGGGGGCGAGGCGGGTGACTTCGCTGCGCCGCGAGCCTGGAAGGGTTAGCAGAACGGGCGCCTGGCCGAGGCCGTGGCGGGCGCGCATTGCGGCGATCTGGGTGTCATCGGCGATCGGCTCGGATACCACCGGGTGCCCTACGAAATCGCACTCCATCCCGGCGGCGTGCATCAATGGCGGCTCGAACGGGAGCAAAGCCAGAACGTGATCAATGACTTGCGCCATTTTGCGCGCGCGCCCGCTGCGCCAGGCCCAGACGGAGGGCGCGACGTAGTGCACGGTGCGAATATCCGCCGCGCGCTTCACCCAACGGGCGACGCGCAGGCAGAAATCGGGGCTGTCGATGGTGATCATGACGTCGGGGCGCGCCTCGATCGCCGCCTTTGCGGTCTGCTTTATACGCGCTGTAAGTTGTCGGTATTTTGGCAGTATCTCGGACAGACCCATCACGCTCAGCTCGTCCATCGGAAACAGGCTATTGAGACCCTCGGCCTGCATCATCGGGCCGCCGACGCCGGTGAACTCGACATCCTCTCGCAGCGCTTTCAGCCCGGCCATCAGCGCCGCGCCCAGGCGATCGCCCGATGCCTCCCCGGCGATCAGGAACACGCGCATGTCACAGCCTCCGCGCGATCAGGAACAGACCGGCCTGCGCGAAGGCCTCGATAGCGCGCTCGCGTTCAAGGATCATGACGCGGCCCGCCTCGATCACCGCGCCGGCCAGGCCCGCACGCGCGAGGTGCGCGGCGGTGTCTGGCCCGATGGCGGGCATGTCCACGCGCAGATCCTGCCCGCGCTTTGCCGCCTTCATAAGCAGCCCCCGCTGCCCCACGGGCGCGCGTAGGGCCTCGGGCGTGCGCGCGGTGCAGTCGAGCAGGAAATCCGTCCCTTGCAGGGTCTCAACCCCGAGGCATTGCCCGCCCTCGACAACGCAGGCCTGCCCCAGATCAAGCGGCGACAGCGCGGCGAGGATGCTGGCGGCGCGTGCGGTGTCGCGCGCGGTGCCAGCATGCGGCGAGGGCCCTGCAATCGGCCCCTCGGCTGCCGTCAGGTCCGGCAGGATCTCATAGGCGCCCTCGACGGCAAAACCGCGTTCCTCGAAAAGCGACACGATGAACCGCAAAAGGCCATCATCGCCTTCTTGCATCGCTGCGACAAGGCGCGGGGCGATGGTTTGCATCTCGGCATCGAACGCGGCGGGATCGAGCGGCGGGCGGGTCATTGAGCCCGCCATGACGACGCGCTCAACCTCCTGCTGCTGCAGCCAGTCGAACAGAGCGCCCAACCGTTCGAAACGGTGCGTGTGCGTGGGCGGCGCCAAATCGTGCGCGACGCCGTCGAACACAACCCTCAGCGCCTCGGGGCAGGCCCGCGCCAAGGCCACGGGCAGGGCCCCGCCACCGGCCAATATGGCAAGACGCCCGGCCACCCGATCAGCCCGGCGTCAGGAAGGAACGATCGCTTCCCGCGGTGACGAAATCGACGATCTGGCGGACGTATTCGCTTTGGGTTTCGTCGCGCAGGCGCGATGCGCGATCCTGAAACGCCCCCTCGCCCTGCGCCAGCATCTGGAAGGCGGCGCGCAGGGCGGTGATGTCCTCGCGCGGGACGCCCCGGCGTTTGAGGCCGACAAGGTTCAGCCCGTCCAGCACGCCGCGCGGCGCCTGCACAAGGCCGTAGGGGATCACGTCATTGGTGACCATCGTGACCGCGCCGATGATGGCACCCTGCCCGATGCGCACGAACTGATGCACGCCCGAGAGGCCGCCGATGATCACGTCATCCTCAAGCACGCAATGCCCGGCGAGCGCGGCGTTGTTGACGACGATCACCCGATCACCGATCTGCACGTCATGCGCGATGTGGCACCCGGCCATGAACAACCCGTCGTCGCCCACGCGGGTGACGCCGCCACCGCCCGCCGTGCCGGTATTCATGGTCACGTGTTCGCGGATACGGTTGCGCGCGCCGATCTCAAGCCGGGTGGATTCGCCTCGAAACTTCATGTCCTGCGGGATCTCGCCAATACAGGCGAAGGGAAACACCACGGTATCCGGCCCGATCCGGGTGTCGCCCGCAACGACGACATGCGATTTGAGCTGCACCCCCGGCGCAAGAACCACGTCCGGCCCGATATGGCAAAACGGGCCGATCTCGCAGCTTTCTGCGATCTGCGCGCCCTCTTCGATCACCGCCGAGGGGTGTATTCGGCTGCTCATGCCGGTCACTCCTGTGTCAGGTCCATCATGGCGGTGAACTCGGCTTCGGCGGCCATCTCGCCGTCGACACTTGCCATGCCCGAGAATTTCCAGACCTTGCCGCCGGGTTTGCCGCGCACGGTCGTCATGTCCATACGCAGCACATCGCCGGGCACGACCATGCGGCGGAACTTGCAGCGATCAATCGCCATGAAATAGACCAGCATGTTCTTGTCGGCCATGCCCATGGTGACGCCGACCATTACCGCGGCGGTTTGGGCCATGGCCTCGACGATGGTGACGCCGGGCATGATCGGCTTGCCGGGGAAGTGCCCTTGGAAATGCGGCTCGTTGACGGTGACGTTCTTCAGGCCGACGGCGGAGGTGGTGCCGTTGATCTGCTCGACCCGATCCACCAGCAGGAACGGATAGCGGTGCGGCAGGATGCGTTGGATCATCTGGATGTCGGCGGATGGCAACTGCTCGGTCATGGTGGCCCTTTCAGGTTGGTTTTGCGCGGGCCATGACCCGGCGCTGTTGCCGATGTCACTAGCAACTCGCCCCCACCGGGGCAAGCGCGCCGCGATCCGTGGAGGCAAGGCGTTATGGTTTCTCCGGCGGCGCGGCGCGCTGCGTGTCGCTTGCCGGTGGCAGGCGGACCGAACCGTCGGTGTCTGGAACGGACGGGGATTCATCGGCGCCCGGCCCTTCCGGCGCGTCGGGGGCGTCGCCGGCGCCCGAGCCGCCCAGGTCCTTGCCCCGGCCGATTGCCTCGTTGACCCTCTCGACGGCCAGCCCGGTGACGTCGATAATGTCCGCGCTCATGAATATCGTGCGCTTGTCCACGATCACGGCGGCGCCCGCCTCTTGCATGATGCGCTGCAATATCGGGCCCGCCGCATTCAGAAATTTCCGACGCGCGGCATCGCCCCGCTCGCTCAGCTTGCGCGCCTTGGCTTGCTGCTCGTTGCGGATACGCTGCACCTTGGTGTCGAAGGCATCCGCCAGGTCGCGGAATTCCTCGGGCGACATCTGCGGGCGTTTTTCGGTAAGCGCCTGTTCCTCTGCGGCCAACTCGCCCTCGATACGGCGGTTTTCGGCCTCAAGCGCGCGACTGTCTTCGATCAGCTGCTCTTCGAACGCCTGTCCGAACTGCGAGCGGGTGAACAGGGCATCGGGATCGATCGCCAGGACCGGGCTGCGCACGACCTGATCGTCTTGCGCGCGGGCGCTGGTGGCGGGCGCCACCAGCAGCGCTGCAACCAGCAGCGCGCCGCATACGCGCAAGGCCCACATCAGAACCGGGTCGAGATCGTCAGATCAAAGGTTTGCTCGCGGTCCTTCGCCTCTTTCTGCAGGGCGTTGGAGAAGTTGAAGCGCAGCGGGCCGACGGGCGTTTTCCAGAAGACCGACACACCGGCGACATGGCGCAGCGAGAAATCCTCGTAGAGGACGTTTGAGTTGGTCGCGTCCAGATCCCAGGCCGAGCCGACATCGTAGAACACGCCGCCGGTGATCCCGTATTCACTGGGCAAACCGAGGGGGAATTCCGCCTCGAAACTGGCGACGGCATAGGCATTGCCGCCCAAGGCGTCGTCGGTGGATCCAACGACCTCACGCGGCCCGATGCCGTCGGGCTCGAACCCGCGCATTTTCGATCCGCCGATCAGGTAGCGGTCGGTCACGCGGCTGTTGCCGCTGGTGTAGTTGATCGCGCCGCCTTCGAGCGAGGCGCGCAGCGTCACTTCTTCGTTCCAGACGCGGGTTTGCGCGACCACCTTGCCCGAGCTGCGCAGGTAAGTGGTATCGCCGCCGAGGCCCGCGAACTCCTGCCCGAACTCAAGCAGAACGCCTGCATTGGGGTTCAGACCGGTGCGCCGCGTGTCGTAGCTCAGCGAATAGCCGACCGCGCTGGAGATTTGTTCCCCGGTGGCGGCCTCTGCCGCGATGATCGCTCCGCCGGAGGTGTAATCGAAAATATCGACCGACTCCGCCTTATAGTACAGGCTCAGGCGGGAATTGTCGCTGATCGGGAAGCTGATGCCGGGCTGAAAACGGATCACGGTGGTGTCATAGTCAGCAAAATCGTTGTCCGTCTCACGATACGACACGTCCAGATCGAACCGCAGGTCGCGGCCAAGGAAGGCCGGCTCGGAAAAGCCGAGCGCATAGACCTTGTCCGAATCCGCGCCCGAGAACGACAGGTTCAGCCGTTGACCGCGGCCCATGAAGTTCTCTTCCTTGAAGTTGAGAAGCAGGGAAAAGCCGCCGCTGGTGCCGTAGGCGCCGCCGAAGCTAAGCGAGCCGGTCGGCTTTTCCTCGACATCGACATTGACGATTACCTGATCGGGGCGCGAGCCTTCGCGGGCGTTCACTTCGGCCATCTCGAAGAAGCCGAGCGCGCGGATACGCTCCGCGCTTTCGCGAATCTGGCGCGGGTTGAACGGGTCGCCCTCGACCACGCGGAATTGCCGCCGGATCACCCGGTCGAGCGTGGTCGTGTTGCCCTCGATATCGATGCGTTCGACGAACACGCGCGGCCCGCGCGTCAGCATGAATTCGACATCCAGCGTCAATTCGCGATCATTGCGGGTGATGCGCGGCTCGACCCGGACGAAATTGTGCCCCTGGCGAATGGCCAGCCGTTCCATCCGGGCGATGGTCGTGTCCACGTGGCTGGGCGAATAGATCACGCCGGGGCGCATCTTGACCACGTCCTGGTAGTCATCCGCGTTCACGCGCTGCAGATCGGTCGTGGTGGTAATATCGCCAAAGCGGAACTGCTGCCCTTCCTGGATGTTGAAGGTGATGAAATAGCCATCGCGCTCGCGCGTCAGTTCGGCGTTCACCGAGGTGATGCGGAAATCGACATAGCCGCGCGACTGGTAGAAATCGTTGAGCACCTGCTTGTCGAACTCGATCCGATCCTCGACCAGCGTATCGCGTTTGATCAGGGCGCGCAAAATGCCCGCCTGCTTGGTCTCAAGCACGCGGCGCAGGCGATAATCGGAATAGGCGCGGTTGCCGACGAAACCGATACGCTCGATCTCGACCAGGCCGCCTTCGAAAATCTCGAACACCAGGTCGACGCGATTGTCGGACCGGCGAATGATCCGCGGCGTCACCTTGGCGGCAAGGCGGCCTTGCTGGCTGTAGGCTTCGGCGATGCGGGCGGCGTCGCTTTCGGCCTGTGTGGGGTTGAACACGCGGCGCGACTTGGATTGCACCATCTCGCCAAGCGCGTCGTCCTTGAGGCGGCGATTGCCCTCAAAGCTGATGCGGTTGATTGTCGGGTATTCCTTTACCGAGATAACCAGGGTGTTGCCGCGCGGGTCGACGCTGACCTCTTCGAACAGGCCACTTCCCTGGATGCGCTGATAGGCGGCGTTCATCTGGGCCGCCGAAACCGTTTCGCCGCGGGCGATTCCCGCGTAATTCAGGATTGTTTGCGCCTCGATCCGCTGGTTTCCCTCGATCCGGACCGCGTCAAAGCGGTAGGATTGCGCGTTGGCAACCTGCGCGAGAACCAGAAAAACAAGTGAAAACAGCAAGAAATAGAAAGCGCGGATACCCGCCAAAGGATTTGCGCATCTTGTGAGGGCGACGCCCTGCACGCGATTCTTATCGGTCATCGTTCAACCCCGTCAGACATCCCAGTCATCTTCTGAGTAATGATAATACCCTGCCTTGTCAAAACAGCAAAACGCCCATTCCGAATTCGGAATGGGCGCTGTTGCCGATCAGGGAGAGAAAACCTTAGAAAGCGTGCAGATGCGCACCCAACGCAAGGGACCCGGCCAGCACCAGAAGTGCCAGTACGCGATCCCAGTTCAGGGCCACCAGCAGGCCAAGCCCGCGTGTTCCCGCTTGGATGGTATGCATCGTCTGCGTCCTTCTTCACCAACGTCGTACAGATCAACCCTAGCGGGAGAATGTGGCAAGATTTGGACTGTTCAGGGCAGCGGGCGATTCAAATTGATCAGGGGCACAGCACGTCGTTGCTGAGCGCGAACAGCATCACCGACAGGATCAGTGCAAGCCCCACGGCCATCAGCACCCGCAAGGCCTGGTCGCTTGGCGGTTTGCCGACGACGGCCTCGTAGGCGTAGAAAACCAGGTGTCCGCCATCCAGCACCGGAATCGGGAACAGGTTCAGCAGCCCCACCGCGGCCGACAGGACCCCCACGAAGTAGATGAAACTTATTGCGCCCTGGCTGGCCATCTGGCCAGACACCTCGGCGATGCCGATGGGGCCGGACATGTTGCAGCTGCTGATCGCGCCGGTGATCATGTGGTAGAGGCCCGAAACCGAGCCGACGATGATCTCCCACAGGGTGGCGACACCGCCAATCAGGGCCTCGACCGGGCCGGGGGATTCGGTGGCCGGGTCAAAGAACATGCCGCCGAGGATGCCGATGCGCCAATTCGTCTCGAACCCGCCGCTGCCGGTCGGCTCGTCCACGCGGCGCGGCGCCAGCGTCAGTTGCAGCGTCTCACCATCGCGCCAGACATCCAGAAGCAGGGCCGCCCCCTCGGCCGCCAAGACCCGGTCCTTGAGCTGATCAAAGGCGACGATCGGCGCGCCGTCGACCGCCGTGATCACATCGCCCGCCTTTAGGCCGGCGTTATACGCGGCCGATTGTGGCGAAAGTTGCTGCACCATCGGCGGCATGATGAACGGCCCCTGAACGCGCGTCTCGCGCCCGTCGCGGCGCACGGTGTAGTCCAGCAACGCCTGTTTCGGCAGGTCCTCGATCACCTCCTGCCCCGCCTCGCCGGAGATGTCGGAGATGGCGTGCCCCTCGACCGTCAACAGGGTATCGCCGGGGCGGATGTCATGCGCCACGGGCATCGGGTGCACCGAACCCACGGTCAGCGGCTCGACCGGGACACCGCGCGTCAGGCCGATGGCGGTGAAAATGGCGACCGCCAACACGAAGTTGAACACCGGCCCCGCCGCGACGGTTGCCGTGCGCGCCCAGAGCGGCGCGCCGTGCATGGTATGGCGCTGCTCTTCCTCGGACAGGGATGCGACCACCTCGCCGTCCTTGCCGCTGGCCGCGTCA
Source organism: Sediminimonas qiaohouensis DSM 21189 (assembly GCF_000423645.1). Lineage (GTDB taxonomy): Bacteria > Pseudomonadota > Alphaproteobacteria > Rhodobacterales > Rhodobacteraceae > Sediminimonas > Sediminimonas qiaohouensis. The sequence continues at coordinate 133,730 of NZ_AUIJ01000009.1, read as the reverse complement.
GAATCGCCGAGGAACTTCACGTAGCCGCCGAAGGGCAGCAGGGCCACCTGCCACCGCGTGCCGTGTTTGTCCATGCGCGACCACAGGACGGGACCGAAGCCAAGGCTGAACACCTCGGAGCGGATGCCGGACCAGCGGGCAATGATGTAATGGCCATATTCGTGCACCGCCACGATCACCGAAAGGGCAATGACGAAAGCCACGATCGTCCAGATCAAGCCGCCGATTTCAGGAATGAATGTAATTGGGTCCACGCGTAATCGTCCTGTTTTCCGTTATGTTTTATGAATGCGGTGCCGCTGCGTCCATCATCACCTGATCGGCGGTAACCCGTGCGACATGGTCTGCCCGGGCGACCGTATCAAGTGAGAACCCGGCATCAATAAGACCATTGTCGGGATAAATTCGGGAAAGCACCTCTTCGACGGTGTCCGCCATTTGCAGGAAACCGATCCGGCCCGCAAGGAACCCGTCAAGCGCGCGTTCCTTTGCCGCGTTGAACACGGCGCCGGCCAATCCGCCGCGTGCCATCACCTCACCCGCGAGGCGAAGCGCGGGGAAACGGGCGTGATCGGGGGCCTCGAATGTCAGGGAGCCGACCTGCGCCAGATCCAGCCGCGCCACCGGCAGCGCGGCCCTATCGGGCCAGTTGAGGGCGTAGCCGATCGCGTGGCGCATGTCGTGCGGGCCAATATGGGCCATCAGCGCCCCGTCGCGAAAGCCCACAAGCGCGTGCACCAGCGACTCGGGATGCACCAGCACCTCGATATCTTGCGGCGAGATTCCGAAAAACTCTTTGGTTTCAATGACCTCCAGCGCCTTATTAAACAACGAGGCGCTGTCGATGGTGATCCTTTGCCCCATGGCCCAGTTCGGATGCGCCGACGCCTGCGCCACCGTCGCGGTGGCAAGGCGGCTGCGGGGCCAGTCGCGAAACGGGCCGCCCGAGGCGGTGATGATGATCCGCTCGACCGCGGCCATGTCTTCGCCGACGAGAGCCTGGAATACCGCCGAATGTTCGCTATCGACCGGCATGATGCGGGCGCCGTGCTTGCGCGCGGTCTCGATCACCAGCGGCCCGGCGGTAACCAGCGATTCCTTGTTGGCCAGGGCCAGCGTGCCACCCTGCTCAAGCGCCTTGAGGCCCGGCGCGAGGCCAGCCGCGCCGACTATCGCCGACATGGTCCAGTCCGCCGGGCGGCTGGCCGCGTCGATCAGGGCCGCCTGCCCGGCTGCCGCCTCGACCCCGCTGCCGGCAAGGGCGGCGCGCAGATCGTCCAGCAGATCGTCATGCGCGGTCACGGCCAGTTGGGCGCGGAATTTGCGCGCGTCGCTGGCCAGTTGCGCGATGTTGCGCCCGCCGGTCAGGGCGACCACGTCAAAGCGGGCGGGGTCGCGCGCGACCAAATCCAGCGTGTTCTGCCCGATCGATCCCGTCGCGCCAAGTACCGTGATCCGGGTCATGACACCCCCGGCGGAAAGCCCGCTACGACACCGATCAGCAACACGATCAGCGCCGCGCCGATCATGCCATCGAACCTGTCGAGAAAACCGCCATGGCCGGGGATGAGGGCCGAGCTATCCTTGACGCCCGCGCGCCGTTTGATCGCGCTTTCGGCGATATCGCCGGCTTGCGAGGCGGCCGACAAAAGCACGCTGAGCGCGGTTAGCGCGCCGATGCCCGCCGCATTCCCGGCCCAAACCGCGAGGCCCGCGCCAAGCACTGCCGCCGCCGCCCATCCGGCCAGTGTGCCCGACCATGTCTTCTTGGGGCTGACGCGCGGCCAGACGCGGGGACCGCCAAGCGCCTTGCCCGCGAAATAGCCCGCGATGTCGGTCACCACGACAACGCCGATCAGCCACCCCATCCAAAGCGGCCCGGCCTGCAGGCGCAGCATGATCATGCCCAGGCCCGCCAGCAGGATCATCGCCGCATAGCCCAGCCATATGGCGCGGCGCCCTGCCCCCGCCTGCCCCGCGCCGACGAGGACGACCGCGGCGATGGCAGGAAGTGTGAAAAAGCCCGACACAAAGGCCGATGCCATCAGAACAACACCGCCCAGAATAGCGATCTGGATCGACGCGCTTGCGGGGGTCGGGGCGCACATGCGCATCAATTCCCATAGCATCAGCGCCGTAACCACCGCGATCATCGCGTGAAAGACCAGGCCGCCCCACCAAAGGGCAAGCCCGCCGATGGCCACCATCGCCGCGCCGGATGCGACGCGCGGCGCAAGATCATCCCATGATGCGCGCGTGCTCATGCCTTCACGGCCCCAAATCGCCGGTCGCGGCCTGCGTAGCTGCCGACAAGGCGGGCAAACTCCTGCGCGCTGAAATCGGGCCACAGCGTGTCGATGAATTCGTATTCCGCATAGGCCGACTGCCATAGCAGGAAGTTGGAAATCCGCGCCTCGCCGCTGGTGCGGATCACCAGGTCGGGATCGGGCAGGACGCAGGTATCGAGGTAGCGAGGAAGCGTTTCCTCGTCCACGCTGCGCGGATCGAGGTTGCCGGCCGCGACATCCTGCGCAAGGCGGCGCGTCGCGCGGGCCACCTCGTCGCGGGAGCCGTAGTTGAGCGCGATGGTCAGGTGCACGCGGTCGTTTTCGGCGGTCATCAGTTCCAGATCGTCCATCAGCGCGACCAGCTTGTCATCAAGACGCAGCCGGTCGCCGATGAACCGCACGCGCACGCCCTTTTTGAACAGCTCGCGCGCCTCGCGCGTGATGTAGCGGCGAAACAGGGTCATCAAGCCCGATACCTCGGCCTGCGTGCGCTTCCAGTTTTCGGTCGAGAAGGCAAAGATCGTCAGGTACTTGACGCCCAGATCGGGGCAAGCCTCGACAACCTCGCGCACCCGGCGCGCGCCCGCGTGGTGCCCAAACAGGCGCGGACGGCCGCGCTTCGTCGCCCAGCGACCATTGCCATCCATGATGATGGCGACGTGGCGCGGCCCGCCGCCCGCCTGGGCCGCACTATCGTTTGCTGGTCTTGTCATTGCGGGCATGACTTCCGCCCCCTGTCAGTTTCGGGATGGGCGTATTCAAACCTGCATGATCTCGGATTGCTTCGTCTCAAGGGACTCGTCGACCACGCCGATATACTTGTCGGTCAGCTCCTGCACCGCGTTTTCCCAGAACTTCTGATCGTCCTCGGACATGCCGTCGCCCTTGGCCTTCTTGATCTGGTCCATGCCATCGCGGCGAACGTTGCGGATGGCGACGCGGGCGTGTTCGGCGTATTGCGATGCGACCTTGCTCAGCTCCTTGCGGCGCTCCTCGTTCAGTTCGGGAATCGGCAGCATGATGATCGTGCCGTTAAGCTGCGGGTTGATGCCAAGGCCGCTTTCGCGGATTGCCTTCTCGACCTTGTTCACAAGCGACTTGTCCCAGACGTTGACGGTAACCATGCGCGGCTCGGGCACGTTGACGGTGCCGACCTGGTTGATCGGGGTCCGCTGGCCATACGCCTCGACCATGACCGGCTCCAGCATGGAGGCCGACGCCCGCCCTGTGCGCAGCGAGGCAAACTCGGTCCGCAAGGAGGCAATGGCCCCTTCCATGCGGCGTTCCAGATCGTCGGTATCGATTTCAATTTCGTCTGACATTTTCTTGCTCTTTCCTTCGTGTGCCACGCGCCCGTTCGGCAAGCCTAGCCCTAGCTGTGCACGGTTGTATAGGTTCCGTGCCCGGCAAGGATACCCCGGAATCCGCCCGGCTCATCGAGCGAGAACACGATGATGGGCAGGTTGTTGTCGCGCGCCAGTGCGATCGCGCTGGCATCCATCACGCCAAGGTGCTGCGCCAGCACCTCGTCATAGCTGACCCGATCGAAGCGGCGCGCGTTCGGGTTGCTGCCCGGGTCGCTGTCATAGACGCCGTCGACCTTGGTGCCCTTGAAGATCGCCTCGCAGTTCATCTCGTTGGCGCGCAGCGTTGCCGCGGTGTCGGTCGTGAAATACGGATTGCCGGTGCCGGCGGCGAAGATGCAGACGCGCTTTTTCTCAAGGTGCCGCACCGCGCGGCGGCGGATATATGGCTCGGCGACCTCGTCCATGCGGATGGCACTGATCACGCGGGTGTGAATGTCCAGCGCCTCCAGCGCACTTTGCATTGCCAGCGCGTTCATCACGGTGGCCAGCATGCCCATGTAATCGGCGGTCGTGCGCTCCATCCCCTGGGCGGAGCCCTGCAGCCCGCGAAAGATGTTGCCGCCGCCGATCACCATGCAGATCTCGACGCCCATTTCGTGCACCGATTGCACCTCGCGGGCGATCCGCTGCACGGTTGGCGGGTGCAACCCGTACCCTTGATCCCCCATCAGCGCCTCGCCGGATATCTTTAGCATCACGCGGCCGAACTTGGTCTGCCGTGGGGTCGGGTCGTCGTCCATGGGCGGGCTCCGTATGGATTGAATGGTTGGGCGCAAAATGTCGCAAAACCCCGCCATGTTCAATGACCGATGGCCCCCGCGCGCAAAAACCCGGTGCAATGACCTTAAATCCCGCGCGCGCACCGTCTATGTTGCACGTATGAGCACCCTGCCCCCCCTGCCAGACGGCGTTGACGACAATCGGCCCGTCCTGATCGCCGGCCCGACCGCGTCGGGCAAATCGGCGCTGGCGATGCGTATCGCGCAGGCGCATGGCGGCATGGTGGTGAATGCCGACGCGATCCAGGTCTATGACAACTGGCGCATCCTGACGGCGCGCCCGTCGCCGCAGGATGAAGCGCGCGTTGCGCACCGCCTATATGGGCATATCCCGCGCGAGGGCGCTTATTCCGTGGGGCATTGGCTACGGGAGGTGGCGCCGCTGTTGCGGGGCAAGGGGCAAGAGCGACCGATTATCGTCGGGGGGACAGGGCTTTATTTCTCGGCGCTGACCGAAGGGCTGGCCGAGATACCGGCGATTCCGCAAAATGTCCGCGCCGATGCTGATGCCCGCATGCGGGAGGCAGGCGCGGAGGCCCTGCTTTGGGAGGTGGACGCGCGCACCCGTGAGCGGATCGACACGCAAAACCCCGTCCGGATACAGCGCGCCTGGGAGGTGTTGCAGGCCACGGGTCGGGGGCTGTCCGATTGGCAGGACGACACGCCGCCGCCGCTCTTGCCGCTGCAGGCCTGCACGCCGATCCTTGTGCATGCCGACAAGGAGTGGCTCAACGCGCGAATCGCGCGGCGCTTTGACAAGATGCTGGACGAGGGCGCGATCGACGAGGCGCGCGAGAACCTAGACGATTGGGTGCCTTCGCGCCCCTCAAGCAAGGCGATCGGCGCGCCGGAGCTGATCAGCTACCTGCGCGGCAAGATGACGCTTGAGGCGGCGCGCGAGGCCGTGACCATCGCCACGCGCCAATTTGCCAAGCGTCAGCGGAATTGGTTCCGCGGCCGGATGCGAAACTGGCGGATTTTCGCGGTCGAATCGCACTGACCGCCCCTCCCGGTTTACAATTTTCAACATTTCGCCGCAGTTTCGGGGCAACCTACCGCGAATCCTTGACCACACACGCCACACTCAAAAGGGGGCGCCTTGAACGCTTCGTACGTTGTACCGCGCATTTCCATTCAGTCCATCGCGCAACTGGCGAAGGGCAGCAGCTGGCGTTTGGGGCTTCAGCATGTGCACGAATCCGATCTGCTGTTGTGGGTGACCAAGGGCCAGGGCCTTGCCGTGGTGCAAGGCGTGCGCAAAGGCGTCGGCATCCATAATGCGCTGTTCATTCCGGCGGGGCACCTGTTTTCGCTGGATCTGGGCAAGCAGGGCTTTGGTCTGGCGATACAGCTGCCGGCGCGCTCGGGCATTGGCCTGCCGGACGAAGCGCAGCACCTGAGGGTGCGCGACGTGCATGCCCAAGCAGAAATCACCAGCATCGTGGAGGACATGCAACGCGAGCAGGCGGGCAATCGCCCGTTCTCGGATGAATGCGTAATGGCTGACGCGATCCGCTTGTCGGTCTGGCTCAGGCGCCAGATGATCGAGATGGGCGACGCGGACGAGCGATCCGCGGGCAGCGAGGCGGCGAAAAGGCTGTCGCAGGCGTTTTGTGCGCTGGTCGCGCGGGATTTCAGCACCGGCAAGCCGATGGCCGATTACGCCACCGACCTGGGGGTCACGCCAACGCACCTGACGCGGTCGTGCCGCGAGGCGTCGGGCATGACGGCCTCGGAAATCCTGACGCAATGCACGCTTCATGCCGCGCGGGAGTTGATCGAGACCAGCGACCACCCCCTTCAAAACATCGGGCAGGCGCTTGGGTTCGGCAGCGCCGCCTATTTCTCGCGCTTCGTGCAGCACCAGACGGGGCACCCCCCCAGTGCGCTGCGCCGCAATGCGCGGCCCTGATCGCCGATATCTCCCGATACGGTCAGGACAAATCGCCCTGCCCCGCAAATGTTTCTTGCGAAACGCGCCCATGTCGTTTTTGAATGGGATTGATGTCGCTTTTGGGAGTGGAAATGCCGAAAGCGCACGTTGACGGGAGGGATAATCTAGTGCCGAATGCACTTTGGGTACGGTCAGGCCCCCGTTTCCACACGTGGGCAGGCGCCTCAGACGCGCAGCGAAGAAGAATTAGACCGACCGATACATGTGTCACAGGGAGATGACGATGACGCACCAGCAACATACAGCGAAAATTCATAGCGCCGCGCGTATGCACGCAGAGGAATTCAAGGCCGGCAAACTCGACCGCCGCGAATTCCTGGCCCGGGCCACCGCGCTTGGCGTTAGCGCAGCCACAGCCTATAGCCTGGGCGGGCTGTCGGCCCCCGTGCAAGCGCAGGAAACCCCGCCGATGGGCGGCACTTTGCGCTGTCAGATGAGCCTGCGCGCGCTCAAGGATACGCGCACCGCCGACTGGTCCGAGATTGCCAACGTCACGCGCGGCACCCTCGAATACCTGGTGGAATATAACAACGACGGCTCAATTCGCGGCATGTTGCTTGAGAGCTGGGACGTGAACGAGGACGCCACCGAATATACGCTGAACGTGCGCCAGGGCGTGAAGTGGAACAACGGTGACGACTTCACCGCCGAAGACGTGGCGCGCAACATCACGCGCTGGTGCGAGAAGGATGTCGAGGGCAACTCGATGGCCGCGCGTGTGTCCAGCCTGATCGACGAGGAAACCGGCAAGGCCCGCGACGGCGCGATCACCGTCGTGGACGACCACACCGTCAAGCTGACGCTGCCGAAATCCGATATCTCGATCATACCGGGCTTTGCCGATTACCCGGCGGCGGTTGTTCACAGCTCCTACAACCCCGACGAGATCCAGAACGTGGGCACCGGCCCCTACCTGATCGAGCGGCACGAGGTCGGCGTTGGCAGCACCCTTGTGCGCAACGAGGATCACACCTGGTGGGGCACCGATGTCTATGGCGGTCCCTACCTGGACCGGATCGAATACATCGATTTCGGCACCGACGCCGCGGCATGGCTGGCGGCGATCGAATCCGAGGAAGTGCACATGCTGCATGAATCGGTGGGCGAATTCATCGACATCATGGATGGGCTTGGCCTGAAGAAATCCGAAGTCGTCACCGGCGCTACCATCGTGATCCGGCCCAACCAGCTGGCCGAGGTCAACGGCATGAAACCCTACGCCGACAAGCGCGTGCGCAAGGCCGTGCAGATGGCCGTCAACAACGCCGTGTGCCTTGAGCTGGGCTATGGTGGGCGGGGCGTTCCCGCGGCCAACCACCACGCGGCGCCGGTACACCCGGAATATGCGGATATCGGGCCGTCAAAATACGATCCCGAGGCCGCGATGGCCCTGATCGAAGAGGCCGGAATGGCCGATTTCGAGCATGACATCGTGTCGATCGACGACGACTGGCGCAAGAACACCACCGATGCCGTGGCCGCGCAGATGCGCGACGCCGGCATGAAGGTCAAGCGCACGATCCTGCCCGGCTCGACCTTCTGGAACGACTGGACGAAATACCCGTTCAGCTCGACCAACTGGAACCACCGGCCGCTGGCGGTGCAGATCTGGGCGCTGGCGTATCGTTCGGGTGAGGCGTGGAACGAATTTGGCTGGTCCAACGAAGAGTTCGACGAGCTGTTGGGCGAGGCGCTGTCGATCGCAGATGCCGATGAGCGTTCCAAGATCGCGGCCAAGCTCGAGGCGATGATCCAGGAAGAGGGCGTCACGATTCAGCCCTACTGGCGCTCGCTCTATCGGCACATGACCGAGAACGTCATGGGGGCCGATCAGCACATCACGTTCGAGCATCACCACTACAAGTGGGGCATTGCCTGATCGTTGCACGTTCCAGGGCCGCGCCGCGAAGGCGCGGCCCTTTTTCGCTGGCCACAGCAGCAACAGTGGCTGCCAATAAGACAATAATTCGCGCGGAGCCGTCCACCGGCGAACCGCGGCCTGGCGACTGACAGGGGCACAAACATGGGACTGTTCATATTGCGGCGGTTGGGCGTGATGATCTTCACGGCGCTTTGCCTGACCTTCATCGTCTTTTTCCTGACCAACCTTTACCCGAACCTTGAAAAACTGGCCAAGACCCAAGGCAACTTCCGCATGAGCGACGAGCAGGTGGAAAGCTACCTTGCACGCAACGGCCATATGCAACCTCTGCCGATCAAGTACGGTCAGTGGCTGGGCGTGCTGCCCGGCTGGACCGTCGAGGTCGAAGACGGCATGCGCGGGCGATGTGTGACGGGCACGGTGACATCCGAAGAATTGGCCGCGGCGCCGACATTTTGCGGCGTGATCCAAGGCGATTGGGGCGCCTCGACAGTGTTCCGCAGCGAGGTGTCGTCGATCGTCAGTGAACGATTGGGGCTGACCGGGATCCTGATGTTCTGGGTTATCGTGCTGATGGTGCCCTCGGCGCTGGCGCTGGGGGTGCTGGCGGGGATGCGCGAGGGCACGCGCACCGACCGGACGCTATCGACATTCGCCATCACCACCACGGCGACGCCGGAATACGTCTCGGGCGTGATCCTGATCGCGGTGTTCGCCTCGTCCACGATGGGGCTGCGATGGTTCAAGGGTACGGCTACAAGCGCCATGGAGAACCCGACTTTCGAGAACTTCTTTCTGCCGGTGCTGACCATCGCGCTTTACGGGATGGGGTATATCGCGCGGATGACGCGCGCCTCGATGGCCGAGGTGATGACCGCGCAATATATCCGCACCGCGCGCCTCAAGGGGGTGACGTTTTCCAATATCGTGATGCGCCACGCACTGCGCAACGCCCTGATCGCGCCGTTCACCGTGATCATGCTGCAGTTTCCTTGGCTTCTGAACGGTGTGGTAATCGTCGAGACCCTGTTCAACTACAAGGGCTTCGGTTGGACCCTGGTGCAGGCGGCAAGCAATAATGACATCGAGTTGCTGCTTGGGGTGTCGGTCGTGTCGGTGTTCGTGGTGCTGGTGACGCAGCTGATCTCGGATATCGGCTATGTCTATCTCAACCCGCGCATCAGCGTATCCTAAGGGAGGACAGGGACCATGGAAGCATTGAGTTGGGGTGAAATCATCGCCCGTATCCTGATCCAGTTCATTCCCGTCTGGATTGCCCTGATCGTGACCTTCGCGGTGTCGATCACGTTCAAGCGGCGGCTGGGGCTTTATGGCAAGCTGTTCGATTCCACCATCGGCATGGCCGGCTTTGCCCTCGTGATGTTCTGGGTGTTCACCGGGATACTCGGCGGGGCGTTCGATCTGATCATCACGCATAATGTTCTGGAACAAAGCGGCGCAATGAAGAACAAGCTGCCGGGCACGCCCTACACCAAGATGATCGGCGACGTGGCCGAGGGCACCTATCCCTATTACCTGCTGGGCGGCGACAACCTTGGCCGCGACGTGTTCTCGCGCATGGTCGTCGGGTCGTGGGAAGTGATGAAGATCGCGCCCTTTGCCACGCTGTTTGCATTCATGGTGGGCATCACGCTTGGCCTGCCGGCGGGGTATTATGGCACCAAGCTGGACACGGTCCTGTCGTTCCTGGCGAACCTGATCCTGGCGTTCCCGGTGATCTTGCTGTTTTACCTGTTGGTGACGCCCGAGATCGTCGCGACGGGCATACCTGTCTACATGGCCGGGGTGTTGTTCATCTTTCCGATCCTGTTCCTGGTGGTGCTGTTCAACTCGCGGTTCTTCACCCAGCCGCCCAAGCGCAACATCTACGTGGCCATCACAGTGCTGATCGGCGGGTGGCTTTACCTTGGCATCGCGTGGAACGCGGACCCGTTGGGCGTGATCGGGTTCCCGCCGAACCTTCTGGTGGTGTTCGTGGCGGTGGTGTTTGTCAACTCGCCCACGGTGTTCCGGATCGTGCGCGGCCTGACCATGGATATCAAATCGCGCGATTATGTCGCCGCCGCGCAGACCCGCGGCGAGGGGCCGTGGTACATCATGCTATGGGAGATCCTGCCCAACGTGCGCGGGCCGCTGATCGTCGATTTCTGCCTGCGCATCGGCTATACCACGATCCTTTTGGGAACGTTGGGCTTCTTCGGACTGGGCCTGAGCCCCGAAAGCCCGGACTGGGGCAGCACCATCAACGAGGGGCGCAAGCTGTTGTCGATCTACCCGCACCCGGCGCTGCCGCCGGCGCTGTCGTTGTTGAGCCTTGTTCTGGGGCTGAACCTGCTGGCGGACGGGCTGCGCGAGGAATCCTTGCGGGATTGACGGCCGGGACCGGCGGGGGGCCCTGCCCCCCGTACCCCCCGGAGTATTTTTGGCAAGATGAAGACAGGGGCGCGCAAAGCGTCCGACAGGGAGACAAAAATGGCAAACCCGGATTATGAAGGCCCGATCCTCGAGATCGACCGACTGTCGATTTCGTTTTTCACGCGGTTGCAGGAAATCCCGGCGGTCATGGATTTCTCGGTCTCGGTGCAACCCGGCGAGGCCGTGGGGCTTGTAGGCGAGTCCGGGTGCGGCAAATCCACGGTCGCACTTGGGGTGATGCAGGATCTGGGCGTCAATGGCCGGATCGTGGGGGGCACCATCAAGTTCAAGGGGCGCGACCTGTCGCAAATGTCGCAGGCCGAGTTGCGGCACATTCGCGGCAACGAGATCGCGATGATCTACCAGGAGCCGATGGCGTCGCTGAACCCGGCGATGCGGATCGGAAAGCAGCTTATGGAAGTGCCGATGATCCACGAGGGCATTTCCAAAGACGAGGCGCGAAAGCGCGCGCTACAGGTGATCAGCGACGTGAAGCTGCCCGATCCCGAGCGTATCCTGCGGGCGTTTCCTCACCAGCTATCGGGCGGGCAGCAACAGCGGATCGTGATCGCGATGGCGCTGATGTCGAAGCCGGCGCTACTGATCCTGGACGAGCCGACGACGGCGCTGGATGTCACGGTGGAGGCGTCGATCGTGGAGCTGGTCAAAGACCTGGGCAAGAAATACGGCACCTCGATGTTGTTCATCTCGCATAACCTGGGGCTGGTTCTGGAGACCTGCGACCGAATTTGCGTGATGTATTCCGGCGAGGCGGTGGAGCGCGGCGCGATCGAGACCGTGTTCAACAAGATGCGCCACCCCTACACGCAGGCACTGTTCCGGTCGATCCCCCTGCCCGGCGCGGACAAGAACGCGCGGCCGCTGGTGGCAATCCCGGGCAACTTCCCGCTGCCGCATGAGCGGCCGCCGGGCTGTAATTTCGGGCCGCGCTGCGACTATTTCCAGGAAGGGCTGTGCGACCAGGGGCACATATTCATGGACCCGGTGGACGAGGCCGGCGCGCATGAAAGCCGCTGCCTGCGGTTCAAGGAGATCGATTGGGACGCGCCGCTGCAGGCAAGCGTGGCAAAGGAGACGGCCGAGCCCGGCGAGGTCGTGCTGTCGATGGACAACCTGCGCAAATATTACGAGGTGGCGGCCAACGCCCTGTTTGGCGGCGGCGAGAAGAAGGTCGTCAAGGCGAACGAGACGCTCAGCTTTGAGGCGCGCGAAAGCGAGACGCTGGCCATCGTGGGCGAATCCGGTTGCGGCAAGTCCACATTTGCCAAGGTTCTCATGGGGTTGGAGACAGCGACGGGCGGCAAGATATTCCTCGATAACCGCGAGATACAGGACATCGCCATTCAGGACCGCGACACCAAGACGGTGTCGGACATCCAGATGGTGTTTCAAAACCCGTTCGATACGCTCAACCCGTCGATGACAGTCGGCCGGCAGATCATGCGGGCGCTGGAGATTTTCGGCGTCGGCAAGTCCGAGGCCGATCGCCGCGAGCGGATGCTGGCGCTGCTGGACCTGGTCAAGCTGCCGCGCGCCTTTGCAACCCGGATGCCCCGGCAGCTGTCGGGCGGGCAGAAACAGCGCGTCGGGATCGCGCGCGCATTCGCCGGTGATGCACGGATCGTGGTCGCGGACGAGCCTGTTTCGGCGCTTGACGTGTCGGTGCAGGCAGCGGTGACGGACTTGCTGATGGAGATCCAGCGCGAGCACAAGACGACGCTGCTGTTCATCAGTCACGACCTGAGCATCGTGCGCTATCTTAGCGACCGGGTGATGGTGATGTACCTCGGCCATGTGGTCGAGTTGGGCACCACGGACCAGGTGTTCTCGCCGCCTTATCACCCTTATACCGAGGCGCTGCTGTCGGCGGTGCCGATCGCCGACACGCATGTCGAGAAGAAGCATATCGTGCTGGAGGGGGATATTCCGTCGGCGATGAACCCGCCGTCGGGCTGCCCGTTCCAGACGCGCTGTGGCTGGAAGGACAAGGTGCCCGGGAACCTGTGCGAAACGGACGTGCCGCCGCTTCGGGACATGGGGGATGGGCACCAGATCAAGTGCCACCTGGCCGACGCGATGCTGGAGCGGATGGAGCCGGTGATCAAGATCGCCGCCGAGTGATTCATCGATCGCGTTGAGCGCAAAGAAAAGGGGGGCGCCCGCGGGCGCCCCCAGTTTTGCTGATCAGGCTCATCGTTTGACCGCTCGGTTTCTGCCTGCGGCCTGATCGGCCCGGGGCGAGCGCACCCGCCCCGTGTCCGGTTTGCGTTCAGCTACACCCGCTCGTACCTCCGCAGGTGTTGCATTTCATGCAGGTGCCGTTGCGCACCAGCGTGTAGTTGCCGCACTCGCCGCAGGCCTCGCCCTCAAAGCCTTGCATCTTGGCCTTTGTGCGTGCGTCGACGCGGGGGCTGACGGTTGAGGTCGTGGTGGTCGATTGGCTGGCTACCGCGCGCAGCTCTGACGTGGTGGTGGTGCGGTCAAGCGTTTGCACCCCCTCGCCCGCCAGGGCCGTTTCGCCGCTCTGGCCGCCGTTGAGCACCATCAACTCGTGCGGCAAGCGCTTGCGCAGGTAGCCGGTCGAGCTGATCTGCTTGAGCACCTCGAGCGAGCGGGTCGCCGCCGTATCGCTGATCTCAGCGACATTGCTGACGCCTTCTTCCTCGCCGCGGCCAAGATCGTCGAACGACGCGCCCTCGGGCTTTACATGGGCCAGATCGGTGCGATCGAGGTAGCTGACCGCCAGTTCGCGGAAGATGTAATCGAGGATCGAGGTTGCGTTCTTGATGCTGTCATTGCCCTGCACCATGCCCGCAGGCTCGAACTTGGTGAAGGTGAAGGCATCGACGAATTCCTCCAGCGGCACGCCGTATTGCAGGCCCACCGAAACCGCGATGGCAAAGTTGTTCATCATCGCGCGGAAGCCGGCGCCTTCCTTGTGCATGTCGATGAAGATCTCGCCAAGCTGGCCATCCTCGTACTCGCCGGTGCGCAGGTACACCTTGTGGCCGCCGACGACCGCTTTCTGGGTGTATCCCTTGCGCCGCTCGGGCAGTTTCTCGCGTCCGCGCGCCACTTCGCGCACGACCACCTTTTCGACGATCTTTTCGGCCAGAACGGCGGCTTTTTCCTGATGGCTGCCGGTTTCCAGGACCTCTGCCGCCTCGTCGTCATCCTCGACCAGCGCCGATGCCAGCGGCTGGCTCAGCTTGGAGCCGTCGCGGTAGAGCGCGTTCGCCTTGACGCCCAGCGACCAGCTTAGCTCATACGCGCGCTGACAGTCGCGGATGGTGGCGTCGTTGGGCATGTTGATCGTCTTCGAGATCGCCCCCGAGATGAAGCTTTGCGCCGCCGCCATCATGTAGATGTGGCTATCCACGCTGAGGAACCGCTTGCCCTTCTTGCCGCAGGGGTTGGCGCAATCGAAGATGTGGTAGTGCTTTTCGCTCAGGTGCGGCGCGCCTTCCAGGGTCATGGTGCCGCAGACGTGATCGTTGGCCGCCTCGATATCGGCGCGGCTAAAGCCGAGGTGCCGCAGCAGGTCAAAGCCCGGATCGGTGAGCTTTTCCTCCGGAATGCCCAACACGTTGGTGCAGAACTCGGCCCCAAGGGTCCACTGGTTGAACACGAAGCGGATATCAAAGGCCGAGGCCAGCGATGCTTCGATCTTCTCCAGCTCGGTCGGGCCGAAGCCCTTGGCGATCAGCGAGGTGGTGTTGATCCCCGGCGCGTTGCCGATGCTGCCGTGACCGACGGCATAGGATACGATTTCCTCGATCTGGGCAGGGCCATAGCCCAGCTTTTCCAGGGCCGCGGGAACCGATTGGTTGATGATCTTGAAGTAGCCGCCGCCGGCCAGTTTCTTGAACTTCACAAGCGCGAAATCGGGTTCAATCCCGGTGGTGTCGCAATCCATCACCAGCCCGATCGTGCCGGTGGGGGCAATCACGGACACCTGCGCGTTGCGGTATCCGTGCGCCTCGCCAAGGCGCAGGGCCTCGTCCCAGCTTGACTTGGCAAGCTCAATCAGCCGCGCATCGGGGCAGTTGCCATGATCCAGCGCGACCGGCTTGACCGCCAGATCCTCATAGCCTTCTGTCGCGCCATAGGCGGCGGTGCGGTGGTTGCGGATGACCCGCAGCATATGCGCGGCGTTGCGCTGGTATCCATCGAACGCGCCCAGTTCGCCCGCCATTTCGGCGCTTGTGGCATAGGACACGCCCGTCATGATCGCCGTCAGCGCGCCCGCCATCGAGCGGCCCTCGTCGCTGTCATAGCCAAGCCCCATGTTCATCAGCAGTCCGCCGATATTGGCGTAGCCAAGGCCAAGCGTGCGGAAGTCGAACGAGCGCTGCGCGATCTCTCTTGAGGGGAACTGCGCCATCATCACGCTGATTTCCAGGGTCACGGTCCACAGACGGGTGGCGTGCATGTATTCCTCGGCGCGGAACTCTCCGTCCTTGTAGAACTTGAGCAGGTTCATCGACGCCAGATTGCAGGCGGTATCGTCCAGGAACATGTATTCCGAGCACGGGTTCGAGCCGCGGATCGCCCCGTCTTCGGGGCAGGTGTGCCACGCGTTGACCGTGTCGTGATACTGAATTCCCGGATCGGCGCAGGCCCATGCGGCGTGGCCGATATCCTCCCACAGATCGCGCGCCTTGACGGTCTTGGCGACGCTGCCATCGGTGCGGCGGATCAACTCCCAGTTGCTGTCGTCCTCGACCGCCTTGAGGAAGGCGTCGGTCACGCGGATCGAGTTGTTGGAGTTCTGCCCTGACACGCTTGCATAGGCCTCGGAATCCCAATCGGTGTCATAGGTGGGGAACTCGATCCCCGCATAGCCCTGGCGCGCGTAATCCAACACCCGCTTGACGTAAGTTTCAGGGATGCAAGCCTTTTTGGCGCCGCGAATGGCGGTTTTGAGCTGCGCGTTGCTGGCCGGATCGACGGCGTCCTCGGTGCTGCCGTCCCATGCGCGGATGGCGCCGAAGATGGCGTTCAGCTTTTCCTCGTGCATCTTCGATCCGGCGACGATGCTGGCGACCTTCTGCTCTTCGCGCACCTTCCAGTTGATGAATTCCTCGATATCGGGGTGGTCGGCGTCGCAGATCACCATCTTGGCGGCGCGGCGGGTGGTGCCGCCCGACTTGATCGAGCCGGCGGCGCGGTCGCCGATCTTGAGAAAGCCCATCAGGCCGCTGGACTTGCCCCCGCCCGAGAGCGCCTCGCCCTCGCCGCGCAGACTGCTGAAGTTGGTGCCGGTGCCCGAGCCGTACTTGAACAGGCGCGCCTCGCGTACCCACAGGTCCATGATGCCGCCATCGCTAACCAGGTCGTCCTTGACTGATTGGATGAAGCAGGCATGCGGCTGCGGATGCTCGTAGGCGCTGGTGGACTTGGTCAGCTTGCCGGTCTTGTAATCGACATAGAAGTGCCCCTGCCCCGGCCCATCGATGCCATAGGCCCAATGCAACCCGGTGTTGAACCACTGCGGGCTGTTGGGGGCGCCCATCTGCGCGGCAAGAACGTGGCGCATTTCGTCATAATACGCGCGGGCGTCTTCCTCGGTGGTGAAATATCCACCCTTCCAGCCCCAGTAGGCCCATGCCCCGGCCAGGCGGTCGAACACCTGCTTGGCGCTGGTCTCGCCGATGCGGCGCTCGGCCTTGGGCAGGTCCTCCAGCGCCTTTTCATCGGCGACCGAGCGCCACAGGAACTCGGGCACGCCCTTTTCCCGCACGCGCTTGAGGCGGGCGGGCACACCGGCTTTGCGGAAATACTTCTGCGCCAGAACGTCCGACGCCACCTGGCTCCAGCCGCCGGGAACCTCGACGTCGTCGAGGCGGAAAACGATCGATCCATCGGGGTTACGAATCTCCGACGCGGTGGTGACGAAATCCAGCCCTTCGTAAACGTCCTGCCCTGCCGTTGTGAATTGTCTCTCGATTTTCATTGTCACTGCCCCGTTCTGATCAGCTCTGCCATATACCGCGGCCCACACCGGCCGCCTGTCCCGTGATCGGACAATAGGGACAAACCCTCCTCGGTGCTGCCCTGCTTGCAAGGTGCACGCGCCCGACGTTTACCGGCCGGTGTCGTGGTTTGTTTTTGTCCGAGCCGGCTCATGACTACTATATGTAGTAGTGAATTTTGCCGGTCTACATAATCTGGCTCAAAGCCGCCGATCTAGCAATGGATTTTTTCACCAATTCCACACCAATTTTCAGTTGACTGATTTCCGCGCGACCAGAGGTGATTCATTCCGCGCGCGGGCCTGTTTCCCGCAGACAAGAGGTTAACGGGCAGCCGGCGCTGAAAGCCTTTGCAACCATGGGAGTTAGCCACAGAAGCTAAGCGATCACTGCAACCATGACGGTAGTGCTTGTTCGCAGTGCGGAAAAGCAGGATGCTAACGCCACAATGTAGGCGTCATGCGAAGGTTTGGTAAAATTGCAACGAAATGTGGTGCCGGTCTGATCATGTGGCACCGAATCTCGTCCCCATCACGCACGGGCGAGTCGGGACAGCATTTGGTGGAAGGAAATGGTCGGGGCGGCGAGATTCGAACTCACGACCCCCTGTACCCAAAACAGGTGCGCTACCAGACTGCGCCACGCCCCGAACCGGGGATGGGTCTAAACCGCCCGCGCGGGTTTGAAAAGGGTATTGCGTGCCCTGATCCGCGAAAATCTCGAAATTCTCATCGCGGGTTCGCTAGCAGGGCCAAGCCGCGACGGCAGTCGCAAACGCGGGGTGGCGCAGTTGCGTGCCCGGCCCGATACCCATGTCGCGCGCCAGCCCGCCGTTGATTTCAAGCACCGCCTTGACGGGACCGCCCCCGGGGATTGCCGTCTCGTCATGCGGGCGGGCCATGTGATGCACGCGGCGCACGGTGCCGGTCGCATCGGCAAAGATCATGTCGAGGGGAATAAGCGTGTTCTTCATCCAGAAGGAAACCGGCTGCGCCTGGTCGTAGATGAACAGCATGCCCGCGCGCCGCGGTAGCGCCTCGCGATGCATCAGGCCGCGGCTCCGGCCCTGCGGGGTGTCGGCCACCTCGACCGTGAAATAGGCGCTCCCCCACGCGCCGCGCAACCAGACGCGGTCCGCCTGACACTCCGGCGCGGCCAGAAGGGCCGCCGGGAGGAGGCCCGGAACGGCGGCCAGCGCCGCCCGCAGACACAACACAGCAACCGCGGATCGTGCGGTTACGCTTCGGCTTCCAATCGTAGCGCCATTTCCCATGCGCACACCTCTGTTGCCATGCGCCCGCGCTTGCCCTCGATGGTACGGATACCAATGGCCTCGCCGGGCTGCAGATCGGCCAGTCCCGAGCGGCGCAGCACCTCGATATGTATGAACACATCTTCGCCCAGCCCGAACGCGTTACAAAAGCCGAAGCCCTTGACCTTGTCAAACCACTTCACCCGTGCCGGTCTCAGAGGGGCCGAGCGGATCACCTCGGGGTCGATATCCTCGAAGTCGGTGAGCGGCGCCATATCGCCATGCGCCTGCGGCGGATCGATCGCCAGCACATCCACCGCCTGAATTCCGCGCACCGTTTCCTGCACGTCGATCTCTATTCCGGCACCGTCCGCGATTGAGCTTTGCCCGAAGTTGCGCAAGACATTCGCATGCAAAAGAATGTCCGGACCACCGTCGTCAGCGATGACAAAACCAAATCCTTTGCCGGGGTCGAACCATTTTACCTGTCCATAGATCCTGCGTTTTTCATTCTCGTTATCTGTCAAAATACCAGTTCCACCAGTTCGTCGCCTGCTCCGTGAGTGCAAATGTCATGCGGCATCTGCACTGCAATTTGCAAGGAAAAACTACTGAATTTGCAGGAGTTTGCATTTCACGTCACGCGAATGTCACGGGTTTAGACGTGTCACTTCCCATGGGAAATCGACGCCGGAACGTCGCCAGACGAAACGGTCGTGAAGGCGAAATGCGCCGTCTGCCCAGAATTCGATCTCAATTGGCGTGATTCTGTAACCTCCCCAAAAGGATGGTCTGTCGGGGTTCGTCCCCTTCTGCGCCGTGACGCGGGCCACCTTGGCCATCAGCCACGCCCGCGAGTCCAGCGGCCGAGACTGCTGCGAGGCCCACGCCCCTAGGCGGCTCTTAAGCGAGCGCGAGGCATAGTATTCATCCGCCTTCGGCCCCTCTTCGCGGCTCACATGTCCGCGCACACGAATCTGCCGGCGCAGCGATTTCCAATGCATCACGAACGCCGCCTTGCCCGTGCTTTCGATTTCATGCGCCTTGGCGCTCTCGTAATTGGTGTAGAAAACAAAGGCGTCATCCTCGATCTCCTTGAGCAGAACCATCCGGGCATTGGGCATGCCGCTCTCGTCCACCGTGCTGAGCGCGATGGCGTTTGGGTCATTGATCTCGGCGTCTTCGGCCTCGGACAGCCAGCGCTTTGCAATATCGAACGGGTCGTCGCCCGCGAAAAGTCCGGTTCGGTCGCTCATCGGGTCCCTATCTTTGCTTCGGGCAATCGGGATGTTGCACGCAATCGCCCGATACGCCGCTCTTGATGGATCTGTGCCGATCCCCTAAAGGAATTGCACAGACAATACTGGGCGGGGGAAACGCAATGTCAAACGAACTCATGGCGGGTAAGCGTGGGCTTATCATGGGCCTGGCCAACGATAAGTCGCTGGCATGGGGCATCGCGCGCGCCTGTGCCGACGCGGGAGCCGAGCTTGCCTTTACGTATCTCGGCGATGCCTTCTACAAGCGCGTTGCCCCCCTCGCCGAACAAGTCGGCGCAACGCATCTGTTCAACTGCGACGTGAGCGATCCGGCCTCGCTGGACGCGACATTCGCCGATATCGAAAAGGCGTGGGGCGAGCTGGATTTCGTCGTGCACGCCATCGGCTATTCTGACAAGAGCGAGCTGCGCGGCCGCTACGTCGATACCAGCCGCGAGAACTTTGCCGCGACGATGGAGGTGTCCGTCTATTCCTTTACCGCCGTGGCGAAACGGGCGGAAAAGTTGATGTCGGACGGCGGTTCGATGCTGACGCTCACTTATTACGGGGCCGAGCAGGTGATGCCGCATTACAACGTGATGGGCGTCGCCAAGGCCGCGCTTGAGGCATCGGTGAAATACATCGCCGAGGATCTGGGCAAGGACGGCATCCGCGTCAACGCCATCAGCGCCGGCCCGATCAAGACGCTGGCCGCAAGCGGCATCGGGGATTTCCGCTATATCCTGAAGTGGAACGAGCTGAACTCGCCGCTGCGTCGCAACGTGACGATCGACGATGTCGGCAAATCCGCGCTTTATCTTCTGTCCGATCTGGGCAGCGGCGTGACCGGCGAATGCCTGCATGTCGATGCCGGCTACCATGTCGTTGGCATGAAAGCCGTCGATGCGCCAGATATCGACGCCACGAAGTAACGATAATCGCGCCCGCCGCCGCCCCCCACATTCCGGGCGCAATCAGGACACCAAAAAAGGGAGAGGCGCGCATGACCGACCGCCTGCCGCATGAAAAGGGGTTCCATATCAGTTGGGACCAGATTCACCGCGATAGCCGCGCATTGGCCTGGCGGCTGCAGGAACTGGGCCCGCAAGAGGATGGCGGCTGGCGCGTGGTGGTTGCGATCACGCGCGGCGGCATGGCCCCGGCGATGATCGTCGCGCGAGAACTGGATATCCGCACCGTCGACACCATCTCGATCAAGTCCTACAATCACCAGACGCAGGCCGAGGCCATGGTTCTGAAATCACCCGATCCGGCCCTGGTGGGCGATGGCGAGGGGGTTCTCGTGGTGGATGACCTTGTCGATAGCGGCAAGACGCTGGAGTTGGTGCGGAAGCTTTACCCCAAGGCCCATTTCGCAACCGTCTACGCCAAGCCAGAGGGCCGCGAGCAGGTCGATACCTTCATCACCGAGGTCAGCCAGGATACCTGGATCTTTTTCCCGTGGGACATGGCGCTGCAATATGTCGAGCCTTACCGCGGAACAGATTGATCGCGCCACCAAGGACGCCAGAGATGCCCCACACGCCGCCCCCCCGCACCAACGCCACCTTTCGCCCCCCCGTGATGGAGGCCCGCCGTTGGCTTGAGGGCGTGGAGTTTCCACCTGACCGCCCCTTGATCAACGTAAGCCAGGCCGCGCCCGTCGATCCCCCGCCCGAGGCCCTGCGCCGCGCAATCGCCGAGGCCGCGATGACCGATCCGCAGGCGCATCTATACGGCCCTGTCTTGGGCCGTGCGGACCTGCGCGAAGAGGTCGCGTCGCAATGGGCGCAGGCCTATGGCGGGCCGGTATCGCCCGACAACGTGGCGATCACCTCGGGCTGCAACCAGGCGTTTTGCGCGGCCATCGCGTCGCTCTGCGGCGAAGGCGACGAGGTGATCGTGCCAACGCCGTGGTACTTCAATCACAAGATGTGGCTGGACATGTCCGGCGTGGGGGTGGTCGCGCTGCCCACCGGCGATAGCCTTTTGCCCGACCCGGAGCGGGCCAAGGCGCTGATCACGCCGCGCACCCGCGCGATCGTTCTGGTCACGCCCAACAACCCGGGCGGGGTTGAGTACCCCCCTGCCCTGATCCGTGCCTTTTACGATCTTGCACACGCGCAGGGCATCGCCCTGATCGTCGATGAAACCTACCGCGATTTTCACAGCAGCCCGGATGCGCCGCATGATCTGTTCACCGACCCGGATTGGGACGAGACGCTGATCCAGCTTTATTCGTTCTCCAAGGCGTACCGCCTGACCGGGCACCGCGTGGGCGCGATGGTCACCAGCGCCGCACGGCTGGCGCAGGTCGAGAAGTTCCTTGATACCGTCACGATATGCCCCAACCAGCTTGGCCAGATCGCCGCGCTGGAAGGGATGCGCAGCCTGCGCCAGTGGCTGTCCGGCGAGCGCGCCGAAATCCTGGCCCGGCGCGCGGCGATCGAGGCGGGCATGCCGCCGCTAGCAGATGCCGGTTGGCAGCTACTGGGCGTGGGCGCGTATTTCGCCTATCTGCGGCACCCTTTCGCGATGCGCTCGGATGATCTGGCGCGGGAATTGGTCGGCAAGGCGGGTGTTCTGGCCCTTCCGGGCACCATGTTCACCCCGCAGGGAGATGCCGATGGCGCGGCGCAATTGCGCATCGCCTTCGCCAATGTCGATGCGGCGGGAATTGCGCAGCTTTTCCAACGCCTCGGTGCGCTTGAGCTGCCCCTTGCTCCGCCATCCGTCAGCGCGTAGACACAAGCGCCAGAAGGCCCGGAAATTTCCACGCAAAGGACACCCACATGGCAAGCGGCGGCGGCAGCATCACCAAAACACTGGTCTGGATCCTGATGGGGATGCTGATTCTGGGCCTCGGCGGCTTTGGCGTGACCAACCTGTCGGGCTCGGTGCGCTCAATCGGCACCGTGGGCGAGCAGGAGATCAGCATCGACAAGTACGCCCGCGCCCTGCAAGAGGAAATGCGCGCATTCGAGGCGCAGACCGGCCAAAGCATGACCTTTCAAAAGGCGCGCGAGTTTGGCATCGATCAGGCGGTCCTGGCCCGGCTGATCGCCGCGACGGCGCTGGATCATGAGACGACGCGCATCGGCCTGTCGATGGGTGATGCCAACCTGCGCGAACAGATCGTCGATATCGGCGCGTTCCAGGGGGCGAATGGCAGCTTTGATCGCGAGGCGTATAAATTCGCGCTGGAACAGGCGGGCCTGACCGAGACCGATTTCGAGCGCGATCTGCGGCTGGAAACCGCGCGAACCCTGCTGCAAAGCGCGGTCATGCAGGGCGCGAGCCTGCCCGACACCTATGCCGATACCATCATCGGCTTTGCCGCCGAACGACGCGATTTTGTCTGGGCCACGCTTGAGGCCGCCGATCTTGACGCGCCCCTGCCGACCCCCAGCACCGAGCAATTGCGCAGCTATTACGAGGCGAACGAGGACCAATTCACGACGCCCCCCTCCAAGCGGATTACCTACGCGCTGCTGACGCCCGAGATGCTGATCGACAGCGTCGAGCTGCCCGAAGAGGACCTGCGCCGCGAATACAAGGCCCGCGAAGACACCTATATCCGCCCCGAAAGGCGGCTGGTTGAGCGTTTGGCCTTCCCCGACACGGAGGCGGCCCGCGCCGCGCTGGACGCGATAAAGGCGGGCGAATCCACCTTCGAATCCATTGTCGATGAGCGCGGCATTTCCCTGTCCGATATCGATCTTGGCGACGTGACGCGCGGCGATCTCGGCGACGCGGCCGAGGCGGTGTTCAACGGCGAGGCGGGCAGCGTCGTCGGCCCCGCGCAAACCAATTTGGGCCCTGCCCTGTTCCGCATCAACGGCGTGCTGGAGGCACAGGAGACCTCGTTCGAGGACGCCCGCCCCGAGCTGCGCGAAGCGCTGGCCGCCGATCGCGCCCGCCGCATGATCGAAACCCGCATGGAAGAGGTGGATAACCTCCTCGCGGGCGGCGCCACCCTTGAAGAGCTACGTTCCGAGACTGGCATGGAAGTTGGCGAGATCGTCTGGAACGAAACCGTCGATAGCGGCATCGCCGCCTACGCCGCGTTCGACGAGGCCGCCGCCGAGATCACGGCCGAGGATTACCCGGAGGTCAAGATGCTCGACGATGGCGGCATATTCGCCCTGCGCCTCGACGAAAACCTGCCCGCTTCGGTACAGCCGTTCGACACCGTCCGCGACGCCGCCGCCGAAGGCTGGCGCAACCGCGAATCCATCGCCCGCCTCAAGGCGCAGGCCGAGGCGTTGTTGCCCGATCTGGCAAGCGGGGCGGGCGCGGCCGAGCTGGGCGTGACCCTGGTCGAGGAAACCGGCATCACCCGCAACCGGTTCATTCAGAACACCCCCGAGGACATGGTCAGCACCGTCTTCGAAATGCAGACCGGCAAGGCGCGCCTTGTCACCGGCCAAGACCGTGTCGCCATCGTGCGCCTTGACGCGGTGCGCGGCCCCGATGAGACGTCGCAGCAGGTCAAGCAAATGCGCGCGCGGCTCAATCAACAGGCCGGTGATGCGTTGGCGCAGGACCTCTATGCCGCCTTCGCCGACGCGATCCGCGCGCGGGCTGGCCTGACGCTCAACCAAGAAGCCATCAATGCCGTGCACAACAACTTCCAATAGCAGGAGCACGGCGTGGACCTGACCCCATCCTTCAGCGACTTCGCCCGCGCCTATGAGGCCGGCCAAAACCAGATCGTCTATGCCCGTCTCGCGGCGGACCTGGATACCCCGGTTTCGCTGATGCTCAAGCTGGCGGGCGCGGCACGCGATTCCTTCATGCTGGAATCCGTCACCGGCGGCGAAGTGCGCGGGCGCTATTCCATTATCGGCCTTAAGCCCGATCTGATCTGGCAATGCCACGGCACCACCAGCCGCATCAACCGCATGGCCCGCTTCGATCCCGACGCATGGGAGGCGCAGTCGGACGCGCCGCTGACCGCGCTGCGCAACCTGATCGCCGAAAGCCGCATCGATCTGCCCGATGACCTGCCCGCCGCCAGCGCGGGGCTGTTTGGCTACCTTGGCTACGACATGATCCGGTTGGTCGAACATCTGCCCGATATCAACCCCGATCCGCTGGGCCTGCCGGACGCCACGATGATGCGCCCCTCGGTGGTGGCGGTGCTTGACGGGGTCAAGGGCGACGTGACCATCGTCGCCCCCGCCTGGGTCAGCGCCGGACAATCCGCGCGCGCCGCCTACGCCCAGGCGGCCGAGCGCGTGATGGACGCGCTGCGCGACCTCGACCGCGCCCTGCCACAGGCCACCCGCGAGATGGGCGAGGCGCAGGATGCCGCCGCGCCGGTGTCGAACTTCGCCAAGCCCGATTACCTGGCCGCCGTCGAGAAGGCCAAGGAATACATCCGCGCCGGCGACATCTTCCAGGTGGTCCCGTCGCAGCGCTGGCATCAGCCGTTCACGCTGCCGCCGTTCGCGCTTTATCGTAGCTTGAGGCGCACCAACCCCTCGCCGTTCATGTTCTTCTTCAACTTCGGCGGCTTCCAACTGGTTGGCGCCAGCCCGGAAATCCTGGTGCGCGTATTCGGCCGCGAGGTCACGATCCGCCCGATCGCCGGCACCCGCCCGCGCGGCGCCACCCCCGATGAGGACAAGGCGCTCGAGGCCGAGCTGCTGGCCGATCCCAAGGAACGCGCCGAGCATCTGATGCTGCTGGACCTGGGCCGCAACGACACCGGCAAGGTCTCGCGCATCGGCACCGTCCGCCCGACCGAGCAGTTCACCATCGAACGGTACAGCCACGTGATGCATATCGTCTCGAACGTCGTGGGCGAACTGGCCGAGGACCAGGACGCGCTCAGCGCCTTTTTCGCGGGCATGCCCGCCGGCACCGTCAGCGGCGCCCCCAAGGTCCGCGCGATGGAGATCATAGACGAGCTGGAGCCAGAAAAGCGCGGCCCCTACGGCGGCGGCGTGGGGTATTTCAGCGCCGGCGGCGACATGGACATGTGCATCGCCCTGCGCACCGCGCTGGTCAAGGATGGGCTCTTGTATATCCAATCCGGCGGCGGCGTCGTCCACGACAGCGACCCCGAGGCCGAGTTCCAGGAAACCGTTCACAAATCCGGCGCGATCCGCCGCGCCGCCGCCGACGCGGCCCGGTTCACCGATGGCGGCAACGGCTAGGGGCTGCATCCTTCATCTTGCCCCCAATACTCCGGGGGGAGGAGGCACCGCCGACGGGGGGCAGCGCCCCCTACCCCGCGCCGATAGCCCAGAAGAGGCCCCATGCCCCGCTTGATCCTGTTCAACAAACCCATGGGCGTGCTGTCGCAATTCACCGATCGAGGCACCACCGGCAGCGCCCGCGCCACCCTCTCGGACCATATCGACATCCCCGGCGTCTATCCCGCCGGCCGGCTTGACCGCGATAGCGAGGGGCTGCTGTTGCTGACGGATGACGGTATGCTACAGGCCCGCATCGCCGATCCCCGCCACAAGATGGCCAAGACCTACCTGGCCCAGGTCGAACGCATCCCCGATGACGCCGCCCTCGCGGCGCTGGCGCAGGGCGTGCGCCTCAAGGACGGCATGACCCGCCCCGCCGAGGTTACCCGCATCCCCGCGCCCGATTGGCTCTGGCCGCGCACGCCGCCGGTACGCTACCGCAAAAGCGTGCCGGATGCCTGGCTGCGACTTGTCCTGCGCGAGGGGCGCAATCGGCAGGTGCGGCGGATGACGGCCCATGTCGGCCACCCCACGTTGCGCCTTGTCCGGCTATCGATCGGCGCGTGGTCCCTCGGTAATCTGGCGCCCGGCGAGTGGCGCGAAATCGAGGTCTGAGCGCCCCCGCCCTTACTGCGCCTGTTCAGCCCGCAACAGCGCCGAAACCGGCGCCGGGGCGACGGTGCCCGACTGATCCTGCAACCCCCACAGCAGCAACGCCGAGATCGTGTCGGGCCGCAGTCGCCCGACCATCACGACGCCCTCGTCCTGCTGGCGGGCGCGAAATGCCGCGCGGTCCAGAAATCGGCGGATCGTCGCCGCGCCCTCGCCCTCGGCATCGAAATCGCGAAACACCGTCGCCGCCGGAACGCCCGCCTTCCCCGCCAGCTTGCGCGCCGTGTCCAGTCCCTTGGGAAACAGGATCAAGCCGTGACCGCTTTCGGCAAGAATTTCGCCGATCTGCTCGGCCACGGGGCGGCTGAGTTGCAGGCTGCCGGGTGTCTTTTCCATCACCGCTACGACCTCGGGCATGGCGCGCAGATAGCTGGCCATCGCGACCTCGGTATCGGCGGGCGTCGCCCCTTCGGGCAGGCCGATGCGCGCGATCACCTCGAAGCCCGCCGCGCGGTAGCGGGCCATTGCCTCGGCCGCGTCGGGGCGGCTGGCGTCAACGGCAAAGCTGAGGGGGTATGGAAACGCCGATAGCGCCTCCAGCCCGATCGGGCTGTCGCCCCCGTCGATCAGGATGATCGACATCAGCGGAACGCCCTCGGGCGCCTCGAAATCGGCGGCGTATTGCGTGATCGCCGGCGGCGGGCCAGAGCCGTCTGTTCCCTCTGCGCCCTCTGCCTCATCGGCGTCGCCAACCGTCGGCAGGCGGCTTGCCTCGTCCCGGTCGGTCAGGCGCGTGGCCGGGGTGCCGACGCCCGGCTTGTCGCTGTCCACCTGCGCACCGGGCTGTGTGGCGGCATCCGCTTCGGGATCGTCCGGCAGGGCGGCGTCGCGCTGACCGCTGTTCCCGGCTACGCCCGGGGCCTCGACGCCGGGCACGGTAGTGCCCTGCTCGGCCTCCGCCTGGGGCGGGATCAGCGGCTCGGGCGTTTGCGCGGCGGCGTCGCTGTCGGATGGGAAAGCGCCCTGCTCCACACCCGCGTCGCCGTCGGTTTCACGCTCCTCGGCAGGCAGGGCTGCCGTCACATCTGGCGTCGGCCCCTCGTCCACCGCGGTGTCTGGGGCGCTTGGCCGCGGCGCGGCGTGGTCGCCCCGGCCCACGGGCGCATCGCCATCCGATGCCATCGCGGGCGCATCCGCCGCGCCCTGCGGCGCCGGCGCGGCCATTGTTGGGTCGTCCTGCGCCGCATCCGGCGCGGCTCCGGGATCGGTGTCTGCCCCCGCCTGCGGGCTCAGATCATCCGGCATCGGCGCCGCCGCGCGCGGCGCGTCCAGTGCGGGCGACGGGGCACTGTCGCCTTCAGGCAGGTCCGCCATGCGATCCTCGCCCGCGCGATCGAACTCCGAGCCCGGCGGCACCTCAAGCGATGTCGCCTCCGGCCGCGGAAAACTGACCGGCCCGTTGATCAGCGATACGCTCGCCGCCACCAGCCCCGAGACGATACCGCCCCAGATCACACCGCTTATCACTCCGCGTGCCACTGCCTTGCCTCCCGGGTTTTGTTTCTGCCCCTGCCGCCTGAATTCACGGGGTGCCCCTCTTGACGCTCAAGCGCAAGCCTGAACAAGTATAACGCGACCATGATGCGGGCCTCCAGCCCCGGAAATCAACACGCAACCACAAAAGATTGGCCTGATGCTGCTTCTGATCGATAACTACGACAGCTTCACCTATAATCTCGTGCACTATGTGGGCGAGCTTGGCGCCGATGTGACGGTGCGCCGCAACGACGCATTGGATGTGGCGCAGGCCATGGCCATGCGCCCGGCGGGGATATTGCTGTCGCCCGGCCCGTGCGACCCCGATCAGGCCGGTATCTGCCTTGAGCTGACCCGCGCCGCGGCCGAGGCGCAGATCCCGCTCCTCGGGGTGTGCCTTGGCCATCAGACGATCGGCCAGGCGTTCGGCGGCAAGGTGGTTCGCGCGCACGAGATCGTACATGGCAAGATGGGCCAGATCCGCCACCACGGCCAAGGTGTGTTTGGCGGCCTGCCCTCGCCCTTCGCCGCGACGCGCTATCATTCCCTGATCGTGGAGCGCGACAGCCTGCCGGAGTGCCTTGAGATCACCGCGGACCTGGAGGATGGCACGATCATGGGCCTGCAACACCGCGAGTTGCCGATCCAGGGGGTACAGTTCCACCCCGAATCCATCGCGTCTGAGCATGGCCACCAGTTGTTGCGCAATTTCCTTGAAATGATGAAGGTGCCGGCATGAGCGACGCGCTGAAGCCCCTGATCGGCGCCGCCGCCGACCGCCCCCTGAGCCGCGCCGAGGCCGAGGCCGCCTTCACCATCCTATTCGAGGGCGAAGCCACCCCCGCGCAGATTGGCGGGCTACTGATGGCACTGCGCACGCGCGGCGAAACGGTCGATGAATACGCCGCTGCCGCCGCAGTGATGCGCGCCAAGTGCAACAAGGTCACCGCGCCCGAGGGGGCGATGGACATCGTCGGCACCGGCGGCGACGGCAAGGGGACGCTCAACATCTCGACCGCTGCCGCGCTGGTGGTGGCGGGCGCGGGCGTTCCGGTGGCCAAGCACGGCAACCGCAACCTCAGCTCCAAGTCGGGGGCGGCGGATGCGCTGACTGAAATGGGCGTTAACGTGATGATCGGCCCGGAAGTTGTTGAAAAAGCGTTGGAAAAGGCCGGTATCGCTTTTATGATGGCCCCCATGCACCACCCTGCGATGGCCCATGTCGGGCCCAGCCGTGCGGAGTTGGGCACGCGCACGATCTTCAACATCCTTGGCCCGCTGTCCAACCCGGCCGGCGTCAAGCGACAGTTGACCGGCACCTATAGCCGCGCGCTGATCCGGCCGATGGCCGAAACCCTTGGCCAGCTCGGCAGCACGCGGGCGTGGCTGGTCCATGGCAGCGATGGCACCGATGAAATGACCATCACCGGCGTGACATGGGTCGCCGCCCTCGAAGAAGACGGCAGCATCCGCGAGGTCGAACTGCACCCCGAGGATTTCGGCCTGCCGGTTCACCCGTTCGATGATATCCTTGGCGGCACGCCCAAGGAAAACGCGCGCGCCCTGCGCGATCTGCTGTCGGGGGCGCCGGGCGCTTATCGCGACGCGGTGCTGCTCAATTCGGCGGCGGCGCTGGTGGTGGCCGGACAAGCGGGCGATCTGCACCAGGGGGTCGAGCAAGCCCGCGCCAGCATCGACAGCGGCGAAGCGCGCCGCAGGCTGGACATCCTGGCCATCGTCACCAAGGAGGGGACATGAGCGACACCATTCTGGACCGCATCAAGGCCTACAAGCTTGATGAAATCGCCGCCGACAAATCCGCCAAACCGCTTGAAACGGTCGAGGCGGAGGCCCGCGCCGCATCCCCCGTCCGCCCGTTTGCCGAGGCCTTGCACAAGGCGGCCCTGAAGGGCTATGGCCTGATTGCCGAGATCAAGAAGGCAAGCCCCTCCAAGGGTTTGATCCGCGAGGATTTCGATCCCGAAGCGCTGGCGCAGGCCTATGCCTCGGGCGGCGCCGCGTGTCTTAGCGTGCTGACGGATACGCCCAGCTTCCAGGGCGACAAGAGCTATCTTACCAAGGCGCGCGCCGCCTGCGATCTGCCGGTGCTGCGCAAGGATTTCATGTATGATCCCTATCAGGTGGCCGAGGCCCGCGCGCTTGGCGCCGACTGCATCCTGATCATCATGGCCAGCGTCAGCGACGCCCAGGCGCGCGAGCTGGAAGACGCGGCCACCAAATGGGGCATGGACGCCCTGGTCGAGGTGCACAACGCCGAAGAGCTGGAGCGCGCGGCCGAGCTATCTTCGCGCATGATCGGCATCAACAACCGCGATCTCAATACCTTCGAGACGTCGCTCGACACCACCCGCCATTTGTCGCGGCAGGTTCCGACAGATCGAATGATCATAGCCGAATCCGGCCTCTCTACCCCTGAGGACCTGGCCGATATGGCCCGCTATGGCGTGCGCTCCTTCCTGATCGGCGAAAGCCTGATGCGGCAAGAGGACGTCACCCACGCCACCCGCAGTTTGCTTAGCAATCCCCTGACGCCCGGGGGCATGTGATGGCCGGGCTGACCCATTTCGACGAAACCGGTCAGGCGCACATGGTCGATGTCTCGGGCAAGCCCGTGACCGCCCGCGTCGCCACCGCCGAAGGGTGGATTAAGATGGCGCAAGAAACCCTTGATATCATTCAAGAAGGCCGCGCCGACAAGGGCGATGTACTAGGCGTTGCGAGGCTGGCCGGGATCATGGGCGCGAAACGCACCTCCGACCTGATCCCACTTTGCCATCCCCTGCCGATCACGCGCGTCGCGGTGGACCTGACCCCGGACGATAGCCTGCCGGGCATCCGCATCTCGGCCACGGTCAAGACATCGGGGCAAACCGGCGTCGAGATGGAGGCCCTGACCGCCGTCAACACCGCCGCGCTGACGGTCTATGACATGGCCAAGGCGGTGGACCGCGCGATGGAAATCGGCGGCATCCGCGTGACCCTGAAAGATGGTGGCAAATCAGGAAGGTACGAGGCGGAATGATCACCGTAGATGAAGCGTTGGAGCATCTCTTTGCCCTGGTCGGGCCGCTCGATGTCGAAGAGGTGCCCTTGGGCGACGCGGCGGGCCGGGTCCTTGCCCGCCAGCAAACCGCCCGCCGCGATCAGCCCCCCTTCGCCGCCTCCGCGATGGACGGCTACGCGATCCGCGCCGCCGATCTGGCCCCCGGCGCGCGCTTTGACGTGGTCGGCGACTCCGCCGCTGGCGCGCGGTTCGACGGCTCGATATCCCCGGGCCAAGCCGTACGCATCTTCACCGGCGCCCCGATGCCCGAAGGCGCGGACCGCGTTGTAATACAAGAGGATTGCACCCGCGAGGGCGCCGCCATGACGATCACCGGCACCCCTGGCGACAACAGGCACGTGCGCGCCGCCGGCGCCGATTTCACCATCGGCCACGTCATGGACGCCCCCCGCCGCCTAAGCCCGGCCGACATCGCCCTTCTGGCCGCGATGAACGTGCCGCGCGTCCCCGTCACCCGCCGCCCCGAGATCGCCCTGATCTCGACCGGCGATGAACTGGTCATGCCGGGCGAGGCACCGGGCCCTGACCAGATCATCGCATCCAACACCTTCGGGCTCAAGGCGCTGGCCGAGGAGGCGGGCGCACATGCACGGCTTCTTCCGATCGCGCGCGATAGCGAGGAATCGCTGATCACCGCCTTTGACCTGGCGCGCGGCGCGGACCTGGTGGTGACGATCGGCGGCGCCTCGGTGGGAGATCACGATCTTGTCGGCAAGGTGGCCGCCGATCTTGGCATGGCACGCTCGTTCTACAAGGTCGCCATGCGGCCGGGCAAACCGCTCATGGCCGGGCGGCTTGAGGGCTCGGCGATGCTGGGCCTGCCGGGCAATCCGGTCTCGGCAATCGTGTGCGGCGTTCTGTTCCTGCGCCCGGTGATTCACGCCATGCTGGGCCTGCCGCCCCGCGCGCCCGCGCGCCTGCACGCCACGCTTGAGGGCAGCGTGCCGGAAAACGGCCCGCGCCAGCACTTCATGCGCGCCCATGTCAGCGAGGGGCGCATCACCCCCTTCCCGACCCAGGACAGCGCCCTGCTTAGTGTTCTGGCACAGGCCAACGCACTTTTGCCGCGGCCGATAGGCGACGGCCCCCGCAAGCCCGGCGAGCGAGTGGAGTACATCCCGATCTGATCGAAAACGGCGAAATAGTTGACACAAAACGGGAACATGCGTAGAACAAAGCAATACTGATGTCCCCGAGGATGCGATGCCATGCTGACACGTAAACAGATCGACCTGTTGAATTTCATCCATCAGCGCGTGCAACGCGACGGCGTTCCGCCAAGCTTTGACGAAATGAAAGAGGCGCTCAACCTGCGCTCCAAATCCGGCATTCACCGGCTGATCACGGCGCTTGAGGAACGCGGATTCATCCGCCGCCTTGCGCATCGCGCGCGGGCGCTGGAGATCGTCAAGCTCCCCGAGATCTTGTCGGGACAGGCCGCAAGCGGCTTCACCCCCGAGGTGATCGAGGGCGACGCACCAAGCGCGCCGCACCCCGGCGATGCCATGCCGCTTGAGACCGCGGCGATGGCGCGCGACCTGCCGGTGATGGGCCGTATCGCCGCCGGTGTCCCGATTGAGGCAATTAGTAACGCCGAGCGTAGCATCGCCGTCCCCGACGCCATGCTGGGCGCGCAGGGCGATCATTACGCGCTTGAGGTGCGCGGCGATTCGATGATCGATGCCGGCATCAATGATGGCGATGTCGTGGTGATCCGCGAAACCGCCACCGCCGACAACGGCGATATCGTCGTGGCCCTCTTAGACGATCACGAGGCGACGCTTAAGCGGTTCTTCCGCCGTGGCGGCGCCATCGCGCTGGAGGCCGCGAACCCTGCCTACGAGACGCGCCTTCTGCCCGAGGACCAGGTCAAGATACAGGGCCGTCTCGTCGGGCTGATCCGCACCTACTGATCACCCTGCCGCGACCAAAGGCGCAGACCCGCCACGTCATTCGCGCGGCGGATTTCCCCCCACGTGTCGCCCGCCCCAAGCGCCAGCGCACCGCTTTGGCGAAGGGATTTGGCGTCGATCACCCGGCACGGCAGATCCCGATTGGACGCGGGCACGTTTAGCACGGCCCAATCCCCGGCGTCGCAGCTCAGATCCCGCGCGCCGCGCTTGCCGCGCGCATGGATCAGCCGCCCGCCGCCCGGCACAGCGACCCGATCGCTCCAGCGCGCGGCGGCGGCGGCCTGATCGGCGGTGTCGCCATCGTTCTCAAGCCAGTTGCGCGCGACAAAGCCGCTGCCCCGCTCCCGGCTCAGGGCGCGACCCTGCGGTGTCATCACCCCGACCAGCCCGCCATCGCCCGAGATCAGGATCATCGGCCGCTCCGCCTGCGTCCACAAGGCCAGCGCCGCCACCATCGGCGCGAGCCCCACAAGCCGCACGCGCCCCTGCCACAATATTCCCCACAGCGCACCAACCGCCAGTAACGGCAACACGCCCGCGCCGGGCGAGACGACCGCGCCGCGCGCATGCGGCAGCGCCGCAATCCGGTGCGCCAGCTCCAGGATCCAATCCAGACCGCCGCCCATGACCCAAAGCGCCGGCGCCTCCAGCCCCAGCGGCATCAGCGCTGCCGCAAGCACCGCCGCCGGCATCACCAGCGCGCCCATCATCGGCACCGACAGCAGGTTGGCCAGCAGCCCATAGCGCGCGAACTGATTAAAATGCGCGGCCGCCACCGGCGCCGTCGCCAGCCCCGCGACCGCCGAGGACAGAACTACCGCCAACACCGGGCGCGCCCACCCGGGGCCGCGCCCCGGCGCGCGGCCCCGCAGCCAGCCGAACACCGCCACCAGGGCCGTCGTCGCGGCAAAGGACATCTGGAACCCCGGCCCAAGAAGCGCCTCGGGCCGCAACAGCAACACCACGATCGCCGCCACTGCCACCGCGCGCAGGCTGATGGCGCGGCGGTCCACGATCACCGCGCATAGCATCACCGCCACCATGACAAAGGCGCGCTCGGTCGCCACGTTGCCGCCCGACAGGGCCAGGTACCCCGCCGCTGCCAACAGCGCCCCGCCCGCCGACAGTTTGCGCGCCGGCACCCTCAGGCCGACCACCGGCACCGCCGCGAATAACAGGCGCAACGCGCTCAGGACCACGCCCGCCAGCAGGCCCATGTGCAGCCCCGAAATCGCGAGCAGATGCGCCAGGTTCGAGATGCGCAGCGCTTCCAATGTCTCCTGCCCGATCCCGGACCTGTCGCCGGTCATTATCACGGCGGCAAAGGCGCCGGTCTCGCCCGGCAGGGCGGCCTGTACCCGCGCCGAAAGCGCCATCCGCGCCCGCGCCAGCACCATCGCCCCGCGCGGCGCCGGCCGCATCAGAACCGCAGGCGCGCGGGTATACCCGATCGCGCCCAGCCGGGCGAACCACGCATGGCGCCGAAAATCAAAGCCCCCCGGCTCGACCGCGCCGGAGGGCGGCGCAAGATGGCCCGTCATCGCCACGCGCTGCCCCGGCTCGGGCACGAAATACCCCTGCTGCCCATGCAGCGAAACGCGCACGCGGCGCGGCGTGCGCCCCGGCGGTGTATCCTCCAGCACAACGCCGTCCAGCGTCAGGCGCACCGCGTCCGAGGAAGACCGGTCAACCGCCACGATCCGCCCCGCGATCGGCCCGTAATAGCGCCATTCCAGGACCGGCGCGGCCACCATATGCGCCCGCGCGCCCGCAAGGCACAGCCCCGCCAGGATCAGCGCCAGCGCGATGAGGATCGGCGCCGCCTCCGGCCCGCTGCGCCACGCCAGAACCGCCAGCGCCATCGCCCCCACGGCCGCGGCAGCATAAAAAACCGCGCCCGGCTCTGAGGGGGCGGCGAAATAGCCCCCGATCCCGACCGCCAGGCACACCGGCGCCCACGGAAACAGGTGCCCGCGCTGGCGCAGGAACGCGGATCCGATCGCAGCTGATATCCGCACCTCTTGCCCCCGCTCCGGCGCCTCGCTAGACAGACGTCCACGCTACGCGCTACACCCTTACCGAAAGGTTAATCCGCCCCATGCCCGATCAGGTCGTCACCCGTTTTGCCCCCTCTCCCACCGGATTTCTGCATATCGGCGGGGCCCGCACGGCGCTTTTCAACTGGCTTTTCGCGCGCGGACGGGGCGGCAAGTTCCTGTTGCGGATCGAGGATACAGACCGCGCCCGCTCGACCCCCGAGGCGACGCAGGCGATCTTGACGGGGCTGAACTGGCTTGGCCTCGATCATGACGGCGATGTCGTCAGCCAGGCCGCCGGCGCCGAGCGCCACGCCGAAATTGCCGAGCAGCTTTTGGACGAGGGCAAGGCCTACAAGTGCTTTTCCACCGCCGAGGACATCGCCGCCTTCCGCGAAAAGGCCCGCGCCGAGGGGCGATCAACCCTTTTCCGCAGCCCCTGGCGCGACGCCGACCCGGCCACCTACCCCGACGCGCCGTTTGCCATCCGCATCAAGGCCCCGCGCGAGGGCGAAACCGTGATCCGGGACCAGGTGCAGGGCGATGTGCGCATCCGAAACGATCAACTCGATGACATGGTGCTGCTGCGCGGCGACGGATCGCCGGTCTACATGCTGGCGGTCGTCGTCGATGATCACGACATGGGCGTGACCCACGTGATCCGCGGCGATGATCACCTCAACAACGCCGCACGGCAGATGATGATCTATCAGGCCATGGGCTGGGACGTGCCGGTCTGGGCGCATATCCCGCTCATCCACGGCCCCGACGGCAAGAAGCTCAGCAAACGCCACGGCGCGCTTGGCGTCGAGGAGTATCAGCAAATGGGCTACCCGGCGGCGGGGATGCGCAACTATCTCGCGCGCCTGGGTTGGAGCCACGGCGATGACGAGTTTTTCACCGACGCGCAGGCGATCGAATGGTTCTCTCTTGACGGAATTGGCAAATCTCCGGCACGCTTTGACTTCAAGAAACTGGGCAACCTCTGCGGGCAGCACATGGCCGCGATGGACGATGCTGCGCTGCTGCATGAATTGCAGGATTTCCTGCGCAGCACCGGGCAACCCCCGCTGGATGACGCCAAGGCAGCGTTGATGAAGCAGGCCATACCATGCCTCAAAGAGCGCGCGAAGACCTTCCCGGAACTACTTGAAAAGGCTACATTTGTCACCTCAACCCGACCCATTGAACCAGACGAGAAGGCGCAGAAATCCCTCGATTCTGTATCCCGTGGTATACTGGGGGAATTGACGCCGCAGATGCGAAATGCTAACTGGACGCGCGAAGACCTCGAAGCTGTCGCAAACGCGTTCGCCAACGACAAGGGAATGAAATTCGGACAACTGGCCGCCCCGTTGCGGGCGGCATTGGCCGGGCGGAGTGCGACCCCGAGTGTCTTTGACATGATGCTGGTTCTCGGACGGGACGAGACCATCGCCCGCCTGAACGACGCGGCCGCCTGATCGGGGCGAAGCGCGCAAGGAATGCCAGCGTTTTGGCGCACCGGAAACGATGCGCCCGGACGCGACACCACCACCCGTGCCGCTTGTGCACGACAACGCGTACCCCATGCGATCCGCGCATGTGGCCAGTGAGAGGGAATTCGCATGCCAGAATCAACAAAATCCGCCACCCTGAGTATTGACGGAACGCAGGTGGACCTGCCGATGTTCACCCCCTCTGCGGGCCCCGAAGTCATCGATATCCGCAAGCTTTATGCCCAAGCCGGGGTGTTCACCTATGATCCCGGCTTTACCTCGACGGCAAGCTGCGACAGCACCATTACCTATATCGACGGCGACGCAGGTATCTTGCTGCATCGCGGATACCCGATCGACCAGTTGGCCGAGAAATCCCATTTCCTCGAGGTGTGCTACCTGCTGCTTTATGGTGAGCTGCCGACCGCCACGCAGATCGAGGATTTTGAGCATCGCGTGACCCATCACACGATGATCCACGAGCAGATGCACAACTTTTTCCGCGGGTTCCGGCGCGATGCGCACCCGATGGCGACGATGGTCGGCGTGGTCGGTGCGATGTCGGCCTTCTACCACGACAGCACCGATGTCAGCGACCCCTGGCAGCGCGAGGTTGCCTCGATCCGCCTGATCGCCAAGATGCCGACGATCGCCGCGATGGCCTACAAGTATTCCATCGGGCAGCCCTTCGTGTATCCGCGCAACGATCTGGATTACGCGGCCAACTTCCTGCACATGTGCTTTTCGGTGCCGGCGCAGACCTACGAGGTCGATCCGATCCTGGCCCGCGCGATGGACCGCATCTTTACCCTGCATGCCGATCACGAGCAGAACGCGTCGACTTCGACGGTGCGCCTCGCGTCCAGCTCGGGTGCGAACCCGTTTGCCTGCATCGCGGCCGGCATCGCCTGCCTGTGGGGGCCGGCGCATGGCGGCGCCAACCAGGCCTGCCTTGAAATGCTCAAGGAAATCGGCAGCGTCGATCGCATCCCCGAGTTTATCGAGCGCGCAAAAGACAAGAACGACCCGTTCCGCCTGATGGGGTTCGGCCACCGCGTCTACAAGAACACAGATCCGCGCGCCAAGGTGCTCAAGCAATCCGCCGACGAGGTGCTGGACCTGATGGGCGTCGAGGATAACGAGCTGCTCAAGGTCGCCAAGGAGCTGGAGCGCATAGCCCTCAATGACGACTACTTCATCGAGAAAAAGCTGTTCCCGAACGTCGATTTCTATTCGGGCATCATTCTCGAGGCCATGGGCTTCCCCACTTCGATGTTCACACCGATCTTCGCACTGGCGCGCACCGTCGGTTGGGTCAGCCAGTGGAAAGAACAGATCGCCGATCCGCAGATGAAGATAGGTCGCCCCCGGCAGCTCTACCTCGGCGAGTTGCAGCGCGACTACGTGGATGTCGAAAACCGCTGATGCGGCCATCCGGCGGGGTCATGCGCCCCGCCGGATCTGTCCCCCCTAGCGCCAGGTCGTATAGCCGATCTTCAGGGTCTTGGGCGAGCCGCCGGTCACGCCGTTGACGCGAAACTGGCTGATCCGGCCCTCGTTGGTGCGCACGCAAATATATGACCCGACAGGAATATCGCGCAGCGACACCCGGTCCCGGGTGAACCGTGCCGAGGAACAGCCCGCGTAGCCCCGGTTCGACCGATCGCCAACGCCAAGCCGCGCGCCGTTGCGCGGGGCGACATACAGAAGATCCGCGGTTTCGGCCTGGAACCAGATGTCGGCGGCATTGCCCGCCCCGACCGATCCGCGATCCAGGTCGGCCGTATAGGTCTGCGGAATATCAAGCGCCGACGTCGTAAAGGTCTGCGGCCCGGCCGATGCGGTTTCGCACTCGAACGCGCCGCCACTCGTGCTGCAGGTTGCCCCCTCGGGCGCATAGCGCTGAATGCTGCCCGCCGGCCCGTAAAGGCACTGCAGCGCCTTCTTGCCGCCAATCGTGATGACACGCACATCGGTCAGGGAATTAACGATGGGCGTGTTCCACCAACCGGACGGCAACGCGGTTGTCACTTCGCGGCGGATCTTGGATTGCGGGCACTCGATGCGCTCGGCGCTGGCGCTTTGCGGCGCAAGTGCGGCGACAGTTGCAAGACCCGCGACCATTGCAGCGCCAGGTAGTGCAGCACCAAGGGAGAGGATGGAAAACATGCGACCAATCATGGGAATTCTCCGATAACAAAATTGCGAGAATACCCCATTCTTATGGCCGCGACCCGATTCTGACCACGGCCCCGCGATCGCGTCACCAGATGAGCGAAAATTTGCTTGTTGCCGAACGGGTGCTTTGCCCCTCAGCGCCCCTCGTATTTCGGCGGGCGCTTTTCGAGGAACGCCAGAACGCCCTCCTTGAAATCGCGGCTTTGGCCGCAGGCGCCCTGTGCGCGGCCCTCCAGGGCCAGTTGATCGTCAAGGCTGTTGTCCCAACTGCCGCGGATCGCCTGCTTGACATGCGCATAGGCCAGCGTCGGCCCCTTGGCCAGATGCGCCGCCCGCGCCCGCCAGACCGCGTCGAACTCGGCGTCGGGCACCGCTTCCCAGATCATACCCCAATCGTCGGCCTGCCGGGCGCTGATCTTGTCGGCGAAAAGGGCCGCGCCCATGGCCTTGGCGCTGCCCATGTTGCGCGTCAGCCAATAGGTGCCGCCCGCGTCCGGGATCAGGCCGATCCGTGTGAATGCCTGCAGGAAATAGGCGCTTTCGCTGGCGATCACCACGTCGGCTGCCAGCGCGATGTTCGCCCCT
This sequence comes from Sediminimonas qiaohouensis DSM 21189, assembly GCF_000423645.1. Taxonomy (GTDB): domain Bacteria; phylum Pseudomonadota; class Alphaproteobacteria; order Rhodobacterales; family Rhodobacteraceae; genus Sediminimonas; species Sediminimonas qiaohouensis. The sequence continues at coordinate 94,888 of NZ_AUIJ01000009.1, read as the reverse complement.
GCCCCCGCGGCGGCGCCGTTCACCGCTGAAATGGTCGGCACCGGGCAGTCGAAGATCGCGCGCAGCATGGGCGCGTATTCGTCGCGCAGCGTCCGCTCCAGATCCAGGTTATCGGCATTGGCCCGGTCGCTCAGGTCCTGCCCCGAGCAAAACGCACGCCCCGCCCCGGTCAGCACCAGGACACGCGCGTTCTTACCTGCCTCGGTGGCCGCATGGGCGATCTCGGCGCGCATCTGCGCGTTGAGCGCGTTCATCTTGTCCGCACGATCCAGCGTCAGAACCGCCACATCGTCGGCGATCTCCAGCGATATCGTCTCATAGTCCATTTCGGGCCTCCCATTCCGGTCTCAGCCGCAGCATAACCGACCGCACGGTAAGGAAAAGGGCAAACCCCGCGTCACTCGTCAAGAATTTCGCGCAGACGCGCCTGCTCGCCCTCGCTCAGGTCCTGTTGCGCGGGCTCCTGCGCGCGTGCGCGGCCGCGCAGGTACACAGCCCCCGCGCCAAGCGCGAACAACAGCATCAAGGGCCCCGCCGCCCATAGCAGCCAATTGCCGCCGGTCATCGTCGGCTTGAGCAGAACAAATTCGCCGTAGCGCGCGACGATGAAATCGACGACCTCCTCGTTGCTGTCGCCCTCAAGCAGCCGCTCGCGCACCAGCAGGCGCAGATCGCGCGCCAGTTCGGCGTTGGATGCATCGATATTCTCGTTGCGGCACACAAGACAGCGCAGGCCTTCTGATATATCGCGCGCGCGCTGCTCCAGCTTGGGATCGTCCAGGATCTCATCGGGTTGCACCGCAAGCGCCGGCATTGCGAACATCGCCAACGCCAGCGACAGGATCAGGGCCAGCCGTTTCATTCCGCAGGCACCCCGCGCGCCTGCACGGCGGCCTTGCGCGCGCCCGCCGCCACGCGGTAGCGGCGGTCAGACAGGCTAAGAAGCCCACCAATCGCCATCAGGATCGCGCCGCCCCAGATCCAATTGGCCAGCGGTTTGAAGTAGGTCCGCACGGCCCATCCGCCGTTCTTTTGCGAATCGCCGATCACGACATAGACATCGCGCAGCAGCCCGTTATCTATCGCCGCCTCGGTCGTGGGCATCTGCTGCACCGGGTAGACGCGCTTTTCGGGGTGCAGCACACTGATTTCCTTGCCATCCTGCGACAACAGAACCTCCGCCATGGTCGAGCGGAAGTTCGGCCCCTGCACCTGCCGCACATCCCTCAACGTCAGGGTATAGCCCGCAACCTCGAACGGCTCGCCCACTTGCGCGACGCGGATATCCTCCTGCTCCCACGCCATCAGCCCAGCAATGGCGAACATCGTGACGCCGAGGCCGCTATGCGCAACGGCCTTGCCCCAATCGGCACGCGGCAGACGCGCAAGGCGCGCGATGCGGTTGCCGCCCCGGCCCGTCTTGGACCAGATATCAACCGCCGCCCCCATGACCAGCCACGCGCCCATGAACACCCCCACGGGGCCAAGCGCGCTGCGCCCGGTCTGCATCGCAAAGGCCAGAGCCATCAGCGCCACCGCCAGCGCCAGCGGCACCCGCAGCGTGCGCAAGACGCGCCCCACCTTGCCGCGCTTCCACGGCAGCATCGCGCCCACCGGCAGGACCAGCCCCAATACCACCATGAACGGCGTGAACGCCATGTTGAAAAACGGCGCCCCCACAGACAGCTTACGACCAAGGATCAACTCGCCCACGAGGGGCCAGATCGTGCCGACGAACACCACGAAGGCGCTGACCGCCAGCAGGATATTGTTCAGCACCAAGGCACTCTCGCGGCTGACCGGGGAAAAGACGCCGCGCGCCTCCATCGCGCCCGCCCGCGCCGCATAAAGGACCAATGCGCCGCCCATGAACACCGCAAGGATCAGCAGGATGAAAACGCCCCGCTCGGGGTCATTGGCAAAGGCGTGCACCGACGTGATCACGCCCGAACGCACGATGAACGTGCCAATCAACGAGAACCCGAACGCCAGGATCGCCAACAAGATGGTCCAACTCTTTAGCGATTCGCGTTTCTCAACCACCACCGCCGAGTGCAGCAGCGCCGCCGCGATCAGCCAGGGCATGAAGCTGGCGTTCTCGACCGGATCCCAGAACCAGAACCCGCCCCAGCCCAGCTCGTAATACGCCCACCAACTGCCAAGAGCGATCCCGACGGTCAGGAACATCCACGCCGCGAGCGTCCAGGGCCGCACCCACCTGGCCCACGCGGCATCGACGCGCCCCTCGATCAACGCCGCCACGGCAAATGAAAACGCCATGCTCAGGCCGACATAGCCGAGGTACAGAAACGGCGGATGAAACGCGAGGCCGGGATCCTGCAACAGCGGGTTCAGATCGCGCCCGTTCATCGGCGGCACGGCCATCCGCTCGAACGGGTTCGAGGTCAGCAGGATAAAGCCATAGAACGCCACGCCGATCGCGCTTTGCACCGACAAGACCCGTGCCTTCAGCGTCGGCGGAAGGTTCCCGCCGAACCACGCCGCCGAGACGCCGAACAACGTCAGGATCAGCACCCACAACAGCATCGAGCCCTCGTGATTCCCCCAAACCCCGGTGATCTTGTAGAGCAACGGTTTGGCGGTGTGGCTGTTGTTGACCACCAGCTTGACCGAGAAATCCGAGGTGACGAACGCATAGGTCAGCGCCGCGAACGAGAACGCGACCAGCAGGAATTGCGCGTTCGCCGCCGGGTCCGCCACCGCCATCCAGCCGGGCCAGCGTTTGTGCGCGCCGATCAGCGGAACGATGACCTGCACGCAGGCAACCAAGGCGGCAAGGATAAGGGCGAAGTGACCGAGTTCTGTAATCATGCGGCATATATATCGCTTAACGCCAAACAGGCCAATGCGAATTCGTGCGCGCTTTGTATCAGATTGTCGCGCCCGTCACCGCCCCGCCCGGCGGCGCCAATCGCTTAGCGCGGGGTTGGTATCGGGGCGCAGCGCCTGCAGCGTCAGCGCGGCATCGGGGCCGCTATCGGCCGCGGCGGGGCTGCCCGGTCCGCGTGCGGCCTCTTCGGCCCCTGCAAACTCGCGCATCGCCGCCTGCCCCATGCGCAAGGAGCGGCGAAAATCGTGCCCCTTGGCCTGGTAGCGGGCGCCGAAATAGAACGAAACGATCGCCCCCATCAGCCACCAAAGCGGCTCGGGCACCATGGCCAGCCCCGCCATGCGCGCGGCAAACCACGTCGGGTCGAACATCGCCGCCGCGAAAAGCGCCAGCGTGCCAAGCGCCATCGCCGGGCGCGGCACCCGGTTCAGGGCATCCATCACCCGGTCGAACCGGCCGCGCCGGGGGGCGGTGAACTCGGCCTCGAACTGCGCCAGCGCGGCCTGTGCGCGGGCCGCGTCCCGCGCCGCCATGGCGTCGGCGCCCGGGCGAAATACATGCGCCGTCTCGCGCAGCACGTTGCGCCCCGATCCGAACAGGATACGTACAATCGCCTCGATCAATCCCATGCCTTGACCCTTTCGTAAAATTCCGCGGCACTCAGGTGATAGCGCGGCGCGATGAACGCCTCCGCCCGCCTGATCCAGCCGCCCTTGCCCCCCGCTCGCGTGCGGGCATATTTGCGCGAGGCCGGGCGCCGATCAGCCAGCCGCAGGTAATAGCTGCGCCGCGCAATCCCGTAGGCGTCGCGCACATGCCCCGGTGCCGCCTCGTAGGCGGCGCGCGAGGCCTCGGCCGTTTGCGGGCCAATCACCCCGTCCACCGCCACCGTGTGCCCCATTTCGCGCAAGAGCCGCTGCAGGATGCGCACCGCGTTGGCGCCCGCGTTCACATACATGTCGAACACCGTATCCTGCAGCGCGCCGGGCAGCCGCCCGATCCCCGGCCTGTGGAAATAATGCGTGATGAAGATTTTAACCGCCTGCGCACGGCTCAACGCCCGCACATCGGCCACGTCCACGGCGCTATCGCCGGTCACGTCCAGCCCCAGCCGCCGCAGGGTGTGGATCGTCACACCGTGGTTCGTGGCGCCGCCCGGATCATCCGGGTCGTTCACGAACCCGCCCTCGCGGCCCACGATCTCGCTTGCAATGTCATGGATATCCCGCACGCCACATCCTTTCCCGCAATCATCGCGAGGAAAGGCTGCGGCGCGTGGGTTAACGCGGCGCTACCGGCGCGCACGGCGGCGCGCACTCAGCCTTCTGGCGGCCCCTCGTAAACGCCTTGCTCCTTGAGTGCGTCCACGACCTCTTTGGGCATGTAGGACTCGTCATGTTTGGCAAGTATTTCAGAGGCTTCAAAGGTGCCGTTAATGTAGCGGCCAGTGCCGATCATGCCCTGGTTCTCGGCGAAAAGATCGGGCAGAACGCCCTTGAACACCACCGGAACCGAGGCGCCGCCATCCGTTACGGTAAACGAGATCACCTCGCTCTCGCCTCGCTTCAGGCTGCCCTCTTCGACCAGCCCGCCGATGCGAAACACCTCCGACGGCGCGGGCGGCTCGGCAACCACCTGACTAGGCGCGCGGAAAAAGTTGATGCCATCGCGCATCGCGTAGCCGATCAACGCGGTGGACACGATCAACGCCACCACGGCCAGCATTATGACCTGTATTCGCCGCTTCTTTTTCAGGCCCCGCATCGGTTGCTCCTGTCCTCAGGGGAAACACGGCGCCAGCATCAGCCCCGTCGTCTCATCAAGATTTAACATCAGGTTGGCGTTCTGCAAGGCCTGCCCGCTGCTACCTTTTGTCAGGTTGTCCAGCGCCGCGATGACAATCGCGCGCCCCGCCGTGCGGTCCGCCGTCACCCCGATATGGCAAAAATTGCTGCCCCGCACGTGCCGCGTGCTGGGCTGCTCGCCATATGGCAGCACCTGCAGGAACGGCTCATCGGCATAGGCATCGGCCAGCACCTGATGGATTTGCGCCGCGTCGCCGTGCACATAGGTCGTCGCAAGGATGCCGCGATTGGCCGGGATCAGGTGCGGCGTGAACTGCACCGCCACCGGCCGCCCCGCCAGCGCCGAGAATTCCTGGTCGAACTCGCCCATATGCCGGTGCACGCTGCCCACGGCATAGGCGTGATAGCCCTCGCTCAGCTCCGCATGCAGCAGGTTCTCGCGCAGGCTCCGGCCGGCGCCGGACACCGCGCATTTCAGATCCAGCACGATATGATCCAGATCGATCGCATCCGCCGCGATCAGCGGCCGCAGCGCGTATTGCCCGGTTGCCGCGTTGCACCCGGTTCCGGCCACCAGCCGCGCGGTGGCGATTTGGTCGCGGTAAAACTCGGTCAGCCCGTAAACCGCCTCTTTTTGCAGCTCCACTGCCGCGTGCGGGTTGCCGTACCACTTCTCGTACTCGGCCGGATCGCGCAGCCGGAAATCGGCGCTCAGATCCACGATACGCAGATGCGATGGCAGCGCGCTGATCACCTCCTGGCTGGTCTTGTGCGGCAGCGCGCAAAAGCACAGGTCGATGCCGCTGAAATCGATCTCGTCGATCTTGCTCAGCATCGGCAGGTCCAGGTGGCGCAGATGCGGAAACACCGAGGCCATCGATTGCCCCGCTTTCGAGTTGGCCCCCAACGCGGCGATCTCCATGCCCCCATGGGTGGCAATCAGCCGGATCAACTCGGCCCCGGTATAGCCCGAAGCGCCCAGAATGGCGATTTTATGCGTCATCTCTTGTCATCCTTTCCACCCCTGCCAATGGCGCCGGGCGGTATTCCATGTGTCATATCCCAAGGGGCAGGCCGCCGCCCGGGCCCCGATCAAGCCGCTGTGTCAAACGCGATGCGTCGTCGCAGGAACTGCGTCGCGCGGTCCGACACGCGGCGCGTGTCTCCCGTGGTCAGAAACCGGCTGTCGTCGCCCGCCCCGGTCATGCCGGGGTGCCGCCCCAGGTAATCGGCCAGGCTTTCGGCCACCAGGTCGGGTTGGCTGTACACCTGCACATCGGGGCCGAGCGCGTCCTGGAACACGTCCTGCACCAGCGGGTAATGCGTGCAGCCCAGCACCGCCGCCTGCGGCTGCGGCATCTTGCGCCGCAGCGCGTCCACGTGGCTGCGCACCAACGCCTCGGCCAAGATCATGTCGCCCTCCTCGATCGCGTCCACCACCCCGCCGCAGGCCTGCGCCTCGACATCGACGCCGATCGCGCGGAACGCCAGTTCGCGTTGAAACGCGCGGCTGGCCACAGTGGCCGGCGTGGCAAACAGCGCGACATGCTTCACTGCCACCTCGCGCGGCGGGCTGTTGTCGCCCCATTGCCGCTCGGTCAGGGCCTCGATCAGGGGCACGAACACGCCCAGAACCCGCTTGCCCGGGGGCACGCCCGCCTCCTGCATGCGGCGCAGAGCGGCGGCGCTGGCGGTGTTGCACGCCAGCACCACCAAATCGCATCCCTGATCCCACAGTGTATGCACCGCCGCATTGGTCAGCTCGTACACGTCCTGCGCATCGCGCACCCCGTAGGGCGCATGCGCGTTGTCGCCGTAATAAACCAGCGGCAGGTCGGGCATGCGCGCCTGCACGGCGTTCAGTACGGTCAACCCGCCCAGCCCGGAATCGAATATGCCAACCGCCATGGTCCTGCCCGCCTGTTGGGCGCTACGCCCTGTGCCTGTCCTCGAACTCGAATCCATACTCGTAGGATTCGAGCGGTGTCGGCGATAGCTCATACGTGGCTTTGCGCAGGAAATCCATCATTGCTTTGGTGTCGCTGGCATGGGCGCGGATCTGCGCGGCCTCGATCGGGGCGCCGATGGAGACACGCACCGGCGTGTCCACCCGTTTGGCGAATTCCTTGATCAGCAGTCCCATGCGCAGGGTCTGGTGCATATGGCTGGCGATCTGGAACAGGCGGCTGGTGTGCCCGTCGAAACAGATCGGCACGACAGTCGCGCCCGATTTGGCCACCATCCGCGCCGTGAACGCGCGCCAGCCCGGGTCCATCGGCCGCGCCATCGGGCGCGCGGCGGTGGACACGGTGCCGCCCGGGAAGATTCCGATCGCGCCGCCGCCGCGCAGATACTCCAGCGCTGCGCGCCGCGTCTCGACGTTGCGCAGCGCCGCGTCGCGCGTGGCGTCAAAGGAAACCGGCAGGATTACCCTCGCAAGATCGGGCGCCTTGCGAAACACGTGGTGCGCAAGAATGCGAAAATCGCCCCGCGCGCATGACAGGATATGGCCCAGCATCAGGCCGTCCAGAATGCCATAGGGATGGTTGGCGATCACGATCAGCGGCCCCTGTCGCGGGATCGCCTCCAGCGCGCCGCACGCGATGTCCAGCGACAGGCCATAGCGCTCCACCATCACCTGCCAGAAATCGCGCCCCTCGGCGATCTCGCGCTCATAGCCGCGCGCGCGCCGAATGAGGCCAATCCGCCCGGTGACGTTCTCCATCGCGCGGATCATCACCCGCCCTCCGCGCGTCTGCGCCGAATGGGCATAGCTGATATCGCGCGCGATCTCGCGCGGCGCGGGCACAGGGCCGGGTGCGCGGGGGTCGAGTGTCATTGCGAGCCTTGAGTGTGTATTGTCCCGATGACGCGATCATGACACGCGCCGATGACCGCAATATGACATGCTCCGCTCCGGGACCAGCCAGATTGCGGGAGGTGTCTTGTCGCAACCGGCCTGGAGCGGCCCCTCGGACAAAGTGCCCCGCCCGGAATCGAGGCGTGTAGCGCCGCCGCGCCGCCCTCCGGCCCGGCGATATGGCTGCCACCGGCGCAACGCCCAAAGGTCATGCGGGTTTGGCAAACATAAAGTGACCCGCACCAACGTAGGATCGCCGCACCGCGGCCGGTCGATGCGCAGCTACTCAGCCGGCTTTCCAACACCCGCAACAAACCACCCCCGCTATTCCGCCGCCTGCGCCATGTCGGGGCCACCGTTGCGGATGGTGGCCAGCAGCTCTTCGCGCCGCTTGGCTGCCTTGGCCTCGTTCTCTTCCTTGATCGGGCCGAAGCCACGGATCTGCAGCGGCAACTCGGCCAGCGCGACCACCGCGTCCATCGTCTCGGGCGCGGCCTTGGGCAGGACCTCGGCCATGTCGGCCTCGTATTGCTTGATCAGCGCGCGCTCCATCTTGCGCTCGGTTGAGCGCCCGAAAATGTCCAGCGGCGTGCCCCGCAGCACCTTCAACCGCGCCAGGATCCCGAACGCCCGCAGCATGATCGGCCCGTACTGCTTCTTCATCGGGCGCCCGTTGGCCCCCGTCTTGGACAGGATCGGCGGCGCCAGGTGGAAGGTCATCTTGAAATCGCCGTCGAATTGCTCGGCCGCCTTGGCGCGCGTCTCAAGATGCAGGCGCGCCACCTCGTATTCGTCCTTGTAGGACAGCAGCTTGTGATAGCCCTTGGCCAGCGCCTCGCGCAGGCGGGTATCCTCGACGCTATCGACCAGCTTGCGGTATTTCTTGGCTAGCCGCTTGCCCTGGTAGGCGACAAGGTGATCGGCGCGGTACGCGATCTTTTCCTCAAGGTTTTTGGGCTTTTCGCTCACGTTCGGGGTCGTCATCCGCGCCGCCTGATCGGGGTTAAGCGCCGCCCAACGGCCAATCTCGAACGCGCGCAGGTTGCGCTCCACCGCCGCACCGTTCAATTCGATCGCCGCCGCCAGCGCGTCATAGCTCAGCGGGATCAACCCGCGCTGCCACGCCGCGCCAAAGATCATCATGTTGGAAAAGATCGAATCGCCCAGCGTCACCTTCGCCAGATCCGACGCATCGAACAGCAGCGCGCGCTCCTTCATCCGCGCCTCCAGCGCCAGTTGCAGCCGCTCGGTCGGCAGCTTGAACCCGGGATCGCGGGTGAAATCGCCGGTGATGATCTCGTGGCTGTTGACCACTGCGCCGGTGCGTCCCCCTCGCGTCAGGCCCAGCGTCTTGGCCCCCGCCGACACCACCAGATCGCCGCCGATCAACGCATCCGCCTCGCCGGTGGCCACGCGTACCGCGTTGATGTCCTCGGGGCGCTCGGCGATGCGGCAATGGATGTGCACCGCGCCGCCCTTTTGGGCGAGGCCTGCCATCTCCATCATGCCGGCGCCCTTGCCGTCGATCTGCGCCGCTTGCGCCAGAACCGCGCCGATGGTCACAACCCCGGTGCCGCCGACGCCGGTGATCACCACGTTGAAGGTGCCGTCGATGGCCGGCAATTCGGGCTGCGGCATGTCCTCGGGCAGCTCCAGCGCCGTGGTCGCGGCCTTCTTGGGCGTCGCCCCTTCCAGCGTCACGAAGGACGGGCAGAACCCGTTGAGACAAGAGAAATCCTTGTTGCAGGCGGATTGATCGATCGCCCGCTTACGGCCCAGCTCGGTTTCCTCGGGCACGATCGCAACGCAGTTGGATTGCACCCCGCAATCGCCGCAGCCCTCGCACACGTCGGTATTGATGAACACGCGCTTGTCGGGGTCCGGAAACAGGCCACGCTTGCGGCGGCGGCGCTTCTCGGCCGCGCAGGTCTGCACGTAGAGGATCACCGACACACCGCTCAGCTCGGCGTATTTCTCTTGTACCCTTGGCATTTCCTCGCGCTCGAACGTCTCGACGCCCTTGGGGAACCGGCTCAGGTCCACGTCTTCCTTCTCGTCGTAGACCACCGCGACGTTGCGCACGCCCATGGCGCGCACCTCGTCGGCGATGCGGTAGGCGTCCAGACCGCCCTCGTTTGCCTGCCCGCCGGTCATCGCCACCGCGTCGTTGTAAAGGATCTTGTAGGTCATCGTCGTGCCCGCCGCCTGCGCGGCGCGGATCGCTTGCAGACCCGAGTGGTTATAAGTGCCATCGCCCAGGTTCTGGAACACGTGGCCCCGCTTGGAAAACGGTGCCTCCCCGATCCAGTTGGCTCCCTCACCGCCCATATGGGTAAACCCGGTGGTGTTGCGATCCATCCACTGCACCATGTAGTGACAGCCGATGCCCGCGTAGGCGCGGCTGCCGTCGGGCACCTTGGTCGATGTGTTGTGCGGGCACCCGGCGCAGTAATACGGCAGACGCGCGGCGATATCCTCGGCGTTGTCGCCCGCGCGCGCCTCGTTCAGCGCATTCAGCCCGGCCTTGATCCCGTCGGTATCGCGCCCCTCCTCGATCAGGATCTCGCCCAGCTTTTCCGCGATCCAGATCGGATCGAGCGCGCCGCGCGTCGGGAACAGCTCCTCGCCATGCATGGACCCGGCGCCGCCGCCCTTGTGCCATCCGTAGACGCGCCGCCCGCGGCGGTCGTCGAAAATCGCCTCCTTGATCTGGATCTCGATCAGCTTGCGCTTTTCCTCGACCACCACGATCAGGTCTAGCCCCTCGGCCCAGTCGTGGAACCCCTTCATGTCCAGCGGGAAGGTCTGCCCCACCTTGTAGGCGGTCAGGCCCAAACGCTCGGCCTCGGCGTCGTCGATGTTCAGCAGGTCCAGCGCATGCACAAGGTCCAGCCAGTTCTTGCCGGCGGCGACAAACCCGATCTTCGCGCCCGGCTTGCCAATCATCCGCTTGTCCATGCCATTGGCGCGCGAGAATGCCTCGGCGGCAAAGCGCTTGTAGTCAATCATCCGCGCCTCTTGCGCGTGCGGCGTATCGATCAGACGGATGTTCAGCCCACCCTCGGGCATGTCGAACGGCGGATTGACCAGTTGCATCCGGTCGGGCCGCCCATCGACGACCGCCGTTGCCTCGATCGTGTCCTTCATCGTCTTCAGGCCCACCCAAAGCCCCGAAAACCGGCTCAGCGCATAGCCGTATATCCCGTAATCCAGGATCTCCTGCACCCCTGCGGGGCTGACCACGGGCATGTAGGCATCGACCATCGCCCATTCGCTCTGGTGCAACACGGTCGAGGATTCGCCGGTGTGGTCGTCGCCCATGGCCATCAGAACCCCGCCATTGGGGCTGGTGCCGGCCATGTTGGCGTGCCGCATCACGTCGCCCGAGCGGTCCACGCCGGGGCCCTTGCCGTACCACAGGCCGTAAACGCCATCGAACTTGCCCTCTCCGCGCAACTCGGCTTGCTGCGCGCCCCACAGGGCGGTGGCGGCCAGGTCCTCGTTCAGGGCCTCCTCGAAGGTGACATCGGCCTCGGTCAGGAACTTCGCGGCGCGGTTCATCTGCATGTCCACCGCACCAAGGGGCGATCCGCGATAGCCGGTGACATACCCCGCCGTGTTCAGCCCCGCCGCGCGGTCGCGCGCCTTTTGCATCAGCATCAACCGCACCAGCGCCTGTGTCCCGTTCAGCAGAACAGGCGATTTCTCCAGGTCGAACCGATCATTTAGCGAAATTTTCTGTGTCGTCATCGCGCGCCTCCCTTCGCAGGATATACCTGCTACGTTATGCTACAAGGATAGGTCACAAAGAGTGACCTACAAAGGGAAATTTCAGACTTTTTCGGGCAACCATGCGATGCTCTTGATGTTTTTTTGAGTATTTCATGTAAAACGACGAAAAGAATAGAAAGATGCGGACATGGATTGGGACAAGCTCAGAATATTTCACGCCGTCGCGGATGCAGGCAGCCTCACGCACGCGGGTGAGGCGCTCCACCTGTCGCAATCGGCGGTCAGCAGGCAGATTCGCGCCCTCGAGGAAGGGCTCAACGCCACCCTGTTCCACCGCCACGCGCGCGGGCTGATTCTCACCGAGCAGGGTGAGCTTCTGTTCGACGCGACCAGCGCCATGGCCAAGCGCCTCGATGCCGCCTCGGCCCGTATCCGCGACAGCGAGGAAGAGGTGTTCGGCGAATTGCGCGTGACCACCACCACCGGCTTTGGCACACTGTGGCTGGCGCCGCGCCTGTCGCGGCTCTACGAGAAGTACCCCGACCTCAAGATCGATCTCATGCTCGAGGAGCGCGTGCTTGATCTGCCCATGCGCGAGGCCGACATCGCCATCCGCATGAAAGAGCCCAGCCAGGCCGACCTGATCCGCAAGCGCCTGATGAACATCCGCATGCGCCTCTATGCCTCGCCCAGCTACGTCGCCAAGCACGGGGCGCCGCAGGAGCTATCAGAAATCAGCGGCCACCGCCTGATCTGTCAGAACCTCAAGACCGCGCAGGTCGGCGCGGGTGCCTCGCTGGTGCAGCAATTGCTGGCGCAGGATATCCGCTCGACGCTGACGGTGAACAACTACTTCGGGGTGCTGCAGGCGGTGCTGCACGATCTCGGAATCGGCGTTCTGCCGCACTACCTGATCAACGATTTCCCCGACCTGGTGCAGGTGCTCCCCGATGTCGAATCGGTCGAAGTGCCGGTGTTCCTCGCCTATCCCGAGGAATTGCGCCATTCCAAGCGGATTGCCGCCTTTCGAGACTTCGTTCAGGAAGAAATTATCAGTTATCGCAAACAGACCAAAAATCAGGCATTTGCGTAAGGGTTTGCCGCGTCATGCAGCATGCGCATACCGGGCATGCTGCGATCGCAGCATAAAAGCGCTTGAACGTTTCAGTAACGATGCCTATTTCACCTCTCGACGATGATGTTGATCACTATCGCATCATTTTCATACCTCCCTGTTGGACTATGGCCGGACTTCGTGTCCGGCCTTTTTTTTGGCGCACACAGTTTGGGCAAGAAGGTCAGGACCGCTCAGACCTCCGGCATATCACTGCCCGCCCAGGGCGACAGGACCTCGGCCGCGCCCTCGCGGATCACGATGTTCTCCTCGTGCACCATTCCGCTGCCAGCGCTCAGCGCGATCCATGGCTCCAGCGTGATCACCATTCCCGGCTCCAGCACCGTCGGATCCCCCTCCGACAGCGACAGCCCCTCGGTCAGTTGCATGCCCAGACCATGCCCCAGCCGCCCGGCGCGCGCGCCCGTGACCGCCGCCATCGCCTCGAACAGGTCGCACGCACGCGCGCCCGGCTGCGCCAGCGATAGCCCCGCCTCGCATGCGTCCATCAGGCACGCATGCGCCCGCCGCACCGCATCGGGCACCGGGCCGACGGCAAAGTTTCGGTCGAAATCGCAAAAATACCCCCCGCGCACCGCGCCGGTATCCAGCATCATCACGTCCCCCGCCGCCAACCGCCGCGCGCCTGCGGGCGATATCACGTCGCCATACCCGTCCGGCCCCGCGCCGCCCGCGAGGTAGGGTACCCAGTCGGCGCCTTCCTCAAGCAGGAGACGCTGAAAATCGCGAAACACCTGATCCAGCGGCACGCCCGCCGCCGCGATCTCGGGCACCCGCGCGAACGCCCGCCCGGCGACGGCGCAAACCTCGCGGATGCGGGCGATCTCGGCCTCGGACTTGATCGCACGCAGCGCCGCCATGATCCCCGCGTCATCGCCAAAGCGCAGCCCACTGCGCGCCTTCAGCCGCTCGAAATCCGCCAGAGGCATGCGCAGGTGCGTCTCGGGGCCCATCGGCACCCCGATCTGCCCCCTGCCCGCCACCTCGCGCAGCGCCTCGGCCAGAAGCGCCGTGCCGTCATCGGCCGGATCGGGCGCCGGCCATGTGCGAATATCGGTCAACCCCGTGCGCGCCATCAGCGGCGCGCCGATCTCGGGGATCACCGCCACCGGCGCCCCTTGCGCAGGCACCACCAGGTACCAAGGCCTGCTCGGGCTTTCCCAAAACCGCGTCAGGAAGCCGGTGAAATACCGCACCTCCGCCTCGGTGCTCAGCAGCAGCGCGCCGATCCCGGCGCGCGCCATTTCCGCCTGCGCTCGCGACAGGCGCGCGGCATATTCGCCCGGCGCAAAGGCCCCCGGCACGTCCATCATGACGCCTCTTCGCTCAGGATGCACAAAACCTGCGTATCGGCCCCCGCACCCGGCACCCCGGCCAATGCCGCCGCCACGCCCGCCGCACCCGATGCGCTACTGGCGAATCCCGCGCCCTCCAGCAGCGGCAAGGCCTGCGCCGCCTCTTCCTCGCTGATCAGGGCAAAGGCGTCGGCATCGCGCGCCAGCCCCTTGAGCGCGATCAGCGACGGCACCTTGCAATCAAGCCGCCCCATGGCCGACACCGGCCCCGTTGCAGCGACAGCTTCGCCCGCCTTGATGCTGCGCCATAGCGCCGGCGCGGCGGCGGGTTCGACCACCACGATGCGGGGCACATCGCCCCAGACATGGCGCAGGTAGGCGGCGACCGCGCCCGCCATGCCGCCGACACCGGCCTGCAACAGGACCACGTCGGGCGGCGTCGGCATCTGGCGGGTGATCTCGACCGCCATCGCGAGGTACCCCTCCATCAACCGGTGCGGTAGCTCAATATACCCAGGCCAGGACGAATCCGACAAAAGCACCCATCCATGGGCGCGCGCGGCCTCCTCGGCGGCCTGCATGCTCGCCTCGTAATCGGCGCCCGCGCGGACCACCTCGGCCCCCTCTCTGCGCAGCCGCGCGGCAAAGCTTTCGGGCACGGTGTCGGCCAGGTAGATCACCGCCCGCGCCCCGAACACCCGTGCGCCCGCCGCCACCGACAGGCCGTGATTGCCCGCGCTTGCGGTCACGTATGTCCGCCCCTCCAGCGGCCCCGCCTGCGCCGCGTGGGCAATGACATAGGCCGCGCCAAGCGCCTTGAAGCTGCCCAGCCCCATGCGCCCGCGCTCGTCCTTGACCCAGATCGCGCCAACGCCCGCCCGCTGCGCCAACCCCGGCGCGGGTAGCAGCGGCGTCTCGCCATGCTTGGGGCAGCGCTCCAGAAGCGACTCGGGCGCATCCGCGTCCACGCTCGGCATCGGCACACCGCCGAGCGACAGCCCACTGCCCCGCCACGGGTTCTCCATCCACTCCATCGCACTCTCCCTTTGCCCGGGCCGCACTCGGCCCCAAATGACCTGAGCCGATCCCGCCGCGCCGGTCAATCCTCAGGACGCGCATGGAAGCACAAGCCGCGCATCGCCGGGCCGCGGTGCGGCGATCCTACGTCCGTGCGGTGCACTTTATGCCAGCCAAACCCGAAGAACCTCAGAGCATTTCGCCGACATCAGCCAAATCGCCGTGCCGGGGGGGGCGGCCCGGCGATGCGCGGCGCCCTGCGGGCGCTATTCGCGCGGGACCGCCCCTACACCGCCACTCCCTCGCCAAAGCCCCCTTTCCCCCCGCGCTCGCATCGCATAAACAGGCGCCAGCGCATCACCGCGAGGGGAACACAGAGAACATGCAAGATCCGGCCATCACGCCCGACCTGATCGCCGCCCACGGCCTGAGCGACGAAGAATACGACCGCCTTCTCGGCATCATCGGGCGCGAGCCCACCTTCACCGAACTGGGCATCTTCTCGGCCATGTGGAACGAGCATTGTTCCTACAAATCCTCCCGGAAATGGCTCCGCACCCTGCCCACGGACGGGCCGCAAGTGATCTGTGGACCGGGCGAGAACGCCGGCGTCGTGGATATCGGCGACGGGCAGGCGGTGGTGTTCAAGATGGAAAGCCACAACCACCCCTCCTATATCGAGCCATACCAGGGCGCGGCGACCGGCGTGGGTGGCATCCTGCGCGATGTGTTCACCATGGGCGCGCGGCCCATTGCGGCTATGAATTCGCTCAGCTTCGGCAGCCCCGACCACCCAAAGACCCGGCAACTGGTGCACGGCGTGGTTGAGGGCATCGGCGGCTATGGCAACTGCTTTGGCGTGCCCACCGTGGGCGGCGAGGTGCGCTTTCACACCGCCTATGACGGCAATTGCCTGGTCAACGCCTTCGCCGCTGGCCTGGCAGATACCGACAAGATCTTCTACTCAGCCGCCAGCGGCGTCGGCATGCCCGTGGTCTACCTGGGCGCCAAGACGGGCCGCGACGGCGTCGGCGGCGCCACCATGGCCAGCGCCGAGTTCGACGAGACGATCGAGGAAAAGCGCCCCACCGTGCAGGTCGGCGATCCGTTCACCGAAAAGCGCCTGATGGAGGCCACGCTTGAGCTGATGGCCACCGGCGCCGTCATCTCGATCCAGGACATGGGCGCCGCGGGCCTGACATGCTCGGCCGTAGAAATGGGCGACAAGGGCGGCCTCGGCGTGCAGCTCAACCTCGACGAGGTGCCCTGCCGCGAGCAGGCTATGACCGCCTACGAAATGATGCTGTCCGAGAGCCAGGAACGCATGCTGATGGTCCTGCGCCCGGAAAAAGAGGCCGAGGCGCGCGCCGTATTCGAAAAATGGGACCTCGATTTCGCCATCGTCGGCGAAACCATCCCCGAGGACCGCTTCCTCATCATGCAGGGCAATTCCATCAAGGCCGATATCCCGCTCAAGGCGCTGGCCGAAAACGCCCCCGAATACGACCGCCCATGGGAGGCCGCCGACACCCCCGAGCCATTGGGCGAGGTGCCCGCCATCGATCCCATCGACGGGCTGCGCGCCCTGCTGGGCAGCGCCAACTATTCCTCGCGGCAATGGATCTACGAACAATACGACACCCAGGTCATGGCCGATACCGCCCGCGGCCCCGGCGCGGGCGCGGGCCTTGTGCGCGTGCACGGCACCGACAAGCTGCTGGCCTTCACCGCCGATGTCACGCCCCGCTACGTGCGCGCCAACCCCCACGAGGGCGGCGCGCAGGCCGTGGCCGAGGCGTATCGCAACCTCTCGGCACTGGGTGCCAAACCGCTGGCCAGCACCGATTGCCTGAACTTCGGCAACCCCGAGAAACCCGGCATCATGGGGCAGTTTGTCGGCGCGATCAAAGGCATCGGCGCGGCTTGTGCGGCGCTGGACATGCCGATCGTGTCGGGCAACGTCTCGCTCTATAACGAGACCGATGGCACCGGCATCCTGCCCACCCCGACCATCGGCGCCGTCGGCCTGATCGATCACGCCGATCACGCCATCACCGGCACCGCGCGCGACGGGCACGTGGCCTTGCTGCTCGGCCCCGTCGGCAGCCACCTGGGCCAATCTGCGCTGCTATCGGAGGTGTTTAACCGCGAAGAGGGCGACGCCCCCCACGTGGACCTGGACCTTGAGCGCCGCAACGGCGAGTTCATCCGCGACAACCACGCCCTGATCCGCGCTTGCACCGATCTGGGTGATGGCGGCCTCGCGCTGGCCGCGTTCGAATTGGCCGAGGCCGCCCAGACCGGCGTTCACCTCGACAGCGACGACATGCACGCCCTCTTTGGCGAGGACCAGGCGCGCTACCTCGTCGCCTGCAACTTCGATCAGGCCGAGGCGCTGATGATCGCCGCCGGTCAGGCCGGCGTGCAAATCCACAGCGTCGGCAAGTTCGGCGGCGACACCGTCCGCTTTGGCGCGTCCGAGGCGCCGCTGGCCGAGCTGTCCGATACCTTCCGCCGCAGTTTCCCTGACGCCTTCGCCTGACCCCTTGCAGCAAAGGCGCATCAGGCCTACCTGTTTCACGGTAACGAAAACGGAGTCCCCAATGGCCATCGAGGCACAGGAAATCGAGGAGCTGATCCGCGACAGCTTCCCGGATGCGGCGATCACCATCACCGATCTGGCAGGCGACGGGAATCACTACGCCGCCGAGGTGGTGGACGAATCCTTTCGCGGCAAGAACCGCGTGCAGCAGCAGCGCGCCGTCTATGCCGCGCTCAAGGGCAAGATGGATGGCCCCTCAGGCGCCCTGCATGCCCTCGCCCTGACCACCAAGGCTCCTGACTGATCGGAAGGCCGCCCAATGGATGTCCGCCTGATTGCAGGCCTGTTACTGTCGCCGTTCCTCATCGTGTTCGTCTACGCAATGTGGAGCGAGCTACTGCGTTGGAAATCCGAAGGGCGCGCGCAGTACGGCCTGACCTATAACGAGGAAACAGGCACCACCCACGTCACCGCCCTGGAAGAGGAAGACGCGGGCTTTGATCCCGAGACCTTCGATCCTGACATCGCAAACGAACACTGGGAAGACAGCGGCACACCCGACAGCGACGATGACACCGACACCCAGACGCGCGGCACCTGACACCCGCCAAACACGAACCACAGGAAAGACGCCATGACCAACGATGCACAAACCCAGATCAAGGATACCGTCACCGCCAACGACGTGGTGCTGTTCATGAAAGGCACCAGCGACGCACCGCAATGCGGCTTCTCCAGCCGCGTCGCCGGTGTGCTCAACTACATGGGCGTCGCCTACAAGGACGTGAACGTGCTGGCCGACGAGGCGATCCGCCAGGGCATCAAGGACTACTCCGACTGGCCCACCATCCCGCAGCTTTACGTCAAGGGCGAGTTTGTAGGCGGCTGCGACATCATCACCGAGATGACCCTGTCGGGCGAACTGGACCAGATGTTCGAGCAAAACGGCGTCACCTACGACAAGGACGCCGCCGAAAAGATCCGCGAAGCCAACGCCTGACCGGCACGCCTGCATCTCCGCGCGGGGTGGGCGACACAGCCCATCCTGCAGCGGTCGATGACCTTGATTTTCGGTTTATTTTTTAAAAGCAATACTTTACCCAAACCACCCCAATGCGGAACACCCAAACACCCAGCCGCCCTATCATATGCATGATTGCCTGCGCCCGTCAGGCACGCTATCCCCTGTCAGACGCCCGCCGGAGCTAGCCGGCGCATGCTCAGGGAGCGCGCATGAACTTCGTGGTCTTCGTCAATGGGCTGATCCTGCTGTTCATGGCCGGGCTGATGCTGACAAACGCGGTGATCTTCCCCGCCACCTCCGAGGAATTCGGCACCTCCGCCCTTATCACCGGCATGGTCGGCACCGCCCTCACCATTACCACCCGCAGCGCCTTTACCGGGCTGCGCCGGCTGCAGACCTTCCTGCTGACCTCAAGCGTGTGGCTGACCGCCGCCCTCGCGGGGGCGCTGCCGCTCTACCTGTGGTCGATGACCCCGGTGGACGCGCTGTTCGAATCCATGTCGGGCATCACCACCACCGGTTCCACCGTGATGACCGGGCTGGATGACACCCCGCAAGGCATCCTGATGTGGCGCGCCATGATGCAGATGCTGGGTGGCGTCGGCTTCATCGTCGTCGGCATTGCCCTGCTGCCGATTCTCAAGGTCGGCGGGATGCAGCTTTTCCGCACCGAAAGCTCCGACAAGAACGACAAGGAGCTGGGCAATGCCGCCCGCTTCGCCTTTGCCACCCTGTCGGTCTATAGCGGACTCATGGTGCTTTGCGCCGTCCTCTACCGCCTGGGCGGGATGAGCGTGTTCGATGCCGCGGCCCATGCCATGACGACGGTCTCGACCGGCGGCTACTCGACCTCCGATGCCTCGTTCGGACAGTTCGACAGCGCCTTCCTGCAATGGACGGCGGTCTTTTTCATGATCATGGGGGCGTTGCCCTTCGCATGGTATATCCGGGTGCTCTATCGCGGACGTCTGCGCAGCGAACAGGTGCTGGCCCTGCTCTGGACTCTGGGCCTCGTTATCGCCTGCGTCAGTCTGTGGTTGACCCTGACCACCGGCACGCCGCCCCTCGACGCGCTGCGGCTGGTGGCGTTCAACGTGGTCTCCGTTGTCACCACTACGGGGTATGCCACCACCGACTATACCCTTTGGGGGCCATTCGCCGTGGCGGTGTTCTTCTTGCTCACCGCGGCCGGCGGCTGCACCGGCTCCACCTCGGGCGGGGTCAAGGCGATGCGCTGGATCATCTTGCTGCGCGCTGCCCGCGCAGAGATCCGCAAGATCTCGCTGCCCAATGCCGTCTCGACCATCCGCTACGAGGGCCGCAAGGTCGAAGACGACGTTATGACCGGCGTGATCTCTTATTTCACCTTCTTCGCGCTGACCTTGGGCTGCCTTGCCTTCGCATTGGGCCTGCTCGGCCTGGACTTCCAGACCGCGCTCAGCGGCGCGCTCACGGCGGTGGCCAATGTCGGCCCCGGCATCGGCCCGGTGATCGGACCGGCCGGCAACTTCGCGCCCCTTGGCGACGCGGCCAAGCTGGCGATCGTGGTGGGCATGTTCCTTGGGCGGCTTGAAATGCTGACGGTGCTGGTGCTGTTCAGCCCCGCCTTCTGGCGCGAGGCCTGAGCGCCACATTTGCCGCGCCCCCCGCGCCGTGCCATGCTGCGCCCATGACAATGCACCCTTTCCCGCCCGAGGCCGTGCTGCACAAGCCGCTGATGGCCAACCTCGCGACAACCGCGCAGGACGGCGCGCCGCGCAACGCGCCCGTGTGGTTCCTGTGGGAGGATGGCGCGCTATGGATGCCCACGACCGACGGCAGTAGCTCCGCCCGCCGCCTTTCGCACGATCCGCGCTGCGCCGTGGAGGTGGTCGAGTTCGACGGCCCCGGCGGCATCCTGCTGCATCTCGGCCTGCGCGGCCGCGCCGAGGTGGTGGCGATGCGCCCTGCCCTGTTCCGCCGCCTGCTGCGCAAATACCTCGGCCCCGAGGAGGATTGGAACCCGTGGTTCATCGACACCATCGCGCGCATCGACGCACCGGGCGGGCGACTGATCCGGTTGGCACCTGACAGCACTTTCACCAACAACGTATCCTATTTCCGCACCGGCCCGGACCTCGCGTTCGCGCCCTGACGGGCCCGCGCGCCGGAGTAGATACGAACCGCGCGGTCAAAGGCGCCCCCAGACCGCTCAGGCCTTGGCGGTCTCCTCGACCCGGTCGGCCAGCGCCTCGGCGCGCGCCGCCAACTCGGCCAGCGTATCGGTCACATCGCCGGGAACAACGGGCACTTCCACGCGCTCCGGTTCGGGCGCGGGGGTGCTGCGAAGCTTCTCAAGCTCGGCTTCCAGCTCTTGGATCTTCTTGTCCTTTTGCTTGACGCTGTCCTCGATCCCGGCGGTCTTGTCGGCCAGCATGAGACCCGCCATCAATAGCATCCGGGCTTCCGGCAGCCGACCGATCTGCCGGGTCAGAACCGACGCCTCGTTGTCCAGCATCGCCGCCGCGGTGTGCAGGAACTGCTCCTCACCCTCCTGGCAGGACACATCAAACCCACGTCCCCCGATCTGAATCTCGATCTCCGGCATCACTTGCCCCCCTTCGCATCGCTGGTCAGCAACGGCTCAAGCGCGGCCTTGATCGCTCGCGCCTCGGACTGCTCTGCCGCGCGTGCGGCGCGCATCGTGTCCAACTCCGCGCTGAGACTGGCGTTGATCATCTCCGCGCTCGCGGCCCCGCCGGCGGATCGCAGGGCTTGCGCATCCTCTTGCAGCGCGGTTTCGGATTTCTTGAGGCTCTCAAGGGCAGCGCCCATTTCCGATAGGGCCTCGCGGGCCTCGGTCAGGTCTTTTTCCAACGCCGCGACCCGCTCGTCATGCTTGCGGTGAAGCGCCTTGATCCGCTCTTCGAGCTGCGCCGTCACAAGGCGCTCATCCTCTAGGTCCTGGCGCAACTTCGCCACGTCCTCCGCGTCGGTATCGACTGCCGGCGCATCGGGGGCGCTTGGTGCCGCGTCACGTTCCGACAGCCCCTCCAGACCCTTCCCGATACGGTCCATCGCCGCCGTCAGTCTGCGTTCAAGTTCGGTGATCTCGCTCATCTTCCTCAAACCCCGTTTTCTTGCGCCTCGCTCAGGCCCGAATCAACCCTGACGCTATTTGGTCCCGAGTTTATCCAATGCTGGGACAAAATGCGCCCCCTTTGACGCCAATGGCTTAGCCCCGTGCTTGATCTTCACCGCTAGGCTGATATGCAGCAGCCAAGCATAGCCATATCAAAGGATGCCAAGCCCGTGGATATCACTGCCCTGCGCACATCTCACCCCGATCACTGGACCAAGTCGGCGGCGATCCGCGCCTTGACGCTCGATGCGGTCCACGCCGCCAATTCCGGCCATTCCGGCATGCCGATGGGCATGGCCGACGTGGCGACGGTTCTTTTTGAGAAACACCTCAAGTTCGATGCCGCCGATCCAAGCTGGCCCGACCGCGACCGGTTCATCCTGTCGGCGGGGCACGGCTCGATGTTGCTGTATTCGCTACTGCACCTGACCGGCTATGCCGACATGACAATGGACGAGATCCGCAACTTCCGCCAATGGGGCTCGCGCACGGCGGGGCATCCCGAATATGGCCATGCCAGCGGGGTCGAGACCACCACCGGCCCGCTGGGACAGGGGATTTCCAACGCCGTCGGCTTCGCCATCGCCGAGGAGGTTCAGCGCGCCCGCTATGGCCGCAAGGTGGTCGATCACATGACCTACGTGATCGCCGGCGACGGCTGCCTGATGGAAGGGGTCAGCCACGAGGCGATCGGCCTTGCGGGGCGGCACCGCCTGGGCAAGTTGGTGGTGCTGTGGGACAACAACAGCATCACCATCGACGGCAAGATCGATCTGGCCGACCGCACCAACCAGATCCAGCGGTTCCGCGCCGCGGGTTGGCATGTGCAGGAAATAGACGGCCACGATCCCGACGCGATCGATGCCGCGCTGACCGCCGCCAAGGCCGCGCGCAAGCCGTCGATGATCGCCTGCAAGACGCATATCGCGCTCGGATCGGCGGCGCAGGATACATCAAAAGGGCATGGCGCGCTGACCGACGAGACGCTGATCGCGGACACCAAGGCCGCCTATGGATGGACGGCGCCGCCGTTCGTGGTCCCGGATGAGATCAAGGCCCAGTGGGAAGAGATCGGCCGCCGCGGCGCGCCCGAGCGCGCGGCATGGCAAGAGCGCCTCGCCACCCTGTCGCAGCGGCGGCAGGACGAGTTTGCCCGCATCTACGCCCGCGAGGCGCCGCGCAAGCTGTCGGCGCGGATCAAGGCGCTGAAAAAGCAGATCAGCGCCGAGGCGCCCAAGGTGGCCACCCGTAAATCCAGCGAACTGGTCCTCGAGGTCATCAACCCGGTCACCCCGGAAACCATCGGCGGCTCGGCCGACCTGAGTGGGTCGAACAACACCAAGACGCCCGATCTGGGCGTGTTCGACCTGGACAACCGCAAGGGCCGCTACATCCACTACGGCGTGCGCGAGCATGGCATGGCGGCGGCAATGAACGGCATGGCCCTGCATGGCGGCGTGCGGCCCTACGGGGGCACCTTCATGTGCTTCACCGATTATGCCCGCCCGGCGATGCGGCTGTCGGCGCTGATGGGGGTTCCGGTGACCTACGTGATGACCCATGACAGCATCGGATTGGGCGAGGATGGCCCCACCCACCAGCCGGTGGAGCACCTCGCGATCAGCCGGGCCACCCCCAACACCCGCGTGTTCCGGCCCTGCGATACGGTCGAGACGGCCGAGGCATGGGAACTGGCCCTGACGGCGAAAACGACGCCCTCGGTTCTGTCGCTGACGCGGCAGGGGGTGCCGACGCTGCGGACCGAGCACCGCAACCGCAACATGGTGGCCAACGGGGCCTACGTGATGGCCGAGGCGACGGGCAAGCGGCAGGCGATCGTGATCGCGACCGGCTCGGAGGTGGCCATCGCGATGGAGGCGCGCGCGCTGCTGGAAGAGGCCGGGATCGGCACGCGGGTCGTGTCGATGCCCTGCATGGAATTGTTCGCCGAGGCCGACGAATCGTGGCGTAAGAAGGTGCTGCCCGGCGGGGCCGTCCGTGTCGGCGTCGAGGCCGGCATGCGTCAAGGATGGGACCGCTGGCTATGCGGCGAGAGGGGCCGCGAGAGCAAGGCCGATTTCGTCGGGATGGACAGTTTCGGCGCCTCGGCCCCGGCGGGGGTTCTGTACGAGGAATTCGGCATCACCGCGCAGGTCGTGGTTGACCGGGTGCGGGCGCTTTTGGCTTGAGGCTCCGGGGGCCGGCCCACTGTGGAGCACATGGGCAAGTCTTTGATATTTATGTGTCAACGACTTCTTCGTGACGCATGGCGCGACCGCCCCGGCGTGATTGGGGCGGTGGTGCTGCGAGCGGCGTGAAGGGTGCGTTTATGCGCGCGGCTTGGGTGTTCGGCCCTGACTTCAAAGGATCAACGTTTGCAATTTTCCACCGGGTCGCGCAGCGATCCGGTTCGCGCCCGACCCCGCCCCCAGGGCGGGCGCGAATTGGCTCAACGTTACAACAAGCCGCAGCGTTGGTGATTTGCCTAGACCGTTCACCAAGCCTTACCGCGCCCACCCTCGGGGCCGGGCGCGAACCTGACGGTGTGGCCATTTCAATGGCACCCCCCATTCAATCATTTTGAGTCAGCCCGGGTCGCTCTGCAGCCCGGGCATGCGCCCGCCCGCCCCAAGGCGCGCGCATGCCCTTTTTTTGTAAGCAGGAGGCGTACCTGTTCAATCCTCGAACAGCTCGCTTTGGCCCTCTAGGGTTTCTTCATCGTCATCCTCGCCCTCGCCCATTTGCGGCAGGCTGCCCGGTGGCGGGCGGTTGTCCAGAAGGCCGGCGGCGCGCAGCTCTTTCAGGCCGGGTAAGTCGCGGGCACTTTCCAAGCCGAAGTGATCGAGAAACCCTTGCGTCACGACGAATGTCACCGGCCGGCCCGGCGTCATCTTGCGACGGCCAAAGCGTATCCATTCCATCTCGATCAACTGATCGACGGTGCCGCGGCTGACGGAAACGCCGCGGATTTCCTCGATCTCGGCGCGGGTGACGGGTTGATGATAGGCGATGATCGCCAGCGTCTCGATCGCGGCGCGGCTGAGCTTGCGGGTTTCGACGGTTTCGCGGTGCATCAGGTGGCCCAGATCGGGCGCGGTGCGCATCGCCCACGCATCGCCTACCTTGACCAGCCGCACGCCGCGCCCCTCGTAGCGGCGACGCAGATGCGCCAGCGCCTCGGCCGGATCGCAGCCATGCGGCATCCTGTCGGTCAGCTCGGCCACCGTGACCGGCTCGGCGGTGGCGAAAAGGATCGCCTCGACCATGCGCTCCTGCTCGCCGATCGGTGGGGCCTCGAACAGGCTTTCGCCGGTGTCTTGGTTTTCTTCGGTGTCCTTATTCTCGTCGCTCATCATCCTACTCCTTGCGGCGCATCTGGATCGGCGCGAAGGTTTCGCTCTGGCGTAGCTCGACGCTGCCTTCCTTGACCAGTTCCAGCGAGGCGGCAAAGGTCGAAGCGGTGGCCGAGCGCCGCCGCGAGGGGTCTTCTGTCCAGCCATCCGGCAGGAAGCCGGCGATATCCGTCCAATCGGCCGAATAGCCGATCAGCCCACGCAAGCGATCAAGCGCCTCTTCCATGGTGAACACAGCGTCGCGGTCCATCACGTAGGGGCGAAATTCATCGCGGGTGCGCAGCCGCGCATAGCCCTGCATCAAGTCCAGCAGCGTCGCGGTGTAGCGCACCTTGCGGATGCGTGTCATATCCTCGGGCAGGCCGCGGGCAAAGATGTCGCGGCCCAGCCGGTCGCGCGCCATCAGCTTGGCCGCCGCATCGCGCATCGCCTGGAGCCGCTCCAGCTGAAACGCGAGGTGGGCGGCCATTTCCTCGCCCGAGGGGCCCTCTTCTTCAGGGTCGGGAGGCAGCAGGAGGCGCGATTTGAGATAGGCCAGCCACGCCGCCATCACCAGGTAATCGGCGGCCAGCTCCAGCCTGAGCTGCTTGGCGCGCTCCACGAAGGTCAGGTACTGGCGCGCCAGTTCAAGAATCGAGATGCGGCGCAGGTCCACCTTTTGCGTGCGCGACAGCGACAGCAGCAAATCGAGCGGCCCCTCGAACCCATCGACATCGACGATCAACGCCTCGGCTGCCAGCCGCGCGGCGACGGCGCCTTCTGCCTGCTCGGCGGTATCCTCCTGGAATGTGTCGTCAGCCATGCCTGCGCCCGTTGCCAAGCGTCTCAAGCTGCGCGGTGAGCGCGCTTATGTCAACATCATCGGGCGTGTGGCGGGCGGCAATCACGGCCTCGGCACGGCGTAGGGCGGCGCCCGACAGGCGCCCGGCGGCGGCGGCCACGGCGCGTTTCTCGTCCAACGCGCCGTTGCAGTGCAGCACCACGTCGCAGCCCGCCGCAAGGGCAGCGCGGCCTAGGTCGGCGGGCGCGCCGCTCAACGCTTTCATCGAGATGTCATCGCTCATGATCAGGCCGTCAAAGCCGATATCGTCGCGGATAAGCGCCATCACCACCGGCGACAGGGTGGCGGGCAGATCGTCAAGCGCCCGATAGACGACATGCGCCGTCATCGCCATCGGCAGGTCCGACAGGGCGCGGAACGGGGCAAAATCCACTTGTTGCAGGGTCTCGGCCTCCGCGTCGACCATAGGCAGGGTCTCGTGACTATCGACGACCGCGCGGCCATGGCCGGGAATGTGTTTGAGCACCGGCAGCACGCCGCCCGCCATCAGCCCATCGGCCACCGCCCGTGCCAGTAGCGCCACCTGCCCCGGCGCATCGCCGTAGCAGCGGTTGCGCAAAAACGGGTGCGTGCGCGGGCCGATCACGTCGGCCAGCGGGGCGCAATTGCTGTCGATGCCAAGCACGCGCAGGTCATGCGCAATGATGCGGGCGCGCAGGTACATCGCAACGCCGGCGTCCTGCCCCGCGCGCTCGATCTGGTCCAACGCGGGGGGCCAGTCATGCGCAAGAGGCGGGTGCAGGCGCTGCACACGGCCCCCTTCCTGATCGATGGTGATGGGGGCGTCGCGGCCGACGCAATCGCGCAACTCGGCGCAAAGCGCGCGCAGTTGCGCGGCGTCCTCGATATTGCGGGCGAATAGGATAAAGCCGAACGGGTCCACGGCGCGAAAAAACGCGCGCTCCTCCGCGCTCAGCCGGGGACCGAGCGGGTCGAGGATGACCGCACCGGGCGCGCTCACCGCGTGACGACCGGGATGCAATCGGCGTTCTCGGCCACCAGGGCCGAGCAGAACCGCCGCGCATCCCCCAGGTCGGCAAAGCCCATGGCCCTGAGCCGGTAGAAGGTGCGCCCGCCGCTTTCGGCGCGCTGGATCACGCGCCTCTTGCCGGTAAGGTAATCGCCGAACCGCGCCGACAGGCGGGTCCATTCGCTGCGCGCCACGTCGGGGCTGTCGAAGGCGCCAAGCTGCACCAGGCGGGTGCCGGGCGCGATGGTGGCCGGGTCCACGTCGACGGGGCCGCTGCCCGGGTTGACCGCCGCGTCGGTTGAGGCCAGCCGCGCCACCACCTGTTCGGGCCGCACGCGCGGGCGCAGCGAAATGGCCAGGCCATCGGCGACCTCGGGTGCCGTTTCAGTGTCGGCTGCGGCGGCGGTTTCCTCGGCCGGTTCTGGGGCGGGTTCGGGCGCGGCCTCGTCGGTTTTCGCCAGCGGCTTTGCCTCGGCGGTCAGCTCGGCAAGCAGGGCCTCCATGCCCGCGTCTTGGGTGGTCTCGCCTGTGGTCTCGTCGGTGGCCGTTTCCTGCGGCTGCGCGGCTTTTTCCTCGGTCAACTTGGCCGCCGGGGCGTCCTCTTCGGTCAGGTCCAGCGGCGGCGGCGCCAGAACAAGGCGGTCCGCCGGCGCCTCGGCCGCGCCTTCGGCGGCGACGGTGTTCACCGCCAACCCCATGTTTTCCGCAAGTTTCCCGCCCGGATCGTCGGGTTGCACGCGCATCGGCCCGCTGGCCGCGCGGATCACGGGCACGCCGCTCACGTCGCGCACCAGCAGGCGGTAGCCCCATGTGCACACCCCCACGATCAGCAGCAGCGATACCGCTGCCCCGATCCAGTTCACGACTGTCTTGATGCTTTGCCCGTCCCGGGGCGCGTCAATGCGCCCTGTTGCCTGAATATCCGCCATAGTCGCCTTTCTGCGCCCGGATGCGTGATGCACCGGGTGCGTCCTGCTCTGCCTTCCGGCCGGCGGCTGGCGCCTTATGTTCAGCGCATTTCTTCCACCGGCGTAACTCCAAGAATACCAAGGCCAGCGGAAATAACAACGGTCACGGCGCGGGCCAGCGCCAATTTCGAGCGTGTTGTGGCCTCGTCACCATCTTGGACGAATCGCAAGGCGGGCTCTTCGTTGCCGCGGTTCCACAAGCTGTGGAACTCGCTGGCAAGGTCGTAGAGGTAGAAGGCGATGCGGTGCGGCTCGTTGGTGCGGCCGGCGATCTCGACCATGCGGGGCCACTCGGCCAGCTTGCGCGCAACGGCCAGCTCGGACGGATGGGTCAGACCGCTCAGGTCGGCGCCGGCAAGAGCGGCGTCATCGACGTTCAGCCCCGCCTCGCGCGCCTTGCGCTGTGCACTGCACACCCTCGCATGGGCGTATTGCACGTAGAACACCGGGTTTTCCCGGGTTTGCTCAAGCACCTTGGCAAAGTCGAAATCAAGCGGCGCGTCATTCTTGCGGGTCAGCATGTGAAACCGGGTCACGTCGGGTCCGACCTGATCGACCACGTCGCGCAGGGTCACGAAATTGCCGGCCCGCTTGGACATCTTGAACGGCTCGCCGTTCTTCCACAGCTTGACCAGTTGGCACAGCTTCACATCCAGTGGCACGCGCCCCTCCGACAGGGCCGAAACCGCGGCCTTCAGTCGTTTGACATAGCCGCCGTGATCAGCGCCCAGCACGTCAATCAGCAAATCGAACCCGCGCTCGATCTTGTCGTGATGGTAGGCGATATCGGGGGCGAAATAGGTCCACGCGCCATCGGATTTCATGATCGGGCGATCCACGTCATCGCCATGCGCGGTAGAGCGGAACAGCGTTTGCTCGCGCGGCTCCCAATCCTCGGGGCGCTTGCCCTTGGGCGGCTCCAGAACGCCACGATAGATCAGATCGCGCGCGCGCAGGTTCTCAATCGCCTCTTCGATCCGGCCGGTGCCGTAGAGGGACTTTTCGCTAAAGAACACGTCCATCTCGATGCCGAGCGCAGCCAAATCGGCGCGGATCATGTGCATCATCGCGTCGGTGGCGAAATCACGCAGATCGTCAAGCCATTCGGCCTCGGGTTTGCCGACCAGCGCGTCGCCGTATTGCGCGGCCAGCGCCTCGCCCACCGGGATCAGGTAATTGCCGGGATAGGTGCCATCCTCGAACGCAACTTCCTGGCCGTTGGCCTCAAGGTACCGCAGGTAGACCGACCGGGCCAGCACATCCACCTGCGCGCCGCCATCGTTGATATAGTATTCGCGCGTCACCTCGTAGCCCGCGAAATCCAGCAGCGCCGCCAGCGCATCACCGAACACCGCGCCGCGCGTGTGGCCCACGTGCAGCGGCCCGGTGGGATTGGCGCTGACGAACTCAACGTTCACGCGCTTGCCCTGGCCAAGGTCGGAGCGGCCGAAATCGGGGCCGGTCAGGATCGCGTGGCGCACGGTGTCCTGCCAGACGGTATCGCTCAGCGCCATGTTGATGAACCCCGGCCCGGCCACGTCGACCCGCGCGATACGGGTGTCCGCGCTTAGCCGGGCGGCAAGCGCCTCGGCGATATCGCGGGGCTTGCCACCGGCGGGCTTGGCCAGAACCATCGCCGCGTTGGTGGCCATGTCGCCATGCGCGGGATCTCGGGGCGGCTCGACCGCGACGTTGCCAGTATCCAGCCCCGCAGGCAGCGCGCCCTCGTCCATCATGGCCGAGAGGCTGTCCAACACGAGCGCGCGAATGTCGGTGAAGAGGTTCATCAAGGTATCCTTTCAGCTTGCGCGCGGGTTTACCACGCGCGCGGCGAAGGTCAACGCCTCTTGCCCGGGGGCGGGGCGTGTGATGGGTGCGCCCCCTACCCTATTCCCCCCACCGGATCGCCCCGCGACCCGGCTCGCGCCCGACACCGCCCGGCGGTGCCGCCGGGCGGGCCGCGTATCCGCCATGTTGCGCCCAGCCTTGTAGCGCCCTGCCCGCCTCACACCCCCGAGCGGGGCAGCGCGGCGGGTTTGCCGGTCAGGCGCGCGTGCTCGTCCAGAGCGAAGCGGTCGGTCATGCCGGCGATATAGTCGCTGACCGTACGCGCAAGGGGCTGCGCGCCGGTGCCATCGCCGACCTGCGCGCGCCATTCGGGCGGCATCAGGCCCGGGTCATTCATGAACAGGGTGAACAGCTCGTCCACCACGACGGTAACCCGCGCGCGCATCTCCATCACCGCAGGCGCGCGGTACATCCGTCTGAACAAAAACGCGCGCACCACCTTCAGATCGGCCCATATTTCGGGCGAAAACCGCGCCACCATCGCGGGCGCGGCGCGGATATCGGCGGCGCAGTGCGGGTCAAGCCGGTCCAGCGCCGCTCGCGTGCAATCGATCACGTCGCCCACCAGGATGCCAAAAAACCGGCGCAACACCTCGTGCTGGCGGCGCGGCGGTTCAAGGTTCGGGTGGCGGGCGTCCACCTCGGCAAAGCAATCGCGCAGCATCGGCAGCTCGGCGATATCGGCCATCGTGAACAGCCCCGCGCGCAGCCCGTCATGCAGGTCGTGGTTGTTGTAGGCGATATCATCGGACAGCGCGGCAACCTGCGCCTCGGCATTGGCGTTGGTCGACAGCTCAAGATCATGGCGCGCATTGTAAGCGGCCAGTGCCCAGGGCACGGGAGCCTCGACCGGCCCGTTATGCTTGGCGATGCCCTCCAGCGTCTCCCATGTCAGGTTGAGCCCATCCCACGTCGCGTAATGCCGCTCAAGCGCGGTGACGATGCGGATCGCCTGCGCGTTGTGATCAAAGCCGCCATAGGGCTGCATCCGCGCGGCAAGCGCATCCTCGCCGGTATGGCCAAAGGGCGTGTGGCCCAGGTCATGCGCCAGCGCAACCGCCTCGGTCAGTTCTTCATTGAGGCCAAGCGCCCCCGAGATCGTGCGCGCTACCTGCGCGACCTCGATCGAATGGGTCAGGCGGGTGCGGAAATAATCGCCCTCATGCTCGACAAAGACCTGCGTCTTGTGCTTGAGCCGCCGGAAAGCGCTGGAATGGATGATGCGATCGCGATCGCGCTGAAACGCGGTGCGAAAGGTGCTTTCCTCTTCGGGATAGAGCCTGCCCCGGCTGAGGGCCGGATCGGCAGCATACGGCGCAGTCATTTACGGTGATCCTTGTCCCTGATACCCCCCGCTCATATATTCCATTCATGACAAATGCGAAACCGTCAGGAGAGCAGCCATGCAACTTCCGCCCAAGGTGACAGACCGCGCCTATGCTCGATTGTGCGAGATTGGCGCCGCCGATCAGGGGCAGGCCCTGCGCGTCGCGGTCGAGGGCGGGGGCTGTTCGGGGTTCCAATACGACATCCGGCTGGATCAGCCGGCAGACGATGACGTGGTCCTGGAAAAGGACGGTCAGCGCGTGGTGGTCGATTCCGTCTCGATGCCCTTCCTGGCGGGGGCGACCATCGATTTCACCGAAGAACTGATCGGCGCGCGGTTCACCATCGACAACCCCAACGCCAGCAGTTCCTGCGGCTGCGGCACGTCGTTCTCGATCTGACCCGCCAGCGCCGGGGCGGTTGCACGTCGCGCACGCCTGCCCGATAACAAGGGGCACGCGACAACAGGATGCCGCCCATGAAAATCGCCACATTCAACATCAACGGGATCAAGGCCCGCTTGAACGCCCTCACCGATTGGCTGCAGGAGGCGCAGCCCGATGTTGCGCTGCTGCAGGAGATCAAGACCGTCGATGAAGGCTTTCCCGCCCAGCATTTCGAGGACATGGGTTACAACGTGGCGACCCACGGGCAAAAGGGGTTCAACGGCGTTGCGATCCTGTCGAAACTGCCGCTGGAAGACATCAGCCGCGGCCTGCCGGGCAATAACGAGGACGAGCAGGCCCGCTGGATCGAGGCCACGGTCGTCGGGACCCGCGCGCTGCGCCTGTGCGCGCTTTACCTGCCCAACGGCAACCCCGCGCCGGGGCCCAAGTTCGATTACAAGCTGGCATGGATGGCGCGTCTGAAGGATCGCGCCGCCGCCCTTCTGGACAGCGAAGAACCAGTGGTGATGGCGGGCGATTACAACATCATCCCCCAGGACGAGGACGCCAAAAACCCCGAGGCCTGGGCCGACGATGCGCTGGCCCTGCCGCAGGCGCGCGACGCGTTCCGCCGGGTGCTCAACCTTGGCTTCACCGACGCGTTCCGCGCCCGCACCCTGGGGCCGGGGCACTACACGTTCTGGGATTACCAGGGCGGCGCGTGGCGGCGCGATCACGGCATACGCATCGACCACATCCTGCTTAGCCCGCAAGCGGCCGACCTGCTGACAGAGTGCCGGATCGACCGCGATATCCGCGACCGCGAAAAGCCGTCGGATCACGTGCCGATCTGGGTCGAGCTCGACGCCTGACCGGCCCCGCGCCCTTTCCCGCCGCCCAGTCAACGCTAAAACATCCCTATGCCCTATGAATGGACAGATCAGCCCACGACGGGCACCCGGCGCCTGACGCTCTGGCCGCACCGCTCGCTGCCGCGGCGGGGATTCGCGGCCTTTATCCTTGCGACATTCGCCCTGATCACGGTGCCGCTTTACCCGCTTTTGGGCACGGTGCTTCTGTGGGGGCTGCTGCCGTTCGTGCTGCTGGCGGTGGCGGGACTGTGGTGGGGGCTGGAGCGGTCCTACCGCGATGCCGACATCCGCGAAGAGCTGACCATCGGGCCGCAGGACATCCACTTGCTGCGCACCGAACCGCGTGGCCAGCGGCGCGAATGGGACTGCAACAGCTACTGGGCGCGCGCAACGCTGCACGCCACCGGTGGCCCGGTCGCGCATTACCTGACCCTCAAGGGCGAGGGCCGCGAAGTGGAAATCGGCGCGTTCCTGTCCGAGGACGAGCGCAAGGCGCTTTATGGCGAGCTGTCGGACGCCCTGCGCACGGCGCGCGGCGCCTGACGGCACTCAGCCCGACAGCGCAGCGCAGGCTGGGCCGCCGGATGCCTTCGGCGAGGATATTTATGGCCAGAAGAAGCCCCTTGGAGCTTTCTTTGTATTTCTTCTGGCCTGAAATATCCCGGGGGAGGCGCCGGAGGCGGCGGGGGCAGAGCCCCCATGTCGCGCGCGGTGGCCGCTGGCTTAGCTCAGGCGGTCCTTGACCATCGGCCCGACGACGCCGAAATCCATTTGCCCGGTATACCGCGCCTTGAGCGCTGCCATCACCTTGCCCATGTCGCGGATCGAGCTGGCGCCGCAAGCCGCGATTTCCTTGTCGATCGCCTCGGCGATTTCCTTGTCGCCCAGTTGCCGGGGCAGGAATTCCTCGATCACGGCGATTTCCGCGCGCTCGGATTCGGCCAGGTCGAGGCGGCCACCCTCCTCGTAGGCGCGGACGCTTTCCTGGCGCTGTTTGACCATCTTGCCAAGGATTGTCAGTATCTCGCTATCGCCAATGGCGCCGTCGCCATCGCCGCCGCGCGCGGCGATCTCGCGGTCCTTGATCGCCGCATTGATCAGCCGCAGCGTTGACAACCTGTTGGTCGCCTTGTCCCGCATGGCCTGTTTCAGGGCCGTGCTGATCCGGTCTCGCATGTCCATCGTGATCCTATCCCATCAGGGTTTTTCCGAGACCGCCGACAGTATCCAATGCGCGGCCGGGTTTCAACAGGCCGCGAGGCGGCGCAGCCCCTTGTTATAAAGCGCCCCGGGAACGTGCGCGGGCGCGCGCGGGCCCTTGACCCCGCACGCCCGCGCACGTAGGAGACGGCAAACCGCCACGCACGCCCCCGGAGATCTGCCATGGCCCAATCCCAGAAATCCCACCCGACCGCTTGCCTTGCCCTTGCTGACGGCACGCTGTTTTACGGATACGGCTTTGGCGCCACCGGCCAAACGCAGGCCGAGCTGTGTTTCAACACGGCGATGACCGGCTACCAGGAAATCATGACCGATCCGTCCTATGCCGGGCAGGTCGTGACGTTTACCTTTCCGCATGTGGGCAATGTCGGCGTGAACCCCGACGACGATGAAACCGCCGAGCCCGTCGCCGAAGGCATGGTGGTCAAGTGGAACCCGACCGAGCCGAGCAACTGGCGCGCGACCGAGACGCTGTCGGCCTGGCTGGCGCGGCGCGGGCGGATCGCGATCGGCGGCGTTGACACCCGGCGCCTGACCCGCGCGATCCGGCAGCAAGGCGCGCCGCATGTGGCGCTGGCGCATGACCCTGAGGGCAATTTCGACATCGCCGCGCTGGTCGCCGCCGCACGCGGCTTTGCCGGGCTGGAGGGGGTCGACCTGGCGCGCGAGGTGACTTGCGCGCAGAGCTACCGCTGGGACACCACGCGCTGGGCCTGGCCAGACGGATTCGGCCGGCAGGAGGCGCCGCGCCACCGCGTCGTCGCCATCGATTACGGCGCGAAACGCAACATCCTGCGCTGCCTTGCCTCTGCGGGGTGCGACGTGACGGTCCTGCCCGCCACCGCCAGCGCCGAAGAAGTTCTAGCGCATGAGCCCGACGGCGTATTCCTGTCCAACGGGCCGGGCGATCCGGCGGCGACCGGCGCCTATGCTGTGCCGATGATCAACGCCGTGCTGGAGCGCGGCCTCCCGGTGTTCGGGATCTGCCTTGGGCACCAGATGCTGGCGCTGGCGCTGGGGGCGAAGACGGTCAAGATGAACCACGGCCACCACGGCGCCAATCACCCGGTCAAGGACCTGGAGACCGGCAAGGTCGAGATCACCAGCATGAACCACGGCTTTGCCGTGGACAGCCAGAGCCTGCCCGACGGTGTCAAGGAAACCCACGTGTCGCTGTTCGACGGATCGAACTGCGGTTTGCGCCTGACCGACCGGCCGGTGTTCTCGGTGCAGTACCACCCCGAGGCCAGCCCCGGCCCACAGGACAGTTTCTACCTGTTCGAGCGGTTTACCGCCTCGATGGCCGAGCGCGCGCCGGCCTAAAGAGTGGCCTCCAAGTTCCTGTTAACACTGCATTAACCATTCTGCCTCAACCTTTTGGTAACCCGTTCACTTTGAAACGGCACCGAAGAGACAGGCAGGATGACCCGCGCGCAAACCCTAACAAGCCCTCTTTCGCAGCCCTCAGCCTCCCCGCCGCGGGCCGCCCTGCCCGCGCCGCGCGTGCAGCCGCCGCTGGCGCGGGTTCTGGTCGATCACGGGGTCCTGAGCGCGGCGCAGGCCCGGGCCGCGCGGGCCGAGGCGGCGCGCCTTGGCTGTACCTTGTCGGATGTCCTGATCGCGCAGGGGATGGTCGCGGCGGATGACTTGCACAGGGCGCAGGCGATATGGCTGGACACGCGGGTCAGCGCGCTGGCGATGGATGTGCCCGCGCGCGGCCTGATGCGGCAGGCGCCGCCGCGCGTGTGGCTGCGGGCCGGGCTTCTGCCGCTGGGATGGGGCGCGGATGGGCGGATGAGAATCGCCACCGCGCATCCCGAGGAATTCGCCGAACGGCTGCGGATGCTGCCGACCGTCTTTCACGGCGCCGCGCCGGTGATCGCGCCGCAGCGGCGGATCGAGGCGATCCTTGCGCAGCTATATCGCCCGGCGCTGACCTGCGCCGCCGCCGCGCGGGTGCCCGAGGGCGAAAGCTGCCGCCGGTGGACGGGCGGCGGGCGGCGGCGCATGGGACTTACCGCTGCTGCGTGCCTGTCGCTGGGGGCCGTGGTGGCGGCGTTTCCGGTTCAGGCGCTGACGGCGTTGATGCTGTGGGCGTGTTTCACGCTGATTGTCGGGGCGGCGATGAAATCGGCGGCGTTCGTGTCATGGGCGACGGCACCGCGCGGGCCTGCGCCGCGCGATGATACCGCCGAAGCCGCACACGAAGCCGCCCTGCTACCTCGCGTATCGATCCTGGTGCCGCTGTTTCGCGAGACCGAGGTGGCGAGCGCGCTGGTCGCGCGGTTGGCGCGGCTGCGCTATCCCAAGGCCCTGCTTGAGGTGGTTCTGGTCCTTGAAGAGACCGATACCCTGACGCGGCAAACGCTGGCGGGGGCAAACCTGCCGCCGTGGATGCGCATGATCGTGGCGCCCGATGGCCAGCCGAGAACCAAGCCGCGCGCGATGAACTATGCGCTGGATTTCTGCCGGGGCGATATCATCGGCATTTTCGATGCCGAGGATGCGCCCGCCCCCGACCAGATCGACCACGTGGCGCGCCGCTTCGCCGATGCGCCGCCCGGCCTGGTGTGCCTGCAAGGGGTTCTGGATTACTACAACCCGCGCCAAACATGGCTGGCGCGCTGTTTCACCGTGGAATACGCGACGTGGTTCCGGGTGATGATGCCGGGGATGCGGCGGCTGGGCTTTGCCATACCGCTGGGCGGCACGACGCTGTTTTTCCGGCGCTGTGCGCTGGAGCGTCTGGGCGGATGGGACGCGCATAACGTGACCGAGGATGCCGATCTTGGCTTTCGCCTGGCGCGGCACGGCTACCGGACCGAGATGATCGCCACCGCCACGCACGAGGAGGCGGCCTGTCATCCGCGGGCATGGGTCAAGCAACGCTCGCGCTGGCTCAAGGGGTACATGGTGACCTACCTGGTCCATATGCGCCGCCCACGCACCCTCCTGCGGGAACTGGGGGCGTGGCGGTTCATGGGGTTCCAGACGCATTTCATCACAGCGCTGTCGCAGTTTTTCCTGGCGCCGCTTCTGTGGTCATTCTGGCTTGTTTTCCTTGGGTTGCCGCACCCGTTCGCAGGCGTGTTGCCCGGGGCACTGACCGCGGCGCTCTGGCCTCTTTTCATCGGGATCGAGACGATCACGATCATCGCCGGCCTGGTGGCGGTCTCGGGCCCCGCGCACCGGCATTTGCTGAAATGGGTGCCGAGCCTGCATTTCTATTACCCGCTGGGAGTGCTGGCGGCGTACAAGGCGCTCTATGAATTGGTCGCCGCACCGTTCTACTGGGACAAGACGCAGCACGGTCATTTCCTGCAAAGCGCGGGGTCGATCCGGCCTCAGTCCAATGCGCCAAGCGCCCCTGAATCGAGCTTGAGCCGCGTCACGAACGCCTTGGAAATATGATCCTTGAGGGCGGTATAGGCGCGCTCCTCGTCGCGGGCCTCGAACGCGGCGACAATGGCGTCATGTTCGGCCAGCGCCTTTTCGCCGCGCCCCTCGGCGGCCAGCGAGGTGGTCGCCATCAGCGCCATCGAGCGGTGCACGAGGTCAAGCTGCTGCACCAGGTACCGGTTGTGCGAGGCAAGGTGGATCTGCTTGTGAAACCGCCGGTTGGCGCGCGCCAGGGCGCTGGGATCATCCAGTAGCGCGCGATCCTCTTCGACCATGTCGCGCAGCACGCGCACCTCTTCCTCGGTGGCGTGGCGCGCGGCCAGGCGCGCGGCGAGGCCCTCCAGCTCGGCGCGCACGACGTATAGCTCGCTGAGCTGGTTGTGATCGAGCGACGCCACGATCAGGCTGCGCCCGTCGCGCGTGAGCAGCGATTGCGTCTCAAGACGCTGCAACGCCTCGCGCACGGGGGTGCGCGACACCCCGAACCGATCGGCCAGATCGCTTTCCACCAACCTGTCGCCGGGGCGGTATATGCCGGTATCTATCGCCTCCAGGATAAGGGTATAGGCGTCTTTTTGCACGGTTCCGTGATCTTTCATGAGGGGCGTCTCCGCTTGAACGCCTCACCCTAAGGCCCCCTTGAGGGGCAATCAACCCGGATATCGGGCGCGGCGCGGAATGCGGGGTGTATGCGGGGGGTATGTGCGGGGGCTTCAGGTTTGCATTCGGGTGCGCTAACGTGCCGCCATGCCAAGGCAGGATTTCTCACATGTGACCGGCTGGGTCTTTGACCTGGACAACACGCTCTACCCGCCGCGGGCGCGGCTCTTCGACCAGATCGAGACACGCATGACCGCGTTCGTGATGCGAACGCTGGGCGTGCCGCGCGAGCGCGCCGATCACCTGCGCCACACCTATTGGCGGGACTACGGCACCACGCTGGCGGGATTGATGCACGAGCATGCGCTGGACCCGGCCGAGTACCTGGTCGAGGTGCACGACATCGACCTTGGCGCGCTGACGCCCGATCCGGACCTGGCCGCGCGCATCCGGGCCCTGCCGGGGCGCAAGATCGTCTACACCAACGGCAGCGCGCCCTATGCCGAACGGGTGGTGGCGGCGCGGGGCCTGTCGGGGGTGTTCGATGCGCTCTACGGGGTCGAGCATGCCGGGTTCCACCCCAAGCCCGACCCGCGCGCATTCGGCGCGGTGTTCGCCCGCGACCGCCTGCGCCCCGAGACCGCCGCGATGTTCGAGGACGACGCCCGCAACCTGGCCGCACCGCACCGGTTGGGCATGCGCACGGTGCACGTGGCCGACGCGCCACTGGGGGCGCCGCATATCCACCACCATACCAATGATCTGAGCGGGTTCCTGGCGCGGCTGGTCTGAGGCAGATCGGGCGCGGCCCCGTCCCCCTGCGCGCATTGTCGCACTGCGGCAAGATGCGCCTTTTCCTTGACCGTTAACTTGTTATCTGGGGCGCATGCAGTTTTCCCTGAAAGGACCCCGAAAATGAGCAAGATCGACCCGGCACTGACCCCCGACAGCACCGTTGACACCGCCCCCGGCGCGCAGCCCGCTGCGCACGGCGCACAAGACAGCACCACCCGCCGCGACGGGTTTATCATCCTTGCAGTGCTGGGGTTCCTGGCGCTGTGGGGCGGCTCGGTCGCGCTGTGGGGAATCCCCGGCCTTTACCTGCCTGCGGTGGCACTGGTGCCGGTGATCTGGACGCTGCTGCTGCTGATCACCCGGGGCTGAGCGCCGCGCGCCCTATTGCGCGGCTTGCGCTTGGCTCGGCGCGCGCGGCGCGCTACATCTCGGGCTCAGGCTTTGCGCAGGAGGGCACGCACCATGCCAGGCACGGATCATGACATCGTCATCTCGGGCGGCGGCGTTGCCGGGCTAAGCGCGGCGGCGCTGTTCGGCACGGCGGGATTTCGCGTCCTCTGCGTCGATCCCGCCCCACCGGTGACCGAGCGCGACGCCGCCGGATCGGACTTGCGCACGACCGCGTTCCTGCAACCCGCGCAGGCGCTTCTGGACCGCGCGGGCCTGTGGCCGCGCCTTGCGCCGCATGCGGCCGAACTACGAACCATGCGCATTGTCGACGCCGGGGGCGAGGCGCCCGAGCCGCGCCTTGTGCGCGATTTCAATTCCTCCGACATCTCGGACCGGCCATTTGGGTGGAACCTGCCCAACTGGCTTTTGCGGCGCGAGATGGTTTCGCGGCTGGACGAGTTGCCGAACATCGATTTCCGCCCCGGTACCGGCACCCGCGCCCTTTTCACCCGCGAGAGCGAGGCCCGCGTCACCCTTGACGACGGGCAAATCACGCGCTGCAAGCTGGTGATCGCGGCGGATGGGCGCGCCTCACCGATGCGACGGGCAGCCGGGATCGACGTGAGCACGACCCGCTACGGCCAAAAGGCGCTGGCGTTTGCCGTCACCCATCCGATCCCGCATGACAACGTCTCGACCGAGATCCATCGCTCGGGCGGGCCGTTCACCCTGGTGCCGCTGCCCGATCACGAGGGGCTGCCGTCGTCGGCGGTGGTGTGGATGGAGGACGGGCCCGAGGCCCTGCGCCTTGCAGGCATCCCGGTGCCCGAGTTCGAGGCCGAGATGAGCGCCCGCTCGGCGCATCTATACGGGCCGCTTACACTGGCGTCGCGGCGCAGCGTATGGCCGATCATCACGCAGGTGGCCAAGCGGATGTCGGGGCAGCGCGTCGCGCTGGTGGCCGAGGCGGCGCACGTGGTGCCGCCGATCGGGGCGCAGGGCCTGAACATGAGCCTGGCCGACATGCGCGCCCTGCTGGAACTGGCCGAGGCCGC
Source organism: Sediminimonas qiaohouensis DSM 21189 (assembly GCF_000423645.1). Classification (GTDB taxonomy): domain Bacteria; phylum Pseudomonadota; class Alphaproteobacteria; order Rhodobacterales; family Rhodobacteraceae; genus Sediminimonas; species Sediminimonas qiaohouensis. Next base: position 55,482 of record NZ_AUIJ01000009.1, on the reverse strand, counting down.
GCCCGCGCGGCTGGGCGACGGCGCGATGATGGACGCCTACCACCGCCAGCGCCACGCCGAGGTCTGCGCCCGCGCCGCCGGGATCGACCTGCTGAACCGCGCCTCGCAGATGCACGCGCGGCCGTTGCGGGATGCGCGCGCGATGGGGCTCAACGCGATCTATTCGCTGGCCCCGGTGCGCCGCGCGATGATGCAGATGGGCCTTGGCGCGCGGGTTTAGGGGCTTGCGAGCGGGCGGCGCGTGTGGCGGACGGCGGACGCCTCCGGCGGGAGTATTTCGGGCAAGATGAAGTGCAGGGTACTGTCCTGTCTCAGGCGATGGGGCCGGGGCGGCGTTCTTCGGTCAGGAGAACATTGGCCTCCACGTCGCCTACGCCCGGCAGCGTCATGATGCGCCGGCGCAAGACCCGTTCGAAATCCGAGATGTCGCGCGCCACCACCCGCAGGCGGTAGTCATAAAGGCCCAGGATATGCTCGACCGTCTGCACCTCGGGGATGGCGGTGACCGCGCGCTCGAAATCCTCAAGGCTGACGCGCCCCTTGGTGGCCAGCTTCACACCCAGGAACACGGTCACACCAAAGCCCAGCTTTTCGCGGTCGAGCAGCAATTGCCGCCCCTTGATCACGCCGGCGTCCTGTAGCCGCCGGATGCGCCGCCATGTCGCCGGCTGCGACAGGCCCAGCTTGCGCCCAATCGCGCCCGCGCCTTGGGTGGCGTCCACCACCAGCCGGCGCAGGATCGCGCGATCCATGTCGTCCAGATCAATCATACCGGCAGCACCTCGTCGGACTTGATCCGCGCCACGTGCATCAGCGCCTCGATATCGGCGATATGCGGCAGGGTCAGGATATGATCGCGATAGAGGCGCTGATAATCGGCCATGTCGCGGGCAATCACCGAAAGGCGCAGGTCCACGCGGCCAAGGAATGTCTGGATTTCCAGGACCTGCGGGATCTCGCGCGCGGCGGCCAGGAATTCGTCAAAGGCGCGCGGCGCTGTCTTGTCGAGGGTGATGCGCAAGGACACTTCCACCTCGTAGCCCATGGCACGCCAGTCGATCACCGCCTGCTGACCACGGATCACGCCCGCCTCCTGCATCCGCTCCAGCCGCCGCCAGCAAGTCGCCTGCGTGATCGCACAGCGCTCGGCCAACGCCGAGAGGGTCAACTCGGGCGCGCGCTGATACTGGCGCAATATGCGCCGATCCACATCATCCAGCATGATTTTTCCGGTACTGCCAAGTTTCGCGCATTGTTCTTCTTGAAATCGCACAATATCCTAAAAATACGAAATCGCAATCGCCGCGCGCAGGCGTAGCGTTGGCGCAAGACGAACACCCAACCCGAAAGCAGACCGGAGGAAAACCCATGCGCGTCTATTACGATCGCGATTGCGATATCAACCTGATCAAGGACAAGAAAGTTGCCATTCTCGGCTATGGTAGCCAAGGCCACGCGCACGCGCTGAACCTGCGCGACAGCGGCGCCAAGAACGTCGTCGTCGCCCTGCGCGAGGGGTCGGCATCGGCGGCCAAGGCCGAGGGCGAGGGCCTCAAGGTCATGGGCATCGCCGAGGCGGCCGCGTGGTGCGATCTGATCATGTTCACCATGCCCGACGAATTGCAGGCGGAAACCTACCGCAAGTATGTCCATGACAACCTGCGCGAGGGGGCGGCGATCGCCTTTGCCCACGGCCTCAACGTGCATTTCGGCCTGATTGAGCCCAAGCCCGGCGTCGATGTGCTGATGATGGCGCCCAAGGGCCCCGGCCACACCGTGCGCGGCGAATACGTCAAGGGCGGCGGCGTGCCCTGCCTGGTCGCGGTGGAAAACGACGCCACCGGCAAGGCGCTTGAGCTGGGCCTGAGCTATTGCTCGGCGATCGGCGGCGGCCGTTCGGGCGTGATCGAGACCAGCTTCCGGCAGGAATGCGAAACCGATCTGTTCGGGGAACAGGCGGTTCTGTGCGGCGGCCTGGTCGAGCTGATCCGCATGGGCTTCGAGACGCTGGTCGAGGCGGGATACGAGCCCGAGATGGCCTATTTCGAGTGCCTGCACGAGGTCAAACTGATCGTCGATCTGATCTACGAGGGCGGCATCGCCAACATGAACTACTCGATCTCGAACACCGCCGAGTATGGCGAGTATGTCAGCGGCCCGCGCATCCTGCCCTATGACGAGACCAAGAAGCGCATGAAAGAAGTGCTGAGCGACATCCAAAGCGGCAAGTTCGTGCGTGATTTCATGCTGGAAAACGCCGTCGGGCAACCCAGCTTCAAGGCCACGCGCCGCCTCAACGACGAGCACCAGATCGAGCAGGTCGGCGCCAAGCTGCGCGAGATGATGCCGTGGATCGGCGCGGCCAAGATGGTAGACAAGTCGCGCAACTGATCGCCGCTTGCGCATGAACAACCGGAGCGGCCCGTGCTGGGCCGCCCCTTTTTCACCCGCACGGGGTGTCGGTGTTTCTTCAGGCCCAAAATATCCCGGGGGAGACGCCGCAGGCGGCGGGGGCAGAGCCCCCTGAGGACATCCCGGCGGCGCCATACCCTTATCGAGCATCATGACAACGCACCCCACCCTCTCCAACTGGCTATCCATCGCCGCGCTCGGCCTGATATGGGGCGGCACGTTCATGGTGGTCAGCATCGCGCTGGAGGGGTACGGGCCGCTGACGGTGGCCTGCGCGCGCACCTCGCTGGGGGCGCTGGCGCTGCTGGGGCTGATGCGCGCGCGGCGGCGGCCAATGCCCACCGGGGGCGCGCGGCTTTGGGCATACCTTGCGGCGATCGGCGTGATGGCCACGGCACTGCCGTTTTTCCTGCTGAGTTGGGGGCAGCAATACGTGCCCTCGGCCTTTGCAGGCATTTCGATGGCGGCGATGCCGCTTTTCGTGCTGCCGCTGGCGCATGTGTTCTCGGACGAGCCGATGCACCTGCGGCGCATCATCGGCGTGTGCACCGGCTTTGTCGGGGCGGCGGTTCTGATCGGGCCGGGCCTGCGCGCCATCGGCAGCGATATCTCGGTGCTGGGGCAACTGGCCTGCATCGGCGCCGCGCTCAGCTACTCGATCGCGTCGATCCTGACGCGGCGCTGCCCGCCGGTGGACCCGCTCACGATGGCGGCGGTGACGCTGAGCGTGGGCGCGACGGTGATGATCCCGACGATGCTGCTGGTGGAGGGTGTGCCGGACTGGACCGGGCCGCGCAGCGGGCTGGCGATCGTGTTCCTGGGGCTGGTGCCCACGGCGCTGGCGACGTTGCTGCGGGTCAACGTGATCCGTAGCGCCGGATCGGTGTTCATGACGCTGGTCAATTACCAGGTGCCGCTGTGGTCGATGGTGTTCGGCACGCTGCTACTGGGCGAGGTGCTACCGGCGCGGTTCTTCGTCGCCCTGGTGCTGATCCTGACCGGCCTCGCGATCAGCCAATGGAACAGCCTGCGCGCCCTCTTCAGCGCGCGCCGCCGCCCGCCTCAACCGCCTGCCAAAGGTTAAGCGCCGAGCGCGTCTCGCCCACATCGTGCACGCGCAGTATCTGCACCCCCTGCGCCACGCCCGCCAGCGCCACCGCGATCGAGCCATGCACCCGCGCCGCCCCCGGCGCCGCCGCTCCGATATCGCCGATGAACCGCTTGCGCGAGGCACCCAGAAGCACCGCACAGCCCAGCCCGTGAAACACCGACAGCCGCGCCAGCAGGGCAAGGTTATGTGCCTGCGTCTTGCCAAAGCCGATGCCCGGATCGACCACGATACGCGCGCGCGGAATGCCCGCCGCCACCAGCGCGGCAACCCGGTCCGCCAGGAAATCATAGACATCCAGAACCACGTCGCCGTAGCGAGGATCGCGCTGCATGGTTTGCGGATTGCCCTGCGTGTGCATGGCGCAGACCGGCAGGCCCGCCTCGGCGCAATAGCCCGCAAGGGTTTCATCGAATGTGAACCCGGACACGTCATTGACCAGGTCCGCGCCCGCCGCCACGGCGGCCTGCGCCACCGTGCGTTTGCGCGTGTCGATCGAGATCGGCGTGCGCAGGCCCGCCGCGCGCATCGCCGCGATCACCGGCGCGGTGCGGCGCTGTTCCTCGTCCGGCGCGATCTCGTCGGCGCCCGGGCGGGTCGATTCGCCACCCACGTCGATGATGTCCGCGCCCGCCTCCGCCATTGCGCGCGCGTGCGCCTGCGCGGCGTCAGGCGCGAAATGCGCGCCCCCGTCCGAGAAGCTGTCGGGGGTGATGTTGAGGATGCCCATCAGGCGCGGCGCATCCATCGCCATGCCCGCGATCGCCTCGCGCGGGGCGCAAAGCCGGGCGCGCGCGCCGTCCGGCAGATCGGCGGCAGGGATCAGGCGCGGCGGCGCCTCGCGCGACAATACCTCGACCCGGTCGAACCAGGTCCAGCCCCCCGCCAGCGTCATTGCGCCCGCGGGGCGGTGCGGATCGGTTTGTGCGATGGGGCGGTAATATTGGCTCATGCGCGTCTCTTGCCCGTTTCGCGCGGGCGTTACAACACCCGCACGTCCGCGCCCACGGCCCGCAGGGGCAGGTCCGGCGCATCGGGCAGTTCCTCGCCGATCACAACCATGTCGGCGGCCTCCATCTGCCGCGCCAACCACAGCACCAACGCCAGCGCGTCGCGCGGGCTGGCCGAGGGGCCATCGACCGCGTCCAGCACGATCTTGGAGGGGGCCCAGACGCTGATCTGGTCATGGCGCATGGACCAGTCCAGCTCGGTCCGCGAATTGACCACGACGCAGCGCGCATCGCGCCCCGCCAGGACCCAGGCGTTCTGCTCGATCGCCAGCAGGTCGATCCGCCGCTGCGCCATCGCCGCGCCCGCCTGCGGGGCGGGCACGTCCGCCGGGCCCACGCACAGGATGGTGGGGCGGTGCTCGGCCTCGAGCTGATCGATCCAGGCGCCCAGGTGCGGCGAGGCGATGGCCGCGTTGGACAGGTAAACCAACTGCGGGTGGGGCCGGTCATCGGGCAGCCCGGCGGGCTGCTGTCGGCCCGCCTCGCGCACGATCTCGACGCCAAGCGCGCCGGGGCCGCGATCAAGCTTTTCAATCCGCACGAACAGGCGGGCGGCTTGTGGCTCTTGCAAGATCCGCTCGGCGACACGCTCGGCTAGCGTCTCAAGAAGGTTCAGGCGTTCCTCGGCCAGTTCATGCGCAATCGCCTCGGTCACCTTGTCGTAGGACAGGATGCGATCCACGTCGTCCTCCGCCCCCCCCGCGGGCATCGGGCGCACCTCGACCACGATGTTGAAGCAAATCCGCTGCGTTGTGCCGCGCTCGGCCTGGAAGGCTCCGATCTCGACCTCGACGATATGATCGCGCAGGGAAATCCTGTCCAGCATGGTACTATCCGCGGTCGCCTCGGCCCGTTCCGCGGGGTGGCCGAAGGCCCATTTAATCTCGTTGCTCATGGCGGCCTCCGGTCGCGCGCCCGGTGCATGGGTGGGGGCGCAGGGGTCAGTGCGTTGGTTTGGCCGCACCCTACTGCCCACGCCGCGCACGGCAAGACCCTTTGCGGCGCAAGAAGCCGCAAATGCGCCACTTGCCGCCCATACCGGGCCTAGTTTTGCGAGATTTCCAGCGCAGGCTTGTAGAAATGATGCACGCCGATCGTCGCGGTGCGTGCAAACTTGCGCGACCAGCGCGGCGAGACCCACTTGGCATGGTAATACGTCGCCCCCTTGGTCAGGGGGCGCGGGCCGCCATCAACGATGATGCGCGCGATCTTGCCAGCACGTTTCACCGCCTCGGCCTCGGACATGGTTTCGGGTCGGCCGTCGCAGGCATAGCTGAACTGGCAGCGGTTCACGCCGCGACCGGCGCCCTGCTTGACGACGCCGCAGACGCTCCCGGGGAAACGGCTGCTTTCGGCGCGGTTCATGATCACCTCGGCAACGGCGAATTGCCCCATGACGGTTTCGCCGCGCGCCTCGAAATACAGCGCCTCGGTCAGGCATTGCCATTGCTGGCCGCCCTTCGCCGCCGGCTGCTTGTCCAGCCAGCCCTGCGAGTAACGCGCGCCTGCCGGCCCTTCGTCGCGCAGCAGCATCTGCTCAAGAAGCGCGCCACGCATCGATTTCAGGCCCTGTTTTTCCTTGAGCAACACGTCGGTCAGTGGCGTTTCCGCCAACGCACCGGACGTCCCCATGACCAGCGCGAAAAGCGCCGCCAAACCCATGCGCATGCCAACACCCCCCCTTGAGGTTCGTCATATACCCGTGACTGCAGCCTATCTTGGTAGCGAAAATCGGGCGCCAAGTCCACCATCGCCCACGCCTGCACGCGCGGCGCATTGTCGCTGCACCGCGAAAAGCCCTGTCCTGCCGGGGTTTTCGCCCCGTCAGCCGTGTTTTTCCAGCAGCGCAAGTTGCGCCGCCGCCAGGCGCGCCACCGGCACGCGGAAGGGCGAGCAGGACACGTAGTCGAACCCCGCATCGCGGCAAAACGCGATTGATTCGGGGCTGCCGCCATGTTCACCGCAGATCGACAAGACCAGATCGGGCCGCGCGGCGCGACCCCTTTCCGCCGCGATCTGCAACAATTCGCCGACCCCTTCGGTATCGAGGGTATGAAACGGGTCCTCGGGGAACACGCCCTGCTGCACGTAGGTGGACATGAACCGCCCCGCGTCGTCGCGCGACAGGCCATATGTCATCTGGGTCAGGTCATTGGTTCCGAACGACAAAAACGACACGTGCGGCGCGATCTCGGCCGCGCGCAGCGCCGCGCGCGGGGTTTCCACCATGACACCCAGCCGATAGGTGAAATCGCGCCCCGTTTGCGTGCGCACCTGCGCCGCGACGGCATCGACGCGGGTCTTGACCAGTTCGACCTCGCGCTTGGCCGAGACCAGCGGGATCATGATCTCGGGCACCACCGGATCGCCCTCGCGGCTGGCCTCGATGGTGGCTTCAAAAATGGCGCGCGCCTGCATGTCGTAGATCTCGGGCACGGTGATCCCCAGCCGCACGCCGCGCATGCCCAGCATCGGATTGTATTCGCCCAAGGCCTCGACCCGCCGCGTCACGTCCGATAGCGGCAGATCCAGCGCCTCGGCCAGTTCCAGATGCCCCGCCCTGTCGGAGGGCAGAAACTCGTGCAAGGGCGGGTCGAACAGGCGAATGCACACCGGCTGCCCCTGCATGATGCGGAAGAGAGCGATGAAATCCTCGCGCTGCATCGGCAACAGCCGCTCAAGCACCGCGCGCCGATCCTCGGACGCATCGGCAAAGATCATCTCGCGCATCACCGTCAGGCGGTCGGTCTCAAAGAACATATGCTCGGTCCGGCACAACCCGATACCCTGCGCCTTGAAATTGCGGGCGGTCTGCGCGTCGGCAGCGGTGTCGGCATTTGCGCGCACGCCGATGTCCCGCTCGGCATCGGCCCAGGCCATGAAGGTCTGGAACGCGTCGCCCTGCGCCGCCTCCAGCATCCGCGCCTCGCCCGCGATCACCGCACCGTTGGTGCCGTCGATGGTGATCACGTCGCCCTCGGCAAAGCGGCGCCCGTCGGGTGCACCCAGCGTGCGCAGCCGCAAATCAAAGGTCAGATCGCTGGCGCCCACCACGCAAGGCAAGCCCATGCCCCGCCCGATCACCGCCGCGTGGCTGGTCATGCCGCCGCGCTCGGTCAGGACGGCAACCGCCGCATGCATGCCGCGGATATCCTCGGGCGAGGTCTCGCGCCGCACCAAAACGCAAGGCTCGCCGCGCGCGGCCGAGGCCTGCGCATCGGCGGCGGTGAACACGATCCGCCCCGACGCGGCGCCGGGGCTGGCGGCGATGCCGTGGGCGAGGATATCGCATTCTTCCTCCGGATCGATCTGCCGGTGCAGCAGCTCATTGAGCGAACGCGGATCGATCCGCATCAACGCCTCCTGCCGTGCGATGATCCCGTCCTCGGCCAACGCCACCGCGATCGACACCGCCGCCCGCGCGCTGCGGGCCACGCGCACCCCGTCAAGGATATGCACCCGCCCGTCCTCGATGGTGAACTCCACCTGCATTTCCTCGCGCAGGCGCGCGCGCATCAGGCCGGCGTGCTGCTTCAACTCGGCAAACGCCTCCGGCGCCCGCTCCTCCAGCGAGGCACCGCGCGCGTCCCGCTCCAGGAACAGCGCGGCATCGCCGCCCTGCAACGCATCGCGCCCCTGGCTTTGCGGCAGGTAGCGGCCGGTGATCTGGCGCAGCCCGGTCTGCGAATTGACCAGTTGCATCACCCCCGATCCGCATTCCCCCTGCCCCATGCCAAACGCCATCGCCTGCACCACAAGGCCCAAACCGGCATCGGCCGGCGCTCCCTTGGCCTGCCGGAGCAGTCGCGCCGTCGTCCCCGCCCAGGCCCGCGCCATCGAGCGTAGAACCTCGGCCAGCTGCACCTGCGGCTCCTGCGGGAACGGCTCTTCGGTCTCCAACTCATAGGCGCGCAGCACCTCCGCCAGGCCCTCTGGCCCATCCTCACCGATGTCCTCGAACATGTCCGGATCCAGCCGCGCCACGTGCACCGCGTAGGCCTGCACGAACCGCTGATAAAGCGCCGCCGCCGGCGCGCGGCCCAACTGCTCGGACAACACCGCATAGCGCGCTTCGTTCATCCCGATGTTCAAAACCGCCCCCGGACCACCCCAATCGGGGTCCTCCGACGACGGCCGCACACACAAAAGCGGCGCCGCCCCGAACGGCGCCAAAAGCGCACCCATGTCGGGCATCTCGCCGCCCGCGATCCGGCGCACCGCCTCAAAGCTTAGCGCGACGGTCCGCGGCACCGGCAGATCCAGCCGCACAAGGCGTTGCAGGCATTTCGCCCGCCCGCCATGGGTGGTGGCATCGATCGGCGCATCGGCCGTGACCATCGTGATATCGGGGTCGTCTTGCTGCACTGCGGCACCTATCTGTTCACGCGCAGCATAACCGCGCTGAACCGCAAGGCAAGCCCGCTCTGGGTCACCATCAAAGCCCCCGCAAAGCCGCCCCATGCTTCATCTTGCCCAAAATACTCCGGGGGGCCGCGCCCCGGCGCGGTGGGGGCAGCGCCCCCTCACACGGGAAACGCCCGTGCCCTACCCTTCGACGCGGGTCAGATCGGCCACCGCCAAGCAGATTCCCCGGATCTGTCCCAGCAGGTTCAGGCGGTTGCGCCGCACCACCGGGTTTTCGGCATTGACCTGCACCGCCTCGAAAAACGCGTCCACCGCCGGGCGCAGCGCGGCCATCGCGGCCATGGCGGCGGCGAAATCCTCGGCCTCCATCGCGGGTTTGATCGCCCCGTCCGCAGCCTTGAGCGCGTCGAACAGCGCGCGCTCCTCCTCGACCTCGGCGAATTTCACGTCCGCGCCAAACGAGTATTCGACGCCGTCCTTCTCCTCGGCCTGGGTCAGGATGTTGTTGGCCCGCTTGAAGCCTTGCAACAGGTTCTCGCCATCGTCGGTCTTGAGAAACTCCGCCAACGCCTCGGCCCGCTTGACCAGCAGCGTCAGGTCGTCGTTGCCGTCCATCGCGAGGCAGGCATCGATCACGTCATGCCGAATACCCTCGTCGCGCAGGTGCACCTTGAGCCGGTCGTGGAAGAAGGCGAGGAGGTCGTCAACTGCTGGTACATCTTCGGTTCCTCCTTCTTTTGACTCCTGGTACCGTTCTACCAAACCGACCTTATCAAAGCTCAGTTCTGGGAGGTTTAGTTCTTCAGCTGGAATAGCTCCGTGTCGTTCCAAAGCTGCACGAATGTTTTGGTGATATGGTCTAACAAGCGTGCTAGCCAACTCAACCCGCAACCCGTTCGCCAACACCAACCGAATAACCCCCAAGGCCGCACGGCGGAGCGCGTAGGGGTCTTTGCTGCCGGTCGGTTTCTCGTCGATCGCCCAGAACCCCGTCAGCGTGTCGATCTTGTCGGCCAGCGCCACCGCCACGCTCACCGGCTCGGTCGGCACCGTGTCCCCCGGCCCCAAAGGTTTGTAATGCATCTCGCACGCCTCGGGCACGCCATCGTCGTGGCCGGCGGCCTGCGCATAGTAGCGGCCCATCACGCCTTGCAACTCTGGAAACTCGCCCACCATTTCCGATTGCAGGTCCGCCTTGCAGATCTGCGCGGCCTCGGCGGCCAGGTCGGGTTTGGCGCCCACCATCGGCGCGATCTCGCGCGCCAGCGCGGTGATCCGCGCGACGCGATCGGCCTGCGATCCCAGCTTGCGGTGGAACGTGACATCAGACAGCCCCTCGGCCATGCCGGTCAGCCCCTTGTCGCGCACGATGCGCAGGTCGTTCTCCCAGAAGAATTTCGCATCCGCCAGCCGCGCCGACAGCACCTTTTGGTTGCCCGCAAGGATCGTCGCGCCGTGATCGGGCGTCTCGATGTTGGCAACCGTGATGAACCGTACAATTCCGCCCGCCGAATCGCCGTTTTGTACGTTTCTTACCGAAAAGAACTTCTGGTGCTCCTTCATAGAGGTTTGCAGCACCTCCGGCGGCAGGTCGAGGAATTCCTCGTCGATCTCCCCCATCAGCGTCACAGGCCATTCCACCAGGCCCGCGACCTCGGCCAGTAGGCCCTTGTCCTCGACCACTTCAAGCCCTTGGGAAAAGGCGATATTCTGCGCTTCCTGCCAGATGTGGCCGGCACGTTCATCCGCGTCCAGCATGACGCGCGCACGGCGCATCTTGGCGGTGTAATCGTCATACGAGGTGACGGCAAAGCCGTCGGGCGCCATGAAACGATGCCCATATGTGGTATCGCCCGCCTTGATACCGTCGATATCCAGCGGTACAACCTGCGCCTCACCGCTGTCGGCAGTCAGGATGCACAGGATGGAATGCAGCGGGCGCACCCATTTTAGGCTCCCGGCTCCCCACCGCATCGATTTCGGCCAAGGGAAGTTTCGCACAACGTTTTCAAGGGTTTCTGCGATGATCTCGGCGGCGGGGCGGCCCGGATGCTCGATCACGGCGAAATAGACGCGGCCCTTCTTGTCGTCACGCTCTTGCAGTTGCGAACGGTCGATCCCGGCGCCGCGCAAGAACCCCTCGACCGCCTTTTCGGGCGCATCCACCCGGGGGCCTTTGCGCTCTTCCCGCAAGGTGGGGCTTTGGTCCAGAAGCCCTTGAACGGAAAGGACAAGCCGCCGGGGCGTGTGATGCGCGACGGCGCCTGCGTAGGTCAATCCGGCCTCCACGAGGGCGTCGGTCATGCGCGCCTTCAGGTCCTGCGCGGCGCGGGCCTGCATGCGGGCGGGGATTTCCTCGGAAAACAGTTCGATGAGAAGATCAGCCATGTCAGTCAGTACCCTTCGGGCGGAGTTGGGCAGTCGGCAGGGGCCGGTTTGCCTTCGAAAACTTCGGCACCGCAATGGTTTATCTGGTGCCAGACATATCCGCGCCCGTCGCGCGTGACAGCAACGACGCGGTCGATGCCATACTCGATGTTGCGCTCGCCCAGGAACGCGAGCGCCTCGCCCTCCTCCAACTTCTCGCCGATCTCCTGCGCGTCGAAGCATTCGAACCACCCCGGCGCGTTCAGCGGCTCGGCCCCTTCGATGTAGGGCGCGTAGGTCTCGGACAGCATGGCAAGGCTGGACGTGGTGGAAAAACAGGCGCGGTAGCGGATCGGACTGCTATCCGCATCGATCGCGCGGAAGTCGTCATAAAGGATCGGCTCGGGCGCGGCGGCGGTCAGCGACGTCATTTGCACGTCATCCGCCCCGCTCGGCGCGACGGTGTCGTAATAGGCATAGACCTGCAGGTAATAGAGCGCGGCGCCGCCCACTGCGGCAGTCAGAACAATCATGGCGGCGAGTATCTTTCCGATCATGCGGCATGGCCCCCCGCATCGGTCTGCACGAAGGCATCGGCGCACATCCGGGCCAATGCGCGCACGCGGCCGATATAGGCCTGGCGCTCGGTCACGCTGATCACGCCGCGCGCGTCCAGCAGGTTGAAGATGTGGCTGGCCTTGATGCACTGGTCATAGGCGGGGTGCGCCATGACGATGCGTTGACCGGTTTTCGGGTCATCGTGGGGTTGATCGAGGATCGCGGCGCATTCGGCCTCGGCCTCTTCGAAGTGGCGCAGCAGGACCTGCGTGTCGGCCACGTCGAAATTCCAGCGCGAGTATTCCTGCTCGGTCTGGCGGAACACGTCGCCGTAGCTCAGCGCAATGGGCGCGTCGGGGTCATTATAGGGCATGTCCATCACATGATCGATGCCCAGCACATACATCGCCAGCCGCTCCAACCCGTAGGTCAGCTCGCCCGAGACGGGGTGGCAATCATGGCCGCCGACCTGTTGGAAATAGGTGAACTGGCTGACTTCCATGCCGTCGCACCACACCTCCCAACCAAGGCCCCAGGCGCCCAATGTGGGGCTTTCCCAGTCGTCCTCGACAAAGCGGATATCGTGCAGCGCCATGTCGATGCCGATCGCCTCGAGCGAGCCGAGGTAGAGCGCCTGCAAATCCGGCGGGCTGGGTTTGATCAGAACCTGGTACTGGTAGTAATGCTGCAGCCGGTTGGGGTTTTCGCCATAACGCCCGTCGGTGGGACGGCGCGAGGGCTGCACATAGGCCGCCGCCCATGGCCGCGAGCCGAGCGAGCGCAGTGTCGTCGCCGGGTGGAAGGTGCCGGCGCCGACCTCCATGTCGTAGGGCTGCATCACGGCGCAGCCCTGGGCGGACCAATAGGCCTGTAGCCTCAGGATAATTTCCTGGAAACTGCGCGGTTTGGTGTCTTTGCTGCTCATGATCCCTGCCCCGTCCGGCCGATTGCGGCGGCCTTTGCGCCGCCACCTGAAACGCGGCCTCTACCTACGGCGCGGCGCGGGCGGGGTCAATCGCGGGAAAATGCAATAATCTGGTTCACTGCTCTTTGTATTTCGTTAAAAATCGGCCAGATTGGCGAAAATAAATACCGTAACAGGGGAAGTGTACCAAGATGTCCAGAGTTCTAGTCGTCGCGTTGATTTGGGTCCTGCTCGCGTCACGTGCCGTTATCGCGCAACAAAACGTGGTCTGGGTGCAGATCGAAGCGGCGGATACCCTCAACGCCGCGCAGGCGCGCGCGCGCAGCTATTCGGCGGAGTTGCCGGATGTGAATGGCTTTGTCCTGACCAACGGCTCTTACGGCATTTCGCTGGGGCCCTATACGCGCGGGGATGCCGACCAGGTGCTACGCGCCTACCGGGCCGAGGGGGTGATCCCGGATGACAGCTTCCTGATCGGTGCGAACGCCTTTCGGCAGCAATTCTGGCCGCGCGGGGCGAACCTGCTGAATCTGCCGCCGGTCAAGCCGGGCCAGAGGGACGGGCAGCAAGACCAGGTAGCGGAGGCGGAGGCCGAGATTGAGACCGAGGTCGCGGCCGAAACCGAAGCCAAGCCCGAGGTCACCCAGCAGGCGCAGGTGGACACCACGATGGAGCCGGTCGAGGAAACCCCGCGCGAGGCGCGGGCAAGCGAGGCCCGGTTGGATGCGGAAGAGCGCAAGGCGCTGCAAATCGCGCTGAAATGGGCGGGGTATTATGAATACGGCATCGATGGTGCCATCGGCCCCGGCACCCGTGCCGCCATGGCCGAGTGGCAGCGCAACAACGGGTATGAGCCGACCAGCATCCTGACCACGCGCCAGCGCGAGCAATTGCTGGCGCAGTATAACGCCGTTCTTGAGGGGCTGGACCTGCGGATGGTGCGCAACGACGATGCGGGAATCGAGATGAAGCTGCCGATGGGCGTGATCGAGTTCGACCACCTTGAGCCGCCGTTCGTGCACTACACCCCAAGCGGCGAAATACCCGCGCGGGTGCTGCTGATCAGTCAGCCGGGCGACCGCGACACGCTGTTTGGCCTCTATGACATCATGCAGACCCTTGAAATCGTGCCGCCCGAGGGCCCGCGCGAGCGTGGCCGCGATAGCTTCAGCCTCGTCGGGATCGGCGACGAGTTCATCTCCCACACCGAGGCAAGCCTGCAAAACGGACAGATCAAGGGCTTTACCCTGGTGTGGCCGGCGGATGATGACGCGCGCCGGGGGCGGCTCCTTCGGGAAATGCAGACCAGCTTTGCGCGCATTGACGGCGTGCTGGACCCGGGGGCGGGCGCCAATACGCTGCAGGATGTGGACCTTGTTTCGGGGCTGGAAGTGCGCAAGCCGCGGCTGACGCGTTCGGGCTTTTACATCGGGCGCGATGGCACCGTGGTCACCACCACCGAGGTGGTGCAATCCTGCGGGCGCATCACGCTTGGCGAACAGGCCGAGGCGCGCGTTGTGCACAGCGATCCGGAGCTTGGCGTCGCGATCCTCAAGCCCGTCACCCCGTTGACGCCAATGGCGGTGGCGACGCTGCGCGCCACTGCGCCGCGGTTGCAATCCGAGGTCGCGGTGTCGGGCTTTTCCTATGGCGGTGTCCTTGGCGCGCCGACGATGACCTTTGGCAAGCTGGCCGATGTAGACGGCCTGTCGGGCGAGGAAAACCTCAGCCGCCTGGCGCTGACGGCGCTGCCAGGCGATGCGGGTGGGCCAGTGGTCGACGCCGGGGGTACTGTTCTGGGCATGTTACTGCCGCGTCAGGACGGCGCGCGCAAATTGCCCGATGACGTGCAGTTTGCCGCCGACGCGGGCGCCATCGCCGCGCTGCTGGAGGGGTTGGACGTGACCCCCGACCGGGCCGACGCCCTGCCCCGGATCGCGCCCGAAGACCTGACCGATCGCGCCGCGGCGATGACCGTTCTGGTCAACTGCTGGGAGTAATCCGAGCGCCCACTATCACATTGCCGGAGCACGGGAAGTTTGCCCGTGCTCCGGCAGGCAATCGCGGACGAACGGCGAAAAACGGCACCGACAATCGCGCGCGGGGCCTTTCAAATCCCCCGCGAAATGGCTAGGTGAAGAGAAACGCACCCACAGGCTGCCAGAGATCGCCATGTCCTTTTTCGGGAAACTCAAGAATCGCATGTTCAAGTCCTCTTCGCGACTGGAAGAGGGGCTTGATGCCATCGTCGAGGAGGGCGCAGAGCCCGAAACGCCGCCCGAGCCGCCAGAGCATCCCGCGCCGCAAAAGGATCCGGAGCCCGCAACCCCGCCGCGCGAGATCCCCGCCGAGCCGGAAGAGGCCCCCGTGCCAACCCCCGGCGAAGTGCCCCTGCCCGAGCCGGAGCCGGAGGCGCCGCCGACACCGCCCGAGGTGCCCGACGCGCCGGAGGGCGGCGAGGCACAGGCGCGGGGTGGGTTGCTGGGCCGTCTGCTGGGCCGTGCGGGCGGGCGTCCGGTCATGCGCCGCACCCTTGACGACGCGATGCTCGAGCAGCTCGAAGAGCTTCTGATCACCGCCGATATGGGCGTCGATACCGCCCTGCGTGTCACCGCCAACATGGCCGAGGGGCGGATGGGCCGCAAGCTTTCGACCGACGAGATCAAGGGCCTGCTGGCCGACGAGATCACCCGCATCATGGAACCGGTGGCGCGGCCGATGCCGCTTTACCCGTCCAAGCCGCAGGTGGTGTTGGTGGTGGGGGTCAACGGCTCGGGCAAGACCACGACCATCGGCAAGCTGGCCTCGCAGTTCAAGGCCGCGGGCAAGGATGTCGTGATCGCCGCCGGCGACACGTTTCGCGCCGCCGCGGTCGAACAATTGCAGGTGTGGGGCGAACGCGCCGGCGTGCCGGTCCTGACCGCGCCCGAGGGCAGCGACCCCGCCAGCCTGGCGTTCGACGCCATGACCAAGGCCGAGGCGGACGGCGCCGATCTGCTGATGATCGACACCGCCGGTCGGCTGCAAAACCGCGCCGACCTGATGGAGGAACTCTCCAAGATCGTGCGCGTGATCCGCAAGAAAGACCCCGAGGCGCCGCATAACACGCTGCTGGTGCTGGACGCGACAACGGGGCAGAACGCCCTGCGGCAGGTCGAGATTTTCCGCGAGCTGGCCAACGTGTCGGGTCTGGTGATGACGAAACTGGACGGCACCGCACGCGGCGGCGTTCTGGTCGCGCTGGCCGATCGCTTTGGCCTGCCGATCCACGCCATCGGCGTGGGCGAACAGATCGACGATCTGGCCCCGTTCGACCCCAGGGATTTTGCAAGGGCGCTGACGGGTCTCGATGCTTGAGCTTTGCCGAACAACCGAATTTCGCGGCGATCAAATGGATATCGTCGAATTGCTGGACGTGGCGCGACTGACGCCGCCGCCGGTCGATGAGGGTGCAGACCCCGCCGCGCCCCAGCATCCGCCCTATGCCGAATGCGTGCTGCTGGACGCAGGCCGCGTGGTGGGGTTCGGGCGCCTTGTCTGGAGCGGCAGCGCGGATGAGCTACCGCAGATCCGGGATCTGGCCGTGGTGCGCGCGCATCGCACGCCGTTCATCATCCAGGCGATGGAAGAAGACCTGATTGACGAGTATGCGCTAAACGCCGAGGGCGGGGTGATCGTCCTTGATCACAGCAATCGGCAGATTGACATCTCTCCGCGCCTGCATGCGCAGATGCGGGCGCAAAGCGGGCATATCCCCGGCAGGTCGAAGGGATGAACGCGCCGCATCTCGGCCATTGCTACGGCGAACGCGGGCAAGGCCACGCGCGCGAGGCGACCGGTCGGCGCTATCGCTCGACCAGTCGCACGCCATACAGCACCAGCAAAACAATTCCCGTCGCCATAGCGGCAAGCGGCATCTGCCCCGACCCGCAAGCCAGCCCGATGGCGCCCACCAACCACATGGACGCGCCGGTGGTGATGTTGTGCACCGAGCCGCCCGAGGTGAAGATCGCTCCCGCCGCCAGAAAGGCGACGCCGGCGGTCACCGCCTCGATCAGGCGCAGGGGATCAACACGCATCGCGTCTTGTGCGCCAAAGGACAAGGCGGCCAATTGCTGGCTGACCAGGATGAACAGGCAAGCCGCCATTGAAACCAGCATGTGGGTGCGCAGCCCCGCCGGTTTCTGCTTGCTTTCGCGTTCGAGCCCGATCACCCCCCCAAAGATCAGTGCCGCAACAAGCCGCATTCCGGCAATAAGAGGCGAGACAGCACTGAACGTGCCCGACAACTCCTGGGCAATGGCGTCCACAATGTGTTGTTCCATAGCGCCCTTCCCTGACCGTTGCCCAAAACGTAGCACGATCCACCCATTTGACACGAGACGCGCGGCATGAGCGCGTGGCTCCTTTCGCTGGAAGGCACGCCGGCGGGGCATCAGCTGGCGATGGCGCTGGCCTTGCTGGCGGCGGTGCTGCACGCGGTGTTCGGCGCGCTTCAGAAGGGGCGGCACGACCCGTGGCTGACGCGCGGCGCCATCGACATCAGCTATGGCCTGATCGCGGCGCCGCTGGCGTTGTTCGTGGTGCCGTGGCCGGCGCCGAACATGTGGCCCATATTCGCGGGCGCCTTTGTCATCCACACCGCCTACAAGCTGTTGCAGGCGATGGCCTATACGCGCGGCGCCTACACGGTGGTCTACCCGGTGGTGCGCGGCACCGGGCCGCTGTTCACTGTGATCGGCGCTTGGCTGTTGTTTGGCGAAGTGTTCACGCCGGTGCAATGGCTGGGCGTGGCGGTGCTGCTGGCGGGGATCTTCGGGCTGGCCGTTTACAACCTGATCCACATCACGCTGGAGCGCGAGACGCTCAACATGGCGCTGGCGCTGGCGGTGTTCACGGGGTTGTTCGTGGCGCTCTATACCACTTATGACGCGTATGGTATCCGCGCCACGCCGGACCCGTTCACGTTCCTGATGTGGTTTTTCATGATCGACGGTGTCGCGATGCCGGTCCTGGCGGCGCTGCGCTGGCGGTCGATGGCGCCGCCGGTGCGCCCGCCGTTGCCTCCGCTGATGGCGCGCGGGGCGATCGGCGCGGTGGTCGCGTTCTTCAGCTTCGGCGCGGTGATGATGGCGACACGGCTGGACAAGGTCGGCGAGGCGGCGGTACTGCGCGAGACCTCGACCGTGTTCGCGGCGCTGATCGGGTGGCTGGTGCTGCGCGAAACGGTGGGCCCGCGCCGGATCGCGCTGATGTCGCTGATTGCGCTCGGCGCGATAATCGTAGAAATGGGTGGCTGAAGGAAAGGCGTGACCATGAGCCGAGACAAGATCAACCCGATGCTCAAGACCGGCCTGGAACTGGGGCCGATCGTGGTGTTTTTCGTGGCTTACGTGCTGCTCAAGGACAACGTCTATAGCATAGGCGGGCGGACCTATGACGGGTTCATATTGGTCACGGCCGGGTTCATCCCGCTGCTAACCCTCACCACGGCGGCGCTGTGGCGGCTCACAGGCAAGCTATCGAAGATGCAGCTTGTCACGCTGGTGCTGGTGATCGTGTTCGGCGGGTTGTCGGTGTGGCTGAACGATGATCGCTTTTTCAAGATGAAGCCGACGATGATCTACCTGATCTTCGGCGGCATCCTTGGCGCGGGGCTGCTGCGCGGGCGGTCCTACCTGCAATCGGTGATGGACGAGGTCATGCCGCTGCAGCGCGAGGGATGGATGATCCTGACGCGGCGGCTGATGATCTTTTTCTTCGCACTGGCCATCGCCAACGAGGCGGTCTGGCGCCTGATGAGCACCGAAGCGTGGGTCTATTTCAAGACCTTCGGCCTGTCGGCGGCGGTGTTCGGGTTTTTCATCACGCAAGGGCGCGTGTTTTCCGATTATGGCATCGACGAGGGCGGCGGCGGCGACAAGTAACGCCGCCTATTTCTGACCGAACAGCACCTTTTGCGCGGCCTTGTCCTGCTGCAGGTTGCCGCGTTTCTCGGCAAACAGGGCGCGACCGGCCTGCACGCCGGGGCGCGCGCCCACCTGGTCAAGCCAGCGGGCAAGGTTGGGCTTGTCGTCCAGCGTCTGCTCCTGCCCCTCCCACAGCGAAGCCCAAGGCCAGATCGCCATGTCCGCGATGGAATAGAAATCGCCCGCCACGTAGTCGTTCGCGGCCAGTTGCCCATCCAGCACGCGCAGCAGGCGCGCGGTCTCACCCCGGTAACGGTCCTTGGCATACGGTAGGTCCTGCGGCGGGTCCATCGCGGGCGCGTATTTCAGGAAATGATGCGCCTGCCCCGCCATCGGGCCCAGCCCGCCCATCTGCCACATCAACCACTGATCAACGGCGATGCGGGCGCGCTCGTTGGGGCCGGTGAACAGGCCCGTCTTGCGCGCGAGGTATTGCAGGATCGCGCCGGATTCGAAGATCGAGATCGGTTCCCCGTCCGGGCCATCGGGATCAATGATCGCGGGCATCTTGTTGTTGGGCGAGATCGCCAAAAACTCTGGCTTGAACTGATCACCGGCGCCGAGATCGACGAGGTGCACGGTGTACGGCAGGGCCATCTCTTCGAGGGCAATGGAGATTTTCCAGCCGTTCGGCGTGGGCCAATAATAGAGATTGATCGGCGCTTGGGTCATCGGGTGTCCTCTCGGGCTGCGGCGGTGCTCGCCTGGGGGCCATGATGGCGCATTTGCGCCCGCGTGCAAGGGGGCCACACCGCCCGTCGCCCTGCGCGACGGTGTTGACCCGGCGACGTGGCGGGCATATCAGACGGGCGTGGTGAGTTGTGACCGGATTGCGGGCCACGTTAAAGAATCCGCTAAAGAGGCGAAGCACGAAGGAGCCCCCTTTCGCTTGGCCGCGACCGGGGGTTTTTTCATGGGCGGGCGGCAAACGCGCCCTGCCCCAAGGAGTGAGAGCGATGACAGATGGCTGGAAAGCACGCACAAAGGCAGTGCATGGCGGCACCCGCCGCAGCCAGTATGGCGAGGTAAGCGAGGCGCTGTTCCTGACGCAGGGCTTTGTCTATGACAGCGCCGAAGCGGCCGAGGCCCGGTTTATCGAGTCCGGCCCGGACGAGTTCATCTATGCACGCTACGGCAACCCGACCGTGGCCATGTTCGAAGAGCGGATCGCGGCGCTGGAGGGTGCCGAGGACGCCTTTGCCACCGCCAGCGGCATGGCGGCGGTGAACGGGGTGCTGACGGCGCTGCTGCGCGCGGGCGATCACGTGGTGGCGGCGAAGGCGCTGTTCGGCTCGTGCCTGTATATCCTCGAGGAAATCCTGCCGCGCTTTGGCGTTGAGGTTACTTTCGTGGACGGTGTGGACCTTGACCAATGGCGCGCGGCGGTGCGCCCGGACACGCGCGCGGTGTTCTTCGAGACGATTTCGAACCCGACGCTTGAGGTGATCGACATCGCGGCGGTGGCCGAGATCGCGCATGCCGCGAGTGCGGCGGTGATCGTGGACAACGTCTTTGCCACGCCGGTTTATTCGCGTGCCCTATCGCAGGGCGCCGACGTGGTGGTCTATTCCGCGACCAAGCACATCGATGGGCAGGGGCGCACGCTTGGCGGTGTGATCCTTGGCAGCCGCGAGTTCATTCGCGGCACGGTTGAGCCCTACATGAAGCATACCGGCGGCTCGATGTCGCCGTTCACCGCGTGGGTGATGCTCAAGGGGCTGGAGACGCTGCATTTGCGGGTACGCGCACAGGCCCGCACCGCCGTGCAACTGGCCGAGGCGCTGGATGGCCGCGATGAGCTGTCTCGGATGATCTACCCCGGCCATATCAGCCACCCGCAGCACGCGCTGTGCGATGCGCAGATGGGCGCCGGCGGAACGGTTATCGCGCTGGACCTGGCGGCGGGGCAAAAGGCGGCGTTCGCGTTTTTGAACGCGCTGTCGGTCGTGGTGATCTCGAACAACCTGGGCGATGCCAAATCCATCGCGACGCACCCGGCCACCACAACGCATCAACGCCTCCCCGAGGCCCGCAAGCAAGAGCTTGGCATCACGCCGGGCCTGATACGGCTAAGCGTGGGGCTTGAGGATGCGCAGGACCTGATCGCGGACATCACCGCCGCGCTGGACGTAGCGCGCGGAAATTCATGATCCGAAATGTCGTTTCCCGCGTAATTTCCTTCGAGATTGGAAAATGATCGCCTTCAGCATAAGTTATGAGGCGAGAGCACGCGAAAGGGCCCGAGATGAACATCCACTCGCCTGAGATTGATCGCCAACCTGACCACGACGACGCCGCCGAGGCGCTTGAACGGTTGCGGACCTGGGCCGCGCAGGCCACCGAGCAGGAGATTGCCGCGCTCGATCCGGCGCTGCTGCAGCTACTTGCGCCCAAGGGCAAGGCACCCGGGCCGGCCTATCCGGAACTGGTGCGCAGCTACCCCGAGAAGTTCGTCGCCAGCGACGCCTACAAGGCGACAATGCCAGACCTGCAAAACGGCCCCGCCAGCCTGATCCGCGGGGCGCGCCAGCAGATACAGCATGTCGGCATCTCGAATTTCCGGCTTCCGATCCGGTTTCACACCCGCGACAACGGCGATCTGTCGCTTGAGGCGCGTGTGACCGGCACGGTCAGCCTTGAGGCCGACAAAAAGGGCATCAACATGTCCCGGATCATGCGCTCGTTCTACAAGCACTCGGAAAAAACCTTTAGTTTCGGGGTGATCGAGGCGGCACTTGACGATTACAAGGCCGATCTTGGCAGTCTTGATGCGCGGATCCAGATGCGCCTGTCCTACCCGGTCAAGGTGCCATCGCTGCGCTCGGGGCTGGAGGGGTACCAGTATTACGATATCGCGCTGGAGCTGATCGAAACCGGAGGTCAGCGCAAGAAGATCCTGCATCTGGACTATGTCTATTCCTCGACCTGCCCCTGTTCGCTGGAGCTGAGCGAGCACGCCCGGCGCGAGCGCCTTCAACTGGCGACGCCGCATTCGCAGCGCTCGGTAGCGCGCCTGTCGGTGGTGATAGAAGGGGCGCAACTTCTGTGGTTCGAGGACATGATCGACATGGCGCGCACAGCGGTGCCGACCGAGACGCAGGTCATGGTCAAGCGCGAGGACGAGCAGGCCTTTGCCGAACTGAACGCCGCCAACCCGATCTTTGTCGAGGACGCGGCGCGCCTTTTCTGCGATCAGCTCAAGCGCGACGCGCGGGTCGGGGATTTCCGCGTGATCGCCAGCCATCAGGAAAGCCTGCACAGCCACGACGCCGTCAGCATCCTGACCGAGGGACCGACCTTCGCGTCAGAGAGCCTCGACCCGAGGCTTTTCTCGACGCTGTTCCATGTCGGCTGATGCCGCAATGCAGAAAGCGCAGGCCTGACTTGCGTTTTTAGCAGTGGTAATGGGCATTTATGGGAACTATCTGGGCCATATTACGACCCGCCGAAAATCTAGCATACAGGTGCCCCATGCCGATACACAGCACGACCTACACCATGGATATCTTCGACTATGCCGCTGCGTTCATCAGTGGCATCAGGCTGGGTATTGTCCGTACCATCGATCACCTCGCCGATCGCTAAGCGGATAGGCATCGTCCCTCGCGATGCTTCCACCCATGCACGACAGGCCGCCCCCGCCGGGGCGGCCTTTTGCGTTTGTGGGGTGTGCCGCATGGGTGCATGCGCTCCATGCAAGCCTGATATACCCGATTGGGCATTGTAACGTCATACACGCTGACCTACCTTCAAGCGCATGGGAGGAAACCAGACAAGGTCAAGCGAGGTTTCCAAATGACGACGCAAACAACTGATATCACCTTTGAAAAATCCGCCCTGAAAACGGCGTTCGACGCAGTGTTGAACGCAATCGGCCGGGGCATTCGCAACTACATGCATCAACGCTCGCGCGTCGATCAGATCGAGGCGCTGCAGGCCAAGTCCGATGCCGAGTTGGAACGCATGGGCGTGGCCCGGGACGACATCGCGCGCTACGTGTTCCGCGATACCTTCTATATCTGAGCGCTACACGGGGCGCGGCGGCCAGTGATGGCGGCGCCCCGGCGCGCCCGCCCGGCCCCGCGGGCAGCGCCCCCGGCCCCGAGCATTTTTCGCGCCCCGGCTGTGCGAACGCTCTGGTCAAGCGGCGCGGGGATAAGGCACACTGCGCGCATGAAACACATCGCCCTCGCGCTCGTCTTTCTGCTCGTGCCCCTGCCCGCCTTGGCGCAAGACAGCCTTGATGCCGGCGAATTCGATGCATACACGCGCGGCAAGACATTCTACTACGGCACCGAATCTGAGCCCTATGGCGCCGAGGAATACCTGCCGAACCGGCGGGTGCGCTGGTCGTTCCTGGATGGCAAATGCAAGGCCGGGCGCTGGTACCAGCAGAACGATCAGATCTGTTTTGTCTACGAGGACAACCCGACGCCGCAATGCTGGAGCTTTTACAAGGGACCCGATGGGCTGGTGGCGCGGTTCGAAAACGATCCGGCGCAAACCACCCTCTACGAGGTCGAGCAATCCACCGAACCGATGACATGCCTTGGCCCCGAGGTGGGCGTTTGATGCCCCTTCGCCAGCAGGAAACACCACCCGCATGCTGTTTTTCAACCTTGCCACGCTGACGCCCGTTGCGCTTCTGTCGATCGCGGCGCTGCGCGGCGGGGCGTGGGTGCTGGCGGCGCTATTGTGGATCACGGTGGTGACATGGGCGATGGATCACCTGATCGCGCGGGCCGCCGCGCGCGCGGCCCCCGGCACCGAGTTTCCCAGCGGCGATTGGCTGGCGATTGCCTTGGGGGGCGCGCATCTGCTGCTTCTGGCGCTGGCCGTTTGGGCAGTTGGCGGGCCAAGCGACCACGGCGGATGGGAACGGGCGGGCCTGTG
The DNA here is from genome assembly GCF_000423645.1 of Sediminimonas qiaohouensis DSM 21189. Taxonomy (GTDB): domain Bacteria; phylum Pseudomonadota; class Alphaproteobacteria; order Rhodobacterales; family Rhodobacteraceae; genus Sediminimonas; species Sediminimonas qiaohouensis. Next base: position 31,875 of record NZ_AUIJ01000009.1, on the reverse strand, counting down.
GGCGGCGTTCGGCCTTTTCTTCGGGCAGGTCGGCCATCCCAATGCACATGAGTTGATCCACAAATCCACCCGCTGGCGGCGGGCGCTTGGCAAGGCGATCTACGCCGCGCTGCTGTTCGGGCATCACGCTTCGGCACATGTGCGGGTGCATCACCTGCATGCGGCCACGGCGCAAGACCCCAATTCGGCCCCCGCGGGGCAAGGGTTCTGGCGATTCGCGGCGCGGGCATGGCCGGGCTCGGCCATCGCCGGATGGCGCGCCGAGACGGCCCTGCGCGCCCGCGCCAGAACCCCGCGCCGGTGGTGGAGCCATCCCTATATGGGCCATATCGGCGGGGCTATCGCGACCGTGCTGATCGCGGCGCTTATCGCCGGGGGCGGCGGCGTTCTGGCGCTGCTGGCGCTGGCGGGCTATGCTCAGTTGCAAATATTGCTGTCGGACTACGTGCAACACTACGGGCTGCGGCGCGCCACGCGCGATAACGGCCAGCTTGAGCCGGTCGGCCCGCAGCATTCATGGAACGCGCCGCAGTTCTGGTCGTCGGCGATAATGCTCAACGCGCCGCGCCATTCCGATCACCACCTCAACCCCGCGCGCCCGTTTCCCGCGCTGCGCCTTGGGGACAACATGCCGGTATTGCCCCATTCGTTACCGGTGATGGCGGTGATCGCGCTTTGGCCGCGCCTGTGGCGCCGGGTGATGGATCACCGGCTGGCGCGTTGGCAATCCGCAGGCTAGCTCAGTTCCCCTTAACCACCGGCAGCAGGGCTGCGGCGACGCGCCGCCCTTCGGACAGCAGGACGTTGTAGGTGCGCGCGGCGGCGGGCGAACTCATGACCTCAAGGCCGATGCCCGCCTCTTCTACAGCGTTGCGAAACTCGGCGGGCAAATGCGCGATCTCGTCGCCCATACCGACAAAGATCACGTCGGCCTGCTCGGCCAGCGCGATCAGCGGCTCGGCATCCGATAGCCCGCTCCAGCCCTGCGCGCGCTCGGCAGTGACGATCACCGCGCCCTCGACCACCTGGCCGCCGACCCGGAAAAACCCGGGGCCGTAGCCATCGATCGGCACCACGCCGGAAAAGTTGATCTCATTGAGTTCCATCTCGCCTCCTTGCCGAGTTTAACCGAAGGCATCCCATACCGGCAATCCACCCATGGCCGACATCACGATCAGGCCATAGCCCGCCGCCTGGTATAGGCGCGCCCGTTCGGGGCGGAAAATAGCGGCGCCCGTCACGTTGCCAATCACATTTGGCACCGCCAACATCAACCCGATTACCACCGCCGCGCCCTCGATCCGCCCTTGCACGGCCAGCACCGCCAGCAGCAGCAGCGTGTAGGCGAACAGGAACAGCATGTTGTTGGCCCGCACGATGCGAACCGGATCGCCCGTCGCCATGTACAAAAGGATCACCGGCGGCCCCGACAGGCCCGACACGCCCCCCAGGAACCCAGCCGAGAGCCCCGTGCCCAGCAATAGCCCCTGCCCTGGCGTGCGGCGCAGGCGCACCCCCGTCATCAGGGTGAACGGCACCGAAAGCGCCACGATCGATACGGCATAACGAAACACCACGGGCGACACCGCATAGAGCACCGACAACCCCACCGGCAAGGCCACCGCCGTCCCCGCCAGCAGCCAACCCAGATCGCCCATGCGCCCGTCGCGCACGGCGCGGCGCAAGTTGGGAAGCGGACCAAAGGCATCCATCACCACCAGCGCAATCAGCGCCCAAACCGGCGACAGGAACAGCGCCGCCACCGGCAGGAACACCATCGCGGTGCCAAAGCCCGCAAAGCCGCGCACGGCCCCGGCGGCAAACGCCCCCAGCATCAGCCACACCAGCCCGTCATGGGCCAGCGCGGCACTGATCGCTTCAGGCATCCACGTTGGCGAACTGGTTCCCGGCGTTGGCGTCGGGCTTGGACCAGTCGCGCTTGACCCCAAGCTTGAGCAGGATCGCGGAGGCCACGAACACCGAGCTGTAGGTGCCGACGATCACCCCCCAGAGCATCGCGAACACGAAGCCCCGGATCACGTCGCCGCCCAGCACGATCAAAGAGACCAGCGCGATCAGCGTCGTGACCGAGGTCATCACCGTGCGGCTCAGGGTTTCGTTGATCGAGATGTTCATCACGTCCTTGAGCGGCTTTTTCTTGTACTTGCGCAGGTTCTCGCGCACCCGGTCAAAGACGACCACGGTATCGTTCAGCGAATAGCCCACGATCGTCAGAAGCGCCGCGATGATCGCCAGGTCGAACTGTATCTGCAACTCGGAAAACACGCCGATGGTCAGGACCACGTCGTGCACCAGTGCCGCCACCGCGCCGAGGGCGAACTGCCATTCGAACCGCAGCCAGATGTAAACAAGCACCGCCGATATCGCCAGCAACACCGCGATCACGGCGGTCTGGATCAACTCGCCCGACACTTTCGGGCCGACCGATTCCACCGACAGGAACCGGATATCGGGCACCGCCTCGCGCAGGGCCGCCTCGACCTCGGCCACCACCTCGGCGGTCACGGCCTCTTGGCCCTCCTGCGCCTGGATGCGCACCATGGCGACGTTCTGATCGGGGCCGAAGGTGGGATCGAACACCTCGCTGATGGAAATATCGCCCAGGCCCAGGCTCCCGACCGCGTCGCGATACTCGGCGATGTCGATCGTCTCGGCGCTTTCGGTGCGGATGGTGGTGCCGCCGCGGAAGTCGATGCCGAAATTCAACCCCTGCAAGAGGAACGAAATCAGTGCCAGCACCATCAATACCCCGGAAATCCCCAGCGTCAGCGTCGGGCGGGCGAAGAAATCCCAGTTGGTGTTCTGGGGGACGAGTTTCAGGCGCATCTCACACCTCCAGCTTTTTGGGGCGGCGGCGCTCGAACCAGATCACCATGATCAACCGCGTGACGAAAATCGCCGTGAAAACCGACGTCAGAATGCCCAGCCCCAGCGTGATGGCAAAGCCCCGCACCGGACCCGAGCCCATGGCGAACAGGATCACCGCCGTGATGAAGGTGGTGATGTTGGCGTCCAGAATGGCCGAAAGCGCCTTTTCATAGCCCAGCTCGATCGCGCGGGAGGGGCCCTTGGCGGTGCGCGCCTCTTCGCGGATGCGCTCGAACACCAGTACATTGGCATCCACCGCCATCCCGATGGTCAGGACGATCCCCGCGATCCCCGGCAGTGTCAGCGTCGCCCCGATGAGCGACAGCAGGCCAAAGATCAGCCCGACATTGAGCAGCAGCGCGGCATTGGCAAACAGCCCGAACGTGCCATAGCTCAGCACCATGAACACCAGCACCGCTATGAAGGCCACGATGCAGGCGATCTTGCCCGCCTCGATGCTATCGGCGCCCAGTTCCGGCCCGATGGTCCGCTCCTCGAGGAAGATCAGCTCCGCCGGCAGCGCGCCCGCGCGCAGAAGCACGGCAAGCTGGGTGCTTTCCTCGACGGTGAAATCGCCCGTGATGATGCCCGATCCGCCGGGAATGTGGCTTTGGATCACGGGGGCGCTGATCACCTCGTCGTCAAGGACGATGGCAAAGGGGTTGCCGATGTTCTCGGCGGTGTAATCGCCGAACTTGCGCGCGCCGGACGTGTTGAACCGGAAATTCACCGCCGGCTGACCGTTCTGATCGAACGAGGGTTGCGCATCCACCAAGGCTTCGCCGCTGACGACCGGGGCGCGTTCAAGGATATAATACTGCCCCGGCGTATCCAGCGATGGCAGCACCTCGTTGCCCGCGCCCGGCGAGGCATCCTTGTCCGAGGTGCGGCTGACCACCGGCTGAAACGTCAGTTGCGCGGTGGTGCCGATGATTTCCTTCAACTCCGCCGCCGATCCCACGCCGGGCACCTGGATCAGGATGCGGTCAGAGCCCTGCCGCTGAATCGTGGGCTCGCGCGTGCCGACCTCGTCGATGCGGCGGCGTACGATCTCCAGCGCCTGCTTGACGGTGCGCTCATCTGTGGCGCGGCGCTCGGCCTCGCTCAGGCGCACGACAACGTCGGCGCCGTCGGTTGATACCTCGATATCGCTGGCCCCGGCGCCCGTGACGCTGGTCACGGGCCGGGCAAGGCCGCGCACGATCTCGGCTGCGGCCTGCACCTGGTCGGGGTTCTGGTTCAACCGCACGCGCAACGTGTCCGGCTCCGAGGGTTGCAGGCGGATCGTGCCGATGCGATCGCGTTCCTCGCGCAGCAGGTCGCGCACCTCGGGCCACATCGCCTGCAGCCGGGTCTCGTATACGTCCTCGACCTGCACCTCGGCCAGCAGATGCGCGCCGCCGCGCAAATCCAGCCCCAGGTTCACCAGCCCCGAGGGCAGGAACGCCGGCCACATCGCCGCCTGCTCCCTGAGCGCGGGATCGCTGGCGCCGGTCTCGATCGCGGCGGTCGCGTCGTTCGCGGTTTCAACGCGGGTGTAGAAGGCATTGGGCAGCGCCAGCAACAGCCCGAGCGCGCAAAGCGCCCAGATCACCACCCGTTTCCAGAGGTCGATTTGCAGCATGACGCCTGCCTTTTCAGTAAGTTAGGATTCGGCCGGCTCGGTCTTGCTGGTCACCTGGGCAACGGTGGATTTGACCACGCGCACCTTGATGTCCTTGGCCAGTTCCACCTCGATCTCGTTGTCGTCCTTGACCTTGGTCACCTTGCCGATCAGTCCGCCTTGCGTGACCACCTGATCACCGCGGCGCAGCGCCTCGACCATCTTCTGGTGATCCTTCAGTTTCTTCTGCTGCGGCCGGATCAAAAGGAAATACATGATCACGAAAATCAGGATAAGGGGAATGAACTGTCCAACGGCTTCCATAGGGTCTGTCCTTTTGTTGCACCCGGCGGCAGGGGCAGACCCCCCGCGAATTGGCCGGAACCTATGGCCGCGATGGCACATTTGCAAGACGCGAAAGCGTACGCAACGTCCGGATCGTACGGGAGAAGCGTACAAATGCGCGCGCGGCTTGACCTGCAGGCGGGACCCGCGCCTTGACGAGACTCAGTATCCGCCCGAATAGCGCCGAGAGGCGCCGGGCGAGCGGTCATGCCACAGGCATGCTTCCAGCATGACCCGTCCCGGCGGGCTGGCGCTTTGGCGGACGGGCACTGCCATTGATCCGTTGGAGGCATGTGGCGGGATAAAGCGCGCAGCCAAAGCGTTGCTGCGCCATCCCACGGGCAGGCGCGCGCCCGGCTTGCGCTATAATGTCACCGCCTGTGTGTGGCCCGCACGCGGTCTGACGCCCACCCTACACTCGGCGCGAAAACTGTTGCATAAGACCGGGCAAAGCCGACTCATCAACAGGGGCCACCCCATGCACGACATTCGCGCCATTCGAGACAACCCTGACGCCCTTGACGCCGCCCTTGCCCGCCGGGGCGAGGCGCCCGCCGCCGCCGAGATCGTCGCGCTGGACGAGGCGCGCCGCGCCAAGATCCACGCCGCCGAAACCGCGCAGGCCGAACAGAACAAGGCCTCCAAGGAGGTCGGGCGCGCCAAGGCCTCGGGCGACGAGGCCGAGTTCGAGCGCCTGCGCGCGCTGGTCTCCGACAAAAAGACCGAGGTCGCCAACATGCAGGCCGAGGCCAAGGAGCTGGACCGCGCATTGACCGAGCGGCTGATGACCGTGCCCAACACGCCGCTGCCGGACGTGCCCGACGGCGCCGACGAGGACGACAATGTCGAGCTGCGCCGCCACGGCACGCCGCGCGCCTTTGATTTCACCCCGCGCGAGCATTACGACATCGCCGGCGTGAAACCGGGGATGGATTTCGAAACCGCGGCCAAGCTCAGCGGCTCGCGCTTCGTGGTGCTGTCGGGCGCGGTGGCGCGCATCCACCGGGCGCTGGCGCAGTTCATGCTGGACGTGCACGTTGACGAGAACGCCCTGCGCGAGACATGGACGCCGGTGCTGGTGGTGGACGAAATGATGCGCGGCACCGGGCAGTTGCCCAAGTTCGGCGAGGACAGCTACCAAACGCGCGAGGGCTGGTGGCTGGTGCCCACGGCCGAGGTGACGCTAACCAACACGGTGGCGGGCCTGACGCTGGAGGCGGGCGATCTGCCGAGCCGGATGGTGGCGCATACGCAATGCTTCCGCTCCGAAGCGGGCAGCGCCGGGCGCGATACCGCCGGCATGCTGCGCCAGCACCAGTTCGAAAAGGTCGAGATGGTCTCGATCACCCACCCCGACAGCAGCGAGGCCGAGCACGCACGCATGACCCGCGCCGCCGAGGATATCCTTGAGCGGCTTGAGCTGCCCTATCGCACGGTGGTCCTGTGCACCGGCGACATGGGTTTTGGCGCGACGCGCACCCACGATATCGAGGTGTGGCTGCCCGGGCAGGATAGCTACCGCGAGATCAGTTCCGTCTCGGTCTGCGGCGATTTCCAGGCCCGGCGCATGAACGCCCGGTTCAAACCCGAGGACGGCGGCAAGCCGCAATTCGTGCACACGCTCAACGGCTCGGGGCTGGCAGTGGGACGGTGCCTGATCGCGGTGCTGGAGAACGGCCAGCAGGCCGATGGATCGGTCGATCTGCCCTCTGCGCTGCACCCTTACTTGCGTGGCAAGACGCGGCTGACGGCGGGCGGCACCCTGGCCTGAACCGCGCGCGCCCCTTGCCCTACCTGCGCCCGCGCTTATCTTGGGGGAAGGCAAGGAAGGATCGCCGCAGGAGGGCGCACCATGGCACGGCTGGAGCCAAGCGATGACAGGCGCGACACCGATCGCCTGATGGCCGCGCTGGTGGCGGTCGGGGCGCTCGCCTTTGCCGCCTCCCCGCTGCTTAGCCCCGGGTTCAACGGGTTCACGCCGGGACAGTTCCCGGTGCCGCAAACCGATCCGCCGGTGCAGCCCGCGGGCTATGCCTTTGCCATCTGGGGCCTGATCTACCTGTGGCTGATCGCGGGGGCGGTGTTCGGCCTCGTGCGGCGCGACGCCGATCCGGCCTGGCGCGCGATGCGCCCGCCCCTGCTGCTCAGCCTCGCGGTCGGGGCGGCATGGATCCCGGTTGCCAACCTGTCACCGGTCTGGGCGACGGCGCTGATCTGGGTGATGCTGGCCGGCGCGATCCTGGCCCTCATGCGCGCGGGGCCTTCGGACCGACCCTGGATGCGCAGCCCGGTCGCGTTCTATGCCGGGTGGCTGACGGCGGCGTCTTGCGTGGCGCTCGGGATGGTGTTGGCCGGGCAAGGCATACTGGACATGCAAATCGCGGCGCTGGCGATGATCGCGCTGGCGCTGGCCATCGCGCTTGCGGTGCTGGCGCTGCGCCCAGATGCGCCCGAATTCGCCGTCTCGGTGATCTGGGCGCTGGCGGGGATCATCGCGGCCAATGCCGCCCCCCTCAACCTTGCCGTCGTCATCCTGGCGGCAGCGGGTATCGTTTTGCTGATCTGGCAGGCCTGGCGCGGCGCCGCCCGCGATTACTAACCGCCATCAGGGCTTCATCTTGCCAAAAATACTCATTTTTCCGCGCTCGCCCGCGCCGCTCATGTCGGGGGCCTTACCCCGCGCTTGCGGTTGATCAGGACGATCCCGATCGCCACCAGTATCAGCGCGACGATCACGTTCGCCCCGATCCGCTCGCCCAGCAGGGCCCAGCCCAGCCCGACGCTCAGCACCGGTGTCAGGAACGAGAAGCTGGCAACACCCGAGGCGGGATAGATCGACATCAGGAAAAACCAGAACAGAAAGCCAAAGCTCGCCACCGCGAAGATCTGGTACAAAAGCCCGGCGAAATGCCACGGCCCCGGCGCGCGCAACAGCTCGCCAAACAGCGGCGCCGCCGCCATCAGCAGCACCGAGGAAACCGCCAATTGCCACCATAGCTGCATCTCGGGGGCGACGCGACTAATCCCCGTCAGCCGCACGCACAGCGCGATCCCCGCCCATCCGCAAGCCGCGGCAAGCGCCGCCACGTCGCCCGCGATGCTGGCCTGCCCGCCCTGCCGCTCGGCCAGGACCAGCACCACGCCCGCCATCGCCAACACAAGCCCCACAAGCCGCCGCAGCGTCAGCCGCTCGCCCGGCAGCACAAAATGCGCCGCCAGCGACAGGATCACCGGCATCGAATAAAACAGGATCGACGCCCGCGCCACCGAGGTATGATCGAGCGCCCAGAACAGGCACACGAACTCGAACGCGAACAACACGCCCAGCAACAGCCCCGCCCGGCGCGTCCCCACCCGCAGATCCAGCGCCACACCGCGCGCCCGCATCCAGATCATCAGCACCGCCAGCGCCCCGACCGAGCGCAGCGCCGCCATGAACACCGGCTGAAAGCCGCCATTGCCCAGCTTGATCACCACTTGGTTGATCGCCAGCATCCCGGCAAATCCCACCAGCGCCGCCGCACCGGCCGCGTCTATCGCATCACGTCGTTCCATGGGCGCCGTTAAAGCATCTTCAGAAAGGAGGTAACAGGGCTTTTTCAGAACGAAAACGCGCCGCATCAACCAGTTATGATACCCGGTGCCGGGGACGGTGATGGCCTGATGCTGCCGTTGAGGCCTGGCCCAATGCGCGGAATAGAGGCGCGCTTGCGCGCCGCCGCGCAGCGCCCGACCGCCCCCCTCGGGCGGGCGCTGCGCGGCTTCTCACCCAGCCCCCCAATGTCAGCAACAGGCCACTCATACCCCGCCACCGCATAACCCGCGTCACGCGTAGCCGACCCTAGCGCCGCCCCCCGCCGCCGCGTCGGAACAGGCGCGGGTTGCGGCGCACGAACTCGTCTATGATGCCCGGTAAACCACCATATTCCAGCCCCTTGAGATAGGCGAACCCCGATGCCGCCCCGATCAGGGCGCCGCCCACGTCAACCATCAAGTCGCGCATCGTGTCATCCAGGCCCGTGCGCTGCATGTCCATGCCAAAGAGGCTGTCCATCCCGTACTCGAAAATCTCCCACAGCGCCCCCATCGCCAGTGCAAAGCAAAACGAGAAGAACGCCATCGCGATCGGCGGCGCGGCATAGCGATCGCCCTGGAACATCATGAAGATCATCACGAACCCCACCAGGCCCAGCCCGATCGCGCTACCGCCATGCATCGCCACATCCCACCACCAGAACCTGTCGTAGAAATCGAACACCTCTCCCAAAAACAGGGTCGATCCGACGAACAGCACGATCGCGGTGATGAACGACGGCGGGATCACGATCTCGGCCCACCGGGCCGCGAACACCGGCGCCAACGACAGCGTCAGCGTCGCCAGCGCCACCGCCGCCAGCGGCCAGTTGCCTTGGATCAACGCATCCAGCACCGACAGGCCCAAGGCGCCCCATATCAGCTTGGCCAACAATGTCTGATCGGCAAACACGCGTGACATTCCCCCCGGATCGGTGCAGGTATTCCATGATGAAGCCAGCCACACTGAGAATTGCAACCTATAACCTGCAAAAATGCGTCGGGCTGGACCTGCGGCGCAGGCCCGACCGCTCGCTCGAGGTGATCGAGGCCCTCGGCGCGCAGATCGTCGTGTTGCAGGAAGCAGACAAGCGCCTGCCGCCGCGCCCCGCCGCCCTGCCCGCCTTCATGGTCGAGGATGCGGGCTGGCGCGTGGTGCCGGTGGGCGGGCCGGGTGGATCGCTCGGATGGCACGGCAATGCCATGCTCTTGCGTCCCGGCATCGGGGTCGAGGCCACCGACGGTATCGAACTGCCCGGGTTCGAGCCACGCGGCGCGATCCGCGCCGATCTTGATACGCCGCTGGGGCCGCTGCGGGTGATCGGGCTGCACCTGGGCCTCAGGCGGCGCGACCGCCTGCGCCAGATCGCCGCGATCGAGCGGGCCCTGCACCACCTGCCGCCCCGCCCCACCGTCCTGGCGGGCGACTTCAACGCCTGGGGGCGCGCCGCGGCGCTGGATGCCACCGCACATTCGGTGCGCTTCATCCACGGCCCTGCCAGCTACCCGGCGCCACGCCCGGTGGCCGCGCTGGACCGCTTCGCGCTCTCGCCGCAGCTGCACGCCACGCGCGTCGGCAGCACACGCGCGCAACCGGCGCGCGTGGCCTCGGATCACCTGCCGGTCTGGGCCGACCTGGAGCTAAGCGCCTAGGGTCTGAACTAGGGCGCTGAACCTGAGTCGTAGACATCTGATACAAGGTGCCGTGACGTTGAGGCATAGCGCCCTGCGCGGAATCAAGGGCGAAGCCCGCCGCGCATCGCCGGGCCGACCCCCGGCACGGCTATATGGCTGACACCTGCGCAACGCTCTGAGCGTTTTTCGGACTCGGCTGACATAAAATGCCCCACACCAACGGAAGATCGCCGCACTGCGGCCCGACGATGTCCGGCTCCTCAGCCGGCCGCCCGTCCGCGCGCTTACGCCGCCTGCGCACCCCGGCCGCGGCCACGGCCGCCGCCGCTCCGGCGCCGGCGTCCGCCGCCCGCACCGCCCGGTTTGCCACCGCCGCCACGCGGGCCGCGACCGCCGCCTTTCTTGGCCCCGGCGGGGGCGTCGATGGCCTCCCACGGGCGGCCCGAAGCGACGGGGATCGACAGTTTCATGACCTTCTGGATGTCGCGCAATTCGCCCATCTCGTCCGGCGCGCAGAACGCGATCGCGGCGCCATCCTTGCCTGCCCGTGCGGTGCGGCCGATCCGGTGAACGTAGTTTTCCGGCACATTGGGCAGATCAAAATTGTAGACGTGCTTCACGTCCGGGATATCCAGCCCCCGCGCCGCGACATCGGTCGCCACCAGAACGCGGGTCTGGCCATTGCGGAACGCCTCCAGCGCGCGCTGGCGCTGCCCCTGGCTCTTGTTGCCATGGATCGACGCGGCGGCGAACCCGGCCTTGTCGAGCTGCTTCATCAGTTTCTCGCAGCCATGCTTGGTGCGCCCGAACACCAGCGCCAGCTCATCGCGGTGCTTGTCCAGCAGCTCGATCAGGAGGCTGGTCTTTTCCGACTTGGCGATGAAATGCACCTTCTGGGTCACCTTGTCGGCCACCTTGCCCGGAGGCGACACTTCGACCCGCACGGGATCGGTCAGGTAGGCCGCCGAAATCTCGGTCATCTGCTTGGGCATGGTTGCCGAGAACAGCATCGTCTGACGCTGCTCGGGCAACAGACCCGCGATCTTGCGCAGCGCATGGATAAAGCCCAGGTCAAGCATCTGGTCGGCCTCGTCCAACACCAGGAACCGCGTGTCGGCGAGGCTCAGCGCGCGCCGGTCCAGCAGATCGATCAACCGCCCCGGCGTCGCCACCAAGATGTCGGTGCCCCGCGCCAGCCGCCCGGCCTGCGCGTTCAGGGACATGCCGCCCACCACCAGGTTCACCTTCATCGGCGTGCCTTTGACATAGGTGCCCAGGGTGTCGGAAATCTGCTTGGCCAACTCGCGCGTCGGCGCCAAGATCAGCGCATGCACCTTGCGCGCCTCGGGCTTGCCGCCCGCCGCCATCATCTGCGCAATCAGCGGCAGGCCAAAGGCGGCGGTCTTGCCGGTGCCGGTCTGCGCCAGGCCCATCACGTCGCGCCCGTCCAGCGCATGGGGAATCGCCCGCCCCTGGATCGGGGTCGGCTCGGAAATGCCCTGCTGGGCAAGGGCGGCAACAAGCTTGGCAGGCAAGCCCATCATTTCGAATTGGTTATTGGTCACTCTCGTATCCTCTCGCCCGCGCACGGGCCCTTTGCCCTGCACGCGGATCATTATCGCACAGCCCGTCGCAACAGGCCGGCATCGTGGTTAGCGCCCGGTCGCCACCTTGCGGGCCACATGCCCGTCAAAGCCGCCAAAGCGTCGATCCCCACGCGTGATCTTGGGAAAACTGCTGCACCTGCCCTGATCCGCCCGGACCTTTATCGCTCCGGGGCTTGCGTATCTGCTCACGCGGCAGAAGGGCGGTGCGTGCCTTGCACATGATGGCATTCGCATCACAAGTCAACCCACGGGTGCGAAAACGTCTGGAAATGGGCGTCGGCAGGCGTTAAAACGCCCCTCCACAGCAAGCACGAGCCGGGGGCTTCATGACCGAGACAATCATCGCCCGCTGCGAGGCAAAGGGCCTGCGCATGACCGATCAGCGCCGGACCATCGCCACCGTGCTGCACGAGGCCGACGATCACCCCGACGTCGAAGAGCTGTACGCACGCGCCTCGGCGCGCGACCCGCGCATCTCGATCGCCACGGTGTACCGCACCGTGAAACTGTTCGAAGAGGCGGGCATCCTCGACCGGCTGGAATTCGGCGACGGGCGCGCCCGCTACGAGGACGCCGAGCGCGACCACCACGACCACCTGATCGACATCAACTCGGGCGCGGTGATCGAGTTCTGCGATCCCGATATCGAGGCGCTGCAGGAACGGATCGCCGCCAAGCTGGGCTACCGGCTCAAGGGGCACCGGCTGGAGCTCTTTGGCGTGCCGCTGCGCAAGGACTGAGCGGCGCGCGGGGCTGCTGGCGCCGGCCGCCTCCGGCGGGAGTATTTTGGGCAAGATGAAGCCCCGCCAAAGGGCCCTTTCAGGGGTTTCTTCTGGCCAAAAATATCCCGGGGGAATCGCCGCAGGCGATGGGGCAGCGCCCCCTGCCCGCGCGCGGATCTGGCTCAGGCGGCGCCCTGTTGCGCCTGCTGTCGCTGCCAAAGGGTGTGATAGCGCCCGCCGCGGGCCAACAGATCGCTATGGGTGCCTTCCTCGACAATGCGGCCCTCCTCCAGGACAATGACGTGATCGGCGCCGGCCACCGTGGACAGGCGGTGCGCGATCATCAGAACCGTGCGCCCTTCGGCGGCGCGGTCGAGCGCGTCCTGGATCTCGCGCTCGGTCTCGGTATCCAGCGCGCTGGTCGCCTCATCGAGCAGCAGGATCGGCGGGTTCTTGAGCAGCGCGCGCGCGATCCCGACGCGCTGCTTCTCGCCGCCCGACAGCTTCAGCCCCCGCTCGCCCACCTGCGTGTCATAGCCCTGCGGCAGCGAGGTGATGAATTCGTGGATCTGCGCCGCGCGCGCGGCCTGGTGGACCTGCGCATCGGTGGCGCCATCACGGCCGTAGGCGATGTTGTAGCGGATCGTGTCGTTGAACAGGACCGTGTCCTGCGGCACCACGCCGATCGCGTCATGAAGGCTGTCTTGGGTCACATCGCGCAGGTCCTGCCCGTCGATGCGGATCGCGCCGCTGGCGACATCGTAGAAGCGGAACAGAAGCCGCCCGATGGTGGACTTGCCCGAGCCAGACGGCCCCACGATGGCCACGCTGCGCCCCGCGGGCACCGTCAGGTTGAGGCCGCGCAGGATCGGGCGCTCGGCCTCGTAGCCAAAGGCGACATCGTCGAATTCCACCGTGCCGCCCCGCACCTGCAACGGGCGCGCGCCCGGCTTGTCGCTGACCTCGACGGGTTGTTCGAGCAGATCAAACATCTCGCCCATATCGACCAGCGCCTGCCGGATCTCGCGGTAGACCGAGCCCAGGAAATTGAGCGGCATGGTGATCTGGATCATGTAGGCGTTGACCATCACGAAATCCCCCACCGTCAGCGTGCCCGCCTGCACGCCGGTCGCCGCCATCACCATCACCACGATCAACCCCGCCGTGATCAGGAACGATTGCCCGAAATTCAGCATCGACAGCGAATAGGCGGTCTTGAGCGCGGCATCCTGGTAGCGGCCCATCGAGGCGTCATAGCGCGCCGCCTCGCGCGCCTCGGCGCCGAAATACTTGACCGTCTCGAAGTTAAGAAGGCTGTCTATGGCCTTTTGATTGGCCTCGGTATCCTGGGTGTTCATCTCGCGGCGCAGCTTCACGCGCCATTCGGTCACCTTGAAGGTAAAGGCGACATAGATCGCGATGGTCACGCCCACCACAGCCAGGTAACTGAAATCGAACAGGAAAAACAGCATCCCGGCGACCATCAGCAATTCCAGGACCAGCGGCCCGATCGACAGCAGCAGGAAGCGCAGGAGGAACTCAACGCCCTTGACCCCGCGCTCGATCACCCGGCTCAGGCCGCCGGTGCGCCGCGTCAGGTGATAGCGCAGCGACAGGCGGTGGATATGCGTGAACGTCTCAAGCGCCAGCGCCCTGAGCGCGCGTTGCCCCACCGCCGCGAACAGCGCATCGCGCAACTGCTGGAACCCGTTGGTCATCATCCGCGCCATGCCATAGGCCACGGTCAGCCCGACCGCGCCAAGCGCCAGCATCGGCACCCCCTCCCCCGAGAGCGCATCGACCGCGTGCTTGTAGATCACCGGCGTCGTCACCGCGACCACCTTGGACGCCAGAAGCGCCAGAAGCGCCAGTACCACGCGCCGTTTGACCCACGGCTGATCGTCGGGCCAAAGGTACGGGGCAACGCGGCGGATCGTGCGCAGGCCCGAGGCCTGATCAGCGGTCAGCGACGCATCGGTCGGGGTCAGTCGGCGCATAGGGGGCTTTCTCAAGTTGAACAGTGCGAGGCACAGATAGCCCCCCGCCGCCCCGATGACCAGCCTTGCCGCCGCGTTCGCCTGTGCCGATCACTCCTGCTCTGACTCGGGCTCGGTCTCTTGCTCCGGCTCGGGCACGGTGAACACCTGCCCCGGATAGATCAGGTCGGGATGGCGGATCTTGTCGCGATTGGCGTCGAACACCCGCACGTACAAGATCCCCTCGCCGTAGTTGCGCCGCGCGATCCCCCACAGGGTATTGCCGCGCTGCACCACCACGCGGCGCACCGCCGGGGCGGCATCATCCGCGGCACCTTTGGTCGTTTTCTCCAGCACGCGCGCCAGCTTTTGCTTGTCCTCGCGCTTGAAGGGCGTCTCGACCCGCTCCATCACCTCGCCGGCCTCGTCGATCTGGTCCACCCGCAGGGTATAGACCCCGGCATCGACATTGGGCAGCGTGCTGCTCCAGTTGCCATCGGGCGCGATCCGCGAGGTGGTGATCGGCGCGTTGTCCACGTAGACCCGGACAAAGCGCTCCCCCTCGCCGCGGCCGGCGATCTGCACCTCGCCGGTGTCGGAGTAGCTGATCGTGTCAATCGAAAGCTGCGCCATCGCCTCGGGCGTCTGCGCGCCGCCGCCCGAGGGCTGCATCAGGCGCACCCCGTCGCGCGTCGTCAACAGGACCGCGGGCGCCTCGGGCGTCGTGGCGGCGGCATCGGCCTGCGCGGTCATCTCGGGCACAGGCGCGGTTTCGGGCGCGGTTTCGGGCGCGCCGTCATCGCCAGCGATCGAGACCTCCGGCGCCTGCGCCTCCCCGGCCTGCGGCGGCGTGGCGGCGGCGGGTGCGCTTTCGGCCACGTCGGGCGCGGGTGCGGACGGCTCATCCTGCGCGGGCGCCATACCGGCCGCCGCGATGTATTGCGCCGGAACCCCGGCCCCGGCGGCGGGGACCTTGGCACGGGTGGGGGTGCCATCTGCCCCGGGTGCCCGGGCGGCGTCCATTGCCGTTGCATCCTCAACTTCGGGTTTCGCGTCCTCGCCTGCATCGGCCAGTTGCCGCGCCTCTGGCTCTGGCGCTGGCTCTGGCGCTGGCTCAGGTTTTGGCGTTGTCGTGGGCGCGGCGTCTGCCTGCTGGGGCGCCTCCTCAGACGTGGCGTCTGCCTGCTCCGTACCGGACGGCCCGTCCGTCTCGGGTGCCTCAACGGCTTGGGCCGTTTCAACCTCCGGCGCCTCGGCGATCTCGGCCTTGGGGGCCGCGTCAGCCTCGGTGGGCGCATCCTGTTGCGGCGCGGTTGTCTCGGCCGGCCCCGGTTCTCCGCTCTGCGCGTCCTGTTCCCCCGCATCGGCAACCACCATGTCATCGCCGGTGGCATCGGGTGCCCGCTCCGGGCTGGGCTCGGGCGCGGGCTCGGCGCCGAAGGGCGCGACGATCACGGCATCATCGGACGGGATCCTTTCGCCGTTCAGCTCCATCACAAGGCTCAGGACACGCGGCGATTGCGACGGCTCCAGCGTCAGGATCTGGGCGAATGCCCCGTCCGCACCGATATCCAGGTCCGACACCGCCTCGTCATCCAGCAGCACCTCAAGCGTCGCACCGGGGGCGCCGCGCCCGCCAATGACCGCCGTTCCGTCCGGCGCCACGCGCACGGTGTCGAAACTGGGCGGGCGCGGGGCGCTCGCCTCGGGCTTGTCGGTGCCCTCCGGCGCGGCATCCCCAACGGAAGGTGCGCCCTTGCTCTGCTCGCGCGCCTGGGGCGGGCGCTCATCGTCTTGGGTGGCTTCGCCGTCCCCCTCGGCCGGGGCCTGTTGCGACACAGGATCTTGCGGGGCGGGATCATCGCCGAAGCCGCCAAAGGTATAGACGCCGATCGCGGCAACACCCGCCACCACGATTCCGCTGATGGTCAGGGATTGTGCCCCCGCCAGTCCTGCCTTTCCGAACATTCGCTTCCCTTCCCTCCGGCCGTTTGTTCACGGCGGTTGAGTGACCTTATCAACAGGGCTATCAGGGGTCAAAAGCACGTTTGACAACATATCGGATGACCCAATGACACATACCACACCCCGCGCTCCGACCCGTCCCTCGGTATGCGTTTATTGCGGATCGCGCGCGGGCGCAAACCCTAGCTTCGAACGCGAGGCCCAGAAGTTGGGCCGCGCCATCGCCGGGGCGGGGTGGCAATTGGTCTATGGCGCGGGCGATATCGGCCTGATGGGCGCCGTCGCCCGCAGCGCCCAGGCCGTCGGCGGCGACACCTTCGGCGTGATCCCCGTGCACCTGCTTGAGCGCGAAGTGGGCAAGCGGGACCTGTCGCGCTTCGTCGTCACCGAAACCATGCACGAGCGCAAGAAGGTGATGTTCATGAACGCGCAGGCCATCGTGGTGCTGCCCGGCGGCGCGGGCTCGCTGGACGAACTGTTCGAGGTGCTCACATGGCGGCAACTGGGCCTGCACGCCAAGCCGATCTTCCTGCTCGATACCGATGGCTACTGGCAGCCGCTGCTGGCGCTTTTGCGCCACGTCATCGACCAGGGCTTTGCCGACGAGTCGCTGATGGGCTACCTCACCCCCGTCGCCACCGCCGAGGAACTGGCCCGCGCCCTACGCGCCGCCCTTTCGGCCCGCAGCGCGGTGAATGAATAGATCGCCAGAGCGGTCCAGATCAACGCAAACGCAGCCGCGTGCCAGGTGCCGAACGGCTCGCCGAACACGATCACGGCGCAGAAGAACTGCAAGGTCGGGTTGAGGTATTGCACCAACCCGACCGTCGCCATGCGCACCCGCCGCGTGGCGTAGGAAAACAAGATCAGCGGCGTGCCCGTCAATGGCCCCGAAAACGCCAGCAGCGCGCTGTCAGACACAGACGCGCCGAACGCACCGCCGCCATCGCCGCCGGTGTGAACGATCCACAACACCAGCAGCGCGATCGGTGACAGCAGCAGAACCTCGCCCGTGACCGATACAACCGGCCCCACCGAAATGTATTTCTTTACAAGGCCATACATGCCAAAGCTAATAGATAAGATGAGCGCAATCCAAGGCGCCACACCAAGCCCATAGGTCAACAGCGCCACCGCCATCGCCGCCAACGCCACCGCCACGGCCTGCGCCCGACCCAGCTTTTCACCGAACGCCACCATGCCGATCACCACCGCCACCAGCGGGAACAGGTAATACCCCATCGACGCCTCGGTCGCCTTGCCGATCTGGATCGACATGATGAAGATGAACCAGTTGGTCGAGATCATCAGCGCCGCAAACCCGATGATCACCGCCGCGCGCACCCCGCCAAGGGCGCGGCGCAACTCCCCCAACCGGCTTTGCAGCAGCAAAACACCGGCAAAGAACAGCATCGACCACAGCGTGCGATGCGCCAGGATCTCAATCGGCGGGATATGCGCCAACATCTTGTAATAAAGCGGCGACAGTCCCCAGATGGTGCAGGCCGCCACCATCGCCGCCACGCCCTTGGCCGCCTCGTTCATCACCACACTCGCCTCAGCCTATGCACGTATAATGCATAGCTGCCGCAAAGCGGCGGGCGGTACAATGGCTATTTCACGCTCCCGCTGGCGCGCTACAGCTCCGCCAGCGCGTCCAGCACCCGGCGCTTGATCTCGGGCAGGGGATGATTGGTCAGGGTCTTGGGGATCTCCGCGCATACGCGCGCCGTCGCCGCCTCGTGCAACTGGTCGCGCAACTCGCCCAACGTCCTGGGCGGCGCGACCAGGACGATCTCTTCGAACGCCCCTTTCAACGCCTCGCGGTTCAACGTGGCCGCAATCCCGGCGGCAAACCTGTCCTTGGCCAACCGGTGCCAGTCGGGCTCCTCCATCGCCGAGAACTGCCCCGCCCCGCTGTCGGGCATGCGCCCGGGCCGGTCGGCTGTCTGCTCACCCTGACGCGGATTTTCCTGCGACTCGACGCGCACGATCTCCAACTCGGGATGCGCCGCCCCCGCGGTGTTGCGCATGAACAGCGCCTTTTCACCGTCCGCCACCAGAACCCACGCCTTCTTCTGGAGTTTGGCCATCATCCATCTCCCATCGTTTCCAATTACACGCACTCAGGAAACCACAAAACAGCCCGCCAGCAAAACGATCCAGATCAAATAACGCAATATTCCGCGCCCCGGCTTCTTCTGGCCCGAAATATCCTGGGGGGAGCCGCCCACCGGGCGGCGGGGGGCAAAGCCCCCACCACTCCCGCGCGCCCAAACAAAAAAACGCCCCGCTGGCATGCAGCGGGGCGTCCCATCCTCTCGCGGCATTCGCGCGGCGCTTACATGCGCGCAGCCACGTTTTCCCAGTTCACCAGGTTTTCCAGGAAATTCTGCAGGTAGGCCGGCCGCTTGTTGCGGAAATCGATGTAATAGGAATGCTCCCACACATCGCATCCCAGCAGTGCCGTCTGACCAAAGCAAAGCGGGTTCACCCCGTTTTCCGTCTTGGTCACCTTGAGGCTGCCATCCGTATCCTTGACCAGCCACGCCCAGCCCGAGCCGAACTGCCCGGCGCCCGCGGCGGCAAAGTCCTCCTTGAACTTGTCAACGCTGCCGAACGCCTCGGTCAGCGCCTTTTCCAGCTCACCGGGCATCCCGGTCTTGCCCGGCCCCATCATTTCCCAGAACTGGCTGTGGTTCCAGTGCTGGCTAGCGTTGTTGAAAATACCGCTCTGCGCGACGGCCGACTTGTCATAGGTGCCCTTGATGATCTCTTCGACGGGCTTGCCTTCCCATTCGGTGCCAGAAATCAGCTTGTTGCCGTTATCGACATAGGCCTTGTGGTGAATATCGTGGTGGTATTCCATTGTCTCGCGCGACATGCCCAGGTCTGCCAGGGCGTCATGCGCATAGGGAAGATCAGGAAGTTCAAAAGCCATATCAGGCCCCCCTCGTTGTTCGTGCGTTGAAATTGTCTGGTACCGGATAAGTGGTCCGCCCGCAGCGGGGCGTCAACCCCGCCCGACCACGGACCGGGCAAATAGCGGCGCGGCGCCGACGGTCGGCTCAGGCTTCGAAATACCCCACCCGGCTGCCCGGCGCCGCAGAGGTGCATAGCAAATCGAACACGTATTGCGCCACCGAGCGAAAGCAGATCACGCGCATTACGCCTGCCTGCGGCATCCAGAACGCGCCGGGCACCTGCGCCAACCGCGAGCGCCGGAAATCGCCCGGCCCGAACGCCCCCGGCGACAGGTCCACCGGCGCCAGCTTGGCCAATACCTCGCGCACCGCCGCATCCTCGCCCGTCACCGTGAACAGCGCCCGCGCGTCCGACACGTTCACCGCCAGGTGGTGCTGCCCCTGCAACGCCGCCTCAAGCGCCGCGCAGGTGTCACCCGCGCGTGCGTGCGGCCCCAGAATCAGAACCTCGTCGGGCGCCATCCACGCCACCGCCGCATCGCCCTCAGCGGTGATCGCGCGCTGGCCGGGCATGTCGCAGCCCGACGCCTCACGCACCGCCGCGCGGATCGCCTCCGCCTCCAGATCGCCGCGCAGCGTGACCATGCCCTGAAGACCGGCATCGGCCACCCGCACCAGGCCACCCTCGTATGCCGCGCCGCTCAATGCGCTTGCCGCCTCAGACATTCTGCTTCTCCCCGTCCTTGTCGAACCAGACATGATCGACGATCTTTGCCTGCACGATGCTGCCGTCCAACCGCGGGAAATCCAGCACTTCGCCCATCCGGTCGGGCCCGTGCAGGACCAGCCCCATGGCGATCCCCCGCTCCAGGGTCGGGGAGTGGTAGGTCGACGTCACCCGCCCCTGCACCACGCGCTGACCGTTGGCATTGACGCCCTCGCCCACGGCATAGGCGCCATCGGGCAGCACGCTGCCATCCACGGTCTCAAGACCCACCAGCTTCCACCGCTCGGGGTTGGTCATGTAGCTGCGCGCCTGCGCGCGCTTGCCGATGTAATCCTCTTTCTTCTTGGATATCGCCCAGTTCAGGCCAAGGTCCTGCGGGATCACCGTGCCGTCGGTCTCGTCCCCGATCATGATGAAGCCCTTCTCGGCCCGCATGATATGCAGGGCCTCGGTGCCGTAGGGGGTCACGCCAAACTCTTTGCCCGCCTCCAGCAACTTGTTCCAGAAGGCGCGACCCATGCTGGCCGGCACCGCAACTTCATAGCTCAATTCGCCGGAAAAAGATATACGAAAGATACGGCTTTCGATCCCCGCAAGCGTGCCCTCGGTCCATTGCATGAACGCCAGCGCCTCTTTCGACAGGTCCACACCGCCCAGCTTTTCCAACACCTTGCGGGAATTGGGGCCAACCACGCCGAACTGTGCGTATTGCTCGGTCACGTTGGCGACAAAGATCTGCCAATCCCACCATTCGGTTTGCAGGAACTCCTCCATATGGGCATGCACCCGCTCGGCCCCGCCGGTGGTGGTGTGGCACAGCCAGGTATCATCGGACAGGCGCGCGACCACGCCGTCATCCATCAGGAACCCGTTTTCGCTGCACATCAGGCCATAGCGGCATTTTCCCACCGCCAGGTTGGACATCATGTTGGTATACATCATGTCCATGAACCGGCCCGCATCAGGCCCCTTGACGATCAGCTTGCCCAGCGTCGAGGCGTCCAGCAGGCCAAGGCTGTCGCGGGTGGCGCGCACCTCGCGCTGCACGGCGTCCTCGTGGCTTTCGCCCGCCTTGGGAAAGCAGTAGGGCCGCCGCCAATGGCCGACCGGCTCCATGTAGGCGTTTTGCGCCTCGTGCCAGTCATGCACGGTGGTGCGGCGGATCGGCTGGAACAGCGCGCCGCGCGCCTCGCCGGCAATGGCGCCCATGGAGATCGGGGTGTAGGGCGGGCGGAACGTGGTGGTGCCGGCCTGCGGTATCGGTTGACCCAATACATTAGAAAGAACCGCCAATCCGTTGATATTGCTCAGCTTACCCTGATCCGTCGCCATCCCTAGCGTGGTATAGCGCTTGGTGTGCTCTACGCTTTCATAGCCCTCGCGCGCGGCCAGTTGCACATCCGACACCTTCACGTCGTTCTGGTAATCCAGCCACGCCTTCATCCGTAGCTTGATATTGGCGCCCTGCGGCATCAGCCACACCTGCTCAAGCGGCGCCTCGTCCCCGGCGTCGCTGGCCTTGGGCGCGCCCTTGCGGCCCGGCTTGTGGCCGGTGGCGCGCGCCGCAGTTTGCCCGGCGGTGTTGGCATCTTTCAGGATCGCATTCAGCCCGAACTCGCCGTTGGCGGCGCCGCAGGCGGCGACAAAAGGCGCGCCGTCATGGCCAGTGGGGGCGCGGCCCGCGTCGGGGCGGAACATCGCCAGCGCGTCGTCCCAGTTGAGCTTGCCGCCGCAATGCGACCACAGGTGCACCACCGGCGACCAGCCCCCCGACATCGCCACCGCGTCGCAAGGCACCTCTTCCAATACCGCGCCCTCGCCCGCCTGCGCGCAGATCGCAACGCCGGTGACGCGGGCGCGGCCCTTGACCTTGGCAATTCCCTTTCCGGTCTCCACGCGGATACCCCGCGCGCGCGCCTCATCGGCCAGCGCCCCGCCTCCGCCTGCGCGCGCATCCAGTATCAGCGGCACGTTGAGCCCGGCATCCAGCAGCACCAGCGCCGTGCGGTAAGCGTCGTCATTGTTGGTCACGACGACCGTCCGGTCGCCCGCCGACACGCCCCAGTTGACCACGTAGTCACGCAAAGCCGAGGCCAGCATCACCCCCGGCACGTCGTTGCCGGCGAATGACAGCGGCCGCTCGATCGCGCCGGTCGCGGTGATCACCTGCCCCGCGCGCACCCGCCACAGGCGATGGCGCGGCCCGTCCGCACCCGGCGCGTGATCGCTCAGCCGCTCGTAGCCCAGGACATAGCCGTGGTCATAAACCCCCGCCCCCATGCAGCGCAGCCGCAAGGTGACGTTGTCCATCGCCTCCAACTCGGCCACCGCCGCGTCGATGAACGCCTCGGCCGGTTTGCCGTCCACCTCGCCGCCATCGACGGGCGCGCGCCCGCCCCAATGCGGCGTCTGCTCCATCACCAGGACCCGCGCGCCAGACCGGCCCGCCGCCAGCGCCGCCTGCAGGCCCGCGATACCACCGCCGATCACAAGGACATCGGTGTAGGCGTGGAAATGCTCATAGGTGTCGGCATCGCGCGTCTCGGCATCCGGCGCCTTGCCAAGGCCCGCGGATTGGCGGATGAACGGCTCGTAGACATGTTTCCAGAACACGCGCGGGAACATGAACATCTTGTAATAGAACCCCGCCGGCAGGAACCGGGCAAAAGCCTGGTTGACCGCGCCGATGTCGTAATCAAGGCTTGGCCAGTGGTTC
This sequence comes from Sediminimonas qiaohouensis DSM 21189, assembly GCF_000423645.1. Classification (GTDB taxonomy): domain Bacteria; phylum Pseudomonadota; class Alphaproteobacteria; order Rhodobacterales; family Rhodobacteraceae; genus Sediminimonas; species Sediminimonas qiaohouensis. Next base: position 9,193 of record NZ_AUIJ01000009.1, on the reverse strand, counting down.
TGCGACGCGGCGCTCAGGCCCTCGAACAGCTCGGTCGTGGTGGCGCGCTGGTTCGGCTCGAACCGCGCGCCTGTGCCCAGACCCACCAGCGCGTTCGGCTCTTCCGCGCCGCTGGCGACCACGCCGCGCGGGCGGTGATACTTGAACGAGCGGCCCATCATCACCTGGTCATTGGCCAGCAGCGCCGAAGCCAGCGTATCGCCGGCACAGCCCGTCATGCGCTTGCCGTTGAAAGTGAACGACACCTGCCGGCCCTTGTCGAGAAGGCGGCCGCCTGTTGCGAGTCGTGTGCTCATGCTCGGGTCCTCGTGTTGGCTTCGAGCGGCCGGGGGGCTGTCTGCCCCCCGGACCCCCCGAGGATATTTCCTGCCAGAAGAAGCCTCATTTGGCAGGGTCTGAGAAGCCGCGCCACGTCCAGCCGGGTCGCTTGGCGGTGATCGCCTTGCGGATGGCCTTGGGTGGCTCGGTGGTTTGCGCCGGGTAGGTGCCGAACACCTCGAGCGTGGCGGTGTCGCGCGCGGCGTGGAACCACTTGCCGCAGCCCTGAACGTGGCGCCAGCGCTCAAAATGCACGCCGCGGGGGTTTTCCTTGGCGAACAGGTAGTCGTGGAAGTCCTCGTCCGAAGAACCGGGTCCGTGGCGCGTCAGGTGCGCCTCACCGCCACCGTGCAATTCGGTTTCATCGGCCATGACGCCGCAATAGGGGCAGTGGAGGATTAGCATGGCATGGCTCCCTTGATCATGGTCCCGCGCGCCGCGCCGGGGCTGCGGGCGGGGGTTGGATATTCAAACCGCATCAGTGAGCCACCCCCGCGGCGACGCTCTCATCGATGAACTTGCCTTCCTTGAAGCGCCACATCGAAAACTCGTCGGTCAGCGGCGAGTGGCCCTTGGCCATCAGCTCGGCCATGGCCCAGCCCGATCCCGGCGTCGCCTTGAACCCGCCGGTGCCCCAGCCGCCATTGATGAACACCCCCTCGACGGGCGTCTTGGACAGGATCGGCGAGCGGTCGCCGGTCATATCCACGATACCGCCCCATTGGCGCAGCATCTTGAGGCGCGAGACCATCGGGAACGTCTCGACCAATGCGCGCACGGTTTCCTCGATATGATGGAACGATCCGCGCTGCGTGTAGTTGTTGAAGCCGTCCGCGCCGCCGCCGATCACCATTTCGCCCTTGTCCGACTGGCTCATGTAGCCGTGCACCGTGTTGGCCATCACCACCACGTCCATGCAGGGCTTGATCGGCTCGGACACCAGCGCCTGCAGCGCGACGCTCTCAATCGGCAGGCGGAAGCCGGCCCTCTCGGCCATCACGCCCGAGTTTCCGGCCACCACGATGCCCAGCTTATCGCAGTCGATCGCGCCCTTGGTGGTGTCCACGCCCACCACGCGCCCGCCCTCGCGGCGCACGGCGGTCACTTCGCATTGCTGGATGATGTCCATCCCCATGTCCGAGCACGCCCGCGCGTAACCCCACGCCACCGCATCGTGGCGCGCGGTGCCGGCGCGATCCTGCCACAGCGCGCCCAGCACCGGGTAGCGCGGCCCGTCAAGGTTGATGATCGGCACCAGTTTCTTGACCTCGGCGGGTTGAATGAACCGCGTGCTTACCCCTTGCAGCGCGTTGGCCTGCGCCGTGCGCAGGTAGCCGCGCACCTCGGCCTGCGTCTGCGCCAGCATCATCACGCCGCGCGGCGAGAACATCACGTTATAGTTCAGGTCCTGGCTCATCGTCTCGTAGAGCGAGCGGGACTTCTCGTAGATCGCCGCCGACGGGTCCTGCAGGTAGTTCGAGCGGATGATCGTGGTGTTGCGGCCCGTGTTGCCGCCGCCCAGCCAGCCCTTTTCGATCACCGCCACGTTGGTGATGCCGAAATTGCGCCCCAGGTAGAACGCCGTCGCCAACCCGTGACCGCCCGCGCCGACGATGATGACGTCGTATTTCTTCTTCGGTTCGGGGCTGGACCATGCCTTGCCCCAACCGCTGTGATAGCGCGCCGCTTCGCGCGCGATGGCAAAGGCTGAATATCGTCTCATGGGGCCCCCTCGCCTCGAATCCGGTCGCAGGCAACGCTGCCCCTGCTATCTGCACCCAAGCCGCGCCGCGCCCCTGTTTTGAAACGTCACATTGGGGCGTGGTTGCGACATGTGGTGCGGGTCGCGACAGTTTGCCCTTTTGCGCGGTGGCCCGGATGGCTACATGGGGGAGGGACCAATTCGAGGAGACGCCGATGCTGTTCTGGATCATCACGGGTGCGCTGGCACTGGCTGTCGCGGCAATTCTGGCGCTGGCGCTGCTGCGCGGACGCGCGGGCGACGTGCCGCCTGCCGCCTATGACCTGAAGGTGTATCGCGATCAGCTGCGCGAGATCGACCGCGACCTGGCGCGCGGCGCCGTTGCCAAGGCCGACGCCGAACGCGCCCGCGCCGAGGTGTCGCGCCGTATCCTTGCCGCCGACGCGGCGCTGCAACAGGCCGAGACCGGACAGGATCAGCCCCGCACCGGCGGCCGCATTGCCATCGCGCTGACCGCGGTGGTGTTGCTGGGCGGCTCAGTGGGCCTTTATCAATGGCTGGGCGCGCCGGGCTATCCCGACATGGGCCTGCAAAAACGCCTCGTCGCCGCCGAAGACGCCCGCGAAAACCGCCCCTCGCAGGCCGAGGTGGAGGCCGAACAGCCCGCCCGCATGCCGCCCGAGGTGGCGCCCGAGTTTGCCGCCCTGATGGACAAGCTGCGCGAGGCCGTGGCCAACCGCCCCGACGACGCGCGAGGTCTGCAACTGCTGGTGCGCAACGAGGCGAACATGGGCAACTTCACCGCCGCCTACGAGGCGCAGGAAAAGCTGCTGGCGCTGCGCGGTGACGCGGCCACCGCCACCGAGTACGCCGATTATGCCGAATTGCTGATCATCGCGGCGCAGGGCTATGTCTCGCCCGAGGCGGAAAAGGCCCTGCTGGCGGCGCTGCGGCGCGATCCATCGAACGGCGCGGCGCGCTATTACATGGGCCTGATGGCGGCGCAGACCGGCCGCCCCGACCGCACCTTCAGCGTCTGGCGCGCGCTCTTGGAAGAGGGACCCGCCGACGCCCCCTGGATCGCGCCGATCCGCGACCAGATCGAACAGGTGGCGCAGCGCGCCGGGGTCGAATACACCGCGCCCGCCCCTGCCCCCGCGGCCGGTGCGCTCAAGGGCCCGACTGCGGAAGACATGCAAGCGGCCGGCGACATGAGCGCCGAGGACCGCCAGCAGATGATCCGCAACATGGTCGAAGGCCTGTCCGATCGCCTTGCGACCGAGGGCGGAAGCGCCGCCGAATGGGCCCGCCTGATCGGCGCCTACGGGGTGCTGGGCGAGACCGAGAAGGCGCGCAGCATCTGGGCCGAGGCGCAACAAGTCTTCGCCGAACGGCCCGAGGCGCTGGCCCAGGTCCGCAATGCCGCCGGGCGCGCCGGCGTGCTGGACTGACGGGGCCCGCGATGATCCATGACGAGATCGAGGAGTTCGCCGCCGCCCTGCCGCCCATGGGTGCCCTGATGGGGCTGGACCTGGGCGACAAGACCATAGGCCTCGCCGTTACCGATCTGGGTCGCAGCGTGGCCAGCCCCCTGGAAACCATCCGTCGGCGCAAGTTCGGCCTGGACGCCGCGCGGCTGCTGGAGCTGGCGCAGGCCCGCGGAATTGCCGGCCTGGTCCTGGGCCTGCCGCGCAACATGGACGGAAGCGAGGGCCCCCGCTGCCAATCGACACGCGCCTTTGCCCGCAACCTGTCGCGGCTGACCGACCTGCCGATCGGGTTCTGGGACGAGCGCCTGTCCACCGTCGCGGCCGAGCGCGCCCTGCTCGAGGCGGATACGACACGAAAGCGTCGCGCCGAGGTGATCGACCACGTCGCCGCGTCCTATATCCTTCAAGGAGTGCTGGACCGCCTCCGCTACATGAAGGGCGCATGATGAGCGACGAGATCTGGAAACGCGACGAGGTCGAAAGCCCCTGCATCAAGGTCTGCGTGATCCATCCGCAGACGCGGCTATGCACCGGCTGCCTGCGCAGCATCGACGAGATCGCGCGCTGGTCCGCGATGCCACCACATGAGCGCCGCGCCGTCATGGCCGAACTGCCCGGCCGCGCCCCCCTTCTGCGCAAGCGCCGCGGCGGCCGCGCCGCCCGCCTCAAGCGCCAGGACTGAGCGCCATTGCCGCCGCCGCGCGCCCGCCTGCTATTCAGCCCTTGAGCATCGCGTGCCCCGGGGGGCATAGTGGGCCGCGCGCAACACGGACGCCCCCGGGGCGGCAAGAAGAGGGCAGAACCGCGAATGACTGATACCCCGACCACGGCGCTGGACCGCAACGAGGTGCTGGCCAGCGCCGCGCGCGTACTGCGCACCGAGGCAAGCGCGCTTATGGCGATGGCCGATGACCCGCCCACCGGCCTTGTCCGCGCGATCGCGCTGATCCTGGCGTCGGAGGGGCGCGTGGTGGTGTCTGGCATGGGAAAATCCGGCCATGTCGCGCGCAAGATCGCGGCGACGCTTGCCTCGACCGGCACGCCGGCGCTGTTCCTGCATCCGGGCGAGGCCAGCCATGGCGATCTGGGCATGGTCACCGGCGCAGATGTTTGCCTGCTGCTGTCGAACTCGGGCGAGACGCGCGAGTTGTTCGACCTGATGCAATACACGCGGCGCTTTGGTATCCCACTGATTTCGCTTACGAAAAACCCCCAAAGCACCCTGGGCCGGCAATCCGAGGTGTCGCTGATCCTGCCCGACCTGCCCGAGGCCTGCACCATCGGCATGGCGCCCACCACCTCGACCACGGCGGCGCTGGCGCTCGGCGATGCGATCGCCGTGGCGCTGATGGCGCAGCGCGGTTTCGCAGCGGATGCGTTCCACGTCTTTCACCCCGGCGGCAAGCTGGGCGCGCAGTTCATGCGCGTGGGCGACGTGATGCATGGCGGCGACAGCCTGCCGATCGTTACCGCCGACACCCCGATGGGCGACACCCTGGTCGAGATGAGCGCCAAGGGCTTCGGCATCGTCGCGGTGACCGACGGTGGCGCGCTGATCGGTGTCATCACCGATGGCGATTTGCGGCGCAACCTGACCGGGTTGCTGGATCTGTCCGCCGGACAGGTAGCCACCCGCAACCCGCGTGTCGCAAAGCCCGAGATGTTGATTTCCGAGGCGCTGCACATCATGAACACCAACAAGATCGGCGCGCTGCTGGTCGTCGATGACGATAATCAATTGTGCGGCGTGTTGCACATCCACGATTGCCTGCGTGTCGGCGTCGCCTGACCCGTGCCCGCTTGCGGCCCAAGAATGGAACCCTGCCCGATGCCCCACACCGTCGCCGTCACCGAGACCACCCGCATTTCCAATGCGCTGCCCTTCGCGCTGATCTCGGGGCCGTGCCAGATGGAAACGCTCGATCACGCGCGCCGGATCGCGGGCGCGCTGGCAGAGACGTGCGAGCGGCTGTCGATCCCGTTCATCTTCAAGGCCAGCTACGACAAGGCCAACCGCTCGTCGCTTTCGGGCGAGCGCGGGATCGGGATCGAGCGGGGCCTGGACCACCTGCACCGCATCCGCGACGAGTTTGGCTGCCCCGTCCTGACCGATGTCCACGAGGCCGGCCAATGCGCCCGCGCGGCGCAGGTCTGCGACGTGCTGCAAATCCCCGCCTTCCTCAGCCGCCAAACCGATCTGCTGCTGGCGGCGGGCGAGACGGGCCGCGCCATCAACGTCAAGAAGGGGCAGTTCCTTGCCCCTTGGGACATGGCCAATGTCGCATCTAAACTCGCCTCGACCGGCAACCAATCGATCATGCTGTGCGAACGCGGCGCAAGCTTTGGATACAACATGCTGGTGTCGGACATGCGCGCGCTGCCGATCATGGCCGAAACCGGCTACCCGGTGATCTTTGACGCCACCCATTCGGTACAACTGCCCGGTGGGCAGGGCACCGCATCGGGCGGGCAGCGGCAATTCGTGGCGCCGCTGGCGCGCGCGGCGTTGGCGGTTGGCTGCGCGGGGCTGTTCATCGAAACCCACGATGACCCCGATACCGCCCCATCCGACGGGCCGAACATGGTGCCGTTGGCCGACATGCCCGCGCTGCTGACCCGGCTGCGCGCGCTTGACGATCTGACCAAGCAGGCCGAGCAGGAAGAGCAAGCGCAAGGCTGACCGCCCTGCCCCGCGCGGCCAGCCTCGCCCCCGTCGCATCGCCCTATGGGCAAGCCCCAACATCATGCCTCCATCCGCCTGCGCCCAGTTCCATGATTCGGGCGGCCTGCAGATGGTGATAGCGCGGCGCGGGTTGCCGGGCGGTTAACGGCGCTGCGAAACCGTACGAACCGTGCGGTTCAGGCGCGCAACCGTCCGTTTCGGCGCAAGCGCCAATCGTTAACTACCAGCCCAGAGCCTTGCGCAACATGTTCAAAGCGACCAATGTCAGGAACACCGCGAACACCCGTTTGAGTGGCTTCGGGTCCATCGCATGCGCCAGACGAACGCCCCACGGCGCGGTGATCAGCGTCATCGCGATGGTCACGCCAAACGCCACCAGGTTGACCGCCCCCACGGTGAAAGGCGGCCGGAACGCCGGGTCTATTTCAAGCAGCAAAAAGCCCGCGACGGACGGCACCGCGATCAACACGCCAAACCCCGCCGCCGTCGCCACGGCGCGGTGAATCGGCGTGTTGTAAAGGCTCATCAAGGGCACGCCGAAACTGCCCCCGCCGATCCCCATCAGCACCGACATGAAGCCCATCAAGGGCGACAAAATCACCCGTCGCAGGCCCCCGGGCATGGCTTGGCCAAGGCGCCAATGACTGCGGCCAAGCCCAAGATACGCCCCGATGACAAGGCCCAGCACACCAAATATGCCCTGCAACGTGACCGACCGCAGCGATGCCGCCACCAGCACGCCCATCACGGCCCCCACCGCGATCCCCGGCGCCCAGCCCCGCAGGATGGCCCAATCCACCGCCCCCTTGCGATTATGGCTCAACACCGATCTGACGGATGTCACGATGATCGTGGCCAGCGACGTGGCCAAACATATCTGCATCAGTTGCGGGCCGTCATATCCCAGCGTCTTGAACGCGTAGAAGAACGCCGGCACCAGCACGATCCCCCCGCCCACGCCCAGCAACCCGGCCAGCACCCCGGCAAAGCCGCCGATCACCATCAGCATCGCCAGCATCTGCAACAGCAACGTCGTCTCGGGCATCGGTATGGTGGTCATGCGGCGCGGCTCCCGTGGTTGTGTATGGTCGCGCGCAGCCTTACACCGCCGTCGCCCCGGGGGCCAGTTCGATCTGCTCCAACCCCTGTTCCAACAGCTCGGGCCCGGCATCCGGCCGATGCGCCCCTTCGGACAGGATCCGCCGCCACGCCCGCGCGCCGGGACGCCCCGCGAACAGGCCCAGCATGTGCCGCGTGACCTGGTGCAGACGCCCGCCGGCAGCGATATGGGCGTTGATATACGGGATCATCGCGCGCGCGACCTCGACCGGGTCACTATCACTGGCGGCACCGAAAATCACCCTGTCCGCCGCGCACAGTATCTCGGCGGGGTGGTGATACGCCGCGCGCCCCACCATGACCCCATCAAGCCCCGCGTCCAGAAAACCGCGTGCCTGGTCAAGCGATGTGATGCCGCCGTTGATCGAGATGTGCAGCCCCGGGAAAAGCGCCTTCATCCGCAGGACCAGATCATGATCCAGGGGTGGCACATCGCGGTTTTCCTTGGGGCTAAGCCCTTGCAACCACGCCTTGCGCGCATGGATGATGACGCGGCCACAGCCCGCTGCGGCAACACGCGACAGGAACTCCGGCAGCACATGTGCGGGGTCCTGATCATCAACACCGATCCGGCACTTGACGGTCACCTCCACATCGGAGGCCTCGATCATCGCCGCGACGCATTCGCTCACCAGGGCGGAATCCTTCATCAGCACCGCCCCGAACGTGCCGGATTGAACCCGGTCAGACGGGCAACCACAGTTGAGGTTGATCTCGTCATACCCGGCATCCGCCCCCAACCGGGCCGCCTGCGCCAACTCTTGCGGGTCCGAGCCACCAAGCTGCAGGGCGACGGGGTGTTCCGCCGGATCGAACTCCAACAGATGCATCGCACCGCCGCGCACCAAGGCAGGCGCGGTCACCATCTCGGTGTAAAGCAGACTTTGGCGCGACAACAGGCGATGGAAGTACCGGCAATGCCTGTCGGTCCAATCCATCATGGGTGCAATGGAGAGTCGAGAGGCCCTTGGTATATCGTGTACCTTCTTTTTTTCAGACACTTGCAATCCCCTCAGCTCTGCCTTGTTCCCGATCGTTCTGTACCGGGAACGCCGCTTTCGACACTGGATCTGGTAGTTCGTACCAAATAGGAATCCCATGTCCCGATGTAGGACGCAACCATTGGCGCGATTACCGCGCGCAAACGCAAGGATGACAGCGCCGGTCAAATGGCGCGGCGAACACCCGCAGATCCGGCCAGCGCGCAAACGCGCGCTGGTTTTCGGGGCATCACACCCTTTGCCGGGCCACTCGATGCGGTCACTTCACCCGGATGATGTTTCGGGCCAGGACCTTCTGCCCCGAGACATCGAGAAACCTCAACTCGTAGGCGCCAGGCTCATCCGGCATGGTGATCTTGACCGGCGATTTGCCTTCGACCTTGATTGCCGAAACCCAGGTAAAGATCGCCTGGTTGGCGTGCGCCAGCGTAATGCGTTGATCGGCGCTCTCCTGGCTCGTGCTCCAGCTCACTTCGATCGTTTCGCCGGCGGCGGCGCTCTCGGGCGCCTTGAGCGTGGCACCGCTTTGCAGGGCGGCATCCTCGGCCAGAACCTCGACCGGCTGACGGGCCAGTGTGCGATGGCCCTCGTCCAGCACGTAGCGCACCTCGTAGAGGCCGGACTGCTTGGGCGCGGTCAACGCGTCCTCGCTCTTGCCACGCACGCGGAAATGGGTCTTTCGCGTGCCCTCGTCCGCGCCCATGGGCACGATGGTGATGTAGTCGCTGCCCGACACCGTGCCGGTCCATGTGATGCTCAGGGAATCCCCAGCCCGGATCTTCTCGGGCGCGGTCAGGGTCACCTCGGGTTCCGTCACTTCGATGGGCTGCGACGCCAGCGTGCGGTGACCCTCATCGAGCACGTAGCGCACCTCGTAAAG
>NZ_AUIJ01000008.1 GCF_000423645.1 Sediminimonas qiaohouensis DSM 21189 | reverse complement strand
TTTTTAATATATCCCTCTCCTCCTTGAGGATACGGTTCTCGCGCCGAAGCCGTTCGTTCTCCCGCGCAAGCTCGCGATCTTCGACTGATACCACATCCGTGTCGCGGTGAGCCGTCACCCATTTGTTCAGCGTCGAAAGCCCAACACCAAGATCGTCGGCAACCTGACGCCGTGTTAGCCCGCTGGTCAGTGCAATTCGCACCGCGTCTTTGCGAAATTCATCCGTTCTTCCTGTGCCCATAGTTCGTCTCCTTTGCTGCACATTATGCTATCAAAGGAGCGGCACCAAACCGCGACAGGTCCACTACACGAAATGTGGGCGACAGATCGCGGGTGTCACCGTCATGACATCGCCCAGAAATCCGGCTCGACTGACCCGAGCGGCACACGAGGCATTCCTGGCGCTGGGCTACGAGATCGAAAACACCGGCGCAGATACCTACGGACATCAATTCTGTGACGGCCATCATTCGCGGCACGAAGCCTTGCAGGCATGTGCGCGCATCGAGGGCGCGTTGGGCAGTTGGCGATCGTCGCAAGGGATAAATGAAATCATCGACGAAGGGCGGCGAAAGCCGCCCTTTTTCATTTGTAATTAAATGCCTACCCGATATTGAGCTTCAACTTCATGGTCAGACCTCGAAACGGTAGCTGACGCACTCATCCTGGCGAACTGACAAACCGCAACGGGCGCGTACAAGCCGAGCAGTGCTACCGGCCATGACCAAACCCAAGAACAATTTCGAAAAGCGTTTCTGTCGTCTGTTTCCGGCTCCCAATACTCTGGACATAGTCAAGCCTGCGTTCACGCCAAAAACAGCAGAAATATTGGAAAATCGGGCCTGTTCGTCCGATGGATCTCATTTGCTTGCGAAATAGACATTTCAACCCCGCCGGTGGCCACTAATTGGTAGTGGGGATAAATAAAACCGCCCGCCCGGGGTCAGGCGCATTTGCTGTGGCCGCAGTTTGGGCAGGTCATGCAGCCTTCGATCATGCGCATGCCGTATTGGCCGCAGCTGGGGCAGGCGCGGCCGCGCGGGGGTGTGGCGGTGTCTTGCAGGGTTTGCGGGTCTGTCTTGAGGCCCTTGCCTTCGCCCTCAAGGAAGCCGATCGAGATCATGTGCTGTTCCAGCACCCCGCCGATGGCGGCCAGGATCGAGGGGATGTAGCGCCCCTTCATCCAGGCGCCGCCGCGCGGGTCGAACACGGCTTTCAGTTCCTCGACCACGAAGCTGACATCGCCGCCGCGCCGGAACACGGCCGAGATCATCCGCGTGAGCGCCACGGTCCACGCGAAATGCTCCATGTTCTTGGAGTTGATGAACACCTCGAAGGGGCGACGGTGGCCGCCGATGATGATGTCGTTCACGGTCAGGTAGATGGCGTGCTCGCTATCGGGCCACTTGAGCTTGTAGGTCGCGCCTTCCAACTCGGGCGGGCGCTCAAGCGGTTCGGACATGTAGACGACCTCGCCGCCCTCGCCTGCAATCTCGCTCACGCCCTGTTCGGGGGCCTCGCCGGGGGCTTGATCCGCGGCTTCGCTGATGCTCAACACGCTGCCGGTCACGTCGTTGGGGCGGTAGGTGGTGCAGCCCTTGCAGCCGGTCTCATAGGCTTGCATGTAGACGTCCTTGAACGCCGAAAACGAGATATCCTCGGGGCAGTTGATGGTCTTGGAGATCGAGCTGTCGACCCATTCCTGCGCCGCGGCCTGCATCTTGACGTGGTCAAGCGGGGCAAGGGTCTGGGCGTTGACGAAATGATCGGGCAGGGGGGCCTCGCCGTGGGTGTCGCGCCACATTTGCACGGCGTAATCCTCGACCTCTTCCTCGGTGCGCGAGCCGTCCTTTTGCAGGACCTTGCGGGTGTAGGTGTAGGCAAAGACCGGCTCGATCCCCGAGGACACGTTACCGGCATAGAGCGAGATCGTCCCCGTCGGCGCGACCGAGGTCAGCAAGGCGTTACGGATGCCATGGGTACGGATCGCCTCGCGCAGGTCATCGTCCATCCGCTGCATGGTGCCGGAGGCAAGGAATTTCTCGGCGTCGAACAGGGGAAACGCCCCCTTCTCGCGCGCCAGGTCGACCGAGGCATGGTAGGCCGCATGCGCAATGGCGCGCATCCAGTTGCCGGTCTGTGCGGCGGCGTCGTCGCTGCCATAGCGCAGGCCCAGCATCAGCAGGGCATCGGCAAGGCCGGTCACGCCCAGGCCGATGCGGCGCTTGTTGCGGGCCTCTTCGGCCTGTTCGGGTAGCGGAAACTTGGAGACGTCCACCACGTTGTCCATCATCCGGACGGCGGTCGCGACCAGCTTGGTCATCTCGTCGTGGTCCAGCGCGGCACCCGGTGTGAACGGATCGCGCACCAACCGCGCGAGGTTGATGCTCCCCAGCAGGCAGGCGCCGTAGGGCGGCAGGGGTTGTTCGCCGCAGGGGTTGGTGGCCGAGATCGTCTCGCAGTAATTCAGGTTGTTGGCCTCGTTGATCCGGTCGATGAAGATCACCCCCGGCTCGGCGTAGTCGTAGGTGGACTGCATGATGCGGTTCCACAAATCGCGCGCCTGGATGGTATGAAAGACCTTGCCGTCGAACTGCAGCTCCCAAGGGCCGTCGTCCTTGACCGCCTCCATGAAGGCATCGGTGACCAGAACGCTGAGGTTGAACATCCGCAGGCGGGCGGCGTCGGCCTTGGCGCCGATGAAGTCCTCGATATCGGGGTGATCGCAGCGCATCGTCGCCATCATCGCGCCGCGGCGTGATCCGGCGGACATGATGGTGCGGCACATCGCGTCCCAGACATCCATGAAGCTGAGCGGGCCGGAGGCGTCGGCGCCGACGCCCTTCACCTCGGCGCCGCGGGGGCGGATGGTCGAGAAATCATAGCCGATGCCGCCGCCCTGCTGCATGGTCAGGGCGGCCTCTTTCAGCATGTCGAAGATGCCGCCCATGCTATCGGGGATGGTGCCCATCACGAAGCAGTTGAAAAGGGTCACGTCGCGCTCGGTTCCGGCGCCGGCGGTGATGCGGCCGGCGGGCAGGAACTTGAAATCCTCCAGCGCGGAATAGAACACGTCTTCCCAGTGGGCCGGGTCTGCCTCGACCTTGGCGAGGGAGCGGGCGACGCGGCGCCAGCTATCCTCGACGGTGCGGTCCAGGGGGGTGCCGTCGGGTTTTTTGAAGCGGTACTTCATGTCCCAGATCTGTTCGGCGATGGGGGCGGCGAATCGGGTCATGGCAGCGGTCCTGAACGTGTGCGTCGTTTGGGGGCGGGCGCGGCGCCGGGCAGCCCCGGCGGGAGGGTCTTTATACGCGATCCGGGCCTCGTCTGCCAGCCAAGATTTTTACCGCGTGACTCCGCCGCACCGCATCTTGTGGTTGCCTCGCGCGCTACAGGCGCTAGATTTGGCGCATGAAACCCGCGTCTCATGTTCACCTTCTGAAGCTGTCGGTCGGCACCGAGGATGTCGAGGGGCTGACCCGTTGGCAGGCCTCCGGCCGGGCGCAGGGGGCGGATGGATTGCCGCGCCACGTGACCCGGATGTGGCCCCGCCGCGAGGAAGAGATCCTGGCGGGCGGCTCGATCTACTGGGTCATCAAGGGGGCGATCCGATGCCGTCAGAAAATCCTGCGCCTCGACGAGGTGATCGGCGAGGACGGGATCAGGCGCTGCGCGATCGTTCTGAACCCCGAGATCGTGCGCACCGGGCAGGCCACGCGGCGGCCGTTCCAGGGGTGGCGCTATCTCAGGCCCGAGGACGCGCCGGCGGACTTGACCAGCCAGCGCGACGACGAGGATGCCCTGCCCAGCGAGCTGTCGGCGGCGCTGGCCGAGATCGGCGTTTTATGAGGGCTGATCGGCCTCGTATCGCATCCAGTCGTTGATCAGGGCGGCCACTTTCCTGGGCTGCTGATGACAGATCCAGTGATCGGCGTCTGGGATATGTTTCACGGTGAGATGGGGAGCGTAACTCTCCAAATGCTCTAGGCTTTCCGGCAAAAGCGCCGTGTCCTTGTCGCCCCAGATCAGTAGATGCGGCATCGTCACGCGCAACTTTTCTGGGGGCATTTCGGGCAGGTCGGTGATCGGCTCTCCGGGCTTGGCCACCCGCAGCGGCGAGGCGCGATACCAGTTGATCATGCCGCGCAGGCGGCCGGGGCGGGCCCATTCGGCCTTGTAGGCGGCGGTTTTCTCGGGCGTCATCCACGATAGGTCCATATGGGCCGAAAAGAGCCGCATCAGCCCCTCGAAATCATTCTCGGCAAGGCGTTCTTCCGAGCCATCAGTGCGCAGTGCCTCGATATATTGCGACGCTTGCGATTGCGCCCCGCCAGCGGCCAGCGCGCGTTGAAACGGCGCCGGGTGCACGCCGTTGAGCACGATCAGCCGCGCCACGCGAGAAGGCTCGCGGATCGCCAGCGCATAGGCCACCGCCGCGCCCCAGTCATGGCCGACCACGGTGACCGCCTGTCCGGGCGCGACATGGTCGAGCAGGGCACACATATCGCCCACCAGCGCGCCGGCACCGTAGGCCGACACCTCGGGCGGGGCCCAGCTTTGGCCATAGCCGCGCTGATCGGGGGCGATGCAGCGATAGCGCCCCGAAAGGTGTGGCACCAGGTCGGCCCATGCGCCGGAATATTCGGGAAACCCGTGCAGCAACAGCATCACGGGTGCATCCGAGGGGCCCCATGCGAGATAGTGAAACCGTTGCCCGCCGAGGGTGGCGAAATGGCTGGTCATGGTCGCCCTCCGTTGGCTGCGCGTGCTCGGTTGCGCGTGCGTGCCCGCCATTGAAGGGATGGCGGCGCGACGATGCAAGGGGCGATTGGCGGCGCACGTGCGCGACGGCGCGTCACCGGCACGCGAAAGTGCCTACTCAGACGGGCGCAGCCCTCTGTTCACGTCGCGCCCGGAGCCACGCACCGGCCTATTGGCCCACTCTCCCCGCCAGCCCTTCGCGCGGCGCGAATTTGGCTTTCCGCCGGGGCGAATGCGCGCTAGTCGATTGGCATGAGCGAAGCGATCACATACCGCGAACACCTGCGCGCGACGCTGGTGCTGGGGCTGCCGCTGGTGGGCAGTCACGTGGCGCAGTTTGCCGTACAACTGACCGACGCGGTGATGCTGGGCTGGTACGGGGTCGAGGCGCTGGCGGCCGAGGTACTGGCCGGGACGCTGTTTTTCGTGCTGTTCATCATGGGATCGGGCTTTGCCTGGGCGGTGATGCCGATGGTGGCCGAGGCCGAGGCAGCGGACGCGCAGGCGCGGGTGCGGCGCGTTACGCGGATGGGGCTGTGGCTATCGGCGCTGTTCGGGGTGGCGGTGCTGCCGCTGTTTATCTGGTCGGGGCCGCTGTTCGCGCTTTTGGGGCAGGAGCCGCGCATCGCCGCGCTGGCCGAGGGGTATCTGCTGATCGCGGGGCCGGGGATCCTGCCGGCGCTGCTGGTGATGGTTCTCAAGTCCTATCTGGCCGCGCTGGAGCGCACGCAGGTGGTGCTGTGGGTGACGGTGGGCGCGGTGGCCGTGAACATCGTGATCAATTACGCGCTGATCTTCGGCAACTGGGGCCTGCCCGAGTTGGGCGTGCGGGGGGCGGCGGTGGCCTCGGCCACGGTAAATACCGTGTCGTTCCTGATGCTGGCGGGATACGCGGCGTGGGCGACGCCGGAGCATGCGCTGTTCATACGCCTGTGGCGCCCCGACTGGGAGGCGTTCGGCCAGGTGTTTCGCCTTGGCTGGCCAATCGGGATCACCAACCTTGCCGAGATGGGGCTGTTCGCGGCGTCATCCTTCATGATGGGATGGCTGGGCGCGCTGCCGCTGGCCGCGCATGGCATCGCGCTACAGGTGACGTCGGTGATGTTCATGGTGCACCTGGGCCTGAGCAACGTGGCGACGGTGCGCGCGGGCCGGGCGATGGGCCGCGGCGACGGCGAGGGGCTGAAGCGCGGCGCGGCGGTGGTGCTGGCGCTGTCGGGCGCGGTGGTGGCGCTGACGGTGGCGGCGTTCGTGCTGCTGCCGGGTTGGCTGATGGGGCTGTTCCTGTCGCCCGATGACCCTCAGCGCGGCGCGGTGATCGCCATCGGTGTCGGGCTGTTGGCGGCGGCGGCGTTGTTCCAGGTGGCCGACGCGGCGCAGGTGATCGCGCTGGGCCTGCTGCGCGGGGTGCAGGACACGCGCGTGCCGATGGTGATCGCGGCGCTGTCCTATTGGGCGGTGGGCATCCCGATCAGCTATGTGCTGGGCTTTGTGCTTGGCTGGGGCGGGGTCGGCGTGTGGCTGGGCCTTGCGGCGGGGCTGGCGCTGGCGGGGGTGTTCATGCTGCTGCGGTTCCGCGGCTGGCTGTCGCGCATGGCCGGCGGCGTCCCCTCCGCGTGACGGGTGGGGCAGGGGCGCTGCCCCTCTTGGCCTACGGCCAAATCACCCCGGGATATTTAGAGCCAGAAGATGCCCTTCATCTTGCCTAAAATACTCCCGCCGGAGGCGACGGCGCTATCGGCCTGCGTGCCCCGCCGGGGGTGGTGTGTCAGCCGGCGGCAATCATTTCGGCCTGGCGCACGATGCCTTCGGCTTGCTTGATGCTGGCGATGTCCACGAGGCGGCCCTTGTAGACGGTGGCGCCTTCGCCCTTGGCCTTGGCGTCTTCCATCGCGGCGAGGATTTCGCGCGCTTCCGCGACGGCGGCGTCGGAGGGGGTGAACACCTCGTTGGCCAGCGCCACCTGCTTGGGGTGGATCGCCCATTTGCCGACCATGCCCAGCGTTGCCGAGCGCAGCGCCTGCGCGCGAAAGCCTTCGTCGTCGGAGAAATCGCCGAACGGGCCATCGACCGGCAGCACGCCGTGGGTGCGGCAGGCGGCGACGATGGCGGTTTGCGCCCAGTGCCACGGGTCGCCCCAGTATTTCGCGCCCTCGTGGATCATGTAGTAGTTTTCCTGGGTGCCGCCGATGCCGGTGGTGGCCATGCCCATGGAGGCCGCAAAATCGGCGGCGCCGAGGCTCATGGCCTCGAGGCGGGGCGAGGCGGCGGCGATCTCCTCGACATGGGCGATGCCGGCGGCGGATTCGATGATCACCTCGAAGCTGATGGGGTTTTGGCGGCCCTTGGCGCGCTCGATCGCGGTGACCAGCGCGTCAACGGCGTAGACATCGGCGGCGCAGCCGACTTTGGGGATCATGATCTGGTCGAGCCGTTCACCCGCGCGTTCCAGAAGGTCCACCACATCGCGGTACCAATAGGGGGTATCGAGGCCGTTGATGCGCACCGACATGGTCTTGCGGCCCCAATCGACATCGTCCAGCGCCTCGATGATGTTGGCGCGGGCGGTGTCTTTGTCGGTGGGGGCGACCGAATCCTCAAGGTCGAGGTTGATCACATCCGCGGCGCTGCCGGCCATCTTTTCAAAGATCGCGGGACGCGAGCCGGGACCGAAGAGCTGGCAGCGGTTGGGACGGGCCGGCGGGCCGGGTTGGATGCGAAAGCTCATCTGGGCACCTTTCTGACGGGTCAGGGATGGGTAAGGAAATGTCGTTTTCGTGGTGGCGAGCCTTATTAAATTGCGCCCTCAAGCGCAAGCAGGTTTCGCGGTCGCGGCATTTGCGCCGCGCTGCGGCGCGACTCGGGGCGTGCGCGGCGCGATGCGTCGGATCAGCGCAAGATTGTCCTGAAATATGCGGAAAAGGCAGAAGATTCTCGCGCATTGGGGCGAAAATCGCGTAGGTTTGCAAACCAATTCCGTGCCGGGTACGAAAGGATGCGGCAGAGAATTTCCGTGAAAGGCGCGCGACATGATTGAGACACCTTATCTGCTTTTCCTGGGCGATGCGCCCGACCAACTGGCCGCGAAGGTGGCGCAGGGCATCAAGGACTGGCGCCCCGATAACGCGGTCGGGCAGTTCCGCATGGAGGGCTGCCGCGCCGACCTGGGCCTGACCGACATGACGTTGCAGGAGGCGCGCGCCGCTGGGGCAAAAACCCTGGTGATCGGCGTGGCGAATCGCGGCGGTGTCATCTCGGCCTCGTGGAAGAAGGTGCTGGTGGCGGCGCTGGAGGAGGGGTTCGACCTGGCGTCGGGGCTGCATAACCTGCTGCGCGACGAGCCTGACCTGGTGGCGGTGGCCAAGGCCTGCGGGCGGTCCCTGCACGATGTGCGGGTGCCCGAGGTGCGCTATCCCATCGCCAACGGCACCAAGCGCACCGGCAAGCGGGTGCTGGCGGTGGGCACGGATTGCTCGGTCGGCAAGATGTATACCGGCCTGGCGCTGGACCGGGCGCTGCGGGCGCAGGGGATCAAAAGCACCTTTCGCGCCACCGGGCAGACCGGCATCCTGATCACCGGCGACGGTGTGCCGCTGGATGCGGTGGTGGCCGACTTCATGGCCGGCAGTATCGAGTGGCTGACGCCCGACAATGACGCGGACCACTGGGACGTGATCGAGGGGCAGGGAAGCCTGTTCCACGTGTCGTATTCGGGGGTGACGATGGCGCTGATCCATGGCGGGCAGCCCGATGCATTGATCCTGAGCCACGAGCCGACACGCGACCACATGCGCGGCTTGCCGGGCTATGCCCTGCCGTCACTGGAGGCGCTGCGCGACATGGCGCTGCCGCTGGCGCGGGTGGCCAACCCCGAGTGCCAGGTGGTCGGCGTGTCGATCAACACCCAACACATGAGCGAGGACGAGGCGCGCGCCTATTGCGAAAAGATCGAGGCGCGGCTGGGATTGCCGACGGTCGATCCCTATCGCCACGGGGCGGAGCGGTTGGCCGAAGCGTTGGCCGCGCTGTAACCGGGGCCCGCGCAAGGGGGGCGCCGGCGGCGCCTCCGGCGGGAGTATTTTTGAGCAAGATGAAGGAGCAGGGCGTGCAGGTTTCGGTAACGCGGGATACCTTTCGGCTGGCGCAGGTATTCACCATCAGCCGCGGCTCGCGCAGCGCGGCCGAGGTGTTGACCGTGCGGATCAGCGACGGCGGCGTGACCGGGTGGGGCGAATGCGTGCCCTATGCGCGCTACGACGAGACGCTGGACAGTGTCAGCGCGCAGATCGAGGCGTTGCCGGGGCAGTTTGACCGCGCGGGCCTCTACGATCTGCTGCCGGCGGGCGCTGCACGCAACGCGGTGGATTGCGCGTTGTGGGACCTGGAGGCCAAGCGCGCCGGAAAGCGCGTTTGGGAGCTGGCGGGTCTGCCGGCGCCGGGGCCGGAGGTGACGGCCTATACGCTGTCGCTGGACACCCCTGAGAAGATGCGCGCGCAGGCGGCGGAGCATGCGCATCGGCCGCTTCTGAAGATCAAGCTGGGCACGCCCGACGACATGCCGCGGCTGGAGGCGGTGCGCGACGGCGCGCCCAAGGCGCGGATCATCATCGACGCCAACGAGGGCTGGAGCGCCGAGGTTTATGCCGACCTGGCGCCGCATTTGCAGCGGCTGGGCGTGGCCCTGGTCGAGCAGCCCTTGCCGGCGGGCGAGGACGAGGCGCTGCGCGGGATGGCACGGCCGGTGCCCGTGTGCGCCGACGAGAGTTGTCACGACCGGGCTAGCCTGCCGGGGCTGGCGGGCAAGTATGACGTGGTCAACATCAAGCTGGACAAGACCGGCGGCCTGACCGAGGCGCTGGCCCTGCGGCAAGAGGCTGCGCGACAGGGCTATCGCATCATGGTGGGCTGCATGGTTGGCAGCTCGCTGGCGATGGCGCCGGCGGTTCTGGTGGCGCAGGGGGCGATGGTGACGGACCTTGACGGGCCGCTTCTGTTGGCCGAAGACCGCGAGGAGCATTTGCAATACGATGCCGCCGGCGTGCACCCGCCCGCGGCGAGCCTCTGGGGATAGGAGAGCACCCATGCGCACAGTTTACGTCAACGGCGAGTATATGCCGGAAACGCAGGCCACCGTCTCGATCTTTGATCGCGGATTCCTGATGGCCGACGGGGTTTACGAGGTGACCAGCGTGCTGGGCGGCAAGCTGATTGATTTCGACGGCCACGCCGCGCGGCTAGAGCGGTCGATGACCGAACTGGACATGCCGGCGCTGCCGATCACGATGGCGGAGCTGCTGGAGGTGCACCGCGAACTGGTGCGGCGCAACGATCTGAGCGACGGGATGATCTACCTGCAGGTCACGCGCGGGGCGCCGGGCGACCGGGATTTCGTGTTCCCCGACCCCGAGGCGACAGCGCCGACGATGGTGCTGTTCACACAGTCCAAGCCGGGCCTTGCAGATAGCGCGACGGGCCGCAATGGCATCAAGGTGATCAGCATCGACGATCTGCGCTGGGGCCGGCGCGATATCAAGACGGTGCAGCTTCTCTACCCATCGATGGGCAAGATGATGGCGCTGGCCGCCGGCGCCGATGACGCGTGGATGATTGAGGATGGCCACGTCACCGAGGGCACCAGCAACAACGCCTACATCGTCAAGGACGGTCGCATCATCACCCGACAGCTGAGCACCGACATCCTGCACGGGATCACGCGCGCGGCGGTGCTACGCTTTGCGCGCGAGGCGCAGATGGAGGTCGAAGAGCGCGCCTTTACCATCGACGAGGCCAAGCAGGCCGACGAGGCGTTCATCACCTCGGCCAGCGCCTTCGTCACGCCGGTGATCGACCTGGACGGCACGCCGATCGGCACGGGGCAACCGGGGCCGGTGGCGCCGCGCCTGCGCGAGATCTACCTCGAAGAGGTGCGCAAGGCCGCGATCTGAGGCGGCACGCCTCCCTTCGCATGCATC
This sequence comes from Sediminimonas qiaohouensis DSM 21189, assembly GCF_000423645.1. Lineage (GTDB taxonomy): Bacteria > Pseudomonadota > Alphaproteobacteria > Rhodobacterales > Rhodobacteraceae > Sediminimonas > Sediminimonas qiaohouensis. The sequence continues at coordinate 135,467 of NZ_AUIJ01000008.1, read as the reverse complement.
TTCTGGCCAAAAATATCCCGGGGGGACTCGCCGCCAGGCGATGGGGGGCAGCGCCCCCCGCCGCGCCCTCCGCCCTGCCCGCAGGTCAGGTGATATTCATCCGCTCGGCCTTCTTGCGGACCAGGACGGTGCGCAGATCGTGCATCGCCATGAGCAGATCGTCGGTGACATCCTCAAGCTGCGCCTCGGTGGCGCGGGACTGGGCCCAGTGGGCGGTCATGTTGAGGTAATCCACCGCGCGGTGGATATCGTCCATCTCGCGTTCGGCCAGGACCTGGCGGCGGTCCTGCATCCAGTCCTGGATCGCGCCGAGGTCCGCGTCTGACAATTGCCGGTCGCCGTGCGGCTTGATATCTCCGTTGCGGATGTTGACCACGGCGATCTGGTCCATCTCGATCCGGCGCTGGCGGTTTTCGCTATCGACGCGAAACACGAAGGCCCCGTTTTCGCGCACCCGGAAGAAGTAGTCAGGCAGATCGCCACTCATTCCCGTCTCCTCAGCTCAGGCTCGCGCAGAAGGCCGCGATGCGGGTGCAGGCCTGTTGGAGCGCATCATCCGCCGCAGCGTAGCTGATCCGGAAATGCGGTGAAAGGCCGAAGGCGGCGCCGAACACGACCGCGACGCCGGTGTCCTCCAGCAGCGCGGAGGCGAACGCTTCGTCGCTGTCGATCACCCGGCCCTGCGGGGTTTTGCGCCCGATCAGGCCGTGGATCGAGGGGTAGACATAGAACGCGCCCTCGGGGCGGGGGCAGGCGATGCCGGGGATGGCGTTCAACGCATCGACCACCAGGTCGCGCCGCCGCTGGAAGATGGCGACGCCCTCGGCGATCACATCCTGCGGGCCGCTCAGCGCCTCAAGCGCGGCATATTGGCTGATCGAGCAGGGATTGGAGGTGGATTGCGACTGTATCTTGCGCATGGCGCCGATCAGGGCCTCGGGGCCGGCGGCATAGCCGATGCGCCAGCCGGTCATCGCATAGGCCTTGGACACGCCGTTGACGGTCAGGGTGCGATCGTAAAGCCCCGGCTCGACCTGCGCGGGGGTGCAGAAGTGAAACCCCGAATAGGCGATGTGTTCATACATGTCGTCGGTCATCACGTGCACATGCGGGTGCCGCAAAAGCACATCGGTCAGCGCGCGCAGCTCCGAGTGGCCATAACCGGCGCCCGTGGGGTTGGAGGGCGAGTTGAACAGCAACCACTTGGTGCGCGGGGTGATCGCCGCTTCCAGCGCCTCGGCCGTGAGCTTGAACCCGGTTTCAAGCGTCGCCTCGACGATCACCGGGGTGCCGCCCGCCAGCGCGACCATGTCGGGGTAGCTGACCCAGTAGGGGGCGGGGATGATCACCTCGTCGCCGGGGTTCAGCGTGGCCATCAGGGCGTTATAAAGCACCTGCTTGCCGCCCGTTCCGACGCTGACTTGCCGGGGGGTGTAGCTTAGCCCGTTGTCGCGGGCGAACTTGGCGCAGATCGCCTCTTTCAACTCGGGGATGCCATCGACGGCGGTGTACCGGGTGTGCCCGGCCTCGATCGCGCGGATGCCTGCGGCGCGGATATGTGCGGGGGTGTCGAAATCGGGTTCCCCGGCGCTGAGGCCGATGATGTCGCGCCCGGCCGCACGCAGCTCCGCCGCCTGCGTCGATATGGCAATGGTCGGTGACGGTTTTACGCGCGAGAGTGTCTTGGACAGGAAAGTCATTTCAGCGGCTCCGGGGTTTGTATTCCGATGTCCGAAGGCTTAGGCTTCGGCGGCAACGCGATCAAGCTTGATCGCCGGGAACGGAGAAACATGGTGTCAGATACAGTAACCGATTGGTACGGGGCCGACACGGCCACATTCGGCGACCGCGTCGCGGCCGCGCGCGAGGCCGCGGGCATGACGCAAAAGCAACTGGCCAAGCGTTTGGGGGTGAAGCTTCCCACGGTGCGGGGCTGGGAAGAGGACCTGTCAGAACCGCGCGCCAACAAGCTGTCGATGATGGCGGGGCTGCTGAATGTGTCGATCGTCTGGCTGCTGACGGGCGAGGGCGAGGGCGGTTTGTCCCACCCCGAGGAAGAGGAAGAGCTGTCGCCGGACATCAACGCGCTGCTGGTCGAATTGCGCGATGTTAAGACGCAGATCAACACTTCGGTCGATCGTCTGGGCCGGCTTGAGAAAAAGCTGCGAGCGAGGCTCAAGGGTGAGTGAGGCGGCAAGAGATGCCGAGGCCGGTGAGCCGCGCGAGACGCGGCTCAAGCGGTTGAAAATGCGCTCGATGCGGCGGGGCATTAAGGAAATGGATATCATCCTGTCGCGCTTTGCCGACGAGGCGCTGGGCGCGATGGATGCGCGGGCGCTGGACGCGTACGAGGCGCTGCTCGAACAAAACGATCAGGACCTTTATCAATGGGTCACCGGGCAGGCCGCGCCGCCCGGCGATTTCGACGCGATCGTGGGGGAAATCCGCGCCTCCGTCGACGCGGGCCGCTAAACCGGCAAGATTTACGATAGCGTTTAACGGATTTTTCGGTATTTGCCGACATCCTCTGTCCCGAGCTGCAACAGACGGAGGTTTCAATGAGCATGCACAGCACAGTTCCCCAGCAGGAAAGCGCCGGGTTCATGACCGGATACCTGGAGGCGCTGACGCTGGTGGAGCGATTGCACCGGCTGCTTCTGGACGTGATCAAGGACGAGTTCGAACGCCTTGGCATCCTGGACATCAACGCGGTTCAGGCGCTGTTGCTGTTCAATATCGGCGAGAACGAGGTGACGGCGGGGGAGCTGAAGTCGCGCGGCTACTACCAGGGCAGCAACGTCAGCTACAACCTCAAGAAGCTGGTCGAGACGGGCTATATGCACCATCAGCGCTGCGAGATTGACCGCCGCGCGGTGCGGGTGCGCCTAACCGCCAAGGGCCGCGCCATCAGTGCCGCGGTGTCGACCCTCTTTGCCCGCCATGCCACGGGCCTGGAAGATCGCGGCGTGATGGACATGGCGGGCATGGAACAGATCACCCATGCCCTGCGCCGGGTCGAACGCTACTGGACCGACCAGATTCGCTATATTTATTAGGGCACGCGTGCGCGTGCGCGCTTACCAGTGGCCAGTGCTTTCCATGCTCACCCATGGCTCGATCGGCTCAAGCGCCTCGCCCATTTGCAGCAACTCGACCGAGATGTTGTCGGGGCTGCGGACAAAGGCCATGCGCCCGTCGCGCGGGGGGCGGTTGATGGTCACGCCGTTATCCATCAGGTGCTGGCACATGGCGTGGATATCCTCGACCTCGTAGGCGAGGTGCCCGAAATGGCGGCTGTCGCTGGGCAGGGCATCGTCGCCGTCCCAGTTCCATGTCAGCTCGACCGGGCATTCGGGCTGCCCCGGCGGCGCCATGAAGATCAGCGAAAAGCGGCCCTGTTCGCTATCGTGGCGGCGGGTTTCCTCAAGCCCGAGCAGGGAAAAGAAGGCCATCGTTTTCTCAAGGTCCTTGACCCGGACCATGGTGTGCAAATAGCGGATCTTCATGTTGCGGCTCCTCTCATTGCGATTTGGGCACACGATAGGCGGATTGGCGGTGCTGTCTACCCCCGGGCGCAAGGCGGGCGTGGCGCATGGCGGGGCGGGGCGCTATAGTTGCGGCGACTCGAGCACGAAAGGAAAACCGCGATGCCGCTGAGCCCTGAACAACAAGCCGAAATCGACGACCAGCGCAGTAATCCGCAGCAGACGCTGCGCGCGGTGTCCGAGGGGCTTGAGGCGCGCCTTTATACCGCCGAGCCGGTGCTGGATCACGGGTTTGTCCGGGTGATCGACTACATGGGCGATGATGCGGCGATCTGCCAGGCCGCGCGCGTGAGCTATGGGCGCGGCACCAAATCCGTTAGCAACGACGAGGGGCTGATCCGCTACCTGATGCGGCACTGGCATTCGACGCCGTTCGAGATGTGCGAGATCAAGCTGCATGTGAAGCTGCCGATCTTCGTGGCGCGGCAATGGATCCGGCACCGCACCGCCAACGTGAACGAATACTCGGCGCGCTATTCGATCCTCGACCGCGAGTTTTATATCCCCGCGCCCGAGCACCTAGCGGCGCAATCGACCACCAACAACCAGGGGCGAGGCGACACCCTGACCGGGGCGGAGGCGGAGCGCGTGCTTGAGATCCTCAAGACGGACGCAGGCCGCGCCTATGACAGCTACGAGACGATGATCTCGCAAGACGGGCAGGCCGGGCTGGCACGCGAATTGGCGCGGATGAACCTGCCGGCGAACATCTACACGCAATGGTACTGGAAGACCGACCTGCACAACCTGCTGCATTTCCTGCGCCTGCGCGCCGATGCGCACGCGCAATACGAGATCCGCGCCTATGCCGACGTGATCTGCGAGATGGTCCGCGACTGGGTGCCAGCCGCCTACCGCGCGTTCGAGGACTACCGCCTGGGCGGCGCGACGCTGTCGTCCACAGCCCTTGATTGTATTCGGCGGATGCTCAATGGTGAGGAGGTGACGCAAGAGACCTCCGGCATGAGCAAGGGGGAATGGCGGGAGTTCCGGGCCGCGATCGCGCCGACCGAGTAACTCTTTACCCCGGGGCGCGCAGCGTCCCGGGCGGGTGCATGCCCTTTTGTTTGGGGACAAGAAGGGCGCCTTGGATTGCCCTCAACCCCCCGCCCGGCGCTGCCAGCTTGCGCCGCAGCCCGTCGATGCGCGGCTCACTCCGCGCGGGCGCGGTAATGACTCAGCACGAACACCCGGATCGCCGAGGCCAGCCCGGTGTCGGGGGCGCGGGCCGCGTCGATCTCGGCAGCCAATACGTTGATCGGTAATGACTTTTCCGCCGCGATCTGGCGGAACGCGGTCCAGAATTCATCCTCGAGCGACACGCTGGTACGGTGGCCGCGCAGCGTTAGCGAGCGTTTGACCGGCCGCGCGCTCATGCTTCGCCCTCGGGCGTGGTGTCGCGGCGGTGCTGATCGAGGTGGCGCTGCGCCTTTGCGGCCTCGGCGCGGTCGCGGGATTTTTCGGCCTTGGTGCGGCCATGGCTGGCGGCGTTTTGATCGGCGCGGGCGCGTTTGTCCGCCCGCGCCCGCGCCTTGCGAACCTTGTTGAGGTTCACCGGCTGGCTCATCCCTTGGGCCCGATCATCTGCTCGGGGCGCACGACGCGCTCGAAGGTTTCGGCATCGACGAAGCCCAGCTTGATCGCCTCTTCCTTGAGGGTGGTGCCGTTGCGGTGCGCGGTCTTGGCCACCTTGGTTGCGTTGTCATAGCCGATCTCGGGCGCCAGCGCCGTGACCAGCATCAGCGACTCGTGCAGCAGCTTGCCGATGCGGTCCTCGTCCGCCTGCAACCCGACCACCAAATTGTCGGTGAAGGCCGAGGCCGCGTCGCCCAGAAGTTGCATGGATTGCAACACGTTGTAGGCCATCATCGGCTTGTATACGTTCAGTTCGAAATGGCCCTGGCTGCCGGCAAAGCCGACGGCGGCGTCGTTGCCCATGACATGCGCGCAGACCTGCGTCAGCGCCTCGCACTGCGTCGGGTTAACCTTGCCGGGCATGATCGACGAGCCGGGCTCGTTCTCTGGCAGGATCAGTTCCCCCAACCCGCAGCGCGGGCCCGAACCCAGAAGCCGGATGTCGTTGGCGATCTTGAACAGCGAGGCGGCGTTGGTCTTGAGCGCGCCCGAGATTTCCACCATTGCGTCATGGGCGGCCAGCGCCTCGAACTTGTTGGGGGCGGTGACAAAGGGCAGGCCGGTGATGCGCGCCATGTTGGCGGCCACCGTTTCGGCCCAGCCCACGCGCGTGTTCAGGCCGGTGCCCACGGCGGTGCCGCCCTGCGCCAGCTCGTAAATGCGGCCCAACGCATCATGGATGCGCGCGATGCCCATCGCCACCTGGTGGGTGTAGCCGGAAAATTCCTGCGCCAGGGTGAGGGGCGTGGCATCTTGCGTGTGGGTGCGGCCGATCTTGATGATGCCGTCGAATTCCTTGACCTTGGCGTCAAGGGCGGCGTGGAGTTTCTCAAGCCCCGGCAAAAGCACGTCACGCGCGGTCATCGCGGTTGCTATGTGCATCGCGGTGGGGAAGGTATCGTTGCTGGATTGCCCCATGTTGCAGTGATCGTTGGGGTGCACGGGGTCCTTGCTACCGATCTGGCCGCCGAGGATTTCGATGGCGCGGTTGGCGATCACCTCGTTGGCGTTCATGTTCGATTGGGTGCCCGATCCGGTCTGCCACACCACCAGCGGGAAGTTGTCGTCATGCGTGCCTGCGACCACTTCCGAGGCGGCGGTGATGATGGCGTCGGCAAGGCGCGCATCCAGGGTACCCTGCGCCTTGTTCGCCTCGGCGCAGGCTTGCTTGATGACGCCAAGCGCCCGGACGATGGCGATGGGCTGCCGCTCCCAGCCGATCGGGAAGTTCTTGAGCGAACGCTGCGTTTGCGCGCCCCAATACTTGTCGGCGGGCACCTCAAGGGGGCCAAAGCTATCGGTTTCGGTGCGGGTTTGGGTCATGATCGGGCCTCCTGAAAACGGTTGGCCCTGTCATACCGCAGTTGCGGGAAAGATCAACAAAGCACCGTCTGAATGCTCCGCCCGCCCGTTACTTGCGGAAACTGTCGAGGCTGACGACCTCGGCATCGTGCTCTTCGTCCTCGGCGGTGTCCTCAGACGGGTGATCGTCGCCGCCGGGCGGGGGGGTGTCATCCTCGTCCTCGTCCTCGTGCGACTCAAAGCGCAAGCCGAACTCGACGGAGGGGTCCACGAAGGTGCGGATCGCGTCGAACGGGATATAAAGCGGCTCGGGCGCGTCGCCGAAATTGAGGGTGATGGCAAAGCCGTCCTCTGTCACTTCAAGCCCGTCGAACCAGTTCTGGATCACCACGGTCATCTCGTCGGGGTAACGCGAGCGCAGCCAATCGGCCAGTTGCGCATCGGGGTGGGTGGTGTCGAAGGTGATGAAAAAGTGGTGCGCACCCGGCAGGCCATTGGCGGCGACATCGGATAAAACGGTGCGGATCAGCCCGCGCATCGCGCCATGCATGAGGTTGCCGTATTCGATGGTGCGGCTCATGGTGTTTTCATCCCCCTTTGATTGATCCGATCATAGGGGATTCGGAGGAAAACAAAAGGGTGCTCGGGGGAAAATCCACCGTGCGGAACCGGCGCGGTGCGGGGTCATGCCCGGCGCCTGCCTGTCAGGCACGGCGCGGCGGTGTCGTCCGGAAGCAGGCCCAGCTCTTCGAAGAAGGTAATGAAATCAAAGCTGTTATACGCCTCGACGATTGCCGGGCCGTCGAACCGGGCAACAACCATGCCGCCCACGTTCAGATCCTGATGCCGGTCGATGCGGCGGGTGTGCATGCAGGCGAAACCGGCCAGCCAGTCGCCTTGCTCGACCGTTTCCTCGATGGTGATGCGCGGTGGCTCGACAAGGTCCTGGATGGCGGCGATGAGACGCCGGAACTCCTCGGCCCCAAGGGGCAGGCCGGGCACCAGCCCGCTGGCGGCGGCATCGGGGTGAAACAGATCCCCGATCGCGGCCGGCTCGTCATTTTGCCATGCGCGCAAGTACCGCTCGCGCAGGATGTCCGCCCTTCTCATCATCGCCTCGCCGAGTTGCGCCGCATGCGCACAGGTTAACCCCGGCGTGTAACTTGTCGGTGACTCTGTGCGGAAAAAATGTGCGGGAAAACATGAAAGTGCAGGCTTCTGTTGCCAGGTGCCTGCGAACCCCGCCAGCCCTTGCTAGAGGACTGGGCTTAAGTTTCGGTGTGGTTACTGCTTACGCAGCAACGGCCACCGGAGCACGGTTGTCATTTGCAACTGTACGTTTCGGACCGATAACGGTGGTACCTCACCGGGACAAAGCTAACCCCTTTAGACGTTCGTCGATCCTGTTTCGGCCCCATGGTCCCCAAATGAGGGTTTATGGTGGAGCCGCCGGGTACCGCCCCCGGGTCCGATCCGCTTATTACGAGCGCGTTTATGTCCATAGTCCCGAAGGACACCCCATAGATAAGGGCGGAGGCGGCGGATGTGAAGGGGGGGCGCAATTGGGTAGCCGATGCGCGTCAAATCAGGCGCGAATTGGTCGCACATGGGCGGGCATGGCGCCGCTTGGCGTGGCAGGAAGAGGGGGCGGGCGATCGGGCCTGGCCGGGTGAGATTTGTCTGGAGTTGCCCCAAGATGTTGAGGAAAGCGATTTCACCGTCGCGGCGCCTGCGCCGCACCCCGTTTTCCCAAGGCGTCGAGCGCGCCGGCGTCAAGGCGTACACGGTCTATAATCACATGCTGCTGCCAACGGTTTTCCGCTCGGTCGAGGAGGATTATCGCCACCTCAAGGAGGCGGTGCAACTGTGGGATGTGGCCTGCGAGCGGCAGGTCGAGATCCGTGGCCCCGACGCGGGCCGCCTGATGCAGATGCTGACGCCCCGCGATTTGCGGCAGATGCGGCCGGGGCAGTGTTACTACGTGCCCATCGTGGACGAGACCGGCGGCATGCTGAACGATCCCGTGGCGGTCAAGCTGGCCGAGGATCGGTGGTGGATCTCGATCGCGGACAGCGACCTTTTGTATTGGGTCAAGGGGCTGGCGTATGGCTACCGCTTGGATGTGCTGGTGGACGAGCCCGACATCTCGCCCTTGGCGGTGCAGGGTCCAAAGGCCGAAGAGTTGATGGCGCGGGTGTTTGGCGACGCGGTGCGGGGCATCCGGTTCTTCCGGTTCGGCCATTTCGATTTCCGGGGCCGCGACATGGTGGTCGCGCGCTCGGGCTATTCCAAGCAGGGCGGATTCGAGATCTACGTCAACGGTAGCGACATGGGTATGCCGCTTTGGGATGCGCTGATGGAGGCGGGTGCCGATCTGGATGTGCACGCGGGCGGTCCGAACCTGATCGAGCGGATCGAGGGTGGTCTGCTGTCCTATGGCAACGACATGACCGATGACAACACGCCGCATGAATGCTGGCTGGGGCGATTTTGCAACACGCAAAGCGCGATTGGCTGCATCGGGCGCGATGCGCTGCTGAGGGTGGCCAAGGAGGGGCCGGTGCAGCAGATCCGCCCGATCTCCATCGACGGGTCGGCGGTGCCGGTTTGCGACGAGTACTGGCCGCTGATGTCGGACGGGCGGCACGCCGGGCGCATAAGCTCGGCGGCGTGGTCGCCGGATTTCGGCACCAATGTCGCGATCGGCATGGTGCGCATCACCCACTGGGACGCGGGCACGCGGTTGCAGGCGATCGCACCGGACGGCACCCGGCATGCGGTGGTGCACGAGGCGTTCTGGACCTAGCGAATGCCACCCGGCAAAAGGGCCCCGCAATGGACGACGACCAAGAAAGTTCAAAACTTTCTTGAACGGAATCTTTTGAAGATTCCGTTCGTCAAACACCTCTTCATGCCATCCCCCCTGCACGGGGAGCCGGTGTGGCGGACACTCGCCTTCCCTTGATTGAGATTGGCGCGGGGTGGCATTACACTGCCCCGCAAGACGCTGTTTCGATCGGGATGACGGGGATGATCACACCGGATTATTGTCAGACCATGGCGCGCTACAACGCGTGGCAGAACGCCCAGATGTACGAGGCGATGCAGGGGCTGGACCATGATGCGCTATGGCAGGAACGGGGGGCGTTCTTTGGCTCGGTGCTGGGAACCGCCAATCACCTGCTATGGGGCGACAGGATGTGGATGGCGCGGTTCAACGGCGGCTCGCCGCCCGACCAGAAGCTGCCGGAAAGCGCGACACTGACGCCGACGCTGGACGCGTGGTGGGCCGAGCGGCTGCGCATGGACAGGCGGATGGCGCTGTGGGCCGGCAATCTGCGCAGTATCGACCTGATCGGCGAGATGCGGTGGTATTCGGGCGCCAAGGGGGGCGAGGTTTCCGCGCCCGTGGGGCACCTCGTGGTGCACATGTTCAACCACCAGACCCATCACCGCGGGCAGATCCACGCGATGCTGACCGCGGCAGGGCAGGGCGCGCCGGTGAGCGATCTGTTCCTGATGCCCGCAGGCGAGGCGTGACAGCGTGACCCTTGCCGGGGGGCGAAAGCCGTGACACCAATTACCAAGGGCCGGCCCGCCCGCATGCCTCAGGGGGCCGCTTAACCATCAGACACAGGAGAGCCATCGCATGTTCAACGCGCTGATCGTGGAAAAGGATGACGACGGGAACACCCATGCCGGGGTAAAGCAGATCGGGCTGGATGATCTGCCCCATGCCGATGTGACCGTCGCGGTGGAATATTCGACGGTGAACTACAAGGACGGCCTGTGCCTTGGGCCCGGCGGCGGGTTGGTGCGGCACTATCCGCACGTGCCCGGCATCGATTTCGCCGGCACCGTCGAGCAAAGCGACGATGACCGCTACAAGCCGGGCGACAAGGTGGTGCTGACCGGCTGGCGTGTGGGTGAGGCGCATTGGGGCGGCTATTCGCAAAAGGCACGCGTCAAGGCCGATTGGCTGGTGCCGCTGCCCGAGGGCCTGGATACCCGGCAGGCGATGGCGGTGGGCACGGCGGGGTTCACCGCGATGCTGGCGGTGATGGCGCTGGAGGATCACGGGTTGCAGCCCGGGCATGGTCCGGTCCTGGTGACGGGGGCCGCGGGCGGCGTTGGCAGCGTGGCAACCGCGATCCTGGCACATCTGGGGCACGAGGTGGCCGCGGTGACAGGCCGCCCCGAGCAAGAGGCGTACCTGCGCGATCTGGGCGCGAGCCGGATCGTGCCGCGCGCCGATCTGGCCGAGACGGTCAAACGGCCGCTGGAATCCGAGGAATGGACCGGCTGTGTCGATGCGGTCGGCGGCGCGATGCTGGCCCGGGTTCTGGGCCAGATGAAATATGGCGCATCGGTCGCGGCGGTGGGCTTGGCGGGCGGTGCCTCGCTCCCGGCGACGGTGGTGCCGTTCCTGCTGCGGGGGGTGAACCTTCTGGGCATCGATTCGGTCATGCAGCCCTATGACAACCGCTTGCGCGCCTGGCAACGGATCGCGCGCGATCTGCCGATGGACAAACTAGAGGCAATGGTACAGCCGGCGACCTTGTCGGATCTGCCCGGCTTGGGCGAGGACATCCTCAAGGGACAGGTGCGCGGGCGTGTCGTGGTCGAAGTGAACGCCTGATCGTATGGCGCGGACCCGTTTCGCGGCATTCGGGTTCCGGTGCCTGTAGGCCGCGAGGGGCTTGCAGGCACCGGAATATACCGGATTAATGCCGTGAATGACCTCTGGCAGGTCGGAGTTGTTTGATTTCTTGCGCAGAACGCGATTAACCTGATGTGACAGGAGGACGCTGTGCGGAACCGCCGCAGAGCCCCCTTGGAAGGCCAGACGCGCGGGCACTGTCGCCCAAACGGCGACGGCAAGCATAATTCCCCCGCGCGCGAGTAAGGAGGGAATAAAGTGTTCACCAGAATCATGACGCCGGTCGATCTGGCGCATAAAGACGAGCTGGAGCGCGCCTTGCAGTGTAGCGCTGATCTAGCGCGTCACTACGACGTGCCGGTGGTCTATGTGGGCGTAACCACGGAGCAGCCGTCCTCGGTTGCGCACACCCCCAAGGAGTACGCGGGAAAGCTTGAGGAATTCGTTTCCGAGCAGACCGAAAAGCACGGCATCAAGGGGACTGCGCATGCCATGGATGCCCACGACCCCACCACCGACCTCGACGACACCCTGCTCAGGGCTATTGACGAAGTCGGCGCCGACCTGGTGGTGATGGCCAGCCATGTCCCCAACATATTGGATTATGTCTGGCCGTCCAATGGCGGGAAGATCGCCGAGCATTCCAAGGCGTCGGTCATGGTCGTGCGGGGCTGATCGCACCTGTGATGGGACGGAAAACGGAAAACGCGTACAGGGAATTTTTCAATGACGGATGAAAACGAAGATATGGGTGTCCCGGCGCCGGAGGGCGCGGCGGACATCATCGAGACCGATTACCAGATCGGTCAGGACAACATACGATCGAGCCTCGGGCCGTTCGGCTTTGACATTCACAACCCGGTGTTCATGATCTCGGGGCTGACTGTCATCGCGTTCGTGGCCTATGCACTGATCGCGCCGACGCAGGCGGCGGATTTCTTCGGCTGGCTTCGCCCGGCCCTGACCAGTACCTTCGACTGGTTCTTTCTGCTGTCGGCGAACATATTCGTGCTGTTTTGCCTGTTCCTGATCGTCAGCCCCTGGGGCTCGGTCCGGTTGGGCGGGAACGAGGCGACGCCGGATTACGGCTATCCCGGCTGGTTCGCGATGCTGTTCGCGGCCGGTATGGGCATCGGCCTGATGTTCTTTGGCGTGCTCGAGCCGGTCTACCACATGGCCATATCACAGCCGCTTGGCACGGCCTCGCCGATCGCCGAAGACGGTACGATCATCGCCGATAACGTGGCAGAGGCAAGCCGGATGGGCCTTGCGGCCACGTCCTATCACTGGGCGTTGCACCCTTGGGCGATCTACGCGGTGGTGGCGCTGTCGCTGGCGCTGTTCTCGTACAACAAGGGTCTGCCGCTTTCGATCCGCAGCGCGTTCTACCCGATCTTCGGCGAGCGCGTCTGGGGCTGGACCGGGCACATCATCGACACGCTGGCGGTGTTCGCGACGCTGTTCGGCCTGGCGACATCGCTGGGCATCGGGGCGCAACAGGCGAATGCGGGGCTTAACCATATCTACGGCATCCCCAACACCGTGACGGTGCAGGTGATCCTGATCATCGGGATTACCGCGATTGCGCTGGTCTCGGTGCTGCGCGGCCTGGATGGCGGCGTCAAGGTGCTGTCCGAGATCAACATGGTGATCGCGCTTGCGTTGCTGGTGTTCGTGCTGTTCACCGCCGGGGCCGTGGGCATCCTGACCGGGTTCTTCTCGGCGCTGGGGGCCTATGTCCAGGAGGTAGTGCCGCTGAGCAATCCGTTCGGGCGCGAGGATACCGGCTACATGCAGGGGTGGACGGCGTTCTACTGGGCCTGGTGGATCAGCTGGTCACCCTTCGTGGGCATGTTCATCGCGCGTGTCAGCCGTGGCCGCACGGTGCGCGAGTTCATCACCTGCGTTCTGATCATCCCGTCGCTGGTTTGCGTGTTCTGGATGGCCGTTTTCGGTGGCGCCGCGATCGAGCAGGTCATCGCGGATCCCGCCGGCAGCGCGGTCAAGGCAAACGTGATCGACAGCTACAGCCCCGAGCTTTCGCTGTTCGCGATGCTTGAGGCGCTGCCGCTGGCGGGGATCACCTCGACCATCGGTATCATTCTGGTGATCGTGTTCTTCGTGACCTCGTCGGACTCCGGCAGCCTCGTGATCGACACGATCACGGCGGGCGGCAAGGTGGACGCGCCGGTGCCGCAGCGTGTGTTCTGGTGCACGTTCGAGGGCCTGGTGGCGATCGCGCTGTTGATCGGCGGCGGCCTCAGTTCGCTGCAGGCGATGGTGATCTCGACGGGCTTGCCGTTCACGATCATCCTGCTGTGCATCTGCTGGGCGATTCTGGCCGGGCTGATGTCGGAAAAGCGCAACACCTGACCCGCGCAGCGGATTGGTGAAAAAGGCAGGGGCCCCGGCATGTCGCCGGGGCCTTTTGCATGTCAGGGTGCAGGTTGGCGCATATGGCTTTGAGCGTACGTCGGCCGATCGGTCGAGAAGCCGCGCATCGACGGGCCGCGGTGCGGCGATCCTCCGCTGGTTCGGGGCACTTTATTTCAGCCAAATCGCCGTGCCGGTGGGGGCGGCCCGGCGATGCGCGGCGGGCTTCGCCCTGTATTCCGCGCAGGACGACAGGCCATGCTTGCCGATCTGCACCCCAACGATGCGCGGTTCCTCAGCCCTTTTGCATTCCACGGCAATGGCTTGCTTGACGGGTGCGCCGATCCCCGAAACAGTGGCGCGCAAAGTTGATCCGAGGGGAAGTGAGATGACAACACTGGACACCGATTTCGTGCGGGCGCAGTTTCCCGCGTTTGCTGAGAGTAGCTTGCGGGGGCAGGCGTTTTTCGAGAACGCGGGCGGTTCTTTCACATGCCAGCCGGTGATCGACCGGTTGACCCGGTTCTACCGCAGCCGCAAGGTGCAGCCCTACGGCCCCTACGAGGCCAGCCGGCTTGCCGGCGAGGAGATGGACGAGGCGCGCGCGCGGCTGGCGGCGATGCTGGGTGTGAAGACCGACGAGTTGTCGTTCGGCCCGTCAACGACGCAGAACGCCTATGTTCTGGCCCAGGCGTTCCGCCAGTGGATGTCGCCAGGCGAGGCGATCGTGGTTACCAACCAGGACCACGAGGCCAATACCGGCCCGTGGCGGCGCCTGGCCGATGAGGGGATCGAGATCCGCGAATGGGCGATCGATCCCGAGACCGGGCACCTGAACCCCGAGGACCTGGCCGAGCTGCTGGATGAAAACGTGCGGCTGGTTTGCTTCCCGCATTGCTCGAACGTGGTGGGCGAGGTGAACCCGGTGGTCGAGATCACCGCCACCGCCCACGCGGCGGGCGCGTTCGTTTGCGTCGACGGGGTGTCGTATGCCCCGCATGGCCTGCCCAACGTGGGGGAAATGGGGGCGGATATCTACCTGTTCTCGGCCTACAAGACCTACGGGCCGCACCAGGGCCTGATGGTGATGCGCAAGACCCTGGGCGAGATGCTGCCCAACCAGGCGCATTTCTTCAACGCCGATACCCTTTACAAGCGGTTCACGCCGGCCGGACCGGACCATGCGCAGGTGGCCGCCAGCGCCGGGATGGCGGATTATTTCGACGCGTTGGCGGATCACCACGGGATCACCGGCGATGCGGCGGCGCGGGCCGGCGGGGTCCATACGATGATGCGCGCCCACGAGACCGAACTGCTGCAGCCGCTGCTGGACTGGCTGGCGGCGCGCAACACGGTGCGCCTCTTGGGCCCGCGCAGCGCGCAGGGGCGGGCGCCGACGGTGGCGGTGGATGTCGGGCGTCCGGCGCTTGAGGTCGCCAGGGAACTGGCCCCGCATGGCATCATGGCGGGGGGCGGCGATTTCTACGCACGCCGCGCGCTGCAGGCGATGGGCGTCGACCCGGAGCGTGGCGCTTTGCGCCTGAGCTTTGTGCATTATACCAGCAAGGCCGAGATCGACAGGCTGTTGGGGGCATTGGAGAAAACCCTCTAGGGCCGAGTGATCCGGCATCCGCGCCGCTGCGTATCCTTTCCACGTCATGACAAGTTGAGGATAGCGTGCCAGACAACAGCCCGACGATTTTGTGGTATCGCCGCGACCTGCGGCTGTCGGATCATCCGGCCCTGAGCGCCGCCATCGCGCGCGGCGGGCCGGTGATCGCGGTGTATGTCCATGATGATGCGACCTCGGGCCTGGGCGCGGCGCCCGTGTGGCGGCTCAACCGGGGGCTTGCGGCGCTGGATGCGGCCCTGCGCGAGTTGGGCAGCCGTCTGATCCTGCGGCGCGGTGCGGCGCTGGACGTTCTGCGCGAGGTGATCCGCGAAACCGGGGCGGGCGCGGTCTACTGGACGCGGCTCTATGACCCCGAGGCGCGCACGCGCGACAGCGCAGTCAAGTCGGCCCTGCGCGCGGAGGGGATCGAGGCGCGCTTATACGAGGGACACCTGATGTTCGAGCCGTGGAGCGTCGAGACCAAGGCGGGCGGGTTTTACAAGGTGTTCACGCCGATGTGGAAGGCGGTGCGCACCCGCGACGTGGATAGCCCCCTTGCCGCGCCGGGGCGGGTGCCCGCGCCGGATACCTGGCCGCGCAGCGATCGGTTGGATGACTGGGCGCTGGGGGCCGCGATGGATCGCGGCGCGGCGGTGCTGGAGGCCTATGCGCGCCCAGCGGGCGAACGCGCGGCGCAGGCGCGGCTGCATCATTTCATGGCCGAGATCGTGGGCCGCTACGGCGAGATGCGCGATATGCTGGCGCAGGACGGCACCTCGGGCCTGTCGGAGTACCTGAGCCTTGGCGAGATCAGCCCGCGGCAGTGCTGGCACGCCGGCCAACATGCGCGCCAGCAAGGCAAACCCGGCGCCGAGGCGTTCCTGCGCGAGCTGGTCTGGCGCGAGTTCGCCTATCACCTGATGTACCACACGCCGGAGATCCTGAACCGCAACTGGCATCGCGGGTGGGACGCGTTTCCATGGACCTGCAATGCCGCCCACCCCCATGTGCGGGCGTGGCAGCAGGGGCGAACGGGCGTGCCGATGGTCGATGCCGCGATGCGCGAGATGTACGTGACCGGGCGCATGCACAACCGGGGTCGGATGATCGTCGCCTCCTACCTGACCAAGCACCTGATGACGCATTGGCGCATCGGCCAGGAATGGTTCGACGATTGCCTCGTCGATTGGGACCCCGCGTCGAACGCGATGGGGTGGCAATGGGCGGCGGGGTCGGGTCCCGATGCCGCGCCCTATTTCCGGGTGTTCAACCCGGCTACGCAGTTGGACCGCTTCGACCCCGATCGCCGCTATGTCCGCCGCTGGGTGGCCGAGGGGCAGGCGGACCCGCCTGAAACCGCGCTGGCCTATTTCGACGCGGTCCCGCGCCGCTGGGCCCTGTCGCCCGGCGATGCCTATCCCGATCCCGTCGTCACCCCCGCCGAGGGGCGCCGCCGCGCGCTGGCCGCTTACGAGCACTGCGCCTTTTGATGCGTCGCGAACAACATAGAATTGCCAGGGCACGGTGTTTTGGCCTAGCCTGCCCTTAGCCGCTGAAGGGAGTATGCGGATGATCCTGACCACGACACGGCAGCAAAAGGGGCTGCCACGCTATTTTTCCGCCGTGTTTGACATGGCCAGCGGTATGGAAAACGGGCGGCTGGACATCGTGCTGCCCGATGGCCGCACCTTCAGGGCCGAGGGGCGCAATCCCGGCCCGGTGGCCGAGTTGCACGTGCATAACCCAGATATCTTTGCCCGGCTGGTGCGCGAGGGGGACCTGGGATTTTGCGAAGGGTACGTGGACGGGTGGTGGTCCACGCCGGACCTGCAGGCGTTCATGGACCTGGTTCATGCCGACAACGACGACATCTATGACGGGTTCCCCGGCCAGGGGCTGGTGCGGGCGTTCGAGCGGATGCGCCATTGGTTGCGCTCCAATAACAAGCGGCAGGCGCGGCGCAATATCAGCTATCACTACGATCTGGGCAACGAGTTCTACAAGTTGTGGCTGGACGACACGATGACCTATTCCAGCGCCCTGTTCGAGACGGGGCAGGAAAGTCTCGATCGCGCGCAAGAGGCGAAATATGCATCGATGGTCGATCAGATGGGCGCACAGGCGGGCGATCATGTGCTGGAAATCGGCTGCGGCTGGGGTGGTTTCGCGGAATACGCCGCGCGCGAGCGGGGGCTGAAGGTGACCGGCCTGACTATCAGCCGCGAGCAATACGATTACGCGGTGTCGCGCATCGCCAAGGCGGGGCTGTCGGGGCAGGTGACGTTCAAGCTACAGGACTACCGCGACGAGCGCGGCAGCTATGACGGGATCGCCAGCATCGAGATGTTCGAGGCGGTGGGCGAGAAATACTGGCCAACCTATTTCGACACGCTGCGCGAGCGGCTGCGCCCCGGCGCGCGCGCCACGCTCCAGATCATTACAGTGCAGGAAAAGCGGTGGGAGACTTACCGCAAAGGTGTTGATTTCATACAAAAATACATCTTTCCCGGCGGTATGCTTCCGGCGCGTTCGGCGCTGTTGCAGCAGGTTGAGAACGCGGGACTACGCTTTGCCCATTCGGTGGAATTC
The DNA here is from genome assembly GCF_000423645.1 of Sediminimonas qiaohouensis DSM 21189. GTDB lineage: Bacteria > Pseudomonadota > Alphaproteobacteria > Rhodobacterales > Rhodobacteraceae > Sediminimonas > Sediminimonas qiaohouensis. The sequence goes on along the minus strand of NZ_AUIJ01000008.1, from coordinate 117,751 downwards.
GGCGAAAGCTACAGCCAGACGCTCAGGCGCTGGCACGCCACGTTCAACGATCAATGGGAGCGGATCGCCGACATGGGCTTTGACGAGCGGTTCCGCCGAATGTGGAATTTCTACCTGACCTCTTGCGCGGCGACGTTTCATAGCGGTAACTGCGATGTAACCCAGATTACCATCGCAAGGCCCGATTGATGCCAACTGCCGCCCGCCTCGTTGCTGCCCTGTTGCTGGCCCTGCTGGCCGTGGCGGTATCGGAGATGATCAAGCCGCTGCTGCCGGAGGGCACGAATTTCGGGTATTTCACTTGGGTCAACGCGGGTCTGGGCGTGCTGTGCGGCTGGGTCACGATTGGCCGACGCTTGGGGCGTGGCATCGGCGTTGCGGTGGGCACCGGGCTGACGGGTATGGGGGCGATGGTGTTCTGGGCGATCATTCTGCAGGCCGGGTACGACATGGTGCGCGTGGCGCTGCGCAGCCGCTATCGAGGGCCGGTGGAGGGGCTTGAGGACATGGTGCGCATCGCCGTCGAGCATGTGCAGCTTGTGCTGACGCCGCATATCGCGGCGACGTTGCTGGCGGGCGGCGTCGTTGCGGGGGTTGCCGCGGAGCTGGCGCATCGGCGCTGGCGGTGATGATGGTTTTCGTGTTCGGAACGCTGCGGCACGTGCCGCTTCTTGAAACCCTGCTGGGCCGGGCGGTGGATGCGGCCGACATTGAGGCGGCGCACCTGCCTGAATTCGAAACCGTTTGGGCAAGGGGCCAGGCGTTTCCACTGCTGCGCGCGGCGCCGGGGCAGCGGGCCGAGGGGCTGTTGCTATCGGGATTGGGGGCGCAGGATGTCGCGCGGCTGTCCTATTACGAGGAGGGGTTTGGCTATACCCTCTCGCCGGTCACGGTGACCCGGGGCGGCGCGCCGTGCGAGGCACGCGCATGGTTCCCGCCCGAGGGGCAGTGGCAGCCCGGCGATGCGTTCGACCTTGAGGCATGGGCGGCGCGTTGGGCCGCGATCAACACCCGCGCCGCGGCCGAGGTCATGGGCTATTACGGGCATCGCAGCGCCGCGCAGGTGGCGCATATGTACCCGATGATACAGGGCCGCGCCGCCAGCTTCATCGCCGCGCAAGCCAACAGCGCGCCCGCCTCGTTCAGCGGCATGCGCCGCGCCGATGTGAAGCTCAAGGCGCTGGAGCGGCCCTATGCGGATTTCTTCGCGGTCGAGGAATATCACCTGTCGTTCAAGCAATTCGACGGCGGCCACAGCCCGGTGGTCAAGCGGGCGATCTTTGCACCGACCGACGCGTCGCTGGTGCTGCCCTACGATCCGGTGCGCGACCAGGTGCTGCTGCTGGAGCAGTTTCGCGTGGGGCCCTATGCCCACGGCGATTGCGCGCCCTGGACGCTTGAGCCGGTCGCGGGCCGTGTCGATGCGGGCGAAACCCCCGAGGCGGCCGCCCGCCGCGAGGCGCAGGAGGAGGCGGGCCTGAACCTCGATAAGCTCGAGGTGGTCTGCCGGGGCTATCCGACGCCGGGCACCTCGTCGGAGTTCTATCACATTTTCGTTGCGCTGGCCGATCTGGGCGGCGCCGCGGCGGGCCTTGGCGGGCTGGACAGCGAGACCGAGGATATCCGCACCCATGTCCTGCCTGCGCAGCGGTTCATCGACATGGCCGATGGTCGGGAATTGAAGGTGGCGCCGCTGGTCCTGTGCGCGCATTGGCTGGCGCGGCATCGCGACCGCTTGCGCGCAGCGTCTTGAGTTCGCCCGGCACGACGCCTAAACCTGAATAAGAACATCATTGGGGGACGCGACATGCGCATCGCTGGCAATCTGGCCGAGGCCATAGGACACACACCGCTTATCCGGCTCAACAAGGCGAGCGTGGCGACGGGCTGCGAGATTCTGGGCAAGGCCGAGTTCCTCAATCCCGGCCAATCGGTCAAGGACCGTGCGGCGCTGTATATCATCCGCGACGCGATTGAGCGGGGCGTGCTGCGGCAAGGCGGCACCATCGTCGAGGGAACCGCCGGCAATACCGGGATCGGCCTGGCGCTGGTTGGCTCTTCGATGGGGTTTCGCACGGTGATCGTGATTCCCGAAACCCAGAGCCAGGAAAAGAAGGACATGATCCGGCTGGCTGGGGCTGAGTTGGTCGAGGTGCCCGCCGCGCCCTACAAAAACCCCAACAACTACGTCCGGTATTCCGGGCGCCTGGCCGAGAAACTGGCCGAGTCCGAGCCGAAGGGCGTGATCTGGGCCAACCAGTTTGACAACGTGGCCAACCGGCAGGCCCATGTGGAAACCACCGGCCCCGAGATATGGCAGCAGACGGATGGACATGTCGACGGGTTCATCTGCGCCGTCGGGTCGGGTGGCACGCTGGCCGGTGTGGCGCAGGCGTTGCAGCCCAAGGGCGTCAAGATCGGCCTGGCCGACCCGATGGGGGCCGCGCTTTATAGCTATTACACCACGGGCGAATTCAAGTCCGAGGGCAGCTCGATCACCGAAGGCATCGGGCAGGGGCGGGTGACCGCCAACCTCGAGGGGTTCACGCCCGATTTCGCCTACCAGGTCCCCGACGAAGAGGCCCTGCCGGTGGTCTTTGACCTGCTGACCGAAGAGGGGCTTTGCATGGGCGGATCGACCGGGATCAACGTCGCGGGCGCGATCCGCATGGCGCGGGACATGGGGCCGGGGCATACCATCGTGACGGTGCTATGCGATTACGGCACGCGCTATCAGTCCAAGCTGTTCAACCCGGCGTTCCTGCGCGAAAAGGAACTGCCCGTTCCCGATTGGCTGGACCGGGACGCACCGGCACTGCCGACCGTGTTCGAGGACGCCTGATGAGCCCCGCCGCGGCCTTCCGGGCGGTGCGGCACGCGCTGGCGCTGGTCGGGCTGTTGCTGGCGTTGGTGGCCGGTCCTGCGCTTGCGCAACAACCGCTGCAGCCACCGCCCGAAGCCAACAGCGCGGCCGACCAGCAGCGCCCCGATTACGAGGAATGGTCGCGAACGGCCAACCGCGCCGAAGAGGCGATACAGGCGGGCCGTGCCTCGAACGTGGCGTTCGAGGCGCTGCGCGCACAGATCGCCGATTGGCGGCAGGTGTTCTTGGATGCGCAGAACGCCAACAAGGCGCGCATTGATACGATCAAGCAGCAGATCGATGCACTTGGCCCCGCGCCGGGGGAGGGCGAAAGCGAACCCGCCGAGATCGCCGAGCGCCGCAAGGAGCTGAACGCGCAGCTTGAGAAACTGCGCGCGCCGGTTGTCGCCGCCGAAGAAGCCTATGCGCGGGCCAATGGCCTGGTGTCCGAGATCGACAGGATCATTCGCGACCGCCAGTCGCGCGAATTGCTGTCGCGCGGGCCATCGCCGCTCAACCCCGTGCATTGGCCCGGCGCCCTGACCCAGGTGTCGGGCGCGTCGGGCGCGGTGATCCGCGAAGTGGCCAATGGATGGGGCAACACCGTGCAGCGCGACGCGGTCAAATCCGAGCTACCCAAGACGCTGGTGCTGGCGCTGGTGGGGATCGTGCTGCTGCTGCGGGGGCGGGCCTGGGCCAAGCGCATCGGCGAGCGGGCGCATCGCCAGCTGCACCGTGGGCGTGGCGTGTGGGAATTCCTGATCTCTCTGGGGCAGGTGGTGTTGCCGCTGCTGGGGATCGTGGTTCTGGAAGAGGCGCTGTTCTCATCAGGCCTGATCGGGTTGCGGAGCACTGTCATCGTTGACGGGCTGTCACGCTGGGGTGCGACGCTGTTGATCGGGTGGTGGCTGGCCGGGCGGCTGTTTCCCGAAGGGGACAAGCAGGCCGCGGTCAATATCGGCGAGGGATACCGGGCGGGGATCCGCTTCAACATCGAGGCGCTGTCGGTTCTGCTGGTGGTGCAGGACGTGATCGAACGCGTGGGGGAGGCCGTCGATTTCACCCCCGAAACCGACGCTGTTGCGGGGTTTCCTGTCATTGTTGTGTCCGCGCTGCTGCTATACCGGCTGACGCATGGCCTGCGGCTGGGGATCAGCGAGGTGTTCGGCGAGGATACCGAGGCCTCGGAAACCGCTATCGAGCAAAATTACCGCCTGCGCATCATTTCGGTGCTGTCGCGGCTGGGGATCCTGGTGGCCTATGCGGCGCCGCTGATGGCGGCGACCGGGTATGGCGCGGCGGCCACTGCCCTGATTTATCCTTCGATCCTGACCCTGGCCCTGTTTGGTGCGGTGCTGATCCTGCAACAGCTGGTGACTGACCTTTATTCGCTGGTGATGAAAACCGACGATGGCGCGGGCGAGGCCCTGCTGCCGGTGATCGTGGGGTTCATCCTGACGCTGGCGGCGCTGCCTGTTGTTGCGCTTGTCTGGGGCGCGCGGCTGACTTCGCTGTTGGAGATATGGACGCAATTCCGCGAAGGGTTCGTGATTGGCGATACGCGCATTTCGCCTACTGATTTCCTGACATTCGCCCTGGTGTTTGCCATGGGCTACGTGTTGACGCGGATGATGCAGGGGGCGTTGCGGGGCTCTGTCCTGCCGAAGACCAAGATAGACCAGGGCGGGCAGAACGCCATCGTCGCCGGCATGGGCTATGTTGGCATATTCCTGGCCGCCGTGATCGCGATCACGGCCGCGGGGATCGATCTGTCGTCGCTGGCGATCGTGGCCGGGGCGCTGTCGGTTGGTATCGGTTTCGGCCTTCAGAATATCGTGTCGAACTTCGTCTCGGGGATCATCCTGCTGATCGAACGGCCGATTTCCGAAGGCGACTGGATCGAGGTGGGAGGGCAGCACGGCTATGTCAAATCGATCTCGGTCCGCTCGACCCGGATCGAGACGTTCGATCGCACCGATGTCATCGTGCCGAACGCGGACCTGATCAGCGGAACGGTCACCAACTACACCCGTGGCAATACGGTCGGCCGGGTAATCGTGCCCGTGGGCGTGGCCTATGGCAGCGATACGCACAAGGTCGAGGAGATCTTGCTTGAGATCGGCAAGGCGCACCCGATGGTCGCGCTGAACCCGCCGCCATACGTCCTGTTCCGGGGCTTTGGGGCGGATGCGCTGAATTTCGAGATCCGGGCGATCTTGCGCGATGTGAACTGGGTGATGAACGTGCACTCAGAAATGAACCACCAGATCGCGGCCCGGTTCGCCGAGGAAGGCATCGAAATCCCCTTTGCACAGCGCGACGTTTGGCTGCGCAATCCCGAGGTCCTCAAAGGAGACTGAGACATGACAACGACACCTCTGTACCGACAGGATACCTACATGAAACAGACACCGGCCAGCGTGGTTGCGCACACGCCCGAAGGTGGCCTGATCCTGGATCAGAGCGTGTTCTACCCCACCGGCGGCGGACAGCCGGGCGACAGCGGAACGGTGGAATGGGACGGCGGTTCGATCGCCATAGCAACGGCCATCAAGGGCGAGACGCCCGAGCAGGTCGTCCTTGTCCCGTCCGAGCCCGGCGCGCTGCCCGCTGTCGGGGCCGAGGTGACGCAGACCCTTGATTGGGACCGGCGGTATCGGCACATGCGGGTGCACACGGCGCTGCATCTTTTGTCGGTTGTGATCCCGCTGCCGGTGACTGGCGGCTCCATCGGGGCGGAGAAAGGGCGGCTGGATTTCAACATGCCCGAGGCCCCCGGCGACAAGGCCGAGATCGAGGCTCGCCTGAACGAGATCATCGACCGCGACCTGCCGGTGAGCGAGGACTGGATCACCGACGCCGAGCTTGAGGCGCGGCCCGAGATGGTCAAGACGATGTCGGTCAAACCCCCCATGGGCGCAGGTCGCGTGCGCCTGATCCGTATTGGCGAAGGCGAGACCCAGGTCGATCTGCAACCCTGCGGCGGCACCCACGTGGCCCGCACATCCGAAATTGGGCGGGTGCGGATCGGTAAGATCGAAAAGAAAGGCCGCCAGAACCGGCGCGTGAACCTGCACCTGGACGACTGAACGGGCGGCCTAGCCCTTGTGGGGGGGCGGCTGATGCAGGACGCCCTTCTTGTGCAACTCGCTATCGGGCTCGGGCAGCCCCTCGCGCGACAAAAGGATCGCCACCGGGCGCAGCGCGGGCACGTGGCTGCACACGATCATCATCGCCACCATGATTGGCACCGACAGGAACATGCCGGGAATACCCCATACCGCCGCCCAGAACGCCAGGCTGATGATGATCCCGAACGATGACAGCCTGAGCGCCCGCCCCATCAGCATCGGATCGATCAGGTTGCCGTTGACGAACTGGATCGCGCCCACCGTCAGGAACACGATCAGGGTTACGCCGGGCTCGCCCAGTTGCACATAGGCCACCAGCGCCACCAGCACCGTCGCCACGATCGAGCCGACATTGGGGATGAAATTGAGCACGAAGGTCAGGATGCCCAATGCGCCGGCAAGGTCCAGTTCAAGGAACCGTGCAACTCCGTAGACCATGAGGCCGGTCACCGCACTGACGAGGGTTTTGACCAGGAGGTAGTAGTTCACCCGGTGAATGATCGAGCCGACGATCTGCGAGACCTTCTCGGCCTGCTCGGTGTTGCCAAAAAAGTTTTCCAGCTTGGTGGAAAACCAGATGCGTTCGGCGAACAGGAAGCTGACGAACAGGATCACCAGCACCGTGCCCTGCATCAGGTTGCCGGCCTGCGCCGCCAGCGCGCGCAGGTATCCCGACACATCCAGGGTGCTGACCGCGCTGAAAACGGCGCGCTCGGCGTCCTCGTTGACCCAGGCGAACAGCGACGCGATCGCCGCCGGCGCCTCTTCGGAATAAGCCAGTGTCGTGGTCAGAACGGTGTTGATCTGTGCCAGGATAATCGACGTCAGCGTCAGAAGTGCCGCGGAAATAAGCAAAAGCGCAACGATGCTGGCGATCCAGTTGGGCACCCGCACCGGCCCGATTCGCAGCCGCGCGATCGAGTTGATCGCATCGCTGGTCAGCGAAAACAGCACGATCGCCGTAGCCAGCGAAATCAGCAGGAAACGTGCCTGTACCAGCAAGAACAGCACCACGGCAAAGGCGATGACCGCCAAAGCCCCGGTTTGCAGGCGATAAGGGTCCGAGCGACGACTGTCCGCCAGCCGCGGCGGCGCGTCCCGGGACGCCGGGGCGATCTGTTCCGGGGAAGAACTGTCGTCGGTGTTCATCACTGATCCATGGTCCTGACTGCAACGCCTTGCGAAGCCTGATTATGTTGGATTGTGCCGCCGGATACAATTCCCCGCCACGGCGGTTTCAGGGTCTTGCATTCGGGTTGTGTGTAACGCTACAACGCGCCCGACGGAGAGGTGGCCGAGTGGTCGAAGGCGCACGCCTGGAAAGTGTGTAGGCGGGAAACCGTCTCGAGGGTTCGAATCCCTCTCTCTCCGCCAAAAAACTTCCCCTGCTTGAGTATTAAATTCAATAATTTCAGGCGCTTAGGCGACTGCTCTCTAAACAGGCAGTTGACAATTGACCACTTATTTGTCCACATTTTTGCTACATCGTCCGCCGCCGAGGTGTAGTCATGGCACTCAAGAAAATCGGGAAGACCTACCATTTGCGCCGCCGGGTGCCGAAGAGGTTCGCGCCCATAGAACCGCGTGAATTGGTTTCCCAGAGCCTCCACACGGACTCCGAGCAACTGGCAAAGCTCAAGGCGGAAGCCGCCTGGGCGGAGCTTATCGAAGCCTGGGAAGCGCGCCTTGCCGGGGATACCGAAGACGCGGAACGCCGTTTCCAGGCGGCGCGGGAGTTGGCCGAGCGTCGGGGCTTCCGCTTCCTGCCCGCCGCCAAGGTTGGAGCCCTGCCCGTCGCCGAGCTTCTGGAGCGTGTCGAGGCCGTGCCCGAACACAAGGGCGAACCAAACCCCGTGGAGGCGGCGGCGCTCCTGGGCGGTGTCTCCGAGCCGCCGGTCACGGTCACTCGGGCACTCGATCTCTATTGGGGACTGACCAAGGACAAGACCCTGGGCAAGAGCGAAGACCAGCTTCGCCGATGGAAGAACCCGAGGATCAAGGCCGTTAAGAATTTCGTGGACGTGGTAGGCGACAGGCCACTGCCCCAGATCACGGGCGACGATATGCTGGCCTTCCGGGACTGGTGGATTGACCGCATCGCCGATGAAGACCTGACGCCCAACAGTGCGAACAAGGACCTGATTCATCTGGGCGACGTGCTCAAGACCGTCAATCGCATGAAGCGCCTCGGGCTGGTTCTGCCCCTGTCCGACCTGTCCTTGAGAGAAGGCGAGGCCAAGAAACGCCCGCCGTTCTCGGTGACGTGGATTCGGGATCATCTGTTGAAGCCGGGGGCGCTGGACGGGTTGAACGATGAAGCTCGCGCAATCGTGCTGGTCATGGTCAACACCGGGTGCAGGCCGTCGGAGATTGCCAGCCTGACGCCCGAGACGATCCATTTGAAAGACAACGTGCCCCACATTTCCATTGAGCCGGTCGGGCGGCAACTCAAGAGCCGCCGCGCGCGCCGAAGGATCGCCCTGACCGGCGTGAGCCTTGAGGCCATGCGCGGCTTTCCGAACGGTTTTCCGCGATACCGCGACAAGGCGGGCTTGTCCGGGGCGGTGAACAAGTATCTTCGGGAAAACGGGCTCTTGGAGTCGGACAGACATTCTCTCTACTCATTGCGACACGCTTTTGAAGACCGCTTGCTTGCGGCCAAGGTGGACGAACGGGTTCGGCGGGACTTGATGGGCCACCGGCTCACCCGTGAAGAGTATGGTGACGGGGCCACGCTTGACTATCAGCGGGAGATTCTTGCACCGCTGGCCTTCTGAGCGACGGCCCGAGCGCGCGCCACAACGTCTTCCGCCGCCTCGGCCTCGGCGATCTCGGCTTCCAGGCGCTGGAAAATCGGCGCATAGACCGCATCGGCCACCACCAGACGCGCAACCTTGTCTCGCGCCCGGTGAAGGCGCAGCAGGTTGGACGTGATGGTGGCCGGGGCGTTCATCGGATCAGAAGGTGCCGTTCAAGCGGACGCGGACGGCGCTGGACGGGTTACCAGCGGCCATGATCGCCACGCCCACTTTGGTATTGCTGGTCGCCGTGGTCGTCACCAGCCCGTCGCTGGAGCGCCAGTAGACGGCGGCACCGACGGCGATGTCATCGGTCGCGACTTTCGGCATCTCGAACACGCCTTCGGTCACCAGCACCAGCGGGTCGCCGACCTCGGCGTCACCCGAGGCAATGCCGAAGAGGGTTCCGACCTTCACGCCGTCGCCAGACGACGCGGCGGCTTCTGCGGTCACGGTGATGTTCTCACCAGGTTGCACATAGTTCTTCATGTCAGGTTCCTTTCGAGGTTCTGAATCGGAGGGTTGTCGGTGCCGCCCGCCCCGTCGCCTGGGCGATCTCGCGGTCGAGCGCGGCCAAAGCGTTAGCCATCTCACGGTCGCCCTTGTAGGTGATGGACTCGCCGTTCTGGTCCCGCACTTCCCGGACGCCCGAAGCTCGGGCGTCCAGGAGCGCGTCACGCGCCGCGGTAAGCTGGTCGATGGTCAAGGCCATGGGTTACGCCCCCGGCACCTGGTGAGCCGCCCGCCAGTCGAGCCAGCCCGCGCCGAAGTCGAGGAAGGCCCGGAATTTCATCCCGAGCGTATCCCACGCCTCGGTGCGCTGGATTTGCACACCCTGGGCGCTGGAGAGGTAGGCGTATTGCATCGCCGCAAGTCGGGCGGTGTCCGCGAACACATACCAGGTGTCCGCCGGAAGCCGGGGCTCGACCAGAAGCGTGAGCTTGCCGCCGAACGGGTTCACGTCGCTGGTGGCGTTCGGCTGGATGGTGGCGAGAACCTGTTCGGCCTCGGTCTCCAGATCGGCAGGCACCAGAACATAGCGCGGGGTGGCGCTGATGATGGTCTTCCCGTCCAGGCCGGTGCGGGTCCGCATGGCCTGCCGTGCCGCCGTGAGTGCGAACACAGACGGCGCAGCGGCGGAACCGATGTTGCTCCGGCTGGCGTCGAACACTGCCGTGCCGTCCGACAAGTTCGGGTTGCTGGTGATGAGGTCGACCAGAATGTCGGCCTCGGTCTGAGCAGCGGCTTCGCCAAGGGCAGCGGTCGTGTCGCCGAGCATCCCCAGGTCATCGTCAATCAAGAGATTCCGGGAAACGGTGACGCCGCGCGCGAAGGTCTTGAGGCGCATGGTTTCGCCGTTCTCGGCCCGCGACGTGTGGGTGATCTCGCCATTTTCGGCGATCTCTTCCAGCCGCCCCATTTCGCCCAGGCGGATCGCTGTGGACTCCTTGAAGTTCGGCAGCGTGCGCTGACGGCAGAGGGTCTTGAGCGGGCTTTCGGCGGCCCGGTAGCTGTCCAGCGCAACCTTGCCCATGGCGTTCGATACCAGGAGCGGGAAGTCGGACGTGGTGTGGGCAGCGGCACGGGTGAACACCTCGTCGGCGCTCATGCCACGGGTCGAAACACCGGCCCGCTGGAGGCTTTCCGTCGCCACGTCCCGCATGGTCAAGCCCAGGTATTGCCGGGCATCCTCGGGGCACTCACCGCCCGCCATGCGGGTTGCCAGAGCATCCGATTGACGACGGGTAATGACCGCCGGGTCATCGTTCTGCGCCGTGTGGGTGCGAATGATCGGGGCCGAGCGACGGCGCTCCTGCACCGCGTCATAGACCTCGGCCTTGGCACGGGTCATGTCTGCCCCCGCGTCGATGAGGTCGTCAGCGATCTCGGGACCAAGCTGGGCTTCGCGCACCAGCGTGCGAATGTCGCTGCGCCGGGTCTGTTCCGCCGCTTCCGGCGAAACCGTTTCGGGGGTCGTGTCGGGCATGTCGTTTCCTTTCTGCCGGATTCTGGCGGACGGGTCCGCCGGGGATGAGGTCAAGGTGACCTCGGTGATGTGCCAGCGGGTCGGGGTCTTCACGCGCCCCTCTGGCGTGGTCTTTTCGGTCCATCCCGCCACGCGGTAGCCGATGCTGACTCCGGTGACGGTCCCGTCCGCGATCCGCTGCACCACGGGGGCGGCATCTTCGGCGGACGTGATCTCCAGGACGGCCACGATGTTGCCGTCCTCCTGGGCGATGGACCGAACCCGCCCAAGCTGGTCTCGAACCGACGCGGTTCGATGTGAGTCGAGGACGGGAAGGCTTTCGGACGCTGACAGGTCGAGCGTGTCAGCCGTCAGGACTTCGAAGAACGGCCCCCGAGCGTCCCGGCGCGGCACGGGCGTAGGGGTCGCGATGACCGCCGAAACCGTTCGAGTCTCGGGGTCGAATGAGTTTGGGCGGGTCCGGGCGTCACGGTGCAGGAGGTCATTCGTCATCGCTGGATTCCTTGTCTGTGAAGTTCAGGCCAAGGGCGCGCTCGCGTTCACGATCCGCCGCGATCTCGGCGTCGAGTCGGTCGACGTTCCAGCCAAGCGAGGCGACGGCCTGACGACGGCTTGTGAGCCCCATGGACAGGAGTTCCCGCACGGCCTGGGCATCCTTGGCCGGGTCGACCTGCATCGGGCGCGGGGCCAGCCATTCGACACGCAAGGCGGGCGTCAGGTCGGGAAGCTCCAGGCGTCCGGCCAGATATTCGTCGGTGATGACGCGCCGGAACACGGGGTCGAGGAATTGGGGAACCAAGGTGTGATAGACGAATTGTTCGACCTTGGCCCGAAACGGCAGGAGGCCCGCGCGGAGGCTCGAATAGTTCGCCCCCGTCAGATCGCCGTCGACTAGGTGTTGAGGCACGCCCAGGCCAGCGGCAATCTGCCCGAGGGTGAGCTTGGCGAAGCTGATTCCGTCCTTGGCTTGCTCCGGGGTGTTGAATTTCACGTCCAGGCCGCCGGGCAGAACCCGCATGGTGCCGGGCTCCAGGCTGATGTCGCCGAGCGCGTCGGCATCGGAGAACCCTTCGCCTGCGCCGCCCAGGTTGTTCACGTCGGTGACAAAGCCGGTGTGCATCGCGGCCACCTTGGCACCGACCAGAAGCGCGTCTTGAAGCTGGTCAAACTCATTGACCGTCAGGAGGATGGAAGCGAGTTGCGACACGCCCCGCACCTGCCCAGGCCCGAGCGGGCGGAAGATGTGCAACACGTCTTCGGCGGGAACCCGGATCGCCTCGCGCGCGGTCGGGAATAGATCGGTCGGGCGTGCGGGCCGGATGTGGAAGGCCACGCGCTCGCCCAGGGCGGAAAACTCGATACCGGCGACGATGTATCCGCCGCCCGAAAGCTCGGTCGTCATCGACTCGTCTACAAACTCGGCGGGAAGCTGGCGTAGCACGGCACGCCCGCCTCGGTCCTCCAGGATGAAGAACGCTTCGCCGTCGACAATCTCGGCTTGCACCGCCGCAGACATGAGGCCCCGCAGATCGGTGCGCCCCTCGGCGTCAATCCGCGCCGCCGCGTCCAGGAACGCCGAGTCGATCTCGGCACGGATCGTCAAGTCGGGGTGCGCCGAGGTCGCTTCGATACCGGCCCCCACGGCCTCGGCCACAATGGCGTTCACGCCGTTGCGGATGTAGCCATTGTTCGCATAGGCGTGCCGGGCTCGGGCTCGGATGGTCGGACCCGCCGCCTGCGTCTCCGGCCCGTGACTGGCATAGTTGGCCCGCGCGCCGAACCGCCGCCCGCTCTGGGCGTCGAAGCTCCGAGTTTGGGCGGGCGGTTCGGCGCGACGGTTCCCACGCCAAGAGGACAGGAGACGGGGAAGTCGCATCATTCGCCCCCAAGCTTGTCGAGGACGGGGCGGATCAGATCGGAGACGGGCAGGACGATTGAGGCGCGGACCTCATGCGAGGCGCGGCGCTTTTCATCCCGAACCATTCGAGCGGCCTCGGCAAGCTCGGACTCTGCCGGGGGCTCGGACAGGATGAAGCCCCAGGAAAGGCCGGGCTGGATCAATCGGCGATGCTCTACAGTGAGCGTGACGGCCTCACCCGCCTGCACACGGCGCACAATGGACTCGATCCGGCTCGGCGGCTGGTAGGTTTTCCCGACGGGGGCATCGGCGGACGGGTCCAGCGGGCGTTCGGCCAGCCAACGGCCCAGAAGGACGGAAACGTCCGCGCGCCGAGCGGTCTCATAGGTCGTGTAGACCAGCCGTGCGCCACAGACCGCCACCATGGAATATGCGCCAGCGCGCCCCGAGTCGGTCGGCAGATCGGGCGCGATAGCTCCGTTGTCCCGGATCGTGCGGAAGCGATTGAAGACGGCCTTGCGCCCTTCATCGTCGGCGATTCCGTCCAGATCGGCGGTGAAATCCGCTTGTTCGCGAAGGCTCATTTGGTGGGTCATGTTGTCGTTCTCCAGGCTGCGGTATTCCCAGAACATAACCGACAAACGAACCGCTCACAAGATGACGAAAGGGCCTAAGATGGTCACTCAACTCCGTGTTTACTGTTGTCTATCAATAGTTTAGTCGCACCTTTTCTTGTATCATATGCTTGCGGATTGAATGTTGATAGGCTATGTAGGGTGGGCATCTGATCGTCATAGATGCTTGTCCTTTCCTGACAGGTCCGGGGGCGGCGTGCCCGCCCCCGGACACCCCAAACCCCTACATTCAGGAGTCACGCAAATGCCCCGAGCGATTGTGTTCGATCTGACCGAAGATGGGCTTGTCTCCGTCCCCGCCGATGAGGTCGAGTGGGGCGAGCCCGAACCGCACTGGCCGCGCAAGACGCGGCGGAAGTTCAAGAAGGTCTTCCAATACCACTTGAAGGAATACAGGATGGAACCGGGCGTGGCGCACTACCACGCGCTCAAGAAGCTCAGGAATGAGATTCCGGGCGGTTTCTACAATCCTGGGAGAACCCTATGACCGACCCTCTGGAAGAGGCCCGAGAACAAGGCTTGGACGCCGGACTTCGGATCATCGCCGACTTCGCCGAGCATCGCCAAGAGGATCACGACACGGCCACCATTGAAGTCGTGGAAGCGATCCGCACCGCCGCCGCGACGGACTCCAAGTTCAACTTCCACCTTCTGGAACGCATCGCCATGCTGGCGGTCTTGGGATTTGAGGCCGCAAGCGGGTCGACCGACAGCGATGAATGATTTCGGCTTAGTCTGCCCGTGACCGCATGAGTTCGCCAATCGTCTCAATCTGTATGCTCAAGTGCAATCTGCCGCGTCCAGTTCGATGACCGCGAACACTTCTCCGGCAGTGTCAAGGTAGGCCAAGGCGACATCAATCCCATTTCTTTCAAACTCCATCAGAGTGCCTTCTGAGCAGAGGCTTGGTATTTGTTGTTCTGACGACCAACTCAAAAATGATTCTTGACCAGACGAAATGATTTCATCGGTGATTTCGTAAACGTAGAAAACCGTGCCTTCCAAATTTTCTGCGCCAACCAGTGTAGTGGTTCGGTCCAACTGAATAGGTGCGCCAGCTTGAACATTTTCAACGATTTGAGATCGCACAAATTCACGGGAAACTTCCGGGTTTTTAGCTTGAGCGATCAACATGCGATCCGCCAGCAAGATGTAAATCACCACCAAAAGCCCAAAGGTCAGCAGTGGTAGGGCGAAGGCTGCAAAAAATCGTTTTACGAAGTGCCCCCAAGTGGGGCTTGAAAACTCCTTGTCCTTTGGTGTGCCGAAAATTGTGAATAAATTGACCAATGGGAACCAACTGAAAGCCGCAAGAGCAGGTCCTTCGTTGCCCATATCATTTGTTCGCGCCAAGGCTAGCCATGCGCCCACAGAACCACCAATCAGGACAACTATGCCAAGGAAAGCAAGACCAAGATTCGGCTCAATTCCAGACAGTATCCAGAAAGCCGGTAGGCAGCCGCCAACCAGAAGGCCGGTTGTCATGACCAAAGACCAATAACGGAGCCTGGAAATTCTGCTGGGAAATCCGCCCAATCTTTTGAATATTACAAACGCGGCAATTAACCAAACGGGGGCCATTAGTTGCGCAATCGCGTATTCCTCTGTGGCGAGATAATTAAACAACGCTACGACTCCTCAATAATCTGTTTCTGCACCCGCGCAGTGAGAGCACCATAATCTCCTACAAATTAAAAGGGCTGACCTGTCAGCCACTTGCTCTTGACCACCGTAGCGGCTTTCGTCGGCCCGGTCACGCGCGACAGATCAGCCTCACGCCGCTCCAGGTCAACGCCGACAAGTTGGCGGGCCGCGAAGGCATAGACCAGGGTGTCGAGGGCCTCATTGCGCCGCCCGCTGATGACTTCCCATCTCCGCACCGAGTGCCCCCGGCTGAATTTCGTCACCAGCCGCTCGGCCCGTATCTGGTCGAAGTAATCCCCGCCTAGGGCCTCGGAAAACAGGATCGTCTCGCCATGGGCGAGGCGCTGGTGAAGCTGTTGCTTTATGCCGTCGATACCGACCAGCCCGAGCCGGAGCTTGCGGCTTGTGGAGAACGCCAGAGACGGGCGAGAGAACCCCGCCACCCCCTTGCCCGCCAGGACACGGCGAGCGGCACGGGGGCGACAGAACGCATAGACATGATCGGCCCAATTCCCGGAGTCGATGACCGCCGCGTCGACCGTCAGGAGCCCCCCGGCAGGGTGATGGAATTGACGCCGCAAGAGGTCGTCAACCTCGGCCCAGGTTTCGTTCTCGGTCGGTGCGCCCCAGACGGCCTCATGGCCGAGCACGCGCATGTCCCCGTCGCGTGTCCAGGCGACGAATGTCGCTTCGATGCGATCCGCCTGCACGTCGGCCCCTACGGTGACCAGGAGCGCGTCAGGAGGCACGGAGTCGAGCGAGAACGGGCGCTGGAGTGCCCCGAGGTCGGTCGCGTCCAGGTCGTCGCCCTCGCCCCTCCAGGGCTCGCCCAGGACGGTGTTCAGCCAGGGCTTGAGAGTAGTCGGGCTCCGCTTGGCCTGCACAAACTCGGCGGCCAGGCGCGGCCAGGAGGCGTTCGGCAGGGTCGAGGTCAGGGACGTGAGCTTGTATCCCCGGTGCCCCTCCACCTGGGGCGCTGTGGCCCTCCAGCGGCCCTCTGCGACCATGGGCGGCTTCTGGTGATCCTCCACCACCGACCCGCAAGACGGGCATACCCAATGCGCGGTCTCGGGCTTGTCCGCGTCCCACCGGATGTCCGCCCAGACGATCTCATGGAAATCCCCGCACCCCGGACAGGGCACTTCGAAGACCCGCTTGTCGGATTGTTCATAGGCCCGCAGAATCCGGCTGGTCTCGGCGTCGACGGGAGTCGAGGCCAGGACGATCCGCCGATTGCCGAAGGTCATCGTCCGCCGGATCGCTAGGTCGACGGGATCGCCCTCCACCCCGGCGCTGAGTTCATAGGCGTCGATTTCGTCGGCGAAGAGAACCCGCGCCGTGCGGGCGCGAAGGTTGCGGGGCGCGCGCGCCGAGACGATGGACAGTGATCCGCCCGCGAAATGCCGGTGCAAGAGCACGTCGCGGCCCGAGGCATCTGTTGTCAGGGCGGCCCGCAGCGCCGGAGACTCGTTGAAGGTCGGTTCCACCACGCTCACCATGAGGTGCCGCGCGTCGGCCTCTGCCGGGACGGTGCAGAGGACCGGCGACGGGTCGTTATGGACGAAATGCCCGAGCGCGCCGACCATGAGTTGGGTCGCACCGACGCGGGCCGATTTCAGGATCGTGACGCGCTCGACCGTATCGTCGCCGATGGAGTCGGCAATCTCTCTTTGCGGCTTCCAGAGACGCATACGCCCAGGCTGCGCGGCCAGGCTGGAAGGCAGGAAGACGCTGGACTCGATCCAGTCGGAGAGGCGCAGCTTGGCGGGCGGGCGGAAGGCTTCCAGCGCCTCGCGGCGCAGATCAGCGAAACGGGGATCAACGGTCATCGGCAATCGTCTCCATGGCATCTCGGATTTCGTTGTCGAGGGCTTGTGTCGCCTTTCGGTCGAGCCCCAGGCGCGCGGTCACGCGGCTCGGGATCGCCAGGACAGCGGCCCGAAGGTCGACCACCACGGCCCGCCATTCATGCGCGACCTGCCGGGCGTCCAGGAGTTCGCCCCGCGCCTTGGCGTTCGCGATCTCGACTTTCTCGGCGTTGGCCGTGGCGAGCCGGAGCTTCTGTTCGGCCAGGTCCGGGTTGCTGGTCAGGCGGCCTTTCTGCCCCGCCCGCAGATGCTCCACATAGGCGAGGATCGCGGGGCGCAGTTCGAAACGCCCGTCATGTCTCGGAATCACGCCTTCGCGGGCCAGGGCGTGGATGCGCGCGGGCGACAGGTTGAGCCATTGGGACAGATCGGCGGCGCTCACCGTTTCAGAGTTGTCCGGCGCGGGCCAATCGAAGCCAAGGAGGTCTTCGGGGTCGTTCATTTGGGTTTTCATGAGTCAACCACTCCAGAGTTGGATTCTATTTCTGGAAATTTCTGGAGTGAGCGAAATGCCGGGGCTCCGCGCCCCCCGCGACACGCCAACTCCAGGAGGGACCCGCCCCCGCCGCCCCCTGTCCCTGCGGTTCTGGGAAACTCCAGAGATTTCCAGAGATGCGGAGCGCGGGGCAGCGAGACCAGACAGCGAGACCACCCTAAAGGGTGTGGTCTCGGTCTGTCTCGGTCTCCGCAGCCATGCCGTGGTGAGACAATCGAGACTTGTCTCGCCTTGGTCTCGGTCTGTCTCGGTCTCATTGCTCTGCCCCTTCATCTTCCAGGTCTTCGAAATCGTCGTCAAAAACGCCCCCAGGATTGACCAGCCCCACTTGGTCGGTCCCGACTTCCAGCACGCCTTTCTGCGCCAGAGACCGCAGAGCGCGGTTGAACGTGTCCTTGCGGCTGGCCGGATTCTCCGCAGATGAAACCGCCCCGTCCGATAGGCACTTGTCGCGAAGGCCCTGCCGTTCGACGTGATCCGCGCCGCTGGCCAGTTCCGCGAAGTTGGCCATGACCGCGCGTTCGGTCGGTGAGAGTTGAACCGTTCGGGCCAGGGCATCGGACGAAATCTCACTGGCAAAGGGCGCTTCGATAGGGTCGCCATCTTCATCATGGCCGAACGTGCGAACGTCGATGGTGAACGCGATGTCGAGGTCGCAGGAACCGTTCCGGTTTTTGGTGAGGTGCCCCCGCACAATCCCGCCCTGGTCCTTCGCTTTCAGGTGAAGTGCCATGTCCAGCGCCCCGTTGAAGAGGCTATGGCCGCGTGGCGTGTTCCCCTCGGCCTTGGTGCCGTGGTGGACCAGGATCACCGCCGCGCCCCACTTGGTGAGCGCCCGAGCGACGGCCACCACGCGGCCCATGCCCTCGGCGCTGTTTTCGTCCATCCCAGGGAAGGCCATGGCCAGCGTGTCGATGACGATCAGGCTCGGGCGCTGGTCCTTCACGGCCCGGCGCAGCGCCTTGAGGTCGGGCGAGTCCTTGCGGAAGAGGTCGGAGACGCCGCCCACCAGCTTGAAGCCGTCGGCCTCGCCATGGTCGGCCCGGAGCGCGCGGACGCGCCCCCGCATCCCGGCTTCATCCTCGGCGGCGACATAGAAGACGGGCGCGGCCTTGGTCCGCATCCCGAAGGTCTCGCGTCCCTGGGCAACGGCATAGGCGATGTTCGGGGCGATCAGGCTCTTGCCCGCCCCAGGATCGCCGAAGATGCACCCGATTTGACCAGGGCCGATCAGCCCCTTGACCACATAGCCGCGCCGCGCCTCTTCCTCACATTCGCCGGGCGACATGAAGGTGAGCCCGCCGGTCTTGCTCTTGGCCGAGGGCTCGGGGATCGGCTGGCCGAGGACAAAGGCCGCCCATTCGTCCGGGTCTTCGAAATCCTCTTCGGTGCGAAGGTCTTCGAAATCGTCGTCGGTGACGGGCGGGTCTGGGGGATAGCGTGGACTCTCGCGTCCGCTCTTCCGCCCGCTGTTGATGGTGGCGCGGCAGGCTTCCTTGCCGTCTTCCCGCAAGAGCCCGTTCGCGGCGCAGGCGGCCAGGAGCCGATAGCCGATCTCCTGGGCGTCCAGGAGCCCAATGGCTTCGATACCGCCCAGGCGATGCGCCGCGCGGTTGAGGTCATGGTTGCGCCCGCCAGGCTCGGCGGCGGCCAGTTCGGCGCACACGTCGTCAAGCTCCTGCCGCGCCCAGGACAGATCATCGTTGGTCGCGTCCGGGGCCTTCGGGCTCGGGGCAGGCTCGGCCTCGCGGCGCACCTGCCGAAGCGTCTCCGGCCATCCCGGCAGGCCGAGCACGTCGTCTGCAAGGTGCGTGTCGAGGGCTTCGAAGACACCGGAGCCGTTGACAGCGCCGAGGGCATGGACGTAGCCGCCATCGCCCCGCACGTCGAGGCCAGGGGCGATCTCCGACGCCGAGTTCCTGAGCCCCCTCGGGTGCTGGAAATAGATGTGCTCACCACCGCTCGGGGTCTGCACCCGCACATGGCTGAGGGCGTCCGGGTCGAGCCCGATCTTGCGAAGCTCGGCGTAGCCGTCCTTCCCATTCTTGCGGTCGATGTCCAGGACGCTCACACCGCTTCTGGAGCCCGTCGGCATGGCGGGCATGGCGTCCGGCCACTTGCTCCACCAGCGCCGCACCTGGGCGGGATCGTCGGACGCGGCGTCCTTCCAGCGCACCAGGGGCTTGCGAGCCTGGGACACCGGGAAAACGGGGTATCCGGCCTCGGCCAATTGAAGCGCGGCGGCCATGTTCGGGTTGTTTTCCGGGGGATTAAGGGGTATTATCTTTGACATGGAAGTCTCTCCTTCGGGTTTTCTCGGGTCGGGGGCTGAGGGTTCTCGCTGTCACACGAAATACAGATTGCCGCCGCTCCGATTGCCCTCGGGGCGGCGGCTTTCATTTCAGGGAATTGGACTGTTCTGATTCGAGAGTTCGCAGAAACGCTTGTCCACATTGTTGTCCACAAATCTGACAACGTAGATTTGCAAGCTATTGATTTAATTTGGTGATTTTGAGGTGCGGCAAAGCAGGAGCGGACTCTCTCTCCGCCACTTGCCCCGCTTACTTCCCCGGATGGTTTTCGCCAATCTTCCCGTGGTCCCATGGCGCGGCGTTGGCGGAAAGTGGATGTCAGGGCCGCGATCCGGTGAGCCAGCTTTGCGGCCCGACAAAGGATTCGCGGAAATAGTCGTGCACCAGCGCCAGTGGCCCGGTGACCGGGGTGCCGCGCCGCCACGCAAGCCCCACATCCATCGACGGAATCTCAAGCGTGGTGGTGGCGGTGCCGATGCGTTTGCCTTCCAGCGACCAGGGCCGATACACCATATCCGACAAGATGGTGACCCCCTTGCCGTTGGCCACCATCGAGCGCACGGCCTCGACCGAGGCGGTGCGCAGTTTCACCTTGGGTTGGAAATTGGTCGCCGACCAGTATTTCATGGTGGTGTGTGCCGCTTCGTCCACGGTGAGCATGATGTAATCCTCTTGGGCGATGTCGGCGAAACTCGCCTTGCCCGCGCGGTGAAAACGGTGGTTCGACGGCACCCAGAGCCGCCGCGTGGACCGCAGAAGTGTTTCGGTCTCGATCTCGGGGTTGGCGAGGTTCGAGGTCAGAACCACGGCAAGGTCAAAGCGGTTCGACAGAAGCCCTTCCTCGATGCTTTCGCGGTTCAGCTCGCTGATGCGGATATCAATGCCGGGATAGAGATGCGCAAGGCGGTCAAGGTGGTAGGGAAGGAAATAGCCGATCACCGTATAGGTCGCCGCGATCGAGATCACGCCCTCCACCGTTGAGCGCCGATGCGTCAGGTTCTTGGCCTTTTCCACCTTGGCAAGGATATCCTGCGCCGAGGACAGGAACTCGCGTCCGGCATCGGTCATTTCCATGCCGTGCGCCGACCTTTGGAACAGATCGGCACCCAGTTCGGTTTCCAGATCGCGGATCGCCGTGGTGATCGCCGACTGCGAGATCGACAGCGCAGTCGCGGCGCGGCTGACCTGTCCTGATTCAGCGGTGGCCACGAAATACTTGAGATGACGGAAGTTCATGATGCGCTCATTTTTTACCCTTGGATAACGAATGTCAGATCACGTGATATCACGAAATCAGATACTGAAGGACGCGAAACGTTCAAAAGTCATGCAAGTTCAAATATTTCAGTCTCTTAGTGGGGTCGTGATTTCGCTTTGCGTTCTGATTTTTCTATACAGTATGAGCAAATATTAGAAATTTACAAGTTAATCCTTTCGCGGTGATCCTTTGAGCAACTCAAATGCGGGGATCTCGATATGAAGACAGCGGTCGATCTGAATTGCGACATGGGCGAAGGCTTTGGCCAGTGGGTTCTGGGCGAAGCGCCGGACGAAGAGCTCATGTCCCTGATCAGCTCGGCCAATATCGCGGCCGGGTTCCATGCGGGCGATCCCAACTCGATGGATCGGGTGGTGAAGCTGGCGCAGCAATACGGCGTCGGCCTCGGGGCGCATCCCGGCTATCGCGACCTGCAGGGCTTTGGCCGCCGCTACATCCGCACCAGCTCCGAGGAGCTGGTCAACGACATCGTCTACCAGGTCGGTGCGATACGCGAATTCGGCCGCCGCCACGGCATACCCTTGCAGCACGTCAAACCCCACGGCGCGCTGTACATGGAGGCGGCCGTGAACGAGGGGTTGTCGCAGTTGATGGTGGACACGCTGCAAAAGATCAGCAGCGACACGATCATCTTTTGCATGGGCATATCCAAGACCTACGAGATGGCCAGGCGGCTTGGCCATCCGGTGGTGCGCGAGTTTTACGCGGATCGCGACTATGACGATAGCGGCTCGATCGTGTTCAAGCGGCAAGTGACCCGCCCCGATCCGCAAGCGATAGCCGAGAAATGCGTGCGCGCCTGCAAGGAGGGCCGCGTTCGCACGGTCGAGGGCAACGATATCGATATCGAGTTCGAATCGATTTGCTTCCATTCCGACACGCCCGGCGCGTTGGAAATGGGGCGCGCCATCCGCAAGGGGCTGATCGACAACGGCATCACCGTCACGCCGGCCGCGACGGTCCTGGAAAACGCAAGCTGAGACAACAGACCGACAGGAGGACAAGAGACCATGTCAGACGTTCAAACCCCGCTCCCCGGAACCTTTTATCACCGGCCATCGCCCAATGATGCCCCCTACAAGGCCAAGGGCGATGCCGTGGCCGTGGGGGACGTGATCGGGCTGATCGAGGTGATGAAAACCTTTATCGAGGTCAAAGCCGAGGCCGCTGGCACCTTCGGCGGCTATGTCACCGAGAACGAGGCCGCGGTGACCGCCGGTCAGGTCCTGGCGACGGTGGACGCCTGAGCCATGGCCATTGAACGCCTTTTCATAGCCAATCGCGGTGAGATTGCCGTGCGGGTCATTCGGGCCGCGCAAGCCCTAGGCATCCACACCATTCAGGCCCATTCCGAGGCCGATGCCGACATGCTGGCGGTCAAGCTGGCCGACGAGGCGGTGTGCATCGGCCCAGCGGCGGCGAGGGACTCGTACCTGAACGTGGATCGGGTTGTGGCAGCCGCACAAAAGGCGGGCGCCGACGCGGTGCATCCGGGCTATGGCTTTCTGTCTGAAAGCCCGCGTTTTGCCCGCGCGCTTGAGGCGGCCGGGATCACCTATGTCGGCCCGTCGGCCGATACGATCGAGCGGATGGGCGACAAGGTGGCGGCCCGGCAGGCCGCCGAGGCGGCGGGAACGCCCGTCGTGCCCGGCTCGAAAGGGCGGATCGATGGCGTGGACGAGGCTGCGCAGGTGGCCGCGACCGTGGGCTACCCGGTGATGATCAAGGCCGCCGCGGGCGGCGGCGGGCGCGGCATCCGCATCGCTGACACCGAGGACGAGCTGCGCAAGCTTGCGCCGCAGGCCCAGGCCGAGGCGCAAGCCGCCTTTGGCGATGGCGGCCTGTACCTGGAGCGCGTGGTGCGCAATCCGCGCCATATCGAGGTGCAGATCCTCGGTGATGGCAGCCGCGCGGTGCACTGCTATGAGCGCGAATGCTCGCTCCAGCGGCGGCGGCAGAAGGTCTGGGAAGAGGCCGGAGCGGTCTGCCTGGACGAGGAGACGCGCCAGGCGCTGTGCGCCTCGGCGGTGGCTCTGGCCGAGGCCGTGAGCTACAGCGGCGCGGGCACGCTGGAGTTCCTATATGACGAGGCCAGCAACGAGTTCTTCTTCATCGAAATGAACACCCGCATCCAGGTCGAGCACCCCGTGACCGAGATGATCACCGGCGTCGATCTGGTGCAGGAGATGCTCCGCATCGCCGGCGGCGAGCCGCTGCGCCTGACGCAGGACCAGATCAAGGTGCACGGCCACGCGATCGAGGTGCGGATCAACGCCGAAGACCCCCTGATGCAGTTCATGCCGTTCCCCGGCCAGGTCGGCGCGCTGCGCCTGCCCGAGGGCGAAGGCATCCGCGTCGATCACTGCCTCTACGAGGGCTACCAAATCCCGCCGTTCTACGACTCGCTGATCGGCAAAGTGATTGCCCACGGGGCCGACCGCCCTGACGCCATCACCCGCCTGCGCGGCGCGTTGCGGGCCTTCGGGGTCGAGGGCCTCAAGACGACGATTCCCCTGCATCTGGCGCTGGCGGACGATCCGCAAGTGCAAGCGGGCACGTTCCACACCCAATGGCTGGAGCCGTGGCTGGATGCCGGAAACCTGACCCCCCTTGCAGCAACAGGAGGTGCATCGTGAAGACACGTTACACATACGGCGGAGATGAGCATGTCTACGTGGAGATGGACGAGGAGATGTCGCTTGAGGCGTTCTTCAAGTCCCTGTCCATGTCGAACGCCGTCCGCGAGGCCGACATCCCCGGCGTGACCGAGATTTGCCCGGCCAACGCATCGTTCCAGGTTCGCTTTGATCCCGACGTCACCGCGCCGTTGGAGATGCTCAAGCGGATCCAGGAGCTCGAGCATACGGCGGACAAGGCCGAAAAGCGCCTGACCACCCGGATTGTCGAAGTGCCGGTCTACTACCAGGACCCGTGGACGCATGAGACGGTGATGCGCTTTCGCGAGCGGCACCAGGACCCGAACGGTACCGATCTGGACTATGCCGCGCGGATCAACGGCTATGACAGCGTCGAGGCGTTCATCGAGGCGCACCATGCGCAGCCGTGGTTCGTGTCGATGGTGGGTTTCGTGTCGGGCCTGCCGTTTCTCTATCAACTGGTCGAGCGCGAAAAGCAGATCCAGGTGCCCAAGTACCTACGGCCGCGCACCGACACGCCCAAGCAGACCGTGGGCTATGGCGGCAGCTTTTCCTGCGTCTATTCGGTCCGGGGGGCGGGCGGATACCAGATGTTCGGCATCACCCCGATGACCATCTACGACCCCAAACAGGAGGTGTCGTACCTGCGCGATTTCCTCGTGTTCTTCAAACCCGGCGACATCGTCAAGTGGCGGCCGATCGACCGGGCCGAGTACGACCGCATCCTGTCAGAAGTCGAGGCCAACACCTGGACCCCGCGCGTGGCCGAGGTGGAGTTCAACCTGGAAGAGTTCAACAAGGACATGACCGGCTACAACGCCAAGCTGATGGAGGCACTCAATGACGCTTAAGATTGTCAAATCCGGCCTCGCCACCACCATTCAGGATATGGGCCGTCCCGGCTATTTCCACCTTGGCATCCCCGAGGGGGGCGCGATGGACCGCCTGTCGATGCGCGCGGCCAACATGCTGGTCGGCAACCCCGAGGGCGCCGCGGGCCTGGAGGCCGTGTTCATGGGCCCCGAGATCGAGTTCACACGCGACGCCAGCGTCGCCGTGACCGGCGCCGAGATGCCCGTGATGGTCGATGGCGAGGCGCGCGGGACCTGGACCGCGTTCACCGTGAAGGCGGGGCAGATCCTGAGCTTTGGGTTCCTGCAATCGGGCGCGCGGATTTATATCGCAGTGTCGGGCGGCATCACGACCGAGCCTGATCTGGGCAGCCGGTCCACCTATCCCATCGGCGCGCTTGGCGGCGTGGATGGGCGCGCGGTGCAGCCGGGCGACGAATTGCCGGTTGGCGATGCGCCGCTGGTGGCCGAGGGGCGCCGCGTGCCCGCCGCCCTGCGGCGCGGGCCGGCCAACCCGGCCGAGCTGCGCGTTCTGACGGGCCTCTACTGGTACCGCCTGACCGATACCGCCGGGCAGCAGTTTTTCGAGGATACCTGGACCGTCGCGGCCGAGGCCGACCGTATGGGATACCGTTTCAAGGGGGGGCGCCCGCTGGAATTCGTGGAGCGCGAGCAGCCCTTTGGCGCGGGGGCGGACCCCTCGAATATCGTGGACGGGTGCTATTCCTACGGCTCGATCCAGGTGCCGGGCGGGACGGAACCCATCGTGCTGCACCGCGATGCGGTGTCGGGCGGGGGGTATTTCACCCTTGGCGCGATCATCTCGGCGGACATGGACTTGATCGGGCAGTTGCAGCCCAACACGCAGGTAAAATTCGTCAACGTGGACATGGATACCGCCTTGGCCGCGCGCGCCGAGCGCAAAGTCACCATTCAGAAAATTCGCGAAGAGCTGGGTTAACAGCCGCATCTCGGCGGGGCGCAGCCGCGCCCTGCTCAACAAACCTGATCTGACAAGGAGGTCAAAACAATGAACAAGACCCTGAAACTGGTAACCGCGCTGACGCTGGCCACGGCCTTGCCCGCCGGCGCGATGGCGCAGGACGCCTGGTATCCCTATCCCGCCGAGGAAGTGGTGCCACCGTTCAGTGCCGATGGCGAGGTCAACGCAGTCACCTACACGCCGCTGGAGAGCGCCGCGCAGCCCTGGAACATCTGCGTTTCCTTCCCGCATATGAAAGATGCCTATTGGTTGGGCGTTGACTACGGCGTGGTGGACGAGGCCAAGCGCCTTGGCGTCAAGCTGAACGTGGTCGAGGCCGGCGGCTATACCGAGCTGAGCCGCCAGATCAGCCAGATCGAGGATTGCGTCTCGGGCGGGGCCGATGCGGTGATCATCGGCGCGATTTCCTATGAAGGGCTCAACAACGTGATCGCCGAGGCCGCGGGCAAGGGCATTCCGGTGATCGACGTCATCAACGGCGTCTCGTCGGCGGACATCGCGGCCAAATCGCTGGTGTCGTTCCGCACCATGGGGGCGGAAACCGGCAACTACCTGGCCGCCAAGCATCCCGCTGGATCCGATCCGGTCAAGGTGGGTTGGTTCCCCGGGCCGGCCGGCGCTGGTTGGGTCGAGGCCGCGCATGAGGGCTTCATGGCTGCCGTCGAAGGCTCGGCCGTCGAGGTCCTGGAGCCGCGCTTTGGCGACACGGGCAAGGAAACCCAGTTGAAGCTGGTCGAGGACGTGCTGCAGGCCAACCCCGACGTGCGCTACCTCGCGGGCACCGCCGTGACCGCCGAGGCGGCGCAGGGCGTGATCCGCGAGCGCGGCCTGAAAGGCGAGGTCGATCTGCTGGCCTTCTACATGACGCCAGGGGTCTACACCGGCATTCAGCGGGGCTTCATCCTGGCCGCGCCTGCGGATTCGATGGTTGTTCAGGGCCGGATCGCCGTGGACCAGGCCGTGCGTATTCTCGAAGAGAAGGAATACACCAA
Organism: Sediminimonas qiaohouensis DSM 21189; assembly: GCF_000423645.1. GTDB lineage: Bacteria > Pseudomonadota > Alphaproteobacteria > Rhodobacterales > Rhodobacteraceae > Sediminimonas > Sediminimonas qiaohouensis. The sequence continues at coordinate 91,377 of NZ_AUIJ01000008.1, read as the reverse complement.
GCACGTCGGCCCCAAGATCTTTGTGGTCGATCCCGAGAACATCAACGATGTGCCGCGCCAGAACATCCTGCCGCCTGACGGGTTCCGCCCTGTCTTTTCGGTGGATTGATCCATAGCGCGTGATCATAGGCCGGGGCCGCCCAAGCGGCCCCGGCCCGCATTTCCCGGAGATTTCACCATGCCAACCCAACCGCTGATCCGCACCAATGGGCTGACCAAGCAATACCCGGGCGTTCTGGCGCTCGACGCGGTCGATTTCGATCTGAACCCCGGCGAAGTGCATGTTCTGTTCGGTGAAAACGGCGCGGGCAAATCGACGCTGATCTCGATGCTCGCCGGGGCCAATACCCCAAGCGGCGGCACGATCGAGCTGAATGGTCAGCCGCTGCGCCTCAGCTCTGTCGCCGATGCGCAGGCCAAGGGGATATACACCGTTTTTCAGGAATTTTCGCTGATCCCTACGCTGACTGTGGCCGAGAACATATTTCTCGGTTGGGAGCCGATGAAGGGCCCCTTCGTGGATCACCGCGAGATGCGGCGCCGCGCCGCCGAGATGTTCGAGGAACTGGATTTCGACATCGACCCGACCGAGATCACAGGCCGCCTGTCGCGCGCACGTCAGCAGATGGTCGAGATCACCAAGGCGTTTCATGGCGATCTGTCGGTGCTGATCCTGGACGAGCCGACCGCGTCGCTAACCGACCGCGAGGTGGATCACCTGTTTGATTTCATCAAGACGCTCAAGGCGCGCGGGGTCGGCATCATCTACATCTCGCACCGGATGCAGGAATTCGTCCGCATCGCCGACCGGGTGACGGTGCTGCGCGACGGGGCCAGGATCGGCACCGTGGCGATGGACGAGACCGACGATGACGCGCTGGTCGAGATGATGACCGGGCGCGCGATCTCCGAGATCTACCCGCATATCGAACACAAGCCCGGCGAGGTTCTGCTGCGCGCCGAGGGCCTGCGCACCAGCGGCGTGCACGCGGCGGATGTCGAAATTCGCCCTGGTGAAATCCTTGGCGTTGCTGGGCTGGTGGGCTGCGGCAAGTCGCGGCTCTTTCGGGCGATGATGGGCGTGGCGCCGCGGCTGGGAGGGCGTGTCACGCTAAGGGGCGTTGACATCACCCATGCCCCCACGCGCCAGATCATCCGGCAGGGCATGTATTACCTGTCACCCGACCGCAAGGCCGAGGGGCTGGACCTGCTGCGCACTGCAAATGACAACCTGGCGGTCAATCTCGTGATGGGCGGGCGTGGCGGCACTGGCCTGATCAACTGGCCCGCGGTCCGCGACGCCAGCACCCGAATCGCCGATCACGTGGAACTGCACGAGGGGTATCGCAACAAGCTGGTTTCGCAACTCTCGGGCGGCAACCAGCAAAAGGTGCTGTTCGGCAAATGCTTTGGGCAGGACGCCGATATCTACATCCTCGACGAGCCAACCGTCGGCGTGGACATGGGAACGCGCGCGGCGCTTTACCTGTTGATCAAGGAATTGGCCGAAGCGGGCAAGGCCGTGGTCGTGATTTCATCCGACCTGCCCGAGGTCATGCACCTGGCGCACCGGATGATCGTGATGGCGCATGGCGCACTGACCGCCGAGTTGAGCGGCGACGAGATGACCGAGGAGAACATCCTCAAACACTTCTTCGATGAAAGCGGAGCGACACAATGAGTTCAGACATCCAATCGACTGGCGCAAAGGCATGGATCACCCGGCTGTTCGTAAAGGTCGGCGTCCTGCCGTTCTTTCTGCTGGCGGCATTGGTGATCTTTACCGTGCTGTCGTCCAAGTTCCTGACCGGGCAGAACCTGATCAACGTGGCGCGGCAATCGGTTTACCTGGTGCTGGTGTCCATGGGACAGATGCTGGCGCTGGTCACGGGCGGGTTCGACTTGTCGGTCGGCACCGCGATCGCGCTGACCTCTGTCGTGTCGGCAATGGGGATGGTGTGGCTGTCGGGCCTTTTCCCCGATGCGATCTGGCTGGCCATTTTGCTGGGCTCGTGCCTGGGGTTCGGGGCGGCGCTGATGGTTGGTCTGGTGAACGGCATCGGCGTGGCCTTTTTCGATGTGTCCCCCTTCATCATGACGCTTGGCGTGTCCTCGGTCGGGGCGGGCTTTGCCCTGTTCCTGACCGGCGGTGTGCCGGTATCGGGCCTGCCGTTTGCGTTTGCCGACACGTTCGGGTTCGGACGGGTATGGGGTTTTCCTGTGCCGGTTCTCATCGCGCTTGCGTGCATCGCGGTGATGTGGCTGTTGATGGCGCGCACCCGGTTTGGCACCCAGATCTACGCCGTGGGCGGCAACATCAAGGCCGCGCATCTATCTGCCATCAACACCAAGCGCACGCTGTTGCTGGCCTACCTGGTGTGCGCGTTGATCGCGTCGCTGACGGGGCTTTTGCTGACCGCACGAGTGGAAACGGGCGAGGCCAACCTTGGCGGCTCGATCGCGCTTGAGTCGATCGCGGCCTGCGTGATCGCGGGCGTGTCCCTGCGTGGCGGGATAGGCCGGGTGGAAAACGTGGTGCTGGGTGCGTTCTTCATCGTGCTGGTGCAAAACGGGATGAACCTGGCGCAGGTCAGCTCCTACATGCAGATGGTGTTGCTGGGGGCGCTCTTGATCCTGGCGGTGATCTTCGATCAAGTGCGCTACCGGATTATCATGAGTGGACGCTGAGCGGGCGCATTTCGGCTGGCACGCGGGGGGCGCGCAGGCTATGCAGGCGGGCTAGGTCGGCCCTCGGCGCGCGGGCCGCAATGGGGAAAAGGCGCGATGATGGCACAGGCCGATGTCAGGCCAAGCATAGAGATCACGGGCGTAACCTGCCGTTTCGGTAGCCGCGTGGCCCTGCGCGATCTGACGCTGCGCCTGTCCGAACGGCGCATTGGCATCATTGGGCGCAACGGATCGGGCAAAACGACGCTGGCGCGCCTGATCGCCGGGCTGATCGCACCGGACGCGGGCGCCGTGAACGTGGGCGGTGTGGATGTGTACGCCGACCGCAAGGCGGCGATCCGCACCGTTGGCATCCTGTTTCAAAATCCCGATCACCAGATCATCTTTCCCACCGTCGAAGAGGAACTTGCCTTTGGCCTGCGACAGCTTGGCCACGACAAGCAAGGCGCGCGCGACGGCGCGCACGCGATGCTGGCGCGGTTTGGCCGTTCGGCGTGGCACGATCGCTCGGTCGATAGCCTGTCACAGGGGCAACGGCACCTGGTTTGCCTGATGGCGGTGCTGGCGATGGAGCCGTCGGTGATCCTGCTGGACGAGCCGTTTTCGGGGCTGGACATTCCCACCACGCGGGCGCTGACGGGGTATCTTGACGCGCTGCCCGCCACGCTGATCCACGTCACCCACGACCCCGCCGCCCTGAGCGGGTATGACCGCGCCATCTGGTTGGACGAGGGCCGCGTGGCCGGCGACGGGGGCGCCGCCGAAGTGGTGCAATCCTACCTTGGTGCGATGAAGGAGGCGGGCGATGCTGACGCTGACCTCTGACATACGCACGCCCTATCACGGGCTGCGCGCCGGGGTAAAACTGGCCGCGCTGTGCGGGGCCACGGTGGGGCTGTTCTGGCTGCCGAACCCGGTCGCCATGGCCGGCGGGCTGGCGGCTGTGGCCGGACTGTACCTGGTGCCGGGGTGGCAGTTCCTGCGCGAGGGGGTGCGCCTGCTGAAACCGATCTGGTTTTTCGTGGTATTGGTCCTTCTGTGGCATGTCTTCATGCAGCAGGCCATGACCGGCGCGGTCATCGCGCTGCGCCTTGTCGCGGCGGTGGCGCTGGCCAACCTGGTGACCATGACCACCCGCTTTGACGACCTGATCGACGTGGTCATGTGGCTGTTGACGCCGCTCCGGCGGGCGGGGCTGAACACCGCGCCGTTGGGCTTTGCCATCGTTCTGGTGGTGCGCTTCATCCCCGTCCTTATGGATAAGGCGAACAAGCTGATCGACGCCTGGCGCGCGCGCAGTGCGAGGCGCGTGGGCTGGCAGGTGGCACTGCCGATCACCCTGTGTGCCATCGATGACGCCGAGCATGTGGCCGAAGCCCTGCGCGCGCGCGGCGGACTAAACGCGCCGCAAGACCCCTGAAGACCTCAACAAACCACGAAGGACACGCGAAAATGGAACGTCAAATCACCCTCATCGCCCTCTTTGCCGCATTGATCGCGGTGTTGGGGCTTGTGCCGAAATTCACGCTGGCCTCGGGCATCCCGATCACGGCGCAGGGCATGGGGATCATGCTGTGCGGCACGGTCCTGGGCGCACGTCGCGGCGCGCTGGCCGTGCTGTTGTTTCTTGGGCTCGTGGCGCTTGGCCTGCCGCTGCTGGCGGGCGGGCGCGGCGGGCTGGGCGTGTTCGCCGGGCCGACCGTGGGCTTTCTCATCGGGTTTCCCATCGCGGCCTTCGTCACCGGCCGGATCACCGAGCGGATGAGCGGGGCGCCGGTCTTTCCCGCCGCGCTGCTTGCGGCGGTTCTGGGCGGGATCGTGGTGCTGTATATCCCCGGTATCCTTGGAATGACGGCGATGCTGGACATGACGGTGCAGCAGGCCACCATCTCGATGGCGCCGTTTATCCCCGGCGACTTGATCAAGGCGGGGCTTGCGGCCGCTCTGACGGCATCGCTTTACAAGGCGCGCCCCGCCAGCGTGCTATCGCGTCGCTGATTGCCAAGGGGGCGCGTCAGGCCTCGCCAGCCGCGTCCCCGTCTGCTGGCGCCGCAAAGATCACCGGGCATCTGGCGGCGTCGATGATGCGGCTGATTGGCGGCATGTCCGGGTGATAGGCCGTCATGATGACGGCGGCCGGGCTGAGCCGTTCAAGATGCCGCAGGACGGTTTGCGCCGTGTTGGCAAACAGCGCCTCGGGGCCTGTGCCATGGGACGCAAGATGCGCCACCGTGGCATTCTGCTGTCCGTACCTGAGCAATACCAGCCGCTTGCCAAGGGCCTTCGCTAGGGGCGCCGCGAATTCCGGAGCATCGTCTCGTTCCCCCAAAAGCAACACCAGGCTGCCGCTGTCGCGCGTGGCACGCCGAAAGCCGAACACCGCAAGGTCGCCCGCCCGCGCCGTTTGGCGCAACGCCTCGGCCAAGCCGCCGGCATCGGCCCTGAACGCCGCCGATACGGCCGCGGCCCGGGCTGCGGCGGTGATCATCTGCTCGAACCGCCTGGCATCGGCCTCGAATGCTCGCTGCATGGCATCTGCGGTGATGCCCGTCGTGCCCAGGCCGGAGTAGGACACCGCTTGTGCACGTGGGCGGTTGGCTGCGGACAGGATTGCTTCGTCCTGCACCAAGAGCCCGTGCAGGTCGGCTTTCATGCTGCGTGCAAGTGCCACGGCCAGGGAAAGCGCACCTTCGGCGTCGACATAGCATGTCGCGCCCAGAACCACCCGTGGGCCGCGCGATGTGTGCTCAGGATCGGTCATTTGAGTTGCCATGGCGCGCGTCGCTAACGAATGTCTTCCGGATATCGGCAAATCCCGACAAGCGATCCTCGACGCGCCGGTTCAGGCTCCCCTCTGGATATGCGCCGTCCTCACCGCGTTCGCCTGCGTCCATTCCGGTGAGCACCTCAAGCCCGTCGTTCACCGTGCGCATCGGGATAATGTGGAACTTGCCCTGCTCGACGGCATCTATCACCCGTTTGCGCAGGCACAGGTTCTTGGTGTTTGCGGCTGGGATCAATACCCCTTGGCGCCCGCTCAGCCCGCGTTCGGCGCAGATGTCGAAGAACCCCTCGATCTTTTCGTTGACGCCGCCGATCGGTTGAATATCCCCGAATTGGTTGACCGAGCCGGTGATCGCAAACGACTGATCTATCGGGGCCTCGGCCAGCGACGATAGCAGCGCGATCAACTCGGCGGCGGACGCGCTATCGCCATCGACACCGCCATAGCTTTGCTCGAACACCAGGCTGGCCCAAAGCGACATCGGCGCCTTGGTGGCATAGCTCGCGGCCAGGTACCCCTGCAGGATCAACATACCCTTGGAATGGAGCGGCCCGCCCAACTCGATCTCGCGCTCGATATCGATCAGCTTGCCGGTCCCCGGCCGTGTCCTCGCGGTCAGGCGCGACGGGCGCCCGAACATGTAGCCGCCGATCTGCATCACGGATAGGGCATTGATCTGCCCCGCGCGCTGCCCCTCGGTGTCGATCATCACGGTATCGCGCAGGATCATTTCCTGGCTCAATTCGCGCACCCGTCCGGCGCGGTATTCGCGTTCGATGATGACCTTGTCGATATCCTCGCGGGCGATCTGCTTGGCATCGCGCTTGTCAGCCCAGAACCCGGCCTCCTTGATGATGTCCGACAGGTGGCTGGTATTGAGCGTCAGCCGCTCCGCGTCGCCGGTAGTGCGCATGCTTTCGCCAAACAGCCGCGCAACCGCCCCGGTATCCAGCGCCTTGCCCCCCGCGCGCCGGGCCAGCGTCGCAATCAGCCGCGCGTACCCCTCTTTCGCGTCGTCCGCCAAGGGCATCTGGTCGTTGAAATCGGCCTCAAGCTTGAACAGATGCTTGAAGTCGGGATCGAGCGCCGACAGCAGGTAGTAGTGCAGGCGCTCGCCAATCAGGATCACGCGCGTCTTCAGCGGCACAGGGTCCGGGTCGAGCGAGACCGTCGAGATCATGCTAAGCCTTTCGCCCGGCGAATAGATCGAGATCTCGCCCGCCCGCAGGCTGCGCTTGAGCGCGTCCCACGCCAGCGGCTCGCTCAGAACCTGCAACGCGTCTAGGATCAGGTACCCGCCATTCGCACGATGCAGCGCGCCGGGCTTGATCATCGTGAAATTGGTGACCAGCGCCCCCATCTGCGAGGCGTATTCGATCCGTCCGATCAGATTCGCGAGCGTCGGCAAATCCTCCTTCACCACGGGCGCGCCGGTGTCGCCCTCGTCATGCGCAACGATGACGTTCACGGTATAGCGTTGGAACTGCGCCTTGGCGTAGTGCTTTGTCGTCGCGACGGGAAATGGCCCGGCCTCTGCGCCATCCTCGCGCTGCAGGAACAGCTCGGCGTTCTCGATCAGGTCGTCCCGAACCGCCTCAAGGAAATCCTGCACCGGCTTGTGCTGCGAGAACGCCTCCTTCACATCTCCGATCGCCTCATCGACGCCCTGGCTGGCCATGGAGTAATTCAGCTCTTCGATCTTGCGGCGATGGTCCTTTTCCTGCTTGGGCACGTCCCGCAGAACCGCCGAAAGCTCTTTCTGCGTCTTTTCTATCGCCTCTTCCAGCGCTTTGCGGTCTTCTTCGGACAGGTTCTCGTACTGCTCCTGGCTCATGACCTCGCCGTTTTGCAGCCCGGCAAAGGTAAACCCCATGGGCGTGCGCAGGATCGCGACCTTGCGGGTGCGGGCCTTCTCGAAAACCTCGCTCATGGCCTCTTCGTGGCCCGAGGTGAACGTGTCCTCGATCGATCGCCGCTGCGTCCGGTAGGTTTCCGATTCGAACAGGGCAGGGATGTCATTGGCCAACTCGTCGATCAGCGCTTCCATAGCAGCGCGCAGCCGGTTGGCGCCGCCCGGCGGCAACTCGATCGCGATCGGTTTGTGCGGGGCCTCGAAGTTGTTCACATAGACCCAGTCGCTGGGGCAGGGGGCGTCTTTGGCGGTGTCCGACAGGATCGACTGCGTGATCGTGTGCCGCCCACTGCCGGGGGTGCCAAGGACGAACGCGTTGAAATCGCTGTGCTGGATCGTGGCCGCCATGCGGATCGCATCGACGCTTCGCTCCTGCCCGAACCAGTCCTTCATTTCCTCAAGGTCGTCGGTGGTTTTGAAATCGAAATCAGCCTCGGCAATCGGCGCGGCAAGGGCGTGGGCTGATAATTCCTTGGGGCTAATCTTATGGGCCATATTCCCGTCCGTTCTTGGGCGTGGCATCCTTGAGCCACGCCTTCAGGTGGAATTGAAACTCATCCTAGCGTCAAGTGTTCCGTGAAAAAACGATCCAGGTCAAACGCGTTGGCACCTGCGCGGTGGGGGCTGCGGGTCGGCAGCTCCGCCTGTCACACCGGGTAGCCAAAGGCAGCGATGGTCTGCCAGATGTCCAGGTTGAGCTGCCTCAGCCGCGCGACGGACGCGTCGATATTTGCGATCTCGCGATCATCCGCCTTTTCCTGCTTGCCCACCAATATCTTGTCCTTGCGATCGGCGATGCGCATCATGATCGTGTTGGGCGGACCGCCTTCGGGATCGAAGGAATAGATGCAGTGATTGTACCTGTTTCGCAGGGTCGATTCCTTGCGAAATCGCGAGGTCAGCTCAAGGATCTTGTCGCGTTGCTCTGGCGAGGTACGCTCCATCTTGGCCAACCTGTCAACCAGATCAAGGCGCGCGCTGGTTGTGTTGAGCGTCAGGAAAATGACGACGGCCACGTCCTTTTCAACCTCGGCAAGGCCGGCGATCACATGGATGAACAGGCTTTCGGTGTTCGTCCATGTGTAGTTCATCTGCCCCACGCGAAGCAGGATATCGTTCAGGGCCTCCGTGCTGTCATCCGCGCCCCGCCTATGTGTTGGATTTGGCATAGATGATTGCGGCTTCCGTCCGGTTGTGAACACCAAGCTTCGAAATGATATGGTGTATGTGAAGCTTCACCGTGTTTTCCGACAGCGTCAGCATGGTCGCGATGATCTTGTTCTGATGCCCCTGCGTGACGAGTTCCAGAACCTGCCTTTCGCGGCAGGTCAGCCGCTCAAGAAGTGGGCGCACACCCGCGCCCTTGTCCTCTTGGGGCTTGGGTTGTGCCATGATCGGGTCGGCGGACCCGTTATTCGCGGCCTCGTTGGGCACCACCCCGAACAGCGATATCAGCTCGGGCGTCACATAGGCATGCCCGGCCAGGCACAGCTTCAACATCGAAATCCATGAGTCGAAATTCATGTTGACGGGAAACAGGCTTGAGACGCCATCCGGGTAAACCCTTGCGCACATGAGTTTCCTGACCTTTTCCGGGTCGGTGTAGGCACATGCGAAAATCACGCCGGACTGTGCTCGCATCCATTCCGCGAGGTTTATATCAAGCTGGGCCGCCGCGCTCTCGTCGAGGATGACCAGCCTCAGGTGCTCGTGCCATCGATGCAGCATGTCGACAACCTCGGGCACCGTGTCAAATCGTTTGACCCGCGCTGAATTGAGCTCAGATTCAGTGACCCGACAAAGTCGCTCGGAAAATGTCTGGTTCTTGGACACGAAGGCAATGACGCTATTCGTTGCCTTGTTTAGTTCAAATAACCCCTCCGTGCGGTTTCCCCGCACCTCGCTTATATGGTTCATAACAGTACCCCCTCACTGTATAATAACACGGTACTGCTCTTGTCACCTGCCCCAGATTTTTCCCCTCGTCAGTAAAAAGTGTATTTTTTATCATATCATTAACAATGATTAACCACAAGATATTGGCAGAACCATCCACATAAACCCTTTGGGTAGGGTGGGCATTTCGCGCACCGTGCGTGGGGGTTGCGAAATATGTCTTGAACCGACGTCCAGGCCAGATTGAAAGGTGTACAAAAACCACCCCGGAGATTTATGCCTAGCCCAATCGATCTAAGCGGGTATCAACAGGCCTAGGTTGCATGCCCCCCAGTGTTTACGTCTCGTGCCTCCACTTGCTCTGATATTCAGTGTTAGGTGCCTGTTATTAAACGAAAATATCAATTTCTCCCGCGGTTTAAACTTAATTGATGGCTGTTTTCCTCCCCCGATTCCCGGACATGTTCGACGTTGCACGGTTTCGTGCAGATGCAAGCGGGACATTGGCTTGTTTCAGGGGGGTTACGGATTGACGGGCAGATGATTTCACACGAAATATTTTGCCCGTTTCCTGACATTGTTATTCCTTGATCCAAGCCTGGCGTCCCGAGAAAGGACAGGGTCAGGACAGGTAAATCATGCGTTCAAATGACGGGTAAGCCTGGATCGAGACCTCGTCGAGGCACCCGAAGACCATCAAGAAAACTCAATAGCATTCGAAGACATGTCACTTGATAGAGAGCGGTGACGTTCGGATGCCTGAAACGGAGCACGAACAATGCCACTTCATAGACCACATCATCTTTTCGGCCTGCAGGCCCAAGGGCAACTGCAGGGTCAGGGCCAAGGCCAGCTTCAGGGCCAGGGCCAGGGTCAGGGCCAAGGACAGGGCCAAAGCCAGAGCCAAAGCAGTGAGAGCGTGAATCTCAACGGCAACGGCAACCTGAATGGCAACGGGAACCTGAATGGCAACGGCAACTTCAATGCCAACGGGAATGACAATGGGAATTCCAACGGCAACTACAACGCCAACGGGAATACCAACGCCAACGGCAACACCAATACCAACGGCAATTCCAACACCAACGGCAATTCCAACTCAAACTCCAACTCCAACACGAATACTAGTACGACGGATGTTGGCGTGGACGTGAACGTTGATGTTGGGCTTGGTGGCCTTCCCTCCGATGACGATTTCGGGGATTTCGACCTGTCCGGTGGTAGCTCCACGGGCTCGATCGCGATGGCCGACCATGGCAGCACCGCCATTACTGGCGCCGGCAACGACATCAACCTCAAGGATGCTCTGTCGGGGGCGCTGAACGGTGCGGGCAACGATGCCGGAATGGTATTGGCCCAATCTGCGACGATGGACGATCAAGACCACATCGACAACGCGCAGGTGACCAACAGCGCCAGCTTCCAGCAGAACAACACTGCAAGCGGGGGCACGGCGACGGCCGATGAAGGCATCGAAGCCGAGCCGGACGGCGGCTCCGGTGGTGGCGGCGCCACGACAGGCGGCGGTGCTGGCGGTAGTGCAGGCGCAACCGGCGGTGCCGGCGGTGCTGGCACTGGCGTTGGTCTGGGCTCAATTGGTGTCGGCGTTGGCACCGGTGGCACCACCGGTCGCGGCGGTGACGGCGGAGACGGCGGCAGCGGCAGCTCCAATGCAACCGGCGTGAGCGATGCTGACGGGGGCGGTGCCCTCGGTGTCGGTCTTGGCCTTGTCGGCATCGGTGCCGGCCTTGGCGGTGATGGCGGCGACGGCGGCAACGCTGGCTCGGGCGCACTGGGTGCCAACGATGGCGACGGTGGCAACAGCGGCGAAGCTGGCGCGCTTGGTGCGGGGCTCAGCTCCGGACTGGGTGCTGGGCTTGCTGCTGGCGGAGCCGGAGGCCACGCCGGAGCAATCGGCGGCGCTGGCGGCAATGCCGGGCACGCTACCAACGGTGATGGCGGCGCAGCAACAGGCGGCGCCTGGGGCTCGCACAATGGTGATGATGGCTTCGTGAACGGGTTCTCCGAAGCGCAGGCATCCGCTGTTGTCGATACCGACGCATTCAACCAAAGCATTGTCCAGGGCGCCAACGTCATGGGCAACACGGTTGACATGACCGTTGTCGGCGGATCGCTGTCTTCGACCATGATCGGCGAAGACGACGGGATGGCATAAGCCACCACCGGCTTTCCATGAAAATACCTGCGCGGCATGTGTCGCGCAGGTCTCATCCATCGGGGATTGGGCTGATCCTCGTGAGGAGTGGGGTATGGACAAATGGCCTATGATCTCACCACAGAGGCGATCGCGCATTTCATCGGGTCATTCGATCAAGTGGTTGAAGAAGCGCGCTGGCGCATCAGCTACGATCCGTTCAAGGGTGACGGACCCGAGTTCACGGACCCGGGAAACCTCCACACCGTAACACTCAATGTCTCGGCGCCGTATCAGTTGAACGGGTTCGATCCGGGGATTGACTATGACATTGATCTGCCGCCCCTGCCTGACCGCTTTGTGCCGATCTCGGTCTACCTCAAACCCGATTTCATGCCGAACAACCATACGCCTTTCGCGTTCGAGCTGGATAACCCGGCGCAATTGCCGCAATCGGCCAGCTTCGCAGAGGCGCCGGTGGTTTTCATACCCCCGCCGCCATCCTCCATCGCGACTGTTATCGTCCAAAGCAACTGGTTGTCGGATTCCGATACGCTGATGGGCCTGGACGGGGGCACATTCGTCTCGCCGGTGGCGCAGGATCTCGCGCTAGGTTGGCTTGCGTCCGTCGCGGACACGCTGGGCGGGCCCACGATGCCCGGCCCCCCCGCGAACGGCAATACCATCAAGGATACCGCGTATGACGCGAAGGACGCGGTCGCGGATTTCAAGGTCGCCGCAGCGGCCGAAGCCGGGATTTACACACTGACCGATGAGCAATGGGGCGGCACGCATGTCAATGGCACCCTTGTCGAGGGCGACGATGTGCCAACGCTCAAGGACGCGCTGCCCGAGTTGCCCGAGCCCAATGACGGCGTAGGCCCCGCGCACGAGGTTGTCCTGGGCGGCAACACGGTCGTGAACGAGGCATATATCGATCTTGCCATGGCCGACGCGCCGGTCATCGCGGCCATGGGCAACAGCCTGTCGGTGTCCAGCATCAGCCAGGTCAACGTCCTGAGCGATCACGACACCATCAACGGCGCGGTCCAGAGCGCAGGCGCCGCCAGCAACGTCATGATGAACATCAGCACTGCGCTCACTCTTGCGGCCAACTCAGGCACGGATTACACCGAGGACCAGCACAGCGATGAGGATCCGACATTCCCAAGCTTCGCGTCGGTGGTGCGCCTTGATGGCGATCTGGTCAACGTCAACTACCTGCGGCAAGACAACCACGTCGTGGACAACGACATCGTCAGCAAGGAGTTCGGCGCCTCCGAAACCTTCATCCAGACCGGCGGCAACCTTGTCCTGAACGCGGCCACCCTGGCGCAGATGACCTACTCGTACGATCTGATCGTCGTGGGCGGTGACATCATCAATGTCAGCATGATCAACCAGATCAACGTGCTGCTCGACGATGATTTCATCACCTATCCGCAGGACGCGGACTGGACCATATCAAGCGGCGAGAACGTCCTGTGGAACCAGGCCGCGATCCAGAGCGTCGGGCAGGACAATTACCAGGACATGCCCGCGATGTTCAAGGAACTGGGCAACAGCCTTGCCAGCGGGTCCGACAGCGTCTCGGGCGAAATTCGCTCGCTTGAGCAGTTCGAGGGGCGCGATTCCATCAATGTCCTTTACATCGAGGGGGATCTGATCAGCGTTCAGCTTGTCTACCAGATCAATGTCGTGGGCGATTCCGATCAGATCTGGCAAGGCGGCCCGCATATGGAAGGTGGCGGCACGGATGCGTCTGTCACCGCAGGTTCCAACACGCTGGCGAACCTCGCTGTTATCTCTGAATTTGGTTTTGATTCAGATATTTACGTGGGTGGCGATACCTATTCCGACGCGCTCATGCACCAGGCGGGCCTCGTCGTCATGGACGAAAGCGAGCTTGCTGGCGAAGGCGAGGGCGGGCTGGTGAACGAAGCGGTGGCCTTCCTCATGGACGGGACCGATCAGCAAACAGACGACGGTGCGACCGCGCAATCGGGGTATGTGCACGAAGATGCGCTCGGCAACGACCCGATGGGCGGGATGGTCGCCTGAATTGAAACACGCAATATTTGAGCATTGAACATGAACAAAGCTACCAGGATTACCCGGCCGACAGGCGACGCCTCCACTCACGAAGGGCCTCAGGGCTGCGCGGAAGAGGTGTTGACCTTGCGCGCACAGCAAAAGGTCGCCCAAGGCGAAACCGCCAGGTCCGACACGCCCAATTCCGACGCGCCCAATTCCGATGCGCCCAAATCCGATGCGCCCAGGTCCGACGCTCCCAAATCCGAGGCGCGCGCCAACCCGGACACCCCCATCGTCACCAAGACGCCCGATGTGGAGGGGGGTGAAAACCGCACCAACCGCGAGGTGACCGACAAAGGGGCCCAGCCCCCCGCGAACGGCGGCGGGGGCGGCGGCGGATCAGGCGGCGGCCGGTTTCACCGCCGCATGGGGCCCGTCGATTTTTCCGCTGACCTCAAATCGGGCATCGCCGCGGTCCGTAGCAACTTGTCGGTCGTCATGCTGTTTAGCTGCGCGACCAACCTTCTGATCCTGGCGATCCCCGTCTACCTGTTCCAGATCGCCGACCGCGTCCTGACCAGCCGGTCGATCGATACGCTGATCATGCTCACGGTGGTGATCGTGGGCGCGGTGCTGCTTCAGGCGTTTTTCGATGCGATGCGCCGGTTTGTGCTGATGCGAACGGCTGTGGAACTGGCCACGCGGCTTGGCTCTTCGATCCTGAGTGCGGCTGCGCGCGCCGCACTGTCCAGCAACGGGCGCGAATACCAGACGCTTGGTGATTTGCAGCAATTGCGCGGGTTCCTGGTGTCGGGCACGCTCCTGTCGTTCCTGGATGCGCCTTTCGCCCCGATCTTCATCGCGGTGATCTTCCTGATCCATTTCCATCTCGGGATGATCGTCATCAGCACGGCCCTGGTCTTGCTGGGGATCGCCCTGATCAACCAGCGCATCACCTCGGGGCCGTTCGCACAGGCCAACCGGCATCAAAGCATGGCCAACCTGCACCTCGATTCGATGTCGCGCAACAGCCAGATCATCAATGCGCTGGCGATGATCCCCGAAACGGTGTCGATCTGGGGGCGCGACACGGCGGCCTCGCTGACGGCGCAGGTGCGCGCGCAGGATCTCAATATCACCGCCGCCGCCTTTTCGCGCGGGGTGCGCCTGTTGGCGCAGGTCGGGATGCTGGGCTGGGGCGCGTTCCTGGCGCTGCAGGGGCAACTGACCGGGGGCATGGTGATCGCGGCGTCGATCATTGCGGGGCGTGCGCTTGCCCCGATCGAGGGCGCGATCGAAGGCTGGAACCAGTTCCTGCTGTCGCGCGCCGCCTATGGACGGATCGCCGACCTGCTCAAATCCTCGCCTCTCAACCGCGAGCGGCTGCGCCTTCCCCAACCCGAAGGGCGCCTGGACGTTGAGCGCCTTCTCTACGTCCCCCACGGCACCAAGAGCGTGGTGCTCAACGGGATCAGCTTCTCGCTTTCCCCTGGCTCTTCGCTTGCCGTGATCGGCAATTCCGGCGCGGGCAAGACGACGCTGGGCAAGATGCTGGTGGGGGCGATCCTACCGACCTCGGGGTGCGTCAGGCTTGACCTGATGGACCTGCGCAACTGGGATCAGCGCCAGTTCGGCGAAAACATCGGCTACCTGCCGCAGGATGTGCAATTGTTCCCCGGCACCATCAAGGACAACATCGCGCGAATGCGCTCGGACGCGACGGATGACCAGATTTATCGCGCCGCGCAGCTTGCCGATGTGCACAACATGGTCGCCAATCTGCCGCACGGGTATGAAACCGTGGTGGCCGCCGACGGCTCGCCGCTGTCGGGGGGCCAGAAACAGCGGATCGCCCTTGCGCGCGCCTTCTTTGGCGACCCCAGGTTGCTGGTGCTGGACGAGCCCAACTCGAACCTCGACGTTTCGGGCGATCACGCGCTGGAACAGGCCCTGCAACACGCCAAGCAGCAGGGCATGACCGTCGTCGTCGTCACGCAAAAGCCATCGCTGCTGGCGCATGTGGACAAGATCCTGCTGCTTGCCAACGGCAGCGTCGCCATGATCGGCGCCCGCGACGAGGTGCTCAAATCGCTCTCCGGCGGCGGCAACGGTCAGGGTCAGCAGGGCGGCAAAGGGCACGGTGGCAACATCACCGACGGCAGCAATTGATATGAAGCAGGAGAGTTCCCCGTGACTGTCACCAACACACAACCCGCCCCGGATCAGCGCCAATGGTTCTCGGACGTGCCCCGCTCGATCAAGCGCCTGAGCATAATCGGCATCCTGGTGATGCTGATCTCGTTTGGCGGGTTCGGTGCCTGGGCGTTCATGGCGCCGCTGGCCGCCGCCGTCATCACCCAAGGGTCATTCGTGGCGACCGGCAACAACCAGATCATTCAGCACCTCGAAGGCGGCATCATCCGCGAAATCCTCGTGTCCGAAGGGGACTTCGTCGAAAAGGGGGAGCCGATCATACAGCTTGACGAAACCGCCGCGCAGGCAAAGCTGCGCGAATATTTTCTCAGACGTGCGCGGCTTGAAACGATCACCGCGCGCCTCTTGGCCGAGTATAACGGCGACAAGGTCTTTGAAACGCCGGAATTCCTGCACGGCATTCCCATGGATTCCGAGATCGAACAGATCCTGACCAATCAGCGGCGCAGCTTTCAGGCGTCCAAGTCCAAGCTGTCCAAGGAAATCGGCCTGCTGGAAAGCACCATCCTCGCACTACGCAGCCGCAAGGAAGGGTATGTATCGCAGCTCGACGCGCTGGAAAAGCAGATCGATTTGCTGGACGAAGACATCTCGGCGCAATCGCAGCTTCTGGAAAAGGGGCTATCCCAAAGATCGCGGCTCAACTCGCTGTCGCGCGCCAAGGCCGATGGCTGGGGCCAGATCGGTCAGTTGAAAGCCGAGATCGCCGAGGCCAACGCCCTGTTGGAAAAACACGCCGGCCAGATCGAACAGATCATCGTCGAACACAAGAACGCCGCGCTGGACGAGTTGCAATCGGCGGAAAACGAACTGGACACCGTGCGCGAAAACTACAGCCGCGCCCGCGAGGTGTTCCAGCGCTCGACGATCAATTCGCCGGTTTCCGGAACCGTCGTTCACATGAACTACAACACGCCCGGCGGCGTCATCGAAAGCGGCAAACCCATCGCCGAGATCCTGCCCTCCGGCGCCCCGCTCATCATCGAGGCCAAGCTGGCACGCACGGATATCGACAGCGTCAAGGTTGGCCAGAAGGCGACCATCCGCCTCGTCGCCTTGAACCAGCGGACAACGCCGGTGCTCAACGGGACGGTGTATTACGTATCGGCGGACTCGCTCAAGGACGAGTCCGAGGAAACCCCGCAGGAAGTCTACCTTGCCCGTGTCCGCCTTTCCGCGGAAGAAATCGAAAGGGTCAAGGGCTTCTCACCCACCCCCGGCATGCCGGCGCAGGTGATGATCAAGACCGCCGAGCGGACGTTCGTCGAATACTTGTCCAAGCCGATAACCGACTCGATGGCACGGGCATTCCGCGAACAGTAGCAGGCGGCGCGCAATGCGCGCGGCCTGCTTATTGGTACCGAGGCGCGCGCAGGCGCTTTGCCTGCGCCTTGGCCCGCGCGATGGTGGGCAACTGCGCGGTCATGATCGCACCCGTGTGGGCCAATGGCCCGGCTGATACCTGTTGCGTAATGTGTTGAGCTGCGCCCTGTTTTCCTCATGCATGGTCTCGCATGTCTGGACGGAACCCGCGTTGCCACCCGCGCAAGACGCTATGAGGGTGACAGAAGAACGATCTCGGGCAGAACTTCACCAAAACGGCAATGCGTTAGCGGGTGGCAGGCGTTTGCGGCCAACGCGCCGATAACGCGGCCCGCTGTCCCCGGTCAAAGCTGCTATGGGGTGCGTACCGGCCCGCCGCGCTACGCCGCCCGGTCCAGCATGACCGACATGATCTGCGCCAGGTCGGCGCGGCTGAAGGGTTTGCTCAGGTGGCTGTCAAAGCCGGCGACGACATATTCGGCGATCTGATGCGCCATGGCATGCGCTGTCACCGCGACGATGGGCACCTGTTCGCCTGGGGTCATCGCCTTTTCCTCCTCGCGGATCTCGGCCAGCGCGGTCATGCCATCCTTCAGCGGCATCGAGATATCCATCAAGATCAAGTCGAACTTGCCGTCGCGCGCGGCTTGCACCGCCTCGACACCGTCATTGACCAGCTTGCAATCGGCGCCCATCGACTGAAGCATCGCCGCCATCAAATCGCGGTTCGTCCGGTTGTCGTCAGCCACCAGGATGCGATGCCCGGAAAAATCTTGCGGCGCGCTCGGCTCGGACTTGGGCTCGTTGATCTGGTTCGCGGCCATCGGCAGCGGTAGCGTGACCGTGATGCGCGTCCCCTCGCCGGGGGTACTGTCTACGTCTATCTTGCCATTCATCATCGTGACCATCTTGCGCACGATCGGCATGCCCAGGCCGGTGCCCCCGAACCGCCGCGAGATCGAACTGTCGGCCTGCACGAAATCATCGAACACCTGCTCGATCTGCTCGGGCGTCATACCGATGCCTGTGTCCTCGATCGTTATCTTCACCGGCTGATCCTCACGGGCCAGAACGGTCAGGGTGGCCGATCCCTCTTCGGTGAACTTGATCGCGTTGCTCAGAAGGTTGTGCAGGATCTGCTGCACGCGGTGACTGTCGCCCATGCGCGGCAGGTCGCAGCCCGATCCGATCATGACCTCGAACGACAGGCCCTTTTCCTCGGCCCTGAGAAGGTGGATGTCTTCCAGGCGTCGCAAAATCTCGTCTATGCGGAAGGGTCTGTTTTCCAAGTTCATACGCCCCGCTTCGATCTTGGACATGTCCAGAAGATCGTTGATGATGTTCAACAAGTTCTCACCCGAGGTGCGGATCGTGCGGATCATGCGCAGTTTTTCCGGGGTCTCGATACTGCCCTCAAGCAGCTCCGCCATGCCCAAAACACCATTGAGCGGCGTGCGGATTTCATGGCTCATGTTCGCCAGGAACTGCGATTTGCTGCGGTTGGCGGCCTGCGCGCGCTTCATCGCATCGACCAGTTCGGTCACGTCCGCGCCGATGCCGCGATACCCGGCGAACTGCCCGTCGCGGTCATAGAACGGCGCGCCCGAGGACCTGTACCACTTGTCCGGTTGCCCGTCGCCGCCCGGAACCATGTAGGTGAAATCCCGAAACGGCTCGTGCGCGGCGATTTTTCGCTGCAGCCCGTCCCAATCCGCGGCCTCCTGCGCCTCCTTGTCATCGCCCAGTAGCTCGGCGCGCGTCCTGCCGATCAGCATCTCCGCTGTCAGGTTGGACGTGCGCTCTACGCTGTCCGAGACGTAGGTAAAGCGCTGATCTGCGTCCTGCTCCCAATACCACATGTTTGAGACGTTGGTGACGTCGAAAAACCGCTGCTCCGCGTCGTCGCGTTCGGCGGTGGTGTCCTCCAGCGACTTCTTCGCAGCGCGCAGCGCCTCCTCGCGGGCTTTGTGCTCGCTGATATCCAGGTGGATGCCGGAGATCCGGGTCGGCTGACCGTTTTTGTCGCGGCGGGTGATCCGGCCACGGCTGAACACCCAGATATAATGCCCGTCCCTGTGGCGCATGCGCATGTCTCGCTCGAACACCTCGGCGCCGCTTTCATAGGCCGCGATCTGGTCATCAAATGTGCCGCGGTCGTCTGGATGAAGCATCTCACGGAACGTGTCGTAGTCTATCGGCTCAAGCTCCTCGCGCTCATAGCCCAGCATTTCCGCCCAACGGTCGTTTATGTGGTTCAGCCGCGTGGCAAGGTCCACCTCGAAGGTGCCAAGCCGCGCCGCCTCGATGATGTCGGACAGCCGCCTTTCGGCCTCAACCATGTCGGTCAGGTCGATGCGCAGACCGACGCGCCCGCCGCTTGGCGTCGCGTGTTCCAGCAACCTGATCGATCGTCCATCGGTCATCTGCACTATCTCGTCGCGCGTGGGGTCGGCGCTGCTCGCCGATCGCAGGGCACCCGGGTTGGCATATATGCCCAGTTCAATCCCCGTGCGCTGCGTCTCCAGCAGGGGCTGCCCGACTTCGATCTTGTGCTTCAGCTCGGGATACATGTTGCGGAAGGTCGAATTGAACAGCACCAGGCGCCCCTCGGCATCCGTCAGAACGAAGCCATCCGGCAACGCCTCGATCGCCTCGGTCAACTGGATTTGCGCCTCTTGCGCCTTTTCGTGGGCGGCTTCGCGCTCTGCCTCTTTCTGCATGTGGTCCCGCAGGTCGCAGACGAACAGCCACAGCATCTGCTTGCCGTAAACGTCGGGCCAAAGCTTGCCGCGCACATCCACCGGAAGGGACGAGCCGTCCGCGTCAATGAACGCCACCTCGAACGGCCCGACGGCGCTTTCGCTCATCGGGGAGGACATCATGGAGGCAAAGGAAAACTCGCCCGCGCGCGTGTCCACGAGATCGTCAAAACGCATGCCAAGCAGGTCGGATAACCCGTACCCGCTTATCTGCACCATCGCCGAATTTGCATGCGTGATCTCGCCATCGTCGCAGTCAACCTGAATGACGCCATTTGGCGCCATGTCAAAGACTTCCCGAAGTGCGGAGTCGTGATCGATATCTTGCTGGCCGGCGGCATCGCCTTTCTGACCGGCGTCACCAGTACTACTCATTCCCAGCCTTTCTCGCATAGGCGGAAAATGGTTAACATATATTCAGAATGGCTTAAATCCACTATTTTTGGGGATATTCGTGACAATCTCACCGGGTCCTCGGGCCCTAGGTATCTGAAATTTTGCTGCTTTTCAGTTGAAATTGCGAAACAGCTTGGTCGCGCTGAACATCGACTCCAGTTCTTCGATTCGATCCTTGCTATCCGCGCCGCGCGTGCCTTGGACCTTCGCGATCAGCGCCTCGATCAACAGCATGATGCTGATCGTGGAATCCCAGTTCGAAGGCGCCTCGACCAGCGCGTTGAAACAGAAATCCGCGACCTTGCTGATTGGCGATCCCCACTGATCGGTGAACAGCACGATCGTGGTGCCCCGGTCCGCCGCCAGCCGCGCCAGCTTGTGCAGATCGGATTCATAGCGCCGGATGTCGAATATGATCAGGACCGCGTTGTCATCCATATCCAACAGGTATTGCGGCCAAACGTTGGGCGAATGGCTCAGGTGCGTGACGTTGGGGCGGATGATCTGCAGGTGGTTGAACATGTAATCGGCGTTCGATCGCGTGATCCGCCCGCCCACCAGGTACGCGGGCTTGCCCGTATCGGCCAAAAGGGCGGCAACATCGTCGAACACCGACGCATCCAGCCGCTCCAGCGTGTGCCGCAAGTTCGAGATGACAGCCTGCGCAAAGGTGTTCAGGCTATGCGTATCTTCGCTCTGTGCATGCCACAGGTCATGTTTGGATGTTGGCTTCTTGATCTGCTCGGACAGCTCGTTGCGCAGGCTTTCCTGCATGTCGGGAAACCCGTCAAAGCCCAGCTTGCGCGCCATGCGGATCACCGTGGGCGTTGAAACCTTCGCCGCCTGCGCCAGCCGCGTCACCGACCGCAGGCCCGCCATCGGATAGTCCTGCAACAGCGTGTCGGCCAACTGCCGCTCCGACCGCGTCAGGCCCTCCATCCCGTCACGGATCATCTGTTTCACAAGCTTTGGCGATGTAGACATGAGCACTCCGTTTGAAGAATATAGTAAACCTACAAGTCAAATGTAAAGAATGCTACAAAATCATTGACACCGCCCCGTGTCGTCACCTTACCTAAGAGCATGAAAGAATCTTCTGGTTTGAAATTGGCACGTGGCGACGGCGCCGCGGTCGAGGTCGTCAATCCCGGCGGGGCAGGGGATGTCGTGCTGGTGTGCGAACACGCCAGCCACGCGATCCCGGCCGCCTTGGATGATCTGGGCCTGCGCCCCGAGGATCGTATGTCGCATGCGGTCTGGGACATCGGTGCGAAGGCGCTTGCGCTGCACCTGTCCGAGGTGTTCGATGCGCCGCTGGTCGCCGGCGGCCTTTCGCGGCTGGTCTACGATTGCAACCGCCCGCCCGAGGCCCCCGATGCCATCCCCGCGCGCAGCGAGGTGATCGAGGTGCCCGGCAATCGCGGCCTGTCCGATGCTGAGCGCGGCGCGCGCGTCGATGCCGTTTATCACCCGTTCCGCCGCACCCTGACCGAGGTGCTGGATGCGCACCAGGCGCCCTTTGCCCTGGTCACGGTCCATAGCTTCACGCCGGTTTTCAACGGCCAGGTGCGCGAGGTCGAGCTGGGGCTTTTGCACGATTCCGATTCCGATCTCGCGCACGCGATGATGCAGGCCGCCAAGGCCCGCGGGATCGATCTGGATACCCGCCTCAACGCCCCCTACGACGCGACCGATGGTGTCACCCACACCTTGCGCGAACACGGCGTCGCGCGCGGCCTTCCCAACCTGATGATCGAGGTGTCCAACGCCCTGCTGCGCGATGCCGAAGGGGTGGCGCGGATTGCCGCCATCCTGACGCCGCTTCTGCGCGACGCCATCAGCGACTGCCTGCCCGTCCAAAGCCATGACCAACAGGGGGCCGCCAGATGACAGGCACCGCGCAACATAGCCTCGGCGGCCGCCTCGTGCGCGGCTACGTACGGCGCGTCGATGGCATCAACCGGCGGATCGGCCGGGTCGCGATGTACCTGATCTTCGTGCTGATCGGTATCCTGCTGTGGTCCTCGATTTCCAAGACCTTGCTGGCGCCGTCGCCCTGGACGCTGGAAATGGCACAGTTCACCATGGTGGCCTACTACATCATCGGCGGCCCCTATTCGCTGCAATTGGGGGCGAACGTGCGGATGGATTTGTTCTACGGAAGCTGGTCACCGCGCACCAAGGCCTGGGTCGATGCCTTCACGGTGTTTTTCCTGCTCTATTTCCTGATGATCCTGTTCCTCGGCGGGATCGAATCCATGGCCTATTCGCTTGGCTATTTCGGGTCCGAGCCGTTCGTGTTCTTCGCTGATCTGCTCGGCGCGCTGCTGACCGGGGGCTTTGATGCCGCGCATGAGCAACTGGGATACATGGAACGCAGCCCGACCGCCTGGCGCCCCTATCTGTGGCCGATCAAGGCGGTCATGATCCTGGGAATTTGCATGATGATCCTGCAGGCATCCGCGGAGTTCGTCCGTGATATCTGTCGCATTCGCGGAGAAGAAATCTGATGCCTCACGAAATGATCGCCCTGGTTATGTTCGCCTCGATGATGCTGATGCTGATGACGGGGCAGCGCGTGTTTGCCGCCATCGGCTTTGTCGGCGCGCTGGCCGGCATGCTGCTATGGGGCACAGGCGGCGTTGCCATCCCGTTTTCGGCCGCCATGAAGCTGATGAAATGGTATCCGCTGCTGACGCTGCCGATGTTTATCTTCATGGGCTACGTCCTGTCGGAAAGCCGCATCGCCGATGACCTCTACAAGATGTTCCACGTCTGGATGGGCCCGCTGCGCGGCGGGCTGGCGATCGGCACGATCGGGCTGATGGTGCTGATCTCGGCGATGAACGGGCTGTCGGTGGCGGGCATGGCCATCGGCGCGACCATCGCGCTGCCCGAACTGCTCAGGCGGGGCTATGACAAGATCATGGTCACCGGCGTGATACAGGCAGGCTCAAGCCTGGGCATCCTGGTGCCGCCATCGGTGGTGCTGGTGCTCTATGCGATGATCGCGCGGCAGCCCGTGGGGCAGCTCTGGCTGGCCGGGGTGCTGCCGGGGCTGATGATGGCGGCGATGTTCGTGATCTACGTCGCGGTCCGCTGCCGGTTGCAGCCACATCTCGGACCGGTCCTGCCGCCCGAGGAACGCGCGCAATACACCCGCTCGGAAAAGATACGCCTGCTGGGCGCCGGCCTGCTGCCGCTGATCATCTTCGCGGCGATGATGGTGCCCTTCGTCAAGGGCTGGACCTCGCTGGTGGAAAGCTCGGCCATCGGCGCCATGACCGCGTTTGCCGCGGCGGTGCTCAAGGGGCGGATGACGCGCCAGGTGTTCGAGAACTCGGTGCGCAACACGCTGGGGATCTCGTGCATGTTCATGTGGATCATCATGGCCGCACTGGCCTTCGGGGCGATCTTCGATGGCCTCGGCGCGGTCCGCGCGATCGAGGGGCTGTTCACCGAACAGATGGGCCTTGGCCCCTGGGGCATCCTGATCGTGATGCAGCTCAGCTTCATCCTGATGGGCACGTTCCTTGATGATACCGCGATGCTGGTGATCGTGGCGCCGCTCTACGTGCCGCTGGTCGATCAGCTGGGCTTCGACCTGATCTGGTATGGTGTCCTCTATACGATCACAACGCAGATCGCCTACATGACGCCGCCCTTTGGCTATAACCTGTTCCTGATGCGGGCCATGGCGCCGCCGGAAATCGGCCTGCGCGACATCTACGCCTCGATCCTGCCGTTCGTGATGGTGATGGCGGGCGCGCTGGCCCTGATCATGGCTTTCCCCGAAATCGCCTTGTGGCTGCCGGGGATGGTCTACGGAAATTAACCCAAAGAACCCCGGCCAACGGGGCGAAATCAATAAAACCCAATAGGAGAGAAGACATGACAACGACAAGACGCAAGTTTCTAAGCACCGCCGGTGTCGGCGCGGTCGGCGCATCGCTTGGCGCGCCCGCCATCGCGCAATCCAAGATCACCTGGCGCATGCAGACCTATGCCGGTGCCGCGTTGGCCGAACACGTGGTCAAACCCGCGATCGACAAGTTCAACCAGATCGCCGGCGACGAGATGGAGATCGAGCTCTATTTCGCGGACCAACTGGTGCCCACGGGCGAACTGTTCCGCGCCATGCAGCGCGGCACCATCGACGCCGTGCAATCGGATGACGACTCGATGGCGTCGCCCACGCCGGTACGGGTGTTCGGGGGTTACTTCCCCTTTGGCACCCGCTACTCGCTGGATGTGCCGGTGCTGTTCAACCAGTATGGCCTCAAGGAGATCTGGGAAGAGGAATACGCCAAGGTCGGGGTCAAGCATATCTCGGCCGGGTCCTGGGATCCGTGCCACTTCGCCACCAAGGAGCCGATCAACAGCCTTGAAGACCTCAAGGGCAAGCGCGTCTTTACCTTCCCAACCGCGGGGCGCTTCCTGTCGCAGTTCGGCGTGGTCCCCGTGACCCTGCCGTGGGAAGACATCGAGGTGGCCGTGCAAACCGGTGAGCTGGACGGCATCGCATGGTCCGGCATCACCGAGGACTACACCGTCGGCTGGGCGGATGTGACCGACTACTTCCTGACCAACAACATCTCGGGCGCATGGATCGGGCACTTCTTCGCCAACATGGGCCGCTGGGAAGAGCTGCCGGACCACCTCAAGACGCTGCTGATGGTCTGCATGGAGCAGTCGCACTATTACCGCCAGTGGTGGTACTGGGGCGGCGAGGCGCGCCTGCGCGTCAACGGCGACAAGATGAAGCTGACCTCCATCCCCGACGCGGAATGGGCGCAGGTCGAAAACGCCGCCAAGGAGTTCTGGGGCGAACTGACCGAGGGCGACCCCGTCGCCGAGAAAGTGGTCGGCATCATCAAGGACTACAACGAGACGATGCAAAAGGCCGGCCGGCCGTATCGTTACGACACCTGATCGCGCGCGCCGCGCCCCCCCGGGTGCGGCGCCATGCAAACGTTACGGGCTCCGGCGCACGTCGCCGGGGCCCAGTCGATAAAACTCGTCGCTGAAAGATGAAAAAACAGGATACCCCAATGGCCGCTGCACTGACGTTCGACGCCCTCAAGACACAGGTCAACCAGGGCGAGATTGACACCGTTCTGGTCTGCCTGGTGGATATGCAGGGCCGCCTGATGGGCAAGCGGTTCCACGCCCGCCACTTCGTGGACTCGGCGCATGAGGAAACGCATTGCTGCAACTACCTGCTGGCAACCGATCTGGAAATGGCCACCCCCGAAGGGTACAAAGCCACCAGTTGGGCCGAAGGCTACGGCGATTACGTGATGAAGCCCGACCTGGACACCCTGCGCCCGGTGCCGTGGCTGGAAGGCACCGCGATGGTGCTGTGCGACGTGCTCGATCACCACACCCACGAGGAGGTGCCGCACAGCCCCCGCAGCATGCTAAAGCGCCAGATCGCGCGCCTCGCCGACATGGGCTACCAGACCGCCGCCGCGACCGAGCTTGAGTTCTTCCTGTTCGAGCAAAGCTATGAAGAGCTGCAAAAGACCGGCTATCGCACCCTGACCCCGATCAGCGGCTACAACGAGGATTACCATATCCTCCAGACCACCAAGGAAGAGCGCATCCTGCGCCCCTTGCGCAACCACCTCTATGCCGCCGGTATCCCCGTCGAGAACACCAAGGGCGAGGCCGAAACCGGGCAGGAAGAGCTGAACATCCGCTACGGCGCTGCCCTCGATTGCGCCGATTTCCACACCATCGCGAAACACGCCACCAAGGAGGTCGCCTGGGCACATGGCCACGCCGCCAGCTTCCTGCCGAAATGGCGCGCCGACAAGGTCGGCAGCTCAAGCCACGTGCACTTCTCGCTGCTCAAGGACGGACAACCGGCCTTTCACGACCCCAAGGGCGAATATGGCATGTCCGACGTGATGCGCCATTTCATGGCCGGACAGATCGCCTATGCCGCCGACTACACATGGTTCCTCGCGCCCTATGTCAACAGCTACAAGCGCTTCATGAAAGGCACGTTCGCGCCCACGCGCATGGTCTGGTCCGTGGACAACCGCACCGCCGGTTTCCGCCTGTGCGGCGAGGGGACAAAGGCGGTGCGCGTCGAATGCCGCATCGGCGGCTCGGACATGAACCCCTACTTGGCGCTGGCCGCGATGATCGCCGCCGGCATCAAGGGTATCGAGGACAAGATGGACCTGGCCCCGCCCATTCGCGGCGACGTCTACGAGGACGTCAGCGGCGGCGAAATCCCCGGCTCGCTGCGCGAGGCGACGGCGACGCTGCGCAACTCCGCGATGCTGCGGGCGGCGATGGGCGATGGCGTGATCGATCACTACACCCGCTGCGCCGAATGGGAACAGGAAGAGTTTGACCGCGTCGTGACCGACTGGGAAATCGCCCGAGGGTTCGAACGCGCCTGAACTGAACCGCGCCCAAGCGCGCGAAAACGCCACAGACAGGCAGAAAGGATTGCCGTGACCAAGACGTTAACCTGCATTTCGCCGATTGACGGCTCCGTCTACATGGAGCGCCCCGCGCTGTCGCGCGACGCGGCCGAGGCGCGCGTTGCCGCCGCCCGCGCGGCACAGCCCGAATGGGCCGCGCGACCCTTGGACGAGCGCGTCGCGCTGGTGCGCGCCGCCGTCGCCAAGGTGGGCGAGGATACCGCCCTGATGGCCACCGAATTGGCCCACCAGATGGGCCGCCCGGTGCGCTACGGCGGCGAGTTCGGCGGTTTTGAGGAACGCGCCTCCTACATGGCCGACATCGCGGACGACGCCCTCGCGCCGATGGTGATCGAGGACAGCGCCGCCTTCACCCGCAAGATCACGCGCGAGCCGCATGGCGTGGTGTTCGTCGTCGCCCCCTGGAACTACCCGTGGATGACCGCGATCAACACCGTCGCGCCGGCCCTGATTGCCGGCAACGCCGTGGTGCTCAAGCACGCCACCCAGACCCTCCAGGTCGGCGAGCGGCTGGCCGAGGCGTTCCATGCCGTCGGCGTGCCCGAGGACGTGTTCGCCAACGTCTTCCTCGATCACGACACCACAAGCGCCCTGATCGCGGGGCGGGCGTTCGATTTCGTCAACTTCACCGGCTCCGTGCGCGGCGGCCAGGAAATGGAACGCGCCGCCGCCGGCACCTTCACCCCCGTCGCGACCGAGCTGGGCGGCAAGGACCCCGGCTATGTGCGCGCCGACGCCGATGTCGCCGCGGCGGTTGATGGCCTGCTGGACGGCGCCTTCTTCAACTCGGGGCAGTGCTGCTGCGGGATCGAACGGATCTACGTGCACGAGGATCTGTTCGACGCCTTCGTCGAGAAAGCCGTCGAAACCGTGCGCGCGATGAAGCTGGGCAATCCGTTGGATCAGGACACCACCATCGGCCCGATGGCCAACCGCCGCTTCGCCGACGAGGTCCGCGCCCAGATATCCGAGGCCGTCGCCGAAGGCGCCACTGCCCATATTGACACGTTCCCCGAAGATGACGGCGGCACCTACCAGACGCCACAAATCCTGACCGGGGTCGATCACAGCATGCGCGTGATGCGCGATGAAAGCTTTGGCCCCGTCGTGGGCATCATGCCGGTCAGCGGCGATGACGAGGCGATCGCGCTGATGAACGACAGCGATTTCGGCCTCACCGCCGCGATCTTCACCCATGACGCGGACGCCGCCGAACGGATCGGCCAGCGGCTGCAAACCGGCACCGTGTTCATGAACCGCTGCGACTACCTCGATCCGGCATTGTGCTGGACCGGGTGCAAGGATACCGGGCGCGGGGCGGGCCTGTCGGTTCTGGGCTTCCATGCGCTGACCCGTCCCAAATCCTACCATTTGAAGAAGGGCTGAGTGATGAAACTTGTCGGGAACTGGACCTATCCCACCGCCGTGCGTTTTGGCGCCGGGCGCATTTCCGAAATTGCTGATGCCTGCACCGCGGCGGGCATGTCCAAGCCGCTGCTGGTCACCGATCGCGGCCTTGCCACGATGGACATCACCGAGAAAACCCTTGCCCTGCTGGACGAGGCCGGCCTTGGCCGCGCCATGTTCTCCGAGGTGGACCCCAACCCGAACGAGCGTAACGTCGCCGCCGGGCTCGAGGTGCTGCGCGAGGGCGGCTACGACGGCGTGATCGCCTTTGGCGGCGGCTCGGGGCTGGACCTGGCCAAGGTGCTGGCCTTCATGGCCGGGCAGCGCCGCTCGCTTTGGGATTTCGAAGATATAGGCGACTGGTGGACCCGCGCCGATGCCGATGCCATCCTGCCGATCGTGGCGGTGCCCACCACCGCCGGTACCGGCTCCGAGGTGGGGCGCGCGGGCGTCATCACCAATTCCGAGACGCATGAGAAAAAGATCATCTTCCACCCCCGGATGCTACCCGCGGTGGTGATCTGCGATCCCGAACTGACCGTCGGCATGCCGCCCGCGATCACCGCAGGCACCGGCCTTGATGCGTTCGCCCACTGCGTCGAGGCGTTCTGCTCGCCCCATTACCACCCGATGAGCCAGGGCATCGCCCTCGAAGGGATGCGCCTGGTCAAGGAGTACCTGCCGCGCGCCTACGCAGATGGCGCCGATATCGAGGCCCGCGCCCACATGATGAGCGCCGCCGCCATGGGTTCGACCGCCTTCCAGAAGGGGCTGGGCGCGATCCATGCCCTCAGCCACCCGATCGGGGCGCATCACCACACCCATCACGGCACCACCAACGCCGTGTGCATGCCCGCGGTGCTGCAGTTCAACCGCCCCGCCGCCGAAGGGGTGCTGACCGATGCCGCCAACTACCTTGGCATCGCGGGCGGCTTCGACGGGTTCGCGGCCTTCGTGGATCAGCTCAACGCCAGCCTCGGTATCCCCCGCACGCTAGGCGTGCTGGGCGTCACCAACCCCGACCTGGACGTGCTGACCCGATCGGCGCTGTCCGACCCCAGCGTCGGCGGCAACCCGGTCGAAATGACCTACGACAACACCCGCGCCCTGTTCGAGGCGTGCTTGTAGGGGGCAGGGGCAGGGGCAGGCTCTGCCCCCGCCCGAATAGCGCCCGAAGGGCGCAGGGCGAGCGCCTGCCCGTTCCGGCGGGCTGGCGCTTTGGCGGTGTAGCGCTGCCATTGAAATGTTGGAGGTATGTGGCGGGATAAAGTGCCTAGCTCGGTCGTCGCAGCGCCATCCCACGGGCAGGCGCTCGCCCGGCTTGCGCTATCTTCTCACGGGCATCTGCGTACGTCAGGTCAGCCTTCGTCGCCGCGCCGCAACGCCAACGCCGCGATCCCCACCCAGACCGCGCTGCGCAGGGTCATTGCTGCCACCGTTCGCATTTCGTAGGCGCCCCCGCTCATCACGTGACCCCCGAACGCCGCGAACACCAGAATCGTTGCCGCCGCGATGGCCAGCGCCAGCCGCCCCGCCCATTCGGCCCCGCGCAGCAGGCCCAGACCCGCCAGCACATAGGCGAACCCGGCGCCGAAGTTGAACCACAGGACAAAGCCCACGACATCGCCCATCGCGGCGCGGTTCAGCAGCGCCCTGCCGCCCGACACGACGGTCAGCGCCCCGAAAATCAGCGCGACACCCCCTGCAACGCGCACCGCTCTTTTGCGCATGCCCGGCCTCATGCGGCGTCTCCTTCATCCTCGCCACCCGCCCGCGCCAGCCCCAGATCGTCCAGGATGGCATAGAACGACGGCAGCACCATCAGAACCAGTACCGTCGAAACCAGCAGCCCGAACACCACCGAGATTACCAGCGGCTTTAGCGTCTGCGCTTGCGTGCTGGTCTCGGCCAACAGCGGCAAAAGCCCCATGATTGTGGTCGATACCGACACCAGGATCGGGCGGAACCTGTCGCGGCTGGCCTGGCCCGCCGCCTGTACCAGCGCCATGCCATCCGCCGCGCGTTCCTTGATCACCTGCACCATCAGGATGGCGTTGTTCACCACGATCCCCGCCAATGATGCCGCACCCACCAGCGATGGCATCGCGATGTTGTACCCCATCGCCATATGCCCCCAAACCACCCCGATCAGGGCCAGCGGAATGGTGATCATCACGATCACCGGCTCGGCATAGCTGCGGAACTGGTAGGATAGCACCACGTAGATCCCCACCAGCCCGACCAAGAACCCCCGCAGGATCGAGCCCACGGTTTCCGCCGAATTGGCGCTCTGCCCGCCGATCTCGTATCGCAGGCCCTCTGTCCGCTCGGCCAACGCCGGCAGGAACCCGGCGCGCAGTTCGCTCACGATGGCATCGGCGTTGCCGATGCGCCCGTCGACATCCGTCTGCACGGTCAGCGTGCGCACCCCGTCCACGTGGGTAACCGAGGCCCAGCCGCGCGCTTCCTCGATCCGCGCCACCGTGGTCAGCGGCACCGTGCCGCCGTCGGGCAGAGCGATGTTGAACTCCCGCAGATCCGCGCGCGAGTCGCGGTCCAGCGCATCGGTGCGCAGCTCCACCTCATGCGCGATGTCGCCCTCCTGCACCGTGCCGATCACCTGGCCCAGGAAGGCCGCGCCAAGCTGCCCCGCCACGTCCTCCGCGCTCAGGCCCAGTGACGTCGCCCCCTCGGCCAGCACCAGCCGCAATTCCGGCTTGCCGGGGCGCAGATCATGCGTGGCGTTGTAGACCCCGGCATAGCTGCGCACCTCGTGCAGCAGGGCGTTGCCCGCGCGCTCCAGCACCTCCAGGTCCGCCGCCATAAGGCGGATTTCCACCGCGATACCCTGCGGTCCCATGCCCGGCTCGGTCAGGATGATGTCCACCGGGCCGGGAATATTGCCCATCTCCGTGCGCCACTGCGCGATGATCTGGTCCAGCGTTGTCGCCCGTGTCTCGGCGCCCAGAAGATCGGCGCTGACCGTGGCGACATGCGCGCCACTGATCGCCGCCGTTGCGTTCTGGCTGAACCGTGTCTGCACGCTGCGCACCAGCGCCGCGCCACCCGGCTGATCGGGGCTGAAGCGGGTATTGACCGCTTCCAGCGCCTTGATCACCCGCGCGGCCACCGCCTCGGTCCGGTGCAGGGGCGTGCCCTGTGGCATCTCGATCCGCGCCTCAAGGACATCGCCGTCAATCGCCGGCATCGCCTCGCGCTTGATATACCCGCCCGCCAGCATGGCGATGGTCACGATCAGCACCGCGATCGTCCCCCCCGCCGTCAGGTAGCGCCAGCGGATCGCGAAATCGGCCATCCGCCCGACGCCCCCCTCGCGGACCCGCTCAAAGCCCCGGTCGAACCGCGCGCGCAGGTTTGAGGGCGGTGTTTCCGCCGATTTCAGGCCATGCGACAAGTGATGCGGCAGGATCCAGAACGCCTCGGCCAGCGACGCGATCAGCGCCGCGATCAGGACCACCGGCAGCACCTCCAGCACCGCGCCCAGCTCGCCCGACAGGAACGACAGCGGCCCGAACACCGCCACCGTCGTCGCAAAGGATGACAGAACCCCCGGCATCACCCGGCGCGCGCCCGCAACGGCCGCCTCCAGTCGCGTCGCACCGCCCGCCGAGGCATCGGCGATCGCGTCCGAGATCACGATGGAATCGTCCATCACGATCCCGATCGCCATCAACAGCGCCACCAGCGTGATCATGTTCACCGACAGCCCCATCAGCGCCATTCCCGCAAACGCCCCCATGAACGCCACCGGCAGGCCCATTGCCGCCCATATGGCGAAACCGGGGCGGAAAAACAGGCTCATCACCGCGACCACCAGGACCAGGCCGATAATCCCGTTCTGCACCAGCATGAACAGCCGTTCGCGCACGATGCTGGTCATGTCCTGTACCATTTCCACCCGCAGGCTGCCGGGAACGGCGGCCCGTTCGCGCGCCACCAGCGCGGTCACATCGTCCAGCACGTTCAGCGCGTCCGCCTCCAGCGGCTTGTGCACCTGCAGGAAAATCGCGCGCTGCCCGTCCATCTGCGCGCGCTGCTCGGGGGGCTCATAGGTTTCCTCGATCTGCGCGATCTCGCCCAGCATCAGGTCGCTGCCGCCGGCCCCCGACAGCACGATCAGTTCGGACAGCTCGGCCGCGCTGCGCCGCTCGTCGGCGAACCGCAGGCGAATGTCGCGCGCCGGGGTCTGCAGCGTGCCCGCCGGACGGTCCACGCTCTGCGCGCCGATGGTCCGCGCCAGCGCCGCCGCGCTTAGCCCGTGGCGATCCAGCTCGGCGCGCGGGATGGTGATGCGGAACTGCCGCTCGCCCAGCCCCGACATGTCGACTCGGGCGACCCCGTCCAGCGCGGCCAGACGGTCCTGCAATGCGCTGGCATAACGGTCCAGGTCGCGCAGCGGTATGTCGCCCGCCACCGCGACGGATGTCACGATATCGGTGCGATGCAACGCGCGGGTGATCGGCGGATCTGCGGCATCGGGCAGGTCGTCGATCGCCCCCACCTCGGTGCGCAGATCGTTGACAAAGCGTAGCGGATCGCCCCCCGGCATCATCGTGGCCACCGCGCGGGCGACATTGTCCTGCGCGGCGCAGGTCAGCTCCTCAAGGTTCTCGACCGGCTGCAACCCGTCCCAAAGCCGCCGGCAAATCGCATCCTCGACCTCGGCCGCCGAGGCGCCGCGATAGGTCACGGTGATCTCGGCCTCGGTGGCGCGGAAATCGGGGAATGTCTCGCGCTTCAGGGTGGGCGCCGCCATCACCCCCACCACCAGCATCAGCACCAACAAAAGGTTGGCCGCCGTCGGATGCGCGCCGAACCAGCGGATCATTGTCCGCCCTCCGTCGCCCCGTCCGGGGCGCCTTCAGCCACGCTTAGCGGCATGCCGGGCAGGGCGGGCACCAGGTCCTCCAGAACCACCTCCTCGCCGCCCTCAAGGCCCTCGGCGATCACCGCAAGGCCCTGCTGCCGGTAGGCGACGGTGACCTTGCGCAGCTCCAGCCGCCCGTCGCCGTCGCGCAGGTACACTGTGTCGCCGCCATGCACCGCGTGATCGGGCAGGGCAATGACCGGCGCGCCCTCGGGGCCGGTCAGCGTCAGGCGCACATACATGTTCGGCACCAGCGGCAGGCGCAACGGCGGCGCCGCCCCGGCATAGGGCGCGTCCACCACGACCACCACCGGCACCGTGCGCGCCCGCGGGTCCAGTGCGTTCTCGATCCGCTCGACCCGGCCCTGCCATTCCTGCCCCGGATCGGCCACCAGCGTCACCTTGGCATCGATCCGGCCCGCCGCGCGCTCCAGGGCGTCCTGCCCGGTGCCGTCGTCTGCGCGGGCCCCGGCCATCAGGCGCGGAAACGCATCCAGCGGCATCTGCGCGGTCACCTCGGCCCGCGCGATCCCGTCGCCCGAAACCAACGGCTGCCCCGCCGGCACGAACTGGAACTGCTGCACCGATACTTCCGCCACCCGCAGATCGAACGGCGCGGTGATGCGCGTCTTGCCCAAATCGCGCTCGGCCCGCGACAGGGCCGCCTTGGCGCGCGCGATCTGCGCTTGCAGGCGGGCGCGGCGGCTTGGGATCAGGCCCAGCGTGTTGGAAAGCTCCGCCACCCCCCGCTCGATTCCCAACGCGGCACGCTCTTGCTCGTCGGCGCGCGCCTTGGGCGCGGTGCCTTGCTCCACCAGGTTCCGGGTCCGTTCCAGATCGCCGCGCGCCAGCGACAGCCGCCGCTTTTCCAGCTCCAGAATGCGGGCGGTGTTGTCCTCTTCCACCTGCAACTGGTCCATCTCGGCGCGCAGCGCGGCCAAATCGGCCTTGGCCTGCGCGCGGGCCAACTCGTAACTGCTGGGATCGATGCTCAGGACATGCGTGCCCGCATCGATCACGTTGCCGGTGTCCAGGTCGGGATGCCGGTAGGTCACGATCCCCGCCACCTCGGACACCGAGGACCAGCGCCGCGCCGGGCGCACATTGCCAAATCCCTGAACCACCGGCGCCAGCGGCTCTGCCTCGGCGCGCAACGTGGTGACCACCGCGCCGCGCTCGGCCTGCTCCACGCGTTCGGGCGGCTCGCTGTTGATGATCAGCCAGGCGGCCACGCCCACGCCAATCGCGATGGGGGGCAGCAAACGCAACAAGCGCATGGGCTTCATGGCATCTCTCCACTGTCAGGCGCCCGCATCAGGCGCAATTGCAACTCTATCAGGCGGGCGGCCTCGGCTTCCAGATCGAAGCCGCGCTTCGACAGGGTCCACCGTAGGGCCAACCCCTGCAGCAGCCCCATCAGCAACAGCGTCGCATCCCCCGGCGCCACATCATCGCAGAGCGTGCCATCCCGCATCGCCCGCGTGATCAGCGCCTCGATCCGGGCGTGAAACCCGGCCATGATCCGCGTGTGAATGGGTCGCGTCACCGTCTCGGCGGCCAGGTGTCCGGGGCTGAAGATCAGGTTCGGTATCGCCGGGGTCCGCGCGATCAGGCCCGCCTGCGCCCTGAGTAGCGCGCGCAACTGCGCCGCGGGCGGTCCGCCTTGCGCCTCGGCCGCGTCCCACGCGGCGCGCGCGCGGGCCTCGATCTCGTCCATGACCCCGGCCCATAGCGCATCCTTGGTGGCGAAATGCCGAAACAGCGCCGAATGACTGACCCCGACATGCGCCGCGATTGCCGCCGTGCTCAGGCCACCCGGCGACTGCGTGTTCAGTAGCTCCAGGACCGCGCTGGTAATTTCGGCGCGCCGAATCTCGGCTGGCTTGCGGGTGCGTGACATGGCGGACTCGCGTTGTAAGTGATTGCTCACTAACATATCCACATCGAATTGCAATCACCCGGCCCGCGACAAATTGGCGGAAAATTCACGAACGCCCCTTGACCTTCCAGCTAGGGGAAGCCCCACCTGTTCTGCAAACGCCGGCGATCCCATCCGGGCCGCGCCGCCACATCGCAACGAACGGGGGAATACCCATGCCCGATACGACACAACTCCGCCTCTCGGTCGAAGGGATGTCTTGCGCCTCTTGCGTGGGCCGCGTTGAGCGCGCCCTCAACGCCGTCGATGGCGTTAGCGATGTCTCGGTCAACCTAGCCTCGGAAACCGTGCAACTGAGCCTCGGCGCCCCCGCCGATATCGCCAGTGTCGCCGCCACCCTGGACGAAGCCGGATACCCCGCGCGCCGCGGACGCGTGCGCCTGAGCGTCGCGTCGATGTCCTGCGCGTCCTGCATGGGGCGGGTGGACCGCGCGCTTGCCGCGGTGCCCGGCGTGCTGTCGGTTAACGTCAACCTGGCCTCGGAAACCGCGACCGTGGACTATGTTGAGGGCGCGGTCACCGTGGACGACCTGATCCGCGCGGCCACCGACGCGGGCTACCCGGCCGAAGCCACCGAAGACACCGCCGCCGCGCAAGACACCACCGACCGCAAACAGACCGAAGCGCGCGAGATGGCCCGCCACATGACGCTGGCCGCTGTGCTGGCGCTGCCGGTGTTCGCGCTGGAAATGGGCGCGCACCTGATCCCCGGCATGCACGAACTGATCGGCAGCACCATCGGCCATCAGACCAGTTGGCTGATCCAGTTCGTGTTGACCACGCTGGTGCTGATCGGGCCGGGGCGGATGTTCTACACCAAGGGCTTTCCGGCGCTTCTGCGCGGCGCGCCCGACATGAACAGCCTTGTCGCTGTCGGCACCTCGGCGGCGTATCTCTATTCCGTCGTGGCCACCTTCGCGCCCGCGTTGCTGCCCGAGCAATCCCGCGCCGTGTATTTCGAGGCCGCCGCCGTGATCGTCGTGCTGATCCTGCTGGGCCGCGCGCTTGAGGCACGCGCCAAGGGCCGCACCGGCGCCGCCATCCGCGCGCTTGTAGGCCTGACGCCCCGCACCGCCACCGTGCTGCGCAATGATACTCCGCACGAGGTCCCCATCGACGAGATCCAGACCGGCGATCTGCTGCTGGTTCGCCCCGGCGAGCGGATCGCGACCGATGGCGAAGTGACCCAGGGCAGCGCCCATGTCGACGAAAGCATGATCACCGGCGAACCGGTGCCGGTCCTCAAATCCCCCGGCGATCCGATCACCGGCGGCACCGTCAACGGCGCCGGCAGCCTGCGCTTCCGCGCCACCCGCGTGGGCGCCGATACCACCCTGTCGCAAATCATCCGCATGGTCGAACAGGCGCAGGGCGCCAAACTCCCCATTCAGGGGCTGGTGGATCGCGTCACGCTGTGGTTCGTGCCCGCCGTGATGACGGTTGCCGTGCTGACGGTGCTGGTGTGGCTGCTGATCGGGCCGGCCCCGGCGCTGACCATGGCGTTGGTTGCTGGCGTGTCGGTGCTGATCATCGCGTGCCCTTGCGCCATGGGGCTGGCCACGCCCACGTCGATCATGGTCGGCACCGGGCGGGCGGCCGAAATGGGCGTGCTGTTTCGCAAGGGCGACGCGCTGCAGGGGCTCGGCTCGGTCGACGTGGTCGCGCTCGACAAGACCGGCACGCTGACGCGCGGGCGCCCCGAGTTGACCGACATGATACTGACGGAATACAGCCCCCTTGACCGCCCCCGTGTCCTGTCCCTCATAGCCGCGCTCGAGGCGCAGTCCGAGCACCCCATCGCACAGGCCATCACCCGCGCCGCCGAGGCCGAGGATGCCACCGGCCCGCGCCCGAACGTGACCGATTTCGCTGCAATCACTGGCTACGGCGTGCGCGCAAACGTGGACGGGCACGATGTCCTCGTCGGCGCCGACCGCCTGATGACGCGCGAAGGCATCGACATCTCCGCGCTTCAGGATCGCGAAAAGGCGCTGGCCGAACGCGGCCGCACCGTGCTTTTCGCCGCGATCGACGGGCAGGCAGCGGCCCTCGTCGCCGTGGCCGACCCGCTCAAGCCCGCCAGCGGCGCCGCGATCGCCGCGCTGCACGATCTGGGGCTGTCGGTGGCTATGATTACCGGTGACAAGCCCGAAACCGCCCGTGCCATCGCCGCCGAGACCGGCATCGACCACGTCATCGCCGGGGTGCTGCCCGATGGCAAGGTGTCGGCGCTCGATGATCTCGCCAAGGGCGGGCGCCGGGTGGCCTTTGTTGGCGACGGGATCAACGACGCCCCCGCGCTGGCACGGGCCGATGTCGGCATCGCCATCGGAACCGGCACCGATGTTGCGATCGAATCCGCCGACGTGGTGCTGATGTCGGGCGACCTGCGCGGCGTGGTCAACGCGTTCCATGTCTCGCGCCACACCATGCGCAACATTCGGCAGAACCTGTTCTGGGCATTCGGCTACAACACCGCGCTGATCCCGGTCGCGGCGGGCTTGCTCTATCCCGCCTTCGGGCTGCTTCTGTCGCCGATCCTGGCCGCGGGGGCGATGGCGCTTTCGTCGATCTTCGTGCTGAGCAACGCGCTGCGCCTGCGTCGCCTGCGCCCGGTGATGGACGAGGGCCACAGCCCCGCCCACCCCGAGGGCCAAGGCGAGGCGACGGCCAAGGCCGAACCCGCCGCCGCCTGATCCCGGCGGGGCGGCATCGGGCCACTTCAGGTGCGGACACCTCCACATAGGGGCTGCTTGAGAGGGAAGGGCGGAGAGCCGTCATTCGCTGCAGGTTGCGCGAATGGCCGCAAGGCTCAAGAAGACGCGGTTGATGCGCAAGCTGCAGCCGTTTCGAGGCCGCGCTCTTCTCCTTGCGCGTCATCGTAAGGCGGAGCCCGTACCGAATGCACCACGCGCGCTTGGCGGGCTCGTGTCAAAGCGCAGAGCGCATACCCCAGACCTTAGACGCATCTCTTTCCAACATCGCCCGCTCGATCCTGCTGAGCCTCTCGCGGGCCGCCTTGGTGTCCCCGCCGTAGTCTTGCAGCGCGCGCTGCCAAGCGCGCCGCGCCGAACGGGGAAACCAAGGGAGCGCCGCCTCGGCCAGCCAGGCGCGGAGCTCCGGAGGAAGCCTGTCATAGGCCGCCATCGGATCGCCGATACGGGTTCGGCGACGCAGGCTGCTGCGTGCGTTCCCGCGCCGCGTGATCCGCGCCATCAGCCGGGCTCGACCGCGTCGATGACCAGCAGTAGACGTGTTTCACCGCGTCCGGCGATAGGCCGAGAGCGGTGGGTCAGCCCGCAGGGGGCATCCCCGAACCACGCCGCACCCCGAAAGAGTCCGACCCATCCGGACTTCATCCGGTTGATCTGTTCGGGCTCGCCATCGTTGCACGCCTTGCCGTACTCGGTGCCCGCTCCGCGATAGGTGCAGAGAAGCCGAGCCGGTACGTTGTCGAGGTGAAACTTCCGGCAGGCATCGTCGCGCACAACGTCGAGCCGCAGCGCCACCCGGCGCGCGCCCATCACCTCGGCGAACCGCATCGCGAGAGACTGAATATCCGGGCAGAGCCAGCCGCGGTCGGCGCCGCCAGGCAACTCGACCCGCGTGCAGGCGGCCTCAACGGCGTCGCGGACCGCATGCACCGGAATCTCGGTGCGCAGGGCAGGAAGCTGCCCGGGCTGCAGGCGGTCGAGCCAGCCTTGCGCCGCCGCACTCACGTGCCGTTCCCAGATCGCGGCAGCGCAGCCCCGGGCGTGGATGCGCTCAAGCACCTCCGGTACGTTATCGCTGAGGAAGGTTGCAGCCGTCTGCTGCATAGCCGCCCCCATCACGCCATCTCCGGCGCGCGCCGCCACGCGGGAAAGGGATCGTCGAGGCCTGTCCAAGCGTCGGGCGTGAAGTCCTCGGCGCCCTCCAGCAGGGCTGCATCCAGCGCGGCCGTTATCGCGGCCTTGTCCATACCTGCGCCGATGAAGACCAGTTCCTGCCGCCGGTCGCCGAAGGGGGCTTGCCAATGCCGTTCGATGTAGGCCACGGCCTGCGGGTGATCCGGCCGGCGCTCGGGCGGCACGGTGGCCACCACATTCCCAGCGGACGGATGCTGCTGAGCGCACCGGCGAGCGAGAATTCCGCCAACCAGTCAGGCCGCGTCGCAACCCAGAAATGCCCCTTGGCGCGCAGGACGCCCGGCAGCGGGCCGTTCAGGACATCGTGTAGCTTTTGCGGGTGGAACGGCCGCCGTGCCCGGTAGACGAAGGACGAGACGCCGTATTCCTCGGTCTCGGGCACGTGGTCGGCGAAGCCATAGAGCTCTTTCGCCCAGAGGGGGTGGCCATGAGCGCCTCGAAATCGAAGAGGCCCGTGTCAAAGATCCGCGACTGCGGGACGCGGCCGTAATCGGTCTCGAGGATCTGCGCGTCGGGATTGAGGACCCTGACGATCTTGCGCGCAGCGTCGAGTTTTTCCGCGTCCGCGTCGCTGACCTTGTTGAGGATCACGATGTCGGCGAATTCGATCTGGTCGACGAGCAGGTCGACCAAGGTGCGATCGTCGGCCCCGCCCATCTCCTCGCCACGGTCCTTGAGGAAATCGTGGCTGGCGTAGTCCTTGAGCAGGTTCACCGTGTCCACGACCGTGACCATGGTGTCGAGCCGCGCGACGTCCGACAGGCTCTCGCCGCCCTCGTTCCGGAACTCGAACGTGGCCGCGACGGGCAGGGGGTCGGAGACGCCGGTGGATTCGATCAGCAGGTAGTCGAACCGCCCCTCGGCGGCGAGGCGGCGGACCTCCTGCAGAAGGTCGTCGCGCAGGGTGCAGCAGATGCAGCCGTTCGTCATCTCGACCAGCTTTTCCTCGGTCTGGCTCAGATCGGCGCCGCCGTCGCGGACGAGGTCGGCGTCGATGTTCACCTCGGACATGTCGTTGACGATGACCGCAACGCGACGGCCTTCGCGATTGTTGAGCACCTGGTTCAGAAGCGTGGTCTTTCCGGCGCCCAGGAAGCCCGAGAGGACGGTGACGGGAAGGCGGGTGTCACTGGGGGGCATGTCGGTTCCTTCGGTGATGGCCGTCTCAGCGCGAAGGCGGCCCCGCGGGGCCGCCCGAGGGTATGGGCTCAGTGGGCCATCATCTCTTCGGCCACCTCTTCGCCGCCGAGGTCGGCGGGATAGTAGGTCGGCCAGTTGGTCACTTCCTTGAGCAGCGCCGCTCGGTCGTCGCCCCAGTAGAGGTGGAAGTGCCCGGCGTCGGTGGGGGCGATCGCGTGGTCGCTGAACTGGATGTAGTCGGGCGCCTCGGCGTCACCGCCGGTCTTCTCGAAGATGTAGCGGACGCCGCGGTTGCCGGCCTCGTAGGTCAGCACCTCATGCCCGTCGTCGGCATAGTGGCCCTGTAGAGGTGTCCCGTCCTCGAAGAAGGTGACGCTGTCGCCCTCGATGAGGATACGCTCGACCTTGGTCGCGTAGCCGGTCTGGTAATAGGCGGTGTATTCGGCCGCGATCTTGTCGCCATGCGCGGCCTTGTGCGCCATGACCGGGTCGAGTGTGCCGTCCTGCAGCAGCGGGAAGACCGACTGCCAGTCGCCGGCCCAGTCCGAGAGATCGCGGGCCTTGATCTGGTCGTCGTCGAAGTAGCCGTTGTAGATATCATCGTCGCTGTGCTCGTGGGCGTGCTCTTTCGAGTGGTCGTGATCGTGGTCCGTCGCACCGTCGCTGCCACTTTCCGCAAAGGCCTGCGCGGAGAGGGCGATCAGTGCGCCGGCGGCGAGCATGGTGACGTGCTTGGCGAATGCCTTCTGCATGAGTGTCTCCTGTGGTCCTAAGGTTCGGTTTTCCTGCGATTCGTTATGTTATGTCATAACGTTCCACCAGTAGCGACAATCGCTGGTACTGACAACCGCATGTCAGGATCGGGTCGGATGAGGGGCTACGCCACAAGAGCCAACCAAGAGGACAATGCGAGTTCGTCAGGAGAGCAAAGTAAAGACTACCACGCCAGCCTGACACACACGGGTTGGCCCCAATGTTCCCGCCGCGCGGCTAAGAGCAAAGCCGCCCTTGCCGGCTCCAGCGAGTTTCACGCCTTGACGGCCGCCGCGGGCCCATGCTGTTTGCAGCATGTCGGTTCTCCGAGAGGAGATGAAAAGGGAACACGGTGAGGCGTAGCCATCAAGCACCGAGACCGTGACTGCCCCCGCAACTGTAAGCGGATAGCGACGCCGGACAAAGTCACTGTTGCGCCAGAGCGCGACGGGAAGACCCGGCCAAGCGATGACCCGCAAGTCAGGAGACCTGCCGGCATGACAACCGTAGCACCGGGCGGGGTTGCCCGGGGGAAGGACTGCCGATGACCATGCCACACCCCGTAACGGGACCGCTTAGCGCGGGCCGCCGCGGGCTGACGTCCGGCCCATTCACGCCGCCTGCCAGCCCGAATGCCCGGATTGACTAGGTCCGGAGAGCTTTGATCTTGACCTGCAAAACCACCCTTATGGCCGCGCTGTTGAGTTGCGCCGCGGTGCCATTGGCGTTTGCCCATTCCACGGAATATCCCCTGGCTCTGCAGAACTGCGGCAGCGAGCTTCAACGGCGGAGCAACAGACTTTCCCTACATGTCAGGATTGATGGCTTGTCGAGGGCCAGGGACGGTGTGGACCATTCTCGACTGTGTGCGCTCCCTGGATCGTCGCGCCAACTACCAACCGAACAGAAGCGCATATGGCCGCCCAGGACTACGAAGGGCGGTTAGCGGTCTTTTGCTGCGGATGCGAGCTTACTGATGATAGCTACAGAAGCGGACTTTCAGCGCAAAGTCCCGCAATTCTAATGCCAGCTTTCATGCGACAGTCACCCACTCATTCTTGCGACGGTCACCAAGCGGCTGGCCGAGACAGTCGGCACTGCTGCCGCCGCTTTGGCAGCTCTCTCACCGCTTCAGCACTATGGCCAGCGCGAAGGTATAGGCGTCGCGCGGCAATTCGCGGGGCGCCGGGGGGAACCGACCCGCGCGGCGCACGGCGTCAAGGGCGGCCTGGTCCAGGACCGGATTGCCCGAGGAGCGCCGGAGATTGACGCCCAGCAACGCCCCGGTGCGCGAGATCGAGATTGCGAGGCTCACCTGTCCGGACGCATTCGTGCCGCGGGGATAGCGCTTGGCGCGTTCGATCCTGGACCGGACCTTGGCGCCCCAGACGGCTTGCGCCCTGGCCTGTTGGCCCTTCGATGCCGTGGCCGTATCCGCGCGCCCTTTTTGTCCCGCCTGGCTGCTGCCGCCGGATCCCGCGGCCCGCTGCGCGACGCGCCCGGGCGAGGTCTGCTCGGCCTTGCGCGCGGTCTTGGGCACATCTGTCGGCCGTGGTGCGTTCGGGCGCTGTGGCGGGCGCAGCGACGTGGTGGGGGCGACTTCTGACGGCTGGGGAGGCGCCGGCGCTGTGTCCACCGACGGTGCCCTGGTCATTTGTTGGGGCGGGCCGGCCCTTTTCGGCGCGTGCGTTTCCGGCGGCGACATTTCGGCCCGTGGCAGATCGGGCGCGGGCATCGGGGTCTCAGGAGCATTCGGACGGGCGATGTCCTGCTCGCTCGTCTGAGGGCGCGGCAGGGCGGCTTGCGGGTCGAGCTGGAGCGCCTCCGGTTCGGCCGGCGGCAGCGCGGTCATGCGCATCTCGGCCCGCGGCGCCTTTGCCAGATTCATGCGTGGCAACTGGGCGGCGGGGGCGGTCAGAGCAGGCGCAGGGCGCAGCTCCGGCTGATGAACCGGCGTCTGCGGGGGCGGGCGGTTCCAGGTCTCGACCATTTCGGCCACAGTCGCGTCGGCCGCCTTGAGCGAGACCAATGCCGTTCCGCCGGACCCGCCTGCGTCATGGCCCTCCTCGGAGGTCCGAGCAAACAGAGCGACATGAACCAGTATCGCAAGCGCTGAGAAGGCTGCCATTTCGACCAGGCGTTTCATTTATGTGCAACCACCAGTTCGACGCGTGACAGGCCCGCCTGCGACAGATCGCGTAGGATCGCGGCGAGCTTTTTCGCCTCCAGCCCGGAATCAGCGCGTAACTGGATGACGAAACCTTCTTCCTGCTGCCCGGCCAGGGCGGCGATTGCTTGCGACCCTTCATGTCCGTCAAAGACGATCCGACCCTCGGCGCTGACGAAAAGGACCGGTTCCGCCTCCACTTCCGCGTCTGTCTCCGCTTCCGGCGGTGTCACCTCGAAAGGTTCGGGCGAGGCCAGTTGCGAGGTCATCAGGAAAAAGATGAGCAACAGGAATACCACGTTGATCATGGGCACGATGGATTCGCCGCGGGGACGCTCGGGCGGTTCACTCAGATCCATGTCTCACTCCACCAGAACAAGCGCGGTAAACCCCGCGCCGCGCAGCTCTTCGCTGACGCTGACCACCCGCTGAAGTTCGGCGCCCTCTTGGCCGCGCAGGATCACCATGTCGGTGGGGCTGCTCATCAGCGGCTGTAACGCGGCTGGCAGGTCATCGACGGGCCGGCCATTAAGCGCCACCGAGGCCGGGGAGATGTCCACCAGGCGCGGCGGGCCGTTGTAGCTGTCCCCGCCGGACGCGGCGAGCGGGAGTGGCATCATCGCCTCTGTCCCGAAGCGCGAGGCCAGCATGAAGAAAACGAGGAGCAGAAAGACCACGTCGATCATGGGCGTAAGGCTGGGCTTGCGCCGGGGGCGGGCGGGGGACGTGAATTGCATCTCATTCGGCCGCGAGTTTCAGGGCCTCGGGTTGCGCGGCGATGAAGACGCGCACCGCATTGTCCTCGATGTCGCGGCGCATCCGCTCCACCACCGACTCGAACCATGTCAGCGCCGCCGAAGCCGGGATCGCCACGGCCATACCGGCCGCGGTGGTCAGAAGCGCCTCCCAGATGCCGCCGGCAAGCAGGGCCGGATCGGCGCGCGATCCCGCGGCCTGCAACGCCTGGAACGCGGCAATCATGCCCAGAACCGTGCCCAGAAGCCCCAGCAGAGGCGCGATGGTGGCGATCAGTTCCAGCGCCCCCAGCCCGTCGCGCGCCGAGGCCAACCGGCGTTT
This sequence comes from Sediminimonas qiaohouensis DSM 21189, assembly GCF_000423645.1. Taxonomy (GTDB): domain Bacteria; phylum Pseudomonadota; class Alphaproteobacteria; order Rhodobacterales; family Rhodobacteraceae; genus Sediminimonas; species Sediminimonas qiaohouensis. The sequence continues at coordinate 47,475 of NZ_AUIJ01000008.1, read as the reverse complement.
GGCGACGCGCGCGGTTTCTTCGCGCGCCGCCTCCCCGGAAAGCCGCTCGAGGCTGCGCAGGGTGGTCGCCATGACCTGCGAGCGGATTCCGCGCCGCCTCTCAACCAGGGCGAGCGCGCTGGCTGTGTCGCCGTGCTGATACGCCTCGACCGCGCGGTCGGCCTTGCCGCGCGACCACGCGCCCATGAGCGCAAGACGCCAGGCCTTCCATAAGATCAGCGCGAGTGTGGCCACGGACAGCGCGGCAATGGCCCAGATCGCAGGGCCGCCATTGCGCAGAAAGGTCAGCGCACGTTCCACTGCGGTTTCCATCGCCGTGAGGAACGGCTCGGCCGCCTCATCCGGCGCCACCGCGGGGGAGCCGGCGGCCTCGGGCGCGCTCTGCGCTCGGGAGGGGTCGGTTTGCGTCCCGCCGCTTGACCCGACGGATGTGGTTTCGGTCGGGGGCGTTACCGCGCCGTTTTCCGACGTCGCTTCGGCCGGCGCAATTTCTGTTTCGACCTGGGGCGCGGCGGCCTCCGGGGATGCCTTGGCAGGGCGATCTGCGGTTTCCGGTTCGGGAGCGGCCAGCGCCGGCGCCTCGCCGGTGATTTCGGGCGGTTGGGGCGCATCCTGAGCCAAGGCCGTGCCGGCAAGCGCCCATAGGGTCAAGACGGCGCAGGCCGTGGGGCTTGCGGTGGCTGCGTTGCGGCGCCCGAGCGCCGTATGAGGGCGGGAGGCCGTGCGGTGTCTAAAGAGAGTCATGACGTTGTTGATCTTCATGTCCAGTTACCTTGTGTCCAGAACGCGGCGACGTAGTGGTCGCGGAGATCGACCCCATTGGCCTTGCACCAGACGCGCAATTTCTGTGCGCCTGCCTTTTCGGCCGCAAACCACAAGCTGTGCGCTTCATGGGTTGCCCGCTCGGCAATGGCACGGTCGGCCAGTCGCGTGGACGACTCTCCCGCGCGCCAGTGCACCTGCACCCCCGGGTGGGTGGGCAAGGGGTATCCGCACGCCGCACCGACTCGGGCGCTCAGGACGGCGTGCCCGGTCGCCTCCGGCGGCAACGCTTCGAGAATGCGGGCCGCGGCAGGAAACCCGGTTTCGTCGGCGTAAAGCGTGATCCCGAAGGTTTTCGGTATCCCGCCGCCCCCCGGTCCGGTCAGCCCGACGCGAGAGCCGATACGGACGGACCGCGCCCAGTCGGTGGCCCGCCCGCCCTCATGAACGAATAGATCAAAGGTCAGCTCGCCGCGTGTCATGTCGATCTGGCGCACGGTGTAGACCGGCCGGTGCAGCGCTTTCTCACCTTTGGGCCAGATCGTCGCACCGTTGGCAGCGATACGGGGCCATTCGGGCTCGGCGTCACCCGGCGCCGGCAGGACCAGGCGGAAGTGGATCGCGTCATCGCCGAACGCCGACAGATCCTCTGCACCGACCGTGACGCGCAGAAAATCCCGACCGACCGCCGTGATCGCCCGGATCTCGACGAACTGGAAATTCGGGGGGCGGATTCCCTCCGGCAAAGCGTCCGACCATCGCATCTCCTCAACTGCGCCGGTGTGCAGGGCGGATACCTTTTCGGTCAGAGCTTCCTTGAGGGCGAAGAGCCAATCCGCCCGGGGCGATTCGATCGACGCGTGGGCCTTTCCGGCCTGAGACACCAACGTGTAGCGGCCATAAGCGGTCAGCACCGCCACGCCTCCGTTAGCTTCCTGCATGACCTCCAACCCATGCTCTAGGGCCTCCGCGATCATGGCCTCGCGCAGGCGTGCCGGGTCCAGACCCGGGAGCGCGGTCTCGGCGCGGTGGGCGAAATCGATATGTCGGGACATGGTCACGGGCATCTCCTTCAGGCGGGAATGACATGGGGGTGGCCGTGGACCGGATCGGAGATCACGGTGCAGGGCAGCGAGAAGATGTCTTGCATCATCTCGGCGTTGACAACTTCGGCGGGGGCGCCCTGGTGGCGCACCCTGCCGTCCCGGAGGGCGACCATGTGGTCGGCGAAGCGGGCGGCAAGGTTGATGTCGTGAAGCACCATCGCCACGGTGCGGCCGGTGTCGTGGTTGAGCTTGCGGATGAGCGTGAGAAGCTCGATCTGGTGGGGTAAATCGAGATAGGTCGTGGGCTCGTCCAGAAGCAGAAGATCGGTGTCCTGTGCCAACGCCATCGCGATCCACGCGCGTTGCCGTTGACCGCCCGACAACGTGGCAAGCGATTGAAAGGACATTCCTTTCAATCCGGTCAGGCACAAGGAGCGGTCCACCGCCTCGGCATCCTTGCGGGACCACTGACGCAATGCGGATTGGTGCGGGGTGCGCCCGCGGCGGACAAGGTCCAGAACGGTCAACCCCTCGGGCGCCAACGGCGACTGAGGCAGGATCGCGAGTTGCCGCGCAACGGTACGCGAGCGTTGTTTCCCGATGGGTTGTCCATCGAGCGAGACCTGCCCGCTCCCCACCGGCGTCAGCCGGGCCAGGGCCCGCAACAGTGTCGACTTGCCGCAGGCGTTGGGGCCGACGATGGCCGTTACCTTGCCGGCCGGAATGTCCAGCGACAGGCTGTCGAGCACCGATCGACCGGGATAGTCGACCGAGATCGCCTCGGCCCGCAGACGGCATTTCGTTCCGTTTGGTACCATACTCAAAGGACCCCTTGTCCGTTTTGTACACGCATCACAGCCGCCCCTTCCTCGCCTGAACCCACAGGAGCCAGACCAGAACGGGCGCGCCGACCATCGCGGTGAAGACACCGGCAGGCAGCTGAACCATCGGGATCGAGCGCGCCGCCAGGTCTGCGCCCAGCGTGACCGTTGCGCCCGTCAGCGCGGCGGCCGGAAGGGCGGGTCCGCCGCTTCCGGTCAGGCGCCTTGCGATTGGACCGGAGACGAAGGCGACGAACGGCAGCGGGCCCGCCACGCTCACCGCCAGCGCCACCAGTGCGACCGCCAGTGCGGTGACGGCCAGCCGGAGTGGCGCGAGCGGCAGGCCCAGGCCGACGACCGTGTCGTTCGAGAAGGTCATCCGCGCGAGCGGGAAGCCGAGCCAGAGCGCGATGGGTGCCAGCATGGCCAGACCGCCCCAGACCAGCGCGACCTCGGCCGGGCCGCGGGCATGCAGCGTGCCGGTAAGCCAACGGGCCATGTCGGCGGCGGTGTTCTCGTCGGTATAGCTCAGCAGCAGATCGGCCGCCGCGCCCAGCGACAGGCTGGCGCCGAGACCCACGAGGATCAGCCGGTACGTGTCTAGCCCGCCGCGCCAGGCGAGCGCGACGACGGCCATGGCCGCCAGCGCCCCGCCGGCCAGGGCGCCGGCCAGGATCATCCCCCCGGTTAGCAGCACCGCAAGGAGCGCGCCCGCGTTCGCGCCAGCGGTGAACCCGATGATGTCTGGCGCGGCCAGCGGGTTGCGCAGCATGGTCTGGACCATCGCGCCCGCAAGCCCCAGTGCCGCGCCGGCCCCGATCGCGGTCAGGATGCGCGGCAGACGGTGATCCAGAACGATCATGGCCGGGATCGCATCGGCGCGGCCGGTCAGCGCCTGCCATATGCCGCCGGGGGTGATCGGATAGCTGCCGATCAACAGCGCCGCCACGGCGGCCAGCGCCACGAGGGCCAGCAGCCCGACCCCGGCGATCAGCGGACGCCGGTGTACGGCAAGGGAAACGGGACCGAAACGGAGCGTCTGCATCACAGCCTGCGCCCCCCGGTTCTGCGGACCAGCCAGATTAGGATCGGTCCGCCGATCAGCGCCGACATCACACCCGCCTGCATGGTGCCTCCGAACAGCGCCGAGCGCCCGGCCAGATCGGCCAGCACCATCAGGCCCGCACCGAAGATCCCGGCACAGGGGGCGAGCCACAGAATGTCCTGACGCATCACGGCGCGCGCCATATGGGGTACGATCAGGCCGACAAAGGCAATCGGTCCGGCCAGGGCCACCGTGCTTGAAGAAAGCAGCACGATGGCCAGACCGCAGAGCAGTTTCGCCCCGCCCACATTCACGCCCAGCCCACGCGCGGTATCCTCGCCCAGAGCCAGCGCATCGATCAGCGTGGCGGCGGCCAGCGCGACCAGAACGCCCGCGACGAAGAATGGCCAGAGCGCGGCCAGCGTTCCAAGGGTGACGTCGTCGAACCCGCCAAGAACCCAGAAACGATAGGTCTCAAGGCTTTGCCGGCTCATCAACACGAGACCGCGGATCATGGCGAGGAAGAAGGCGGTCAGCGCGGCCCCCGCCAGCAAGAGCCGCGCAGGGCTGGCCTGCGTGCCGCCACCCAGGGCAAAGACCGCCGCGGCGCCGAGCGCCCCGCCGCCAAACGCCATCCAGACATATTGGCCGGGCGCGGCCATCCCCAGCAGGAAGGTTGCCCCGATCACGCCGGCCGCCGCGCCTGCATTGATGCCCAGAAGCCCCGGATCGGCCAGCGGATTGCGGGTCATCCCCTGGATCAGCGCGCCCGCGATCCCCAGGGCGGCTCCGGCGAGAAGCGCCCCGACGAGGCGCGGTAGGCGGATCTCGCGGATGACGATCTGTTCCGGGTCGGTCGGATCGAAGGCGGTCAGGGCCCCGACCAGATCGGCCCAGTCCACGGGGCGATAGCCCAACCGTAGCGCCAGCAGGGCGAGCAGAACCAGCGCGGCAAGCGAAGCCAGCAGGACGAGCGGCCGCCGATCGGTTGCGGCGCGAAGGTGCCAAGTGGTGTCAGCGCGCATCGGACGCCCCCGGGGGGAGAATGCCGGCCTCCTGCGAGGTGGAAACCACGGTCGCCGGATCGCCGTCCATCGCTGCTTCGAGCAGGGGCACGAAGCGATCCAGCGCGTAATCGAGGCTGAGCGGGCTGGAATGCGACAATGCGGCCGAGAGCATGAGGCCTGAATAGATCTCGCGCCCCTGGGTATAGGCGCGCATGGTATCGCGCAGAGGCAGGTTATTGAGACGGTCGACCGAGCCGCCCGCGTCGAGCCAGATCAATGCGTCCACGTCGATGGGCGACAGGTCCTCGGGCGGGATCTGAACATAGGCGCGGTTGAGGCTGCCGCGCGCGTCGATGGCCGCGGGCACGGTGAAGCCCAGGTCGCGCAGCAGGCGGCCACGGATGTCGCGCGAGGTATAGGCACCGGTGCTGCCGGCCCAGACCATCGCGGCACTGGCGCCCTGCCAGTCGGGGTGGGCCGCCCGGATGCGGGCGATGCGGGCTTCGAGCCGGGCGATTTCCGCCTCGGCCCGGTTCGGGCGGCCCGTCACCGCACCGAGGGTGCGCAGCATGCCCTGCCAGGGTGCGCCATAAGAACCCCATTCGGCGCGATGGGCAATGGTAGGGGCGATCCGGGACAGCAGGCGGTAGTCGTTTTGGCTCATGCCGCTCCACTGGCCCACGATGAGGTCGGGTTTCATGGCGGCGATGGCCTCGATGTCGATCTCGCCCTGCATGACGATGGGCTCGGCGTCGCCCAGCGCCTCCTGCGCCCAGGGCCAGACGCCGTGGGGGTGGTTGCCGTACCATTTGCGCAATGCGTAGGGCTTCACCCCGAGGGCCAGAAGGAAGTCGTGACCGATGAAGCTGAGCGAGACGACACGGGTGGGACGGTCGGGGATCGTCGCGGTGCCGAAGGCGTGGTCGATGCGCACGGGAAAATCCTGCGCCGCAACAGGGGCGGCGAGCAGGGTCAGGCAAACGAAAAGCGTGCACAGCATCGCAAGGGTCCTGGAAAAGGGAGGTGACCCCTGCAACTGGGGCCACCCGTCGGAGTTCAGAAGGTGGAGGAGAGGGTCAGAAGTGCGGTCCGGCCCTCGCCGAAATAGCACGCGCCGCTCTGGCAGGTGGTGACGTAGCGCTCGTCGGTGAGGTTCGTGATGTTGAGCGCCAGACGCCAGTTGTCCCGCTCGTAGCCGATCGAGGCGTCTAACAGGGTGTAGGCCGGTGTGGCCTGCGTTCCGCTTCCGTCCCAGGAGGTGCCGGTATAACGCATACCGCCGCCGAACTGCCAACCCGGCAACATGTCGGCCGGCTTGTAATCCACCCAGAGCGAGGCCGCATGGCTGGGTGCTTGCGCGATGTCGAACCCTGCCGCGTTTTCGGTGCCCAGATAGGTATAGGCCGCCTGAAGCGACACGTTGCCAAAGCTTCGATAGGCTTCGATTTCGAGACCGCGGGCCGTTGTCTCGCCGGTTTGGATCTGGAAGCCGGGGTTGGCAGGATCCTGCACCAGCATGTTCGACTTGGTCAGGTCGAACAGCGCCGCCGAGAGCAGCATGTCCGTGCCGGCGGGCTGGTACTTGACGCCCAGTTCAACCTGTTCGCCTTCGGTTGGATCGAAAGGGTTTCCGGCCGCGTCGGTGCCGATGGCGTCCTGCTGGAAGCTGGTGGCATAGCTGAGATAGGGGGCGAGGCCGTTGTCGAACCGGTACATCACCGCCGCGTTGCCCGTCAATTTGTCATCCTCGGCCGCCGGTGTGGTGGTGCCGAAGCTGCCGTTGGACGCGCCGGTCTCGATGGCGCCATAGCGCAGGCCGAAATCGACGATCCAGCGGTCGAAGCTGGCGCGGTTCTGGGCGTAGACGCCCCATTCATCCACCGAGGTACCCGGCGTGTCGGTCACGGTGATCGGGTTGAACCCCGCGTAGACCGGGTTGAACGGGTCGATGGGCGCGACCTGGGCCCCGTAGCCGATGTCGGAATCATGGGTGCCACGCGTGTAGCTGGCCCCCAGGATGGTCCGCATCTGCACCCCTCCCAACGCGTATTCGGCGGTGGCGTAGCTGTCGAGTGCAAGGGTCTTCAGGTCGTTCTCGGCGCGATAAAAAGTCCGGTTGATCGTGCCGTCGGGATTGTAGCGCCCGTTGGCGAAATTGTCGAAGGCCCACCAGGCGTGCTGGTACTCGGCCTCGCCTTCGAGATAGCGAAAGTTCGCATTCATGCTCCAGGTCGCGTTGAAGCGGTGCTTGAACATGGCGGTGATGCTGCGCTGCTCGGTTTCGAACGTGTCGAAATCCGGCTCACCGATGAAGAGGCTGTTGGGCAGGAAGGCGCCGTTGCCGAAGCCGGTGGCGGGCTGCAGCGTGCCGTAAAGCGAGGCGAACTGGATCAGCGGGCTGCGGTCGGCGTCCTGGTAGTTGGCCAGAACCGTCAGCTCGGTATCCTCGGACGGCCGCCATGTGATCGACGGGGCGAAGGCAAGAACCTCGTCCTGCGAGAAATCCACCTGCGTCTCGGAATCCCGCGCCAACCCGACGAAGCGATAGCGCAGCGTGCCGCTTGCGTTCAGATCGCCGCTGACATCGACCCCGCCCTGCAGCCGGTCATGCGAGCCGACCTGCAACTGCCACAGGTTCGGGGCGTCCTGTGCCGCGGTCTTGGACGTGGTATTGACCACGCCGCCGACCGAGCCGCTGCCATAGAGGCCCGAGGCCGGGCCGCGCAGTATGGCGACGCTGTCGAGCATGAAAGGTTCGGGCGTGGTGTCGTTGTAGTATCCATAGCGGGCGGGCAGACCATCATGCAACGTCGTGGGGCTGAAGCCACGGACCAGAGACCAGTCCGACCGCGCGTCTAGTCCCCACTGTCCGGCGGTCACGCCCGGGGTGTATTTTAGCGCATCCTCTATCGTGCGCGCGCCGCGCTGCTGCAGTTGCTGTTTTGTCACCACGCTGACTGAACGCGGGGTTTCAGCAATGGCATCGCCGGTCTTGGTGATGGTGCCGGTGCTGGTGGCCACTGCTTCGCCGAAGAACCCGTCGGTCGCCTCGCCTTCGATAGTGATCTGCTCAAGTTCGATGGTGCCTTGCGCCAAGACCGGCATAGCCGCGACCAAGGCGCAGACGGACACAGCCGCGCGCGTAAAGAACATATCCCGTTCCCGTATTCTGATTTTCGGATTTTGCCTGGCGTCGCGCTGGGTCTCGGACGGGTCGATAAAACAACTCTCGGGAAAAGTAAACAAAAATAGTAGGGATTATATTTCGCCGCCGCCTCCGAAAGAATACTTCTTGAAAGGGGGTGCTATGCATTACGTAACGCTACACGCTGCAGCATCTTCAAGCGTGAGTGGGGGCCGCTCAAGGCCGATAGCGTCCACGATACCCAGCCGCCCGCAATGCGGATTTCGCGCCCGCCAACGCTGCGCGTCCCGTCCGAATAGCGCCCGCAGGGCGTAGGGCGAGCGGCCATGCCAGAGGCATGCTTTCAGAATGACCCGTTCCGTCGCACCGAAGGTGCGCCATTGGTAGAGCACCGAAGGTGCGCCATTGGTAGAGTCGGCACGCCTCTGGCGTGACGGGCTGGCGCTTTGGAGGCCGGGCACTGCCATTGATATGGTGTAAGTATGTGGCCGGGATAAAGTGACCAGCTCGGTCGTTGCCGCGCCACCCCGCGGGCAGGCGCTCGCCCGGAATGGAAACAGACGCGCGGCGGGGGCCATTCCCCCACCGCGCGCCCGGTTAACCCGCGTCTTTCGCGGCATCCGTACGTATCGGACGCCCCACGCTGTGAAACGTACGCTATGTCCGATTCGCGCCGCGGCCTACTTCTCGGGGATCAGGCCGCGTGGACTGAACCTGAGCACCAGCAGCATGATCACGCCCATGGTCAGCAACCGCATGTGCGCCGTGCTGTCCAGCAGGTGCGCCCGCACCGCGCTATCCTCGGCCATACCGGCGGTGATCACGTCCATCACGAAGCCGCTGATCGGCTCGACCTGTACCCACAGGAACCAGATCAGGAACCCGCCAAGCACCGCGCCGAGGTTGTTGCCAGAGCCCCCGACGATCACCATTACCCAGATCAGGAAGGTGAACCTGAGCGGCTGATAGGTGCCCGGCGTTAGCTGGCCGTCCAGCGTGGTCATCATTGCACCGGCAATGCCGCACACGGCAGACCCAAGGATAAACACTTGTAAATGCCGGCCTTTTACGTCCTTGCCCATGGCTTCGGCGGCGGTCTCGTTGTCGCGAATGGCGCGCATCATGCGGCCCCAGGGGCTGTGCAAAGCCTTCTGTGCCAGCCATAGCAGGATCAGCAGAACGATGGTGAACAGCACCGCGTAGCCGAACTTGACATAGAGCGATGACGCCGTGACCGGGTCCAGTCCCAGCCCCTCCGCCGTTGACACGAAGCCGGGATCGTTCTGCAGATCGATCTCGTTGGGCACCGGGCGCGGCAGGCCGATCACGTTCTTCACCCCGCGCGACAACCAGTCCTCGTTCTTCAATATGGCGATGATGATCTCGGCAATCCCCAGCGTTGCAATCGCCAAGTAGTCGCTCCGCAACCCCAACGCCGATTTGCCGATGATCCAAGCCGCCCCCGCCGCCAGCACACCGCCCACCGGCCAGGCCAGCACAACAGGCAACCCCAGCCCGCCAAGATAGCCCGAGGTCGCCGGATTGACGGCCTCGATCGCCGCGACCGCCGGGTCGAACACGGCGCGATAGACGATGAAACCGATCACCAGGATGGCGCCCATGCCCAGAACGCGCACACGCCCTTTGGGCAGACGCGGGTAGGCCCAGATCGCAATGCCGATGCTTGCCGCACCCAGCAGCAACCCCAGCAAAACACCGGGCCCGCCTGCGGCCCAGGCCTCTGGAACCGGGGGCATCGTTATCAGGACCGAGGCCAGCCCGCCAAGCGCGACAAACCCCATCACGCCCACGTTGAACAGCCCCGCAAAACCCCATTGCAGGTTCACGCCAAGCGCCATGATCGCACTGATAAGACCCATGTTGAGGATCAGCAGCGCCGAATTCCAGCTTTGCACGATCCCCGTCAGCAGTAACAACACGGCCATGGCGATGAACAGAGCGGTGTTTTTCATGACTGGGTTCATACCGATTTCCCCCTGAACAGGCCCGTGGGGCGGAACAACAGAACGATCAGGAGAATGACGAAACTGACCGCGAATTTGTAATCGGTCGACAACAGCTGTACCAGGCCCGATGGCTCAAGGCTTTCTGGTAGCAGGTAGACCAGCACCTTTTTCCACGCATAGGTGATCGTCACCTCGGAAAAGGCGATGACGAAGCCGCCCGCGATGGCACCTAACGGGCTGCCGAGGCCACCGACGATGGCGCTGGCAAAGATCGGCAGCAGAAGCTGGAAATAGGTGAACGGCTTGAACGACTTGTCCAGCCCGTAAAGCGTGCCCGCCACCGTCGCCAGCGCCGCCACGATCAGCCATGTCACCAGCACAACGCGCTCTGGATTGATGCCGGACAGAAGCGCCAGATCCTCGTTGTCGGAATAGGCGCGCATGGATTTGCCCGTGCGCGTGTAGGTCAGGAACCAGAACAAAAGCCCCACCACGATGACGGCCGTCACCACGGTAATCCCCTGCGTCGACTTGATCGCCATGCCCTCGTCCAGCCCGGTCATCGTCTTGAAGTCGCGCGCGGTGATGACAAACCGCTCGCCATCGGCAAACCGCTGATCGCCGGGCCCGATGATGAAACGCACCAGCCCGTTCATCACGAACATGACGCCCATCGACACGATCACCAGGATCACCGGCTTGACCTTTTGCGCGCGGTAGAACCGGTACACCGTCCGGTCGGTCAGTAGCACCATCGCCGCGCAGCCCACGATGCCGAACGGCATCGCCAGCAGCGCCGTGGGCAGTGGGCCAAGCCCGATGCCGATAGATTGGAACCACCACGTCATCAGGATCGTGACCATGGTGCCAAAGGCCATCGTGTCTCCATGGGCAAAGTTGGAAAAGCGCAAGATCCCGTAAATCAGCGTCACCCCAAGCGCCCCGAGCGCAAGCTGACTGCCATAGGCAAGGGCGGGAATGACGACGAAGTTGGACAGCGCCACGATTGCGTTGAAAAATTCCATACCTCAGCCCCCCAGGAACGATTTGCGCACTTCGGGATCGGCCAACAGCTCTTTGCCCGTGCCCGTGTAGGCATTGCGCCCCTGCACCATGACATAACCCTTGTCGGCGATCTCCAGCGCCTGGCGTGCGTTCTGCTCGACCATCAGGATCGGGATGCCGGTGCGGGCCACCTCGATGATCCGGTCGAACAGCTCGTCCATGACGATGGGGCTGACGCCCGCCGTCGGCTCGTCCAGCATCAGCACCTTGGGCTGCGTCATCAAGGCCCGGCCCACGGCAACCTGTTGGCGCTGCCCGCCCGACAGCTCGCCCGCCGCCTGGCGCCGCTTGTCGCGCAGGATGGGAAACAGGTCATACACCTGCTCCATTGTCGGGCGGATATCGTCGCGCCGGATAAACGCCCCCATCTCGAGGTTCTCCTCGACCGTCATCGAGGTGAAGATGTTAGAGTTCTGCGGAACAAAGCCCATGCCCTTTGCCACCCGGTCCTGCGGAGACAGGTCGGTGATGTCCTCACCGTCCAGCCGCACCGATCCCTCCCGCAGGTCCAGCATGCCGAAAACGGCCTTCATCGCGGTGGATTTGCCCGCCCCGTTGGGGCCGACGATAACCGCGATTTCGCCGCGGTTCACCGCGATGGTGCACGCGTGCAGGATATCGGGCCCTTTGCCGTAGCCTCCTGTCATGCTGTCACCGATCAGGAACGCCTGGGACGTTTCCATCGGGTGGCCGGTGCCGGGATGCGCGCCAAGCTGGCTGGTGCCTTCGGGGCGGGTGATCGTCAGATCCTTGTTCCCCCGGTCGTCCTGATAGGGATTGTCGCTCATCTGCGTCCCTCTTCATCTTGCTTGAAATACTCCGGGGGGGTCGCCCGAAGGGCGACGGGGGCAGCGCCCCCTGGCAGCGACGAGGCTGGCGTGCGGTCGCGCTGCGGGGTGCAATGGGCCGGTCCTGTCATGCGTCCACCTTTTCCTTGTTCTTCAGGCCGGTGCCCAGGTACGCCTCGATCACCTGTTCATTGGCCTTGATCTCGGCCAGCGTGCCTTCGGCCAGAACCTTGCCCTCGGCCATGCAGATGACCGGATCGCACAGGCGTTCGATGAAATCCATGTCGTGCTCGATCACCACGAAGGTGTAGCCGCGTTCGCGGTTGAGCTGCACGATCGCGTCCCCGATGGTGTTGAGCAGGGTGCGGTTCACGCCTGCGCCGACCTCGTCGAGGAACACGATACGCGCGTCCACCATCATGGTGCGCCCCAGCTCCAGCAGCTTTTTCTGCCCGCCGGACAGGTTGCCGGCCTTCTCGTCGCGCAGGTGATCGATGGTCAGGAATTCCAGCACTTCGTCGGCCTTGGCCCTGAGGGCGCGTTCCTGATCGGCGATACGGCGGCGCCCGAACCAGGTGTTCCAGATCCGCTCGCCCGATTGGTCGCCGGGGACCATCATCAGGTTCTCGCGCACCGTCATCGAGGTAAACTCATGCGCGATCTGAAAGGTGCGCAGCAGGCCCTTGTGAAACAGGTTATGCGGCGGCAGGCCGGTGATGTCCTCGCCCGCCATTGTCACCTTGCCCGACGTGGGCGACAGAACGCCGGCTATTACATTGAAAAGAGTGGTTTTTCCCGCGCCGTTCGGTCCAATCAGTCCGGTGATCGTGCCCTCGGCGATCTCCAGAGAGGCACCGTCGACCGCGTGAAACCCTCCGAAATGCTTGTGCAGGTCTTCGACCTTGATCATGGGTGTTCCCCCAACCGCGCATTGTCTGCGCCTGTCTTGATATTGAAACAGCCCGGAGAGGTCCGGGCTGTTTGCGATTCTTGGCTGTTTCGACTCAGCGGAATTGCACCGTTTCGAAATCCGCGTCCTTGATCTCGTACTCGCGGTAGGTGCCAGCGGCTTCGCCGGGGCCGATCAGCTCCACGTTGGTGGCGCCTTCGTAGTTCACCTCACCGCCGTCGGCCAGGATCTTCAGCGCCTTGCCCAACTCGCCGGGATAGATCTTTTCGCCTGGCTCGTTGGCCACGTCCATCACGTGGGTTTTGTACTCGCCCGGCTCTACCGTTCCGGCCGACTGCATCGCCAGCGCAATAAGCGCCGCCGCGTCATAGCTTTCGCGGGTGAACGAGCTGCCGCCGTTGATGCCGGCCGCGTCGGTGATCTCGGCAAAGGCTTCGGCGCCTTGGCCCGAGCTCCACGGAACGGCCCCGAACGAGCCGGGCATTTCTGCCCCGACCTCGTCCATGAGGGCATCGCCATACATGCCGTCGCCCATCATGAAGGTGTCGAACGCGCCGGTGTCGAGCGAGGCGCGGATCATGCCCTTGCCGCCCGAATCAGCATAGCCCAGCACAACCAGGACATCTCCGCCGGCCGAGGCCAGCGCGCCAACTTCGGCCGAGTAATCCGCCTTGTTGTCCTCGTGCGGGGCGGCCAGCGTCACGGTGCCGCCGGCTTCTTCGAAGCTGGAGACAAAGCTGTCGGACAGGCCCTTGCCGTAGTCGTTGTTGGTGTAGGTTACCGCGACTTCGCTGATGTCACGCGACTTGAGGATGTCGGCCAGAACCTGGCCCTGGCGTGCATCCGACGGTGCCGTGCGGAAGAAGAAGCCGTTGTCCTCTGCCGTGGTCAGGCCCGGCGACGTGGCCGAGGGGGAAATCATCACCATGCCGTTCGACACGGCCACATTGGACAGGATCGCGCCGGTTACGCCGGAGCAGTCCGCGCCCATGATCCCCTTGATGCCTTCGGACGTGATCAGCCGTTCCGCCGCTGCGGTCGCGGCTGAGCTGTCGATACAGGTCGAATCCGCGCGTTCGGGCACCAGTGTCATGCCATCCATGAAAGCGCCGCTGTCGTTGATCTCGGACATCGCCAGTTCGGCGCTTTCGGCCATGTGCGGCGTGAGCGATTCAATCGGGCCGGTATAGCCCAGAATGACACCGATCTTGACGTCCTCGGCGGACACGCTGCCAGCCATCAGGGCCGTTGCAGCGGTTGCCATCATCATCATCTTTTTCATTTAACAATCTCCCTTATTGGAACGATAAGTCCGCCTCGGACCCTATTGCGCCTCGGATCAAAAGAAAAGTGTCTGTGTGGCGGCTTGTGCTGAAAAATGTGGCACTCCCCGTGGCGGACTTGCTCTTGACCGCGATTTTGCCACTTGCAGACCTATGTGTTGAGCTGTGCCTCGAAATCACGACGCCTTGGGGGATCGAGAAATGCATAGAAGAGCCATGATTTTAGCGATGTTGGCGGGGTGGGTTGCACCGGCAATCGCCCAGCAGGACCCGGCGCCGCGCCAACGGATCGAGCCCGAATTGATGGCCAAGGGGTTCGATGTGCCCTGGTCGATCGGGTTCCTGCCAGGTGGCGCGATGCTGGTGACAGAGCGCGGCGGGCGGCTGTGGTACCTGCCGGCGGATGGGGGCGCACGGCGGCAGGTTTCTGGCGTCCCGCAGGTTGCCGCGATCGGGCAGGGCGGTTTGCTTGATCTCATGGTGCCGCGCGATTTTGCCCAGACACGAGAGGTTATCATCAGCTACGCCGCGCCGCACGCCGGTGGCGGGGCCGTCACGGCATTGGCCGCAGGGCGGCTTTCGCGGGACGGGGCGCAACTGGAGGGACTGCGCGTTCTGTTCGAGGCCAAGACCGTCGGCCAAGGCGGGCGGCACTTTGGCGGGCGCGTCGTCGAGGGGCCGCAGGGGCACCTGTTTCTGACGATTGGCGAGCGCGGCACGCGCCCCTCCGCGCAGGATCCGGGAACGCATAACGGGACCGTGATCCGGCTTGCCCGCGATGGCTCCGTGCCGCCAGACAACCCGTTTGTCGGGCGAGAGGGGGCTTTGCCCGAGATCTGGTCCTACGGGCACCGCAACCCGCAGGGCGCCGCGTTCGATACGCAGGGAAGGCTATGGGTGCACGAACACGGGGCGCGTGGCGGCGACGAGGTGAACCTGATCCGCAAAGGGGCGAATTACGGCTGGCCGGTGATCGCCTATGGCCGTCACTATTCAGGCGCGCGGATAGGGGAAGGCACGCACAAGGAAGGCATGGAGCAGCCCGAATTCTACTGGGACCCATCCATTGCGCCGTCTGGTTTGGTCATTCACTCGGGCCAGGGCGCGCCGGAGTGGCGCGGGGATTTCTTCGTCGGTTCGCTCAAGTTCGACATGATCGCGCAGTTGCGCGGGGCGCCGCTGCGCGAGGTGGCGCGTTTGCACGCGCCCGAGACCCTGCGCATCCGCGCCTTGCACGAAGGGCCCGATGGCGCGCTATGGATCCTCAGCGAAGGGCATGGGGCCATCTACCGGCTAAAGCCGTGAAGATGACCCGGCGCATCATATCGACAGGCGCGTCGCGTGGCTTCCGCGCTCGCGATAGGGGGTGGTGTCGTAATGCGCGCGGTAGCACTTGGAAAAATGCGAGGGCGAGGCAAAGCCACATGCCAGCGCCACGTTGATCACGCTCATATCCGTCTGCATCAGCAGGTTGCGCGCCTTGGATAGGCGCAGTTCCATGTAATACCGCTTGGGGCTGCGGTTCAGATAGCGGCGAAACAGCCGCTCCAACTGGCGCGTGGACATGCCCACCTCGCGCGCCAGGATCGAGGGGCTGATCGGTTCCTCGATATTGGCCTCCATCATCTGGATGACCTGGCTGAGCTTTGGATGACGCACGCCGATGCGTGTCGGAACGCTCAGGCGCTGCGTGTCCTGATCGGTGCGTATCGAGGAATAGATCAGCTGATCGGCCACCGCGTTCGCCAATTCCTCGCCGTGGTGATTGGCAATCAGCTTGAGCATCAGGTCCACCGACGATGTGCCGCCCGCCGTGGTCATGCGGTTGCCGTCGATCACGAACACCGACTTGGTCAATGATACCTGGTCGAACTCCTCGGCAAAGCTGTCCTGGTTTTCCCAGTGGATCGTGGCGCGCTTGCCATCAAGAATTCCGGCGCATGCCATCGGGTAGGCCGCGGTGCACAGCCCGCCCACCATCAGGCCCTTGCGCGCCTCGCGGCGAATCCAGTTCAACAGCTTGCGCGTCGTAGCCTGCTGCACGCCGATGCCACTGCACAGCACCATGGTGTCGTCGCGCCGAAGCTCTGGCAGATCGCCATCAAGCTTGAACTCGATATTCGCCGAGCACACGATCGTGGTGCCGCCTTCGCCGACGACCTCCCATTCATAAAGGGTTTTGTTGGCCATTCTGTTGGCAATGCGCAGGCTTTCGACCGCTGCAGAAAACGACAGCAGCGTGAACTGCTCCATCAATACGAAGACAAAGCGACGCGGCTTGTCGCTTTCAACCTCGATCACCTGGCGTTGTGAGGTCATGTCGGCGCTGTCCTTTCGGAGCGGGAGGGGGGCGGCAATAACGCACAGCGTCTTGTATTATCCAGTTGGACCGAACGCCGCAATAAGGTCAAGAGGTTGAAAATCGCGTATGGCTTCTGACGAGGCAGTTTTGTATAAGCCGGTGCGTAAACGTTAGCCCGGAGAAGACAGATGACTGAATGGCAAAAGACCGATTGGCGCAGCAAGCCCCGGGTTCAGATGCCTGACTATACCGATGCCGCCGCTCTTGGCGCGGTAGAGGCGCAGTTGTCCAAGTATCCGCCGCTTGTGTTCGCGGGCGAGGCGCGCAAGCTGAAATCCGCCCTCGGGCAGGCCGCGCGCGGCGAGGCGTTCCTTTTGCAGGGCGGAGATTGCGCCGAAAGCTTCTCGGCCTTCAGTGCCGATGCCATTCGCGACACGTTCAAGGTGATGCTGCAAATGGCGATGGTGCTGACCTATGGCGCCAAGGTTCCGGTGGTCAAGGTGGGGCGCATGGCCGGGCAGTTCGCCAAACCACGAAGCGCCCCGACCGAGATGCAAGGCGATTTGGAATTGCCCAGCTACCGCGGCGATATCATCAACGAGCTGGATTTCACCGAGGCTGCCCGCATTCCCGATCCGGCGAAGATGCTGCAGGCCTACACGCAGGCGGCGGCCACGCTGAACCTGCTCAGGGCGTTCTCGACGGGTGGCTATGCCGACGTGCACCAGGTGCACCAGTGGACGCTTGGATTTACCGAAGGCGAGAAAGCCGCCAAGTATCGCGACATGGCCAGCCGGATCAGCGATACGCTGGATTTCATGAAGGCTGCTGGCGTGGACAGCGACCGCGCGCATACCTTGCAAACGGTCGATTTCTACACCAGCCACGAGGCGCTTCTGCTGGAATACGAAGAGGCGCTGACGCGTCTGGATTCCACGTCCGGCAAATGGCTTGCCGGCTCCGGGCACATGATCTGGATCGGCGACCGCACGCGCCAGCCCGATGGCGCGCACGTGGAATACGCGCGCGGCGTTCTCAATCCGATTGGCCTGAAATGCGGGCCGTCGATGACGCCGGAGGATCTGAAGGTGCTGCTGGCCAAGCTCAACCCAGACAACGAGGCCGGGCGCCTGACCCTGATCGCGCGGTTCGGGGCCGGGAACGTGGCCGAACATCTGCCGCGCCTGATCCGAACCGTGCAAGAGCAGGGCGCGAATGTCGTATGGGTTTGCGACCCGATGCATGGCAACACGATCAAGTCCTCGTCGGGGTACAAGACGCGCCCCTTCGATGCCGTGCTGCGCGAGGTGCAGGAGTTCTTTGCCGTTCATCGCGCGGAGGGCACCATTCCCGGCGGCGTGCATTTCGAAATGACGGGGCAGGATGTGACCGAATGCACCGGCGGCGTGCGTGCCGTCAGCGACGAGGACCTCTCGGCGCGGTATCACACCGCCTGCGATCCGCGGCTCAACGCCAGTCAGTCGCTGGAGCTTGCCTTTCTCGTGGCGGAAGAGCTGTCGTCGATGCGTGATGCGCGGGCCGCGCACGTCGGGTAAGCGCGCTCAGGTGTCGCTATCGATAAGGCGCAAGTGACGCGGCGCGCGGGCGGGTCGGAACGGGCGTGCCCGCTCGGCAATGCCTTGCGCGGGCTCTGCCCGGTCGGGTCTGGCCCCGATTTCCACGCGGGCGGGAACCCTTTGCAATCGCGCGGTCATCTCGTCAAAGCGTCGCGGAGATGGCCCCGCGATTGCCTCCGCATTCGGGTTCACCTCGATCGCGCCCAAGGCGTGGGTTATGGCCCCCGTGTGCCCCCGCAGTGGCAACATGATCATGCGCGCGCTCACCGGGGGCTGCCCGCTGTCGCCCTTCACCTTCAGTTCCAGATGGCATAGCGCGGGCTGCTCGAAGATTGCTGGCAGGACGGTGCGCAATTGCTCGCGGGTTGGCGGGGAAAACAGCGCGCTCAGCGGCATGCCTCGCAGTTCCATTCCGATCTGGTCGCACAGGGCGTGCCCGGCGACCCGAAACCGCACGACGTGATGCGCCACGCGCTCGATCACGAAGCAATGCTGCAGGGCGCCCTCGATTCCGCGCGGACTGATATCCGCCCGAACCGGTATGCCGCCTTGGGAATAGAGCGCGTGCCAGTAGGCATCGACCTGCGCCAGTGGACGCGTGCCGTTTCGCCCTTTGCGATGCGCTGCCAAGCTGACAACGCCCACTGTTTCATCCTGTGCAAAGCTCACGGCTCCGCCTCCACCCTTGTGTGTTGCTGGCGCGTGACATGCCGCCCCCCAGCGTTGCATATCAGATGTCGCGAGCCCGATTGCCGTTTGACAACAGGTTTTCGCGATGTCGTCGAAATACCATCCGATCCCAAATCTACCGCGATTTAAGAATAATTGCGCACAAATTCTTTACGGTTGGTTAATCCTGGCGACGGAATTCGGCGAGAGGCCGCGCGCGGCCCGTCTTGCCCTTCGGGGCGCAAATGGCTTAGGTCTGCCAAGACCGGGACGGGAGAGCCACGTGATACAGTCGATGACCGGGTTTGCCGCAGCCAAGAACAGCGGCGCAGGCGCCAGTTGGAGTTGGGAGCTGCGCAGCGTCAACGCCAAGGGGCTGGATCTGCGCATTCGGGTGCCGGACTGGATCGAGGGGCTGGAGGCGCAGCTTCGTGCCCGGGTGTCCCGGTCATTGTCGCGCGGGAGCGTTACCTTGAACCTGCGCCTTACCCGCGAAGACGCGGGCGGCGAGATGGCCCTCAATCAGCCGGCGCTTGGCGCGGTGCTGGATGCGATGACCGAGATCGAGGCGCAAGCGATGCAGCGGGGCCTGTCGCTGGCCCCTGCGACCGCTGCCGATGTTCTGTCGCAACGCGGCGTCCTAGAGGCGCGCAGCGCCGATGCGGATACCGGCGCCCTGCTCAAGGTGCTGCTGTCGGATTTCGAGACGCTGCTGGAGGCTTTTCGCAAAATGCGTGCGGACGAGGGGCGAGCCCTGCATGCTATTCTGGTGGACCAATTGGAACAGGTCGCCAGCCTGGTCGAACAGGCCAGCGCAGCCGCGCAGGCCCGAAGTGCCGAGCAACGCCAGACCATGACGACCGCGCTGGCGCGGGTGATGGACAACGTCGATACCGCCGACGAGGCCCGCGTGGCGCAGGAATTGGCATTGATCGCCGTCAAATCCGATATCACCGAGGAGTTGGACCGCCTGCGTGCACATGTCACCGCGGCGCGTGATCTGCTTGATGCCGATGGCCCGGTGGGCCGCAAGCTGGATTTCCTGTGCCAGGAGTTCAACCGCGAGGCAAACACCCTGTGCGCCAAGGCGCAGTCAACCGCCCTGACGCGCATTGGGCTGGACCTGAAGACGGTGATCGACCAAATGCGCGAACAGGTTCAGAACGTGGAGTGACACACCCATGCCCGCAACCCGCCGCGGCCTTTTGATCATCCTCAGCTCGCCCTCGGGCGCCGGTAAATCCACGTTGACCCGGCGGTTGCGCGACTGGGACCCGACCCTTTCCTTTTCGGTGTCGGCCACCACCCGGACCCCGCGTGAGGGGGAGGTGGACGGGACTGATTACCATTTCCTGACGGACGCGAAGTTTCAGCGCGATGTCGCGAACGGCGACATGCTGGAGCATGCGCATGTGTTCGGCAATTTCTACGGATCGCCGCGCGGGCCGGTGGAAAATGCGATCGATGCGGGGCACGATGTCCTGTTCGACATCGATTGGCAGGGGGCGCAGCAAATCCAGAATTCGGCACTGGGGCAGCACACGCTTTCGATCTTCATCCTGCCTCCGTCGATCAAGGAATTGCATCATCGGCTGGTCTCGCGCGGGCAGGATAGCGACGAGGTGATCGCAAAACGCATGCGCAAGAGCTGGGACGAGATCAGCCATTGGGCCGAGTACGATTACGTCCTGATCAACGACGATCTTGAGGAAACGAGCAGGCGGCTCCAGACGATTGTCGAGGCCGCGCGCCTCAAGCGGCTACAGCAACCGGGACTGAACGCGCATGTGAAGGCCCTGCACGAAGAATTCGAGGAGATGCAATGACTTACTACGCACTCGATGGCCATGTTCCCCAGATCGCCGATGACACTTGGGTTGCGCCCGATGCCAACCTGATTGGCAAGGTGGTGCTGGAAACCGCGGCGTCGGTCTGGTTCGGATGCACCCTGCGCGGCGACAACGAGGAGATCCGCATCGGTGCGGGATCAAACGTGCAGGAAAACTGCGTCATGCACACCGATATGGGCTTTCCGCTGACGGTTGGGCCCGGCTGCACCGTCGGGCACAAGGCGATGCTGCATGGCTGCATTATCGGTGAAAACAGCCTGATCGGGATGGGGGCGACGGTGTTGAACGGTGCGCGCATCGGGCGCAATTGCCTGATCGGTGCGGGTGCCTTGGTGACCGAGGGAAAGGAGATCCCGGACGGCAGCCTTGTGATGGGTGCGCCGGGCAAAGTGGTGCGCGCACTTGACGAGCAGGCGATCGAGATGCTGCGGGCCAGCGCCCTGCATTACCAGGAAAATATGCGTCGGTATCGCGTCGGTTTATCGACTGTATAATCCGTGCTTGTTTCACCGGCCTCCTGGCAAAGGCGCAGGGCAATGAGTGGGGCCGCCCGCGCATTGCTTGCTTGCCGGTGCCGTGCCCCTGTGGCACTGATCTGCGCAAAAGGAGATCCCTGATGCGCAATTCACGCCCTTCGCTCATTCGCCCTGTCGCCTTTCCCGATAGCGTGTCCACCCCTGTTGTCACACCGCTCAGCCCCTCGGTTGTCTACGCCTCCGACAGCCCCGATGAGTTGGATGCGCAATACGATGGGGACGTGCAAGGCTACACCTATGCCCGCGAGGGGCACCCCAATGCCGATGTGGTTGCCGCGCGCCTCGACGCGATGGAGGGCGCGAGTGGCGGTGTCGTGACCGGCTCGGGCATGGCGGCGGTCACGGCGGTGATGATGGGGCTGCTGAAGGCCGGCGATCATGTCGTTGGGGGCGATCAGCTTTATGGTCGCTCGCTGCGCCTGATGGGGCAGGATTTGCCGCGCATGGGGATCGAGACGACACTTGCCGACCCGACCGACGCCGCGCGCTTTGCCGAGGCGATCCGCCCCGAGACGCGGATGATCCTGATCGAGGTCGTCTCGAACCCGACGCTGCGGGTGGCCGACATGGAGGGCCTTGCGCGCCTTGCGCGAGAGAAGGGGATCCTGCTGGTCGTGGACAACACCTTTACCACGCCGCGCGGCTATCGCCCGTTCGAGGTGGGCGCCGACATCGTCATTCATTCGGTGACCAAGCTGTTGGCCGGGCATTCCGACGTGACATTGGGCTATGCCGTGGCCCGCGACGCCGAGGTGCAAAAGGCGATCTATGATTTCGCCGTCACCACCGGCCTGACGCCCAGCCCGTTCGATTGCTGGCTGGCCGAGCGCGGGTTTGCCACGTTCGACCTGCGGTTCGAGCGGGCGCAGGACAACGCGGCGGCGCTGGCGGATCACCTGGCCGGGTTGCCCGCGGTGAAGCGGGTGCTTTATCCCACGCGCGACGATCACCCCGACGCGGCCCGTGCGCGCGCGTTACTGGGGGGGCAGGGGTGCAACATGGTCAGCTTTGAGCTGACGGGCGGGCGCGCGGCGGCCAACGCCTTTACCCGCGCTGCCGATGGTCTGGCTTTCGCGCCGACATTGGGGGACGTGGGAACCACGCTATCGCACCCGGCCAGTTCGTCCCACCGCGCCATGAGCGCCGAAACCCGCGCCGCGCTTGGCATGTCTGAGGGGTTCTTTCGCGTCTCCGTCGGACTGGAGGACATCGGAGAACTGTGCAAGGTGTTCACCACCGCAGCCGAGGCCGCACAAACGGCGCAATCGGACTGATTGTCGGCCACAACAAAGGGCAGGGGCATGACGCAGGGGCTTGATGGATTGCTGGAGGCGGTGCCGATGCCCGCCCTGTTCGTTGGCGCCGATGACCGTATCGTTGCCGCCAACGCGGCGGCGGCGCGCCTGTTTGGGCAGCCCCCGGCGGGGCGGCTTCTGACTACGGTGGTGCGGCAGCCAACGGTGTTGCACGCGGTGGATGGCTGTCGCTCGTCGCTTGAGGCGCGCACGGCCCGGTACCTGACCAATGATGGCCAACAGGACGTGACGTATGCGGTCAACTGCGGGTTCGTAGCCCTGCAGGAGGGGCAAGGCGTTTTGACCTGTTTCGAAGACGTGACCCACATGGAACAGGTCGGCCAGATGCGGCGCGACTTCGTTGCCAATGTCAGCCACGAATTGCGCACGCCCCTGACTGCGCTGTTGGGCTTTATCGAGACACTGCGCGGCCCGGCGCGGGACGATGCGGCGGCGCGCGAGCGGTTTCTCGGGATCATGGAGCACGAGGCCGAGCGCATGAACCGGTTGGTGCGCGATCTGCTCTCGCTCAGCCAGGTCGAGGCGGAAGAGCGGATGCGCCCGGCCAACCCCGTGGATATCGTCGAGCTGGTGGAAGGCGCGTCGCGCACATTGACCCATTTGGCGGGCGGCTCGGATGTGACGATCGTACATGAGATGCCCGAAAGCGCGATCATGGTGCCGGCCGAGCCGGACCAGCTTCGCCAGGTCGTGACCAACCTTGTCGAGAATGCGATCAAGTATGGCGGCAGGGGTGGGACGGTGACGCTATCCATAACGGGGCCGGCGCAGGACCCTGCATTGCGCGCCGAGGCGGTGCGCATCTGCGTGCGCGATACCGGCCCCGGCATCGACCCGCTGCATATCCCGCGCTTGACCGAACGGTTTTACCGGGTCGACAGCCACCGCTCGCGCGAGAAGGGGGGGACGGGCCTTGGCCTTGCGATCGTCAAGCACATCGTGAACCGCCATCGCGGGCGGTTGTTGATCGACAGCGCGCCGGGCGAGGGCAGCACGTTCTGCATTGTTCTGCCGACATCATGAGTCATGCGATTATGTCGCAATTAGACAAGAATTTTTCCTATAAACCTTAATAATATTAAGTTTAAATCGCTTTTGTGATATTTATTATCTTGGCAGTGGATCCTCGTCCTCGCTCTGCGTGGCCAGCCAATCGCGAAAACGAGTCACTGCGGGGTCGTGGGCATGGCTTTTGGGCCAGACAAGGTAATAGGCGCCTTGCATCTCGATCGGACCGCCCCAAGCGCGCACAAGGCGCCCCGTGGCAAGATCCTGTTCCGCCAGGTAATCAGGCAAAAGCGCCACGCCCAGCCCATGCAAGGCCGCCTGCGTTATCGTTGAGAACTGGTCATACAGCGTCCCGGTCAGGGGGTCGCCGGCCACGCCATAGGCCGACAGCCATTCGGCCCAGGCATCGGGGCGGGTTTCGATGTGCAAAAGCGGTAGTTTGCCAACATCCTCGGGCCCGTTGATCTTGACCCCCTCAAGAAGCGGGGGCGCACACACGGCGATTACCCGCTCGGTCCGCAGGCGCATGTGATCGGTTCCCGGCCAATCCGGAGTTCCGAAATGTATAGCCGCGTCAAAGGGTTCCGACGCGAAGTTAAACGGTGAGAGGCGGGTGGACATGTTGATCGTGATGTCCGGATGAAGGCGCGCGAAGTCCGCCAGCCGGGGCACCAGCCACCGCATGCCAAAGGTGGGCAGGATGGCCAGGTTCACGGTACCGCCCTCCGGCTTGACCTGCAGTTTCAGGGCCGCCTGCGCGATTTTCTGCAACGCCGCGCGGACATCGGCGGCATAGGCCACGGCCGCGGGCGTCAGCGTCATCTGCCGCCGTGTTCGCGTGATGAGCGTCACTCCGAGCTGCGTCTCAAGCGTTTGCAATTGCCTGCTGACCGCGCTTTGCGTGAGGTTCAGTTCCTCGGCGACCGCGGTGGCGCTGCCAAGCCTGTCCAATGCCTCCAGCGCGCGGAGCGAGGCGATCGAGGGAAGGAAGCGTCGCGGGGCAATCATCTATGCGGTTTACTCATGAATAGATGCGGAAATCTTGCTTCAATATGCGCATATTGGTCTGTATGCTTCAACATAATCCGCAAAAAACTCATGTAGAAAACTCACTCGCGAGGCCACTATGACTGATACCAAACCCGCACTGCGCGCCAAGGATGCCCCGGACCTGGGGGCGTTTGACTGGCAAGATCCGTTTCGCATGTCCGACCAGTTGGCCGAAGACGAACGTATGATCCGCGACAGCGCCCGTGCCTATGCGCAGGAAAAGCTGCAGCCGCGCGTCACGGAGGCGTTTGCCGAGGAAAAGACTGACCCCGAGATTTTCCGCGAAATGGGCGATATGGGCCTTCTAGGCGTCACCACGCCCGAGGAATACGGCGGCCTTGGGTCCGGATACGTGGCCTATGGCCTTGTCGCGCGGGAGATCGAGCGCGTCGATTCCGGTTACCGGTCGATGATGTCGGTGCAGTCCAGCCTGGTGATCTATCCGATCTACGCCTACGGCTCGGAAGAGCAGCGGCGCAAGTACCTGCCAAAGCTGGTCAGCGGCGAATGGATCGGCTGTTTCGGATTGACCGAACCGGACGCCGGCAGCGACCCGGCAGGCATGAAAACCCGCGCGGTGAAAACCGACAACGGCTATCGCCTGAGCGGGTCCAAGATGTGGATATCCAACAGCCCGATCGCGGATGTGTTCGTCGTCTGGGCGAAATCCGAGGCGCATGGCGGCAAGATCCGCGGCTTTGTCCTGGAAAAGGGGATGGCGGGCCTGAGCGCGCCCAAGATCGAGGGCAAGATGAGCTTGCGCGCCTCGATCACCGGCGAGATCGTCATGGACGGCGTCGAGGTTGGCGAGGACGCGTTGCTGCCGCATGTCGAGGGCCTCAAGGGGCCGTTCGGCTGCCTGAACCGGGCGCGCTATGGCATCAGTTGGGGCGCTATGGGCGCGGCCGAGTTCTGCTGGCACGCGGCGCGGCAATACGGCCTGGACCGGCACCAGTTCAAGCGGCCGCTGGCGCAAACGCAGCTCTTTCAAAAGAAGCTGGCGGATATGCAGACCGAGATCGCGCTTGGTCTGCAAGGGAGCTTGCAGGTAGGGCGCCTGATGGATGCGGCCAACGCCGCGCCGGAGATGATCAGCCTGGTCAAGCGCAACAATTGCGGCAAGGCGCTAGACATTGCGCGCATGTCTCGCGACATGCATGGCGGCAACGGGATCAGCCTTGAATACCAGGTGATCCGCCACCTGGTGAACCTTGAGACGGTGAACACTTACGAGGGCGCGCATGATGTGCATGCGCTGATCCTGGGGCGTGCGCAGACGGGCTTGCAGGCGTTCTTCTGATCCTGTCTAACCGAAGGGAGGCGCATGGTTTTTTCGTTATGCGCCACATCTACGGTTCCGTTGGGAGGGGTGCATGGATCGCGCCGGCAAGATGCAAAACCTGTGGCAGGCCACCTGCGCCGAGCCGTTCGAGGCACCCGCGCTGGCCGAGGATATCGCCGCCGACCTGATCGTCATAGGCGGCGGGTTCACCGGGTGCTCGGCCGCGCTGACGGCCGCGCAATCGGGGATGAGCGTCGTCTTGATCGAGGCGGAAACGGTCGGCCACGGCGGATCGGGGCGCAACGTGGGGCTTGTGAACGCGGGGCTTTGGCTACCGCCCGACGCGGTGTGCGACGAGCTTGGGCAAGAGGCGGGCACGCGGCTGAACACGGCGCTGGCCAAGGGGCCAGACACGGTTTTCGACCTGATCGAAGAGCACGGCATTGAGTGCGAGCCCGTGCGCGGCGGCACGTTGCATTGTGCGCATGCCCCCGGCGGGTTTTCCGAGCTGCAAGAACGCTACCGCCAACAGGAGGAGCGCGGCGCACCCGTGCGCCTGCTGGGGGGCGAAGAGGCGCGCCGCCATAGCGGAATTACCGGCATACATGGCGCCCTGCATGATGCGCGCGCCGGCACGATCCAGCCGCTGGCCTACGCAAAGGGGTTGGCCCGCGCCGCGCAAGAGGCCGACGCACGGGTGTTCGAGAACACCTGTGCCATGCGCATCGCGCGGGATGCGGATCAATGGCGGGTCGAAGCGGCTGGCGGGACATTGACGGCGCCGCGTTTGCTGGTGGCGACGAACGCCTATCACCAACCCTTTGAAGGCGCAGAGCTGCCGACCCTGACGCCGGTCAACTTCTTTCAACTGGCCACCGCGCCCTTGGGCCACAACCAGGCCGCGCGCATTTTGCCGGGCGGCGAGGGGTGTTGGGATACGGGCAAGGTCATGAGCGCCTTTCGCACCGATCGCGCCGGGCGCGTGATATTTGGCGCCATGGGGTTGCCCGATGCGCTTGGGCTGCACGAGGCGTGGGCGCGGCGTGCGTTTTCCCGGCGGTTTCCCGACGTCGCGGAGCACCCGTTCGAGCATTTCTGGTCGGGGCGCATCGCGATGACGTCCGATCACCTGCCCAAGATTATGCGGATCGGGCAGGGGGGGTACGCGATTTTTGGCTATTCCGGGCGTGGCATCGGGCCGGGGACCCTGTTTGGTGATGCGATCGCGCGGGCCCTCATGTCTGGCGACGAGGGGGGGCTGCCCATTGCGCCGGTGAATAGCCACAAGGAGCGCCTGACATGGGCCAAGGGGCCGTTTTTCGAGGTTGCCGCGCGCCTGATCCACGGCGTTTCCGCGCGGTTGCGGTGAGCCGCGGCGTTTGCTTGAACTGTGTCAAATTCGGAACGATTTGTATGCGGTGATGTAACTTCACATGACAAGTTCTTGGATTCACTGACTCTTCGTTGTATCGTTAAGAGAACGAGTGGGAAAACCCACCGCTGTGCTATCGCCTCCGATTTTGCGGGGCGCGGGCACGAGGCAGGCAAGAATAGATCTAAGGGCAGTACTTGTGACCAAGGATATATTTACCGTCATTTCGACGATGAAAAACGAGGGGCCGTTCGTCCTTGAATGGGTTTCGCACTACAAGTCATTGGGATTCGATAATATTCTAGTGTGCACCAACGATTGTGAGGATAGCACGCGCGAGTTGCTGCGCGCGCTTGAGCGCAAGGGGTTGGTTCGGCACCACCCCACGCGGATCTGGCCGCGCGCGGGCATTCATCGCTCGGCCTTGAAGCAGGCCTTGCGGTATGACGAGGTCAAGCAAGCCGATTGGAATTTCGTCTGTGATGTTGACGAGTTCCTCAATATCAAGATCGGCGACGGATCGGTCAGGGCATTGGTCGAGGCATCCGGCCCCGGCGCGGATGTCATCGCGGTCCCATGGCGAAACTTCGGCCCCGGCGACGTGCGCCGGTTTACCGACAGGCCGGTGACGCATCAATTCCGCTTGGCTGAACACACGCCCGCCACGCGCAAGGAGGCGGGAAAGTTCGTTAAATCCCTGTTTTGCGGTCTGGAAAAGTATCGCCGGGTCGGCATTCATGCACCGATACCGCATGATGATTGGGAGGGGCGTATCAACACCGTTTCCCCCGGAGGGGTGCCAACTACCGTCGATGGGGAGCGCGTTCAGCCCTCTTTCGAAGTGGCCCAGGTTAATCATTATGCGCTACGTGCGATGGAAACCTTCCTGGTCAAGCGGGCGCGCGGGCGGGCCAATCACATGTCGCATACCCTTGGCATGCAGTATTGGAAGCGCTTTGATTTGAACGATGTTCCAGACAACAGCATCCGGCGCTACGACGCGTTGGTGAATGGATGGTTGTCGTCGTTTATGGCCGATCCCGAGTTGCGCAGCCTGCACGAGCAGTCGGTCGAGTGGTATGAGCGCAGGATTACCGAATTGCGGGCTGATCCCGAACTGGCGGATTTGGTAAGGGAAATCGACGAGTTTCGCGGCGTGCAGCCGAGGCGCCCTGCGCTGCGGGTGGTTGGGGCCGCCTGACAAGGTGCGCGTTAGCGGGCGGGCTTGCGCGCGACGAAATCTATCAGGGCAGAGTGGCCCGAATGGCCGCGCCCTTCTTGAACGTCCCGTTCATAGGCGCGGTTTTCCAGGATGTCCCAGCCGTCGAAATCGGTTGCCAGTTGGCCGTTTGTATACATGTTTTCGGCATGGGGCGGCCCGCCGGTGCCATAGGCGATCTGCTCGGGTGTGTATCCGTGCAGTAGCATCAGGCCGCCGGGCCGGACGCTGCGCTTCATTCCGGTGAAAAGCTGTTCGCGCTCCTCGGGGCCTGCGAATTGGATGAATATGCCAAGCACCGCGTCGTATTGATCCGCCCAGTGGTGGCGCAGGACATCGGCCTCTTGAATATCGATGGACACACCGGCGGCCTTCGCCAGATTCTGCGCCTTTGCGATCGCGGACGGCGCGTATTCAAGCGCCGTGACCTGTAGCCCCTGCTGCGCGAGAAAGACCGAATTGCGCCCTTCGCCGTCGGCGACGCACAGGGCGGTTTGCCCCGCATGCAGCAAATGCATGTGCTCTGTCAGGAACTGCGCCGGGTCCTTGCCGAAGACGTAATCAGGGGTGCTATAGCGCTCTTCCCACATCCCTTAACCTCCCTCCGCGCGGTGCCGGGATCGCCCCGCGCATACCTGGGGCAGGGCGATCCGGTCGCGCTTGTCTACTTGGAGGTCGGGCCGATCAGCATGATCATCTGCCGGCCTTCCATCTTGGGAAAGTTTTCGACCTTGCCAACGTCCTTGGTATCTTCCGCGACCCTCTCCAGAAGCTCGCGGCCAAGGTTCTGGTGCGCCATTTCACGGCCGCGGAACCTGAGCGTGATCTTGACCTTGTCGCCAGCTTCGAGAAACTTGAAAACGTTCTTCATCTTGACTTCGTAGTCGTGCGTGTCCGTGTTGGGACGGAACTTCACTTCCTTGATGTCGATGGTTTTCTGTTTCTTGCGGGCCTCGGATTCGCGCTTTTGCTGTTCGTACTTGAACTTGCCATAGTCCATGATCTTGCACACGGGCGGGGTGGCATTGGGCGAGATCTCGACCAGGTCAAGCGCGGCATCTTCTGCCATTTCCATCGCGCGCTCGGGCGTCACAACACCAACGTTTTCACCATCTGCGCCAATAAGCCGGATCTCCGGGGCGCGAATACGCTCGTTCACTCTAGGGCCGGTGTCGCGCGTCGGGGGCGCGTTATGAGGTCTGCGGGCTATGGCTTTCTTCCTTCAGTTTTTGGCAAATTTCAGATTGACAACGTACCCTTGCCTGCCGGTTACTTCAAGGCGCAATTGCTTCTTGTCCCGTGCAAAAAACACGTCATGCGCGACCCTTTCGCGGGGAAGGCGCGGCGGCATAGGTACATTGGCCGGGGCTGGTTCACCCGACAAAGGCCTTTTCGACGACATATTCGGCGGGTTCCGAGTTCGCGCCTTCGCGCAGGCCGAAGTCCTCAAGGATGGTTTTCACATCCATGTTGAACCCCAGGCTACCGCAGACCATGGCGCGGTCGGTCTCGGGCGACATGCCGTCCTTGAGGCCGAGATCCTTGAACACCTTGCCCGATTTCAGGTTGTCGGTGATCCGCCCCATATACGCCATTTCCTCGCGCGTGGTGGTCGGGTAGTAGCGCAGCTTGTCGCCAACAAATTCGCCGATCAACGGGTCCTTGGGCAGGCTTTCGACCAGTTGCTTGCCGTATTCCAGCTCTGCCGCGTCGCGGCAGGTGTGCATCATGATCACTTCGTCATACTGATCATAGGTTTCCGGATCGCGCATCAGCGAGGCAAAGGGCGCAATCCCCGTGCCGGTGGCCAGCATCCACAGGCGCTTGCCGGGCAAGAGGGCGTCCAGGACCAGCGTGCCCACCGGCTTGGGGCGCAAGATGATCTCGTCGCCCTCTTCGATATTCTGCAGCTTGGAAGTCAGGGGGCCGTCGGGCACCTTGATCGAATAGAACTCCAACTCGTCGGCCCAACTGGGTGATGCGATGGAATAGGCGCGCAGCAGGGGTTTGCCGTTGTCGCCCATCAGGCCGATCATCACGAACTCGCCCGACCGGAACCTGAGCGATCGGGGGCGCGTCACCCGAAAGGAAAACAGCCGCTCGGTCCAGTGTTTGACGTGAGTGATGGTTTGCGCGTCAGGCAGGGTGGGCACTTTGGGCACGGATTGTTCGGTCACGGTTTGCATCTCGCATTTGGGGTGCGCGGTTGCGCAACAGAAGTAGGGTGCGCGGTTGCGCGCAACATAGGGCGTTTGACGAGCCTTTGAAAGGTGCTCGCGGCTGTGTCGTGCGCGGCGGATCGTCGTAGGCTTGGCATCCAGCCGGTTCCCTTGGTGGGGTGGCGGCGGCGTGCTTGACGGTGCTGCAAATTTGGGAAATAATTTCGCATAGAAGGAATAGCACTGCAACCAAAAGAATTTTGTCATCGACAGTGCCGTGATGGCAAGATTTTGTCCTGCACATAGAAGGAGGAGCTTCATGACGGTTCGGCTCGATGCGACTGACCGGAAAATCCTGGCTGAACTGCAACGCGATGCGGGGCAGTCGCTGGACGAGATCGCGAAAAAAGTCGGGTCGTCCAAGACGCCGGTCTGGAACAGGATTCGCAAGATGCGCGAGGCTGGCATCGCCGGTCCGCAGACGGTTGTCCTAGATGCCGAGAAGCTGGGATTCGAGGCGTGTTTCTTCGTGCTGATCCGCACGTCCGAGCATGAGGCCGATTGGCAGGCCCGATTCCTGGAGGCGCTCAGAAGCCGCCCCGAGGTGCAGGAGGCGCACCGTCTGGCAGGTGAAATCGATTACATCCTCAAGGTACGGGTCAAGAATGCGCGGGCCTATGACGCGTTTTACCAGGCGTTGATCAGCGAGGTGAAGGTACACAACGTGACCGCCCTGTTGTCGATGGAAGAGATCAAATCCACCACCGCGCTGCCGCTTTAGGCGATGGCGGGCTATGGTCAGCGCTCGTGCGTCGCAGTAGTGTGCCCCGCATGAGAAGACCTGATGCAAGGCGTGCCGTGTTCCTCGGCCTGTTTGTGGTGGCGGTCGGCGCTTTTGCCGCGATCGTTTGGCGCACCGGCTATAACCAGGCGCTTGACCAATTGGCGCGCCGGGGGCAGGCGGATCTGACGCTGGCCGCCGATCGCCTGACCGGGCAATTGCAGCTGTATCAGCAGCTTGCGGTACTGATCGCGGATCATCCTTCGCTTGATGGTGATGACATGGCGGCAAAGCGTGCGTTTTTGCTGCAATCGGCGGACAAGACCGCCGCGCTGGATGTTGTGCTGGTTGATGAGCGGGGGCGTGTCGAGGTGTCCGCGACCGGCTCGGCCCCTGCCAACCTTGCCGGGACGGAGTATTTCCGGCGCGCGCTGCACGGGGCATTGGGCGAGGCGCATGGAACGAACTCGGCCACCGGGCAGCGGGCCTATTATTTCGCGGCGCCGCGCTTTGATGATCGCGGGCAGGTCATCGGGGCGCTTGTCGTCGTGGCCAATATCGAAAAGGTCGAGGCGGAATGGCGCGGGGCGCGCCCGGTGGTGTTTTTCACGGATCGCAGCGGCGAGGTGTTCATCACCAACCGCTCTGAGCTGCTGTATTGGCGCCGCGCGCCTGAGGGGGTTGGCCTGATCCCGCCGCGTGGACCTGCGCCGCGGTTTGAGACGGCAACCACCGGCCCGCACGAGATTTGGCACGAGAACTGGAGCCCGTATGTGCCGCAGGCCGCATTGCATTTGTCGCGGGAGCTACCCCGGATCGGGATGCGCGCGGAGGCGCTGATTGATGTCAGCGCGGCGCAGCGGATCGCGTGGTTGCAGGCGGCCGTGGTTGCGGCGGTGTGCCTTGCGTTCGGGGCAATCCTTTTTGTCGTGACCGAGCGGCGGCGCACCCTGGCGCTGGCGAACACGAAGCTGGAGGGGCGTGTGGCCGAGCGCACGGCCGAGCTGTCGCAGGCCAATGCCGCCCTGCGCCGCGAGGTGGCCGAGCGTAGCGCGGCGGAGGCGGCGTTGAAGAAGGCGCAGGATGATCTGGTGCAGGCGGGCAAGCTATCGGCGCTTGGCCAGATGAGCGCGGGGATCAGCCACGAATTGAACCAGCCGCTGATGGCGATCCAGCAATATGCCGAAAACGGCGCCCTGTTCCTTGAGCGCGGCAAGAGCGGGCCGGCGGCGCAGAACCTGTCGCGCATCGGGTCCATGGCGCGCCGCATGGCGCGGATCATCCGAAACCTGCGCGCATTCGCGAGGCAGGAAAGCGAGCCCGTCTCGCGGGTTGACCTGGTGAAGGTGGTCGATAGCGCGCTGGAGCTGAGCGAGGCGCGGCTGCGGTCGGACGCTGTTCATGTCGATTGGGACAGGCCCACAGCCCCCGTTTGGGTGACCGGCGGCGAGGTTCGCCTGTGCCAGGTGGTAGTGAACCTCATCGGCAATGCCGTCGATGCCATGGCGGCGCATGACGTTCAGCGCCTGGATATCGGCATTCGCAGGGATGGCGCGCGCGTCGAGCTTGAGGTGCGCGACACCGGCCCCGGTATCGAGGAGCCGGAAAAGATGTTCGATCCGTTTTATTCGACCAAGATCGTCGGCGATTCCGAGGGGATGGGCCTGGGCCTGTCGATCTCGTACGGGTTGGTCCAGAGCTTTGGCGGCGTGATCCGCGGACGCAACCACCCGGAGGGTGGGGCCGTGATGATCGTCGAGTTGGTCGCGGCTGACGCGGATGAGGCATCTGCACGACCGGAGGTGGCATGATCTGCAAGGTTCTTGTTGTCGATGACGATGCCGCCGTGCGCGAGGCGTTGGCGCAAACGCTGGAGTTGGCCGATCTTGAGCCGGTCGTGGCCGGGTCGTTCGTGGTGGCCAAGGATCACATCGCGGCGGATTTCCCGGGGGTCATCGTGTCGGATATTCGCATGCCGGGGCGCGATGGGTTTCACCTGTTGGACCACGCGGCCGAGATCGACCCGGACCTGCCGGTGATCCTGCTGACGGGCGAGGGGGATATACCGATGGCCGTCAGCGCAATGAGCAAGGGCGCGTTCGGGTTCCTGGAAAAGCCATGCGCGCCTGCCACCTTGGTGGCCGAGGTGGAACGCGCGCTCAACACAAGGCGGCTGGTTCTGGAAAACCGCCGGCTCAAGGCGCAGTTGCACGCAGGCGATCCGGCGGCGCGGCTGCTGTTCGGGCAATCGCCGCAGGCCGAGGCCCTGCGCGCGCAGGCGCGGCGCGCGGCGCAGGCGCAGACGGACGTGTTGGTGACCGGAGAGCCCGGCACCGGCATTTCCAAGGTGGCCGAGGTGGTGCACCTGCTGTCCCCCGTGGCCAAAGGGCCGTTCATCAAGCGCGCGGCGATGGGGCTGGGCGCGCAATCGGTCGCGGAGGCATTGCAGGAGGCGGCGGGCGGGAGCCTGTTTCTGGATGAAGTGGCGCAGCTTAGCCCCGAGGCGCAATTCGCCCTTCTGGACGGGCTGGAGCAGGGGGTTCAGGTGCGCCTTTTGGCCGGCAGCACGAGTGAGCTGCGCGCAGCACCGCCGCCCCAGGGCCTGAACCCCGATCTATTCTACCGGCTTGAGGTGATGCAGGTGCGCATCCCCGCCCTGCACGAGCGCCCGGAGGACATCCCGGTACTGTTCAAGCACTACGTCGCGCAAGCCAGCGAACAAGCCGGGCTGACGCCGCCCGAGATCACGTCGGACGTGCTGGCGGATCTCATGGCGCGGGAATGGCCGGGCAATGCGCGCGCCCTGATGAGCGCCGCGATGCGGTTCGCGCTTGGCCTGAGCGAAGGATTGGCGGCGGATACCGCGGAAGAGGACCAGCCGGGCCTGACCGAGCAGATGGCCCGCGTCGAGAGGTCCTTGCTGATCGCGGCGCTGAGGCGCGAAAAGGGGCGGGCCAGCCAGGCGGCGCAGGCGCTCAAACTGCCGCGCAAGACGTTCTACGACAAGCTGGCCCGATACGGATTGCGCCCCGAAGAGTTCAAATAGCGGCGCTCAGGCATTCCCGCCATGTGCGGAAATCCGCACATTCGGGGAAAACGGGTGTGCGGAATCTCGCACAATGCCGCTTCGCGGCATGGCAGGTATGCGCCGAGGGAATGGATAAGCACCTTTGATAGAACGGTTTTTCGATGTGCATATCGGCTGCTAAGCTTTTTCTTGAGCCAAACTGCGCGATTCGGAATCATTATCGCGCTTAGCCCGCAAAGGGCCCAATGAAATATCTCAATTTCTGGGAGGAGACCGAGATGAAATATCTGGCAACAGCCGCGACCGCGCTGGCCCTGAGTGTCACCGCACAAGCCGCAATGGCGTCGTGCGAAGATGGCGAGATCGTCATCAAGTTCAGCCACGTGACCAACACCGACAAGCACCCCAAGGGGATCGCCGCCACGCTTCTGGAAAAGCGCGTGAACGAGGAGATGGACGGCAAGGCTTGCATGGAGGTCTTCCCGAACTCGACGCTCTATAACGACAACCAGGTGCTTGAGGCGATGCTGCAGGGCGACGTGCAGATGGCCGCGCCCTCGCTGTCCAAGTTCGAGCAGTTCACCAAGAAGTTCCGCCTGTTCGACCTGCCGTTCATGTTCAAGAACATCGACGCCGTTGACGAGTTCCAGAACTCGAAAACCGGGCAGGAGATGAAGGAATCGATGACCCGCCGCGGCCTGCTGGGCCTGGCGTTCTGGCACAACGGGATGAAGCAGATGTCGGCCAACAAGCCGCTGCTTGAGCCCTCGGATGCCGAGGGCCTGAAGTTCCGTGTTCAGAACTCCGAGGTGCTGAAGGCGCAGATGGCAGCCCTTGGCGGCAGCCCGCAGCCGATGGCGTTCTCCGAGGTTTACGGTGCCCTGCAAACCGGCGTTGTGGACGGGCAGGAAAACACCTGGTCCAACATCTACGGCAAGAAGTTCTTCGAGGTGCAGGACGGCGTGACCGAAACCAACCACGGCATCATCGACTACCTGCTGGTGACATCGACCGAATGGTGGGACAGCCTGCCCGACGACGTACGCGAGCAGTTGGGCACCATCGTCGAAGAGGTGACCGCCACGCGTAACGCCGAATCCTACAAGGTGAACCAGGAGGCCAAGCAGGCGATCATCGATGCCGGCGGCACCGTGCGCACCTTGTCCCCTGAGCAGCGGGCCGCATGGGTCGACACGATGAAGCCCGTCTGGGAGGAGTTCAAGGACGACGTCGGCGAGGAAAACATCGCCGAAGCCCAGGCGATCAACGCCAAGCACTGATCCCGGCGATAGCCGCTTTGCCCGGCCCGATGCATGCGATGACATCGGGCCGGGTGTTTTAGGCATACCTGAATTAGGCCCGAACAAGGGAGGCGTGCATGCCTGTTCCCCCAGATCATCATGATACGGCGCTCGGACGGTTTGTGGACGAGTTCGAACGCACCGCCATTGCGGCCCTTCTTGGCGCGATGACCTTGATCACCTTCATCAACGTGGTGTTGCGCTACGGGTTCAATACCGGCCTCATCTGGGGGCTGGAGGCGGTGACCTTCCTTTTTGCGTGGCTGGTCCTGTTCGGCGTCAGCCACGCCGTCAAGATCACGGCCAACCTTGGGGTGGATGCCCTGATCAATTACTTCGCACCGCCCCTGCGGCGTGCGATCGGGCTGTTGGCGGTGGCGCTGTGCCTTGTCTATGCCGCGCTGCTGCTCAAGGGCGCGTGGGATTATTGGGCCAATTTCGCGAACCTGCCGCAAACCACCGGCCGGTGGTTCCCGACCGGGTTTGAGGAAATGGGGCGCACGTCGTACCGGGCGTGGTACGAGGTGATCGACATTCCCTTTCCCGAATGGCTCCGCTGGATCGAGCCGTTGATGAACGAGGGCGAGCATTATGAAAAGCTCCCGCGGTTCATCCCTTACGCCATCTTGCCGCTTGGCGCCGCGCTGTTGATGTTCCGCTTTGCGCAGGCGGCGGTGCGTCTGGTGCGCGGGCAGGCAACCGGCCTGATCGTCAGCCACGAGGCCGAGGACGCCGTATCGGACGTTCGCCACATGAACGAAGAGGACTAAACCATGGATGTCGCAGTTCTTTTCGCGATGGTGGTGGGGATGATGCTGATCGGGGTTCCGATCGCGGTGAGCCTGGGGCTGTCCTCCATCGTCTTTCTGTTGGTGCTTGGCGATACGTCGCTGGCGTCCATTGCGCAGACATTCTTTCAGGCCATGGCGGGGCATTACACGCTGTTGGCCATTCCGTTCTTCATCCTGGCGTCGTCGTTCATGTCCACGGGCGGCGTGGCGCGGCGGATCATCCGGTTCTCGATCGCGGTGGTGGGGCATTTCCACGGCGGTCTTGCGATCGCGGGGGTGTTTGCCTGCATGCTGTTTGCCGCCCTTTCCGGGTCCAGCCCGGCAACCGTGGTCGCCATCGGCTCGATCGTCATCGCGGGTATGCGGCAAGTTGGCTATAGCCGTGATTTCGCCGCAGGCGTGATCGCCAATGCCGGCACCCTTGGCATCCTGATTCCGCCCTCAATCGTGATGGTCGTCTACGCCAGCGCGACGGATGTGTCGGTGGGGCGGATGTTCCTTGCCGGTGTCATCCCGGGGATCCTGGCCGGTACCATGCTGATGAGCACGATCTATATCATCGCGCGGGTGCGCGATTTGCCCAAGGGCGAATGGCTGGGCTGGGGCGAGGTATTCGCCAGCGCCCGGGATGCCGCTTGGGGGCTGTTCCTGATCGTGATCATTCTTGGCGGGATCTATGGCGGAATATTCACGCCGACCGAGGCGGCCGCGGTCGCCGCAGTCTACGCGTTCTTCATCGCCAGCTTTGTCTATCGCGACATGGGGCCGCTTGCCCGCCCCGAGGGCGAAGGCAACCTGACCCTGATCCAAAAGCCGATCGCGCTGATTACCGCGTTTTTCCATCGCGACACGCGCGATACGCTGTACGAGGCGGGCAAGCTAACCATCACGCTGATGTTCATCATCGCCAATGCCCTGATCCTCAAGCATGTTCTGACAGACGAGCAAATCCCGCAGCAGATCGCCAGCGCGATGCTGGCGGCCGGGTTCGGCGCGGTGATGTTCCTTGTGATCGTCAACGTCATCCTGTTGATCGGTGGTCAGTTCATGGAGCCATCGGGCCTGATCGTGATCGTGGCGCCCCTGGTGTTCCCGATCGCGATTGAGTTGGGCGTCGATCCCATTCACCTTGGCATCATCATGGTCGTGAACATGGAGATCGGCATGATCACGCCGCCGGTGGGCCTCAACCTGTTCGTGACATCGGGGGTTGCGGGAATGCCGATGTTGCGGGTGGTGCGCGCGGCGCTGCCGTTCCTTGCGGTGCTGTTCGTGTTCCTGATCATGGTGACGTATATCCCGGCCATCTCGATCTGGTTGCCGACAACCTTCATGGGGCCGGAGATCATTACCAACTGACAATCGGGTCTGTTCGGGAATTGGATGACTGGTTGAGGTGCCGCGCATCGCCGTGCCGTCACGCCGGAGGCGTGCCGATGATGGGCGGCGCCCCTGCGGGGCGACGGGCGGCCCGGCGATGCGCGGCGGGCCTCGCCCTTGATTCCGCGCCGTTCCTTGGCGGGTGCCGCGTGCGGGCGGCAGGGGGCAGCCTCTAGCTCTACAGCTTCCGAAGCGGCTGCCGCAGAATGGTTTTCAGCTTTGCCGCTTCGGTTTTCCGAGGATCGCCAAGATAGATCTCGTGATGCGGTCCGTTGAAATCGACCCCCAGTGCCGGCATGACCTCGCCGTGGAGGTGCTTGAGCAACGGGCCTTCATCGTCGTAGCTGCCGACATGCAGGGCCTGCAAGACCCGGCCTTCGTCATAGGGCTCAAACCGCAAGGTGGGGGGCTTGTCGTCCCGTTTCGCGCCCGTCTTTTCGACGGCCTTGTCGAACATCTCGCGGTTTACGAAATCGGGCACCATGATCATGAGCGTCCACTGCCAGCGGTCTTTTTCGCGCCTGACGAAGGTGCCCGGGTCGTCCGACCACCACAGGCCTTCAAGGGGCGGGACGACATAGTCGCGACCAAGTTGCGCCTTTGCCGCGAATTTCATCGCGTAGCTGACACCGTAAAGCCACTGCACCGCCGTTTGAAATGCCTCGGTGGTGTTCGGGTCGCCCGCGCCGTCGACCTTTACGAAGGACAATTCCGGCACGATGGTTTCGACGAACTTCCCCTTGGGCGGATTGAATAGCTCGCGCAGGGACTTCTTCAGGTCGATCTTTTCCATCGCCCGCTCCGCAGTCTTGGAAAACTCCGGTATCGTGCCCGAAGGCGTGCCGGCCCACAAGGCGCGCAATGCCGCAGGCCGTGCGCTGAGTGAGCGGAACGCAGAGCGCCTGCCGGGCGTTCAGGAGGCCGACAGGGCCGTTATGATGGGCGTGAAATCGCTTTCTTTCAGGCTCGCACCGCCGACCAGGGCGCCATCTACATTGGGTACACCAAAGATCTCGGCGGCATTGCCGGGCTTGACCGACCCGCCATAGAGCAGCGGCACGGCCGCGGCGGCGGTTTCGCCATATCGCGCCTTGAGCTGTTCGCGCATGAAATCATGCACCTCGCCGATCTGGTCCAGCGACGGGGTGCGTCCGGTGCCGATGGCCCATATCGGCTCATACGCGATCACCAAGGCGGACGGCGGGCCATCGCTGCCCTCAAGCGCGCCGTCGATTTGTGCGCCGATCCGTTCCAGCGTCCGACCTGCGTCCCGCTCGGCCAGCGACTCGCCCACGCACAGGATAGGGCGCAGACCGGCATCGCAGGCCGCGACAAGCTTGGCCCGGATCAGGGCGTCATCCTCGCCGTGGTCGGTGCGCCGCTCGGAATGGCCAAGGATCACGTCGCGCGCGCCTGCATCCAATAGCTGCTGCGCCGCGATGTCGCCGGTATGGGCGCCGGACCCGGCGCTATGGCAATCCTGCGCGCCAATAGTGATGGGGTGGACGGCCACGTGCTGTGCCGCTTCGGAAATAAGCGTTGCGGGTAGGCACAGCGAGATATCGACGGCCGGGTCGGGATGGGCGGCGGCAAGCGCCATGATCTGCCCCAGATCGGCGCGTGTGCCATTCATCTTCCAGTTTCCGGCGGCGAGCTTGTGTGCCATGCGCGATATCCTCTGTCTGGATTTACGTGATCATCCACGCTTCATGCCACAACAGGGGCACAGGCCCAAGCGTGTTGTCTGCCGGTTCCGACGAAACCAAACCGCGCGGCGCGCCGGGATCACCCTTGGCTTTGTTCGGCAGTCAGTTCGTCCACGTCCTTGAACTTGATGGATTCCCCGCAACCGCAGGCATCGGCCACGTTAGGGTTGTTGAACTTGAAGCCAGACTCCAGCAATGACACTTCGTAATCGATCTGGGTGCCGAACAGGAACATCTGCGCCATCGGCGCGATCATCACGCGCGCGCCGTCCTGCTCAACAACCTCGTCGTTGGGGTCCACGTCCGAGGCGTAGTCCATGGTGTATTCCATGCCCGCGCAGCCGCCTTTCTTCACGCCGATGCGCAGGCCCTTGTGGCCTTCCTTTTCCATCAGCTTGGAGATTTGGCGGGCTGCCGCGTCGGTCATGGTGACAGCCTGTTTTCCGGGTATTCCGAACATGGTCTACATCCTGTCTGTTGCGCCTCGATCGAGGGGAGGGGCGATACGCTCCCCCTCAAGATAAGGCGGCTCAGCCCGTTGGTCAAAGCACGGCGCGCGATTCATTTCAAAAAGGGTGCGCGCGCGGCTACATGAAGCCCAGTTCGAGACGCGCTTCGTCGCTCATCATGTCCATGCCCCAGGGGGGCTCCCACGTGAGTTCCACGTCAACCTGCTTGACGCCTTCCAGCGGCTCGACCGCGTCGGCGACCCATCCGGGCATCTCGCCCGCCACCGGACAGCCCGGCGCGGTCAGGGTCATGACGATATGAACTTCGTTCTCGTCGTTTATCTCGATCGTGTAGATCAGGCCGAGATCAAAGATGTTCACCGGGATCTCGGGGTCGTACACGCTGCGGCAGGCCTCGACTATCTGCTCGTGCAGGGGGTGATCGGTGCTCGATGGCTTGATCAGCGGGGCACCTTCGAGAGGCTCTGCGTTCTGTGTCATTTCGGGCTCTCCGTCCGTCTTACCTGACTGAAGATATAAGGATATGGGCCGCCCGCGTCCAGTGCCCGGGCAGAAATCGCGGCGCGGACCGGGGCGGGCATTCCGCCGCACGGGGCGTGATCGCCCCCTTGGCAAGCGGGTGAAACTGTCCGATAGGAGGGGCGAAAGGACGCGCCATGCCCCCCAGATTCCAGTTCACGCTCAACAAGACCGACGGCGCCGCGCGCGCCGGGGTGATCAAGACCCCGCGCGGCGAGGTGCGCACCCCCGCCTTCATGCCGGTTGGGACCGCTGGCACGGTGAAGGGGATGCTGCCCGAAAGCGTCGCCGCGACGGGCGCCGATATCCTGCTGGGCAATACCTATCACCTGATGCTGCGCCCCGGCGCCGAGCGGGTGGAGAGGCTGGGCGGGCTGCATCGGTTCATGAACTGGGATGGGCCGATCCTGACGGATTCGGGCGGCTTCCAGGTGATGAGCCTGGCCGGCCTGCGCAAGCTGTCCGAGGAGGGGGTGCGGTTCAAATCCCATATCGACGGCGCGGTTCACGAGCTGACGCCCGAGCGCAGCATGGAAGTTCAGCGCCAGTTGGGCAGCGATATCGTTATGTGCTTTGATGAATGCCCGGCCCTGCCGGCGACCGACGAGGCGGTGGCCGAGAGCATGCGCCTGAGCATGCGATGGGCCGCGCGATCGAAGGCGGCGTTCGGGGACCGGCCGGGGCATGCCCTGTTCGGCATTCAGCAAGGCGGCGTCAATCGCGACCTGCGCGCCGAGAGCGCCGAGGCCCTGCGGGCGATCGAATTCGATGGCTACGCCGTTGGGGGTCTGGCCGTGGGAGAGGGGCAGGAGGCGATGTTCGGGGTGCTGGATTATGCGCCCGCGATGCTACCCGAGGACAAGCCGCGCTACCTGATGGGGGTGGGCAAGCCCGACGACATCGTGGGCGCCGTGGCGCGCGGGATCGACATGATGGACTGCGTCCTGCCGACCCGGTCGGGGCGGACGGGGCAGGCGTGGACGCGGCGGGGGATGGTCAACATCAAGAACGCCCGCCACCGCGACGATGCCCGGCCACTGGACGACGGATGCGCGTGCCCGGCCTGCCGGGGCTACAGCCGGGCCTACCTGCACCATGTTTTCAAGTCCGGCGAGATGATCAGCGGAATGCTTCTGAGTTGGCACAACCTGCAATATTTCCAGGACCTGATGGCAGACATGAGAACCGCGGTCGAGGCGGGCCGGTTTGAGGAGTTCAGGACCGGATTCGAGGCCGAATACCGGCGGGGCGACATCGAGCCGCTGTAGGCGTGAGTGGGGTGGCCTCGCTGTGGGATGGTTTTTTGATCGCTATATTACGAAGAAACTCGGGCGAACGGCGGGACACGTGAACGGACATTGATATCGCGCGCTATCGCGGGCGGGGGTATTTCGTGCTTTTGCTGATCCGGGGGCGGCGCGGCGCGAAGGCGGCACTGGCAACATGGGCGGCGGCAGGTATCGCCCCCGCTTGACCAATCTGCCCCGTCTTGCGGGCGCCGTGGGCCGGGGCGGGCGCTACTGTGCCGGATTCGCGGAAAATGGCGCTTGTGGCGTGGTCATGAGAACGGCATTGTGGGGGGCAGATAGCGTCGTGCGCGGTTGAATTCCGCCCCCGATCACCCCAGATTGTTTCGGACAGGAAACGGACAGGGTCGCCGATGATCGGGGCCGCCCCGTTTTGCCAAATGACAAGGAATGAGTATGCAAGAGCCGTTGAACGCATCCTATCCCGTGCTGCCACTGCGTGATATCGTGGTGTTCCCGCACATGATCGTGCCGCTGTTCGTGGGGCGCGACAAATCCGTGCGCGCCCTCGAAGAGGTGATGGGCGACGACAAGCAGATCCTGCTTGCCAGCCAGATCGACCCGGCGGTCGATGATCCGGACCGCGACGGGATCTACAAGGCCGGGGTTCTGGCCAATGTTCTGCAACTGCTGAAACTGCCCGACGGCACCGTGAAGGTGCTGGTCGAGGGGGTCAGCCGGGTGCGGATAGTCGAATACCTGGACAACGACTCGTTCTTCGAGGCGCGGGCCGAGTACCTGACGGAAATGCCGGGCGACGCGGCCACCGTGCAGGCGCTGCAACGGTCGGTGGCGGCGGAGTTCGAGCGCTACGCCAAGATCCGCAAGAACGTGCCCGAAGAGGCGATGGTCTCGGTCTCGGAGACGGAAGAACCGGCGCGGCTGGCCGATCTGGTGGCGGGCCACCTGGGCGTGGAAGTGGAGCAAAAGCAAGAGCTTCTGGAGACGCTTTCGGTGTCCGAGCGGCTTGAGAAGGTCTACGGCCTGATGCAGGGCGAAATGAGCGTTCTGCAGGTCGAGAAGAAGATCAAGACCCGCGTCAAGAGCCAGATGGAGCGCACGCAACGCGAATATTACCTGAATGAGCAGATGAAGGCCATTCAGAAGGAGCTGGGCGATGGCGAGGAAGGCGAAGGCGAACTGGCCGAGCTGGAAGAGCGCATCGCCAATACCAAGCTGAGCAAGGAAGCGCGCGAAAAGGCCGAGGCGGAGCTCAAGAAGCTCAAGAACATGAGCCCGATGAGCGCCGAGGCGACGGTGGTGCGCAACTACCTCGACTGGATGCTGTCGATCCCGTGGGGCACCAAGAGCCGTGTCAAGAAGGACCTTGGCCGCGCCGAAAAGGTGCTGGACGATGATCACTATGGCCTTGAGAAGGTCAAGGAACGGATCGTCGAATACCTGGCGGTGCAGCAGCGCAGCAAGAAGCTGAAGGGTCCGATCATGTGCCTTGTCGGTCCGCCGGGCGTGGGCAAGACGAGCCTGGGCAAATCGGTGGCGCGGGCCACTGGGCGCGAGTTTATCCGCATCTCGTTGGGCGGTGTGCGCGACGAGAGCGAGATTCGCGGCCACCGGCGCACCTATATCGGCTCGATGCCGGGCAAGATCATACAGGCCTTGAAGAAGGCCAAGACGA
Organism: Sediminimonas qiaohouensis DSM 21189; assembly: GCF_000423645.1. Taxonomy (GTDB): domain Bacteria; phylum Pseudomonadota; class Alphaproteobacteria; order Rhodobacterales; family Rhodobacteraceae; genus Sediminimonas; species Sediminimonas qiaohouensis. The sequence goes on along the minus strand of NZ_AUIJ01000008.1, from coordinate 4,377 downwards.
CCAACCCGCTGATCCTGCTGGATGAAATCGACAAGATGGGGCAGGATTTCCGCGGCGATCCGGCCAGTGCGATGCTGGAGGTTCTGGACCCCGAGCAAAACAGCACCTTCACCGATCACTACCTTGAGGTGGAGTATGACCTGTCGAACGTGATGTTCCTGACCACGGCCAACAGTTATACCATGCCGGGGCCGCTTCTGGACCGGATGGAGATCATCCCGCTGGCGGGCTACACCGAGGACGAGAAGCGCGAGATCGCGAAGCAGCACCTGCTGGACAAGCAGATCAAGAACCACGGCCTGAAGAAGGGCGAGTTCGAGCTGACCGACGAGGCGCTGACCGCGATCATCAGGCACTACACCCGCGAGGCGGGCGTGCGGAACCTCGAGCGCGAGATCGCCAAGGTGGCGCGCAAGGCGGTGACGCAGATCGTGCGCAAGCAGGCCGATACGGTGACGGTGACGCCCGAGAACCTGAGCGATTTCCTGGGCGTGCAGAAGTACAAGTACGGCCTTGCCGAGGAAGAGGACCAGGTCGGTGTCGTGACCGGGCTGGCGTATACCTCGGTCGGCGGTGAGCTGTTGAATATCGAGGCGCTGCGCCTGCCGGGCAAGGGCCGGATGAAGACCACCGGCACGCTGGGCGACGTGATGAAGGAATCGATCGATGCGGCGTCAAGCTATGTCCGCTCGATCGCGCCCGAGATCGGGATCAAACCGCCGCGCTTTGAGAAGTGGGATATCCACGTGCACGTGCCCGAGGGCGCGACACCAAAGGACGGGCCAAGCGCGGGTTTGGCGATGGTCACGTCGATCGTGTCGGTCCTGACCGGTATCCCGGTGCGCAAGGACACGGCGATGACCGGAGAGGTCACGCTGCGCGGCAACGCCCTGCCGATCGGCGGCCTGAAGGAAAAGCTGCTGGCGGCGCTGAGGGGCGGCATCAAGCGTGTGCTGATCCCGCGCGAGAACGAGAAGGATCTGGCCGAGATCCCCGACAACGTCAAGGCGGGGCTGGAGATCATCCCGGTGAGCCACGTCAGCGAGGTTCTGGAGCAATCCCTGACCCGCAAGCCAGAAGCGGTGGAATGGGACGAAGAGGCCGAAGAGGCCGCCGCCGCGGCGCTGAAGGAAAGCGGGGGTACGCAGGCCACCGCGCATTGAGCGTGGCAGCCTGAGTAGCATACCGACGTAGCAAAGGGGCGGTGCCGATGGCGCCGCCCCTTATTTGCGTGGAACCTGGCAGGGCCCGGGTAGAGGCGCCGCCCCATCCGGTGACGTTACTGCGCGAGGACGGCAACGATGCCGATCAGCAGCGTGCCAAAGACCAAAACCGCGTCGGACGCGCTGGAGGTGGCAGCCTCCTCCTCGACCATGACCGGGGCCATGACGGCCGGTTCGGAATAGCCGCCAGCGTTGGCGGCGGGCGCGAGGCAGGCGGCAGACAGGGCCGCGGCGAGTGCAAGTTTCTTCATGTTATCCCCCATAGGCAAAAATGCCCCAGCAAATTCTTGTGGCAGTCCGCCGCACAGGTCAACTGCTTGCTATCGATTGAACATCTATGTTGCTATAGTGCTGCACGAATTGAAACAATAACAGGCAGAGTATCATGGCAAAAGCGAGCACACCCAAATCCACGTCGCGCACCGTGCGCAGCGCGGGCAGGTCCGCGACGGCCAAGACGGGGGCTACGACGAAACCCGCCTCGACCAAGAGCGCGACTCGCAGCGCGGCGGTGAAATCCGCGACCGAGGCCGCGCCGGCGCCCAAGGTGGTTAGCGAAAGCACGCCCACGGCGTCCTCGCCCGACATGAAGAAGAAAGAGCTGATCGACACGGTCGTAGAGCGCTCGGGCATCAAGAAGAAGGACGCCAAGCCGGTGGTCGAGGCGATGCTGGCGGTTCTGGGCGAGCAGATCGCGGCGGGGCGCGAGTTGAACCTGATGCCGTTCGGCAAGCTGCGCATCAACCGCGTCAAGCAGATGAGCAACGGCCGCGTGGTGGTGTGCAAGCTGCGCCAGAGCACGTCAGTCGTGAACGCCGCGCCGGAACTGGCGCCAGCGGATGAAACGCCGGACGAATAATGCGGCGTTGCCCTCTTGCGAAGGTCGGGCACTGCGGCTAAAAGGCCGCGCAACGGGTGATTAGCTCAGTGGTAGAGCGCTTCGTTCACATCGAAGATGTCAGAAGTTCGAATCTTCTATCACCCACCATTTCCCCTTCAAACGCGCCACAACCGGGCGCGTTTTGGTTTCCCCTCAGGTCAGGCGCAACAGGTACTTTTGCATGCCTTCGGCCACCAGGACGCTGTTTTGGTTATGAATGGTGAGCGCCAGCGTCATCACGCCGGTGGTGCTTCCGGGGGCGAGATCGGTGATCTCGAACGCGGTATAGAGGGTATCGCCGCAATAGACGGGCGCGAGGAAGCGGCTGGATTGTTCAAGAAACCCGATCAGCGCCTCGCCCATCTGGTGGGCCAACGGGGTGGCGCCTATGGCGGCCTGGCACAGGGTCATGTAGCCGTGGGCGTACAAATCGGGGTGCCCCAGCCGCGCCAAGTAGGCGCGATCGTAGTGAATGGGGTGATTGTCGCCGCTGGCGGCCTGGAACGCGGTGAATATGCCCTCGGTCATGGTGCGGGACGGGGCGAGGAACCGCTCGCCCACGCTGAAATCCGAGAACCGCCGGGCGGGGTGCATCTGGTGGTTTTGCGGATCGAATGACATGTGCGGGCGGACCTTTATCGGTGGCAGAGGGCATGGCCCGCCATCGTGCAGGGGCGGGGGGCGATGTCAACACGGCGGAATTGCACCATCCCTCTTGCGCCCCCCTCGCGCATTGGCTAAAGCAGCCGCTGAGGGTGATTAGCTCAGTTGGTAGAGCGCTTCGTTTACACCGAAGATGTCGGGAGTTCGAGTCTCTCATCACCCACCATCGTAAAGCATTGAAATCGCGAAAGTTCCTGATTATCAGGGGATTGCGCTGCCTCATCTGGTACATAGAGGCGGTACATCATGAGACGAGCGATGCCCAACCCGGTTCGGATACAATCGACATACTATCTACGGGTTCACGTCCCGAATGACGTAGCGAGTCGCGCGGTTGGAACCTCGATTGCGATCCCTATTGGGGATGCTTGGATAACCCGGACAGTGAAAGCCGGTAGTCCGGTGAAAGCATCGCTCAGGACCAAGGATTGGGGTGAAGCGCGGAGGCGGTTCCTGAACGCTTTGGCTGCGGTAGACGCACACTGGGACGCGATCAGGCGTGGCGATGCGGGGGTGACAGAGCTTACCCATAAGGATGCTCAGGCGCTTGCTGGAGAGGTTAGGGCGCTGTTCGTGCAGGTGCTGGATGAAGACCCCGGCGAACCAGAAGTGTGGTCCCGTGTGCTTGAAGCGGATCGCGCGGCGCTCACAGGGACGATGCACCCGCTCAAGGTGCCCACTAATGCGACCATTGCACATGATCTTGAAACACGGTTCGGCGGTTTTGCTGATGTCGTCCTCGCGAAGCACAGTTTGCGTGTCGACGCTGCTTCACGTCACAAGCTGCTAAAGGCTCTGGCGAAGGCGATGGCAGACGCTGCAAGGGTGAACCATTCCAAGGCTGAGGGTGACTATTCGGACAGCGGCGCGACGGACAGATACCCAGAGTACAAGTCGAAGGCCGCAGCAGCGGCCAACGGGAAGCGGCTCACCTTTGGGGCGGTGATCGACAGAGAGGTCACCACACGGGCCGCAGGGCGTGATGCTGCGCCATTGCCTGCCAGATCAGAGGGCAAATTCAGGCGGGCTGCGGAGGAGTTTTGTGCCCACCGCAAGGACGATTGCCTGACGAATGTCACGGCATTGCAAGGGGACGCTTGGAAGCAGTCCATGCTTGAGGCTGGCAAGCTGTCCAACGCCACTATTGCGCAGCGTCTACAGAACGTGATGACGGTGATCGAATGGGCAAGGGCGCAAGGCCTTGGCGCGGTATTTCCCGATGGCAATCCCCTGAGCTTGGTCAGAAGGCCGAAGGGCCAATCCGGGCTCTGTTGCACAAAGCGCGTGAGGGATTCATGTCGCGAATCCAGTGTGGTAGCTGGGCGACATGAGCAGACCCACACCCCCAACCTACAAGACCAGGAACTGGCCGGCCTATAACGAAGCGCTCAAGCGCCGTGGCTCGCTGACAGTCTGGTTTGACCCGGAGATGATCTGGGAGGCTGCGCCGACCGGTAAGCGCGGTCGGCAGCAGACCTACAGCGACACCGCTATCCAGACATGCTTGACGATGAAAGTGTTGTTCGGCATGGCGCTACGCCAGACCACAGGCTTCGTCGAGAGCCTGCTGCATTTGGTCGACCTGGACTGGCAGGTGCCCGACTTCAGCAC
>NZ_AUIJ01000007.1 GCF_000423645.1 Sediminimonas qiaohouensis DSM 21189 | reverse complement strand
CCAATGCGATCAACTTTGTTAATCACGTCGTTGAAAAGTTCCCATTTCGCATCCGCGAAATCAGGACGGATAATGGCCATGAGTTCCAGGCGAAATTCCACTGGCATGTCGAGGATCTTGGCATCCGCCATGCCTACATCAAGCGCGGTACGCCGCAGCTGAACGGTAAGGTGGAACGGTCACACAGGTCGGATGGGCAGGAGTTTTACCAGTTGCTCAGCTACAAAGGCGATGTCGATCTCGAAGCAAAGCTGGGCGAATGGGAACGCTTCTACAACTTCCACAGACCGCACGGCGCGCACAACGGAAAGACGCCTTACGAAGCACTCAGAGAAAAGCTATAATCAACAAACGGGATGTCCCGCGAGAAACCGCACCTTACATTTCCGGGCTGGGAATATCGACCGGGGCGCCGCCCAGGGCCTTGACCGATTCCGCCATGTTCCCGGCGATGGTCTTCAGCTTGAGCCCCTTGATATCCTCCAGACCGTCAATCTCCTTGCCACGGGTGAACAGATTGTAGGTGGAGGTCATCACGCCCCAGAGGGGGCGCATCCCGTTGTTCAGGAAATCGTTCTCCAGGATCGCTCCAGACGTCACCGTATCGTAGAATGCCGGTGTGCCGACGGCGCTTTGCGAGAACAGTCCCGGCAGCGTGTGCACACCGGCCAGCGGCATCGTGCCCCCGTTATAGGCTGGCGGCACATAACCTATGTCCACCACGCCCGATTGCACCATCGAGAACATGTCGCGAAGCGAGCCCATCTGCCCGGCGCCGAAATACTGGAACTTGATCTCGCCGTCGGTCAGTTCGGTCACACGCTCCTTCCAGTATTCGGTGCCGGTTTCGACGATGTAATGGCCCGGCGGGAAAGTGTCCGCCACCTTGAGGGTTGTCTCGGCCGGGGCCACCTGTGGCGCCAGCGCCCCCGCGATTATCAGCGCCGCGCCTGCGGCAAGACGATCCAGTCCGTTCGATACAGTCATCGCAGTTCTTCCTCCCTGCGCCGGCAGACGCTTCCCGCGTCCGGCCGACTTCCTTGCCTTCACGGGTGCCTCATGGCCCCGTCCGTTGGCGAATGTTCCTCGTTCGAGGCGATCACCCGGCACGCGGCCCGGTCAATGCGGAAGCGCCGCCCACCCCTGTTCCGCCACCAGATCGCACATATATGCGATTGCGCGAACAATGGCCGCGGCAGCGTCCGCTTCTCGGTCACGTGGGACAGGATCAGTTCCTCGCTGACCGACGCATTCGGAATGTCGGGCGCGTCGAACGGCACCTGCCACTCTGCCGTGGTCCGCTCCGGCGGGATCTGCGCGACGATAATTCCGTAAAACCCGGTAAAGTGAAGCCATGCGGCGACCGCGTTGGTCGTCATCGCGCCGCCGGCCACATCGTCGTGGCTGACCGCGCCGTGAAACTCTACTCCGTTTGCACCGGCGGTTCAGCGGTCCGTCCAGCAAAAGACTGCGGCGGGAAGCAAGACTGTCTGCAGGGTCGCGATGAAATGGCGATGGAGCGCATAGCGGCGCACGGGCCCTTCTTGGCGGGCAAATTCTTTCCATGCTGGTCGATCAGGCATTTCGGGACGGGCGACACCGCGATTTGACGGACCAGCAGTTCGGCTGAGCTGTCCGAAATTGTCCGGTCCCGAATAGGTTCTGAAAGCCGGTCCAGAAAATATCTGGATCAAATATCGAACACAGCCATTTTTCTGGACATCACTGTGACCAGAACATTCGCCTGCACCAGAGGATCGACAACCGCACAGGACTCCGACAATCCGATACGGGAAGTCGTCGCCGCGGGATTTAGGGTGAACCAGAAATCACGTCGGACGAACACCGATGTTCAACAGACCTTGGGATCATGACCTCTCTTTCCCAGATTCCGAACAATTTCTTCGCGCATGATCCTGACAATCTCGTTCTCGGATCGCAGGATGACATCCGTCGGGGCACCAACACCGACGGCAAAAAGGCGAGAATTCTGATGGCTGGGAAAAGGCATGGAGATCAACCCGGCGCCTTTGACGACTTGATCGGTCGAACGATAGTATCCTTTGGCACGGGTCTCGGTCAACGAAGCGATGAAGGCCTTCACGTCCACCGCCGGTTCGTCGGGCGCACGATAGGCATTGATCTTTCGTAACAGGCGGCACACGTCTTCATCGCTGAAGCGGCTCATCAGGACCCGCCCCACCCCGGAATTACCCAGCGGACGCCGCGTGCCGAGTGAAATGTGGTGAATCGGCGACTTCTTCGGACGGATTACTTGGACATACTCGGCTTCGTCGCCGTTCTTTGTTCCCAGGACAACGACATGCTGCGTCCGTTGCGCGATCGCCTTGAGCAGCCGCTGGATGATGCCTTCGCCGAACAGATCCGGATTCATCCAGCCCCCCAGAAGAGGGACGCGTTCGGTGGGGAAGTAGTTCTTGTTTCGGGCATCGTGGCTCAGGAACCCGAGCTTGACCAGGCTCTTGAGGAGCGCCGAGGTGCTCGATTGCGGATACCCCAGTTTCCTGGATACTTCCACTACCGAAAGCGGTCGACGCACCTCGTCGAAATACACCAACGTTTCACAGGTGCGGGCCACTGATTTCACGATGCAATCCCCGCCGCTCTTCACCGGCGTCTGATGCGCGTCTTCCATGATCTCCTCCCAGCATACTATTATATGAACAGTATTCAGAAAGTAGTTTGGCCGCGTATGTATTTTCTGTCAACTGTTAGAAAACCGCGGACAGTCCGTCGCTTGCTGCCAGGGGATCGGGAAGATGTCAGGCTCGGTTGTCAGTGGCCTCCCTGCCGGTTGGAATGACGACACAGTCGGCGGCCACGGCGCCCTGCCCATCGGCTCCGACGATCATCGGGTTCACATCAACTGTCTCGAGCGCTGTCCCGTGATGCGCGGCAAAGGCTGACAGCCGAGAAAGGGCGTCGGCGAGCGCTCCGATGTCGCGTTCGGGCGCGCCCCGGAAGGCGTCCAGCAGCTTTCGACCGTGGATTTCGTCGATCATGCGGCGCGCTTCGGCGGGCCCGAAAGGCGCGACCCGGAAGGACACGTCTCCCAGGGCCTCGACCAGCACCCCGCCCAGACCGAACATGACCACCGGGCCGAACGCGGGATCCCGGGTCACGCCGAGTATGGCCTCCAGTCCCGGTGCTGCCTGTTCCGCCACGACCAGCCCGTCGATCCGCGCATCGGGTGCCTTTTCGGACGCCAGTTCCAGGATTCGCGCCCCGGCAGAGCGGACCTCTTCGACCGAGCGCAGATTCAGCGCCACGCCGCCGATATCGGATTTGTGCAGGATGTCGGGCGAAGCGATCTTGAGCACGACCGGAAAGCCCATCTCGACCGCCGCCTCGGCCGCCGCCTCCGGGGTCCTAGCCAGGGTTTCGCGCACGATCGCGATGCCGGCCTCGGCAAGCAGGACCTTGGCCTCGATCTCGTTCACCATGCCGTCCGGCAACGGCGACAGGTCGGGCAGTTCCGGTATGGGGTCATGTTCGCCGGCCCGTGCGAAGGACCGGGCGAAATAGCGCAATGCGGCCATCGCGCGGACCGCACGGGTCGGTTCCTCGAACACGATGAACCCCGACCTTTCGTATGCGGCACGACCGTCCGGTTCCGTCAGCGAACAGAACAGCATCGGCCGGCCGGGATACTTCTCGCGGATGCGCTCCAGCCCTGTCCGGATGGCTTCGTTCAGGTCGGCGACAAGACCGACCGTGGACATGAAGATGATGGCTCCGTCGATTTCGCCGTCTCCGAACAACACATCCATGTTGGTTTCCAGAAGGTCGATCTGGTTGACCAGCTGCGCCGTCACATCGACCGGGTTTCGGACGCCGGCGAAGGGCAGCACCTCTTTCAGTTTTTTCTGCGCGTGACCCGGAAGCGCGGGCACGTCCAGTTTCAGTTTCTCGGCTTCGTCGGCCATCAGCACCCCGACGCCGCCCGAGACCGTCACAAGGCCCAGCCGGTCGCCCTGCATCATCGACGCCGATTCGGCGCAGGCATAGGTCACATCGAACATTTCGTCGACCGATTGCGCCCGGTAGACGCCGTATTGCCGGAAGGCCGCGTCATAGACCGCGTCGGACCCCGCCAGCGAAGCGGTATGCGACTGCGCGGCCTCGGCACCCACCGCACTGCGCCCAACCTTCATCATGACCACCGGCTTTTCCCGGGCGCGCGCCAGTTCAAGGGCCTCGACCAGCCTGTCGCGGTCGGTCGCGCCTTCGAGGTATCCCATGATCACGCGGGTTTCGTCATCCTGCGCGCAATATGCCACGGCATCGGCAAAGTCGACATCGCAGGAATTGCCTGTCGTCGCCCAGAGGTTGACCCCCAGGCCGCGCATCCTGACCAGGGTCATGCAATACGACCCGAAGGCGCCGCTCTGGCTGACGATCGACACGCCGCCGGGCCTGGGCAGGTGCTTTTCGACCCCCGGCGTGAAGGTTGCGTAGAGATTGTGCCGCACGTTGGCGATACCAAGGCAGTTCGGCCCGACAAGCCGCATGCCGCCTTCGCGCGCGATGTCGACCATGCGCGCCTGAAGCGCGGCGCCTGCGTCATCGACCTCGGAGAACCCCGAACTGAAGATCACCGCGCCCCGCACGCCGCGGGAAGCGCATTCTTCGACCGCCTGAACGGCCAGCGGCGCCGGCAGCGCGATCACCGCCAGATCCGGGGTTAAGGGGGCCTCGGAGATCGACGGATAGGCCGTCAGACCCTGCACCTCGGGCGACTTCGGATTTATCGGCAGGATCGGGCCGTCGAACCCGTGACGTATGAGAAAATCCACCGGCCGTCCGCCGATGCGCTTGGGGTCACTCGACGCGCCGATCACGGCAACAGAACGAGGGGCGAAAATGGCATCCATTCCGTCAATTCGCATGGGTCTTCCTTCGATATTCCAAACTAGTAGGACTTCGGCAGGCCGAGCGCATGTTCCGCGATGAACGACAGCACCAGTTGCGGGGTGACCGGCGCGATGCGGAACAGGATGGCTTCCCGCACAAGCCGCTCGACATGGTATTCCTTGGCATATCCGAAACCGCCGAAGGTCAGCTGCGCGGTCTGCGTCGCCTTCACCGCCGCTTCGCCGGCCAGGTATTTGCCTGCATTGGCTTCGTTGCCGCAGGGCTTGCCGGCGTCGTAAAGCGCGCCGGCGTTCATCGCCATGAGATTGGCCGCTTCCAGTTCCGCCCAGCAGGCGGCCAGCGGGTGCTGCACCCCCTGATTCTGGCCGACCGGCCTGCCAAAGACGACACGCTCGTTGGCGTAATCCGCGGCGCGCCGAAGCGCGTTGCGCCCGATACCCACCGCCTCGGCGGCGATCAACACCCTTTCGGGATTCAGCCCGTGCAGGATCTGGCGGAAGCCCTGACCTTCCTCGCCGATCAGATCCTCGGCCGGAATCGGCAACCCGTCGATGAACAGCTCGTTCGAATCGACGCATTTGCGGCCCATCTTCTCGATCTCGCTCACCGTGACGAACGTCCGGTCGAGATCGGTGTAGAACAGGCTCAGACCTTCGGTCGGTTTCCTGACCTCTTCCAGCGGAGTGGTGCGGGCCAGAAGCAGGATTTTGTCGGCGACCTGCGCGGTCGAAATCCAGACCTTCTGCCCATGCACGACATAGCGGTCACCCTGCCGCACGGCGCGCGTTTTCAGCTTGGTCGTGTCGAGCCCGGTTGTCGGTTCGGTGACACCGAAACAGGCCTTTTGTTCACCGGCCACGAGCGGCGGAAGATAGGTCTTCTTCTGGTCTTCGGTCCCGAACTTGACCACCGGGTTCAGGCCAAAGATGTTCATATGGATCGCCGAGGCAGCGCTGTTGCCGCCGCCGGATTCCGCGATCGCCTGCATCATGATCGCAGCGTCGACAATGCCTAGACCGGCACCGCCGTATTCTTCGGGGATGGCAATGCCCAGCCAGCCATCGCGGGCCAGCTTCTGGTGCAATTCGTGCGGGAAGCCGCCTTCGCGATCCCGGTTGAGCCAGAATTCGTCGTCGAACTCTTCGCAAATCCGCAGAACCGCATCGCGGATTCCCTGCTGATCGGATGTCATCTGATAGGTCATTGCTTTCTTCTCTTGTCTTGCAGACCGCTTTCAGCGGTCCGGCTCGGCTACCGTGCCGTTTTCGATAAGGGTGTCGATCTGCCCGGCGTCGTATCCGAGTTCGTCCAGCACTGCCCGGCTGTCAGCGCCCAGATCTCTGCGCCCGAGCCAGCGCAGCCGGCCCGGCGTCTTGTCCAGCTTCGGCACGGGGCCGACGACCTTGGTGTCGTCGCCCTCGACCCCCACGATGTCGCCGCGCGCGGCGATCTGCGGATCGGCCAGGATGTCATCGACGTCATAGACCATCGCCGCCACTGCATCGTGGGCCTGGAAGATGTCGATCGCCTCCTGCGCGTCATGCTGGGCCACGAATGCGCCGAGACGGTCCACGATCTCGTCCATATGCTCCGCAAAGCCTTCCAGACTTTGGAATTGCGGCTGTTCCGCCCATTCCTTGCCGCCCGCGGCCTCCAGAAGGCGCCGCCCGGTCGCCGCACTGCCCGCGCTGATAGTGACCCACTTGCCGTCCCGGGCGCGAAACACCCCCGCCGGCGCGTAGGAATTGGGTGACTGAAGGCCGTTTCGGTCAACCGGCAGTCCCGCGCCGGTCCGCGTCGGAACGTGATAGTCGATCAGGCGCAGAAGCGGCTCGAAGATGGCCAGGTCAACCACCTGGCCCCTGGCGCTGCCGTTCTGCACCTCATGAAGCGCCATCATCGCGCCGTAGGCCGCCATCAGGCCGGTGGTCGAATCCGCGGCGGGAAAGCCGGGGTGCATCGGGGCGTTGTCGGCAAAGCCGGTCATGTGCGCCAACCCGCTCATGGCCTCGCCGGCCCGACCGAAACCCGGCCACGACGAACGCGGCCCGGTCTGGCCATAGCCCGAGATCCGCACGATCACCAGATCCGGGTTCCAGCCATGTAGAACCTCTGGCGCCAATCCCGCCCTTTCAAGCACACCGGGGCGGAAGTTCTCGATCAGAACCTGCGCGTTTTCGATCAGACGGCGCAAAACCTCGTGCCCATCGTCGGACTTCCAGTCCAGCGCCACCAGTCGCTTGTTTCGCGCCAGGGTCTTCCACCAGGCACCCACACCATCCTTGGTGCGCGCACTCAGAACCCGCAGCATGTCGCCCTGTCCCGGCCGTTCGATTTTGATCACATCGGCACCAAAATCGGAAAGCAGAGCTCCACACATCGGCGCTGCAATCACATGCCCCATTTCAATCACCCTGAGATCGCTCAGCGGCCCGTCTGTTATCTTCACTCGATAGTCTCCCGGAATTTCATTTCTCGGTCGTCAAGCCCCAACCTCTTGATCCAGCGCCCTCAGTCTCTCCGGAACCGAAATCCATTGCGAGAACAATCGAACGCCCGTTAGATCGCCGAAACGAACATCAAAACTTTTACTTGACGGAGGAAGAAATGGTTGAGCCAAACACGAATCGAGTGGCGGAACACCGACATTCGGTTGCAGAGGCATTGGACGCTCTGTTCGATCCCAGCACCATCGCGGTCGTCGGGGCGTCCCGCACCAAGGGCAAGCTTGGGCAGGCCGTGATGGCCCTGCTGAAGAGCAACGGTTACGGCGGCACAATCATCCCGGTGAACCCCTCGGGCGGCGAAATCGAGGGGCTTGCGGCAGCACGCAGCCTGGAAGAGATCGAAGGCCCGATCGACGTGGTCGTTCTGGCGACCCCGGTCGGCGTCGCTCTCGATGCGCTGGAAACCTGCACCCGGCTCGATGTGAAAGTCGTGGTCGGGGTGACCTCCGGGTTTTCGGAAGCCGGGGACGACGGGCATGAAAACGAGATGCGGCTGCGCCGGATCATGCAGGACGCGCCCTTTCGTCTGGTCGGACCGAACTGCGAAGGCGTGGTGCGCCCCGCGTCGGACCTGCAACTGACCTTCAGCCCGATGTTCAACGGTCTCAGGCCCGGCCCCGTGGCCATGATTTCCCAGTCAGGCGCGCTTGGCGGCCTTATGGCGTTGCGTCTGGGCGAACGTGGTGTGGGGATCAATGCCATCGTCTCCAGCGGCAACGAAACGGATCTGACCGCCGCGGATCTGCTCGAATATCTCGGCAACGATCCGCAGATCCGCGTGGTTCTGTGCTATGTCGAGGAACTGCGCGACGGACGCCGCTTTGCCGAGGCTGCCCGACGGCTCACGAGCGACGGAAAGCACGTCGTTGCGATCAAGGGCGGACGAAGCCGCGCCGGATCGCGCGCTGTCCAGTCCCATACCGGCGCGATGGCCGGGGACGACCGGGTGATCAGCGCGGTTTTCCGCGAAACCGGGGTTATCCGCGCCCGCGAATCCGTGGCTGCCGTCGATGCGGTGACGGCCCTTGCCGCGGGCAGGCGGCCTGCCGGCAACCGGGTCGGCATCATCTCTGTCACCGGCGGGCTCGGCGTCGAGATGACCGACCTGGCCGAAAGCGCCGGTTTCGAGGTTCCGGTCCTGGACGAGGCGACGCAGACCGCGCTGTCGCGCTACGTGCCGTTCTACGGCTCGGTTTCGAATCCGGTCGATCTGACCGGCGTCGTTCTGGCGAATCCCACCTATGTCGGCCGTTGCCTTGAGGCCGTAGCGGCCGATCCGGGCGTGGATATCGCCATCGCAATTATCACATTTGTGCCGGATCAGCAGTTCATCGAGGCTTTGGCCGAGGCGTTCGACAGCACCGGCAAGCCGATCCTGATCGTCTGGACCGGCGCGGCGCGCAGCAATGCGTCGGGCGAGGCTCTGCGCGAACGCGCTGTTCCGGTCTATGATTCGCCCGCGCGGGCGGCGTCGGGCCTTGCGGCGCTGGCGGCCACGACAGGAGAAGTGGCATGACCCCGAGGGAAACACTGGAAAACTGGCAACGTGCCGGGCGCAAAGTGGTCCACGAGGCCGACGCGAAGGACCTGCTGCAACGGATCGGCATACCGGTGCCGAAACGCGATCCCGCCGAGGGGCGATGTGTCGCCAAGCTGTGTCACGACGACTACCCGCATAAATCCGATCATGGTCTCGTCCGACTGGGTCTCTCGCCTCAAGAGGCGAAACAGGCCGCCGCCGAAATGGCGGAACGGTTTGCGGGCGGCACGGCGCTGATCGAGGAAATGGAAGAAGGGTCCGTGGCCGAATGGATCATCGGATGCAAACGCGACGACACCTTCGGCCCGATCGTTCTGGCCGGCCCCGGCGGCATTCTTGTGGAACTGATCGACGTGGCCGAAATTCGGCTTGCCCCCGCAGGGCCGCAAACCACCGAGGCGATGGTGGATTCGGGCCCGGGTGCCAGGTTGCTGGCGGGGCTGCGCGGCGCGGAACCCGCCGACAGGGGGGCCCTGGCGGACCTCATTTCACGCATATCTGTTTTCTTCGCCGAAAACGCCGATCTGATCTCGGAAATCGAAATCAACCCTGCGATGGTTCGGGCAGACGGGAAAGGATTGGTCGCTGCCGATGCCCTGATCGTGCTGTCGCCCAAAGCGGACCAACAGGAGAATCCAACGTGATACGTCACCCATTCGGAGAATTGTCACTGGGCCAGATCGGCGTTTCGAGCGGGCGGACGATGACGGAAACCGATGTCGTCAATTTCTGCATGCTCACCGGAAACTGGCTCGAACTGCATTCCAACATCGAACATGCCAAGGAGGCGATCTACGGTCAGCGCCTCGTTCAGGGCAGCCTCGTGTTTTCCATCGTCAACGCGATGATCCCCTTCGAAAGTTCCGTGCTAGCCGCCTTCTATGGCTGTGACAAGCTGCGTTTTCTGCGGCCAACCTTCATCAACGACACTCTCTGGGCCCGCGTCGAAATCGTCGATCTGAAGGATCACGACGAACAGCACGGTGTCGTGACCAGCAAGCTGGAAGGCATCAACCAGCGGGACGAGACGGTGATGCGCTGTGAGTTCAGCCTGCTGATTCGAAAGACCCGCCTCGATCGCCCCGGAGAACCGCCCAAGATCCGGGCCGCGCACGACACCACCAAAGGAGAGAGCGCATGAACTTTCTGACGCCCGAGCAGGAGATGTGGCGCGCGACCGTCGAGCGTTTCATCGACGAAGAGATCGGCCGCGACTACATCCGCAAATGCGACCTCGAGCGCGAATACCCCTATGAGGCCTATGAAAAGGTGGCCAGGCAGGGCTGGCTCGGCATCCTGTTCTCCGAGGAAAGCGGCGGGCTGGGCGGCGACATCATGGATTACGCGCTGATGTGCGAGGGGCTGGCGAAATACGGCTTCGATTTCTCGACCGGCCTGATGGTGGCCACCTTCACCGCGATGAATATCGAGAAATTCGGCACGCCCAAACAGAAAGAGCGTTACATCCAGCCGTTCCTGGATGGCGACATCCGCTTCTCGATCTCGATTTCCGAACCCGGCGCCGGGTCGGACGCGGCCTCGACCAGGACCCGTGCGCGGCGCGACGGCAATGGCTGGGTGGTCAAGGGGCAGAAGCTCTGGTGCTCGGGCGCGACGGCCGACAATGCGATCCTCGCCATGCTGACCCGCACCGACCCCGACGCGCCCAAGCACAAGGGGTTGTCGGTCTTCCTGATCCCCAACGATACCGAGGGGCTGGACATCCGCAAACTGCCGACCCTGGCGCGGCGCGCGACCGGCACCACCGAGATTTTCGTCGACGACGTGAAACTGCCGGCGGACGCGCTGCTGGGCACCGAGAACGCGGGCTGGTCGATCATCACCGACCATCTGGAACTGGAACGTGTCGCCGTGGCCGCCGCCTATGTCGGCAATGCCCAGACAGCGGTGGACGATGCCCTGCGCTACGCGCATGAACGGATCCAGTTCGACAAGCCGATCTTCGACTTTCAGGTGATCCGCCACATGCTGGCCGACATGCAGACCCAGGTCGACGCCGCGCGGCTGCTGGTCTATCGCGCGGCCAGCCTGGCCGCGGCCAAGACGCCCTGTACGCGCGAAGTCTCGATGGCGAAACTCTTTGCCTCCGAGACCCTTCAGACCGTCACGCGCAACGGCATGCAGATCCTCGGCGGTCATTCCATGCTGCCCGAGGCCGATATGGAACGGTATTTCCGCGAAGGGATGCAAAGCACCATCGGCGGCGGGACCTCGCAGATTCAGCGCACGCTGATTGCCAAGACCATGCGCCCGAACTGACATCGGGGCCGCTTTGGGATACGACCGGACAACAAAGGGAAAGAGCATATGAAGAACGGACGCGATCCGGTGATCGTCGGCATTGCCGACGCGCCTATCGAGGACGGGAAATTCGTCACCAAGGCCTCGGTTCTGGGCCATGCCGCCCTGGTGGCGAAGGCCGCCGTCGAGGAAGCCGGCCTGACGCTGGACGATGTCGACGGTCTTCTGACCGCCGGCATGTGGGGGGTGCCTGGGCCCGGACAGCTCGCCACGGTGACGCTGGGCGAATACCTCAATATCATGCCGACCTATGTCGATGGCACCAATATCGGCGGCTCGGCCTTCGAGGCGCATGTCGCCCACGCCGCGATGGCGCTGCGCGAGGGCTATTGCGAGGTTGCCCTGATCGTCTACAGTTCCGACCAGAAATCCCTGCGCAGCCGCAATCTGGGCGGACGTCCCTCGGTCCTGTCGATGCAGCACGAAACACCCTACGGGATGCCGACGCCCGTGGGCGGCTACGCGATGGCGGCGCGGCGTCACATGCACGAATACGGCACCACCTCCGAGAATCTGGCCGAGATTGCCGTCGCCACCCGGAAATGGGCGCAGCTGAACCCCGCCGCGACGCGGCGCGATCCGCTCTCCGTTGACGATGTGCTGTCCAGCACGATGATCTCGGAACCGCTGCACCTGCTCGATTGCTGTCTTGTCACCGACGGCGCGGGGGCCATCGTGATGACCACCGCCGAACGCGCCAGGGACCTCAAGACCGCCCCCGTCGCGGTCAAGGGCTATGGCGAGGCGCATACCCATTGGGCCATCGGAGAGATGCCGGATCTCGCCCGCCTGCTGCCCGCGCAGAAGGCCGGCGAAACCGCGATGAAAATGGCCGGGGTGAGCCATTCGGATATCGACGTGGTCGAGGTCTACGACAGTTTCACGATCACGGTGCTTTTGACGCTCGAAGCGCTTGGCTTCTGCAAGATCGGCGAAGGCGGCGATTTTGTCTCGGGTCAGCGCACGGCGCCCGGCGGCGCCTTTCCGATGAACACCAATGGCGGGGGCCTCTCGGCACTGCATCCGGGCATGTACGGAATGTTTCTGTTGATTGAGGCGTGCCGCCAGTTGCGGGGCGTCTGCGGCGACCGGCAGGTCGCGGGTGCCGAGACCGCGCTGGTGCATGGCACGGGGGGCACATTGTCCTCCGGCGCGACCGTGATTTTGCAGAAGGACTGAGCCCATGAGCCCTGAAAAACCGCTTCCGGTGATCGACCACGACAGCGCCCCCTACTGGGAGGCCGCGCAGGAAGGCCGCCTTGACATCCCGCTTTGCGGCGATTGCGGCAAGCATCACTTCTATCCGCGCGCGATCTGCCCGCATTGCCATTCCGACAACCTGAGATTCGACACGGTCAGCGGGCGCGGCGAGGTACACAGCTTCACCATCGCCCGCCGCCCGGCAGGCCCGGCCTTTGCCGACGACGTGCCTTACGTCGTTGCGTTGATCGAACTGGAGGAAGGCCCGCGGATGATGAGCCGGATCCAGACCGACGATCCGGAAAAGGTGCATATCGGAGCCAGGGTCGAAGTGACCTTCGTGAAGGCCTCCGACGAGATCGCCCATCCCTATTTCCGGATGACCTGAACCCGCGCGCACAGGCGCTCGGGGCCGAACGCAAACAGGGCCGTCGCCGGTTTTCAGCGGTGGCCCTTTGCTTTGCGAAGCAATGCATTATCCGTTCTGTGCAATCCGCCGTTCTCCGCGCAGAAGCCGCCATGCCACCAGTCCGATCAGCGCCAGCCCCCCCACAATGTCGGCCATCGGCGCAGCATAAAACAGCAAAGCAGCCGTCACCAGAAACATGCCCCGCCCGAGAAGCCGCAGCGTTCCCCTGAGATAGCCGGTCAACCCGACGCTGACGGCGAAGACCGCGGCACTTGCCACGCCCACATCCAGAACGACCTGACCGGTCCCGCCCTGCGCCAGGATGCCCGGCCTGAACACGAACAGGAACGGAACCACATAGACCGCCCCGGCGAGCACCAGCGCGCGACCCGCCACCTTCCAGAAGTTGGCCCCGGCCAGCGCGGCCGCCGCATAGACACTGGCGCAGACCGGTGGCGTGATGGCCGACAGGATCGCGTAGTAGAACACGAACAGATGCGCCGTCAGTTCCGGCAGGCCAAGCCGCACGAGGCTGGGGGCCGCGACTGCCGCCGCCAGAACGTAAGAGGCGGTCGTCGGCACATCCATACCCAGCACGATCGACAGCACCGCCGCCAGCAGCAAGGCGACGATCAGGCCCTGATCGGACACCGAAAACAGCAGGTTCGAGATCTTCACCCCCGCGCCCGTCGCCGTCAGGACCTTCACCACGATCGCGGCACAGGCCAGCAGCGCAGCGATCATCACCAGCGCGCGGCCGGCTTCGACCATCCCTTCGTAAACGTCCCGGGCCAGTCCGGCCCAACAGGCGCGCAGCCCCTGCACCCGGGCCTCCTGGGAAAAGGGGCGCACGACCGCGCAGGTCAGGATCAGAACGATGATCGACGCCGCGCCCGCAAAGCTCGGTGTATAGCCTTGAAACAGGAAATAGATCACCGTCCCGATGGGAAGAAACAGCGGGATCGCCTTGTCGGGGGCCAGGAAATCCGCCGGTTTCGGCATTTCGTTTTTCGGCGTGGGCTGAAGGCCCGTGCGGCGCGCATAAAGGTCCACCCCGAGCCATATCGCGAGGTAGTAGAGAAACGCAGGACCGACCGCTGCCACGGCGATCTGGGTGTAGGGAATGTTCAGGAACTCGGCCATGATGAACGCCCCCGCCCCCATTACCGGCGGCGTCAGCTGACCGGCGGAAGACGCAACCGCCTCGACCGCCCCGGCAAAGGCCGGCGGATAGCGCAGCCGCTTCATCGTGGGGATGGTGATCGAACCCGTCGCCATCACATTGGCCACCGCCGATCCGGTCACTGTCCCGAACATCGCCGAGGACAGGGCGCAGACCTTGGCGGGACCGCCAAACGTGCGTCCGGCGATCCAGGTGGCCATTTTCATGAACACGTCGGTCGCCCCGGTGGACAGCAGCAACGCCCCCAGAAGCACATAGATCGTAATGACCCGCGCGCCCACATCCGCAAGATAGCCGAAGATGCCGGTGGTCGAACTGTAGAAGGTCTCGACCGCCGTGCGCGCCGAAACCCGCGGCGGGCGCCAGCTCCCGTCAATCAGATCATACCCGAAGTAATAATAGAGGACCGTAGACAGCGCCAGCAAGGGCAGAAACCAGCCGATCACCCGGCGGGCCGCTTCGAGCGTCAGCACGACGGCCAGCAGACCGGCCGCCTTGTCGAGCGGGCCGTACTGCACCATGATGTCGGAAAAGCGATCCCGGTTGAGGATCACATAGAGGCACACGCCAAAGGCCAGCAGCCCGAGCGTGATGTCGATGGCCCGTTCCAGGCCGCTTCGACCGCCGGTCCGCGCCGCGCGCGCGGCGTAGAGGAAAAAGGCACCGCCCAGACCGAAGCCGATAAAGATCGGTCGTTGAACCAGCGGTTCGAACTGTCCGTACAGGGCATTGTAGAAATGCAGTGCGACGAATGCCGCGAACAACGCGCCGAGTGCCTGCGCGCCGCGCCGTTCCCAAGGCGAAGCTTCGCTCGATGATTGTCTCATGTTCCCTCCCGAGACGGCAGGGCGCATGGGGCGCCCCGCTCGACCGGTCCGTTTGACCGGCTGTGCGACTGTCCGCCGGGCGGAATCAGTTTCCTAAAGCTTCTTTCCAGTACTGCGCCGCGCCTGGATGATAGGGTATACCGGTCTCGATGGTGGCGACGGCATCGGCGGCGATGTCGTATTCCGCCAGTTGCGGCCAGGCCTCGACCAGCAGATCCATGTTCTGGTGGATGCTGCGGGCGATGTCATAGGCGGTGTCGTCGTCCATGACGCCGGTGCGGGTCAGGAAGAAGACATTGAGCTTGGGCACCCGCATTTCTTCGGACCCCGGGATAAGCCCCGCGGGAAGGGTCGTGAAACCGACGCCCTCCATGGATTCCGTTGCCGCTTTCTCCTGCTCCTCGGAAAAGCCGATCAACCGCATCTCGGTGCTGGTCATCAACTCTTGCAGGGTTGCATCGACAGAGTTTGCGGCCCCGTATTTGCTGTAGCCGATGATCTGGCGGTTCTTGATGCCTTCGACCGCGTCACCGACGGCCCCGTGCACGAGGTCGGCGTTGATGTCGAACATCGACAGTACGGTGGTTGTCAGGTTCTCGGCCGCCGATCCCCGGATACCCGGATTGAACTTCTTGCCATCCAGATCCTCGAGCGAGGTCACACCCGACTCCTCGGTTGCGGCAATCAGCAGGACCGACGCGCTGTAGGGATAGAGCGCGACCGTGTCGGGAACGGCGTTGCCTTCGAACTTGCCCGAGCCGTTTCGGGCCGCGATCAGAATGTCGGTGGTGGCAAGGCCGAGATCGATTTCGTCCCGTGCGAGGCGCAGGACATTGTCCACGCTGGCGCCGGTCTCGATCACATTGACGGTGGTATCTTCCATGCCGGTCTCGATCGCCTTGCTCATCGCGACCGAGATCGTGAAGTGGCTGGACGTCGGGCTCGTGGTCCCCATCGTCAGGTCCTTGGCCGAAACCGCCCCGCCGACAAGAATGGCACTCAAGGCCGCCGCGGCACCGATTGCCCGCCGGTTTTCAGTCATCATGCGTTTGAACATCTCTTCCTCCCAGTGGTTGTTCAAAGTTATCGGCATCCGCGCTTCAGGCGCGCAGAGTGCCGGTCTTGTCGACCCGCTCGCGCAGGATTGACAGCTCGTCGTCTGTTGGCGGCGGCGTCGTTGGCACGTCGCCCGAGAATCCAAGCTCGAACCCCGTGTGGCGCTGCACCTCTTCGGCGGTCGTGCCCGCATGGACCGATTTCAGCCGCATCCGCAGCGTCGCCGGGTCGAAATCCAGAACCGCGCGGGGTGTCACCACGAACCGCGGCCCCTCATTTGTCAGGGCGGCGGCGCGTTTCGCCTCGGGCCCCGAGAGGTGCCCCGGTATGGTGATGAAATCTACTTTCTCGACAAAATTTCGCGCCGTATGAACCGTGGGGCAGATGTAGAACCGCGTCGAGGTGTGGCAGTAGGACAGGTTGGCCGCCCCCGGCCCGCGAATCCCGGGCGCGTGCAGCGTGCCACCGACGTGATGCAGGTTGATGTTGCCGAAGGCATCGTGCTGCAAGCCGCTGTGAAAGAAGAAATCCAGCCCGTGATGGCTGTGGCCGAAAAGCTCGATGAAGGTTTCGGCGGCTTCGCAGCGGCCCAGGGCGCGGTCGTCCAGCATCGAGGGATACAAACGACCCGGCTCAGGATTGAAGAACATTTCTCCACCGACTGTCAGGTTGGGCGCGTGCAGTTCTCGCGCCAGAGCGATCGCCGCCATCGGCACCAGGGCCGCAGCACCCGCCGCGCCCAGTTCGCCATCGGCCAAGTCGCGGGCCAGCACGACAACCATCTGCTCAAGGGGGGAAATTGCCGCGCTCATTCTTTCCGCGCCTCCGCTTCGAGCCGGGCGAAAAGCTCGGCGCCGCCGACCGCCTTGATATAGTCGTCCTGGGTCTTCGGCCCGGTCACATGGCGCGCGATATACTCGTCCAGCCGGGCGCGGTCGCCGGTCCGGGCGGCATCGCCCAGATCTGCGTAGGCGTCGATATGATCCTCGTCCATCGCGTAATTGGGGAAGCTCGCGGTGGGGTGCGCGCCGTAGGGCACCTCGCCCACGGCATCGACATAGTGGGCCGGCACCGTTACCCGCGCCGGATCGTCCAGAACGACCTCGTCCGGCACGATCCTGTCCACGCTGGCAATGACCATGTCCGAGGCACGCGCCATCAGTTGATCGGCATAGATCATCGTGCTGAGATGGCGCAGGTTTCCCCAGCGGTCGGACTCTTGCGCGTGCAGAAACGTGACGCGGGGCCGGATCGGTCCGACGGCGTGGATACGGCGCCCCGAGAAGGGGCAGTCGATTTCGCGGATCAGCGGATTGTGCTTCAGGACGTCCGACCCGCGCAGCGCGTCGATCGGCTGGAACGGAACACCATGGGCCGAGGCCATCAGCCCGCCCACCACGGTCAGCGCATCAAGTGCATGGGCGGTCACCTGCCCTGCCTCGACCGCGCTTCGGAAATTGGGGCAGAGACGGTTTTCCAGCGTGACACCGGGAATGAACACCTGCTCGACCGCGCCCGCCGCGATCATCAGATCGACGTCATAGCCGGCGCCGGGCGATGAATAGACATGCAGGTCCTTTGCGCCCGCAGCCAGCAGCGCGCGCACCAATGCGACCGGCCGGCCCTGCTTGAACAATCCGCCAAGGCAAAGCTCCGGACGTTCCTGCAAGGCGTCCCGGGCCAGATGCGCTGCGTCCTGCAGCCCCGTGACCTTGCTGCGACGCGTGGGTTTCGTTTGGCCATCCATCGTATGGGTCGTCGCTCCGATGCTTCTGTTTCCCTGGTAGACCACCGGGGAATTCGCGGGGAATTTGCGCAGAACAACTGTAGTGGAACTCACGCGATCCGGCACCTTCCGGCATGTGACAGGCATGATCGAACACATATGTGCGATTGGCCGTACCCGGACCCGGATGAAAAATCTCCAGCGCTCAGAGCAGCCCTGTAGCGACACCGCCACCGACAATGAGCGTGATGAGGACGATGCTGGCAAGACCGAACATTCCGTTCCAGCGCAAACCGATGGTCACTGGCCGTTCCCCGACGATGGAGGAGGCATAAACGACGGCTGTGATGGCAGGCCCCATGCAGATGATGCTGCTCCAGCCGCCAGCCAGTGCAAGGCCCAGAGCGAGCGGCGACAGACCATCCACACCGATGCGGTTGACCACTTCCGCCAGCAGCACGACCGAGATCATCGGGTGCACACCCAGCAGTCCCGTCAGGAACACCGTCATGATCAACAGCACGACGGTCAGGACAGGCCGGGTGGCAATCCAGCCCAAGTGGTCGGCAATCCATTCGACCGGGACCACTTCCAGCGCGACAAGGCCGATGAACCCCGCCGAAGCGATGACGCTCATCTCGGTCGCGAATCGCGGTGCCTGGGCCACGAATCGGCACGACATGTCGGGAATGCTGCCGATGCCCGTCCGCAGACCCGACCAGAGAAGCGCATAAACCGGCACGATGGTGATCAGGACGGTCTGGAAACTGTATTCGGTCGCCCTGTCCAGCACCACCACGGCGCCCCCCAGCACAAGGACATGGCCGGCAACGATCACGACCGCCCAATGCGCCCAGCCCGGCAAGTCTCCGGTCAGGGCCGGGGCCCGGCCGCGCGCCGAGGGCGGGCGCCACCATTCCACCGTGTCGAGCAGCCACCCCAGAAGGAAAAGCACCCCGGCCAGCGCAATTCCGTAAGGGGCGAGATTCGCCCATTCGAGCCCCGGAATCGTGAGGATCATCAGGTTGAGAGCGATCCCGAACGGCGTCCAGAACGCGATCGAGGAAAACCCCCGCATACAGGCGTTCACCATCCTGCGCTTGCGGGCCTCGAACACGAAATCGTCCATTTCATGGCGATGGGCCGTCAACCCTTTCATGATGACCTCAAGCATCACGCCGAGCCCGCCGAGGTTCAGAAGCACGCCGAACAGATGGCCCCCCGCACCCAGAGAGGCGTAGCGGCGGGTCGGCGGCTGCACCGTCAGGAATTCTCCGGCAACCTCGACAACCGGATCCTGGGTGGCCGCGATGCGCAGGAATGCGACAGCCGTCAGCAGCGCGGACAGGAAAACGACACGCACCGCCGCCTCGGCGAAAATGTGCGTTTCGATACCATCGGCCAGCGCCAGAACGGCAATCGCGAACGAGAAGAAAAGCAGCACCCATCCGACGCGGGCGATGTTGCGGAACGCGATCACGAGATAGACGCCGAAAAACGGCACGGCCGCGACCGACACGCCGCTGGCGGGGAAGACACCCTGCGCGATGCCACCGCCAAGACAGATCATCAGACAGACAGCGGCAATCGGGTTGCGCACGGCGGACCGTTTCAGAACGTCAATGGACGACATCTGCCCCCGCTTTTCCAAAGCCGTGTGGCCTGCCTGCAAAGCGTCGGAAGATCCGACTGCGCCCGACACGCCGGTCGGACAGCGATGGCGTCAGTTCCGGTTCATCCCCTGCCGCCCGCAACGCGCTCATGTCGCCAGCGCGGGAACCGCGAGAGCGACTGCCCGACGGCCCCAATTGCGAATCTTTGCGAAAAGAACGTACGTCGGAAAAGGCGTGGTGCAATGCCTTGTCGCGTTCGCGCCCTTGCCTTCCAGACCAGTCACACCGACACCCCCAAGCCGCGCTCGCCCTTCTTCTCGCAGCTTTTCTGACACGCCCGGCACCCGATCTCAAAGGGATTCAGATGAAGGTTTGCACGTAGGCTGCCGCAGATCGGCGGAAATCACAACGCAAATAGCCTTCTTCAACACATATGTGCAAACAGGTGGTCACCCGAATTGATAGCACCTCCCGACATGAGGCAAAGTGCAATACCAGAGAGGATCAGGACATGACCAGTGATTTCACCCGCCTTCTGACGCGGTTCATCGTTGCGCCACATCGGCTGGACGCCGCAAATGCCGAGCAGGCCGCGCTTTGCGTGGAGGATACGGTGGCCGTCATCTATGGCGGGTGGCACGAGCCGGTGGTCCGCCGGCTGGCGGCACTTGACGGAGACGAAGCGGCCAGGCCGGCGGGCGCGGTCGGAAAGGCCGGCGTCGAACGGGCCGCGTTCCTCAACGCCGTCGCCGGTCATGCGCTCGACTTCGACGATGTCCACACGCTCAGTGTCACGCATCCCAGTGTGGTCTTCGTGCCGGCGCTGCTGGCCATGGCGGACGCGCGGCCCGAGACGGCGCCCCGGGTCGCCCCCGCGCTTGCGGTGGGAACGGCCGTCAATGTCGCGCTGGGAGAGATCCTGGGCTTTGGTCACTACGACAAGGGCTGGCACGCCACATCGACGATCGGGGCCGTGGCCGCGGCGGCGGCGGTCGCCCATCAGCTTGACCTCGGCGAAGAGGCCATCGGCAACGCGCTGTCGCTGGCCGCGGCGCTGGCCGGCGGATTGCAGATCAATTTCGGCGCGATGGCCAAGCCGATCCAGGCCGGCAACGCCGCCCTTGTCGGACTGCACGCCGCCCGCATGGCCGAAGCCGGAATCACCGGCGCCCCCGACATCTTTGCGCCGCGCGGTTTTTTCGATCTTTACGCCGGCCCGGACGGGCTTGCCGCCGACCCCGCCGAGGTGGTGCCAGGGATCGATCTGGGCAGCGTGTCGCGCAAGCTTTATCCCTGCTGCTATCTCACGCACAGGATGATCGCCGCCGGGCGGCACCTTCACGCGGAACGCGGCGGAGACGCGGTGCCCGAGGGCTGCGTGATCGAAATGACGGTGCCCAAGGGCGTCATGGTGCCCCTGCATGTCGTTGATCCGAAGGATGGAATGGAAGCCAAGTTCTGTGCAGCCTATACCCTGTCCACGGCCCTGCATCAGGGCCGGGTCGGGCTTGCGGATTTCGAGGGAAACAGCCCCCATCGCCCCGAGATCCGTCGCCTGATGGACATGGTGGTGATCGAGACCGAACCGGATGCGGGGGAGGATCGCGTCGGCGTGGACCATGGGGCGGTCCATGTCCGCCTGCGCAAAGGGAACGAAATTCTGGCCGAAACCTCGGTCGCGGCGCATCCCGGTTCGCCCTCGGACCCGGCGAGCCCCGCCGAGATCGGGTACAAGATCGCCGATTGTCTTGAGAAATACCGCAGGGACGGGGGGGCGCCGCCTGCTGCCGGGGCGTTCCGTCAGGATTTGCGCACACGGCTGCATCTGCCGCCGCTGCGTCATTCGACGGCCCCCGACGGCCAATCAGCCCATGCGCGGCACAGCAAACCGGAACACGGCACATCAGCCTCCGGCGCCGCACCTTCTGAAAGGACCACCTGATGGACTCGATGATCCATGACATGGCCGAGCGGCTTTTCCGCGACCATGTCAGCCATGCCCTGCGCGAGGACGCCGCTGCCGGGCACTGCCCCGAGGCCCTCTGGACGCGGATCGAAGAGGCCGGATTGCACATGGCGCTGGTCCCCGAAGAGGCCGGCGGTTTCGGCGTGCCCGCAGCCGAGGCGCTCAGGCTGGTGCGCATCGCCGGGGCACATGGCCTGCCCCTGCCGCTGGCCGAAACGCTGATCGCGAACGCGGTGCTGGCGCGCGTGGATCTGGCCCTGCCCGGTGGCAGGCTGACCATCGCCGAGGGCGCGGGGCTGCGGCTGGAACGGCGCGGGACTGCCGTGCATGCAAGCGGGCCGCTGACATTGGTGCCCTTTGCCCGCTGGGCCGACCGGATCGTGACCATCGCCGCGCTGGACGGCGCCGATCATGTTCTGTCCCTGCCGGTCAAGGATCTGACGGTCGCCCCGGCGCAGGATCTCGCCGGGATGCCGCGCGACGATGTAAAGGTCGATCTTGCGCTGACAGAGGCCGATGCCGCCCCCCTGCCCCGGTCGCTCGGCGGAATGCGCGGGCTGGGGGCGCTTGTCCGCAGTCTGGCCACGGCCGGCGCGATGGAGACCATCCTGTCGATGAGCGTCGAGTATGCCAACGACCGGGTCCAGTTCGGACGGCCGATCGGCAAGTTTCAGGCCATTCAACACTATCTCGCGACGATGGCCGGAGAAACCGCCGCGTCGCGCACCGCCGCCGAAATGGCCGCCGACAGCTATGACACGCCCGCCTTTGCGCTGACCGTTGCCGCCGCCAAGATCCGCGCCGGAGACGCGGCGGAAACGGTCGGTGCGCTGGCCCATCAGGTTCATGGGGCCATCGGCTATACCCAGGAACACGCGCTGCACCATTTCACCAAACGGATCTGGAGCTGGCGTGACGAGTTCGGCACCGAACTGGACTGGACCAGGGAGCTGGGACGGGCCGCCCTGTCGAGCCCCCAGGGCACCTTCTGGCATTTCATCACCGACAGCACGGCACAAGGCACCCCGGCATGACCCTCACCGCATTTCCTCCACCCCCGCCCGGTGCCGATCACGACGACCTCCGGCAAGAGGTCCGCGCGTTTCTGGCCGAAGAGCTGGCCGATTTCCCGCCCGAAAAGCGCGCGGAATCCTGGAACGGGTTCAGTCGTGACTTTTCGCGCAGGCTGGCGCAGCGCGGCTGGGTCGGCATGACCTTTCCCGAGGAGTACGGCGGGCACGCGCGCAGCGCGCTGGAACGTTATGTCGTGTCCGAAGAGCTGCTGGCCGCCGGTGCGCCGGTGATCTCGCACTGGATCGCCGACCGTCAGAGCGGACCCCTGATTCTGGCCAAGGGCACCGAAGACCAGAAACACCAAATCGTGCCGCGCATCGCCGCGGGCGAGCTGTGTTTCTGCATCGGGATGAGCGAGCCCGATTCCGGCTCGGACCTGGCGGCTACGCGCACCCTCGCCACCGATGTCGAGGGCGGTTTCCGCGTCAACGGCACAAAGGTCTGGACGACCTATGCGCATGTGGCCGATTACATGATCCTGTTCTGCCGCACCGGCAAAAGCGAAGACCGTCACGGCGGGATGAGCCAGTTCCTCATTGATCTCAAGGCCACCGAAAACATCCAGATCAGCCCGATCATCGACCTGGGCGGCGAGCATCATTTCAACCAGGTCATCTTCGACGACACCTTTCTGCCATCCGACGCGCTGCTGGGCGAAAAGGGCGAGGGCTGGTCGCAGGTCATGAGCGAACTGGCCTTCGAACGCAGCGGACCGGAACGGTTCCTGTCGTCCTTCGCGCTGATCGAGGAACTGATCGGCGTGCTGCGCCAGGACGCCACCGAGGCCCAGCAGGCCGAGATCGGCCGCCTGTCCGCGCATCTGATGGTGCTGCGGCAAATGTCGCGGTCGGTCGCCGGGATGCTGAACGAGGGCAAGAACCCCGCGCTTCAGGCCGCCATCGTCAAGGATCTGGGTGCGCTTTTCGAGCAGGATATTCCGCGTCTTGCCCGCAGCCTCGTCTCCCGCCCCGCCGTGCCCGGAGGCGGCGACAGCTACGCCGCGGTGCTGGCCTACACCGCACTTGCGGTGCCGTCATTCTCGCTCCGGGGCGGCACCCGCGAGATTCTGCGCGGCATCATCGCACGCGGACTGGGACTGAGGTGACGCGGGTTCCTATGCAAAGATAGCCTCGGGGGCCTAATGCATGGACGGCCCCGTCTGATCGGGACGATAGCCAAGCGCCATCGAAAGTTGCTCGGCGCTCGCTTTGGCCGCTGTCACACAAAGTTTCCTGTTCCGGGCTGCGCGTTCCAGGGGCGCGCCGATCACCAAGGCCCCGGCCAGGTTTCCATCCGAACGGAACACCGGGACTCCGAACCCCGCGGCGTCGACATGCGCCGTGCCGACCGTTGTGGCATACCCGGTCTTGCGGATCTCTGAAATGATGCGCCGCAGTTCCTGTTCGTCGGTGATCGAATTACCGGTTAGCGGCGCCAGTTCCGTCCGCCGAAAATACGCGTCAAGCTCCTGCGGCGTGTCATGGGCCAGCATGACCAGGCCCGATGCCGAACAGAACAGCGGCCGGTCGACACCGGTCTGGGCAACATAGCGGACCGGCTGCGGGCTTTCGATGACGGATGAATAGACCACGCGATCGCCATCCCGAACCGCGTAAAGGACCGTCTCGCCGGTCTTTTTGACAAGGTCGTTCATCACCCCGCGCAGGACCGACTCGAACGGGTGGTTGGTCAGGATGGTCTGTGCGAACTGGAAAATCCTTGGTCCGAGAAAGTACGTGTCGTTCTCGCGCATCAGGTAACCTTTTTCGGTGAGAGGGCGCAGCAGCACCAGCAAACTGCTCTTGGGGCAATCCAGCGCGCTGCTGAGCTCAGAAAGGGACATGCGCCGGTCGCTTTGCGCCACCAGATCGAAAAGCGCCAGGATCCGGTTCAGCGACCGTGGCCCTTCCGATGTGCGTCCGGCAGGTCCAGTTGCCTCAGATCGCGCGGTTTTCATGATCGTTGTCTCCAGTTAGTCTATGCGCCCCGGGTACCTCCAAAACCCCCGCCGCAGTCCAGCCATATTTTGCCAGGATCGACTTTCTGCAGCGCATATGAGACAGGTCTAGGCCTCTCCCGGTTCCTTGTCCGTCGTGCGTGCCTTGATCATCCGCAGGGGCGTGTATTCCAGAACCTGCTCTCCGGTTTGCTTGAAAACCTTGTTCCGGGTCCGGACCAGGCCGCGGTTCGGTCGGCTCTTCGAGCGGCGCGACTCGGTCACCTCGACCTCGCAATGGACCGCGTCACCCGCGAATGTCGGCCCCAGAACCTTCAGTTCCATTTCCAGAAAGGCAAAGCCCGTGTGCTGCATCGTGGACTGGGTCAACAGACCCTCCATGAAGCAGTAGACGAGTGAGCCGGGGGCGGCGAAGCCGGGTATGTTGGATTCCTTCTCGCGGAAGTCGCTGTTGATGAACAGAACTTCGAGCATGCCGGTAACGCTGACGAAATTCGTGATGTCGGTTTCGGTCACCGTGCGGCCGATGGTCCGAAACTTGCGCCCCACCGGCAGATCCTCATAGCAAAATCCAAGGCCCACAGTTTCCATGTCGCTCAATCCCATTCTTATCAATCGCCTCCCCGGCGAAAAACTTCGTCGCGCCGTTAAGGCGCTTTCGAAAGGTAGGGTATAAGCGCCAAAATTATCAATTGAAGCGGCAGATATCGCTGGTCCGACGTGAATCAATCACATTCGTGATAAACCCCGCTTCCTGCTCCCGTTCAGCGTTTTCGACACGACACTGCACATATGTGGTTTTTCACGGCCGCCGGCCGTTAGTGTTTGGTCGCGCCCGACCGCCAACCTACCGTCGACCGGCAAGCACTCGGCATCCACAGCCGCAAGGAGGTGCACCGGCATGAATTTCGGTTTTTCCGAGGAGCAGGATACCATTCGCGAAACCCTGGCCCGGATGCTTGGCGATCACGCCACCCTGGAGGTCGCGCACAATAGGCTCGACAGCGGAGAAGGGTTCGATACGGCAACCTGGTCCGCCCTGGCCGAAGGCGGCTGGCTCGGCCTCGCCATGTCGGAAGCAGAGGGCGGTTCGGGGATGGGCGCGGTGGAACTGGCCACCCTTGCCGAGGAAATCGGCCGCTCCCTGGCCGCCGTGCCTTGCCTCCCGGTCCTGTGTATGGCTGTTCCGGCGCTTCAGTCCGCCGGGACGGAAGACCAGCGTAAATCGTTTCTGCCCGGCATTGCCGAGGGCCGCACGATCATGGCGACAGCGCTTGCCGAAGGCGGGGGTCTCGCCCCGGACACCGTATCGGCGAAAGTGGCGCGGGATCGCCTGTCGGGACGAAAAGCGCCGGTCACCTTCGGCGCCGCGGCGACCCACGCGCTTGTCGCCGCGACCGATGAAGAGGGCACATCGCGTCTCTATCTTGCGGATCTCGCAGCTCCGGGCGTGACGATCCGAGCGCTTGACCCGATCGACCGCACACGCCCGGCGGCCGAGATCGTCTTTGACAACACGCCGGTCGACCTGCTGCCCGGCTCGGATGCCGCGGCGATCCGGCGCCTTCTGGACGGCGCCGCGGTGCTGGCGGCCTTCGAACAGATCGGTCTTGCCGGGCGCGCGCTGGCCCTGACCACGTCTTACGCCGGCGACCGGCACGCTTTCGGGCGACCGATCGGTAGCTTTCAGGCGGTCAAGCACCGGCTCGCGGACATGTTCGCCAGGATCGAACTGGCGCGGTCCAACGCCTTCTTCGGCGCATGGGCGCTGGCGAGCGGCGACAGCCGACTGCCCGAAGCCGCCGCCGTCGCGCGCCTCACGGCGCTCGATGCGGTGCAATTCGCCACCGAGGAATCGATCCAGCTTCATGGCGGTATCGGGTTCACATGGGCCGCCGACCCGCATCTGTTTTTGCGGCGCGGCTGGCAGTTGAAGGCAGAACTCGGCCCGGCCGCCATGTGGCGCGAACGGCTGCTCGGGCATCTGGCGGACACCCCACGGGCCGCAAGCTGACAGGAAAACCGGACACATGGATTTTAGCGACAGCCCCGAAGAAGCCGCGTTTCGCGCAAAAGCGCGGGAATGGCTGGAAGCCAACGCAACCCTGCGGGATGGCAGCGAAAAGGCTCAGGATCACTTCATGGCCCGCGATGCCGACGAGGTCGCACGGGCGCGCGACTGGCAGGCCCGCAAGGCCGAAGCGGGCTGGGCCGGGCTGACCTGGCCACGCGCCTTCGGCGGCCGCGACGCCACCCCCATCGGACAGGTGATCTGGAACCAGGAGGAAGGGCGCTATGCGGTGCCGCCGAATGTCTTCCTGATCGGGATTGGGCTGGTCGGGCCGACGGTCATGGTCCACGGAACGGAGGATCAGAAAAAAGCGGTTCTGCCGCGCGCCCTGACCGGCGAGGACATCTGGTGCCAGCTGTTTTCCGAACCTGCCGCCGGCTCCGACCTGGCCGGCATCCGAACCCGCGCGCGGCGCGATGGCGACGACTGGGTGATTTCCGGCCAGAAGGTCTGGACCTCGGGCGCGCATTATTCCAGCCACGGCATCCTTCTGGCCCGCACCGACCCGGAGGTGCCCAAGCACAAGGGCATGACGATGTTCCTGGTGGAAATGTCCGATCCGGCCATCCAGACACGTCCGATCCGCCAGATCTCGGGCGGTGCCAGCTTCAACGAGGTGTTCATCGACGACCTGCGACTGCCGGACAGCGCCCGACTGGACGGCGAATCCGAAGGCTGGAAGGTGGCGCTGACGACGCTGATGAACGAACGGTTCAGCATCTCGGTCGGGCGCGCCAGCGGCGGGGCGCGCGCCGAGGAGCTGATCGCCCTTGCCGCCCGCGTCCAACGCAACGGGCGTCCGGCCATTGAGGACGGCGCAGTGCGCGCGCGCATCGCGGATTTCGTCGCGCGGCAACGCGGGCTGGAATTCACCTCCTACCGGGTCATGACGTCGCTGTCGCGCGGCGAGGCGCCGGGCGAGGAAGGCTCGATCGGAAAGCTGCTGCTGGGCAGGCTGCGGCAGGAGATGGGCGCCTTCGGGATGGAACTGGCGGGCACTGCGGCGGGCGTGTCGGCGGCCGACGACGACGATGCCGCGCGCTGGCGCAACGAGTATCTTACGGCGCCGGGCAACCGGATCGCCGGCGGGTCCGATGAGATCCAGCGCACGATCATCGGCGAACGTATTCTCGGGCTGCCGCCGGACATACGCGTGGACAAGACCGTGCCATTCTCGAAACTTTAGGCCTACCTCCCGGCCTTGCCGGACAACCAACAAGGAGGAGACTACCATGAACTTCAGATGGACAAGCATCGCGGCTGCCGGGTGTCTGGCGATGGCCGCACCGGTCGGCGCGCAGGACATCGAATTGCCCGACGTCATCGCCTGGTCGGCTTACGACACGGGGTCGGCCGGCCATGCGCATTCGATTGCCATCGGCAACATGATGCGCAGCCGTTTCGGAACGACGATTCGGGTGCTTCCGGGGCGCAACGACGTCTCGCGGATGACGCCTCTCAAGAATGGCACGGTGGATTACTGCCTGTGCGGCATCGCCTCCTATTTCGCCGGCGAAGGCGTCTTCCTGTTCGCCTCGCCGGAATGGGGCCCGCAGCCGATCCGCGCGGTGCTTCAGGCTGTCGGCGACTACGGTCTGGGTGTGGCCGTCGCGGCCGATGCCGGCATCGAGACGATTACGGACCTCAAGGGCAAACGGGTCGGTCGCGCCGCAAGCTCGCCGGCGATCGATGTCAACATGGAGGGTCTGCTGGCCTTTGCGGACCTGACATGGGACGACGTGGAGGCTGTCGAGTTCTCGGGCTATGTGAATTCCCTCAAAGGCATTCTTGAAGATCGCGTGGATGCCGCATTTGCGCTGACAACGACGACAGTGAACTACCAGATCGAGTCCAGCCCGCGCGGTCTCAAGTGGCTCGAAACCCCGGCGGACCAGACCGAAGCATGGGAGCGCTATACCAGCGTGACGCCGTATGTAACGCCGCACATGGTGTCGGTGGGGCCGGCCATCGACCCCGCCTCTCCGCTGCCGATGGCGCAATATCCCTATCCGATCCTCGTCACCGAAGCCGATCAGGATGCCGCCGAGGTGCGCAACATCGTCGCCGCGCTCGACGCCGGTTTTGACGACTACAAGGACGCCGCCCCCGGCGCGAATGCCTACGGAGTCGATCGTCAGATCCTGTCCTGGGTGATGCCGTGGAGCGATGGCAGCATCGCCTACTTCACGGAAAAGGGTCTGTGGACGCCCGAAGCGCAGGAAAACCAGGACAAGCTGGTGGATCGGCAGAAGGTTCTTGCAGACGCCTGGGGAGGCTTTGTCGACAGCGCTCCGGACGATGAGGAAGCGTTCACGGCGGCCTGGATGAAGGTGCGCGCCGAGGCGCTGGAAACCGCCGGTCACGACGTCTTTTTCCGCTGAGACACCGCGGCGCGGCGCCGTAAAGGTGCCGCGCGCTATCGGAAAGCCGGGACAACACGGGAATCGCGCATGTCACAGCAAACGCAGGACGCCTCGGCACCGCCGTTGGGCATGGGCACCCTGCCCCCTTACCTTCGCTGGCTGCTCGCCGCATCGGCGGTTCTGTTGTCCGCGGCATCGATCAACCATCTCTTCAATCTCGGGTTCTTCATGAACGTCCGGCTGCTGGAGATTCATTACCTCTACGTGATGCTGCTGCTGACGTTGCCGCTCGTTTACCTTGTCTTTCCATGCAGCAAGACAAACCCGCATGGGTCGACGCGATGGTGGGATTACTTTCTGGCCCTTCTGGCGCTGATCACCTGCGCGTTTTTTGCCTATTACGGGCGCAGCGTGGTCAACAAGGGCTGGGACTTCGCGGCCCCCATCCATGCCGTGATTGCCAGCTTCGCCTTCTGGTTCCTGTTGCTCGTGGCGGCGCGGCGCACCGGGGGCTGGATGCTCTTTGCGGTCATCCTGATGTTCTCCGTCTACCCGATGATCGCCAACTATGCGCCGGGCCCGATCCAGGGGTTCCAGCGCCCGCCGGTCGAGACGGCGATCTTCCACGCCATGAGCGGCGAAAGCGTTCTGGGCATCCCGATGCGCAGTTTCGTCAACCTTGTGGTCGGCTTCATGATCTTCGGGGTCGCGATGCAGCACACAGGCGCGGGGCCGTTCTTCATCGACATCGCCTTTTCCGCGCTCGGGCATGTCCGGGGCGGCCCCGCCAAGGTCGGCGTCCTGACCAGCGGGCTGACCGGATCGATGAGCGGCAGCGTCATCACCAATGTGCTCACCACCGGCTCGATCACCATTCCGGCCATGAAAAAGGTGGGCTTCCGGCCCAGCTATGCCGCCGGGATCGAGGCCGCGGCCTCGACCGGCGCGGTGCTGATGCCGCCGATCATGGGGGCCACGGCCTTTGTCATGGCAAGCTTTCTGCTGACCGACTACACCAACATCGTGGTTGCGGCGGTGCTGCCCTCGCTGCTCTACTTCTTCGGCCTCTTCGCCCAGATCGACGCCTATTCGGCGCGCAACGGGCTGAAAGGCGTGCCGCGCTCCGATCTTCCAAGATTCGGCAAGGTGCTGCGTGAAGGCTGGTACTTCCTCGCGGTCTTCGGGCTTCTCATCTGGATGCTGCTCTATCTCAAGCGCGAGGCGATCGCCCCATTCTATGCGACCGCGCTGCTGATCGTTCTGAACCAGCTGCTGTCGAAATCACGCTGGGGGCGGCGGGAGCTGGTGAGCTTCCTGGTGGCGACGGGGCGGCTTTTTGTCGAACTGGTCGCGATCCTCGCGGCGGTCGGGCTGATTGTCGGCGGGCTGGCGGTGACCGGCATGTCCGGCACGATCTCGAACGATCTGCTTTTCATCGCGGGCGGCAACACCTTCCTGCTGCTGCTTCTGGGGGCCCTGACCAGCTTCATCCTCGGGATGGGTATGACGGTGACGGCGGCCTATGTCATCCTCGCCGTGTCTCTGGCCCCGACCCTGATCGCCGGCGGGCTCGACCCGATCGGCGTGCATCTGTTCATCCTCTACTGGAGCATGCTCAGCTACATCACCCCGCCCGTCGCGCTGGCGGCCTTCGCCGCGGCGGCGATTGCCCAGGCCCGACCCTTCGCTGCGGCCTATGAGGCGATGAAGCTGGGCACCGTCATCTATGTGCTGCCCTTCTTCTTCGTGCTCGATCCCGCCTACACCCTTCAGGCCGGGTTCGTAGACAGTCTCCTGACGATCCTGCGCGCGGGTATCGGCGTCCTGCTGATTTGCGCCGGATTGCAGGGGTATCTGCTGGGCGTCGGTCGTATCGAACCCGGCCCCAGAGGCGCGATCGCGCGGCTTCTGCTCGGGATTGCCGGTCTGGCCTTCGCCCTGCCCTCGACCGCGATGCTGGCTGTTCCGATCCCCAGCGCGGTCGGCGGCGGCGCTGCTGTCGCGGTGCTGGCGGCGGTCATCGTGGTGTTTTCGCGCGATCGGAAGGCCACCTGAAATGAGCGCACAGAATGGCAAACCCGAGGTTCCCGCCCCGTTCAACGCCTTGCTGGGCGTCCGCTTCGTTTCCTGGTCCGAGGGCAAGACCGAGTTGCAATTGCCGATCACGCACGACCACCTGAACGGCGCCTTCGCGGTGCATGGCGGGGTCTTCGCAACCATGCTGGACAACGCGGTCACCTTCTGCGCGGCCTTTGCGGGCGAAGGCCGTCCCGGTCATCGCTGTCTGACGCTCTCTCACCACCAGCTTCGTCGCCCCGGCGGTCGAGGGCGACGTGCTGACGGCACGCGCGCGCATTGCCGGGGGCGGGCGCAAACTGGTGTTCGTTCAGGGCGAGGTCCTCAATCAGGACGGGCAACGCCTGGCGCATGGCGATGCCGTGATCAAGCGGATCTCACCGCCGCCCGGCCAACCAGCGCCCGACGGCAGCGACTAAACTGCAACAAGCGAATGAAGTGAGGAGACAGACATGATAAACCCGATGTCATTGGAAAATCAGGTGATTATCGTCACCGGCGCCGGACAGGGGATCGGCCGCGGCGTGGCGGAGCTGGCGGCCGAGCTGGGCGCCAGGGTCGTGGTGAACGATCTCAACGAAGACGGCGTCAGGGAAACCGCCGAAAAGATCGGAAGCAATGCCCGCGCCCTCGTCGGGAACGTGGCCGACCCGGACTTTCCCGAGAAACTGGTGAAGTTCAGCCTCGACGAATTCGGGGACATCAACGGGCTGGTGAACAATGCCGGCATCGTGCGCGCCGCGATGATCCACAAGATGGACCGTGCCACCTGGCAGCAGGTCATCGACGTCAACCTCACCGGTGTCTTTGCCTGTCTTCAGGCCGTGGGCACCTATTACAGGGATCAGGCCCAGAAGGATCCGGACAGCGCCGCGCGCCGCGCCATCGTCAACGTCTCCTCCGATGCCGGCCGCCGCGGCACCATCGGGCAGATCAACTATGGCGCCGCCAAGTCCGGCGTACTCGGCTTGACGATGAGCGCCGCGCGCGAATGGGGCCGCTACGGGATCAACGTCAACTCGGTCTGTTTCGGAATGGTCGAAACGCCGATGACCGAAACGATCCGCTCGGACAAGTTTGCCGACAAGTACATGGCACAGATTCCGATGGGCCGAATGAGCACTCCGGAGGAAGTGGCGCAGCCTGTCTGTTTCCTCTTGTCCGATGCGGCATCCTACATCACCGGCCAGCACCTGAGCGTGAACGGCGGGTTCCACATCGGGTTCTGAGATGACAGGCATGGAAAAGGGCCCGGGGCCCGATGCCGTCTTTGCCGCCAAGCTGGCCGACGGCGTCTTCGAGATTCAGAAATGCGGCGGCTGCGGCAGCCATGTCTTTCATCCGCGGGTGATCTGCCCGGCCTGTGGCAGCGCGGACCTTGAATGGGTGGCTCCCACGGGACGGGGAACGATCTATGCGCGGACAATCGTGCGCCGGAAACCCGAACGGGGCGGCGATTACAACGTGGTGCTGGTGGACCTCGACGAAGGCGTGCGCATGATGTCGCGCGTGGACGGGATCGCGCATGACGAGATCGCGGCCGGGCTGAAGGTCTCCGCGTCGATCGGCGAAGGGGCAGACGGCGGCCCCGCCGTGGTGTTCCGGCCTGAAGGAGGTGCATCATGAGTTTGCGGGGAAAAGCCGCCATCGTCGGCGCCGCGCTGGCGGGATGCGGCGAGGCCCATGGCAAGAGCGCGATGGAAATCACCGTCGAGGCCGTGCATGGCGCATTGGCCGATGCCGGCGTGTCGCTTGGCGAGGTCGACGCCATTGCCACCTGCCAGCCGCTGGACATGCTTTCGGGTCTGACGCTGGCGCAGGAACTGGGGCTGAACCCCAGGTTCACCATGAACAACCGCATGGGCGGCTCGTCGTTCCTGTCGCACACGCTCTGGGCCGCGATGCTGCTGGAGTTGCGGCTCGCCGACACCGTGCTGATCGCCTACGGGTCGAACCAGCGCACCGCCTCGGGCAAGCTGATGACCGCGCTCGGCTTGCCAACCTACGAGGCCCCCTACAAGCCGCTGTTCCCGCTGTCGTCCTACGCGCTTGCCGCGGACCGTCACATGACGCAGTTCGGCACCACGCGCGAACAGCTGGCCGACGTGGCGGTGGCGGCGCGCGCCTGGGCCCGGAAGAACCCCGAAGCCTTCATGCGCGATCCCCTGACGCGCGAGGATGTCATTGCCTCGCGGCCGGTCTCGGATCCGCTGCGGGTGCGCGACTGCTGCCTTGTCACGGACGGTGGCGGCGCGCTGATAATGCGGCGGGCCGAGACGGCGAAGGATCACCCCAGACCACCGGTCTATCTGCTGGGGGGCGGCGAAGGCACCACCCACCGCGACATTTCCGAAATGCCCGACCTGACCGCGACCGGGGCCGCGCAGTCCGGTGCCGCGGCGCGCGACATGGCCGGGGTCACACCCGCCGACATTGACGTGGTGCAGCTTTACGATGCCTTCACCATCAACGTGATCCTGTTCCTTGAGGATCTGGGCTTTTGCAAAAAAGGCGAGGGCGGCGCCTTCGTCGAAGGCGGCGGCATCGCGCCCGGCGGTCATCTGCCGGTCAACACCAATGGCGGCGGGCTGTCCTGCGTCCATCCCGGCATGTACGGCATCTTCACGCTGGTCGAAGCGGTGCGACAGCTGCGCGGCGAAGCCGGAGACCGCCAGATCGACGGCGCCGAGCTGGCCCTGGCCCACGGCAACGGCGGTGTCCTGTCCAGCCAGGTGACGAATATCCTGGGCACCGAAGCCACGCTCTGACCAGGCGATCGGACAATACGAAAGCGGCCCTCCTTACAGAGGGCCACTTTGCGTTTCTGTCTGAGACGACTCAGTTCGGGTAGGTTGCCAGGTCGATCTTGGAATAAATTTCCTGGCGCAGAAGATCGGCATAGGGCTGCGGGTTGTCGCGGATCGGATGCAGCGGCTCAACCAGACCGTGCCATTTCTCGATCAGCTCGCGATAGGTCGCGATCAGCGGCTCCGGATCTTCGATGCCGCGTTCCTCGCGTGAGATTCGGGCGATCTCTTCAACATCGGCGGTGCGGAAATCGATCAGATCCTGAAGCAACTCGGGCGAGGGTTCGTGCACCTCCAGACCAAGGTCTCCCGCCTCTTTCAGCACGTCCAGATCGTCGGTTTCGTAATACACCTCGGTCTGCGCCACGGCTTCGGGCAGGTTCTTGGCGAACTGCTCGCGTTGCTCCGGCGAAAGTGAGGCCCAGAAGTCCGGGCCGGCGGCAAAGATCGAACCGGAATGATAGGTGCCCAGCGGCAACTCCGTCAGGTGCTTGGCAACCTCGATCAGGCTGTGCCCCTTGAGCGCACCGACCGGCTGCACCGCAGCGGTGACGACACCGTGGCTCATCGTGTCGTACATCTCGCTCGACGGCACGTTTACCGGCTCTGCCCCAAGCCGTGTCGCCCAGCGGTCCCAGACCGACCCGCCCGTGCGCAGCCTGACCCCTTGCATGTCGCTGATTTCGACGATCGGCCCGGTGGTCAGCAATACATAAGGCGCCGTGCTGATCCCGCTAAGCGCCACCATGCCGTTCCTGGCAAACTCATCCTTGCACGGCTGGCAGTGCAGCATCACGAACTCGCTCGTCGCTCCGGCCATGGCATAGTGGTCTTCGCCCAGAAGCGCCAGATCGGCAACGAGCTGCGCGTAAGGCATTTCCGACCGGAAATAGGTCAGCGCCAACAAGCCCACGTCGGCCACACCGTCGCGCAGGCCCGACAGCGTCGGCTTGGCACCGAGCAGGGCACCGCCGGAAAACAGCTTGAAGTCGAAGGCATCGGGAAATTCAGCCTCGGTCATTTCTGCAAAGGCTTCATGGCCGCGAGAAGTTGCGTGATTGGGCGAGGTCCAGCTGCTGATCGTCACCCGTTTTTCGGCCAGGACCGGGGTCGCCGTCAGCACGGCACCCGCCGCCAGTATCGTCAGTATTTTCGTCAGTTTCATGTGGTCTCCTCCTCTTTGTCAAAGACCCGCTGTTGCGCGGGTTTCACCACGGCAGTTCCAATTTCCAAGCTCCGGCAGGAACATGATCAGTTCGGGAAAGGCGACCATGATGATCAGGACCACCACATCGGCGGCCAAAAACCACAAGACCCCCTTGAAAATCAGCGAAATCGGAACCGCATCACCGACGATTCCCTTGATCACGAAGACGTTGAGCCCGACCGGCGGCGTGATCAGCGCCATCTCGACCAGCTTGGTTGCAAGCACGCCCAGCCAGATCAGGCTGATATGGTTCGCCTCGTATATCGGCAGAAGGATCGGCAGCGTCAGCAGCAGGATGCCCAGCGGATCGAGGATCATGCCCAGCAGGCAAAAGATCACGGCCGTGCCGAAAACCAGCATCACATAGCTGGCCCCCAGATCAATCACCAGGTCCGTCATCGCTTCGGGGATACCGCTGATCGCGAGAAACCTCGAAAACAGGTTGGCACCGACCGCGATGATGAAGATCGCCGCGGTCATTTTTGCAGTGTCCATCAGCGCGATCCTGGAAACTTTCCAGTTCAGGGTGCCGCGCGCCGCCGCAATCGCAAAGGACAACGCCGCCCCGACAGCCCCGGCCTGTGTGGGTGTGAAAATTCCGGTGAACAGACCGCCGAAAACGCCCACCACCAGCAAGATCACGGGCCATGTTTCGCTCAGGGCCTCCAGCCGTTCGGACCATGTCGCGCTTTCGTCGAGCGGCGGCGCAAGCGCGGGATTGATCCGCGCACGAACGATGATCACCGCCCAGTACCCCAGCATCGTCAGCACGCCGGGCACGATCGCGGCCAGAAACAGCTTGCTGATGGCGACCTCGGCAAAAATACCGTAGATGATCAGAAGGATGCTCGGCGGGATGAGTGATCCCATGGTGCCGGCCGCGGCAACCACGGCGGTACTCAGCCCGGGATCGTAGTCGCGCTTCAGCATTTCCGGCACCGCGATCCGACCCATCGCCGCGGCGCAGGCCAGGCTGGAGCCCGCCGCCGCCGAAAACAGCGCCGCGCCGCCCACGCTGGCGACCGCCAGCCCGCCCGGCAGGAATGACAGCCAGACCCGGGCGGCCTTGAAGATCCCGCGCGTGATGTCGGTCTGGTAACAGACGTAGCCCATCAAGAGGAACATCGGGATCGAGCTCAGCGTCCAGTGCGCGGCGAAGTCATAGGGCACCGCCGTCAGCAGGCCGAAAGCCGCGCCGCTTCCCAGCATCGCCCAGAACCCGAAGAAGGACACGATACCCAGCGCGACCGCGATCGGAACGCGCAGCAAGACCAGCAGGATGACAGAAACGATGCCGCAAAGGCCGATCTGGAAAAAGCTCACCGTTCCACTCCTATTCGTACATGTCGTGATTGGGGCCGGCCATGCCAGCGTCGGTGAAAGGCCTCTGGATCAGCTTGGCCAGCAAGAGCAGAACCATCAGCCCCGCACCAAGAGGCAGACAGAAGCGACCGGGCCAGACGGTCACCGCCGCCATGCCCATGGATTGCTCGCCGATGAGGTATTTTTCGACGGCATCGATCCAGGTCTGCCAGGTGAGCAGCCCGTAGAACACCGCAGACAGCGCCAGAGCCAGCATGTCGAGAGCGGTCCTCGCCCCCGTCGGGAGCAGATCGTGGATCAGGTCGACCTTGATGTGCTCGTTGGTGTATTCGACGAAGGGAAGCGGCAGAAAGACTAGCCCGACCATGTAATAATACGACACGTAATCCACCGTGCCCGACAGGGGCTCGGCGATGAACTGGCTCAGGATGACATCGAGCGTGACGTGGACCATCATCAGGGCCGCCAAAGCCGTCGCGGCATAGGTGATGATCCGCGACACCCATCCGAGTCTGGCAATTACTGATTCCATCGCCGTATCTTCCCCTGTCATGTCGGGCCGCGCACCAAGTGGCTATGCCCCTCGGAACACCGGTTGTCTCTTGCTCAGAAAGGCGTCGATGCCTTCGGCGTGATCTGCGCTCTTGATGATTTGCCCCTGGATGATGGCCTCGGTTTCCAGAAAGCTCTCAAGCGAAGGTTGCAGCGCGGCCCGCATCAACCGCTTGGCCCCGGCCAGCGCAAAGGTCGGACCCGCGGCCAGGTCTGCCGCATATTCCGCTGCGGCGTCATCGAGCGCGTCGTCGGGATGCACCTGGCTCGCCAGACCCAGGCTCAGGGCCTCTTGCGCGGGCACCAGCCGGGCCGAGAAGGCAAGGTCTGTCGCCCGCTGCCGTCCGATCAGGTTCTGAAGAAAGAACGCCGCGCCGCCATCCGGGGCCAAGCCGATCCTGCGAAAGACCTGACCGAGTTTCGCGGTCTCGGACAGCAGCAGGACATCGCAGGCCAGCGCCATGCTGAGCCCGATCCCCACCGCTGGCCCACGCACCGCCACCACCACCGGCTTTTCGCAATTGTAGATCGACAGGATCATCTGATGTGCCCGGTGCAGACGCGCAAGGTCGCCCCAGACATCGTCCTTGCCCATGGTCGAGATGTCCGCTCCCGCACAGAAGGCACGCCCCTCGGCTCTCAGCAGCACCGCCCGGACCTCGGGGTCGGTGTGCATCCGGCGGAAGCTGTCCATGAGCTCGACCCGCATCTCAAGGGTCAGCGCGTTCAGCTTGTCCGGCCGGTTCAGCGACACGATGGCCAGACCGTCCTTGCGTTCAACTGTGATGTCACTTGCCATGACCGCCCCTCCCTCAGGCGAAAATCCGTCAGTCGGCAAACAGCGCCCGTGCGATCCCGTTCTTGTGAATTTGTGTCGTGCCTCCGGTGATCGTCAGCATCCGTACGTCCCGCACCATCCGCTCCAGCGGCAGCGAGCCGAAATAGCCGTAACCGCCGAACATCTGCATGGCGTCGTGGGTCACGCGCTGCGCCATCTCGGTGGCCTGGACCTTGGCGATCGAGGACAGCGTCGGATCGGGCTGGCCTCGGTCGATCAGCGACAGCGCGGTGTAGCACAGCGACCGGGCGGCCTCGATCTGCACCTTCATGTCCGACATCATCCATTGCAGGCCCTGCATGTCGGACAGCGCCTTGCCGAACTGGCGGCGGGTTTTCATGTAGTCACAGGCCAAATCGAACGCGCCCTCGGCCACGCCGAGCGCCAGAACCCCCATGCCGACGCGGGTGCCGTTATACACGCCAAGCGGACGGACAAAGCCGCTGGAATTTCCGGCCAGACCCTCGGTCACGATGTTTTCCGCCGGAACCCGCACATCGTCGAAATGGATCTCGCATTCGTTGCAGCCGCGCGCGCCCATCTTCTGTTCGAGGATGTGCACCGTGACGCCGGGGCTCTCGCGTTCCACCAGAACCGTGCCGATGCCGCGCGCCCCTTTGCTGTCGCAGAACCGCGCATAGACCAGAAGGTAATCGGCCCGGTCACCGAAGGTGGTAAAGATCTTGCCGCCGTTCAGTACGAAGTCATTGCCATCGGGCCGCAGCGAGGTCGTCACGGCCGTCGCGTCCGATCCTGCCTCCGGCTCGGTCCAGGAAATCGCACATTCGATCTCGCCCGCCGCGAAGCGCGGCAGGAAGGCACGCTTGAGCGCGTCGCTGCCGCAAGTGGCGATGATCCGGGGCGAGACGTTCTGATCATGGACAATCAGCGCGGTATTGAAATCCACCTTCGCCAGTTCCTCGATCACCAGATAGCAATCCACCAGCGAAACCCCGCCGCCGCCAAATTCCTCGGGGATGGTCATGCCCAGATAGCCGAGTTCGCCCAGGCGATGGTGGTTCTCGTCGGGGTAGATGCCCTCACGGTCCCAGCGCGCGGCCCGGTCGCGGAATTCACCCAGCGCCAGCTTGCGCGCCGCGTCCTTCAGCGCGATCTGATCCGTGGTCAGCAAGGAAGGATGCATGCGCCCTACCCTCCCCGCCGCTGGTTGAAGCTGTGGCCATAGACCATGGCGGCGATCGTGTTGCGCAGGATCTCGACCGTGCCACCGCCAAGAGCGAAGCCGCGCGCGTCTCGCACCATGCGTTCCAGCGGGTATTCACGCGTATAGCCGTTGTGGCCGTGGATCTGCAGCGCCTCGTTCGTGACCCGTTGCGCCATTTCGTTGGCATAGAGCTTGGCCATGGTCGCGTCCATCGGGTCGGGAAAGCCGTTCGGCGCCGGGTTGGTGGCGGCGCGATAGACCATGAGCCGGGCCGCGTGGATCTGCGTCGCCATGTCGGCGATCTTCCATTGCAGGCCCTGAAACTCGTTGATGGGACGTCCGAACTGATGACGGATCTCGGAATATTCCTTGGCCGCCTCGAAGGCGCCTTGCGCCAGACCCACGCACATCGCCGCATTGCCCACACGCTCGGGTCCGAAACTGCTCATCAGAAGCGCAAAGGAACGTGAGCTTTCCGGATCGCCTTCGACCAGCACATCCTCGGGACCGGCCTTGTAGTTTTCCAGGATGATCTCGGCCTCGGTCAGACCCCGGCCACCCATCTTGAGCGATATGTGGCCGATCCGCGCGCCGGGTTTCTTCAGATCGACGACAAAGGCGCCGATCCCCCTCGCCCCACTGGCCTTGCCGAAACGGCAGAAGACCAGCGCATAATCGGCCACATGTGCCCCGGTCGACCAGCACTTGTTGCCGTTCAGCACCCAGCCGTCGCTGTCCCTGGTGGCCGTGGTGCGCAGGTCGGTGACTGCGGATCCCGCTTCGGGTTCACTGATGGCAATGGCGATGAATTTCCTGCCCGCCGCCATGTCCGGCAGGAACCGCTTTTTCTGTTCGTCGTTGCCCAGAACGCTGATCGCCCGCGACGGACCATTCAGGTAAAGCTGCGAGACCAGCGCGGTGTTGAAACAGACCCGCGCCATTTCCTCCAGAAAGACGGTGCCTTGCACCACGGGCGCGCCGGACCCGCCGTATTCCTCGGGGATGAACATGCCTAGATAGCCAAGCTCGGCCAGCTTGTCGCGATTGGCGGCCGGAAATTCCTCTTTCTCGTCCCAATAGGCGGCCATGGGGGCGAACTCCCGTTCGGCCAGCTTGCGGGCCTCGTGGCGAAAATCTTCCAGTTCCGGATCGAGCTTGAACATGTCAGTTTCTGTCCTCTGAGAGTGGGGAAAGCCCGGCCTGGCGCAATGCGTCCAGCACGCACGCCGTATCGGCACCCGCTTCCGGGGCGGGCCTGGGGGCCACGCGGTCGTGACGGGCAAATTCCATCGGCGACCCGGGTACGGGGATCGTTCCCAGATCCGGGTGCGGAAGGTCGTGGACCATGCCGCGGGCGCGCATGTCCTCGTCTGCCACCACCTCGGCCAGGGTGCGCACAGGCGCGCCCGGCACACGCGCGTCGCTCAAAGTCGCGAAAATCTCGGCGCGGGTATGCTG
Organism: Sediminimonas qiaohouensis DSM 21189; assembly: GCF_000423645.1. GTDB lineage: Bacteria > Pseudomonadota > Alphaproteobacteria > Rhodobacterales > Rhodobacteraceae > Sediminimonas > Sediminimonas qiaohouensis. The sequence continues at coordinate 108,968 of NZ_AUIJ01000007.1, read as the reverse complement.
CGTGGTCCATTCCGCGACCCAGCCATCGACCTCGGCGCGCCGCGCACAGCGCGCGGGTCCCTCGGCCAGTTCGGGATCCTCGGCCAGATCGGGCCGGCCCATGGCACGGCTCAGTTGATCCCAGTGACGATCGTTCAGGCACATGATCGCCACCTGCCCGTCCCGCGCCGGAAACAGGTCGTAGGGCGCGACCTTGAGCACAGCCTGGCTGTTGCCTGCACGGTCCGCAAACCCCTCAGGCGCCAGCAGGAAACTGGAGATATTCGACGCCAGCGCGTGATGCGTCACGTCCTGCATGGCGATCTGAACGAAGTCGCCGCGCCCGGTCGTGCCGCGGGCATGCAGCGCCGCCATGATGCCGCCGAACAGGTGGATGCCGCCGAGGAAATCGGTGATCGCCGCGCCGCATTTCACCGGCGGGCCATCGGGAAACCCGGTCACAGACATCAGTCCGGTCAGGGCCTGAATGGGAAAATCCATCGCCGGCGCATCGCGGTAGACGGAATCGGCGGCGTAGCCCTTGCCCGACCCCATGACCAGACGCGGATTGCGGGCCGAGAGCGTCTTCCACCCCAGCCCCAGCTTTTCCATCGTGCCGGGCCGGGGAATTCTCGATCAGCACGTCGGCGGTATCGGCCAGCGCCAGCAGCGCGGAGCGCCCTTCGTCCGACTGAAGATCAATCACCACGCTTTGCTTGCTGGAATTCAGCATCATCGCCGCCGGGTTTTCGCGCCCGCCCGCGATGCCGCGGATGCTGTCGCCGCCGGGCGGCTCCACCTTGATGACCTCGGCCCCCATGAGCGCGAACATCAGCCCGCAATAGGGGCCGAGGTAGACCTGGCCCAGGTCGATCACCCTGAGACCGGACAGGGGGCCGGCCGCCGCCGTCATGTTCCGCCAAAGCGCGGTTGGCGCTTTTCCCTGAAAGAGGCCACAGCTTCGCGGTGATCCTCGGTCTGCATGATAAAGGCTTCGGCGGTGGCCTCGATCTCAAGGTAGGTGGCAAGGTCGCAATCCATGCCCCGATTCAGCATCGCCTTGCCCAGCCCGAAGGCACGGGTCGGCCCTTCGGCCAGTCGCGCGGCAAGCGCAGAGGCTTCCGGCTCCAGCGCGTCTTCGTCGTGAATCGCATGAACGATCCCCAGATCGCGTGCCTCCTGCGCGCCGATCACCTGAGCCGTCATGAACATCGCCTTGGCGCGCTGCGTCCCGACCACCCGTGACAGCAGGTAAAGCCCCCCGCCATCGGGCACGATCGCCACCCGCGCATAGGCCTGGCAGAACCGGGCCGACGGTGCGGCCAGGATCACGTCGGCCAGCAGCGCGATATTGAACCCGACACCGAATGCAGGTCCCGCGACCGCCGCTATCACCGGCTTTTCCAGATCATGGAGCATCCGTGTGACGCGGTGCTGCTGCTTCATACGGTTGCGCATGGCGACGGGGGTCGAGCCGGCGAATGTGTTGATGTCGCCACCCGCGCAGAACGCGCCACCGGTTCCGCCGATCAGCAGCGCGCGGACACGGTCGTCATCCCGGACTTCCGTGACGATACGCTCCATCTCCTTGCGTGCGTCCTGGTCAAGCGCATTCTTCTTCTGCGGAAAATCGAAGGTCATCCGACCGACACCCTCCGAGCGGCTGTAGAGCAATGGCACCGCTTCTTCCTCCCGAATGAGTCGGCTCGTGCCACGCTAAGGATGGGGTGGCTCACCGCACATACCCTGGCGTCGAAAAACAGACTCATGTGAAATTCACGGTGCCGTCTTTTCCCGTTGTGATCTTCCGGCAGGGATGTTTCGCTCTGTATGAGTGTCTACCAAACACTTTGGTGTAAACCTCGGATTCGCCGGAAATATCTGAAGTTATGAAGAAAATGGACCATGTACAAAGACTCCCCTCTGGGCCGTCTGCGCCTGCCTGTGATCTGCTCCCCGATGTTTCTGGTGTCGGGACCTGACCTGGTCATCGCCCAGTGCAAGGCCGGCGTGATCGGCAGCTTTCCGGCATTGAACGCGCGCGAAGCCGATGGAGAGCCACCCCAGCTGGACGCTTGGCTCAAACGCATCACCGAAGAGCTCGACGCGCATAATCAGGCCAACCCCGACCGGCCGGCCGCGCCCTTCGCCGTCAACCAGATCGTGCACCGCTCGAATGACCGGGTCGAACGCGACGTCGAGATCTGTGCCCGCTGGAAGGTGCCGATCTGGATCACCTCGATGGGCGCGCGGGAAGACGTGAACCAGGCGGCGCACAGCTGCGATGGTATCGTGCTGCACGACGTGATCAACAACCGGTTTGCCAGGAAGGCCATCGACAAGGGGGCCGACGGGCTGATCGCGGTCTGCGCCGGTGCAGGAGGCCACGCAGGTGGCCTGTCGCCCTTTGCGCTGGTTCAGGAGATCCGCGAATGGTTCAACGGTCCGCTGGCCCTGTCGGGATCCATTGCCACAGGGCGCTCCGTTCTGGGAGCGCAGGCCATGGGCGCCGACTTCGCCTATATCGGCTCGCCGTTCATCGCCACCAGCGAAGCTGTCGCCGCCGAAAGCTACAAGCAGATGATCGTCGACAGCGGCGCCGACGATATTCTCTACACCAGCTATTTCAGCGGCGTGAACGCCAATTATCTCAAACCGTCGGTCCGGGCGGTCGGGCTTGACCCGGACAACCTGACCGGTGAAGGCAACAAGCTCAACCTCTCCACCGGCGACGTCCGCCCGAAGGCCTGGCGCGACATCTGGGGCAGCGGCCAGGGGATCGGCGCGGTGCATGCGGTGACGACGACAGCGGACTACGTTGACCGTCTCGACAGGGAATACCGTGCTGCGAAGGAGGCGCTCTGTGCGTGACGGATGAGAGCGGCAGGTTGGTTGCCCTGCCGCCGTTTGGCGTTCCGCCTGCTGGTCACGGAGGTTTCGGACAGGCCGTCAACCATCTTTCTGGTTGACGATCAAGTCCGCATCTTCCGGCAACTCGGCGACGATGTTAACCGCGTCGGCACGGATCCTTGCATGAAGCTGAAAGGCCTCGGCGGCGGCTTTCTCGGCGGCGGATGCGTCAGCGTCATCGTCAAGCACAAGAGAAATGCGGATCATGTCGCGATCGTTTTCCCGCGTCACCACGGCCTGCGCGCCCTTGGCGCCCGGCGCGGCGATGATGACTTCCTCGATCACTCGCGGATAGACGAATATCTCGCGCACTTTTACCGCCGCGCCGACCCGGCCCTGCAATGCTGAAATACGGCTGACGCTGCCATCCGCGTTGCTTTCCAGCGCGAATGCACTGTCGCCGGTGCCGAACCGGATCATCGGCCAGGTGGCGTCGCGGGCGGTCACGACAACCTCGCCCGGTTCGCCATGAGTCACCTGCGCGCCGCTGACCGGATCGCATATCTGCACCACGCGGTCGGGGTGGACCAGATAGCCTTCGCCGCCATCCTCATAGCCGACAAGGCCCAGATCGGCGGTGGCATAGGCGGCCCAGGTCGACACGCCATAATCGGCCTCGATCCGGCGGCGCTTGGCCATCCAGTCGCCCATCTCGCCCCCGAGGAAGGCGGTCTTCACCGTCCACGCGTCGCGGCCATAGGTTTCGATCACCTTGTCCGCGAGTGTCAGGAAAAACGCGGTCGAGGCACAGATCGAGGTCACGCCGGTTTCGACGATAATCTGTGCCTGAAGCTCGGTATTACCCACGCCACCGGGAATGACCGTGGCGCCTGCGGCCTGCGCCGCTTCGTCGAACAACAACCCAGCCGGCACGAGATGATACATCCAGGTATTCAGGATGATGTCCCCCGCACCCACGCCCACTGCCTTGAACAGCAGATCCAGCCCGTGCCCGCCACCGCCCGGCAGCGCCGGTTCGAAGATCGGGCCGGGTGAGACGTAGATCCGCCCGACATCCTTCAGATCGGAGGCAAGGAATCCGCCGAAGGGCGGGTTGTCGCGCTGGATCTTCAGAAGGTCTTCTTTCTTCATCACCGGCAGACGCGACAGGTCCGCCAGCGATGTCACAGCCGCCGGATCGAATCCGGCAGCCGCAAATCGCGATTTCAGACCGGGGGCCTTCTCTGCCGCGGCGGCATAGGCTTGAGCTATGTCTCTGTAGACGTCGTCAGACATGACCATGCCTCCATTCCCGGGTTAAAGCGGGCAGTCCTTGCGGAAATTCGGCGCGCGCTTTTCGCGGTGCGACAACACGCCTTCCTTCACGTCCTCGCTCATGAAACCAAGCATTTCCAATGCGGTCGAGGCATCGAAGATCGGCCCGGCCTGGCGCAGCCAGTTGTTCAGCGAATACTTGGTCCAGCGGATCGCGCTTTGCGAACCGTTGGCCAGTTCCACCGCCGTATCCAGGGCGATCTGCTGCAATTCGTCATCCTCGACACACATCGACACGAGGCCAATGCGCTCGGCCTCTTCGCCGGACACCGGCTTGCAGGTCATCAGGTAATATTTCGCCTTGGCCATCGAGGTCAGCAGCGGCCAGATGATCGCCGCAACATCCCCGGCGGCAACACCCAGACGCGGGTGACCATCGACGATCTTCGCCTTCTTGCCGGCGATCGAGATGTCCGCCAAGATGGCCACCACAAGACCGGCACCGGCCGCCGGGCCATTGATTGCGGAAATGATCGGCTTATTGCAGTTGATGATGTTGTAGACGAGGTCTTTGGCTTCCTTCCACGTCTTCATGATCTCATGCGAATCCCCGATCATCTTTTCGATCAGGCTGAAATCGCCGCCCGCTGAAAACGCCTTGCCCGCCCCGGTCACGATAACCGCGTTGATGTCGGGGTCGCGGTCGATATCGATCCACATATCCGTCATCTGTGTGTGCATTTCGGCATCCACGGAATTGAAGGTCTCGGGCCGGTCGAACGTGATGCGCAGGACGCGATCCACCGGGTAGTCAAATTTCAGCTTGTCGTATTTTGCATAACGCTCCGACATGATTCTCTTCCTTCGTTGGAGATTGGTGTGGGCTCAGCCAGGCAATCCGAGGACGGCCTTGGAGAGGATGTTGCGCTGGATCTCGTTCGATCCGCCGTAGATCGTTGTCGGCCGGGCCTTGTAGAAGCTCGACAGGACGTCCACGCTCACATTTCCGACCTGAAGCGGGCCAATCGTGCCGCCATCCGGGCCCGCCGCCTCGATCATCAGTTCGGTAATGCGCTGGAAGCACTCGGTCACCCAGATCTTGAGCATTGAGACATCCGCGCCCAGCGTTTCCCCGCGCTTGAGCTGATCGGCGAATCGCGCGTAGAGCGCGGCGTGATCCTCAACGTCGAGGGCGGCCTGCGCAAATCGGTCCCGGAACACCGGATCGTCAAAGGCGCCACGGCCCCGGGCAAAGCTTTCGAGCTGGCCCAGAGCGTTCTGGGCCAGGCTCGGCGAACCAATGAAAATGCGCTCGAAACTCAGAAGCGCCTTGGCCATCGTCCAGCCCTTGTTCAACTCGCCAACGAGGTTTTCCCGAGGCGTGCGGGCATTGTCGAAGAAGACCTCGCAAAACTCGGTTTCTCCAGAGAGCGTCGTAATGGTGCGCACTTCGACACCGGGCTGGTCCATCGGTGCCAGCAGGAAACTGATGCCTTGCTGTTTCTTTGGTGCATCCGGATCTGTGCGCACCAGCATGAAGATGTGCGTGGCGTCATGCGCCATCGTCGTCCAGATCTTCTGGCCGTTGATGACGAAATCGTCCCCATCGCTCTCCGCGCGTGTGCGCAGGTTGGCCAGATCGGATCCGGCACCGGGCTCGGAATAGCCCTGACACCAGATGTCTTCGCAGCTCAATATACGCGGCAGCCAATACTCCTTCTGGTCCGGAGTGCCGAACTTGATGATCAGCGGCCCGACCATCTGCACGCCCATGTCACGACCGCGGTTCACACCCCAGCGTTGCTGTTCTTCGTAGAAGATCAGAAGCTTGGCCGCGTTCAGCCCCATACCGCCATATTCCGCAGGCCAGGCCGGAGCGACCCATCCCTTGGCATGCAGCTTGCGATGCCAATGCTCGATTTCGGCGAATTTGGGGCGGTGCGGCAGATGGCGCAACTCTTCGGGATATTCCGCCTCAAAGAACCCGCGCACCTCTTTGCGGAAATCCGCATCGCTCATTGCGTTCCAGTCAGTCATTGAGCGGCTCCTTCCTCTTCCCGCGCCTCGAACCAAAGCCGTCTGTGATAGGCGTCGTCGCCCAGCCACGCGGACAGAACCAGCGCCCGATTCAGGTAAAGCCCGATGTCATATTCGTCGGTATATCCGACCGCCCCGTGCAGCTGGATGGCGTCGCGCGTGATCTTCCTGGCGGCGGTGACCGCACGTGCCTTGGCCCGGCTGGCAAGCCGCGCCCGCGCTTTCGGATCGGTTTCCCCGTCCATCAGCCCGAGAGCTTCGCGGACCCCCGATTGTGCGACCTCGCACATCACGTTCAGGTCGACGGCACGGTGCTGGATGACTTGGAACGACCCGATGGGCTTGTCGAACTGCTCCCGGGTCTTGATGTACTCCAGCGTGATCTCGAAGGCGCGCTCGCTCAGGCCGACAAGCTCGGCGGCGGCAAGCGCCGTCGTATCGTTGACCGCCTCGGCAAGCGTGCCCTGAACCGCACCACCACTGGCCAATTCCTCGGCTGGAGTGCCGGAGAACGAAAGCTCGCCCATTGCGCTGCCATCGGCTTGTCTGCGCTCTTCGACGGAAAGCCCGTCCGCGCCCGCCTCTGCCAGGACGAGAACCGGACCATTGTCACTTTCGGCTACGACCAGAAAACCCTGTGCGCCGGCGGCACCGACCACCCAGGCCTTGCCGCCGGTCAGTTTGCCGTTCTCGTAGCGGCAGCTTGCTTCGGCCGGGCCACCGTTCGGGCCGCGTTCCTGCCAGGCGACCGCCAGGACGGTCTCTCCGCCGATGAGCTGTGCCATCCTCGCGTCATTGGGACAAAGACGGCGCAGAAGGCCAAGGCTCAGTCCGACGGTAAGCACGACCGGTTCCGGGGCAATCACGCGTCCGACCTCTTCGGCTATGACGCCCCCGGCGGCCAGGCCCATGCCAAGCCCACCGTCTTCCTCGGGAACGGTCACCCCGAAGACGCCCGCTTCGGCCAGTTTGCGGATCATGTCCGCGTCCCAGCCGCCGCCGGCATCCCGGAGTGTTCGGGCTCTTTTGCTCCCGCCCGCGCGTTCAAAGAGCGTTCGCGCGCTTTCCCGCAGCAGACGAAGATCTTCCTGGTCGCCGCTTGGCTTGTCAGACTGTGTCATTTTGTTTTCTCTGCACCATCACGGGGTTTTCGGTTGTAAAGACGATCTCTCCCTTGGGGTTTTTTGCGTTGATCGAATAATTCAGAACACCCCGACCGGGCTTGCTTCTGGACGGCGTGACCGAGTTGATCTTCAATTCGATATCAAGCGGCTCATCCGGGCGGACCGGCCGCACCCAGCGCAGATTGTCGAAGCCCATGCCGCCAATATTGGCGACATCGACCATGAACCCCGTCATGATCGGTCGGAAAACTTCAAGCATCGTCTGGAAGCCTGAGGCGATCAGGCTGCCATGTACTGTCGTCGCATAGTCTTCGTCGGTGTGCAGCCGTTGCGGGTCCCACTCCCTAGCGAATGCCTTGATCGCGTCCGCGCTCATCGGTGCGCTGCGGAAGCGGAAGACCTGCCCTGGCTCGAAGTCCTCAAGATACTTCAAGAACTTCCCTCCTTTGCAAAACCGGCATCATAGCCGCTTGAACCCCTGGAAATGCGTTCGCGGTTGAACTCTTCCAGTTTCGGGTAGGTTTCCCGGAAGGCCGCGAGGAACTCCGTGATCGGCGCGTCAACATAAAGCCCCCGGTCATTCACATACTCCATGTGCCGGTGGTTCTGTTCGTCGAACTCGTGGAAGAGAGCATCATGATAGCCGTCAAAAACCAGTGGTTTGACCCCGAATCGTTCGCACAGCTCCATGTTGAAGGCGGGCGTGACCTTGTAGACCTCACCGTCCAGCCACAACTGGACGTAGCCGTGGTAGATGAACAGGTCGCTGTCCATCAGCTCCTGCAACTTGGGTGTATTCAGGTGGTTGCGCACATCTGCAAACCCCAGAGCGGCGGGGATACCGACGGCCCGCAGGCAGGCCGCGAGAAGGATTGCCTTGGGCACGCAAAACGCCGCTTCTGCCCCGGCAATCCGGCTGGCGCGATACGAATCCTCGTCTAGCGCGAAACAGTAGGGATCGTAACGGATATCGTCGCGAACCGCTTCGAACAGGCGGATCGCCTTGTCACGGCTGGACGCATCCGCGGGGAGATCACGCAAAGCCTCGGACACGAAACCCTGTACTTCAAGGCTGTCGCTTTCGACAAAATGCGACGGCATGACATACCGCTCCGCTTCTGCCGGCAGGTGGTCTTTCGACAGTGCCATAATTCCCTCTCGATTTTCTAACAAATGTTAGAATACAGACTCAAAACCTGCCCGTCAACGGGATTCATTCTTTCTTCCGCGATTCCACGCCGAAGCGGGCGTTGTCTTCTCCCAAGACCGCCGCACGTCTGGCAGACCCTTCGGGCGAACGGAACTCCGGCGCGATCGGCAGCGGAAGCGCAGGCACCTCCCGGCCGGAAATGTTCAATTTCCGCTCGAACACGCCCCGCGCAGCGAAATGCGGATCGGCGGCGGCCTCGGAGGGTGTTTTCACCACCGAACAACAACAGTCCGCCGCCGACAGCAATGGCTCCCAATGCGCTGACGGCTGGCTTCCGAGACGGCGCGCAACTTCTGCGGAACAGGCAACGGGATCGCTCCAGTCGTCGCGAAGATCCTGAGGCTGGCCAATCACATCGCAGAAGGCTTGCCAGAATTTCTCTTCCAGCGCCCCGACCGCGATCTGCCGGCCATCCGCCGCCGAATAAAGCCGATAGCGCGCCAGTCCTCCGGTCAGGCGGCTGCCGCCGTTTTCGATGCTCTGCCCGGCGATCACGCCTTCGGCATGGGCCCAATAAGCAAAGGCAAATGCGCCCTCCGCCATCGCGATATCCAGATGAGCTCCCTTCCCGCTCTCCTGCCGTGCGATCAGCGCAAGCAGGATATTCACCACCGCAGGATAAGTGCCGCCCCCGATATCGGAGACCAACCCGAAGGGGGTCGTTGGCTGATCCTCCGGTCCGCGGCTCAGCGACAAAACGCCGGCATCGCCCACGTAATTCATGTCATGGCCCGCCGCGCTGGCCATTGGCCCGGTCTGGCCGTAGCCGGTGATCGAACAATAGACGATGCCCGGATTGATCGCGCGCACGGCCTCATATCCAAGCCCGAGCCGCTCCATCACGCCGGGGCGGAACTGTTCGACCAGAACATCGGCCTTCTTGAGCAAGGGACGCAGCGCATCGAGCGCGTCGTTCGATTTCAAATCGATGGCCACAGATCGCTTGCCGTGGTTCAGCACGGCAAACCCGATGCTCTCACCGTCGATCTTGGGATCCGTGTGGCGCGCGTCCTCGCCCGTTTCGGGACGTTCGAACTTGATCACCTCGGCCCCGGCCTCGGAGAGCATAAGCGTCGCCATCGGGCCGGGAAGAAGGGTGCTGAGATCCAGCACCAGGATGTCCTTGAGCGGTTGGGTCATCGCCTTTACCTCATGCGAAGCGCGCGGCGCCGTTGTTCAACACCAGGACATCGCGTGCCGGGATAGACGCGCGGAACCGGGCCTCGCCGCCCTCTTCCCAGATTTCGAACCGTACCGTTTCGCCGGGATAGACCGGCGCGGAGAACCGCACGTCCAGCCCGACAAGCCGGGCGGAGTCGTAATCCAGCACCGACTTGAGAATCGCCCGGGCAGCCAGACCATAGGTCGCCAGACCGTGCAGGATCGGTCGGTCGAACCCGACCGACCGCGCGACATCGGGGTCGGCATGCAGCGGGTTCATGTCGCCGCTGAGCCGGTAGATCAGGGCTTGGCGCGGAAGCGTTTCGATATCACATATGTGATCGGGCGCCCGGTCCGGCAGCACCGCCGGCTTCGGGCCGGGCCTGTTCTCGCCGCCGAATCCGCCGTCGCCCCGGCAGAAGGCCGACATCGCGACGCGTGCCAGCTTGTCGCCGCTGTCCGCGTCGATGATCTCGCGGCTCTGATAGATAACCGCGCCCTTGCCCTCGCCCTTGTCCGAGATGAAGTCGATCTTGCTGCGGCCGATAATCCTGCCCTTTGCCGGCAGCGGCTTGTAGATATCCAGCCATTGCTCGCCGTGCAGCACTTTCTGCCAGTTCACGCCGGTCTTGGGATTACGCAACCAGAAGCCCGGATACGCCAGGGTAACGGCCATAGAGGGAACCGCCTTCAGGCCGTCCTCATAGACGAATGCCAGTTCCTTCTTGTCGGTGGGATCCTCGCCGAACCCCAGCCCGAGCGCGTACAGCATGGTATCCCGCTCGGTCAGTGTTTGCTCGATTTCTTCGAAATCCCAGTTTGAAAGTGCCTCGAAATCCAATGGCATGATCTTTCCTCCCTTGATTGTCAGAGCGTGGCTTGTGATCCCAGAATGGCCGTGACCTGGCTGGACAGCACACCGCCGTTGCCATGCGCCAGCGCCAAGTCGATATCGTTCAACTGAATACCGGGCGCGTCGCCCCGGATCTGGCGGGCCGCCTCGATCACGGTGAAAATGCCGTACATGCCGGGGTGCACACAGGACAGACCACCGCCGTTTGTATTGACCGGCAGGGCCCCGTCTGGCGCGATGCGCCCGTTTTCGACAAAAGCTCCTCCCTCGCCCTTGGCGCAGAAGCCAAGGTCTTCGAGGAACAGAATGGTGTTGATGGTGAAGGCGTCATACAGTTCGACCGCTTGGATATCGCCCGGCGACACTCCCGCCGCCGCAAAGGCGCGCTTGCCCGATGCCCTGGCCGCGGTCACGGTAAAATCCTTCATCTGCGAGATCTGCCTGTGCGAGCTTTCCGCCGCACTTCCCAGCACATAGACGGGCGGCTTGGGAAAGTCCCTGGCGCGGTCAGCGCGGACCAACACGACCGCACCACCGCCATCGGTCACCAGACAGCAATCCCGCGTCGTCAGCGGGTCTCCCACCATGCGCGCGCCGAGTACGTCCTCGCGCGTCAGCGGCCCGCGCTCGAACGCTTCTGGATTGTGTTGCGCCCAGGCCCGCGCAGCGACAGCCACATCCGCCAGTTGTTCGCGGGTGGTGCCGTATTCGTGCATGTGCCGCGCCGCCGCCATTGCATAGGCGGAAATCGGATAGCGCGGATTATACGGCGCCTCATAGGCCGGCGGGCGCGAGGCCGTCACCAGCTTGCCCGACGCGGTGCGCTGGTTCGAGCCGTAAACGATCAGGGCGACATCACACAGACCGGCGTCAAGCGCCATGGTCGCGGATGTCAGATAATTCACGAAGGACGACCCGCCCGACATGGTGCCGTCGATGAAGCGCGGCTGAATGCCCAGATACTCGGCCGCCATAAGCGCCGGCATGCTGTCTTCCATCATGGTGCAGAACAGCCCGTCCACGTCCGACAGCGTCAGCCCGGCATCGCCGAGCGCGGCAAGCGCGGATTGCGCCATGACGTCATAGGCCGTCAGCCCATGCGCCTCGCCGAAACCGGCGTGTCCGGTGCCCACGATCGTGGATTTTCCCCTAAGTTGATCGGTCATGCGTTATGCCTCCGCCGGTCTGAAAAGCACCACCGGGGCGCCCTCGGCCTCGCCCACGAAAGCGGTCACCGCCATGTCGATGACAACATCGCCGGGGGCGACACCCTCGACCCTGCTCATCATCCGAACGCCTTCCTCCAGTTCGACCATGCACACGTTGTAGTCGCCGCCACGCTCGGGCTTGCGGCGCACCACCGTAGTGGTGTGGACCCGGCCCTTGCCGCTTGCAGGTTTCCAAGAAATCGCGGTGCCATGGCAATGCGGGCACAAGACCCTGGGAAAGAAGTGAAAGGCCCCGCAGTCATCGCACCTGGGAAGCACGATTTCCTTGTCGGCGAGTGCGCGCTGAAAAATCTGATCTGGCCCTGTGGCGTCCGGCACCTGCGATCTCCTTCAAATGGTCCAGTATCCGATTGAGCGTATTGACCTTATTTCTAACATCCGTTAGATTTTGTCAAGCTCTCAGGATCACTTGCGAGGTCGCCATGTCCATCACAGACTCAGCCCCCCTCTCAGGCAAGCTCGTTATTGCGCTCGAACAGGCGGTGGCCGCGCCTTTCTGCTCGTCGCGGCTGGCCGATGCCGGTGCGCGCGTGATCAAGATCGAACGCAAGGGCGTGGGCGATTTTGCACGCGCCTACGATACCGCCGCGAATGGCGAAAGCGCCTATTTCACATGGTTGAACCGGGGCAAGGAATCAGTCGCGCTGGATATCAAGGATGAAGCAGACCAGGCGATTCTGCTGAGGATTCTGGAAAGCGCGGATGTATTCATCCAGAATCTTCTGCCCGGCGCGCTGAAAAAGCTGGGGCTTGATTCGGCCACATTGCGAGAGAGGTTTCCGCGCCTCGTGACCTGCGACATCACCGGATACGGCGAAGATGGCCCGATGCGAAACGCCAAGGCCTATGACCTTCTGGTGCAATGCGAAAGCGGTCTTGCCTCGGTGACCGGCACGCCGGACGCGCCGGGCCGGGTTGGCGTGTCGGTTTGCGACATTGCCACCGGCATGACCGCCCATGCCGGGATTTGCGAGGCCCTCGTTGCGCGCGACCAAACCGGGAAGGGCAACGGCGTCTCGGTGGCGATGTTCGACGTGATGGCCGACTGGATGGCGGTTCCGCTCCTCTTTCACGACTATGCCAATCAGCCCACGCCCAGAACCGGGCTTGGCCACTCTGTCATATGCCCTTACGGCGCGTTTCGCTGCCGGGGCGGTGATCTGGTCGTCATTTCGGTCCAGAACAGCCGCGAGTGGGACCGGTTCTGCGCACAGATTCTAGGCGATCCGGCGCTAGCCAATGATCCGCGTTTCCATGACAATTCGGCCAGGATCGCGCACAAATCCGAACTCGAAGCCCTTATCAAGTCCGTGTTCGGCGTGCACGAACGTGCCGAGTTGTTAAAGCTTCTCGATGGCGCGGGCATCGCTTCGGCGGCGGTGAACGATGTGGCCTCTCTGTCGGATCACCCTCAACTCGACCGGTCGACCATCGCCACGCCCTCCGGACCGGTGAGCGTTGCGATGCCTCCGATACGGCGCGGCGGCACCGAGGCCGCGCTTGGCCCTTCCCCAGCTTTCGATGCCGACGGCGCCGCCATTCGCGCCGAATTCGGCTCTCGTTCCTAGAACTGGAAATCGACCCAAATGACGGCCGCAAAGAACACTGCCATCCTAGAGGGCGTCCGGATCATCGACTTGACGTCAGTGGTTTTTGGCCCGCTGGCCACGCAGATGCTGGGCGATCTGGGGGCCGATGTGATCAAGGTGGAAGGCCCCGAGGGCGATTTCTTGCGCCAGGTCCAACCGTCACGGAACAAGCTGATGGGGGCAGCCTTTCTGGGCACCAATCGCAACAAGCGCAGCGTCGTTCTGGATCTCAAGACAAAGCGGGACCGCGAGCGCCTGCGCAAGCTGCTGACCGATGCCGATGTGATGATTTCCAGCATCCGGCCCGCGGCGCTTGCCAGATTGTCTCTCGATCCCGAAACATTGCGCCGCGAGAACCCGGACCTGATCACGGTCTCCGCCACCGGCTTCGGCCAGGACGGACCCTATGCCGCCAAACCCGCATTCGACGACATCGTCCAGTCGGTATCGGGATTGGCCAGCCTGTCGACCTTGCGCGACCCCGACGCGCCGCCGGCCTATGCCCCGACGATCCTCGCAGATAAACTTGGCGGCGTGACGGCGGCCTATGCCGTTATTGCAGCTCTGTTCCACCGCGAGCGCACGGGTGAAGCGCAGCATGTCGAGGTGCCGATGTTCGAAACTCTGACGGCGTTCCTGTTGGCCGAACATATGGACGGCGCCACTTTCGAGGAGACGCCGCAGAATTTCGGCTATTCCCGGATGCTGGTGCCTCACCGACGCCCGGTGCAGACCGCGGATGGCTGCATCACAATCCTTCCCTACACCAACACGCAATGGGCGCGATTCTTCAAGGCGGTCGGGCGTGAAGACATGCTCGACCACGTTTGGGTCACGGATATGGACGTGCGCAGTCGCAACATCGGCGCAGTTTACGACTTGGTGGCCCGGTTTGCGCTGACACGGTCAACAGAGGACTGGCTGGCCTTGATGGAACAGGCCGATATTCCCGCCATGCCGGTACGAAACCTTTCCGATCTGCCAGACGATCCCCATCTTGCCGCGACGGGCTTTTTCCAGCAGATCGAACATCCAACCGAAGGCCCCATCTGGACGACACGCCCGCCGGTTCGGTTCTCGGCAACCCCCGCGCGACACGACCGCCGACCGGCCCCACGGCTTGGAGAACACAGCGACGAGATCCTCGGACCGGGCGAGGAGTGACTCCACCCGGCGCCGGGCCGATCAGACATCCATCGAACGGGCGATCAGTTCCTTCATGATCTCGTTCGTGCCGCCATAGATCATCTGAACACGGCTGTCGGCGTAAAGCCGCGCGATCGGATATTCCATCATGTATCCGTAACCGCCGTGCAGTTGCAGGCATTCGTGCATGACCTCGTTCTGCGTCTGGCTGCCCCACCATTTCGCCATCGAAGCCGTGGCAGCGTCAAGCTCCCCGGTCTCAAGTCGCGCAATCCCGTCATTCACGAAGCTGCGCAGCAATTCAGCCTTGGTCTTGCATTCCGCCAACTTGAAACGGGTGTTCTGAAAATCCATGATCCTGTTGCCGAACGCCTTCCGGTCCTGAACGTATTTGACCGTCTGGTCGATGGCGAAATCGATAAACCCAAGCGCGGTAATGCCGATCATCAAGCGCTCCCAGGGCAGCTGCTTCATCAATTGGTAGAACCCCTGCCCCTCTTCAGGGCCAAGCAGGTTGGCCGTCGGCACGCGCACATCCTCAAAGAACAGCTCGGCTGTGTCAGAGCCCTTCATTCCCAGCTTCTTCAGGTTCCGTCCACGGCGGAAACCTTCCGCGCCCTCGGTTTCCAGAATGATCAGCGACACGCCCTTGGCACCCGCACCCCGATCCGTCTTGGCCACGACGACGATGATATCGGCGGTATGACCGTTGGTGATAAAGATCTTCGAACCGTTGATCTTGTAGTGGTCGCCGTCCTTTTCCGCATAGGTCTGGACGTTCTGAAGATCCGACCCCGTTCCCGGTTCGGTCATCGCGATTGCTGCAACGCTCTCGCCGCTGATCAGCCGCGGAAGCCACTTCTTTTTCTGCTCTTCACTGCCATAGGCATCGAGATAATGGATGACGATCGACTGGATGCCATAGCCCCACCCGGTGTCACCGGCGCGGCCCTGCTCGTAAACGGTAATCGCATCAAAGCTGATGCCGCCGCCGAACCCGTCGTATTCCTCGGCAATCGAGCCACCCATGACACCCTGTTCGCCGACCTTTGACCAGAATTCACGGTCGACTATGCCCTGTTCTACCCATCTTTCGATGTTCGGAGCCATTTCAGCATCAAAAAGCTTGCGGGTGCTGTCCGCGAACATCTTGTGTTCATCGGACGCCCAAGTCGGGGAATTCTTGATCAGGGACATGTTTTTCTCCTGCGACGCCATGTTTAGACTTTCACAAATCTAACAAGTGTTTTATTTTCCTGACAATGATCCAGATTGCCCGCTGACGAAGCGTCACTTCCGTAAGGATCTCGCGCCTCAGGAAGTTCGTCCGGCGCTTAGTAACCAACCCACGCTCGAGAAAAAGGCCCGCCTTTCGGGCGGGCCTTTTCCGTCAAGCGTAGGGTGGGCATTCATCGCGCACCTTGCGAGCCTCAGCCGAGTTTCTTGGTGAGTTCGGGCACGGCGGTGAAGAGGTCGGCCACAAGCCCGTAGTCGGCCACCTGGAAGATCGGCGCCTCCTCGTCCTTGTTGATCGCGACGATGATCTTCGAGTCCTTCATGCCCGCAAGGTGCTGAATGGCCCCCGAAATGCCCACGGCGACGTAGAGATCGGGTGCCACGACCTTGCCGGTCTGGCCCACCTGCCAGTCGTTCGGGGCGAAGCCGGAATCGACCGCGGCGCGCGAGGCACCCACGGCGGCGCCGAGCTTGTCGGCCAGCTTCTCGATGATCGCGAAATCCTCTTCCGAGCCGACGCCGCGGCCACCGGAGACGACGACACCGGCGGACGTGAGCTCCGGGCGGTCGCTCTCGGCCACCTTGTCCTCGACCCATTCCGACAGGCCGGGGTTCTCGGCGGCGGAAACCGTGTCGACCGGCGCGGCGGATTGCTCGCCCACCGCGTCGAAATTGGCGGTCCGGATCGAAACGACCTTCTTGGCGTCTTTCGATTTCACCGTCTGGATGGCGTTGCCGGCGTAGATCGGGCGCTCGAACGTGTCGGCATCGACGACGCCGGAGACATCCGAGATCACCATCACGTCGAGAAGCGCGGCCACGCGGGGCAGCACGTTCTTGGCGTCGGTGGTGGCGGGGGCGACGATGTGGTCATAATCGCCGGCGAGCGACACGATCAGCGTGGCGGTCGATTCCGCGAGGCGGTGGCCCAGCGAGGCATCCTCGGCCACGAGCACCTTGGAGACCCCCTCGATCTTTGCGGCCGCTTCTCCCGCGGCGGCGGCGGAACCCCCGGCGCAGAGCGCGGTCACGTCGCCCAAGTTGGCGCAGGCGGCCACGGCCTTGGCGGTCGCGTCGAACGACAATTCGCCGTCATTCACTTCGGCAAGCAGCAGAACAGCCATTACACGACCCCTTTCTCTTTGAGTTTCGCCACCAGCGTATCCACGTCCGGAACGATCTCGCCGGCCTGGCGCGCTTCGGGCTCGTCGGTCTTGACCACCTCGAGGCGCGGGCTCACGTCGACGCCGTAATCCTCGGCGGTCTTCTCTTCGAGCGGCTTCTTCTTCGCCTTCATGATGTTGGGCAGCGAAGCGTAGCGCGGCTCGTTGAGGCGCAGATCGACGGTGACGATGGTGGGCATCTTCACCTTGATGGTCTGCAACCCGCCATCCACCTCGCGGGTGATCTTGGCGTGGTCGCCCTCGATGTCGAGTTCGGAGGCGAAGGTGCCCTGGCTCCAGCCCAGCAGCGCCGCGAGCATCTGTCCAGTGGCGTTCATGTCGTTGTCGATCGCCTGCTTGCCGGCGATCACGAGGCCCGGCTGCTCTTCTTCCACGACCTTGGCAAGGATCTTGGCAACGCTGAGCGGCTCGATATCGTTATGAACGTCATCGGCGGCCACGACCAGAATCGCCCGGTCCGCGCCCATCGCCAGCGCCGTGCGCAGCGTTTCCTGCGCCTGTTTCACGCCGATCGACACCGCCACGACCTCTTCGGCCTTGCCGGCTTCCTTCAGGCGGATCGCCTCTTCGACGGCAATCTCGTCGAACGGGTTCATCGACATTTTGACATTGGCGAGATCGACACCCGATCCGTCCGCCTTCACGCGGACCTTCACGTTGTAGTCGATCACGCGCTTGACAGGGACTAGCACCTTCATTGGCATGGTCTCCTTGAACTCCTGATGTGGTATCGACCGCCTCAGCGGTCCTTGAATTCGGGGTTTCGTTTTTCCAAGAACGCCTTCATGGCCTCGGGGAAGTCATGCGCGCCCAGCAGAACGCATTGGGCATCTCGCTCGATGTCCAGAGATCCGAGATAGCCACATTCCGCCGCAGAGCGCATCACGCGTTTGGCTGTCTGCACCCCGAACATCGGGTGCGCGGCGATTTCGCGGGCGATTTCCAGCGCGCGCGCCTCGACCTGCCCGGCCGGAACGCATTCTTCCACGACGCGCAGGTCTTTCGCGGTTTGCCCGTTGATCTCGCGGCCGGTGAGCACGAGCATCCGCGCCACCCCCGCGCCTGCGCGTTGCTGGAGCAACCAGCTCGAACCGGTGTCTGGGCACCCACCCACGCGCGCGAAAACCTCGCATAGCCGTGCGTCCTCGGCGGCCACGACAATATCCGCCGACAGAGCGAGGCTCAGACCGGCACCATAGGCGACGCCGCAAACGGCGGAAATCAGCGGCTTGCGAAAGAGATAGGCCGCGCGTCCCCCATCATGAACCTTGTCGATCATTTCGGATGTGGCCCTTGCCCCCTTGGCGACTTCGGCCTGGAAGCCGACAAGATCGCCGCCGCTGCTGAAATGATCGCCTCCGGTCATGATCACAGCCCGGATCGCATCGTCCCGGTCGGCCTCGCGCAGATGCGCCACCAATTCCTCGACAAACGCGATGCTGTAAGGGTTGCGCTTCTCCGGTTGAAGAAAGCGCAGGATGCCAATAGGACCATCCCTCTCAAGGCGAATAAGTTCGGTCATCTCGGCCTCCATCAGGTTCCGGTCCAGTCCGGCGCGCGCTTTTCCGCAAAAGCCTTGGGGCCCTCGATCGCGTCATTGCTGGCATAGACGACCTCATGCAGGCGCTTTCCCTCTTCCAGACCGCCAGCGCAGCCGAGATCCATTGTGGCCCGAACGCTGCCTTTTGCCGCCACCACAGAGAGCGGGGCCATACCGGCAATACGCTTGGCAAGGGCATGCGCCCGCGCGCGCACGTCCTCCGGCGTATCCTCCAGATAATTGGTAAACCCATAATCGTGCAGCCGCTCGATCGTCATCAGATCGCCGGTCAGAACGATTTCCATGAGGATGGGTTGCGGCAGCATCGATAGCGCCGGAGCCGCCCAGGGCGACCCGCGCCCGATCTTGACTTCGGTGATACCGACCTTGGTGCCTTTGAGACCAACGCGAAGATCGCAGTTGAGCGTCAGCATCATGCCTCCCGCCATCAGGGATCCGGTCATGGCGGCAATGATCGGCTTTTTACAGGCCCGCATGGTTTCGTGAAACGGATCGCGCATCTTGGACAGAATATCGACACCCTCATCCCGCGCGATTTGGGTGGCTTCCTTCAGGTCCAGCCCGGCGCTGAAAACACCGCAATCGGCCGAGGTCAGAATGGCCACGCGAATGCTGTCATCCACCTCGATCCGTTCCCAGGCGTCGGTCAGGCCGTTCGTCGCGGCCACGGACAGCGCGTTCTTCTGCTCGGGCCGGTTGATGCACACGGTCGCGATGCCGTCTTCAATCGTCACGTCAATAGGGCTCATGATTTCTGCTTCCCTTTTAAAGACATATTTTCTGCAAATGCCGATCCGAGGCCCCCGCGACATGATCGCCGCGGGGGAGGGCAAGCTCACTCGACGTTGAACTTCTCGGAACTTTCCCTGATCACTTCCCACACTACGTCGAGGTAGTCGGCGCTCCAGTCGGTCAGCGGCACCCAGGTTTCGCCATCCCATTGCTCGACCCGGGTCTTGCCGCCACCACCATGGTCTTCCGCGGTCACCGTGACCGGGGCCATGAGGCCATTTGCATCGAAACCGGAGATCGATTCATAGCCAGCCTTCATGCTTTCGGGGGTGAGCGGCCAGCCATCTTCGGCGATCGCGATACGCGCGGCTTCAAAACCGGTCGAATAGATAGCCAGCCCGGTGTTGTAGTACACGTCGTGAACCAAGTTCTCGGGTCCGCTTCCCTTACCATTGACATAATACATTTCGAGCATCGTTTCCACGAGAGGAACGTCCTGGCCACCAGCCACGTTTGTCCCTCGAAGGATGCCTGTGGCCTCTTCCGCACCGATGTTGGAGATGTCGACTTCGTTCAGCCAATTGACCGACAGGTAGCGGTCGATCGGGAAGCGGTTGCGGCGCATTTCCTTGGAGGCAACCACATGTCCGCCGGCCAGCAGCCAGCTAATCACATAGTCGGGCTTGTCGCGGCGGACCTTGCTCCATGCGCCGGACTGATCCGACCCGGGCAGAGGAACCGGGTAGAGCGACAGTTCAAAGCCCTCTTTCTCGGACAGGGTCTTCAGGATTTCGATCGGTTCCTGACCGAACGGATAATCCAGATAGATGAATCCGATCTTCGCGTCTTCGAGATTGCCGTCCATCTGCTCCTTGATGAAGGCGACGTCGTTGGCTGCCTGTTGCCAGTAGGTCGGGCCGACCGGGAAAACCCATTCGAACACCTCTCCATCCACCGCGTCGCCGCGGCCGACGAAAGACTGCATAAGAATGTTGCCGTCCTTCATCGCGCGCGGCAATACCGCGTTCGTGACCGGCGTGGACAAGAAGTTGAAGATGAAAACGCCGTCGCGCTTGAGCTGCTCATAGCATTCTACGCCGCGTTGTGGTTCGTTGCCATGATCGCGCACGATGATTTCGACCGGATGGCCCTCGATCCCGCCGTTTTCGTTGGTGTACATCGCCAGGTCCTGGGCAGCCTGAGCCACCTGGGGCGAAATGAACGTGTAGGACTTGCTGAGGTCGAAGCACAGTCCGAAACGGATCGGCTCCTTGTCCTGGGCAGTCGCCGCTGTCGCGGCTGTCGCCAATGCGGCGGTAAGGACCATCGCCTTGATATGCTGTTTGGTTCTCATCTTCTTCTCCCATTGATTGATTGGAGGGCGAATTTATCGTTATGCGAGCGCGGCACCGCCTTCCCTGACGCCGGCCCTTCGGCTAACTGATCATCATTCCTCGTATTTCGAGGAGCTTTCCTTGACCACCTCCCACACCACATCACTGTATGCAGAGATCCAGTCGGTTTGTGGCACCCAGGTCTCGCCGTCCCACATCTCGATACGCGTCTTGCCGCCGCCACCGTGATCTTCCGATGTCACCGTGATCGGCGCCATCAGACCGTTCGCATCGTACTTTTCGAGAGTTTCGAGACCGGCTTTGTAGGACTGCGCCGTGATCGGCAGGCCCTCCAGTTCGACCGCCCGCCGCGCTGCCTCGAAAATGATCGAATACATCGCCAGCCCGGTATTGTAGTAGACATCCTGCGTATTCGCCAACGGTCCGGAGCCCTGCCCGGTGTCGTAAAGTTCACTGATGATCTCGGTACGTAAGGGTACGTCCAGACCACCGACGACATTGGTGCCGCGCTTCAGTCCGGTGGCCGCCTTTGCTCCGATATTGGCGATATCCACTTCGTTCAGCCAGTTGACCGAAATGTACTTTTCCATTGGAATGCGATTGCGCTGCATTTCTTTCGACGCAACGACATGGGCACCGCCGAGCATCCACGAGATCACGTGATCGGGCTTGTCGCGGCGCATTTTCGACCAGGCACCCGACTGGTCGCTGCCGGGCAACGGCACAGGGTAGAGCAGAAGCTCGAAGCCTTCCTTTTCCGCCAATGTCTCGAGAATCTCGATCGGTTCCTGCCCGAATGGGTAGTCGAAATAGATGTAGCCGACCTTGACGTCCGAAAGATCGCCATCGTGCAATTGTTTTATATAGCCGATATCATTGGCGGCCTGGCCCCAGTATGTCGGGCCGACCGGATAGACCCAGTCGAAAACTGTGCCATCCACGGCATCACCGCGCCCCACCAGAGACTGCATGAGAATGCGTTCGTCTTGCATCGCGCGCGGTAGGATCGCCAAGGACACCGGCGTTGACAGTGTATCGAAGACAAAGACCCCCTCGCGGCTGAGCCTGTTATAGCATTCGATCCCACGCTGTGGTTCGTTTCCATGGTCGCGCACGATGACTTCCACTGGCTCGCCGCCGATCCCGCCCTTCATGTTTGTCAGCTTCGCTAGATCCATCGCGGCTTGCGAGACCTGCGGCGTGGCAAATGTATATGCCTTGCTGAGGTCATAACAGACGCCCACCTTGAATGGTTCGGCCATAACCTGCGACCCGGTGATCAGGCCGCCCATCATCGAGATTACGGCTAACGCACTGGTAAGTTGATTCATCTTTTCCTCCCTGAACACTGCCTGATTGGAACCTCAACTCAGCCAACGTTTGCGTCGACTATAATGTTTGACGTTGTGGAAATTCGTGCCTTCTCCACCGCCGAGATAGAATTCCTGAATGTCGGAGTTGGATTTGAGGGCTTCGGCGCTGGCGTTCATGACGACGCGGCCGTTCTCGATCAGATATCCTTCCGAAACGATCTCCAGTGCGGCCAGGGCGTTCTGTTCCACAAGCAGAACCGACATGCCCTGTTCTTGGTTGATCTTTTGCAGGATGCCGAAGATCTCGGCCACCAGGAACGGCGCAAGCCCAAGGCTCGGCTCGTCCAGCATCAGCAGGCTCGGCTGGGTCACCAGCGCGCGGCCGATGGCAAGCATCTGCTGCTCGCCGCCCGACAGATAGCCCGACAGCGAATTGCGTCGCTCGGCAAGCCGGGGGAAATAGTTGTATATCTTCTCTTTTTCCCCATTCAGGTCTGAGCGGGACATGCCCGCCGGTGCGGCTGCCGTCAGGTTCTCGTCCGGGGTCAGATGCTCAAAGACACGCCGTCCTTCGATGACGTGACAAATACCCATCTCCACGCGCTTTTGCGCCAGCATCTCGGTAATGTCGGTGTCTTCGAACTTGATTTCGCCCCGGCTGACGCGGCCGCGTTCGGCCTTCAGAAGACCACTGATCGCTTTCAGAGTGGTGCTCTTGCCCGCTCCGTTCGAGCCCAGAAGCGCAATCATCTTGCCCTTTGGCACCTGAATCGAGACACCCTTGATTGCTAGCATAACGTTGTCATACAGCACCTCGACACTGTTCATCGACAGTATGGGCTGGATTTCGACCTTTTGTTGCATCGTCATTCCTCTCTACTTCCTGAGCTGATCGAAGGGCCAGACCATCAGATAGTCCCTGATGTTGCCATAGAGCTTGCCGAGCCCCAGCGGTTCGATCAGAAGGATTATGACGATCAGCGCGCCATAGACGGCATTCGGAATATGGGCCAGCGTTTCGACATTGATCTGCATTCCAAGTGACAGACTCCCCCCCGCGACAATCCCGTTCACTAGGCCCGGCACAAGCAGGATCAAGGCAACGCCGAAATACGACCCGATGATGCTGGACAGGCCACCGACGATTACCATCGCAAGCACCTGGATCGACACGTTCACTGAAAACTGCTCCGGCGCGGCGAGAAAGAAGAATGTCGCAACTAGCAAGGCACCGCTGACCCCCGCGATAAAGGACGACGTCGCGAATGCCAGTATCTTGTAGTAGAAACTGTTCACCCCGAGAATCGCGGCGGCAAAATCCTTTTCCCGCACGGCGACCAGGGCGCGCCCCAGCCCGGTGCGTTTCAGATTCAGCATGAAAATCGTCACCAAGACGCACCATCCGAAGGCAACATAATAATAGCCGGCATCGGAAGTGATCTCTTGCCCGAGCAGCGCCAGTGTCGGAGATTGGAGCGATGCGTGCGAGCCCCCCGTAATCGTCGGCGAGTGAGTCAGCACCCAGTCCATCACGAACTGCATCGCCAGCGTCGTAAGCGCGAGGTAGAGCCCCTTCACCCGCAACGCGGCAAAGGCGAACAGGCTGCCGATCACCGACGATGCCAGCCCGCCGATGATGAGGGCGAACTCCCAAGGGACCCCGAATCGCGCGGCGTGGATCGCCGAATACGCGCCCACGGCCATCACCGCAGCATAACCCAGATGAAGCTGGCCTGCCCACCCCGTCACCAGGTTGAGCCCAAGCGCGGCAGCCGTCCAGATCAGCCAAGGCAGCATGTAGCTGTTCAGGTAGAGCGACGGCACGATGAACGGCGCCGCAAGACCGAAAAGCAGGACGAACACAGCCAAATTCCGGTCAGCGGGCACCTTGAAGATGCGGCTGTCGGAGACGTAGTTGGCGTGGTGGACACCAGAGAGCCTATAGAACATCCCTTACACCCTTTCGATGTCATGATGACCAAACAAGCCGTGCGGACGGATCATGACCGTAAGAATGAGCACAGCGGCGACGATAAGCTCCCGGCTCCCCCCCCCGACAAGCGGATCGAGGAAGTCAGCGCCCACATTTTCCACGACACCGAGGATGATGCCGGCGACCACCGCACCCAGAATACTGTCAAGGCCACCCAGGACAGCCACTGCCAGACCTTTGAGCAGCAGCAGAGACAGCGCCTGATCGACACCCTGGATTTCGCCCCAGATGACGCCTGCGGCAACGGCAACCACCGATGCCAGAGCCCAGGACAGCCCGACGCCGCGCTCGACCGAAATCCCGACCGACCACGAAGCCATGTAATCATCCGCGATCGCTCGCAGTTTTATGCCGGTTCGGCTGCGGAAAATCAGCATGAAGGCGACAAAGAGACCGATCGCGACCCCGGCACCGACAAGGTGGATGCGACTGATGAAGATGTCACCGAGGAACAATGGTTCATAGCTGACTCCCAACTCCATCGATCGGGATGTCCCACCCCAGATCGCCAGCGTTGTGCCGCGAAGGAAAATGTCGAGTCCCAGTGTCAACATCAGGATCATGACGACCGGTCGGCCAGCAAGACGGCGCAGAGCAACACGCTCAATACCAAACCCCAGGCCAAACATGAGGACTGCGGCAAGCGGGATTGCGGCCCAAAGCGGCAGACCCACATCGCGCGCCAGAGCAAGAACCACATAGGCCCCGACCATCGTCAGCCCGCCCTGCGCCAGATTAGGGACCGAGGAGGCTTTGTAAATCAGCACGAGGCCGATGGCGAAAAGCGAATATAACAGACCCGTCAAAGCACCGTTTATCGCAAGCTCTGTTAGAAAGACCCAATCCATTTACACCTCCCTGATGGGAAGGCTTCTTTCGACCTTCCCGATTTCCCCAGTCTCGTAAGTCACCTGAGCGCTTACATGGACCTCTGTTGAACCGTCGTAGAGCGCCACGATAACATCGGCATAGCGTTCCTCCACGACCTTGCGGCGCAATTTTCGAGTGCGCGTGATCTCCCCATCGTCCGGGTCTAATTCTTTCGGCAGGCTTACAAAGCGTTGCAGGCGCAATGGCTCAGTGAGCGCCTTGTTCACCCGATGGAACGCCTCGAGCAGCAGCGCCGCGACCTCGTCGCGCTGAGACAGATCGGAATAGGACACGTAAGGCACGCCGTTCACCTCGGCCCAATGGCCGACCGCTTCGAAATCCACGCAGACCATCGCCGTCAGCTCGTCCAGTCCCGCGCCGACAACAGCCGCATCCTTGATGTACGGACTGAATTTGAGCCGGTTTTCTATATAGTTCGGAACATAGCGTTCACCCCCGGCGGTATGCATGACCTCGGAGACGCGCCCCAACACCACAAGCTGGCCGTTCTCCTCCAGATAGCCGGCGTCGCCGGTATGCAGCCAACCGCCCTCAAGGGCCTCGGCACTCGCTTCCGGTTTGTTGAAATAACCGGCGAACACGCTCTCCGAACGCAACAGAACCTCGCCTTTCTCATCGATCTTGACCTCGACACCCGGCGCGGGTGTGCCAACGGCATGGAGACGGACCTCGTTCGGTGCCTGCATCGCGCTTATCGCGCCGCTCTCGGTCTGCCCGTAAAACTGGCGCAGCTTGATTCCCAGAGCGCGATAAAAGACGAAAGTGTCTTCGCCGATCGCCTCGCCGCCGGTGAACGCATTCTTCAAGCGGCTCATGCCGAACTGGTCCTTGATCGGGCCGAAGACGATCACCTCGCCCAACAATCTGCCCACCGGCTCCAACAGGCCGCCGCTCTTTCCGTTCAGTTTACGCGTCTCGGCAGCAACAGCTCGGTCCATAAAAAAGCGGTACAGCCACTTTTTCAATGGGGTGGAATTCTCCATTCCAACCTGGATTGTCGTCAGCACCTGGTCCCAACTTCTGGGTGCCGCCAGATAGAAGGTCGGGGCGATTTCGCGCATGTCCCGCACGACCGTTTCCTGTCGCTCCGGCACGTTCACGGTGAACCGGAAAGAGAGGGCCGCCGCGACCGTAATTGCATAATCCCCAACCCAGGCCATCGGGAGATAGGCAAGAATTTCCTCATTCTCTCCAAATGCACCCGCCGCATGGCCATTCCGGGCCGCGGCCAGAACGTTCTTCTGGCTCAGAACGATACCTTTCGGCTTGCCGGTTGTTCCCGAAGAATGCATGAAGATTGCAGGACCTTCTGGTTTTGCTCTGTTCAGAAGCGCCTCTCGGAGACTCGGGTCTTCGTTGAGATCGTGCCGACCTACTTCCATCAGGTGATCCCATGACATAAGTCCGTCGTCTTCATAAAACCCGAGCCCACGCGTTTCATCGTATATGACATGAGCGATGCCGCTCGCGCCCGCGGTCCGCACCTCAAGGATCTTGTCTACCTGCTCCTGATCTTCGCCGATGGCTGCAACGATCTCGACTTCGCCAAGGAAATGCTGAAGCTCTTCGAGCGTCGCCCCCGGATAGGCCGGCATCGGGTAGGCTCCGAGCAGCGAAACCGCAAGCATGCCCTGGTATAGCCGCGCGCGGTTGTCACCGAGAATGAGAACGGCCTTGCCCGGCTTCACACCGATCTTCTCAAGACCGGCCGCGCAGGCCAGAACCTCTTCCACATACTCGGCCCAGGTGCTTTCTTTCCAGATTCCGCGCTCTTTCTCGCGAATCGCGATACTCGATCCATGTCTTGACGCGTTCCGCGCCAACAGTTTTCCGAATGTCTCGTTGGCGGTATTTTGCAATGTTGCCCCCTCAGCCATGCGCCCCTCCAACGTATGCCTCGATCACCCTGGGATCCTTTACGACTTCCTTCGGTATGCCGCTGGCGATCATTTCGCCGTAGTTCAGTGCCAGCATGCGGTCGCAAATGCCGATGATGACATCCATGTGGTGCTCGATCAGCAGAACGCTGACGCCACGTTCGGCGCGCGCGTCCAGGATGAAGCGGGACATGTATCCCTTTTCTTCCTGGTTCATGCCCGCCATCGGCTCGTCGAGGATCAGCATTTGCGGTTCCGCCACCAGCGCGCGCGCAAGTTCGACACGTTTTTTAAGGCCGATCGGAAGACCATCGACCATCTCGTGCCGGATGCTTTCAAGCTGCAGAAACTCGATAACCTCCTCGACGATTCTCCGGTTCTCGATTTCTCCTCGGCGTGCGGCCCACCAATACAACGCCGTACGAAAAACGCCGGGGTTCATGTGAATGTGCCGCCCAAGCAAAATATTATCAAGAACACTCATCCCGTTGAACAGGGCAAGATTCTGAAACGTTCGGGCGACCCCGAGCTTTGCAACCTTGTGGGGCGCGGTGCCCGTTATTTCCTTTCCTGCCAGCCGGACAGTCCCGACATTCGGAGGGTAGAAACCGGTGATCGCGTTCGTAAGCGTTGTCTTGCCGCTGCCATTCGGACCCACGAGGCCAAAGATCTCCTTGGGTCGAATGACGAGATCCACATCTGAAACAGCGACGATACCGCCAAACCGCCGCTCAATCCCGCGACACTCCAGTATCGCCCCATCGTCAGTCCCGGTTTCTTTTTTTCCGTTGGTCATCATCTGGATTCTGTTGTCCCCATTAGATTTGTCGCGCGTGTCACGAAATCCGAAAATAATCCGGTCGCCCTGTTGGCCAGGGATCGCCCCACATCTGTTGCCCACCGTCGATGTTCAGAACTTCACCCGTCACGAATTTCCCGGAATTGGCCGCCATATAGACAACGCCTTCTGCCACATCCCATTCGTCGCCTGCGCGCCGCATCGGATTGGAGTCCTGGAATGTTGCCGCCCCATCCTCGGGATAACGACTGAACCCGGTACTCTCACAACAGCCCGGCGCCACGCAGTTCACGCGGATGTCATGCGAGGCCCACTCCACTGCGACCGATTTCGACAGGTATATGACCCCTGCGCGGGCCGCACAGGTATGCGCGATGCCGGGCATTCCGCGCCAGATGTCGGCCACGATGTTCACGATCGAACCGGGTTGCTTGTGCTCGACCCAATGGCGCGCCGTGGATTGCATCATCCACCAGGTGCCGTTGAGGTTCGTGTCTATGACGGCGTTCCAGCCTTTCGGGGAAAAATCCAGCGCGGCCTGTGGAAACTGCCCCCCCGCATTGTTTACCAATACGTCGATTGAACCGAATTCCTGATTTGCCTTGCCGACAAAATCCTCTACCTGGTCGGGGTCCCGGATGGTCATGGATTTGGAAAGGACTTTGGCGCCCAGGCTTTCGAGAAACTCACCGGCCGAAGCCAGCTTTTCCTGGTTGCGCCCGTTTATTGCCAAGTTAGCTCCCAGCCTTGCGAACAGAGCGGCAATCGCCAGGCCCAGCCCACCGCCCGCGCCGGTTACAACGACGGTCTTTCCGGCGAACAGATCGCGCGCATAGACAGTCGAACGTATTGATAGATCTTCTCGCGAAGACCCGAACTGCGCCGTACTCATGACGCCTCCTCCCTATCGCCCCATTCGGGATCTTCTGCAATCTAACGTATGTTAGAAAATCAATCAAGAAGGAATACCGGCTTTCCCAGCGCGTCGGTTTCGCTTGGTAAGACTATGGAAGCCCTGGAACTTTTTCGGCTATGAACGGCAAGAGCATCTGCGGCGTCACTGCAGGATGGAGTTCGGCGAGTGGGTCTCGGTCTTCGGCGAGGTGGTGTCTCGAATCTGGTGGAAATTCTTGGGCGGCGTCCTCCGAGCATGGGAATTTGGGCCTGATCAGGCCGCGAGGTCATGGCTGATCGGGGCGACGGGCTGAGCCAAGGTTTCCCAGCCATCCACTTTCCGCATTTGGATCTGACCCGATGCCATCAGTGCCCAAAGAAGCATCGGCACGGTTTCGGCGCAGGGCAGCACGGTCTGGGTCTTGATGTGGCGGCGGAATTCCTCGTTCAGGCGCTCTATGGCGTTGGTGGTTCTGGCCGATTTCCATTGTGACGGGTCCAGCCGCGTGAAGGTGAACAGGCTGTCCCCGGCCTCTTCCAGGCTGTCCGCCACCGCGCGGCATTTCAGCCGCCATTTGCGCAGGAAGGCCTTACGACGCTTGTCGATTTCGGCCGCATCTTCAGCATAGATCATGTCGCGGTAATCCTCGGCCAATTCGTCCTGCATGCGTTTCGGGGCGTGGCCGAGAAGGTTGCGGTGTTTATGAACTGTGCAGCGCTGGATCGGCAGGTCCTCTCCCCAGAGCGCGACCAGCGCGGCCTCGAGTCCGAAAGCCCCGTCGACAATGACAAATTCCGGTCGTTTCAGGCCACGCGCATCGAGATCGCCGAGAAATTCGGCCCAGGCAGCCTTGCTTTCGCTGACCTGCCCCTTTTTTCAGGGCCACCCTTAAGTCGAGCCTGTTCTCCTTCTGTTTGCCATCATTCGGCGGCGTGAGCAATGGGCGCAGGCGCGGAGCCGTCAGGTAGCTCAAGCGGCTGCGCCCATTGTGTTTTGTCGAAGGGCCTCGCGGCTGCGAATTCCTCCGGTGTTTGATACTTCAGGCTGCTGTGCGGGCGCTCTGTGTTATAGTCGATCCTCCAGTCCTCGATGATCTTTCGGGCCTCTCCGATGCTGGTGAACCAGTGTTGGTTCAGGCATTCCTCGCGGTATCGCCCGTTGAAGCTTTCGATATAGGCGTTCTGGGTCGGTTTGCCGGGGTCGATGAAATAGAGCTGAACGCCGTGATCATCAGCCCATCCATCCAGCGCCCGCCCACGCAGTTCCGGGCCATTATCAACGACCAGGATATCGGGGTAGCCCCGTTCACGGGCCACGCGTTCCAGCATGTCCACGACCCGCTCTCCCGGAAGCGAGAAGTCCACCTCGATCGCCGGGCACTCCCGGGTGCAGTCGTCCTTGAGGTTGGCTGTGCGGAACTTGCGACCGTTGGCCAGAGCATCGCTGGTGAAGTCGAGCGACCAACGCTGGTTGGGTGCGATTGGGCACCAGGCTCCCTCACGCCCCTCGCGCGGGATCTTCTTGCGCTTTGTGCGGCGCAGCCACAGCCGTTCTTCGCGGTAGATGCGCTCGACGACCTTGACGTTCACCCTGAAGTCCTCGCGGACGAGTTTTGCATGCAGCATGCGATAGCCATACCTCCGGTGCTTGCCTGACAAGGTAATCAGGCGCTCTCTCAGCCGCGCGTGGCGATCTGGTCGCGCCCGATAGGCCAGGCTCGACCTTGAAATCCCGACCAGCCTGCACGCCCGCCGTTCCGTGAACCGATGCTCGTCCATCAGCTTCCTCACTGCGGCGCGGCGGTGCGCAGGCGTCAGGAGTTTTTTGCCAGCAGCCCCTTCAGGCCCGCGTTGTCGAGCATCGCGTCGGCCAAGAGACGCTTCAGCTCGGCGTTCTCGGCCTCAAGATCCTTCAGCCGCCGCAACTCGGAAACCGTCATGCCGCCATACTTGGCCTTCCACTTATACAGCGTGGCATCCGACATCCCGTGCTTGCGGCACAGCTCCGAAACCTTTGCCCCGGCCGCATACTCCTGCAAAATCCCCACAATCTGTTCTTCGGTGAAACGTGATTTGCGCATCGTCTGTTCTCCTCGTTGCTTTGAACGTTACGAAAACAAACTCTCTTTTTGAATGGCCCAGTTTTTGGGGGGCAGGTCATCGCCGCCCATATTCATAATCGAAAGCAGCACTTTTTGGCCATCCCGGCGCACGCCGATGGCCGCCAGAACCGAGATGTTGGTGGCTTTCTTGTCGATGCGTGTCTTGATCACCGTGCCGTCGAGGATCAGCCGAACGATGTCCTCATTGGCCAGGCTGCGTGTCACCCAGGCATCCCAGTCGACCTTCACTTTGCGCCAGGCGCGGCTGACCACGTCTTTGCTGACTGCCCCTTCGAACAGCCCATGTGGGATATATATGGACCCCGCCTAATTGCAACGGTCTGTTTGGCTCTGGATCGAAGGTCGCGATTGCTGATGTATATCCGGCTTCTTAGGGCGGCCTGATTGATCATCGCCGCGAGCCCCGATGGATTTCCGCTTGCTTCTCCCTCATCGCCCCTAAGGCATTGGTGTTGACCTTGCCGATCCACACATCAGGTTCAAGAAGCAACGGGCGTGACCCTTCTCCATCTCCCGGCAGATGTTGCAATATTCCTTTCAGTCCTCCTTGACTTGGTCCTTCTTAGCCTGGCTCAGACCATGTGTCCGCGATTGTATTCCTGATCGTTTGACAGAAGCGACCAAACGATCCTTGCGTTCTTGTTTGCCAAGGCGACTGCAACGACATTCGGATGACGTCTTTTCCGCATCCGGTTGATCCACTGGCTTCGCGTATCGGTTTTTCCGGCCGAGCGGCCCAGTACCGCGCGCGCCGTGGATCAACATCGTCCGCAAGTACCTGTCGCCCCGTTTGCTTATGCCAAATAGCCGCGCTTTTCCGCCGCTTGAATGCTGCTTTGGCACCAGGCCCAACCAAACGGCAAACTGGCGGCCATTTCTGAAGCAAGATTTATCGCCAACCGCGGCGACGAGTGCTGTTGCGGTAATCGGACCGATCCCCTCGATCTGACCGATGCGTTGACACATTTCATTGGAGCGGTAGAGGCTTTTGATCCGTTGATTGTAGCCAGCGAGACGTGCATCCAGTTCAGCCAGCTCCTCCCGGATGTCGCGCAGCATCTCGACAAAGAGCCCGCCAAAGCCCCCCGACTGACCGTCCGCAATTTCACTAAGGGTACGCCGAATGCGGTTGATATCTCGCGGCACCACGACACCGTGCTCCCCAAGTAAACCTCGGACCTGGTTCACAAGCCGGGTACGATTTGCAACCACACGCTGGCGGATACGGTGGACCGCTTGAATTTCCAGCGGCTCGGGCGACTTCGGCGGTACAAACCGCATCGACGGCCTGCCAACCGCCTCGCAAATAGCTTCAGCGTCATTGCGGTCATTCTTGTTCGACTTGACATAAGGCTTCACAAACTGAGGCGAGATCAACCGGACCTCGTGCCCCAGATCAGTCAGAACACGCGCCCAATAGTGCGATCCGCAGCAAGCCTCCATCCCGACAACGCAAGGCTCAAGCTCGGCGAAGAACTGCGCAACGGCTTCGCGTCTCAGCGTCTTTCGAAGCACGACATTTTCATTGTTGTCGACGGCGTGAACTTCAAAAACGTATTTGGCCAAGTCAAGGCCGATTCTTTTGATTTCCATAGCATGCACCCTCCTGTTTGCATTTCCAAGATACACCGCCCGAGGGCAGCGGGGTCCATACCATTGCGCCCGGTTTGGCAAGAAAAATAACAACAATCCAAGCTGAGGATACGGATCGAGTACTTCCATGTGTCAGACCTCTTTCTGCGACGTTCCATGCGCCGCGGGCCGGTATGGTCGTTTGTGAAACGGATCCAAATCACAGAACCGGGATCAAGTCCCTTTGGTTGCCAATGGTTTTCCCGTTTCAGACCTAATCGATGCGCTTTCCCTTACCTGGTGTCGTCTTCCTCGCCTATCCGATTGTCACACATACCGCGGATTGTTCATGCCACTGCGGCTTGTCGCGACAACCGGAATTCCTGCTTTTTAACTATCATTGCCCACAAGCCACGCGCCATGCGGTTTGCCAATGCGACCGCAACCATCATGCGCGGCTTCTTAGCAAGCATTCTCGCCAACCAGGGGTCTTTGATGTGCTTTGACCTTTGGGCCCATTGCAATACAGCCATGGCTCCGGAGATCAACAATCTACGAATATCTTTCTGACCCATCTTCGACGTTTTGCCAAGGCGATCACGCCCACCAGAGGAGTGCTGCTTCGGCACCAGGCCAAGCCAAGCCGCGAAATCTCGCCCGCGCCGAAAGGTCCGCATATCTGGCGCAAAACTATCAATGGCCACCGAGGTTAAGGGGCCGACACCTGACATCGTCTGAAGACGACGAAGCTCTGGCCGCGTTTTGCCTTCGGCCTGAATTTGTTGTGTCAGGTCATCGATTTGTGCCGTGAGCTCTTCAATCCGCTGCAAATAAACCCGGTCCAGCGAAGCGATTGCCTCCGGAAGATCATGATCATCGGCGTTCAGGACAGCCTCCAAGCGCGTCAGTTGCGCCATGCCTTTCGCGGCAACTGCCCCGAATTCGGCAAGATGTGCCCGCAATGCATTGACAATGCTGTGTTCTTTGCCGAACGAGCAAGTCTCGGGTACGAAACAGTGCTGAACGGCATTGCTGTTCCTCGGACTTTGCCTCCACAAATCTCATTGACGGACGTTGAGCCGCCTCCGCTATCGCTTCGGCGTCGGCCATGTCGTTTTTCTGGCGTTTTACAAAGGGCTTTACATACTGGGGCGCGATCAGGCGCACCTTATGCCCCAAGCCCGAGAGCTCGCGCGCCCAGTAATGGGCCGTTGCGCAGGCCTCCATGGCAATGCTTGTCGGTTCCATTCTTCCGAAAAAATCCCTCAGTTTGTCCCTGCCAAGCTTTTTCCGAAATAGAACTGCGCCGGAACCATCAACGCCGTTAACCTGAAACACGTTCTTGGCCAAATCTATCGCGACAAGTGAAGCTGGTGTCATCTGTTTACTCCTTCCTCGTGATCCGCTTCCGGCATCCTACCAGAAGCGGTGGGGAGGGCGTATCCACGCCATCACAGAAGAGAGTAAAGCCGCCGAAAGCGGGCCGACAATAACATGACCGAGTTCGACAATTTTCAGGTGGTCGAGGGACCAGACATCCGCTCTGCTCGCTATCAATCTAACAGATGTTAGATTGATAGCGAGATAGACGGCAAATCTCAAGTCATCAGATTTCGGGTGCGATCGGGTCGTTCTGACTCACGGCATTAAGCAGAGGCCTTCTTGGTTTGCGAACCGCTTCCATCCTTCTCCGCCCTCGGCAGACGAATACGGAAGAGGAGCGCATAGAGTACCGGGACGGCGACAAGCGTCAGAACCGAAGCGAATGCGAGACCGCCCATGATCGTCACCGCCATCGACGCGAAGAAGGCATCCGGCAGGAGGGGGATCATCCCGAAGATCGTCGTGCCGGCTGCGAGCACCACAGGGCGCAGACGGCTGACCGACCCGTCAATGACTGCCTTGTAATCCGGAACACCCTCCGCGCGTTGCAGGTCGATCTCTTCAACGAGAACAATTGCGTTCTTCATCAGCATGCCCGAAAGCGACAGGAAGCCAAGCAGGGCCGTGAAGGTAAAGGGCAACCCTGTGAACAGCAATCCCAGGACCATGCCCGTCACAGACATCGGTACGACAAGCCACAGGATCAGAGGCTGGCGGACCTTGTTGAACATGAGGATCGAGATTGTCAGCATCACGAGGAAGCCCAGCGGAAGCTGTTTGCCCAGACTCTCCTGTGCCATCTGGGCACTTTCATATTCGCCGCCCCACTCCATCGTATATCCGTCGGGAAGCGGGAGGGCCTCGATCTCGGCCCGGACACTTCGGAAGGCTTCATCCGCGGTCAGGTCGTCGCGCGCACCGCCAAGGGCGCTGATGGTCCGTTCGCGGTCGCGCCGGTGGACAAGCGCCTCGACAAGGCGTGTTTCGAACTCCCCGACAAGGTTGGCCATTGGGACATAGGACCCCGCTCCATCGGACCACACAGACAGGTCCCGAAGGCGGTCAACGCCATCGCGTTCGCTTTCGGGGAGGCGGAGATGGATGGGGATCACCTCGTCGTCCTCGCGCAACTCACCGACGCGCAAACCGGACGATCCGTAGCGGATGGTGTCCGCGATCGCGCTGCGCGTCGCCCCCGCCAGGCGCATGCGCGACTCGTTGACAATGGGTTCGACAACGATCTCTCGCTGACGCCAATCGGTCCGCGGATTGGTGATCGTTCCGGCATCTTCGTAAATCCGCATCGCGTCATCCGCGAGCCGACGCAGAATGACCGGATCGGGACCGGAGAAACGAACCGCCACATCGGCCCCGGCAGGCGGTCCGAACACGATCTCTTCGACGCGGATCAGAGCGTGGGGGAATTCGGCAGGAAGATCCCGGTTCAGCCGTTGCGCGATAGGCGGGATCGCCTCGGCGTCGGCAACCCGGACGATAAGTTGCCCGTAGCTGGGATCCGCCTGCTCGGGATTATAGGTCAGCATGAAACGGCTCGCGCCTCGCCCGACAAGCGTTGTAACGCCTGTCACGCCATCCTCTGCCAGAAGCATCTGTTCGAGCCGCTTCATTTCGGCGTCGGTGACGGTGATGTCCGTCCCCTGCGGCATCTGGACCTGGACATAGAAGATCGGGGTGTTCGATGCCGGGAAAAAGGCCTGCTTGACCTGACCGAAGGCCATCACGGACCAGACGGTGATGGCCACGATCAGCAGGACGACAATCACACGGGTCCGCAGCGCCAGCCACAGAAACCTGCGGTAGGCCCCGTAGAACGCGCCCTTGTAGGGATCGTCCGAGACCTGCCTGGGCGCCCGAAGCAGCAGCTTGCCGAGATAGGGCGTGACGGTGACGGCGAGCGCCCAGCTCATCAGCAGGGAGATCGCGATGACCGCGAAGAGCGAGAACAGGAACTCGCCGGTCGCGTCGGGCGACAGACCGATGCCGGAAAACGCCATGATCCCGATCACGGTCGCGCCGAGCAGCGGGATCGAGGTGGCGGTTTCGGTTTCGGCTGCGGCGTCTTCCGCGGACTTGCCGCGCGCCACGCCGATCACCATCCCTTCGGTGATGACGATGGCATTGTCGACCAGCATCCCCATGGCGATGATCAGGGCGCCCAGGCTGATCCGTTCCATCGCGATGCCGAAGACCGACATGAAGAACAGCGTCGAAAAGACGGTCAGCCCGAGCGTCGCGCCCACCACAAGGCCCGCGCGCCAGCCCATCGTCAGCATTAGAGCGGCGATGACGATGCCGACCGACTGTCCGAGACTGACGAGGAAGCTCGAAACCGCCTCGTCCACCACGACGTGCTGTTCGTAGATCGGAATAACCTCGACCCCCTCCGGCAGCCCGGCCTTGAGCCGCTCCAGCCGGGCCGAGACCGCCTTGCCGACCTCGACTACGTTCCGGTCCGTCAGTGCCGACACGCCCAGGGTGAAAGCCGGGGCTCCGTTCTGGCGAATGACCTGACTGGGCTGTTCGGCCTCCTCGCGTGTCACATGGGCGATATCGTAGACCGCCACCTGCCCGACCTGTCCCGGCACGCCGAGCCGAAGCTCCTCGATCCCTTCGGGGCTGACATAGCCCGCCGGAACCGACAGGCTGATCCGGGCCGGGCCCTCGGTAATCTCTCCGTTCATGAACACCTGGTTTTCGTCGGCGAGAATACCCAGGATCTGGTTCGGCGGAAGGCCCAGTTCCGTGAGCCGTGCAGAGGGAATCGAGATGTTGATCACTTCTTCGGCAAGACCCTGGACCTCGACCTTGGCGACGCCATCGACGGTGACCAACCCGAGCCGCAGTGTGGTGGCCAGATCGCGCTGTTCCGACGGGTTCAGTCCTTCGGTCGTCACCGCATAGAACATGCCATAGACGTCGCCGAAATCGTCGTTGATGATGGGTGCGCGCGCGCCGGCGGGAAGATCCCCCTCGACGTCGCTGATGCGGCGACGCATCTCGTCCCAGACCTGCGGGATCTCGTCCGGACCATAGGTCATCTCGATCTCGACGGTGATCTGGGCCATGCCCGGCATCGACTTCGATTCCACCCGGTCGAGTTGCTTCATCTGCTGAAGCGCGTTCTCGACGACGTCGGCGACCTCTTCTTCGACCTCTACGGCCGTGGCGCCGGGATAGGGCACAAAGACCAGCGCCGTCTTGAGGGTGAAGCTGGGGTCTTCAAGGCGCCCCACCGTGTTCAGCCCCCAATAGCCGCCGACAAGGCAGAAGATGATGGCCAGCCAAACCGCCACAGGACGCTTGATGCTCGCGCGTGAGATGCTCATTGCCATAAGTCTATCCGGGTCCTGCCAATATATTCCGGGGTCAGAGACCCGAAACCGTCACTGTCTGATTGTCCCTGAGCCGCCACCAGCCGCCGGAAACGACCAGTTCGTCGCCCTCCAGGCCCTCCAGAACGACAATCTCGTTATCGAACGGAAGCCCCAGCCGGACCGTCCTGCGCGCGACCTGGCCGGACGATTCCTGGTAAACCCAGATGGACGGGTCGGTTCGGCTCGTCGTGTCCACTGCCGAAACCGGCACGATGACGGATTGCTGACGATCTTCCTCGGACGCGTTCGATATACGCACATCCGCCGTCATGCCGGGCAGGATGCGGGGATCTATATCACCAGTGATTGCAAATTCCACGTCGTAGGTCTGCGCCGTCGGGTCTGCATCGGTCGCAAACGACCGCAATGCGAGTGGCGCGGTGTATCCCGGCACTGCGGGAAAACTTGCAACGATGTCGAAAGCGTCGGGCGCAGACCGGGCGAGAGACGCAAGCTCTTCCGGCAGCGAGATCATGATCCGCATCTCGCTGACATCTTGCAAGCGCGCGACGGGCGCGGCCGAAGTGACGTTGACGTATTCCTCGACAAAGGTCCGCGCCACCATCGCGTCGAAGGGCGAAACGATTTTTGTCTGGGACAACCGCCGCCGGGCCTCCCTAAGCGCCACGTCCGCCTGTGCGAACTGGGCGCGCGCTGCTTCGAGACGCGCATCGGCTGCGACCCCCCGCTCGGCGAGACTTGACGCGCGCTTGAGTTCGGAGTTCGCAAGGTCGAACGATGCCTGGGCCCGATCGACGGCGAGGTTGAAATCGGCCTGATCGAGCTGCGCAATCACGTCGCCCTGGCGAATTCTGTCGCCCGGTTCGACGTCGAGAGAAATGATCTGACCCGGCACCTGAAACGCAATGTCCACCGTGCGGGCGGGTTCGACGCGACCGGCAACCGCGCGGGAGCGATTGATGACGCGGCTGAGTGCACGGGTCACTTCGACCGTGACCGGTCGATCATATTGCGGTGCTTCGGTCGCGGCGGCATCGGATTCGCCGCCATACATTTCCGTTTGGGCAAATACATCGGTCACGGCCACCGGAAGGAACGGCACAGCCAAGGCCGCCGTAGCCACCAGCACAATGACTGAAGCGATCCGTTTCCAATTTCGGTTCTTACTATTCGAGTTCATCGATTATTGTCCTTAGTCGTTCGATGACGCGGTCTCTGATATTCCCGCCGCCTTCC
This sequence comes from Sediminimonas qiaohouensis DSM 21189, assembly GCF_000423645.1. Lineage (GTDB taxonomy): Bacteria > Pseudomonadota > Alphaproteobacteria > Rhodobacterales > Rhodobacteraceae > Sediminimonas > Sediminimonas qiaohouensis. Next base: position 71,010 of record NZ_AUIJ01000007.1, on the reverse strand, counting down.
GGCAGCTTCAGAAGCCTTTGGAACCGCAACCCCTGGATTGCCAGAATGGCGATCATGGCAGCCGAATTGTCCTGCGTGTCGGTCAGGATACGCTCAATGTCGCCGGACATTTCAGCCCGCAGCGGGTCGAGCAGCCGCGGATCCGATGCGGCGGCCGCGAGTATCGCCATGGACAGGTCGTCGTCCACCTCCTGCGATTGCAGAACTGTCTCAAGATGACCACGCAAGGTGCGCGACGGATGTCGCTCCGGCACTTTCCCGAGGTGCTCCCGATGCGCGTCCAGCATCTGATCCAACAGGCCGGAAAGCAAAGCCTTCTTGGTCGGAAAGTTGTAGAGCACGCCGCCCTTGCTGAGCCCCGCCTCCTTCGCGACCGCTTCGATCGTTATCTTTCCCGCCCCTTCACGCGCGGCGATCGTCCGCGCCGCACCAAGAATTCTCGGAGCCGCGTTTCTTGGTTCCGCCGAGTGCTTCTGCATCGTCATCTCTGTACCGTCCGGTCGGTTAAGTTCCGGCGACGGGTAGACTGCATAGGCACCTGCGTCAAGCGTTCGGTCAGATCTGCTCTGAGCAGGGATACCGCGGCCTCCATGTTAGCATCTGCAAGCGGGTAGTTGGCTCCTTCACTCCAAGCTAATAACCGCTGAATATATCTCTAGAAACGCGTCAACCGCCCTCTTGGAATGCTCCACCGCATCGATCGGCTGGTCGACGGCTAACATTCGCGGCATGATGACGCCGGAAACAGACAGATGGATAAACTGACTTGCGGCGCTTTGAGCATCGTGCACTTTCAATGACCCCGCCTCATGGAGGCCTTGAAGGACTTGCCCGACAATTCTGGTGGCCCGTCTGGGACCTGCTTCCATATATATTTCGCCCGCCTCGGGCAGTACCGCAACCGCGCCAATGCAAGCACGCAAAAGGCGAATGTAGTCATTATCCATGACCAGCCCGATCATGCGCCGCGAGAGTTCTTCCAGAACAACTCGCGGTTCGTCGCCGCTTGAAAGCGGCCGGGAAATCTCGGCCGAAAGCCTGTCACATTCAGCCTGCACAACGCTCAGAAAGAGCATGTTTTTGCTGGGGAAGTGGGCGTAAAGCGTCGCCTTAGACACCTTGGATTCCTCGGCAATCACATCGACGTTGGCTCCTTCGAAGCCACACCTCAGAAAGACCACCTTGGCTCCGCTCAGCACATCGGCAATTTTACTTTGCCTCATGCCAATCACCTGATGCCAAAACGTGATATCGAACGCGTTGTGTCACATGTCTTGCCTTCCTCAAAGCTTGCGCACTCGCGCATTTGTCGAGTTGGCACATTCAAACAGCCCTCAATTTATCGTCTGCAAAGACACCCTCATCCTTCCATCGTTCCGCGATATGTCCCAGTGTGTCCAGAACGCCTCGCAGGTCGTTGCCACGCGGCGTCAAGCCATAGGTGACCGCGGGCGGAATTGTCTCCGCCTGTTCGCGCCAGATGACTCCGGCGCTCTGAAGCATCCGCAGGCGTTCGGTCAGCATGCGGGTCGATATTCCGGGCACGGCACGTTTCAGCGCACCGAATCTTTGCGGCCCCTGATCGCTCAGGACCCAGATGATATAGGTCGTCCACGGCCCCATGAGCAGACGCAGGATCGAATCCATCGGGCACTGTGGTGGGGTCTTGGGCATCGGTATCCACGCTTCTGAAGATTGGTTACTTTTCCGTACCTACTTTAATATGCACCATTAATCAAATATTCCGTAGTGGTCAAATGGCACCCGGAGGTGTCCTGCAAACCCAGAGGGACGGACAGACATGACCCGCATGCCAACTCTTTTCATTCCTCATGGGGGCGGCCCGTGCTTTTTCATGGAATGGGATCCACCTGATACCTGGGACAAGCACCGCGAGTTTCTGGAGACCTTGCCCGCCAACCTGCCGGCGAAGCCGAAAGCGCTGCTGGTGATCTCGGGTCACTGGGAGGAGCGTGAGTTTACCGTCCAGTCCAACCCCGCACCGGCCTTGCTGTTCGACTACAACGGCTTTCCGCCACATACCTATCAGCTAACCTGGCCGGCACCGGGTGATCCCGCCTTGGCCGCCCGTGTGGGTAAGCTTTTGGAGGGCGCGGGCTTTGAGACCGGGGCCGATTCCGCACGCGGCTTCGATCACGGCGTCTTCGTGCCGCTGAAGATGGCTTTCCCAGAGGCCGATATTCCCATCGTCCAGCTCAGTCTGCGAGCCGATCTCGACCCGAGTTCGCATCTGGCGGCCGACCGGGCACTGGCGCCCCTGCGCGACGAAGGCGTTCTTATCATCGGATCGGGCAATACCTACCACAACATGGCGGTGATGATGCGGGCGATGCATGGCGGGGCGACGGGCGCCATCGCCGGAACGGATTTCGACCGCTGGCTGAGCGATGCGGTCACACTCGACGATACTGCCAGCCGCGACGCGATGCTGGCGAACTGGGCGCAGGCCCCAGGCGCGCGCGACGCGCATCCGCGCGAGGAACACTTCATCCCGCTGCATGTCGTGGCCGGGGCTGCAGGCGCGGACCGCGGGATCAAGACATTAGAGGATCATGTGACGGGCGCGGTCGAAAGCGCCTTTCGCTTCGGCTGAAAAGAAACCCTGGAGAGGAGCACACAACATGTCCAAGGCAATCAACGGCCCCTTCATCGTGACCGGCGCATCCGGTCAACTCGGCAGTCAGGTCATCGAAAATCTGCTGGCGCGCGGGGCCGCACCCATCGTCGCAATCACCCGCACACCGAACAAGCTCGCCGCGTTGCTGGAACGGGGGGTCGACGTCAGAGCCGGTGATTTCAATGACCCGGCCGCGCTCGGCACGGCCTTTGAGGGCGGCGGTCGGCTGCTGATCATCTCGACCGACGATCTCGAGCCGGGCAAACGGCTCGCCGCGCACAGGAACGCCGTCTCTGCCGCAAAGAAGGCCGGTGTATCGCATATCGTCTATACCTCTCTCACAAACCCGGACGAGAACAGCCCGATCGGATTTGCGGCAGATCACCGCGAGACGGAGGTATTGATCAAGCAGACGGGCATCTCTCATACAATTCTGCGGAACTGCCTCGATGCCGATCTCTTGCTGATGAATGGACAACAGGCTGTCGGGGCGGGCGCGCTTTATGCCGCGGCGGGGGCCGGCAAGGCGGGCTATGTGACACGCGCCGATTGCGCACGGGCCGCCGCCGCCGCCCTTCTGTACGAGACCGGGTCGACAGTCCGCGATGTCACAGGGCCCGAAACCGTTGGTCAATCCGACATCGCCGCGATCCTGTCCGAGGTCACCGGCAAGGAAATCCCTTATGTCCCGATCACCCGTGACGCCCTGGTGTCCGCAATGGTCGGGAATGGCCTGCCGGAATTCATGGCGGATGTGTTTTCGTCTTTCGACATGGCCATCGCCGAAGGGTGTCTGGACGTGGCCACCAGCGACGTGGAGGAACTGACCGGCCACGAACCGCAATCGGTCCGCGACTTTCTACTAGCCAACACAGCTGCTGTGACTGGCCAAGGATAACCAGAGGTCCTGTCGCGGGGTTGGTGGAAAATTGGAGGGCGGCGTAATCTCCAGGTGTTGAATCAACCATGAACGGCGGCTGGCACCGCCGAAGGAGATTACGCCATGGCAGAGAGTACCAAGACTGATCGCGCTGCGCCACTCATCGGGGGCGACTGGACGGATCCGCTTGAGGACGGCGTCCGCAGCCGGGTGCGGGATTTCATCGAGACGATCCTCGAGGAGGAACTGGAGGCTGCGCTCGGGCGCGGTCGCTATGAACGCAAGAGCGAGGGGGCGACGGGCTATCGCAACGGACACCGAGACCGGGAGATCGTCGGCACTTTCGGCCCGGAGACGATCCGCGTGCCTCGCGCGCGGATCGCAGGTGCGGACGGCAAGACCACCGAATGGCGCTCGCAGGCGCTGCCGCGTTACCGGCGGCTGACCCGGAAGGCCGAGGCGCTGATCGCGGGCGCCTATCTCGCCGGGACCAACACCCGTCGCGTGAAGCGTGCGCTCTCGACCCTCTTCGCCGGCGCTGTGGGCAAGGATGTCGTCAGCCGGGCCTGGCGCAAGGTGAAGACCGACTGGGAGGCATGGGCCGCCCGCAATCTCAGCGGCGAGGACATCGTCCGGCTGATCCTCGACGGCACGGTGGTCAAGGCGCATATCGACAAAAGGGCCACGGCGATCCCGATCCTCGTGGCGGTCGGCGTGCGCCGCGACGGCCAGAAGGTATTGATCGGGCTGAAGAACATGGGCGGCGAGACGACCGCTGCCTGGCGAGCGTTCCTCGAAAACCTGAGCGCGCGCGGTCTGCGTGAGCCCGGCTTCGTCATCGTCGACGGCGCACCCGGGCTGGAGGCGGCGCTGGCCGGGCTCTGGCCCGACGCGCCCGTCCAGCGCTGCACGGTTCACAAGCACCGCAACCTTCTCGCGCATGCGCCGAAGCGGCTGCATGACGAGCTGACCGAGGATTACCGCGACATGATCTATGCCGAAACGGCCGTGGAGATCGAGCGTCGGCGCAAGGCCTTCCTCCGCAATTGGCGGCTGAAGTGCCGAGCGGTCGCCGACAGCCTCGAAGAAGCCGGCGAGCGGCTCTTTACATTCACCCGCCTGCCGCCCGGCCAATGGAAATCGGCCAGGACGACCAACGCCATCGAACGCCTGCACGCCGAGTTCAAGCGGCGCATCAAGACCCAGACCGTGCTGCCCCAGGCCGCAACGGCGCCCATGCTGTTCTGGGCTCTACTCGCCTCGGGGCAGATCGTCATGCGCAAGGTCGATGGCTGGGAAACCCTCGACCAGCCGCTCGCCAACCAGCCCATTGACCTCGCCGCATGAAACCGTAACCGTGACCACGCTGGAGATCGCCACTCAGGAATTTCCACCACCTTCGAGACAGAACCATCCAGATTTGCGGAGACACTGTGATGCTGAAGATACCGCCACGCATTGGGCCAGGGCCCGTCACCACGCCCTGCGCCCCGCATACGCAGATCAGTCAAAACCCCGAGCCCGAATTCCATCGCGCATTCAAGGACAGGGCCTTTGAGTTTCCCTTTGTCACCCGCCAGCCATCGCGGATATCGGTTCCGGGTGCCGAGGCGTTGTGCCTCAAACATGGACACGGCTGCGGCTGCCGCGAGGCTTTCATGATCGGTAATGAGTTCGCCCACATCCACCCGCCGAAAGACGGAAGCCTGCACATGATGCTGCCGGAGGGTACGGTGGCGCAGATCGACGAACTGGACTGGGCAGAGCCACACCCGATGGCCGCGGCGGGCATAATCCCTTCAACCGCGGTCATGGTCTACGCGCCAAGGGACAATGCGGAAATCGAAATCGTTCTCAGGCTCTTGCGCCTGTCTTATGAGTTTGCGTGCGGGAAACTCGGGCGGGTCGAAAACGTCGTTTTCTAGCGGGACGAACCGAACAGCACCCGTTGCGGGCTCCTGATCCGGTTTCAGCCTGACAATCTGCTGAAGAGGTCGGCCCCCGACCGGGTTTGGGTGTCGGCCATACGTCCCGGACGCGAAACCCGGTCGGGGGCCGAGCTCTTCGGAAACCTATTAAAAAACATGGAACATTCGAAGATTGGAATGAAACTTCTGGTTTCGTCAGGCAACACGCGATAAGTCGTCAATCCATCAGACAGTGTTCGCGATGTGAGCACGGGCAAGTCCCGATGCGACGCCGAAGGGCAAGATGAGTCCGACCACTCAAGCAGGGCTGATCGACGCATTTACAAGATCAGGTGCAGAAAGTTTAATGGTGAAGTGATCGTTCGAAAATTTCACGAATTCCGGCCCATAGCAGCAATCGAGCACAGCATGAAAAACACCAGGTACCTTCTCTTCACAGCGATTGTCGTTGCCGCGGCCGTACTGGGTTTCCTGGTCTGGCAAGACAACGGCAACGGCGCGGTCCCCGAGGGCTTTGCGCGCGGTAACGGACGCGTCGAAGCTGTCGAGATCGATGTGGCCTCAAAGCTTCCTGGACGGATTGAAACGATCTTGGTGCGGGAGGGCGAGCTCGTCAAGGCGGGGCAACCGTTGGCCGCGCTTGACACGCGTCAGCTGAAAGCCAACCGCCATCAGGCAGAGGCGGAACTGCGCCGTGCCGAGATCGCGGTTGAAAACGCCGGGCTGATGATCCAGCAGCGTAAGGCCGAAGTGCGCGCGGCCGAGGCGGTTCTGGCACAGCAGAAATCGGCCCTAGATGCTGCGCAGCGCCAGTTCGCCCGCTCGAAGGCGCTGGCGGGAAACAGTATCGCGTCCGAGCGGCAACTCGATATCGACCGGTCGAACGCGCTTGGTGCCGAGGCCGCGGTCGCCTCGGCCGAGGCGCGGCTTGCGGCGGCGCGGATCGGCGTGTCCGCAGCCGAAGCGGCAGTGGTCGGGGCCGAAGCGGCGGTGGCGGCGGCAACTGCGGCGATAGAGGCGATCGATGTCGAGATCGAGGACAGCACGTTGAAAGCGCCCCGGCCAGGACGGGTGCAGTACATCGTTGCACGGGCGGGTGAAGTCATAGGTGCCGGCGGGCGCGTGATCAACCTGATTGATCTCAACGACGTGTATATGACGTTCTTCCTGCAAACCGCCGCGGCGGGGCGTGCCGGACTGGGGACCGAGGCCCGCCTGATCCTGGATGCCGCACCCGACATCGTCATTCCCGCCGAGGTCTCCTTCGTGTCGGACGTGGCACAATTCACCCCGAAAACGGTCGAGACCGAGGTCGAGCGCGAGAAGCTGATGTTCCGGGTCCGCGCACGCATCGCGCCGGAGCTGTTGGAAAAATACCTCGATTACATCAAGACCGGCCTGCCCGGCGTCGCCTGGGTCCGGCTGGATCCCGCGCTGCCCTGGCCGGAAGCCGCCGAGGGCAGGGTGCTGGAATGACGGCCTCCGGACCGGTGGTGCGGGCGGAGGGGCTTTCGCTTCTCTATGGCAAGGTCCGGGCCCTGGACGATGTGTCGATCGACCTGCCGGCGGGCTGCATCGTCGGCCTGATCGGACCCGACGGGGTGGGCAAATCCAGCCTTCTGGCGTTGATCGCCGGGGCGCGGAAGATGCAGGCGGGGCAGCTTGACGTGCTGGGTGGCGACATGCGCCGTGCGAGGCATCGCGCCCGGATCTGCCCGCGGATCGCCTATATGCCGCAGGGGCTGGGGCGCAACCTCTATCCCACGCTCTCGGTGCGGGAGAATGTGGACTTTTTCGGCCGGCTTTTCGGCGAGAGCCAGGGCGAGCGCGACCGGCGGATCGCCGATCTGCTGGAGGCGACCGGCCTCGCGCCCTTTGCCGACCGTCCGGCGGCCAAGCTGTCGGGCGGCATGAAACAGAAGCTGGGCCTGTGCTGCGCGCTGATCCACGACCCCGATCTGCTGATCCTGGACGAGCCGACAACGGGCGTCGATCCGCTGTCGCGGCGTGAATTCTGGGCTCTGATCGCGCGTATTCGCGCGACGCGTCCGGGCATGAGCCTGATCGTCGCCAGTGCCTATCTGGAAGAGGCCGCCGAGTTCGATCACCTGGTCGCGATGGATGACGGCAGGGTGCTTGCCACCGGCAGTCCTGCCGAGATCCTGGACCGCACCGGGGCCGCCGACCTCGATGAGGCTTTCATATCACTCCTGCCCGCGAAAATGCGCGCCCGGCACCACGATCTGACCGTCCCGCCGCTTGACCCGGCAGGTCGCGACGGCTACGTCGTCGAGGCCGAAAACCTGACCGTCCGGTTCGGTGACTTCGAAGCGGTCAAGGACGTTAGCTTTCGCATCGGTAAGGGCGAGATTTTCGGCTTTCTCGGGTCAAACGGTTGCGGCAAGACGACGACGATGAAGGCGTTGACCGGGCTTGTGGAACCAGCCGAAGGAACCACGCGGATCGACGGCCGAACGGTTGATGCACGCGACATGGCCACGCGCAAGCGCATCGGCTACATGACGCAATCCTTCTCGCTCTATTCCGAGCTTACGGTCCGTCAGAACCTCGATCTTCACGCGCGGCTTTTCGACATGGCATCCGCCGAGATCGCGCCCCGTATCGCCGAACTTGCGGACCGGTTCGATCTTGAGGAGATTCTGGACAGCTTGCCGCTGCGACTGCCGCTAGGACTCCGTCAGCGGCTGTCGCTGGCCGTGGCGCTGATCCACCGCCCGGAGGTGCTGATCCTCGACGAGCCGACCTCGGGCGTCGATCCGGTGGCGCGCGACATCTTCTGGCAAGCGCTTGTGGACCTGTCCCGACAAGACGGTGTGACGATCTTCATCTCCACCCACTACATGTCCGAGGCCACGCGCTGCGACAGGATTTCGCTGATGCACGAGGGCCGCGTGCTTGTCAGCGACACGCCCGAAGCCATCCGCGAAGGCGCCGGCGCGGCGACGCTGGACGATGCCTTCATCCATCACCTTGAACGGGCGCAAGGCGCGAGCGGCAAGCCTGCGGCCACCAATCAGGTGGATCTCGGTGCCGAGGTGTCATCCGCGCCACGGCGGCGGCGCGAACGGTTCAGCCTTGCCCGGCTGCTGAGTTTTTCCTGGCGTGAGTCGCTGGAGCTACGCCGCGATCCAATCCGCCTGACGCTTGCAAGCATCGGCAGCGTGATCCTCATGATCGTGCTGGGATACGGCATTTCGATGGATGTCGAGGATCTCAGGTTCGCGGTGCTCGACTTTGACCAGACCATCGCCAGCCAGTCCTATGTCAACAACCTGGCCGGGTCGCGCTACTTCGACGAACAGCCACCTCTCGTCGACTATGCCGACATCGACCAGCGGATGCGCGCGGGCGAAATCAGCCTGGCGCTGGAAATCCCGCCGGGTTTCGCGGCAGATGTCGAACGCGGACGCCCCGTTGAGATCGGGGCCTGGTTCGATGGCGCCATGCCGATGCGTGCGGACACGGTGCGCGGCTATGTCCAGGGAATGCACGTTCACTGGCTGACCGATCAACTGCGCCAAATCTATGGCGATGATGCGGTCGCCGGCAGCTACAGCCTGGAAATGCGCTATCGCTACAACCCCGATGTCGAAAGCCTGGCGGCCATGGTGCCCGCTGTGATCCCGCTCCTGCTGATGCTGATCCCGGCGATGCTCGCTGTCCTGTCCGTCGCGCGCGAGAAAGAGACAGGCTCCATCGTGAACCTCTATGTCACCCCGGCCCTGCGGCTGGAATTCCTGCTGGGCAAGCAAGTGCCCTACGTTGTGCTGGGCTTTATCAACTTCCTGCTGCTGCTGGCGCTGGCGGTGTTTGTCTTCGGAGTGCCGGTCAAAGGCAGCCTTCTGGCGCTTTCGGCGGGGGCGCTGGTTTATGTTATCCTGGCCACGGGGCTGGGCCTGCTGATCTCGGCCTTCACCCGCAGCCAGGTCGCGGCGCTGTTCTTTACCGCGCTGGCCACCCTGATCCCGGCCACTCAGTATGGCGGCATCATCGACCCGGTCTCGTCACTGGAAGGCATGGGTCGCGTGATCGGCGAGGTTTTCCCGACGAGCCATTTCGTCACCATCTCGCGCGGGGTCTTTGCCAAGGCGCTGGACTTCGGCGATCTCGCCGCATCCTTCGCGCCGATGCTTCTGCTGGTGCCGGTGCTTGTGGCGCTCGGGGCGTTCTTCGTACGCAAACAGGAGGCCTGAGCGATGCGCCCCAAACATGTGCTGTATCTTGCGGTCAAGGAGCTTCGCGGGCTGTTGCGCGATCCGCTGCTCCTGGCGCTGGTGTTCTATGCCTTCACCCTGGACATCTACTCCCACGCCACCGCTATGCCCGAGACGCTGAACCGCGCCACGATCGGCATCGTGGATGAGGATGCCTCGCCCCTGTCGCGGCGGATTGCGGATGCGTTCCTTCCGCCCTATTTCGTGACACCCGACCAGATCGACATGGCCGAGATGGATGCGCGCATGGATGCGGGCATCGATACGTTCTCGCTCGTCATCCCTCCGGATTTCCAAGGCGACCTGGTCGCGGACGCACGGCCCGAGTTGCAGCTCAACGTCGATGCGACACGAGTCAGCCAGGCCTTCACCGGCGCGGGCTATGTCCAGGCCATCGTCAATCAGGAAATCACCAGCTGGACCGGGCAGGAGGCCGTGGTGCCGGTCGATCTTGCGCTGCGCGCCCGGTTCAATCCGTCTCTGGACCCTGGCTGGTTTGGCGCGCTGACGGCGGTGATCAGCGCCGTGACCATGTTGTCGATCATCCTGTCCGGGGCAGCGTTGATACGGGAGCGTGAGCATGGCACTGTCGAGCACCTGCTGGTCATGCCCGTCAGCGCGGTCGAGATCATGACCAGCAAGGTGCTCAGCATGGGCTGTGTGGTGCTTGTGGCGACGGGGCTGTCGCTGACCTTCATGGTGCAGGGGGTTCTGGGAGTGCCGGTGGCGGGATCGGTGACGCTGTTCCTGGTGGGCGCGGCTCTGCACTTGTTTGCCACCACGTCGCTGGGAATCCTCCTGGCAACGATCTCGGGTTCGATGCCGCAATTCGCCATGCTGCTGCTTCTGGTGCTGCTGCCGCTGGAAATCCTGTCGGGCGGGATGACGCCGCGGGAATCAATGCCCGAGGTGGTGCAATACGTCATGCTGGCGGCGCCCAACACCCATTTCATCGCGCTTGCACAGGCGGTGTTGTTTCGTGGCGCGGGACTTGCGTTGGTCTGGCCGCAACTGCTGGCGCTGGCGCTGATCGGTGCTGCGATGTTCGCCGTCGCCTTGCGACGGTTCCGCGGCTTCCTGCGGTAGTGCGGTGTAAGTACCTCTTGGCTACACCTCTTCAATCGTTGCGAAAAGCTCTGAATCCTCGATATCCTTTTGTGCGAGAAGAAGACTGCATTTCAGCGCGTCGCCCAACCCGGCAGCGACAGACCGGCTCATCCAGCGCGTCCAGAGGCCTTGCTGGTGATGCCCGACGACGACTAGATCAGCCTCGGTTTCGGTCGCGACACTTGTGATCGTCACGACGGGATCGCCGAACTCCATGCGGACCTCGGGTGCCAGCCCCATGGCGGAAAGCCTTTGATGGCCTTCGTCGAGGGTCTCCTCGAAATCGGCTTGCTGGTGGGCAAGCGCGCCAGCATCCGCGCCCTGCGCAAGCGCGTTGCCCGCGCCCGTCTCGACCACAGCCAGCAGGATCACCTCCGCACCTGTCATCTGCGCAATCCGCGCCCCTTCGCGCAGCGCCAGCCGCCCCTCGCGCGAGCCGTCGAAACAAAGCAGGATCTTGCTATACATTGATGAAGCTCCAGTAAAGGAATGGCACTTGCAATATAAGTGAGGCCATATTAATTAGCATTGCAACTAATGGCAAGCTGATGAAAGAAGAAAACGATGCAAGCCGACCCCGACAAAAACAAGCCCCTGGAGGCTTTTGCACGTTCCCTGGCGGCGGCATCGCGCATGTGGAGGCGGTATCTTGACCTCCGGTTCCGAGATCTCGACCTGTCCCAGGCAAGGTGGAACGTGCTGTTCGAACTTTCGCGCAATGAGGCGGTGACGCAGGTGGAACTGGCGCACAGCCTGGGGATCGAGGCGGCGACGCTGGTCCGCCTGCTGGACGGGCTTGAAGGCACGGGTCTGATCGAACGCCGACCCTCCGCAGAGGACAGGCGAGCCAAGACATTGCACCTGACAAAGGATGCGCGTCCTCTCATCGTCAGGATGGAAGAGATTTCGGCGGTGAGCCGCGCGGAAATTCTCGAGGGCATTTCCCGGCAGGATCTGCGTATCGCGACGAACGTCCTGAGCCGCATCGCGGCCAGATTGAATATATTGAACAGTGGTCAAGATGGGTAACATAAAGGCGGCGGCATCCGTTGCGGACGAAGATGCCGCGGACAAACCGGCACCGCCGCTCCTGCCGAGGCGCAGCCGCACAAGATGGACCAGACTGATCGTGATCGGCGCCGTGGTCGCCGTTTCAGTCTGGCTGGCCGCCCCGTGGCTGGTCGCGCGGTTCACGCAGGTGCACATCAACGATGCCCGGATCGCGGCCAAGGTCGTCACCGTATCCAGCGAGGTCGCTGGACGGGTCACGGCGATGCCGGTGCTCGTCGGGGACGCCGTCGAAAAAGGCGATCTTGTCGCCGCAATCGACCGCGCATATGCGCAGCCGCAGCTCGATGCCGTCCTGTCAAGACTTGCCGCAACCGATGCGCAACTGGCTGAGCTTCGGGCGCGCAAGGTGCTGCTCGAGAAGCAGCTCTCTGCGCGGCGGGACGCGGCCCTGGCCGGCATAGCTGCCGCAGATGCAAACCATGAGGCATCGCTCGCCGTATTGACGAACGCCCGGACCCGTCACGAGAGGGCGATCAAGCTTGCCGAGCAGAACATCACGTCGCAGCAAACCCTCGACGAGTCCCGGGCGGCACTGGACACCGCCGCCCAGCAGGAGCGTGCCGCTTTCGCGGCGATCGAAAACGCCCGCGCCAGCCTGGCCATCGTCGAGGCCGACGGAGAGCAAATGAAAGTGCTGGAGTCCCAGATTGCGTCGGTTCTTGCCGGACGTGCCGGCACCGAGGCCGACCGCAGCCTGCAGGAAATCGACCTCGCGCACCGCACGATCACGTCCCAATTCGACGGCATTGTTGATGGGACGTTCGTCGATGTTGGCGAATATGTGACACCAGGGACGCGCATTGCAATGTATCACGCGCTGGATGACGTCTGGATCGATGCAAATGTCAAGGAGACCGATTATAACAGGATCCACGTTGGGTCGAAGGCGAGCATCACCGTCGACGCCTTTTCGGGCCGAACGTTTGAGGGGGAAGTAATCGGCATGGGCGGGGCGGCGACCAGTCAGCTTGCGTTACTGCCCAGCCCCAACCCCTCGGGCAATTTCACGAAAGTGACCCAGCGCCTGCCGATCCGCGTGTCGATCGACGCCGAAGGCACCGAACTCAGGCCCGGCATGATGGTCGAGGTTTCCATCAATGTCGCAGATTGACCGATATTTCGAGCGTTACGGCCCCGCCTACAAGTGGTTCGCGACCGGCACGATCATGGTTGCGACCATTTCGGTCGTATTGTCCACGACGATCGTGAACGTCGCCATCCCGGCGGTGATGGGGGCTTTCGGTATCAGCGCGGTGCAGGCGCAATGGATTTCGACCGGCTTTCTGGCGGCGATGACCGCCACGATGCTGCTGGCCGACTGGACCAACCGTGCCTTCGGGATGCGGCTGACGATGAACACCGCGATGGGCGTGTTCCTTGCGGGTTCGGTCCTTGGGGGCCTTGCGCCGAACGAGACCGTGCTGACGCTGGCCCGTGTGGTGCAGGGGGCGGCCGCGGGCATCGTGCAGCCCCTGGCCATGATCATGCTGTTCAAGGTCTTTCCGCCTGACAAACGCGGCGCAGCCATGGGGATCTATGGCGTCGGCGTCGTGCTGGCTCCGGCTCTGGGCCCCTGGATCGGCGGCGTGCTCATGGATGCCTTCGATTGGCGCTTCGTCTTCTACCTGGGCCTGCCCTTCGCAGGCCTCGCCATCCTGCTGGCGAACCTGTTCCTGCCGAGCCGCGAGGAAAGCGGGCCGATTCCGGGCTTCGACTTTGTCGGGGTGGCGATCCTGTCTGTCTTTCTTGCCGTCCTGCTCAGCACTCTGTCGAACGCGCAGCGGCTGGGATGGGAGTCCAACATCATCCTGTCAGGTTTCATGATTTCCGCCGCTTCGGCCATCGGTTTCGTCGCCTGGGAGATGACCACCGCCAAGCCCATGCTCGACATGCGGCTCTTCGCGAATTTCGCCTTCTCCTCGGCCTCGGTCGTTGCCTTTATCATGGGGGCGGGGCTGTTCGGCTCCACCTATCTGCTTCCGGTTTTCGTGCAGCAGATTCAGGGTATGACGCCCACGCAGGCGGGCCTTCTTCTGATGCCTGCGGGCTTTGCGATGCTGCTGGTCTTTCCTATTGCCGGGCGATTGTCCGACAAAGTGTCTGCGCCGATCATGATCGGCATCGGCATGGTGGTCTTTGCCTGGTCCTCCTGGCTGATGGCAGCAGTAAATGTCCATACAGCCTTTTGGACGCTTGCCTGGTGGACCATCCTGTCGCGCGTGGGGTTAGGTCTCGTGTTTCCCGCCATATCATCCGGGGCGCTCAAGGTTCTGCCGCCGGACCTTCTCGGCCAGGGTTCGGGCGCTTCGAACTTCATCCGGCAACTGGGCGGCGCCTTCGGGGTGAACCTTCTGGCCGTGTTCATCGAGCGGCGCACGATCATGCACGCAGACGCCTTTGCCGCGACCCAGACCAGCGACAACGCCACGACGATGGAACTCTTGCGTGAGGTTGCCGGCCTCATGCACGTCTCGGGACTACCAGATTCTCAGCTCGTGCCCGCCGCGGCAACGTTCTTGGGAAAGACCGTGATGATTCAGTCCTCGAACGCTGCGTTTCAGGACGGCTTCCTTATCGTATGCGGCATATTCCTGCTCGCGCTGGTCCCGACCTGGTTCATGTGGCGTGCTCGTTCCTCTGGCACCTAGACGCCATGGTCGCCTGACGAGCCGACCGGCTCTGTGGACTCTCGTCCGGCATTTTGCCGACGAGGGTTGCCCCGGGTTGGCCGACCGTGCCGTCTCGTCACCAAACGGCCGGCGCGTGTAGATATGCCGTTACTCGCGGGACATTTCCTTTAATCTCCCGGGTTTGGGAAGAAGGAGATGTTCATGACGAAGGATCAACGAGAGGTTCAACGCAAGTTGCGGATACTGCGACATGCGGAGGAGATCGGTCACGTCGCGAGGACTTGCCGTTATTTCGGGATAGGCCGATCCAGCTTCTACCGATGGCGTCAAGCCTATACGGAGCGCGGCGAAGCTGGCCTTATCAACGCGCCACCCATTCCCAAGTGGCATGCCAATCGGACGCCGCCTGAGCGCGAGGAAAAGGTGCTTTATCTTCGGCGCAAGTATCATCTCGGCCCGATGCGGATCGTCTGGTACTTGGAGCGCTATCACGACATCAAAATGTCTGACGCCACGGTTTTGCGGATAGTGTCCCGAGGAGTGGTGTAGGAACTGGCGTCCACCTGCTTCTTCATAGCTGGTGTTGCTCGTTCACTGAGCGGCAATCGTCGCCGTCTCACCATCATCGTTGCATATGGCGGTCAGCTTTTCCACCGGCATGTAGCGGCGCGAGACAGCCCACTCGTCATTCTGCTCCAGCATGAGCGCGCCGACGAGCCGGATGACGGCCTCGCGGTTCGGGAAGATCCCGACGACATTGGTGCGCCGCTTGATCTCCTTGTTGACGCGCTCCAGCGGGTTGGTGCTGTGCAGCTTCGAGCGCAGGCTCTCGTCGAAGGCCATGTAGGCCAGCACGTCGTGTTCGGCCTCGTCCATGAGCTCTGCGACATCCCTGAACCGGTCACGAAGGTTGTCGGCCACCTCGCGCCAGCGGGCATGGGCCTGATCGCGGTTCTTTTCGGCAAAGACGGTCTTCACCACGGCGCTGACCACCGGCTTGTTGGTCTTGCCCACGCGGGCGAGCAGGTTGCGCTGGAAATGGACGCGGCAGCGTTGCCATCCGGCTCCCAGGACCTTGCGCGCAGCAGCCTTGAGGCCCTCATGGGCGTCGCTGATCACCAGTTGAACACCGCGCAGGCCGCGGCGGGTGAGAGACCGCAGGAAGTCGGCCCAGAACGTCTCGGCCTCCGAGGGCATAACCGTGATCCCGAGGATCTCGCGCCGCCCGTCGGTGATGATCGCGACGGCCACTATCACCGCCATGGAGACGATGCGTCCGCCCTCGCGCAGCTTCACGTAGGTGGCGTCCAGCCAGAGGAACGGCCAGTCCCCCTCGAGGGGCCTGTTCAGGAACGCCTGCACCCGTTCGTCGATCTCCTCGCACAGCCGCGAGACATGGCTCTTGGAGGTGCCCGTCAGCCCCATCGCGCGCACCAGGTCATCGACGGCGCGGGTCGAGACCCCGTGGATGTAGGCCTCCTGTATCACCGCCATCAACGCCTTCTCGGCCGTCCGGCGCGGTTCCAGGAACGTGGGGAAATAGCTGCCCTTGCGCAGCTTTGGGATGTTCAGGCCGATGGTGCCTGCCCGAGTATCCCACTGGCGCGGTCGGTATCCGTTGCGCTGGTTCTCGCGGTCCGGGCTGCGCTCGCCGTGTCCTGCGCCGCAAACAGCGGCCACTTCGATGTCCATCAGTCGCTGCGCGGCGTCCTGGATCAGCTCGCGCAGAAAATCAGCATCATCGCTCTTGGCGATCGCGCCCGGAAGGTCGATCATGGTGTCGGTCATCGTGCTCTCCTTCGTTGTCGTTGGCTTCAACAACCTCAGACTAGGAAGAAGCGCGGTGGCCGCCAGCCCCGGCCGCGCGCTGCGCTACGCCAGGGGCTTCGCGCGCGGCCTCCTACACCACCCGGTGGGACACTACCCCCCAATTGCAGGGCCTTCTTCACGGCGGCGTGGAGGTCATCGATCCCGAAGGTCTCCAAAAGGCGCAAAACCTGGACGTATTCGCGACGTCCCGCCTTGATCATCCGCGCCTCCATCAGGCGGCGCAGGGTCGCGAACTCGGGTGGCAGGTTCCATTCCGCCAAGGGGGCTGCCTGGTCCAGAGCGTTGATCTTCCTTTCGATCAGCGGAAGGTAGTGAACCGGATCGAAGACCATGTCCTCGCGATCATGGCAGCGTGGATGACGCGCGATGACCTCGCCACCGCAGCCGATGACCACCTCTCCGACATAGCCGCGGATCCAGACATCGCGGTAGCCATAGGCGACCGGCACCGAGTAATCATTGGTCTTGTAGCGAACCAGTGCCTGGGAGCTGACCCGTCCGGTAGCCTGATCACAAGCATCGAACGGTGCCGCGGGAAGTTCGGACATCACCGCCAGATCCCGCGCGAGGCGTTGACCGATGGTCTCGGACTGGCCGCGCAGGACATCCGCCTGGCGCTTGCGGCACTGATCCTCCAGGTCGGCGTTGAACGCGTCCCAGGTCGCAAAACGTGGGATCGCCACCATGAAGTTGCGGCGGGAGTAGCCAACCAGGCCCTCCGCGTTGCCCTTGTCGTTACCTTTGCCGGGCCGCCCGTAGCAATCCCGAAGCAGGTAATGCGACTGCAGGGCGCTGAACAGCGTGGCGCGCTTGCGCGTCCCGTCCGCCAGGATCTTCGAGACCAGACAGCGGTCGTTGTCATAGAGCACCGACTGCGGCACACCGCCGAAGAAGGCAAAGGCGTGGACATGGCCGTCCATCCACGCCTCCGCCGTCGCCGCGGGATAGGCCCGCACGAAGCAGGCATCGCTGTGCGGCAGATCCAGGACGAAGAAATGGGCCTTCTGCTCGACGCCATCGATGATCACCATGGCCTCCCCGAAATCCGCCTGGGCATCCCCGGGCGGGTGGGCGAGCGGCACGAACACCTCACGTCCACGGTGCTCGCGCTCCCGGATATAGTCCTTGATGATCGTGTAGCCGCCGGTGAAACCGTGCTCCTCGCGCAACCGGTCATACACGCGCTTGGCGGTATGGCGCTGCTTGGGGCGGGTCTCACGATCCCCGTCCAGCCACGCGTCGATAATCCCAGTGAAGGCATCCAGCTTCGGTCGTTTGACCGGTGCCGTCCGTCGATATCCGGGTGGGACCGAGAACGCCATCATCTTGGCTACGCTGTCGCGCGAGATGTTGAAATGCCGCGCCGCTTCTCGCTGGCTCATGCCCTCAGCACAGGCCAGCCGAACTTTCCGATACAAATCCACGGTGAAAATCCTCCCGCCCTCCCTGTCGCCAGAAAGGGTAAAGGTGGACGACTTCCGTAATGGGGCCGTTGCTGTCAAGTGCGCAAAAATCAAACGATTGCTGCGCGATATGGCCGACCACACGCGAAACGGAGGCGCTGGCGAGGCGGAGATATCATGCATCGAAGCGGCACCAGCGCCCGTCCGACATCCCGGTTTCAAGGTCGTTGCGGCCGAGTTTGGGCTGGAGCTTCAAGGATAATTTCCCGAACCGGGATGATGCTTCCGTCCGTGGTCAGCGCGCTGGCCGCCACATCATGCCTGGTTCAAGTGCAGCTCCCGAGTGCCTATCTTTTGAGCGTTCTCGAACGCAAGCGTTCGGAAACAAGTCGTCCAGCGGCATCATCGGGGACCGCGTCCCGGTTTGGGACCTCGGTGCGACAGCGTCATCAAGCGCGGCCCAACTCTCCTTCTGCTGAATGGCCCAATCGTTCCTCCGCGCTTACGCTGCCGACGTCGACATCGCCGCCGCCCGGGTGAAACGGAAGTCGCTTCCGTCGCACCACATGCGGTGGAGGACCACGCCAATGCGCCGCGCCAGAGCCACAGTCGCCCGCTTCTTGCCGCGCCGTTTTGCCACCCGCATCGCCCAGGCGCTCAGCCAGTTGGACCGTCCACGGTTCAGCATCACCGTCGCCGCCCGGTAAAGCGCGGTGCGCAGCGCGACATCCCCCGCCCGGGTGATCTGGCCGACAATGTCGTGCTCGCCGGACTGCTCCCGTCTCGGCGTCAACCCGACCCATGGACCGACATCCTTCGAGGAGTGGAAACGCTCCGGATCGTCGATGGCCGATTTGACCGTGAGCGCCACGATCGCGCCAACACCGGGCATGGTCATCATCAAGCGGCAGACCGGGTCGGATCCGGCATGATCCCGGGTTAATTTTTCCAATCCGGCCAATTCGCTTCGCAATGCCGCCCGCGCTCTCAGGATCGGGTCTGCGGCGGCCTCCAGCATCGAGTTGCCCACGGACAGTTCCCGGACCCTGGCCTCGAAACGGCCTTTGGCGACCTTGCCCATCTTCAGTCCGAAGTTGCGCAGAACGCCCCGTACCGACAACTCGAGATTGAGACAGGCCTGCTGGATCGATTTGCGCGCCGTCAGAACCGCCCGCATCTCCTGGGCAGACACCGACTTGCAATGCACTGGGCGGAACCAGCCCATCTGCAGAAGCCGGGCAATGCCAAGCGCGTCCCGGCGATCTGTCTTGATCGGCATCGCCTTCAGCGCGCCCTTCACCTGCCGGGTTTCCATCAGCACGATCTCGAAGTCGGCGTCCGTCAGGTGCTTGTGCAGCCATTGTGAAAGCGGTCCAGCTTCCAAACCTACTGCGATCACATTGCCGCAAAGGTCGCCAAGAAACCCCGCCAACGCCTCCGGCTCACTCGCCACTGTTGTCTCTTTCATCACCTTTCCATGCGCGTTCAGAACGCAGATCGCGGTGCTTGCCAGCGAGACGTCGAGTCCGATAAACAGATCCATGTCGTTGCCCTTTCATTCCGTGTTCAGGATTGGGGCGCGCCTCACGGCAAGACCCCGTAAGCATGCATCGCGTGCCAAGGGCAACGACACCTCACCTCCACAGTCACGACAAGCCGAAACGGTGACGACACGGAGCCAGCCACATTACGGCATCTTTTACGCCGCCCGCAGCAGGCTCATCCCGCCGCTACCGTGGCCGACTTTCGCACCGCCGTTCTCAATATGATCTGTCATCATCGCCATGTCCTATGCTTGTCATGCGTGATTTGCGACACGCGTATCCGTTCAGGCCCTTTGGTGAAGACGGCGGTCGATCAAACTCAGAAACGGTCCTTTGTGACCCAGCGCTTCACGATCCGACCGCCGCCGCTGCCCACCATAAATGGCGTGGCGGGCAGCGGCTCCTTCATATGTCAGGAGCCGGGTTCAGCATAAGATGGGGTGGTTGCCGCCCTCCCCAGACGGCATCGCAATGTGCCAAGATGGTGGTCTGAGAACCACGAAGCGGAGAGGACGGCAAAATGAAGGATACGATAATCGGGGTGGACTTGGCAAAACGTGTTTTCCAGCTCCACGGTGCGACGATGACGGGCCATGTGACGTTTCGCAAGAAGCTGACGCGCGAGCAATTTCGGCGGTTCATGGCTGAACGCCCGTCCTGCCTGGTCGTGCTCGAGGCCTGCGGCAGCGCCAGCTACTGGGCGCGCGAGATGGCGAAGCTGGGACATGACGCCAAGCTTATTGCGCCGCAATACGTCAAGCCTTTCGTGAAGCGCCAGAAAAACGACGCGGCCGATGCCGAGGCGATCGTGATCGCCGCGCGCCAGCCCGAGATGCGGTTCGTCTCCCCCAAGACGGAGGATCAGCAGGCCAGGGCGATGCTGTTCCGCGGTCGTGAGCGCCTGGTGCATCAGCGCACCGAACTGGTGAACGCGTTGCGGGCGATGCTCTACGAGTATGGGCATGTCTTTCCCGCCGGCATCGGCCATCTCAAGCGGATCGAGGCGCTGATTGAGGATCCCACCTGCGACCTGCCGGCGCTGATCACCGCGGAATGCCACGACCTGCTGGCACAGATTGCCGAGAAGACTGACAGGATCGACGCGAAGACGAAAGCTCTGAAGGAGTTGGCGGCTGGGACCGATACAGCGCGCCGGCTGCAGACCATGCCGGGGGTCGGGCCTCTGACGGCGCTTGCGGTCGAGGCTTTTGCGCCCGACATGGCGCAGTTCAAACGTGGCCGGGATTTCGCAGCCTGGCTGGGACTGGTGCCGCGACAGCACTCTTCCGGCGGCAAGGAACGCTTGGGGCGAATATCGAAGGCCGGTCAGACCGACATCCGGCGGCTTCTGATCATCGGGGCGATGACCCGGATCATGGGTCGCGCGCGCCACAAGATCCCGCCTGACAGCTGGCTTGGCCGGATGCTGGCGCGCAAACCGAAGATGCTGGTCGCGATCGCGCTGGCCAACAAGATGGCGCGGCAGATCTGGGCCATCTTGACGAAAAACGAGGATTACAGGGATCCGGTACTGGCAACAGCGGCATGAGCGTCGTGCCGTAACCAGCCAGTATCGGTGCAACGGGGAGTGTGAGAAGGCGACGACCTGAATGGGCGCAACGATCGAATAGATCCGGATTGGGAAAACCAGTGCTTGTCTTGGAGCTATGAAGCTCGCGCATAAGATTTGGACCCGATCCGCTGATCACCATACCGGCCCTTGGCTTCTGGAATGCCACACAACGAGGCCTGACAGAAGACCGCACTCGATCACACGCCAATAGGGTCAGAAATTTCTTGCATCACGGGCGGCAACCACAGAAGACAAGCCTATGCCCATCCATCAAGCCGGGTACTTGCCTGCAACTACTTTCATGATGAGAGAGCGGCGCCAGCGGCTCGAGCCACCTTGTTTCTGCGGTGCAGGAAACGTTCCGCGTTTGATGTCGCGGTAGATGCTTGCCTTGGAGCGCGCCACGATTTCACAGACCGCGTTGATAGGCAGCAGAACGTCGTGGCGGGTATCTTCGTGGTCCATTCTTCTTCTCCGGTTGGTGAACTGGAGAGAAAATGATGTTGATCCGGTTTCGCCGGAAACGCGGATATGCCACTAATCGTGTTTGATGCAATTTATCAAGGGAGGGAAGTCTGTCGTCCCGCTGTCGTCCCGAAGCAACAACAGTCAAAGCTCACTGGCATGGTAATCGCTAAAAATCCCATATATTACAGGGGCTTACAAATGGTGCCCGGGGGCGGAATCGAACCACCGACACGAGGATTTTCAATCCACTGCTCTACCCCTGAGCTACCCGGGCACGGGTGAAGGATGTCCTTCGGGATGGATGCGTTCTAGGCGAGGTGCGGGGGGCTGTCCAGAGGGTTTGGCAAAAAATTCATTGGGGGTTTTGAAGTGCTTGTTCGGTTGCCTCGATGGCTTCCTCGATGTCGTCCGGATCGTGCGAGGGGATCGCGTAGCCGCCCGTCAGCCACTTGCCAAGATCGCGGTCCGCGCAGCGGCGCGAGCAGAACGGGCGGAACCGTGCCTCCGTCGGCGCGGCACAGATGGGGCAGCTCATGGCAGGACCTCCGTCAGGGGCTGGCGCTGTCTTTGGCGCTGTAGCTCGTAGTGGCCTAGCGGGGTCCAGCCCGCCAGCGTCGTCTCGATCGCGTCGGCGCGGAACGCCGCACGCAGGGTGTCCTCGAACACGCGCCGTTCCTTCTTGGGCATGGGGGCCAGGTCCATAGTGATCTGCCCGCCAAGACCGCGCAGGCGCAGCTGGCGTGGTAGCTCGCGCGCGGCGGCTATGTTGGCCTTGAGGCCTGCCGCCAGGCTGGTATCGGGGCCGGTGTTGACATCGACCGCGACCAGGGCGCGCGTCGCCTCGACATAGATCGACGCCTTCGCCGCAAGCGGCACATGCGCGCTGCGCAGCGCCTCGATCGCGTCCAGAACGCCGTGGCTGTCAAAGCTGCCGGGCGCATCGATCACCTCGGCCGGGTCGGACCAGTCGCGCCACGCCAGAGCATGCGCGCCGTCGCCCGCGACCAGCAGCTCCGGCTCGCCGGGCAAGTCCGATGTCACGGCGCCGGCCAGGTCGGCCATGGCGGCGATATCCTCGGCGATCTCATCGGGGTTTGCCTGCGCGCAGGACGAGCGCAGGATCAGGCCCATATCGTTTCCGTCCATGACCTCGTGCGCGATGGCCAGCAGGGTGTCGCGCATATCGTCGTCGCGGATCCGGCGGCTGAGGTTCAGGCCCGGCGCGTCCGGGGTGACGATGGCGTAGCGGCTCTTGAACAGGATCTTGGCGGTCACGGGGGTGGCCTTGCCCGGCTCGGCATGGCCGGTCACCTGCACCAGCAACGGCTGACCGGGGGAAA
The DNA here is from genome assembly GCF_000423645.1 of Sediminimonas qiaohouensis DSM 21189. GTDB lineage: Bacteria > Pseudomonadota > Alphaproteobacteria > Rhodobacterales > Rhodobacteraceae > Sediminimonas > Sediminimonas qiaohouensis. Next base: position 48,363 of record NZ_AUIJ01000007.1, on the reverse strand, counting down.
TGCCGCGCACCTGCCGCACAAAGGCGGTGCCGCCGGGAATGGACAGGAACATGCCCCCCATCCCCTTGACCGGCCGGTCGGCCTTGGCGCGGTATATGGCGCCCGGGCACGCGCCCTCGTCCCCGATCAGCAGATCGTCAAGACGCCCGTCCACCATCAGCGCGGCCGCCTCGCGCCCGCCCAAGTGGTCCAGAATGATCTGACGTCCCTTCATGCCTGTCTCCAAACCGGGTAGCCCGCCGCATGCAACAGGCCCGCCGTCTCGGTCAGGGGCAAGCCGACCACGGCGGTGAACGAGCCGTTGACCCACGGGATGAACGCGCCCGCCATGCCCTGAATGCCGTAGCCGCCTGCCTTGCCCTTCCAGTCGTCGCTAGCGAGGTAGGCATTCAACTCGGGGTCGGACAGGCGCTTCATACGCACGGTGGTCGTTACCTCGCGCTGCCACAGCTCATCGCCGCAGCGCACTGCCACGGCGGTGATCACCTTGTGACGCCGCCCCGACAGGGCCAGCAGGAACTGCGCCGCCTCGCCCGCATCGGCTGGTTTGCCCAGGATGCGGCGGCCAAGCGCCACGGTTGTATCGGCGCATAGCACAACCTCGCCGTCACCTGTCGCCACGGCCTGCGCCTTTTGCCGCGCCATGCGCTGGCAATAGGGGCGCGGCAGCTCTCGCGGCTGCGGCGTCTCGTCGATATCCGGGGGGCGCACGTCATCTGGCTCAACGCCGATTTGCGCCAGCAATTGCTTGCGGCGCGGACTGGCCGATCCCAGGATCAGACGCATTTACTTGAAGCGGTAATTGATCCGACCCTTGGTCAGATCATAGGGGGTCATTTCCACCTGCACCTTGTCGCCTGCCAGAACACGGATGCGGTTCTTGCGCATCTTGCCTGCCGTGTGTGCGATGATCTCATGGCCGTTTTCCAGCTCGACCCGAAACGTCGCATTGGGCAGGAGTTCCTTCACGACACCGGGAAATTCGAGCGTATCTTCCTTGGCCATGGTCTCTCCTTCGATAAACATCCCGCCACTGTGCGGGACGCGCGATAAATGGGCCTGTTCGCGGCGATTTTCAAGGGGAATCTTGGCGTAGCGCGATCTGTTCAATCTTGCCCATGCGCGGCGCCTGCTCGGGCCAGTGCGCCATGTTCAGGACATTGCCATCCGCCCGCACCGTTCGAACGGCGTCCAGATCGATCCGCGCAAATGTCCAGCCGGGCGCGTCATGCTGTCCCTCGGCGATCACCCCGGTTGCCGGGAAGCCGCGATCAGAGGGGCCGAATACCCCGCCGCGGCCGGTGTTTTCCTCGACCGAGTAGAGCCGCGGCGCCGTGCCCGTCAGCGACGCCATCACCGTAACGCATTGATTTTCAAGGGCCCGCGCCATCGCGCCGATACGCACGCGCCAATACCCCTCCAACGCCTCGGTGCAACTGGGCACCAGGATGATCTCGGCCCCCGCCTCGGCCAGGGTCCGCGCCAGAAGGGGAAACTCGCTGTCATAGCAGATCAGCACCCCGATACGGCCAAGCGCGGTGTCAAAGACCCGCAAGGGGCCGCCACCGATGATGCCCCATTCATCGCGCTCGAACCGGGTCATGATCTGCTTGTCCTGGTGCGACACACTGCCATCGGGGGCGAAAAAACAGGCGCGGTTGACCACGCCCTCGCCGGTCTCGACCGGCCCCGACGCGCCAAGGATATGCACTCCGAACCGCCCCGCCAGCGCGGAATGCAGGGCATTTGCCGCCTCCACTCGCGCCGATACCGCCGCGATCGATCCTGCCGGATCGGCGGACACCTGCGCGCCCGCAAGGCTGGCCAGTTCCATCGCGCCATATTCCGGGAACACCAACAGATCGGCCCCCTGCCCCGCCGCCTCGGAAACCCAGCGGGTCAGCTTGGCCTCGTAATCGGACCAATCCTTGAACTCGTTCAGCGGATAGGCGGCGGTCGCAACGATGATGGATGTCATAGTGTATCCTCTGTCATGGGCGGGCCCCATTTGCGGGTCAGGTGCTGCACGATCTGGTCGCGCGTCTGGCGGTAGGCCGACAGCTTGTCCTCGCGCGTCTCGCCCAATCCGGTCGGGTCCATGATCGGCCAGTATTCGACATGCAGGTGAAAATAGCGCGTCAAATCAAGCGCGCGCCGCTGGCTGGCCGGTGACAGCGCCACGATCAGATCGAACGACGACAGATCATCGCCCCATTGCTCCATCTCGTCAAAGCTACGCGTGCGGTGGCGCGACAGCTCGACGCCGATCTCGTTGCACACGGCGATTGAAAAGCCGTCGATCTCCATGTCGTCCGCGACCCCGACCGATTGGACGTAGGTATCGCTGCCGTAGAACTTCTTCATGATGCCTTCCGCCATCGGCGAGCGTACCGCGTTGTGGTCGCAGCAAAACAGAACCGACTGTGGAAGCGCCTCTGCCACGCGGTCACCCTCCGTAATGCAGAACGCAAATCAGGGTGAACAGGCGCCGCGCGGTGTCGGCATCGACCTCGGCCTTGCCCTCCAGCCGCTCCTGCAGGATGCGCGCGCCCTCGTTGTGGATACCCCGGCGGGCCATGTCGATCGTCTCGATCTGGCTGGGCGGCATATTCTTGACCGCGTCGAAATAGCTTTCGCAGATCGCCCAGTAATCCTTGACCACCTGCCTAAACGGCGACAACGACAGGTGGAACTCGGCCACCTGGTCCTGCGCCTCGGTGGTGATGTCGAAAACCAGGCGGCGCTCGCGGATCGACAGGGCAACACGGTACGGCCCATCGGGCACATCGCGCCCGTCCCGCGCCGGCAGGCCAAAGCTGTTGTCCTCCAGCAGGTCATACATCGCGACCTTGCGCTCCTGCTCAATCTCCGGCGTCGGCGGCGGCAGGTTTCGGTCGTCCAGTTCGATATGGCTGATGCGGGCGGTCATGGGATGCTTTCGCTGTGCTCGTCTCGTCGATGGCCAAGGCCATCCGCCATGGATAGCCGCGATGGCCCGGAGGCACAATCACTCCGACGCGCACTCAGACGACGAACAGCGCCACCACCACCAGCGCCAGCGCAATCATACCGCATGCGCCGCGCCAGAGGCGTCCAGTACCCCCGCTCGGGCCGCAACGGCGACAACAGGAACGGCACAATCACCAGCGGCAGCGCCAGCGATCGCAGGGTCGGCCCGCTCGCAATCGTATCCAACAGCGGCCCCGCCAGCAGGAGCACCGAAAGAAAAGGCCACCCGTGGTAAAGCATCCTGCCGCGCCGGTCGCGCATGATGCGCAGACTGGGATCATCGATGCCGGGCAAATCGACCGGCCGCACCCATGTCGGCAACATCGCCGCGATCAGGCCGAACGCAACGCCACCAACCGCCCAGATCAGGATAAGGCCATTGGCCGTCGCAGGCCCCTGCCATTGCGCCAGGACACCCGTCGCCATGAATACCCAGCCCGCGTAGAACGCATGCACCAAAAGGGCGGGATTATCCGGCCGCCGCGGCCCGCGCATCGCCGCAGTTCCCGCCAGCACGTCAAACGCCATCAGGAACAGCGCCCCGCACAGCACCCCTTGCCGTAGCGGCGCAGGCCCGCCCGCTCCAAGCGCCCACAGCAAGCACAAAAGCCCCATCACCAGCGCAATAGTGCCTGCGGCAATCGCAGCGGATCGTTTCGCCTCGTCTCGTGTCATCTCTCTCCGTTGTTGAGCTTATCAAGCCGCGCGCGCACGCTTAGCCCGTGCGCCTGCAGGCTCTCGGAGGTGGCAAGCGTCTCGGCAGCGGGGCCAATCGCGCCAAGGGCGGCGGGCGTCATCCGCGCCAGGGTCGTGCGCTTCATGAAATCCATCACCGACAACCCCGACGAGAACCGCGCCGAGCGCGAGGTCGGCAGCACGTGGTTCGGCCCGCCGACGTAATCGCCGATCGCCTCGGGCGTCCAAGGCCCAAGAAAGATCGCGCCGGCGTGCTGTATCTTGTCCGATAGCGCCTCCGCCTCGGCCACGCAAAGCTCAAGGTGTTCGGGCGCGATCCGGTTGGCCAGATCGGCCGCCCGCTCTAGGCCCGGAACCGTGATTATGGCCCCGAAATCACGCCAGCTTGCCGCCGCGATATCGCGCCGCTCAAGCGTTTCAAGACGCTTGGCAACCGCCGCCTCGACGGCGCGGGCCAGCGCCGGATCGTCGGTGATCAGGATGGATTGCGCGCTTTCGTCATGCTCGGCCTGCGCCAACAGGTCCAGCGCCAGCCAATCGGGATCGTTATCGGCGTCCGCCACGATCAGGATCTCGGACGGCCCGGCGATCATGTCGATGCCCACCTTGCCGAACACCCGCCGCTTGGCGGCCGCGACAAATGCGTTGCCGGGGCCGGTGATCTTGTCCACCGGCGCAATCGTCTCGGTGCCATAAGCCAGCGCCGCAATCGCCTGTGCGCCGCCGATGCGGTACACCTCGTCCACCCCCGCCAGCCGCGCCGCCATGAGCACCAGCGGATTGGCCGTACCATCGGGCGTGGGCACCGCGATGGCCAGTCGCTCAACCCCTGCCACCCGCGCCGGGATCGCGTTCATCAGGACCGATGACGGGTAGGATGCCAAGCCCCCCGGCACATACAGTCCCGCCGCCGAAACCGGCGTCCACCGCCAGCCAAGCGTCGCCCCCTCCGGGTCGGTCCAGCTTTGATCGTCGGGGATCTGCCGCGCGTGGTAGGCGCGGATGCGGTCTGCCGCCAGCTCCAGCGCGTCGCGGTCGGCCTGGGGCACCTTGGCGATTTCAGCGTCGATATCCTTGGCGGTGAAGGCCAGGGTCGCGGCGCTCAGGCTCAGGCGGTCAAACCGCTCGGTCAGCTCGATCAGGGCCGCGTCGCCGCGCGCGCGCACATCGGCGATGATGCCCGCCACGATGTCATCCACATCGGGGCTGTCCTCGCGCTTGGCACTCAGTAGCGCGGCAAAGGCAGCTTCGAAATCGGGTTGGGTCGCGTCAAGTATCTGGGGCATGGTCCCTCCGGCGGGTTTCCCGACCGGACATAGCGGGCCGCGCCCCGCGCCTCAAGCCCTCCCGGCGGCGGGGCGCACCACGTAGACCGAGCAATCCGAATGCCGCACAACCCGCGCCGCGTTCGGGCCCAGCAGATAATCGCGCAACTCGGGTTTATGCGAGCCGATCACGATCAGGTCGCTGCCGGCCTCGCGCGCGGCGTGCAGGATTTCCTCGTAGGCCTTGCCGGTGGCGACGACGTGGCGCACGCCCCTGTTGGCCTCCTCGCCGATCGTGTCGCGCACGAGGGTCTCCAGCAGCTCGCGCGCATGCGCCACCGCCTTGTCGTGGAAATCCTTGTCGAAATAGCCGCCCACGATGCTCATCCCGAAATCGGGCACCACGGTGATGACATCCAGGCGCGCATCGTCCAGCCGCGCCAGTTTATGGGCAACGCGCAAAACCTCCGCGTCGTTTTCGGGCTGGTTGATGTCAATGGCGCAAAGGATCGAGTTGCTCATGCTGGCACTTCCTTCTGTTTGCGTTGCCGCAGGAGTTGCAAATACGCAATCCCACCCAGCAGCAACAAGGCCGGGATGAAGACCAGCTCCTGCGGGGGCTGCTCCGCCGGAACCTTGACCTGCGTGATCCGCACCGGATCGTCGCCGTAGAAATCGAACCCCGACAGATCGCTTTCGATCGGCGTGCCGAACATCGGCTGATCGAGCTTCATCACCCCGTCCTCGGGCATCAGGATAAAGCCCATCCGCTCGGCCCGCTCGGCGCCGGGGGCGTCTTTTTCCACGTTCAGCAGCAGGCTGACATCCTTCGGCTCGAACGTATCGAAATCGGGGCCCGAGACGACAACGCGTAATTCGTCGCCGACCTGCATCGCATCCAGCGTCTGCACGATCTCCATCGGCGGCGCCTGCCGGTAGGGCGGCACCATCCTGTCCATCACGTAATCGGGCCGGAACAGCACGAAGGCAATCGCGATCAACGCCACGCTTTCATAGATGCGGTTGCGCGTCACGAACCACCCCATCGTGCCCGACGTGAACACCAGTATCGCAATGGTGGCCACGATGAACACCGTCACCCCCTGCACCCATGTCACGTCTATCAACAGCAGATCGGTGTTGAAGATGAACACGAACGGCAACGCGACAGTGCGCAGCGAATAGAAAAAGGCGGTGAATCCGGTGCGGATCGCATCGCCCCCCGACACCGCCGCGGCGGCGAAACTGGCCAGGCCCACAGGGGGCGTCACATCCGCCATGATGCCGAAATAGAACACGAACAGGTGCACCGCGATCAACGGCACGATCAGCCCCGATTCCGCGCCCAGTTGCACCACCACCCCCGCCATGAGCGAGCTGACGACGATATAATTCGCCGTCGTCGGCAGGCCCATGCCCAAGATCAGGCTCAGGATACCGACGAACAGCAGCATCAGGATCAGGTTGCCACCCGACATGAATTCCACAAGGCTGGCCATCACCTGCCCGATCCCGGTCAGGGTCACGGTGCCCACGATCACCCCCGCCGCCGCGGTGGCCAAGCCGATGCCGATCATGTTGCGCGCCCCCGCAATCAGGCCCGCCACCAGGTCAAGCACCCCCGCCGCCGCGGCATTGGCGATCTCGCTCTGGCCGCGGAACATCGCCTTGATCGGGCGCTGCGTCAGCAAGATCACGAACATCAGCATCGTCGCCCAGAACGCCGACAGGCCAGGCGACTTGCGCTCGATCATCAGGAAATAAACCAGAACGACGATCGGCAGCAGGTAATACAGCCCCGCCTTGTAAATCTCCGACACCACCGGCAGGCGCACGTCCTCGGAATTGGGGTCATCCGGCTCCAGGTCGGGCGCCTGCGCCGCCAGCGCCAGCAGCGCGACATAAGCCAGCCCCACCAGAAGCGCCAGAACCCACGCCGCCCCCTCGGGCACCAGCGCCACGACCCAGCCGACCGGGTATTGCACCGCGTAGCACAGCGCCGCGAACCCCGCGAAAAAGCCGAACATGCCGCCAACCGTCTTGCCCAGGCTGACGGTGCGATCGCCCAGCGTGGGCATGTTGTTCTTCACCGCCTCGATATGCACGATATAAACCAGCGCGATATAGCTGATCGCCGCCGGCAGGAAGGCGTGGGTGATCACCTCGACATAGGAAATGCCGACATATTCCACCATCAGAAACGCCGCCGCGCCCATCACCGGCGGCATGATCTGCCCATTGACGGAACTGGCCACCTCGACCGCGCCGGCCTTTTCGTTGCTAAAGCCGACCCGCCGCATCAACGGGATGGTGAAGGTGCCGGTCGTGACCACGTTGGCGATGGACGAGCCCGAAATCAGCCCCGTCGCCGCCGAGCCGACAACCGCCGCCTTGGCCGGCCCGCCGCGCAAATGGCCCAGCGCGCCAAACGCCATCTTGATGAAATAGTTGCCCGCGCCCGCCTTATCCAGCAGCGCACCAAACAGCACGAACAGAAAGACGAACTTGGTCGAGACGCCCAGCGCGATGCCGAACACGCCCTCGGACGTGATCCACATGTGGCTCATTGCCTTTTGTAGCGATGCCCCCTTCCACCGGATCACATCGGGCACCCATTCGGACGAGCCAAAGAACACATAAGCCAGGAAAACAGTCGCGACGATCGCCATCGCGGGGCCCAGCGCCCGGCGCGCCGCCTCGAACAGCAGGATCAGACCGGCCAGCGCAAACCACTTGTCCACGTCATCGGCCAAACCGCCCGACTGCACGATCTTGTCATAAAAGAAATAGCCGTAAAGCGAGATCAGCGCCCCCGCCCCGGCCAGCACCCAATCGTGCACCGGAATATAGCGCCTCGGGCTTGAGGCAAGGGCCGGATAGGCCGTGTAGGCAAGGAACATCGCAAAGGCGAGGTGGATCTGCCGCGAATTGTTGACGATATCGCCGGGCAACACGTAATTGGCCAGCGGCGATGCCAGCAGCACCTGGAACAGCGACCAAACCAGCGCCACAACCGCCAGCATCCGCCCAACCGCCCCGGCCGGGCTACGGGCGCCTGAATCGCTGGCCGCGACCAACTCCTGTAGCGCCTCTTCGGACAGGCCGCCGCCGTTCTCATCCTTCTTCGACATTCACACCGTCCCCCTGATCTTGGCGCCCGTTTTTATCGGCGCATCTAATGGCGCGGGGCGTCTACCGCCCCGCACGGGATCGTTGGGCGCCCCTGCAACGGGGCGCCCGGACGGGATCAGGTTACTCCATCCAGCCCTGTTCGCGATAGTATTTTGCCGCCCCTTCGTGCAGCGGCGCCGACAGGCCGTCCTTGATCATCTCTTCCTTCTTGAGAACCGAAAATGCAGGGTGCAGACCCTTGAAGTCCTCGAAATTCTCAAAGACCGACTTGACCACGGTATAGACCGCCTTCTCGGACACATCCGTCGAGGTGACGAAGGTCGCGCCGACACCGAATGTCGTGGTGTCGTCGGGGTTACCGCGATACATGCCGCCGGGGACGGTCGCCACGCGGTAATAGGGGTTGTCACTCACCAGCTTGTCCACCGCGTCGCCGGTCACGTTGACCAGCACGCTGTCACAGGCGGTGGTCGCCTCCTGGATCGAGCCCGAGGGGTGCCCAACGGTAAACACCATCGCATCGATCTGGTTGTCGCACAGCGCCTGGCTCTGCTCGGCGGATTTCAGCTCGGTCGCCAGCTCGAAATCGTCGGTGGTCCAGCCCATCGCGTCCATCAGAACCTCCATCGTGCCGCGCTGGCCCGATCCGGGATTGCCGATGTTCACGCGCTTGCCCTTGAGATCGGCGAAATCCTTGATCCCGGAATCGGCACGCGCCACCACGGTAAACGGCTCGGGATGAACCGAGAACACCGCGCGCAGGCCCTCGAACGCCCCGTCCTCTTCGAACCGGGCCGACCCGTTATAGGCATGGTATTGCCAATCCGACTGCGCCACGCCGAATTCCAGCTCGCCGGCGCGGATGGTGTTGATGTTATAGACCGACCCGCCGGTCGATTCGACCGAGCAGCGAATGCCGTGTTCCTTGCGGCCCTTGTTGACCAGACGGCAGATGGCGCCGCCCGTGGGGTAATACACGCCGGTAACGCCGCCGGTGCCGATGGTGATGAACTCTTCGGCCGATGCGGCCGGCGCCGTCAGCGCCCCGAGGGCCACCGCGACTGCGGTAAATTTGAACTTGTTGAACATGTGACTGTCTCCCTTGGTTGATAAGTGGTTGGTTCTTGGATGGTTACACCCGCCAGTATTCGTCCAGGCGGTGATTGCGCGCCTCGACCTCGGCGATGCGGTTCATCGCGTCTGGCCCGGCTCGCGCCACGAGCATGCCGATGATGGTTTCCACCAGCACCAGCGTCGCTGCGTACGATGAAAAGAACTGCGGACTGTCGGAAGGAAGGATGAACCCCGCAGTTGCATATTTCAAGGCTGGGCAGGTATGGGTATCGCTCAGCACGATCACCGCCGCCCCCTGCGCCGCCGCCATTTCCGCCGACAGGATCGCCCGGCGCGCAAACGGCGGCTTGGTGATGATCAAGACCGCATCGCGCTCCGACAGCTCCGCCATCGTCGCGCCAAGCGCCGCACCGCCGCGCCCCGCCACCTGCCAATCGGGTGAGAAATAGCGCCCCATATAGGCCATGTAATCAATCAGCCCGGTCGATCCGCACGCCCCGAACAACACGACCCGGCGCGCAGCATGCAGCGCCTCCACCGCCCGCTCAAGGCGCACGGGGTCTATTGTCTGGCTCATGCTGTCGATATTGGCGATGCAGGCCGCCGCCTGCCGCTGCAACAGCGGCTCGGCCGCGACCGCTTCGCTCTGCAATTGCTGCGCGCGCTGCGAGAAACTCACATAGCGCCGCCCAACCGCGGTCCGGCTCAACTCGCGCATCGCCTCGTAGTCGTCGAAGCCCAGCGCCCGCGCCAGCCGCGAAAACGTCGCCGGCGCCAGGCCCGACGCCGTCGAAATGGACCTGAGCGAACGCGTCGCAACATCCACCGGGTTGTCGGCCACGAAATCCGCCGCCGCCCTCAGCCGGTCGCTGAGGCCGTCATACCCCTCGGCGATGCGATCCTTGATCGTCGTCGATTTCTGCATCTGCTCTCCGGTTCGGGCTACGGTGGAATATACCGTTCCATCCGTTTTATCTGTTGTCAATATTTGAAACATATGTTTCACTCGAAGAATCCATTTCCTTCAGGGTGATCCATGTCCCACATCTTTCCGCGCCACACCAAAGCCACCCCACCGACCGTCGCTTATGGCAAGGGGCCGCACCTTTATGACACCACCGGCAAGCGCTACCTGGACGGATCAGGCGGCGCGGCGGTGTCGTGCCTTGGGCATTCGGATGCGGCGGTCACCGATGCGATCAAGGCGCAGCTCGACAAGGTCGCCTTCGCCCACACCAGCTTCTTCACCTCGGATCCGGCCGAATCGCTTGCCGATGCGCTGATCGCGCACGCCCCCGAGGGGCTGGAGCGGGTCTATCTCGTCTCGGGCGGGTCCGAGGCGGTCGAGGCGGCGCTGAAACTCGCACGGCAGTACTACCTGGAGATCGGGCAGCCACAGCGCCACCGCATCATTGCCCGCCGCCAAAGCTATCACGGCAACACGCTGGGCGCGCTGGCGACGGGTGGCAACATGTGGCGCCGCACACCGTTCGCCCCGATGATGATCGAAACCACCCATATCGCGCCCTGCTATGAATACCGCGGCCGCACCGAGGGCGAATCCGCGTGGGACTACGGTCAGCGCGTTGCGGATGAGCTTGAGACCGAGATCACCCGCCTTGGCCCCGAAACGGTGATGGCCTTCGTGGCCGAACCCGTCGTCGGCGCCACCGCCGGCGCCGTGCCCCCGGTCGAGGGTTATTTCAAACGCGTGCGCGAGATTTGCGATCGCCACGGCGTGCTGCTGATTTTGGACGAGGTCATGTGCGGCATGGGACGCACCGGCACTTTGTTCGCCTGCGAACAAGACGGCGTGCGCCCCGATATCATCACCGTCGCCAAGGGCCTCGGCGCCGGGTATCAACCCATCGGCGCGATGCTGTGCAGTGGCGACATCTACGCCGCCATCGAAGGCGGCTCGGGGTTCTTTCAGCACGGCCACACCTATATCGGCCACCCCGCCGCCGCCGCCGGCGCCGGCGCGGTGCTGTCGCGGCTGATCGATGACGGCCTGCTGTCGCACGTCGCCCCGATGGGCGAGCGGCTCGACGCCGCCCTGCACGACGCCTTCGGCCAGCACCCCCACGTGGGCGATATCCGCGGACGCGGCCTGTTCCGCGGGATCGAGCTGGTCGCGGACCGCGACACCAAACAGCCCTTCGATCCAAGCCGCGCCGTGCACAAGGCGCTCAAGAAGGCGACGTTCGACAACGGGCTGATCTGCTACCCGATGGGCGGCACCATCGACGGGCAATCGGGCGATCACATCCTGCTGGCCCCGCCCTTCATCATCGAGGACGCCGATATCGACGAGCTGGTCGGGATACTGGACAAAAGCCTGCGGCAGGTGCTTGGATAACCCGCCGAAAGTAGGCTCAAGGGCAAATCCGCGCGGCTGGTCCTTGTCCCCCTTGGCGCGGGCTGCAAGCCCGGGCCGCGCCCGGCCCCGTCCCCAAGCATTCGGTCTGAGGCCTCGCGGTTCCGCGCTTGATGCGATATGTTAGGGATCGCCGAAAGGAGACGCAGCATGTCAAACGCCCCGTCGCACTGGGAAGATGTCTATCGCCGCAAGGCACCCGAAAGCGTCAGCTGGCACCAGGAGGATCCGCGCCCCTCGCTTGATGCGCTGGCGGCCTGCGGCCCGGAGCACCGCGCGCTGATCGATGTCGGCGGCGGCGCCTCGCGCCTTGTCGATACCCTTCTTGAGCGCGGCTGGCAGGACGTGAGCGTTCTGGACATCTCCGGCGCCGCCCTTGATCATGCACAGGCCCGGCTGGGCAAACAGGCCGCGCAGGTCACATGGATCGTCGCCGACCTGACCGAATGGCAACCGGATCGCACCTATGACGTGTGGCACGACCGGGCGGTGTTTCATTTTCTCATCGATGCCGCGCAGCGGTCGGCCTATATCGCTGCGTTGCGGCAGGCGCTTCGCCCCGGGGGGCTGGCAATCCTGGCCACCTTCGCGCCCGATGGGCCGGACAAATGCAGCGGGCTGCCGGTGCGCAAATACGCCGCGCCCGATCTGCTGGCGCAACTGGGGGACGGGTTTCACCTGCTGCGCACGTTCCGCGAGGTGCACCACACCCCGGGCGACGTGCCGCAACCCTTCACCTGGGCCGTGTTCGAGCGCGACGCGGACGCGTGAAGCACGACGTTTCAACGGGGTGGCCAGTAGCAACCGGCTGAGAAACCGGAAAACCTCACAAGGTCGCGCTCACCGCACTCATGCGAAAACTCGTTCAACTCGCCAACACACTCATCCGCGAGGACAGGACATGGCACCCAAAACCCGATTGACACGGACGGATACTCGATTCCGCGCAAGGGGCCCATCACCACCGGCCGCACCCTAGCCAAGCCTCGCCATTCCCTCGCGGTCAAGGGTGAACACCGTCTCGCCTCGCGCGGGCACAAAGCCGAGCCGCGCGTAGAACCGCTGCGCATCTGGGTTGTCGTCATAGACCGTCAGCTTGACGAACGCCGCGCCCCAGTGCCGTGCCGCATCGCGTGCCGCCGCCGACAGCAGGCGCTGGCCCAGCCCCGCACCGCGCGCACGCGGCGACACCCACAGGTCCGACACATACGCCCCTGCCGCCGCCCGCGTGGTCGAGAACACCGGCGAATACACCGCCACACCCCAAAGCGGGCCCGGCCCGCCCTCGGCCAGTTGCGCGCGAAACACCGGTGCGGGCCCAAACGCGGCGCGCACGAGGTCGTCCGCCCCGGCGCCGTGCATGTCGCCCAGATCGCGCGAGAGCGCGCAGAGCGCCTCGTGCAGGCGCTCCGCATCTCCCCGCTCCGCCAGGCGTAGCGAAATACCGCCTGCGCCCATGCCTATTGATCAGGCAGCGCGGCGCAATCGATCGGGCGCAGGCGCAGGTTCACCTCGTCGCCGGCGGCGAACGGGCGCTGGTCTATCATGTTGATCGCCTGAAGTTGCGCCTCGCCCGCGCGCACGAAGTAACGCACCGCCTGCCCCTGGTAATCGACCGCCTCGATCGTGGCGGGCACGCTGATCACGCCGTCCGGCGCCGCCGCATCCTTCGCCGCCACCAGCAGCTTCTCGGCCCGGATCACCAGTTTCGCAGGCCCCGCGCCGCCCAGGTTCGGCGCCTTTTCGGCCGGCACGACCAGCTTGCCGAATATCGGCGTCTCCAGTTCGACCCCCTCGGCGCTGCGGCTCTTGCACTCGGCCGCAAGGATGTTCGACGCGCCAAGGAAATTGGCCACGAACTCGGACGCGGGCGTGTTGTAAACCTCTTCGGGTGCGCCCACCTGCTCGACGCGGCCGGCGCTCATCACGACGATCTGGTCGGACATCGCCAGCGCCTCGGATTGGTCATGCGTAACGAATACCGTGGTCACGCCGATCCGCTCCTGGATGCGTTTCAACTCCACGCGCATATCCTCGCGCAGGTTGGCATCCAGCGCCGAAAGCGGCTCATCGAGCAACAAAACGTCAGGCTCGATCACGATCGCCCGCGCCAGCGCGATGCGCTGCTGCTGCCCGCCCGACAGCTCCTTGGGGTACCGCTCGCCCACGTCGGGCAGTTGCACCAGCTCCAGCGCCTCGGTCACGCGGCGCGATATGTCCGATGACGGCACGTCACGGTATTTCAACCCGAAAGCCACGTTTTCCGCCACGGTCTTGTGCGGGAACAACGCGTAGTTTTGAAACACAAGGCCCAGGTTGCGCTTGTGGATCGGCACGTCGTTGACGCGCTTGCCATCGATCAGGATCTCGCCCTCGGTCGGATCGAGCAGCCCCGCGATCATGCGCAGATTGGTTGTCTTTCCACAGCCCGACGGCCCCAGCAGGGTCACGAACGCCCCCTCCTGGATTTCCAGCGACGTCTTTTGCACCGCGGTCACGGCCCCGAAGCGTTTAACGATGTTGTTCAGGTGAACGGAACTCAAGTGACGATCCCCCTTGCGATCGGATAATCCCCGCGCCGCCGACGGCGGCACGGGGAGGGTTCAGGTTCAGTAGCCCTTTTGCACGCGGCCGAATTCCTTCGACCAGTCCTGCTCGTGGCCGTTCCAGTAGTCCGGGTCGGCAAAGGTCAGACCGTCCAGCTTACCGGTCGGATCAAACGCCGGCAGCGTCGGGATCTTGTCGCCCAGATCGACCTTGGTCGGGTCAAGCGCCGGCGGATAGTTCTGCCCCTCGGCCACCGCGATGGCCGTCTCGGGCGCCAGCATGAAGTTCAGCAACTCCTCGCTGGCCTCCATCGGGCTGCCCTTGAGAACGAACATGCATTCCTGCCAGCCAAAGCCGTTCGGCGGGTCCATGTAGCCGATATCGTGGCCCTGCTCCTGCAGTGCGTAGATGCGGCCGGACCAGCCTTCGGTGGCATAGATCTCTTCTTCCGCCAGAAGGCTCATCAGCTCGGCACCCGAACCCCAATACTTCAGGCTCAGGTCGCGATGCTTGCGCACCGCGTCCCACGCGGCCTCTTCGTCCTCGATGTTGTTTGGCATCTGCCCGGTCTGCAGGGCCGCGTACCACATCCGAGTGCGCCAATCGGACCAGCCGGCGATCTTGTCCTTGTAGGCCTCGTCAATCAACAGCTTGGCGCCCTTTTCCTTCGCCTCCTCGTCCGAGATGTGCTTGCGGTTATAGGCGATCCCGGTGGTGCCATAGTCATACGGTACGCAGCTCAGCTTGCCGTCGGTGACATTGCGGAACACGTCCACCAGCTTGGGAATGACGTATTTCAGGTTCGGGATGTTGTCCTCGTTCAGCGTCGTGCTGAGCCCGAGGTTGTGATACCGCGCGTAATCGAACACGCCCGACAGGTGCGCGATGTTGTACTCGCCCGGCTGGCTGGCCTTCACGCGGCTGATATACTCGTCGCCGCCGCCAAAGGTGCCATCGACCACTTCGATGCCGGTCTCCTTCTCGAACGGCTGAAACGCGTTCTCGCGCAGGGCCTCGCTGACGACGCCGCCCCACCCGTCGAACCGGACCTGGCTGACGGTCTGCGCGTTGGCGAACTTGGCAAAGGGCGTCTGCACGCCGTATGCCAGCCCCGCAGCCCCGATCAGGCCAAGGAAGCTGCGCCGCTCCAGATCGCCGTTCATGTAACGCTCGCGCAGGCGCTCGTATCTGGTTGTGTTGTCCATTTTCCTGGTCATCTTGATCTCCTTGTCAGACTACTTGTGAAAAGATGCGCGGTTCTATCCGCCGCGCTTTTGGGAAAGGGTCCGTGCAATGCCCATCCCCAGCAGGGGCAGGCCCACGGTCAGCAGGATCATCACCGTTCCAAGGGCGTTGATCTCGGGGCTGATCGAATTTCGCAGCATAGCAAAAATCTGCGTCGGCACGGTCTCCACCCCGCCGGGCTTCCAAAACAGCGTGCCGGTGATATCGTCGAAACTGATGGTAAAGGCGAAAAGCGCGCCCGCCAGAACCGCCGGCAGCATCAGCGGCAGCGTGATCTGGAAAAACGTCTGGCGCGGGCTGGCGCCCAGGCTCATCGCGGCTTCCTCGATATCGCGCTTGATGCTGACCAGGCGTGCCTGCACCACCAGGATCACGAATGGCAGGGTAAAGATCACGTGCCCGAACAGCAGCAGCGTAAAGCTCTTGTTGATCCCGAGGAAGTTCAGGAACAGCAACAGCGCCACCGCCAGCACCACCTCGGGCACAAGGATCGGCGCGATCAGCAGCGTCGAGATATAGTTGCTCCCCGGTACCCGGTAGCGCACCAGCGCAAGACTGGCCAGAACGCCCAGCGTGGTCGAGATCGCCGCCGTCATCAGCCCCAGCACGAAAGACGTCTGAAAGGCGCGCAGGATCGCGTCGTTATTGGCCAGTTCCACGAACCACCGGAACGAAAATCCGGTCATCGGGAAGCTTCCGAATTGCGACGCGTTGAAGCTTAGCAACACCACCACCGCGACCGGCAGGAACATGAACAGGTACACCAGAACCGTCCAGCCGCGCAGAAGATGCCATCCCATGGTGCCCCCCATATCAGCCCAGTCCCTTCATCAGTTGTGCCATTCCAAGGTAGCGGTTGTAGACCATCACCAGCGCCCCCAGCACCGCCAGCAGCATCAGCGACAGCGCCGATCCCAGCGGCCAGTTGAGCTGCGTAATGATCGCCTCGAACACCAGGTTGGCGAACATCGCGTCGCTCGGACCGCCCAGAACCAGCGGCGTGATATACGTCCCCGCCCCCAGCACGAAGCACAGCAAACCGCCCGCCGCCAAGCCCGGCAGCGACAGCGGCAGCGTCACTTGCAAGAACGCCTGCCAGCGCGTCGCGCCCAGCGAATTGGCCGCATCCTCAAGGTTGGTGTCGATACCTTCGAGGCTGACAAAGACGTTGAGGATCATGAACGGCAGCAGGAAATGCACCAGGCCCAGGATCACGGTCGTCTGGTTATACAGCATCTGGATCGGCTCATCGATCACCCCGACATACAGCAGCGCGGTGTTCAGCGCGCCGGACACACCCAGGATGTTGATCCAGCTCATCGTGCGGATGATGTAGCTGATCCAGAACGGCAGCATCAGCAGCAGCAGCAACAGCGCCTTGTTGCCCTTGGAGCGCGCGATGACATAGGCCGCCGGATACCCCATCAGGGCGCAAACCAGCGTCGTGATCGTCGCGATCTTTAGCGTGAACAGAAGGATGTCGCGGTAAAACGCATCGCTCAGCGCCTCGCGCCAGTTGTCCAGGAAAAAGCCGACCTGATCCGCACCCGTCGCCGTGCGCAGCCAGAACGAATAGACGACAATGAACAGCAACGGCACGAAAAGCAGAAGAAATACCGCAGTCAGCGCCGGTGACAGCAATATCCACGGCTGCCGCGCCTCGCGTGCTTCGACCGACATCTGGTCTCCCCGTTTTCTCTTTGGTTTCTTTACGTCTTTTGATTGAGGTTGACCCGGCACCCCGTCATAGATCAAATAGATAATAAGAATTGTAAATATAGTTTGGAACTATGACCGCACCCCTGCCCCCCGAACGCCTCGTGCGCGAGCTTGACTGGAACCTGCTGCGAACGTTCATTGTTCTGTCCGAATCCCGATCGGTCACCGACGCGGCGCATAAACTGCGCCTCAAGCAGCCCACCGTTTCAACCGCGCTCAAGCGGCTGGAGGACAGGATCGGCAAGAAGCTGATCGATCGCACCCCCGGCACCTTTCGCCTGACCGATGCGGGGCGGCTCTTGCAGCGCGAGGCGGTGGATATCCAGGGCTCGATCCTGCGGCTGTCGACGCTGATCCGCGACATCACCGACGAGGTCACCGGCCACGTCAAGATCGCGGTCGCCAGCCACGTCGTGTGCCCCCTGTTCGACCAGGTCCTGACAGAGTTCCACACCGCCCACCCCAAGGCCAACCTGACCATCGACGTGCTATCGAGCGCCGACGCCATCGGCCGCGTCGCCGACAAAAGCGCGTCGCTGGCCATCTGCCTTGTGCGCCACCGCAACCCGCGCCTTGAATATCGCTGCCTTTATCGGGAGTTCTTTGGCCTCTTCTGCGGGCCCGGTCATCCGCTGTTCGGGCGCGCGGACCTGAGCATTCACGATCTCGACGGGCAGCCCTCGGTCAGTTTCGAGACGGACCGCCTGCAGGATGTGCTCAAACCCGTGACGCTGATGCGCGCCGAGGCGGGGCTGGGAGATACCATCATCGGCACCTCAAGCCACCTTGAGGAGGTCCGCCGCATGATCATCGCGGGGCTGGGCGTGGGGCCGCTGCCGGTGCATGCCGTCAAACGCGACGTGCGCGACGGGCTGCTGTGGCAACTGCCGCCGCACGAGAAACTGCCGGAAATCGACGTGCAGATCGTGTGGAACCCCGCGACGCGCTTCAGCCGGGCCGAGGACAGGTTCCTGACGCGGATCCTGGCCGAGGTCGAAGCAACCCCGATCAGTGCCCGCACCTACCGCTAAGACAGCGGAGCGCGCTTGCGCGCGCGCATGATGTCTCGACACCCGCCGGTGGCGGGTGTCTCGGGTGCCTCCGGCGGGAGTATTTGGGGCAAGATGAAGCCCTGCGCAGGGCCGGCTCAAGCGGCCTGCCGCGGTGTCTCGCTGACTGGTGCATCGCTGTTTTCATCGGCGAAGAACAGCCCGTGCAGGGTGCGGATCGCCTCATCGAGGTCGTCGCGTTGCACCACGAACTGCACGTCCACCATACGCGGCGTTTGTTGTGCCGACAGCGCCTCGATGCCGTTTTCCTCTAGCGCGGTCATGCCGCGGCTAAGGACGTGCAGCCCCTTGAGGTCGCGTCCGATGACCGAGGCGAGCGATAGCGCGCGCACGGTCACGTCCGCCGAGGGGTAGGCCGCGTGCAGGTCGCGCTCGACCCGGCGCATGATCTTGAGCGGCGCCTCGACGAAATGGGTGATCGTGTTGGCGTTCGAGGTCTTGGACACGATGCGCACGTTGTGCCGTGTCAGCACGTCAAGGATGCGCGCGTCATAGCCCTTGACGCCGACCATGTCCTGTTCGAACAGTTCCAGCGCGTGCACGTCCAGGCCGGTCACGATTTCGGCCGCGGGGGTGTCCGCCGGGTTCTCGTCGATCAGGGTGCCGGGGTCGTGCGGCTCGAACGCGTTGGTCACGCGCAGCGGCACGCTGGCCTGGCGCAGGGTCTTGGCGGCGCGGGGGTGGATCGCCTCCATCCCCATGTTCGACAGTTGATCGGCCACGTCGTAGTTGGTGTGGCCCAGCTTGCGCACGGCGCCCTCGCCCACCTGTTTCGGGTCGGCCGAGGACAGGTGGAATTCCTTGTGGATGATCGCCTCGCGCGCGCCGGTGAGCGCCGCGATCCGGCTGAACGTCACCTCGGAATAGCCGCGGTCGAATTCCTGCATCAGCCCCTCGCGGCACTGTGCGTAGCCGGTGGTGATCAGGATCTCGTCGGCCGGGTCCGCGCCGTCGAAGCCGTCGCGGATACGCGCGTCCAGGTCCATCTCGCGCTCGTCGCGCCAGCCGGACAGGTCGATGAACCGCGCCTCGACGCCTGCGCGCCGCAGCAGCAGCGTGGTCACGAAGGCCGAATGCGCCTCGCCCAGGCCCGATAGCAGCTCGCGGATGATCTCCATGTGCTGGCTCAGGCGGAAATGGCCGTAGGAACACAGCCGCTGCAAATCGATCAGGCACGAGCGCGCGCCCTCTATCCGCTCGCGGATGAAATCATCGGCTTCGCGCTGATCGGCGTTGCTGTCCAGCACCTGGTTATGCGCCTCGGTCATCGCTTGCGCGACCCGGTTCAGCGCATCCATCCAGCCGTGATCGTCATCGGCGCTGGTGAACAGCGCGTAAACCCCCGGCTTGCCGGTTTTCTTGTGCTCCAGCAGCAGGTTGGTGATGCCACCAAAAGCCGACACCACGAAGATCCGGTTGTAGATCTCGGACGGCTCGCGGTTGCCCACGAAAAGCGTATCGACAAGCTCGTTCACGCGGCTCATCGAGGTGCCGCCGATCTTTTCGACTGTGTGGTTGGTATAATTCAACTGATCACTCGCCGGGGCGTTGCAGCCTCCGGCGCTCCTTTGTCTCACGCATCTTCCGCCGCGGCGGCATAAGAGCCATCGGCCTGGTGCACTTCCTTGCCCGTCACGGGCGGGTTGAAGCAGCAGGCCATGACGAGTTCCTCGTCGGCGCGCAGCGTGTGCTTGTCATGTTCATTCAGCGCGTACATCACGCCCGGCTTGATCTCGTAGGTCTCGCCGGTGGCCAGATCGGTGATCGATCCCTTGCCTTGCATGCAGTAGACGCTCTCGAAGTGGTTCTTGTAGTGGAACGTGTGTTCCGAACCGGCCTCGAGAAAGGTGATATGGAACGAGAACCCCATACCGTCATCGGCCAACAGCATCCGCACGGATGTCCATTGCGCATCCGAGACGGTGCGGTCGGTGTTGGTCAGGTCGTTGAAGTCGCGCACGATCATGTCTGTGTTACTCCGCAGCTATCTTGTTGGGCGCGACGGCCTTGGCGACAGCAGCCGCCAGGATGTCCAGCCCGCGTTCCAGGAGCGCATCCGGCGTCGTCAGCGGTGCCAGCACCTTGACCACCTCGTCATGCGCGCCCGAGGTTTCGATTATAAGCCCCTGCTCAAAGCAGGTGGCGCAGATCTCCGAGGCCAGCTCGCCCGAGCCGACATCGATACCGCGCATCATGCCGCGGCCCTTCAGGCTGGCGCCCGAAATGTGGCCCGCGATCTCGCCCAGACGCTTTTCCAGGAGGCCCGCCTTGCGCGCGACATCTTTCTGGAATGCGTCGTCGGCCCAGAATTTCTCAAGCGCGACACGCGCTGTCACAAAGGCATGGGTGTTGCCCCGGAAGGTGCCATTGTGCTCGGCGGGCTTCCATATGTCCAGTTCCGGCTTCAGCAGCAGCGCCGCGAACGGCAGGCCCATGCCCGAAAGGCTCTTGGCCAGCGGGATCAGGTCCGGCTCAATGCCGAATTCTTCGAAGCTGAAGAAGCCTCCGGTACGTCCGCAGCCCGCCTGGATATCGTCGGCGATAAGCAGCGCACCGTGCTTCTTGGCGATCCGCGCAATGCCTTGCATCCATTCCTTGGACGCGGCGTTCAGGCCGCCCTCGCCCTGCACGGGCTCCACGATGAAGGCCGCCGGCGCGTCGATGCCGCTCGATGGGTTGTCCAGCAGCGCCTCGATCATCGCCAGGGTATCGACATCCTTGCCGAGCGCGCCCTCGTAGGGCATGCGCGTGACATCCGACAGGGTCACGTCGCCGCCACCGGCGCGCTTGCCGGCGTTGCCGGTCGCGGCAAGCGCGCCCAGCGTCATGCCGTGAAAGCCGTTGGTGAACGCGATGATGTTCTTGCGCCCCGTCACCTTGCGGGCCAGCTTCATCGCCGCCTCGACGGCGTTGGTGCCGGTGGGGCCGGTCATCATCACCTTGTGATCCATCCCGCGCGGACGCAGGATCAGGTTCTCGAAGGTCTCCAGGAACCGTGCCTTGGTGTCGGTGTACATGTCCAGGCCATGGGCGATGCCATCGGCCATCACATGATCGACCAGCGCCTGCTTCATGTCCGGGTCGTTGTGCCCGTAGTTTAGCGACGAGCACCCCGCCAGGAAGTCGATATAGCTGGTCCCTTGCGCATCGGTCATTTCCGAGCCTTGCGCGGACGTAAACACCGTATCGAAGCTGCGGCAGTAGCTGCGTGCCTCGGATTCGCGGCGCATGAAGATATTGGTTTCGGCTGACGTGTCAGTCGACATGGTATTACCTTTTGGTTGGGAAAGTTTGTGTGCGAGCAGCGGCAGGCACCGCGCGCGGCGGCCCGATCCGTCTGGATCAGGCGGCGCGCTTGGCCTCGCCCGCGGGCAGACGGATCGTGACCATGTGCTCGGTCGCGTGGTGTCCGTCAAAGTGGTCTTCGCGCGTGTAGTGCGCTTCGTGGCTGAGGGCGCCGCCCATGACGCGGGCGAACTTCTTGAACAGGCCCCAGGACGCGTCGTTGTCACGCGTGATCGTGGTTTGCAGCCTGGTCACCTCGTCGCAGGCGTCCCGCTCCAGCAGGTCCTCAAGCATGAGCTGGCCCAGCCCGCGGCCGCGTGCGGCCTCGGAAACGGCAACCTGCCAGACGAAAAGCGTCTCGAAATCGTCCGGGCGCACATAGGCCGAGATCCACCCGACGGGTTCCCCGTCAAGTTCGGCCAGCACGCAGGTTTCGGCAAAGTGATCGCACTGGATCAGGTTGCAGTACATGGAGTTCTCATCCAGCGGCTTGCAGGCCCGGATCAGCTCCCACACAGCGGCGCCGTCGGCGCCATCTGGCTGACGAAGCGTGATGGTATCGCTGTTCGGTTTTCCAACAAAGTCGCGCATAGGATGCGGCCCTCATATTGTTTCGTTAGACTAAGTATAGGGAGGACCGAGGATCATTTCAACCTTCTAAGCATTTTTTGACCTACCTCCATATTCGCCCTTATTTTGCTGGATATTTGCTTAGTATGGCACATAATCAAGCCCCGAAACTCATTCGTATGGCTAACAGTTTAACAAGATTTGCCCCCTTTGGTGGGGGTGAGGCCCCAAAAGCATTGAAAGACATGCCAAAACCCTGCAAAACTTGGCTGTTCACTCGAAATCAGGAGGCCCCATGGATCGCACCGACAAAAGCCTGATCGCCCTTCGCCGAATCCTGCGCGCGACCGAGCTGTACGGCCGCAGATTGGCCAAGGAAGCGGGGCTGACGGCGGTGCAGTTGCGGGTCTTGCAGATCGTCGCCGAAAGCGGCCGCTCCACCCCGAAGGAGCTGTCGGACAGGATGGGCGTGACCCAGGCCACCATCACCGCCCTGATCAACAAGCTCGAGCGCAAGGGCCTGCTGACGCGGCAACGCTCGGAAACTGACCGGCGGCAAACCAACCTCATGGTTACCGCCGAAGGGCACGCCAAGGTCGACGACGCCCCCGATCCGCTGCAACAACGCTACGTGCAGCAGTTCGAGGCGATGGACGATTGGGAACAGGCGATGATGGTCTCGGTCCTCGAGCGGCTGGCCGGCATGCTCGATGCCGAGGAAATAGACGCCTCCCCGGTCCTGACGGTGGGCGAGATCAGCAGCCACGGCAAGGTTTGACCCGGCGCGCGGCGGCCGTTCCCGAGGTCGCCTCTGAAATCGTCGGGAGCCGCGCATCGATGGACCGCGGTGCGGCGATCCTACGCTGGTGCGGGGCACTTTATCCCGGCCAAATCCGAAAACCCTATGAGCGTTGCGCAGGTGCCAGCCAAATCGCCGTGCCGTCACGCCAGAGGCGTGCCGATGAAGGGTGGCGCCCCTTTGGGGCGACGGGCGGCCCGGCGATGCGCGGCGGCGCTACGCGCCTCGATTTCGCGCGTTTCTGGAAATGCTTTACCCCTGCCCCTCGGCCCATTCCCATGGCCGGGTAAAGCCGCCCAGGACATGGCCGACGCTGGCGTCGTCCACCTCGCCCGTCTTGGCCACCCGCGCGACCAGGCCGCGCTTCTTGTCGTCGATCACCTCGAACACCTGCGCCGCCAGGCCGGCCTCTTCCAGCGCGGCGTTATAGACGCGCCGGATCGCCAGCTTGCGCAGCTCGGGCTTGAACACCTTGCCCACGGCGGTCTTGGGCAGCTCGTCCAGCACCTCGATATGCTTGGGGTAGGCCGCGCGCTCGTGCACGTGCACGCGCGCGTGCTCCATCAACTGCTCCGCCGTCACCGTGCCCCCCTCGATCACCTCGACATAGGCGCAGGGCACCTCGCCGGCATGCGCGTCGGGTTGCCCGATCGCGCCGGCGAAGGCCACGTCGTGATGCGACAGCAGCGCATCCTCGATATCGGCCGGGTCGATATTGTGCCCGCCGCGAATGATCAGGTCCTTGGCCCGCCCCGTGATCCACAAGTAGCCATCGCCGTCGATCCGGCCCAGATCGCCGGTGCGCAGGTAGTTCTCGTAATAATAGAGCTTCTTGTTCTTGTCGGCCTCGGTATAGGTGGCCGGCGCGTTCACGCCCGGGTTCGAGACACAGATCTCGCCCACCTCGTCCACGCCGCATTCCACCGGCTTGCCGTCCTTCTCAAGGTAGATCTTCACATCGGTGTACGGAAACCGCACCCCGACCGATCCGACCTTCTTTTCGCCGTCAACCGGGTTCACGCTCACCAAACAGGTCGCCTCGGTCAGGCCGTAGCCCTCCACGATGGTCACGCCGCTGGCCTCCTCGAACCGGCGAAACAGCTCAAGCGGCAATGGCGCCGAACCTGAAAACGCGGTTTTCACGCTGGACACATCCGCATCCACCGGCCGCTGCATCAGCGCGCTGATCGCCGTGGGCACCGTGATGATAAAGGTGATCTTCCACCGCTCGATCAACTTCCAGAAATTGTCGAACACCCCATCGCCGCGATATCCCGCAGGCGTCGGGAACACCACATGCGCGCCCGACTTGATGCACGCCATCAGGATCACGTGGCAGGCAAACACGTGAAACAGCGGCAGCGGGCAAATCACGTTATCCTCGGGCGTGTAGAGAAGCGTGCCGCCCAGCCACCCGTTATAAACGATCCCCGAATAGCGGTGCTGCGCCACCTTGGGCATGCCGGTGGTGCCGCCGGTGTGGAAATAGGCCGCCACCCGGTCCTCCTTGGCATCCTCAAACGCCAACTCGCGTGGCTGCGCCGACATCTCGCGGTTGAAATCCTTCACGTCCGCGTGGTGATTGCCGGGGTTCTTGGGCCGCACCAACGGCACGATCATGTTCTTGGGAAAGGTCAGGTACCGGTTCAGGTCCACCTCGAGCACCGTATGCACGCCCGGCGCATGGCGCACCGCCTCGGCGGTCTTTTGCGCGACATCGGTCTTGGGAAACGCCTTGAGCGTGACCACAACCTTTGCCTTGGTCTCGCGCAGGATGGCGCCGATCTGCTCGGGCTCCAGCAGCGGATTGATCGGGTTGATGATCCCCGCGATGGCGCCGCCCAGGATGGTCAGGATGGTCTCGTTACTGTTGGGCAGGATGCAGGCGACGACGTCATCCTCGCCGATCCCGAGGTCGCGAAACAGGTTCGCCGCCTGGCAGGTGCGCGCGTGCAGCTCGTTCCAGCTAAGCGTTTCGGCCTTGTCGGTCGGACCGCTCAACAGCTGGAACGTCGCCGCGTTCTTGCTGCCAAAGGCATCGCGGGTCTGCGTCAGCATCTGATAGAGCGTGCGCGGCACATCGCGCTCCGCCCAAGGCATTTCGTTTTCGATCGCGATCGAATCCTGTACCGATGCAAAGCCCATTGATGCTCCTCCCTTGCGGCATGCCCGCCTCCCCGCGTGCATGCCCGGTTTCCATGCACGCAGTGTGAAAGGCTTTGCCGCCCCGCGCAAGCCCGCCCACCGGCAGGTGGCGCAACGTCAAAGCGGCGCGGCGAGGGACGGGTTGCGGGTTGCACACTACACAGGGCGGCGCCCGGCGGGGCCGGGCGTGACGGTGGCGGATGTCATATCCGGAACTTAGGGCCGCGACCGACCTGGAGGGCGCGTTCGCAACGGTGGTGCAAGGCGGCACCTTGAAGCCCCTATGACGGTTCAGGCGGCATACACCATCGCCAACGCGACCTCCGGGGGGAGGTCGGTCGCGGCCCGGCGGGGCCGGGCGCTAAAGGCGGCAAATGTCATCCCCCGCCCAAGCAGCCAGCCCCGGCCCTCTGCCCCGCTATTGCGCGGCGATGCCGTCAGTGAACTGCAGCCGCGCCAGCCGCGCATAAAGGCCGTCCTCGGCCACCAGCGCGTCATGCGTGCCCTGTGCCACGATGCGGCCCTGGTCCATCACCACGATGCGGTCGGCCTTCTTCACCGTTGCCAGGCGGTGCGCGACGATGATCGTGGTGCGCGTGCGTGCCATGTCCTCGACGGCGGCTTGCACGGCGCGCTCGCTCTCGGCGTCCAGCGCCGAGGTCGCCTCGTCCAGCAGCAGCACCGGCGCATCTCGCAGAATCGCGCGGGCGATAGCAACGCGCTGTTTCTGCCCGCCCGACAGCATCACGCCCCGCTCGCCCAGTTGCGCGTCATAGCCGCCCGGCAGCGCCATGATGAACTCGTGCGCGGCGGCGGCGCGCGCGGCGGCCTCGACCTGCGCGTCGCTGGCATCGGGGCGGCCAAAGCGGATGTTCTCCCGCGCGGTGGTGGCGAAAATCACCGGGTCCTGCGGCACCAGCGCCAGGTGCGCGCGGAAATCGCGCCGCCGCATCTGCGACAGGTCCACACCGTCCAGTAGAACGCGCCCCTCGCTCGGATCATAAAATCGCAGGATCGACTGCACGATCGTCGTCTTGCCCGCCCCCGACGGGCCGACCAGCGCCACCGTCTCGCCCGGCGCGATGTCCAGGTCCACACCGTCCAGCGCCGGACTATCGGGCCGCGACGGGTAGCGCAGGCTGACCCCCTCGAAGGTGATCCCCCCGCGCACCGGATCGGGCACCGGCAACGGCTCTGCCGGGTCGGTCACCGCATCGCGGGCCTGCAACAGCTCGACCAGCCGCTCGGTCGCGCCGGCGGCGCGCTGCAACTCGCCCCAGATCTCGGATAGCGCACCGACCGCGCCCGCCACAAGCACCGCATAGATCACGAATTGCACCAGCGCCCCGGCGCTCATTGCCCCCGCGCGCACGTCGTTCGCGCCGATCCACAGCACCCCCACGATCCCCGAGAACACCAGGAAAATCACGATCACCGTCATCACCGCGCGGGTGGTAATCCGCTTGCGCGCCGCGTCATAGCTTTTCTCGGTGACATCGGAAAACGCCGCCCGCGTCGGCGCCTCGTTGGTGAACGCCTGCACCGTCTGCACGCTCAATAGCGCCTCGGACGCGCTACCCGAGCTGGCCGCGATCCAGTCCTGGTTTTCCCGGCTCAGCGCCCTCAGGCGCCGCCCCAGCACCAGGATCGGCACCACCACCACCGGCACCAGCAACAGCACCAGCCCGGTCAGCTTGGCCGACGTCACCATCATCAGCGCCAGCCCCCCCACCAGCAGCAGCACATTGCGCAGCGCGATGGATATGGACGAGCCGATCACCGACAGGATCAGCGTCGTATCGGTGGTGACGCGGCTAAGCACCTCGCCGGTCATGATCTTTTCGAAATAGGCCGGGCTCATTCCTATCACGCGGTCGAACACCGCCTTGCGGATATCGGCGACCACCCGCTCGCCCAGCCGCGTCACCAGCGCATAGCGCAGCCCCGTGCCCAGCGCCAGCAACCCCGCGATCGCCAGCGCGGCGGCGAAATACTTGTCCAGAAGGGCGGCATCCTGCGTGCCGAAATTATCCACCACCCGGCGCACCGCCATCGGCAGGATCAACGACACCGACGCCGTCAGGATCAGCGCCAGTATCGCCGCCGCCATCAACCCGCGATACGGCCTCAGGAACGGCCACAGCGCGGCAAGCGCGCCAATATCGCGTGATTTCTCGCGGTCCTGCGTGTCGCTGGTCTGGGGCGCGGCCATGTGCGGTCCTTCCTTGATCCTGCGCACGGGGTTTAGAGGCTCGGCGCGCGCAGGGCAAGCAGCCGGGTGAACACCCCCGCCCGAATAGCGCCGCAAGGCGCGGGGTGAGCACCCGCCCGTCCCGGCGGGCTGGCGCTTCAGAAATGGTGCACCGCCATGGATAGGTTGGAGGTATTTGGCGGGATAAAATGCATCACCAAACCGTTGCAGCACCACCCCACGGGCTGGCGCTCGCCCGGCTTACACTGTGTCGCCGTGAAATTACCTTGCGGCTCCCCCCCAAACATTTCCCCTACCCCGCCGCCAAAGACGGGTTGATTTCCCCCGGCATTGAATCGCAAACTCCCCCGGCACTGTTCGCGCTTTGCGGACGGTGCCGGGTTGCGCGGCGCCCCAAGCCGCTGACGTTTCAGGGGAGGACAGACCAATGACGACACTCACACGCCGCGGGGCCATGGGCCTTCTGGGCGGGGCCGCAAGCCTGCCGATTCTCGGCAGCCCGGCACTGGCCGACACCAAGATGACCGTCGGCGCGCTGCGCTTCACCAGCCACGCCGCCTCGTTCGTCGCGTTCGAGCGCGGCTATTTCAAGGACGCCGGCCTTGACGTCGAATTCAAATTCTTCCAGGCGGCGCAACCGATGGCCGTCGCCATCGCCTCGGGAGATGCCGATTACGCCGTCACCGCGATATCGGGCGGCCTCATCAGCCTGGCCGAGAAAGGCGCGGCCAAGGTGATCGGCGGCGCCCTGAGCGAAGAGCCCGGCATCGACGGGCAGAAAATCCTGGCCTCCAACGCCGCGTTCGACGCCGGCCTGACCAGCCCCGAAATGCTGGACGGCAAGCGCTTTGCCATGACGCAGGCGGGCTCGTCGTTCCACTACATGGGATCGAAAATCGCCGCCGCCGAGGGTGCCGAGATGGAGTTCGTGCCACTGCAAAAGGTCGGCGCGATCATCGGGGCGATGAAATCGGGGCAGGTCGATGCATGGTCGATCGTGCCGCATATCGCCAAGGCGCTGGCCGGCGGCGACGCGGTGCAGATCATCGGCGATGTCGCCGATTACCTGCCCGACTACCAGGTCACGACCGTGTTCACCTCGGCCGAAAACGCCGCCAACGAGCGCGCCAAGACCGAGGCGTTCCTGTCGGCCTTCGCGCGCGGCGCGGATGATTTCAACGCCGCCCTCGTTGACAAGACCGCCGGCGAGGATGCCGCCGAAGAGATGGTGCGCCTGATTCACAAGTATGTCTATACAGACCGCCCATATGAAAAAGCGGCCCCCTCGATCCGCAACGGCGCGATGCGCATCAACGCGGGTGCGGCGCTCAACACCACTTCGGTGCAGGATCAACTGGATTGGTTCAAATCCGAGAACCTGGTCAAGCCGTCGGTCACGATGGAGACGCTCGTCGACGCCTCCTACGTGGAAACCATGTAACGCCATGACACCCGACCGGAACCGCCGCCGCGGCCTGTTCATGGCGGCGGTTCCGCCCATCACCCGAAAGGCCCCTTGAAATGGAACTGAGGCTCGATGCGATCTCGCATCGCTACGGCGATGTCGAGGTGCTCTCGGATATCAACCTGACGATCCCCGAGGGGCAGATCGTCTGCATCGTCGGGCCCTCGGGCTGCGGCAAGTCCACCCTGTTGCGGTTCCTCGGCGGGCTCGAAGCCCCCGATAGCGGCGCGGTCCTGCAACAGGGCCCGCAACCGCCCGGATGCCTCAACCCGCTGACTTACATCTTTCAGGACTTCGCCCTTCTCCCATGGCGCAGCGTGACCGGAAACATCCAATTGGTTCTGGAGGATACGAACCTGTCCCGCAGTGAATCACGCGCGATCATCGACGACGTTCTGGCCCGCACCCGGCTGACTGATTTCCGCGATGCCCTGCCCAAGCAGCTCTCGGGCGGCATGAAACAGCGCGTTGCGATCGCCCGCGCACTGGCCGTCACGCCGGCGGTCATGCTGATGGACGAACCCCTCTCGGCCCTCGACAGCCAGACCCGCGAATTGCTGATGGACGACCTTATTTCCCTGTGGGAACGCGCCCCCTTCACCGCCGTCTACGTGACCCATAACCTCGCCGAGGCGGTCCGCCTCGGGCACCGGATCGTGGTCCTTTCGCGCCGCCCCGGCACCATCCAGGAGGTCGTTGAAATCGATACCCCCCTGGCCGAGCGCCGCCTCGGAGATCCCGTTCTCGAGGCCCACCAGGCCCGCCTGTGGCAAGTCATGCGCGACGAGGCCGCCGCCGCCGACGCGGAGCTGGCCGATGTCTGATAACTCCCCCCGCCCCGTCCCCTACCGCGGCGGCGGCTTCCGCCCGGTTCATATCCGCGGCGTCGGCATCGCGACCTTCGTGGTCCTGATCGCCCTCATCGAATGGGGCACCCGCGCCGGCTGGATCTCCAACCTGACGCTGCCGCGCCCTTCCGACGTGCTGATCACCTTCGGCGACTTGTGGCAGACGGGCCTTCTGTGGGCACACCTTCTGCCGTCGCTGTCGCGCCTGATTATCGGCGCCGCCATGGGCGTCAGTGCCGGCATCGCCGTGGGGGTGCTGATCGGGCTTTTCAGCCTGATCCGCGCGGGCCTCGTGCCCCTTGTCGCGGCCCTTTTCCCGATCCCCAAGATCGCGCTGCTGCCGCTCTTCGTGATCTGGTTCGGCATCGACGAGGGCAGCAAATACGCCCTGATCGCCCTCGGCACCTTCACGCCCACCGTGGTCTCAACCTACGGGGCGGTCGATAACGTGGATCGCACCCTGATCCGCATGGGCCAAAGCTTCGGCCTGTCGTGGTGGTCCATCGTGCGCAAGATCGTCCTGCCCGGCGCCCTGCCCGGCATCCTGTCGGGGCTGCGCGTCAGCATCGCGATCGGGATCATCCTGCTGGTCGCGGCGGAGATGCTGGGCGCGCAACACGGCATCGGCGCCTACATCCTCGAGGCCGGCTCGCTTTATGATCTGGAGCGCCTGTTCGCGGGCGTGGTGATTCTGTCCGCGCTCGGGGTGCTGACCAGCTCGGGCATCGCATGGGTGGAGCGCCGATTGCTAAGCTGGCGCGTCTAGCTGGCCACGCCGCCACCGTTCGCGGTATATATAGGGGAAGTGGTGGAGCGGGTGATGGGAATCGAACCCACGTCGTAAGCTTGGAAGGCTTCTGCTCTACCATTGAGCTACACCCGCGCGAGGTCCTCTATACGGCCCGTCCGGGCCCGATGACAAGAGCAAATGCAGCCTGATTGGCAGGGATTGGGCGACGGATCGCCGCCCTGCAGTCGCCGCTTGAATTACAGGGTATGGAACACTAGCGTTCCAGAAGCGTTTCACAAAGGCCAACCGAAGGACACGCCATGTTTGCCAAGCTTCTACCGGTCGCCGCCGCCGTGCTCCTGCTCACGCTGCCGGCACACGCCGGCAACGAGATCGAGGTGCAAGACTGGATTCCAGAGGTTCTGGAAATGCCCGGCGATATCGAAGTCGTGACCGACCGCGCGATCGGAAGCTCGATCCGTGTCTTCCGCATATCGACCGAGGAAGACTCGACCGAATTGCTGGAACGCTGGCGCACGGCCCTCGAAGACGAAGGGTTCAACGTCGAAGCCTCTTCAACGGAACTGGAAAGCCAGCAGGTTCAATTCTCAGGGTCGGGAATTGAAAACGCCACGATCAGCATCGCACCAGACACTGCGGATGGGCGCTCGGCACTGTCCTTCGATGCAACCCTCAGCCCCTGACCCCTTGACCGCCGCACGCGCGGGGGGCATTGGAATAGCATGTTGATCTACAAGATATTCCGCGCCGATGAGTGGGCGCAGTTCCAGCGCGACGGCGTCACCAACGGCGCGCCGATCGATCTGGCGGATGGGTTCATCCACCTATCCACCGCCGCGCAGGCGTCGGAGACCGCAGCCAAGCATTTCGCGGGCGACACCGATCTGACCCTCGCCGCGTTCGACGCCGATCGCCTTGGCCCCGACCTGGCGTGGGAGCCGTCGCGCGGCGGCGATCTTTTCCCGCATCTGTACCGAACCTTGACCCTGTCCGAGGTGGCATGGTCCGCGCCGCTCCCGCTCCGGGACGGCGCGCATTCCTTCCCCGAGGGCATGGAATGAGCGCCCTGGACAAGATCGGGAGCGCCGCCCTGCGCTGCATCGATCCGGAACGCGCCCACGGGCTTGCCATCGCCGCGCTGCGTCTGGGGGCGGTGCCGCTGCCGGGGGTCATCACGTCCGAGCGCCTGCGCTGCCACGTGGCCGATCTGGACCTGGCCAACCCGATCGGCCTTGCGGCGGGTTTCGACAAGAACGCCGTGGCGCTATCGCCGCTGTCGCGGGCGGGCTTTGGCTTTGTCGAGGTGGGCGCAGCCACCCCGCGCCCGCAGCCCGGCAACCCGCGCCCGCGCCTGTTTCGCCTGTCCCAAGATCGCGCCGTGATCAACCGGTTCGGCTTCAACAACGACGGAATGCACGCGATCGGCGAACGGCTGTCGCGGCGGCCCAAGGATGCGGTGATCGGCCTGAACCTTGGCGCCAACAAGGATAGCGAAGACCGCGCCGGGGATTTCGCGCGGGTGCTGTCGCATTGCGGGCAGCACCTGGATTTCGCGACGGTCAACGTGTCCTCGCCCAACACTGAAAAGCTGCGCGATCTACAGGGCCGCGCGGCGCTTGCCGAGTTGCTGGCGGGCGTGATGGCGGCGCGGGCCGCCCTGCCCCGCCCGATCCCCGTGTTCCTCAAGATCGCGCCGGACCTGTCCGACGCAGAGCTGTCCGATATCGCCGCCGTCGCGCGCGAGGCCGGGGTTCAGGGGATCATCGCGACCAATACAACGCTGGCGCGCGACGGCCTGAACAGCCCCCACGCGACCGAGGCGGGCGGCCTGTCGGGCGCGCCGCTGTTCGAGCGATCCACGCGCGTGCTGGCGCGGCTATCGGCGCTGACCGACGGAGAAATCCCGCTGATCGGTGTTGGCGGTGTCGGCAGTGCCGGCGACGCCTACGAGAAGATCCGCGCCGGTGCCAGCGCGGTGCAGCTCTACTCGGCGCTGGTCTACCGGGGGCTATCGCTGGTCGGGGACATCGCGCGCGGGCTTGACCGCCTGTTGGAACGCGACGGCTTTGCCAACGTGGCCGAGGCCGTGGGAACGGGGCGGGCCGACTGGCAATGATCACGCTGTGGCACAATCCGCGCTGCTCCAAGTCGCGCGCCGCGCTCAAGCTGCTTGAGGATGCCGGACATCAAATCGATGTGCGCCGCTACCTGGAAGACGCCCCGGATCAGGCGGAACTGCGCGCCCTGATCGGCATGCTTGGCCTGCAGCCGATCGACATGATGCGCGTCAAAGAGCCCGAGTTCACCGCCATGGGCCTGTCTGCAAGCGATGACGCGAACACCCTGATCGCCGCCATGGCAGCCCGGCCCAAGCTGATCGAGCGGCCCATTGCCATTGCGGGCGGCGCGGCAGTCATAGGCCGCCCGCCCGAACGGGTTCTCGATGTTGCATCCGCCTAGCCCTGTGCCGACCGCTCCAGCGCAGGGTAGCGCAACCCCAACGTCAGCCCCCGCGCGACAAACGAGATCAACAGCGCCAGCCACAAGCCATGGTTGCCCATCATCGGCACCAACGTCAGCACGCCCACCAGGTAGATCACGAAACTCACCGCCATCATGTTGCGCATGTCGCGCGACCGGGTAGCCCCGATGAATATCCCGTCCAGCATCCAAGGCGCCAAGCCCACGATCGGCGCCGCCACCATGTAGGGCAGGTAACTGCGTGCCGCGGCGCGCACCTCTTCTGCGGTGGTCATGATGTCGATGATCATCCCCCCCGCCACCGCGAACACCACCGCCAGCGCCAGCGCACTGCCACCGCCCCAGATGCTGGCCAATAGCGCGCTGCGGCGCAGGCTGAAGGCGTTGCGCGCGCCCAGGGCCTGCCCCACCAACGCCTCGACCGCGAAGGCAAAGCCGTCCAATGCATAGGCGGTGATATGCAGAAATTGCAGCAACACCTGGTTGCCTGCCAGCGTCACATCGCCAAACCCCGCACCAAGTAGCATGAAAGACACGAGTATCGCCTGTAACAGTAGCGAGCGGATCAGGATATCGGTGTTCACCGCCGCCATCCGGCTCAGGGCCGCCCCGTCGAACACGCGGGGCCAATCGCGCCAGGCCGGCACGCGGAACGCATCGCGGCACATCCAAAGCGCCAGCGCCAGCCCCGACCATTCCGCCATGAAAGTCGCCAGCGCCACGCCCTGCACACCCCAACCCAGGCCAAGGACAAACCATAGATCCAGCAGAATGTTCAGCCCGTTCATCCAGACCTGTATGACCAGAACGGCGCGCGTACGCTCCAACGCGATCAGCCACCCGGTCACGCCGTAGATCGCGATGGCGGCGGGGGCACTGAACACCCGCACGCCCATGTAGGACCGCGCCAGTTCCTCGACCTCGGCGCTGGCGGGGGCAACGACGAACGCACCCCCGAAGATCGGCCCCTGGAGCGCGATAACCAAGAGCCCCCCGGCCATCCCGATCATCAGCACACGGGTCAGCAACGCAGCCACCTCGCCGCGCCGCCCCGCGCCCTGCGCCTGGCTGGTCAGGCCGGTGGTGCCCATCCGCAGGAACCCGAAGATCCAGTATATGGCGGTGATGACAATCGCCCCGACACCGACCGCGCCGATCGGGGCCGCCTGCCCCAGCTGGCCAACCACGCCGGTATCCACCGCGCCGAGGATGGGCACCGTCGCATTCGACAGCACAATCGGCAGCGCGATCTTGAGAACCCGCGCATGCGTGATGTCGGCGGGCGATGCCGCGACGGGTTCAGCCATCGCGCGCGGGCATGAGGAAATGACCCGTGGCCTGCGCGAATGCTCGGGCCTTGTTGTCCTGCCACGCCTCGACATGAACCGACGCATAGCGCCGCCCCGAGCGGTTGACCTGCGCGCGCGCATAGGCATCGCGCGGCAGCCCCGACCGCAGGTAGTCCACGGTGAAATCTATGGTCTTGGGCAGGCGCGGCAGCTTGCCGTCGATCAATTGCTCGGGATCAAGCTTGCCACTTTCGATCTCTTCCCAAAGGGTTGCCCAACTCAGGCCGATCACCGCCGTCACCTCGAGAAAGGCGGCGGTCACGCCGCCGTGGATCGCGGGCAAAAGCGGGTTGCCGATCAGCTTCTCATCGAACGGCAGAACCGCCGTCAGCTCATCGCCGCGGCGGTCGAACTCGATGCCGAGGTATTGGATATACGGCACGCCATGCACCAACGCGCGCAAGGCCGCATCGCGGCGCTGCTTGACCACCTGAACGGGTTCGGGGCGGGGACGTGCCATTATGTGCCCTCCACGGTAAAGGTGCCCGTCGCGGTGGCAACCGGGCGATCGTCGTCATCGTCCAACGCCGTGGCCCGCACAAAGGCGACCGAGCGGGTGACGTGATAGCATTCGGCGCGCGTCCGTATCGCCTCCCCCGGGGTTGCGGCGCGCATGTAGTCGACCCTCAACCCGATTGTGGCCGTGGCGCCGGGGTTGGCGGGGTGGCTCATCACCGCCGCGCCACAGCAGGTATCAAGCAGCGCATAGACCGCGCCGCCATGCATAACACCGGTTTCGGGGTCGCCAATGAAACGGCTGTCATAGGGAAGACGCATCTCGGCCACGCCGTCGGCGAGGTGGGTAAACTCCATCCCCAGCGCCTTGGCGTGCGGGATCGCCTCGGTGAACTGACGCGCCATTTTCGTCTTGTCGGGACCCTTGGTCATTGCGGGTACTCCTATGCCGGATACGCCCGAGTTATTCGGGCTTGCCTTTTGGGATGCAAGTGCTATTTTCCGTTATTGATAATCATTCGCAATAAAAGCCAACATCGCGCGAGGACCCCATGCCGCCCACCGACACCACAGCCGCTTCTGCCGTAGAACTGACGCGCGAAGCGCCGGGAGTTTCGACAAGCCGCCCCCCGATGCAACCGAAACGCCTGCTGATCGCGACGGCACTGATGCTCGCGGCACTGGCTCCCGGCCATTTGGGCGTGGTGACACGTGGCCTGATGGTCGATGCGTATTTCGGCGTCTCGGTCTTCGTGGCGGCGACGCTGTTGCTGTTCTACGGGTCCGAAAGACTGTTCCGTTTCGACATCGGCGAGGCGCTCAAGGCGACCCGCCGGGCACAGGCGCCGATCGCGGCGCTCATGGGGGCAACGCCGGGCTGCGGCGGGGCCGTCGTCGTGGTGGCCGCCTATTCGTCCGGCAACGTCCGGTTTGGCGCGGTAGTGGCCGCGTTGACCGCGACAATGGGCGATGCGGCCTTCCTGCTGATCGCGACCCGCCCCGACGCGGCGGTGGTTGTCTTGCCCTTGTCGCTGGTTGTCGGGGTCATCTCGGGGTGGGTGATCGATTGGCTGCGCGGCGACGAGCTGAACGCAACGCCAAATGGACACTGCGAGGCGCCTTACCTTTTCGGCAAACTCCGCCCGCGCGACGTGATCTACCTGCTGCTCGCGGTGCCCGGCCTCGTTATCGGCGTTGCGGACCTGATCAATATCGATACCAGCGCCCTGTTCGGTGCGACATTGCCATTGGTACTGGGCCTTGCTGGCACCGCTGCCGGACTGGCGATCTGGGCGACATCACCGTTGCAGGCGATGACGAACGCAAAGGACACCCCCACAACGCGCATGGCCGAGGAAACCAGTTTCATCGGGGTCTGGGTGATCGGGGCCTTCATGGCCTACGAATACGCGGTCGAATTTGCAGGTCTGGACCTTGAAGTGATGTTCCAGACGGTGATGCCGGTCATGCCCCTGATCGGCATACTGATCGGGTTCGTTCCCGGCTGCGGCCCGCAAATCCTTGTGACAACGCTGTATATCAACGGCGTGGTTCCGTTTTCGGTGCTGATGGGGAACGCGATCTCAAACGATGGCGACGCGTTGTTCCCCGCGATCGCACTCAATCCGCGCGCGGCGGTTCTGGCGACTGTCTACTCGGCCATTCCGGCCCTGATTGTCGCCTACGGGTTTTACTTCCTGGCGCCTGGCTTTATGTCCTGATCGGGTGGCACGGGGGCTGGCCAAAGCCGCCGTGCCGATGCAGGATAAGGGCAACCGGAAGAAGGGCCCAACGATGTCGCAGCCTCGCCTGTCGTTCAAGGAAATGTGCGCGAAATTCGACGTGACGCCGCGCACGCTGCGCTATTACGAGTATATCGAGCTTCTCCAGCCCGAACGCGAAGGGCGTACCCGCTTTTACGGCCCGCGCGAGATTGCCCGCATGACCTTGATCCTGCGCGGGCGCAAGTTCGGCTACCCGCTTGAGGAAATCCGCCAGTGGCTCCTGATCTATGAGAAGGAAGGCACCGTCGCGCAGATGCGTGCATGGATCACGATGGCCGACCGGCAGCTTACCGAACTTGCCGAGCAGCGCGCACAGCTTGAAGAGGCCATGCAAGAGCTGAAGCGCCTGCGCGACGACACCGCCGACGAGCTACACCGGCGCGAAGGCTGATCCTTGCCTGCGCGAAGTTGACGTTACGTTATGCTACGTCAACCGTGAAAGTGACGTGGCGTTGTGGTTACGTCAAGCAGGCGAGGTGTTGTATCGACGGCGCAACAGACACACCTCTGCATTTGACAGACGCCAGCGGAGAAGACGATGCCGGACCATACCATGACAATTCGCGAGATGTGCGATGCGTTCGATGTAACGCCCCGCACCTTGCGTTTCTACGAGGCGAAAGAGCTACTTGCCCCCATACGCGAGGGGCAGAAGCGCCTGTTCACCAAGCGCGACCGCGCGCGGCTCAAGCTGATCCTGCGCGGCAAGCGGTTTGGCTTTAGCCTGGAAGAAATTCGTCAACTATTGGACCTGTACGATATGGGCGACGCGCAGCAGACACAGCTGATGCGCACCTACGACATCGCGCAGGAGCGGTTGCGCGATCTTGAGCGCCAGCGCGACGAGATCAACACCGCGATCGCGGACCTGCGCGAACAGATGACATGGGGCGAGAAGATGCTTGCCTCGATCCGCCAACCGAAACGCGCCGCCGAATAGGCCCGCCCGAAGGGAGACACCGATGCCCAGTTACTCCGCACCGATCAAGGACATGCAGTTCGTCCTGCACGATCTTCTCAAGGTTTCGCAATCCGATGTCCCCGGCTATGACGACCTTGAGGCCGACTTTACCGCCGCGGTGATCGACGAGGCCGGCAAGCTGACTTCCGAGGTGCTGGCCCCGCTCAACCAGGTGGGCGATACGCAAGGGTGTCGGCTTGAAAACGGGGTCGTGCGCACGCCCGACAGGTTCAAGGCGGCCTTCGATCAGGTGCGCGAAGGCGGCTGGACGGGGCTGGACATGCCCGAGGAATACGGCGGCCAAGGCATGCCCTATGTCATGGGCACCGCCGTGGGCGAGATGTTCTCGGCCGCGAACCAGGCGTTCACCATGTACCAGGGCCTGACCCACGGCGCGGCCTCGGCCATCCTGGCGCATGGCACGGAGGCGCAAAAGGAAACCTACCTGCCCAAGATGGTGTCCTGCGAATGGACCGGCACGATGAACCTGACCGAACCGCATTGCGGCACCGACCTGGGCCTGATGCGCACCAAGGCCGTGCCGCAGGACGATGGCAGCTACAAGCTGTCGGGCGAAAAGATCTTTATCTCGGCGGGCGAACACGACCTGGCCGACAATATCGTGCACCTGGTTCTGGCCAAGATCCCCGGCGGCCCCGACGGGATCAAGGGCGTATCGCTGTTCATCGTGCCCAAGTTCCTTGTGAAGGACGACGGCACGCTTGGCGATCGCAACGGCGTGTCCTGCGGCAAGATCGAGGACAAGATGGGCATTCACGGCAACGCCACCTGCGTGATGAACTATGACGAGGCGACCGGGTACCTTTTGGGCGAAGAGCACAAGGGCATGCGCGCCATGTTCACCATGATGAACGAGGCCCGCATCGGCGTTGGCATGCAGGGTCTTGCTCAGGCCGGTATCGCGTATCAGAACGCTGTCGATTACGCCAAGGACCGCCTGCAAGGGCGCGCCGTGACCGGGCCGGAAAACCCCGACGGGCCGGCCGATCCGCTGATCGTGCACCCCGATATCCGCCGGGCGCTTCTGGATCAGAAAAGCTTTGTCGAGGGGGCGCGCGCCTTCATGCTGTGGGGGGCGATGCTGATCGACCGGTCCCACCGAATGGACGACGAAGACGCCGATGGCTTGATCAGCCTGATGACCCCGGTGATCAAGGGGTTCCTCACCGACGAGGGGTTCGACATGACGATCCTCGCGCAACAGGTCTACGGCGGGCACGGCTATATCGAGGAATGGGGCATGTCGCAGTACGCCCGCGACGCCCGCATCGCGATGATCTACGAGGGCGCCAACGGCATCCAGGCGCTGGATCTCGTGGGCCGCAAGCTGGCCACAGACAACGGCAAGCACGTGATGGCGTTTTTCGACCTGGTGAAAAGCTTCATCAAGGAAAACGAAGACAACGAGGCCCTCAAGGCCGATTTCCTCGACCCGCTCAAGGCCGCCTCGAAAGACCTGCAAGCCGCCGGCATGTACTTCATGCAGCACGGCATGAAGAACCCCAACGATGCGCTCTCGGGCTCGTATGATTTCATGCACCTCTTTGGCCACGTTTGCCTTGGCCTGATGTGGGCGCAAATGGCCAAGGCCGCGCAAGAGGCACTGGACGCAGGCGCGGGCGACACCGCATTTTATGAAACCAAGCTGGCCACCGGGCGCTACTACATGGCGCGCCGCCTGCCCGCCACGGCAATGCACCTGGCGCGGATCAACTCCGGCGGCAGCACGGTCATGGCGCTGGACGCCGAACAGTTCTGAAACCCAAAGGGGCGGCCGCATACCGCGCGCCCCAAGCGTCGGAGGATCAATGCCCAAGCGCTTTCGCCTGACCCGCCGGTTTCCCGTCGCGATGACCGAAGACGGCTATCGCCGCCTCCGCGCGCTATCGTCCCAAGCGGGCCTTGATGAGGGCGAATTGCTGTCCTTCCTGTTCGAAAACTTCAACAGTGTCATAGACGAGGACAGCTTCACGCACCGCTTGCGGCTGTTCAATTCCGAACTGGAGGCGCGCAAGAAATGACATCGCAATGGATGACCGAAGAGCACCGGATGCTGGCCGATATGGCCGCGCGCTTCATCGCCGAGGAATGGACCCCCCAGTTCGAGCGCTGGCGCAAGCAAGGCGAGATGGACCGCGATGCATGGAACCGCGCGGGCGAACTGGGCCTGCTGTGCCCCTCCATCCCCGTGGAATACGGCGGCGCGGGCGGCGATTTCGGGCACGAGGCGGTGATCTGCATGGAACACCCCCGTGCCAATTTCGCAAGCTGGGGCAACCCCATCCATTCCGGCATCGTGGCGCATTACATCCTCGCCTACGGCACCGAAGAGCAAAAGCAACGCTGGCTGCCCAAGATGGTCAGCGGCGAAATGGTGGGTGCTCTGGCCATGACCGAGCCAGGTACTGGCTCGGATCTGCAGGCGATCAAGACCCGCGCGGTGCGCGAGGGAAACTCCTACCGGCTAAGCGGGCAGAAAACGTTCATCTCGAACGGGCAACATGCCGACCTCATCATCGTCGCGGCCAAGACCGACCCGGCCGCGGGCGCCAAGGGCACGTCGCTGGTCGTGGTCGAAACGGATCAAGCCGACGGGTTCACGCGCGGGCGCAACCTTGAAAAGGTGGGCATGCACGCCGCCGATACGTCCGAGCTGTTCTTCGACAACGTCGAAATACCGCCCGAAAACATCCTCGGCGCCGCCGAGGGCCAAGGGTTTCCCCAAATGATGAGCCAACTGCCCCAAGAACGGCTGATCATCGCATGTGGCGCGGTCGGAGCGATGGAAGGCGCGGTCGAGCGCACGATCGCCTATTGCAACGAGAGAGAGGCGTTCGGCGGGCCGCTGACGCAATTCCAGAACACGCGCTTCAAGCTGGCCGAATGCCTCACCCGCACGAAAGTGGCCCGCGCTTTCCTCGATGAATGCATCTGCGAACACCTGCGCGGCGCGCTGTCGGTGGAAAAGGCGGCCATGGCGAAATACTGGACAACCGACACGCAAGGCGAGGTGCTGGACGAGTGCCTGCAACTGCATGGCGGCTACGGGTTCATGCAGGAATACGCGATCGCGGAAATGTGGACCGACGCCCGCGTTCAGCGGATCTATGGTGGAACCAACGAAATCATGAAAGAACTGATCGCGCGCAGTTTCACCCAAGGGAAATCGTCATGAACGATGCGCTATCGGCACACGAGGGACGCCTCCGGCGGGAGTATTTTAGGCAAGATGAAATCTCACATGCTTCATCTTGCCGGAAATACTCCACGGGGGTGTGGGGGTGTGAAACCCCCACCAAAACGGAGGACGGAACATGACTATCAAGCTCTATTGCTTCGGCGAGAGCGGCAATGCCTACAAGGCGGCGCTGACCCTTCAACTGGCGGGGCTCGAGTGGGAGCCGGTCTTTGTGGACTTCTTCAAAGGCGAGCATCGCAGCCCGGAATTCCTGGCGATCAATTCGATGGGCGAGGTGCCCGTGATGGTCGACGGCGATCTGGTACTGAGCCAATCGGGCGTCATCCAGGATTTCATCAGCACCCGCGCCTCCAAGCTGGGCGGCCACTCCGCCAACGAGCGGCGCGAGATCCTGCGCTGGATCTTGTGGGACAATCACAAACTGTCCGGACAGGCCGGCACCACCCGCTTCATCATGAATTTCCTGCCGCCCGAAAAACGCTCCGACGACGTGATCGCCTTTCTGCAAGGGCGCCTGCGCGCCGCCTACAAGGTGCTCGACAAGGAGCTGTCGGACAAGGATTGGCTGGTCGGGGACCGGATCACCACCGCCGATATCGCCTGCTGCGGGTATCTCTTTTACACCGAACCGTTTGGCTTCGATCGGGCCGACTGGCCCCACATAGACGCCTGGCTGACCCGGATCAGCGAACAGCCGGGCTGGAAACACCCGTATGACTTGATGCCCGGCAACCCTTCCGACCGGGCCTGAGGAGGACCAATCATGACAGATGCCTATATCTACGACGCCCTTCGAACGCCGCGCGGCAAGGGCCGCAAGGATGGCGCCCTGCACGAGGTGACCTCGGTACGGCTCAGCACCGGCGTTCTGGATGCATTGCGCGAGCGCAACAACCTTGAGGGGCACGCCGTCGAGGACGTGATCTGGGGCAACGTCACGCAGGTGATGGAACAGGGCGGCTGCCTTGCGCGCAGCGCGGTTCTGGGCTCTTCGCTCGATCAATCGATCCCCGGCCTGGCGATCAACCGTTTCTGCGCCAGCGGCATGGAGGCCGTGAACCTGGCCGCCAACCAGGTACGCGGCGGCGCGGGCGATGGCTATATCGCCGGCGGGGTCGAGATGATGGGCCGCGTGCCCATGGGCAGCGACGGCGCGGCCATCGCCGTGGACCCCAGCCTTGCCATGGACACCTATTTCGTGCCGCAGGGCATCAGCGCCGACATCATCGCAACCGAGTATGGCTTCAGCCGCGACGACGTGGATAGCCTTGCGGTGGAATCGCAGCGCCGCGCAAAGGCAGCGTGGGACGACGGCCGGTTTGCGAGCTCCATCCTCACCGTGCGCGACCAGAACGGCCTGCCCATACTTGAGCACGACGAACACATGCGCCCCGAGACGGACATGCAAAGCCTTGGCGCGCTCAAGCCCTCGTTCAAGGACATGGGCGAGACGATGCCGGGCTTCGACAAGGTTGCACAGCTCAAGTACCCGCACCTTGAGCGGATCGAGCACGTCCACCACGCCGGCAACTCCAGTGGCATCGTCGATGGCGCCGCCGGCCTGCTGATCGGCAGCCGCGAGTTTGGCGAGAAATGGGGCCTCAAGCCGCGCGCACGCATCCGCGCCACCGCCAAGATCGGCACCGACCCGACCATCATGCTGACCGGCCCGGTGCCGACGACCGAAAAGATCCTCCGCGAAAGCGGCATGTCGATTTCCGACATCGACCTGTTCGAGGTGAACGAGGCATTCTCGGCCGTCGTGCTGCGCTTCATGCAGGCCTTCGACGTGGATCATGACAAGGTCAACGTGAACGGCGGCGCCATCGCCATGGGCCATCCGCTCGGCGCGACCGGCGCCATGATCATCGGCACGCTGCTGGACGAGTTGGAGCGCACCGGCAAGGGCACCGGGCTGGCCACGCTGTGCGTTGCGTCCGGCATGGGCGCCGCAACCATCATCGAGAGGGTGTGATGCCAAAGATCGACCTAAGCCGCGTCACACCGCGCACCGGCTCGATCTATCCGGCGCCTTATGATGCCGAAATGGCGGGGCGCTCCTCGCTGCGCGTTGGCGACGCGGGCGGGCTCACGCAGTTCGGTGCGAATATCGTGATCCTCGCACCGGGCGCGAAATCCTCGTTGCGCCACTGGCACGAACGGCAGGACGAATTCGTGATGGTAATACACGGGGCGTGCACGCTCATCGACGATGACGGCGAACACCACATGCAGGCCGGCGATTGCGCCACCTTCCCGGCGGGCGACGGCAACGGCCATCACCTCGTCAACCACACCGCCGAGGAGGCCCGCTTTCTGGTGATCGGCACCCGCACTCCGGAAGAGGCCGCGTGGTATAGCGATATAGACCTCAAAGTGACCATGTCCGCGGAAGGTGCAGCCTTCACCCGCAAAGACGGAACACCCTACAAGGGAGACGATAAATGACTGATTTCACAATGACAAAAGACGCCGATGGCGTCGCCGTCATCACCTGGGACTGCCCCGGAAAATCAATGAACGTGCTCAGCACCGAGGCGCTGATGGCGCTGGACGGGCTGATCGACGACGCGCTGGCCGACGATGCGGTAAAGGGGATCGTCATCACCTCCGCCAAGAAGGACTTCGCGGGCGGCATGGACCTCAATGCGCTGGCCAAGATGAAAGAGGACGCGGGCGACGAGCCTGCGCGCGGCCTCTTCGAGGGGATCATGCAGATGCACGGCGCCCTGAGAAAGATCGAGCGCGCGGGCATGGACCCCAAGACCAACAAGGGCGGCAAGCCGATCGCGAGCGCCCTGCCCGGCACCGCCGTCGGTATCGGGCTGGAACTGCCGCTGGCCACGCACCGCGTATTCGCGGCCGACAATCCCAAGGCCAAGATCGGCCTGCCCGAGATCATGGTCGGCATCTTCCCCGGTGCCGGCGGCACGACGCGGCTGGTGCGCAAGCTGGGCGCGATGGGGGCCTCCCCCTACCTGCTCGAGGGCAAGCTGGTCGATCCGAAAAAGGCCAAGGGCGCCGGCATCATCGACGAGGTCGTCGAAGACCCGATGGCCGCCGCGCGCGACTGGGTCCTGAACGCCAAGGATGACGACCTGGTCAAGCCGTGGGACGCCAAGGGCTACAAGATGCCCGGCGGCGCCCCCTACAACCCGGCGGGCTTCCAGACCTTCGTCGGCGCCAGCGCCATGGTCAACGGTCGCACGCAGGGCGCCTTCCCGGCCGCCAAGGCCCTGCTGTCGGCGGTCTACGAAGGCGCGCTGGTGCCCTTCGACACCGCCCTCAAGATCGAGGCGCGCTGGTTCACCAACGTGTTGATGAACCCGTCATCGGCGGCGATGATCCGGTC
Organism: Sediminimonas qiaohouensis DSM 21189; assembly: GCF_000423645.1. GTDB lineage: Bacteria > Pseudomonadota > Alphaproteobacteria > Rhodobacterales > Rhodobacteraceae > Sediminimonas > Sediminimonas qiaohouensis. The sequence goes on along the minus strand of NZ_AUIJ01000007.1, from coordinate 4,551 downwards.
GCTGTTCCTCAACAAGGAAGCGCTGGAAAAGGGCGCCAACCGGCCCGAGGCCCCTGATCAGCGCGTGCAAAAGCTGGGCGTTCTGGGCGCGGGCATGATGGGCGCGGGCATCACCCTCGTCTCGGCGCAGGCGGGCATGGAGGTGGTGCTGATCGACCAGGATCAGGAAGCCGCCGACAAGGGCAAGGCCTATACCGCCGATTACATGGACAAGGGCATCAAGCGCGGCAAGGCGACCGAGGAAAAGAAAACCGCCACCCTTGACCGCATCACCGCCACCACCGATTACGCGGCGCTTGAAGGCTGCGACCTGATCATCGAGGCGGTGTTCGAAGACCCCAAGATCAAGGCCGAGGTCACCCGGCGCACGCTGGACGTGGTCGGCCCCGACTGCATCTTTGCCTCCAACACCTCGACCCTGCCGATCACCGAGCTGGCCAAGGCCAGCGACAAGCCCGAGCAGTTCATCGGCATCCATTTCTTCTCGCCGGTCGAGAAGATGGCGCTCGTTGAGATCATCAAGGGCAAGCAAACCGGCGATCGCGCGGTGGCCAAGGCGCTGGACTACGTGCGCCAGATCCGCAAGACGCCGATCGCCGTCAATGATGCCCGCTTTTTCTACGCCAACCGCTGCATCATTCCCTACATCAACGAAGGGATGCGCATGGTCAAGGAAGGCGTCGCGCCCGCGCTGGTGGACAACGCGGCGCGGCAGTTGGGCTTTCCAGTGGGGCCGCTGCAACTGGTGGACGAAACCTCGATCGACCTGGGCGCCAAGATCGCCCGCGCCACCAAGGCCGCCATGGGCGATGACTACCCCGATGACGAGGTGGACCAGATCATCTTCTTCATGGAGGGCGAAGGCCGCCTTGGCCGCAAATCCAAGGCCGGGTTCTTTGACTATGACGAAAAGGGCAAACGCCTTGGATACTGGTCCGGCCTGGCCGACAAGTATCCCCGCCTTGAGAAACAGCCCGACCTCATCGAGGTGCAGCACCGCCTGATGTTCGCGCAAGTGCTCGAGGCCGTGCGCGCGCTGGAGGAAGGCGTGCTTGAGGATATCCGCGAAGGCGACGTCGGCGCGATCCTCGGCTGGGGCTTCGCGCCGTGGTCGGGCGGGCCGTTCTCGTGGCTCGACATCCTCGGCACGCCCTACGCGGCCGAGCGTTGCGACCAGTTGACCAAAGAGGTCGGGCCGCGCTTTACCTGCCCGGCACTTCTGCGTGAGATGGCCGACAAGAACCAGAGCTTCTATGGCCGCTTCGGCCCCGAGGCACAGGCAGCCTGAGACGCGCACGTTGCTTCATCTTGCCCCAAATACTCCGGGGGCGTGGGGGCAGCGCCCCCACTTTGAAAAGCAAGCAACCGCGCCCCCACAAGGGGCGCGGTTTCCTTTTTGCCAAAAGTGGGCAAGCGCGCGCCCTACCCGTCGAAGCGGTAGCCAAACCGCGCGATATCCGCCCCGCAATCCTCCGCGACTGCCTGCGCGGCCTCATCGCTGTAGTAGCGCCGGAAATCCGCATCACGATCCGATGCATTGACGCGCGGAATGTCCAACCGGAACCCCAGGTGATCCCATAGCGCGGCGCAATCCTGCTCCAGATACCCAAGACGGATATACGCGCTGCACCGCTCCACTCCCGCCGCATCGCGCATGTAGCTGTCATAGGGCGCCGCCCGGATCGCCGCGCGGGTCTGCCGGTGCAACACGAACTCCGCAAACCCCACCTGCCCCGCCAGCCGCACCTGCGGGTGGTCAAACCTCTGCGCACGCAGCCAGTGATAGTAGCTGACCATGCGATCCCACGGGTTGCGCACCAGCGTGAAGGTGAAAAACGCTTGCGCCTCGTCGCCTGTGATAACCCCGTCGATATCGGCCAGTGTCGAATGCTTCCACAACCGCCCCCTCGCCTGCAACCCCTTGATCCGCCCCTTGCGCCGCCGCGCCTTGGGCGTGTCGCCCAGCAGGATATCATCGGCCATCGCCCGCCCTTCAAGCGCCAGCGCCAGCGCCGTGCCACCTGTCTTGGGGATATGAACAAAGACGTAGCGCCGCCCGTGTGAAATGATCATGCGCGGCAGGGTATGCCACCAGCGCCACCAGCAAAAGCCCACATTCGGGCCGCCGGTCTGCATTGCCCCCTTCCCTTGCCCCGCCCGCGCGCCATAGTCTGTTGGAAAGAACAGCATGCGGGAGGGCCACAATGGGCTGGATGGCTAATGAGACCGGATTGGATAAATGCGCGGCAAATCACGTTCCACTGTCGCCACTGTCATTCCTGCGTCGTGCGGCAGAGGTTTTTGCCGGCCACGAGGCCGTAGTCTATGGCTCGCACCGCAAGACCTACACCGAATATGCAGACCGGGTCACCCGCCTGGCCTCCGCGCTGTCTGCCCTGGGCGTGCGTCCGGGGGACGTGGTGGCGACGATGCTGCCCAACATCCCCGCGCAGGCCGAGGCGCATTTTGGCGTGCCCGCCTGCGGCGCAGTGCTCAATACCATCAACACGCGGCTTGAGGCCGACACTGTCGCCTATATCCTTGATCACGGCGGCGCCAAGGTGCTGCTGGTCGATCCGCAATTCCTGCCCGTCGCGGCCGAGGCGTTCGAGCGGATGGAGGGCCCGGCTCCTGCGGTTATCGAGGTGCCCGACGACTTTGCTGGCGTCCACGCAACCGGGCACTACGACGAATATGAACACCTGCTTGCCGCCGCCGATCCGGGCTTCGACTGGATCATGCCGGAGGATGAGTGGGAATCCATCGCGCTCAATTACACCTCGGGCACGACGGGCCGGCCCAAGGGCGTGGTGTATCACCATCGCGGCGCCTACCTGAACGCCATGGGACAGGTGATCAGCTGGCGCATGGTGTTGTATCCGCGCTACCTGACCATCGTGCCGCTGTTTCACTGCAACGGCTGGTGCCATACGTGGATGATGCCGGTGGTGGGCGGCACGGTGGTCTGCTGCCGCGATATCACTGCGCCTGCGATATTCGACGCCATCGCCGACGAAAAGGTCACCCATTTCGGCGGTGCACCCATTGTCCTCAACACCCTCATCAACGCCCCCGCGGAGCAGCGGCGCGATTTCGATCACGTGGTCGAGGTGTTCACCGCCGGCGCGCCCCCCGCCCCCGCCACCCTTTCGGCGATTGAGCCGATGGGCTTCAACGTCACCCATGTCTATGGCCTGACGGAAACCTACGGCCCCGGGACCGAAAACACGTGGCAACCGAAATGGGACGGCCTGAAAGGCGAGGCGCGCGCCGCCCGCAAGGCCCGGCAAGGCGTGGCAATGCCAATCTTCGAAGAGGTCACCGTCATGGACGCAGACACGATGCACCCCACCCCCCGCGACGGGCAGGCCCTTGGCGAGATCATGTTCCGCGGCAACGGCGTGATGAAAGGCTACCTGAAAAACCCCAAGGCCACGGCAGAGGCCTTCGCCGGCGGCTACTACCATTCCGGCGATATCGCGGTGCAACACCCCGATGGCTACGTCCAGATTGCCGACCGCGCCAAGGACATCATCATCTCGGGCGGCGAAAACATCAGCTCGGTCGAGGTCGAAGGCGTTCTCATGGGGCACCCCGATGTCATGCTGTGCGCCGTGGTCGCCAAGCCCGACGACAAATGGGGCGAGGTTCCCTGCGCCTTTGTCGAGCTGAAGGATGGACATAGCGCCGACGAGGCCACGCTGATCGCCTACGCACGCGAACGGCTGGCCGGGTTCAAGACGCCCAAGCACGTGGTGTTTCAGGAACTCCCCAAAACCTCGACCGGGAAAATCCAGAAATTCGAACTGCGCCAGTCCCTGCAGAAGGAGTGAGCGCCCCGCCACGACCAATATAGGAACCGACCTGCCCCAACACCCGACAAGCCGCGCCTCGACGGGCCGCGGTGCGGCGTCCCTCCACTGGTGCGGGGCACTTTATCCCGGCCAACCCCGAAAACCGGCCAAGCGTCGCGCAAGCCTCAACCAAATTGCCGTGCCCCGGGGGCGGGTCATGCTGAAAGCATGCCTCCGGCATGACCGATGCGCGGCGGCGCTCCGCGCCTCGATTCCGCGCAGGGTGCTGTATCCGAATGACTGTTCTGGGCACGAGGGGATTTCGGCCAATGACGGCAGCCAGATCGAACTCGACGCGTGTCCGGTTATGAAAGCGGTCGTGGACAGGCGCGAGAGTTCGGAATAAGTCAGATTGACCGATGGAAACTTCTGCACCAGCATGACTCTGTTGCACAAATTGGTTGAAGGCCAGACGCCCCCTTTCCCCAGACAGACTCATCCTACGGGCTCAGTTATGGGTATGCCGAGCGCGGTATAGCCGTTCATGACGAGGATGCGGACTTGGACTTCCGCAACCTGACGATCGAAGTCCCGCGCCATGAGGCGCTGGCCCAGCATTTTCACGCAGTGCATTTTGGTCTCGACGCGGCTTCGGCGGTGGTATCCACTCCAGTTTCGCCAGATCGCGCGGCCGAGGTATTTCGAAGCTCGCAGGGCCTCGTTTCTGGCCATTGCACCCGCGGTGACGGTCTTCCAC
>NZ_AUIJ01000006.1 GCF_000423645.1 Sediminimonas qiaohouensis DSM 21189 | reverse complement strand
TATTTGCCGATCTTTGAGCGCATCGAAAAGGAGATTGCGCTATTGAGTGATCAGCGCGATGCGATCAGCCGCGCCCGTGTCGTTGCTGACCTTCATAAGCAGGTAAGTTGAAGTATCGATTGCAAGTGTTCCAGCGCGCCCCCCTTTCCATAGCGCACTCGATCTAGAGAGTGCCCCATAAGATCACGCCGCACCCTTTCGTCAACACTCGCCGCAAGCTGCCGGTCTTCAAACGAATGTCGCAATCCATAAAGGGTATGCTCCGGCGTCTCCAGCAGGCCGTGCGCTCGGAGATATTTGTTGATGGTGGCGCTAAGGCCTGCTGAAGAGGCGCGATACCTGGGAAAGCCTTCTGGATGGTTGCGCATCGCCTCAAGGGACACGCCGACCAGCGGGATAACACGCCGCGCGTTCTTGCTCTTTAGTTGACGGCCGTTTGGCTCAATCTTTATGTGTGGCACGTTGCTACCAAGAATGATCTGCTCAGCTGTGAGTGATGCAAGCTCAGATGGTCGCGCCCCCGTATTGATCATCGCAAGCAAGATAGCCCGCGCTTCATCGTTCAGCCCGTCCAGTGCACCGGGCGCGAGCAACTTGTCGCGTATCCAGGCATCTGAGAAAGGTGGCCGCTGTTTCGCGTCGCCCTCTTTGAACGAGAGATCCGAGAGGGGCAGGACGAGATTCAGCCGCTTCATCTTGTTTACGGTCTTCAGCACATTGCCCAGGTGGATAAGGTCTTTGTTTGCCGAGTTCGGCGAGAGGCCTTGAGCTTCGATCTTTTCCAACCACCATCCGCGAAAGTCCAGCATGTCGTCACCGGTGATATCGGCGAGCGCCTTGTCGCCGACCACAGCGACGAAATTGTTGATCGCCTTGATTCTCGGGTTCTTCCAGCGGCGCACTTGATCGTTGTTCTTGCCGCGCAGTTGATCGGCTGTAAGTCCCCAATACAATTCAAGCGCACGACTGACGGTTATCTGCGGCTCTGGTGAGGCCCCCAACAGCGCCTCGGCATCACGAACGTCTGGTTCGGTGTCGGTGCCGCCGACAGCCGCGATCCGATCTAGCAGTTCATCCCTGGGAAGCTTGGCTACTTGATCTGCACGCAGATATCGGAAACCTCGCGCTGCCGCCAACTCACGCGCCGCAGCGAAGCGTTGTTCGGCATCCGAGGTATCGCCAGCAAGCTTGGCTTCCCATGCCGCTATGAGTGCATCCCAGGCCGGCCCGGCCTTGCGTTCGGCAGTTGATGGGCTGTCGGTATGAAGAGCCAGCCATATGAACTTGCGCGGCTCAATCGACGCATACCGTTTTGGGACACGCCTATACAGCGACAATGTCTTGCCGCGCTTCTTGATGGCCATATCCAGAGTCTCCTCTCGCTTGCAGAGGAGAGTATAGCAATCTGTATAGCGTTTTGTATAGCAAGGACGGCGCAATCAGAATGGATGCAGGCGTCGTGACTTAAAATTCGTCTTTAATTACAATGCCTTATCTGAAATCAACGCAGTGTGATCTGGCGGAGAGACAGGGATTCGAACCCTGGGACCCCGTAAAGGGTCAACGGTTTTCGAGACCGCCCCGTTCGACCGCTCCGGCACCTCTCCGTGAGGCCGCGATGTAATGGCTATGGGCGCGGGTGGCAAGGGGGTTTTGGTTGGTTGAAGGCATGAAATGTCCTAGTCTTTGGCGCAATGGGCCGCATCAGCGGCTGCGGCAGGCATGCGAGGGGGCGTTCAGTGCGCGATATGGTGGCTTTTCCGAGGCTGATGCGCGGGGCGCTGCTGGTGGCCGGGCTGTGGTGCGTTGCCACCGCGGGGGCGCTGAGGGCCGAGAAGGCGCTGGATGACGCGACGGGCGCGCTTTGGGATGCCCTGCGGATGGAGCGAATGATCGGCGTCATGCGCCGAGAGGGGTTGAGCCATAGTCGTGAGCTTGCCGAAGAGATGCTGCCCGATGGCGGATCGGCGTATTTGCGCGACCGGGTCGAGGACATCCACGAGCCGGGCCGATTGGCGCGGATGGTGCGGGCGCGCTTTGCGGCGGGGCTGAGCGGCGTCGATACCGCGCCGCTGGTGGCGTTTTTCACCTCTGCCGAAGGTCGCGAGATCATCGAGCTGGAATTTGCGGCGCGGGTGGCCATGCTCGACCCTGAGACCGAGGAGGCCGCGCGCGCCCGTTATCGTGCGCTTGTCGGCGAGGCGTCGCAGGACGTCCGCCTTGAGGCGACCCGCGCCTACGTGCGGGCCAATGACCTGATTGAGCGGAACGTGACGGGCGCGCTCAATGCCAACATGAGCTTCATGTTCGGGCTGATCGAGGGCGGCGCGCTTAGCATGTCGCGCGAGCAGGCGATCCGCAGTGTCCGCGCCGACGCGGGTGATGTCCGCAGACGCACCAGAGAATGGGTCTATAGCTATGTCCTGCTGGCCCAGGACCCGCTGAGCGTGGCGCAGATCCGAGACTATGCCGCGCTGGCCGCCACGCCCGAGGGGCGGGCGTTGAACGGCACCCTGTTCGCCGCGTTCGGCGCGATGTACCGGGAGGTGAGCCATGCCCTGGGCCGGGCCCTGGCGGCGGAAATGGCGGCGCAGGACTTGTAGCGGGGCGAGCGGCGCAAAAAGGCCCGGCGGCCACTTGACTCGGACGCCGCTTCCTAGGATAAGCGCGCATCTCGCAAGGGGTGATCCCTTTGCGTGCGTAATGTAATGTCGCCCGGGAAAGGGCGCGCTGTTCGAGGTGGGCATTGGCCCAAACGCCCGCAAGGGGACCACAGAACGCGGTAAGGATGAAGGATTTGCATATGTTTGCGGTCATCAAGACCGGTGGCAAGCAGTACAGGGTTCAGGCCGGGGATGTGCTCCGGGTTGAGAAACTGGCGGCTGACGCGGGTGAAAAAGTTCAATTCAACGATGTTCTGATGCTGGGCGGTGACAAGACCGTTCTGGGCGCGCCGCTGGTTGCGGATGCCGCCGTGCAGGCCGAAGTGGTCGACCAGGTGAAGGCCGACAAGGTCATCAAGTTCGTCAAGCGCCGCCGCAAGCACAGCTCCAAGCGCACGGTCGGCCACCGTCAGAAGCTGACGCTGCTGCGCGTGACCGACATCCTGCCCAACGGGGCCGGCAAGACCGGCGTCAAGGCCGCCATCGGCGCCGCCGGCGTATCGGATGCCGTCGCAGCCGCGAAACCTGCCGCCAAGGCCGAAAAGCCGGCCGCGAAAGCCGAAAAGAAAGCAGCGCCCAAGGCCAAGGCGAAAGCGCCTGCTGCCGACGATCTGACGGCCATTACTGGCATCGGACCGGCTGCCGCGAAAAAACTGAACGAGGCCGGCATTACCTCCTATGCGGAGCTGGCGGCGGTGGACGTGGATGCGTTCGAGGCGGTGAAGGTCAAACCCGAATGGGTTGAACAGGCCAAAGAGCTGGCTAAATAGTTCGGCGAGATAGGAGAATACGGATATGGCACACAAGAAAGCAGGCGGTTCATCCCGTAACGGGCGCGACTCTGCAGGTCGTCGCCTTGGCGTGAAGCTCTATGGTGGCCAGACGGCCATTCCCGGCAACATCATCTGCCGTCAGCGCGGCACCAAGTGGTGGCCCGGGCAGGGCGTTGGTATGGGCAAGGATCACACCATCTTCGCGACCGAAGAGGGCAAGGTGACCTTCCACAAGGGCCTCAAGGGCCGCACCTTCGTATCGGTTCTTCCGGTGGCGGAGGCCGCTGAATAAGCCGACCTCGAAGGTTTGAGACATTCAGGGGATCGGCATCAAGGCCGGTCCCCTTTTTCATTTGACGACGGATCGAGGGATGGACACGTGCAGCGCCGCGAAACCGGTGCTCACGCGGGATGACAAAGCAGAGCATTTCGGCCCCCGCATCTTGCAATTCGGGGCAGGGATGGTGACCTGTGAGCTGTGGCGCACGCTGGCCTTGTCCGTGTGCGTCTAGGGGTTTCCCGCGGAACTGTTCATGCATTTTTGGAGGAAAAAGCGCATGAAGCTGGAAAAGATTACCGATCAGCCCGTTATCGCGGCAGAGGCGTTCGATTTGCGCCCGGTGCGTGGCTCGGATCTGGGGCTTGTCGAGATGTATTGCGGCGATGCGCGCGTGGCGTCCAACACCAGCACCATCCCGCACCCCTTGCCGCCCGGCGCGATCGAGGCGTATATCAGGCGCGCGCAGCAGCCCGACAGGAGCGAGGATGTCTGGGTCATGGATGGCAGCAAGGCGGGTGCATCCGAGGTCATGGGCCTGATCACGCTGGCGCGGATGGATCGCAACCAGTCCGAGATCAGCTATTGGGTGGCGCCGGCCTATTGGAACACCGGCGTGGCCTCGGCGGCGGTGCGGGCGCTGCTTGAGGCGAACCCGCAGAAGTGCGAGACCCTGTTCGCCGAGGTGTTCCAGGACAATCCCGCCTCGGCGCGGGTGCTGACGAATTGCGGGTTCGAGTATCTGGGCGATGCCGAAACCTATTGCGTGGCGCGCGCTGCGAAGGTGCCCACGTGGACCTATAGCCGGAAACTGGATTGAGCAAAGCCCGGCCTTTGCTGTAAGAGCCGCCAAAAGGAGTCGGGCATGAAATTTCTAGACCTTGCAAAGGTTCATATCCGGTCCGGCGCAGGCGGTGCGGGCTGTGTCAGTTTTCGCCGCGAGAAATATATCGAGTTTGGCGGCCCGGACGGCGGCGATGGCGGCGGCGGCGGATCGGTTTGGGCCGAGGTGGTCGATGGGCTCAACACGCTGATCGACTTTCGCTATCAGCAGCATTTCTTTGCCCAGAACGGTCAGCCCGGCCGCGGGCAGCAGCGCACCGGCCGCGACGGCGAGGATATCGTGCTGCGCGTGCCCGTCGGCACCGAAATCCTTGACGAGGACGAGGAAACCGTGCTCGCCGACCTGACCGAGGTCGGCACTCGGGTCCTGCTGGCAAAGGGCGGCAATGGCGGCTGGGGCAACCTGCATTTCAAGACCTCCACCAACCAGGCCCCGCGCCGCGCCAATCCGGGGCAGGAGGGGGTCGAGCGCACTTTGTGGCTCCGGCTCAAGCTGATCGCCGATGCGGGGCTGCTGGGGCTGCCCAATGCAGGCAAGTCCACCTTCCTTGCGGCCTCGTCCAATGCGCGGCCAAAGATCGCCGATTACCCGTTTACTACGCTGCATCCCAACCTGGGCGTTGTCGGCGTCGATGGGGCGGAGTTCGTGATGGCCGATATTCCCGGCCTGATCGCCGGCGCGCACGAGGGGCGCGGCATTGGCGACCGGTTTCTTGGCCATGTCGAGCGGTGCTCGGTCCTGCTGCATCTGGTCGATGCCACGTCCGAGGACGTGGCGGGCGATTACCGCACCATCATCGACGAGCTTGAGGCCTATGGCGGGCACCTTGCGGAAAAGCCCCGCGTGACCGCCCTGAACAAGGTCGATGCGCTGGATGACGAGATGCGAGCCGAGGCGAAGGCCGAGCTGGAGCAGGCGGCGGGCGGGCCGGTGTTCATGCTGTCGGCCGTCACTGGCGAGGGGCTTGCCGATGTGCTGCGCGCGGTGCGGGCGCAGATCGCCGAGGACCGTTTGAGAACGACCAAGGCGCAGGAAGAGCCCGAGCCGTGGCAACCCTGACCGACGCCCGACGCATCGTGATCAAGATCGGCTCTGCCCTGCTGGTGGACCGGGGCAGCGGCGATTTGCGGCGTGATTGGCTGACCGCGCTGGCCGATGACGTGGCTTGGCTCAAGTCGTTGGGCAAGGACGTGGCGCTGGTTTCGTCGGGGTCCATCGCGCTTGGCCGCGGGGTGTTGGGCCTGCCCGGCACCGATCTGTCGCTGGAGCAAAGCCAGGCCGCCGCCGCGGTCGGTCAGATCCGCCTTGCCCGCGCCTACGAGGAAGCACTGGCGCCGCATGGCATCACCACAGGGCAGGTTCTGGTGACGCTGGAGGACAGCACCGATCGCCGCCGCTACCTCAACTCGCGCGCGACCATGGCGCAGCTTCTGGGGCTGGGCGTGGTGCCCATCGTGAACGAAAACGACACCATCGCCACCGACGAGATCCGCTATGGCGACAACGACAGGCTGGCCGCGCAAGTGGCGGTGACGGTGGGGGCCGATCAACTGATCCTGCTGTCGGACGTGGACGGCTTTTATTCCGCCAACCCGCAGACCGACCCGGGCGCGCAGCACTATCCGGTGGTCGCGCATATCACCCCCGAGATGGAGCAACAGGCCGGCGATGCCGGTTCGGGCCTGTCCAAGGGCGGCATGCGCACCAAGCTGATGGCGGGCCGCATGGCAACGGCGGCTGGGTGCAACATGGCCATCACCGAAGGGTCGGTTTTGCATCCGCTGCGGGGCCTTTACGATGGTGCGCGCGCCACGTGGTTCACCGCGCAGGACGACCCGCACGTCGCGCGCAAGCGCTGGATCGCGGCGATGAAGCCGCGCGGCGCGCTGACGGTGGACACTGGCGCCGCCCGCGCCCTCAAGAGCGGCAAGAGCCTTTTGCCCGCCGGCGTGACGGCGGTTACGGGGCCTTTTGGCCGCGGCGATCCGGTCGCGATCGAGGACGAGGCTGGCCACAAGCTGGGCCAGGGCCTGTCGCGCTATACCTCGGAGGAGGCGCGCGTGATCCGTGGCCACCGTAGCGATCAGATCGAGGGGCTGCTTGGCTATCCGGGCCGCGCCGCCCTGATCCACCGCGATGACATGGCCCTTTGACCGCCCGCACGACGCCTAATGACGAAAGCCGCCCCATGCCCCACGACGCCTTCAGCTTCCTGACCGCCGGCGAGATCCGCTTTGGCCGGGGGGGCGCCGCCGATGCGGCGGCGCGCGTGGCGGCGTTAGGGCGGCGGGTGCTGCTGGTGCATGGCGCCCGGGCCGCGCGCGCGGATTGGTTGAACAGCGCCTTGCGCGACTCGGGCTGCACCGTGACCGCGCTGGCCTGCCCGCGCGAGCCTGACTTGGCGCTGATCGAGGCGGGCGTGACACTTGGCCGCGACGCGGGCGCGGGCGTGGTCGTCGCACTGGGCGGCGGCGCGGCGCTGGACACCGGCAAGGCGGTTGCCGCGCTGATCCCGGCGGATCGGCCGATCGTGGACCACCTCGAAGTGGTCGGGCAGGGCCTGCCGCTGGATCATGCGCCGCTGCCGTTCGCGGCGCTGCCTACCACCGCGGGAACCGGTGCAGAGGTGACCCGCAACGCCGTGATCGACGTGCCGCACGCGCGGCGCAAGGTGTCGCTGCGCGATCCTCGGATGCTGCCGGATCTGGCGCTGGTCGATCCGGAACTGACCGATGCCCTGCCCGCCGCGCAGACCCTAGCCAGTGGTTTGGACGCGGTGACGCAGGTGATTGAGCCGTACCTGAGCCGCCGCGCTAACCTGATGACCGATGCGCTGTGCCGTGACGCAATCCCGCGCGGCCTGCGGGCGCTGTGCAGTGTCATGGCGGATGGCACGGACGCGCAGGCCCGCGACGACATGGCCTGGATCAGCCTGTGCGGCGGGCTGGCCCTGTCGAACGCCGGCCTTGGTGCGGTGCATGGGCTGGCCGGCCCCGTCGGCGGGATGAGCCACGCGCCCCACGGCGCGGTTTGCGGCGCGTTGCTGCCGGGGGTGCTATCGGCCAACGCGGGCGCGGCGGTGCCCGGGTCGGTTCTCGATGCGCGCCTGCAAGAGGTGCGCGGCTGGATCGCCGCCGCCTTGGGCTGCGACGCGGACGATGCGTTTGCGGCGCTGGCGCGCTGGTCATCGGCGCAGGGGTTGCCCCGCCTTGGCGCGATGGATGTTGCCCGCGCCGATTTGCCCGCGATCGCCGCCGCGGCGGCCGGATCATCGTCGATGCGCGCAAATCCGGTGGAATTGACCGCCGAAACCCTGCAAGAGATACTGGAACACGCGATGTAAACCGCGCCCCGCGCCGGTTTGACAAGGATGGACCATGACAAACTACGAAGACATCCCCGCATTGATGGCCGATATCGGCGCCCGCGCCAAACGTGCGGCGGCTCGCCTTGCCCATGCCAAGCCCGAAGAAAAGCGCGCCGCGCTGACCACCGCCGCCGATTGCGTCATTTCCCGCAAGAATGAGATCATGGAGGCCAACGCCCGCGATCTTGAATATGCGCGCGAAAAGGGGCTGAGCACGGCGATGCTGGACCGGCTGACGCTTGACGAAGGGCGGCTTGCGGATATCGCCAAGGGCCTGCGCGCCGTGGCCGCGCAGGATGATCCCGTGGGCGAGGTGATCGCCGAATGGGATCGCCCCACCGGCCTGCATATTCAGCGGGTGCGCACCCCCTTGGGCGTGGTCGGCGTGATCTATGAGAGCCGTCCTAACGTCACCGCCGATGCCGGCGCGCTATGCCTGAAGTCGGGCAACGCGGTGATCCTGCGCGGCGGCTCGGAAAGCTTTCATTCCTCGCAGGAGATCCACGCTTGCCTGCTCGAGGGGCTGCGCGCCGCCGGCCTTCCAGAGGACGCGGTGCAACTCGTGCCCACCCGCGACCGCGCCGCCGTCAGCGAGATGTTGACCATGATCAATACCATCGACGTGATCGTGCCCCGCGGCGGCAAGGGCCTTGTCAGCCTGGTTCAGGCCGAGGCGCGCGTGCCCGTCTTTGCCCATCTCGAGGGGATCGTGCATATCTATGTCGACAAGGCCGCAGACCCCGAAAAGGCGCTGCGCGTCGTGTTGAACGCAAAGACCCGGCGGCCGGGCATCTGCGGCGCGGCGGAATGCCTGCTAATCCATACAGACGTGGCCGACACCATAGGGCAGGGGGTGATCCGCGCCCTGATCGACGCGGGCGTCGAGGTGCGCGCCGATACCGCCCTGCAATCCGTCGCCGGCACCGTCGCGGCAGACAAGGATGACTGGGGGCGCGAGTATCTCGACATGATCATCGCGGCGCGCGTGGTCGATGACATCGACGGCGCGATCGCGCATGTCCGCCGCTATGGCTCGGGCCACACAGATTGTATTGTGACCGAGGACGATGCCGCCGCCGCGCATTTCTTCGAGCGTCTCGACAGCGCGATCCTGATGCGCAACAGCTCGACCCAGTTCGCCGATGGCGGCGAGTTCGGCATGGGCGCGGAAATCGGCATCGCCACAGGCAAGATGCACGCGCGCGGCCCTGTGGGCGCGGCGCAACTGACCAGTTTCAAATACCTCGTCACCAGCGATGGCGCCACGCGCGACGGTTGAGCCATCTGCTGTGTGTGACTCGAGGGCGTCAAAACCGCAGGGTCACCGTGCCGGTATCCGCCGTGCCCTCGAGTTCCGGCTTGCGCCCCGCGCCGCGCAACACCCCGGAGAGCATCGCGAAGTGCACATTTGCCGCGCATAGCGCGTCGGCCTTCGGACCAGCGCGCAGCATACCCGCCAGATCGGCGGACATGTTCATGTTGTGTCCTTCGGCCACCAGTTGCCAGATGCCGGTATGCGGGCGCTTGACGGTGATCCGCCCGCCGCGCGGCAACACCGCTTCAAGGCATTGCAACCCCAGGAACGCGATGCGCGCCTCGTGACGTTTGACATCCCCATTCACTTGCCAATCATAGCTGACCCGGCCATTGAGGGTCATGGCGTCCAGTATGTCGCGGATCTCGGTGCCGGATATGGAATAATCGGTGTTCGTCTCCCCGTAGGCCAGGCGGAAAAAGCGGATGCGCGCCGAGGCGTGCGTCGCGCACTCGTCAATCAGGTCAATCTCGGGCGAGGGCGGCACCTCGCTCAGATGCATCATTTCCAGTCCGTTCATGATCGCGCCGATGGGGCTGATCAGGTCATGGCAGATTCGCGACCCTATCATCGCGGCAAAATCGACATTATCCTTTGGCAAGTTGTGCTCCGGCAGATGGAAAAAAGTGGATGAATGACTTGAACGCAATGCTTGAACCGGGGATGCGCGTGCGCCACCCCGATTGCCCCGACTGGGGCGTGGGGCAAGTGCAATCCAACATCGGTGGGCGGATCACTGTTAATTTTCCCGATGCCGGCAAGGTTGTCATAGAAGGATCCCGCGTCGCACTACTGCCGGTATTTGATGACTGAGCAGTCTTAAGAAATGTTTACCACATGCCCGCAGATGGGCAAGCCGCATGCGGGTGCGGCATGTTGCCAGCGCGGCGCTGCTTGCGTACAAGCGCCGCAAAGCAATGGGACGGACCTGCTGTCATGAGCCGCGAGGCGCCGCAATTTCACGTCAGGCTGGCGACATCCGAGGCGGAGCTGCGCGCCGCGCAGCGCCTGCGCTACGAGGTGTTCGTCGCCGAGCTGGGCGGCACCGGCCCGATGGTGGATCACGAGGCGCGGCTGGAGCGGGACCGTTTCGATAACTATTTCGAGCACCTGATCCTGATGGACGCGGCCCGCCCCGAGGGCGCGCAGGTGGTCGGAGTCTATCGCCTGCTGGATGAGGCGGGCGCGCGGGCGGCGGGGCAGTTCTATTCCGAGGATGAGTACGATCTGTCGCCCCTGCGGGATAGTGGCCGGCGCCTGCTGGAGCTGGGGCGTTCCTGCCTGCACCGCGACTATCGCGGCGGGGCGGGCATGCACCTGATGTGGTCGGCGCTGGCCGATCAAGTGACCGAGCGGGGCATCGAGATCATGTTCGGCGTGGCCAGTTTTCACGGGATCGATGTGCAGGCGCTGGCACAGCCGCTGTCGCTCTTGCACCACAGGCACCTCGCGCCGCCGGATCTGAGGGTGCGGGCGCGTCCGCCCGGGGCGGCCGATATGGCCCTGATTCCCGAGGATCAGCTTGATCGCAAGGCGGCGATGATGCAGGTGCCGTCACTGATCAAGGCCTATCTGCGGCTTGGCGGCTGCGTCGGGCAGGGGGCCTATGTGGACCACGCCTTCAATACGACCGATATTTGCCTGGTGCTGGATGCGGCCCGCATGAACGGCGCTCGGCGCGATATGTATCTGCGCGGCGGAGGCGGCGTGTGATGCCCGCCTGGGACATGCCGCCGGAGCCGCCCACGCCGCCGATCCGGCCGGCGGGGTGGCTCAGGGTGCTGGCGCGCGGGGGCGCCCTAGGAGGGGTGGTGTTCGGCGGGCTGGCGGTGCTGCTGCTGTTGCGGCTGATCGAGCGGCCGCTCTACGGGCTGCACCGGCCGCTGACGCCGCATATCACGCAATCGGTGTGCCGGCTGGCCTTCGTGATCCTGGGGATCGGATATCACACGCAGGGCGCGCGGATGGAGCATCGCGGCGCGGTGGTGGCCAATCACGCCTCGTGGCTTGATATTTTCGCGCTGAACGCGCGCAAGCGGATCTATTTCGTCTCGAAATCCGAGGTGTCGCGCTGGCCTTTGATCGGCTGGCTGGCGCGGGCGACGGGGACGGTGTTCATCGACCGCGACCCGCGCGCCGCGCGCGATCAGACCGCCGTTTTCGAGGCGCGGCTGCTGGCCGGGCACAAGCTACTGTTCTTTCCCGAGGGCACCTCGACCGACGGGATGCGGGTGCTCTCGTTCAAGCCGACGCTGTTTCAGGCATTCTTTGCCGAGGACCTGCGCGAGCGCCTGCATGTGCAGCCCGTGACGGTGATCTACCGGGCGCCGGAGGGAGGCGATCCGCGGTTCTATGGCTGGTGGGGCGACATGGATTTCGGGCGTCACCTGCTGAAGGTGCTGGCGGCGCGCCGGCAGGGCAGTGTCGAGCTGATCTATCACCCGCCGGTTCGGGTGGCCGATTTCGAGGGCCGCAAGGCGCTGGCGGGTCATGCCGAGGCGGCGGTGCGGGCCGGGATGCCGGTGGACCGGCAGGGGCGATCCGAGGGGTAGGGCGGGCTTGCCGCGTGAGTGGGGTCGGTGGGCTCCCCCCACAGTGAAACTTTAGAGTTAAGCTGTGGATCTTAAGTGGTAAATTGACGGGGCGTGTCGGAGGGACAAGAGCAATATCGCATGCCAGGGTTGGAAGCGTTTGGCCTGTTGTGGACATTTGATATAGCGCCCTGCGCGAAATAGGATGACGTCACACTCACCTTGGCGCCGTTGGTTGGCGCGCAGGTCATGACGTCGAGATGCTTATCGCGTTCGGTCAGGAACAGGGTGTTTTCATCGGTGTGTTCCACCAGGAAGAAATCCAACCGGTCGCCGCACTTGACACTCTGCACGGGTCCGTCGCCGTAGCCTTTGGGGATCTGCGGGTTGCCGCCGGACAGTAGTTTCGGTTTCCCGTCGTTGCTCATGCAGAGTATCCTAGCATACGCCCGGCGCGCGCGTGAATGGTTGGTAAGGGGGCAAGCGGCCTTTGCTGCGCGGCTCTTGGGTCGGTAGAGCAAGGGCCGTTCATGGCTCGACATTTGGCGTGCCTAGCTTTTGGGCGGCATCTGCTCGAACGCCGGGATGTCGTCTCTTATCGTGTGCCATGGCGGGGCCGAGGCGACATATATCTGCATTTGGGGTGCCAGGTCTTCATACGCGTCAAGCGCTCCGATCTTGACCGGGATGAAGGGCTCATGTGCGGGGAGGCTCCACAAGGGGCAGCCGCAATCGCCGCAAAAGGCGCGCGCGACGGTGGCGCCGCTGCCGCCGGTGCGATGGTACAGCTTGGGGCTTCCCGACAACAGGGTCAGCGCGTCCTGCGCGGCAAGCGCGACGTAGTTCGGCCCGCCGCCTGACGCCTTTTGACAGTCGGAACAGTGGCAACTGCCAATGCCCAAAAGGTCTTGGGTGATCTCAAAACGAATTGCACCGCAGGCGCATCCACCGGTTCTTTTCATCGCTCTCTCCTGATTCCACGTGCTTGGCCCCTGATAGATTTGCCCTGCTGACAGCGTTATGGCAGCAGTGTGGCGGCGGAGGATGAAAAGATGCGGCGCACCGAACGCCTGTTCCAGATCATACAGATATTGAGGTCGCGCCGGGCGCCGGTAACGGGTCGTGCGCTGGCGGATGAGCTGGAGATATCGCTGCGCACGCTATACCGCGACATGGCCGAGCTTGCGGCGCAGCGCGTTCCGGTGAGGGGCGAGGCCGGGACGGGTTATATACTGGACGCGGGGTACGACATGCCGCCGCTGATGCTGACGGCGGACGAACTGGAGGCGGCGGCGCTCGGGGCTGCGTGGGTCGCGGCGCAGGGCGACCCGTCGCTTGCGCGCGGGGCGCGGGACCTGGTTGCCAAGATATCATCG
Organism: Sediminimonas qiaohouensis DSM 21189; assembly: GCF_000423645.1. Classification (GTDB taxonomy): domain Bacteria; phylum Pseudomonadota; class Alphaproteobacteria; order Rhodobacterales; family Rhodobacteraceae; genus Sediminimonas; species Sediminimonas qiaohouensis. The sequence goes on along the minus strand of NZ_AUIJ01000006.1, from coordinate 138,326 downwards.
GCGATCCCGCCGGAGCTACGCCCGATCATCCTTGATGCTGGCCTGCGGCCGGTGTCTTTCAAGCCCCGAATCCACGAGACGTTCGAGGGCGAAAACCTGCGCAGCGCAATCCGGGATGGAGTAAAGCTTGCCATTGTCTACAAGGACGGGGAGGGGCGCAGGAGCGCTCGGGTCGTCTGGCCGCTCTTCATTGCCTACATGGACGAAGTGCGCATCATTGTTGCGTGGTGCGAGACGCGGCAGGACTTTCGTCACTTCAGAACCGATAGGGTGCAATCTCTGGACAGGTTGGAGGAGGTGTACCCCGAACGCCGGAGCCGCCTGATTTCGAAGTGGAAAGCGCAGCAAATGAAATCTGGGTATGGGAGGCCGTCCAGCTAGCCGGGCGGGGAGCCGGTGTGACAGGTTCAATATTACATGCGAGTGTTGGCAGTGTATGGCCTTGAGCGGCCCTTGGGCGAACGGCTGACAAGCCGCGCATCGGCGGGCCGCTGTGTGGCGACCTTCCGTTGGTGGGGTGGTGCCTTATGCCAGCCAAATCCGAAAGACATATGAGCTATGCGCCCAGGCCAGCCAAATCGCCGTTCCGGGGGGGCGATGCGCGGCGCCCTGCGGGCGCTATTTCGCGCAGGGCGCTATTCTGAACGATCTCTCCGTCCCGCAATGCATCTCTTCGCCGCCCGTCGGGCCTACTCCATGGCGGCGATCAGGTGGCCCAATTCCGCGACCGGGTCGTCGTTTTGCCAGACCTCGGCGCCGAGGGCGAAGAAGTCGGTGATCGGGGCGAGGGCGCGGATCAGCTCGGCGTCTAGGGCGCCCTCAGCCACCACTGGCAGCTCGACCACCTGCGACCACCAGTCGAACAGATCGGCCTCGGCGCAGGTGCCGTCGCCGAGGGGCGTTTGCCCGATGGGGCCGAAGGCGATGTAATCGGCGCCCGCCTCGCCCGCGTTCAGGCCGTCATGCCGCGAAGCGCCGCAAAACGCGCCGACGATGGCCTCGTTGCCCAGCTCCTTGCGGCTTTTGCGGACCGAGCGGGCGCCGTCGGGCAGGTGCACACCGTCGAGGCCCAGTCGCTCGACCATCAGAAGGTGCGTGTCGATCACGATCGCCACGTCGCGGGCATGCGCCACCTCGCGCAGGGCGTCGCCGGCGCGCGCGATGTGGGCCTCGTCGGTGCTCGATAGGGCCAAGCGCAGGCAGGCGACCTCGTGCGTGTCCAGCATCCGCGCCAGCAGATCGGGGAAAGTGTTAAGGTCGATCTGGGGCGGGGTGATCAGGTAGATCTGCGGCGCTTCGGGCGCGGTGTCGGTGTCGGTCTGGGCCATGGCTGTGTCCTGTGGTTGGCTGGCCCCGCTATAGCGCGGCTGCGGCGGTTTGACCATCCGTGCGCGCGCGATGCAAGGGCGCCGCGCGGCGACTGTGCCGCAAGGTCGCAATGATTTTCTGTGCAAGCGATGTTGGAACCCGCGCGCAATCCGGTTATGTACGGGCTATAGCCCACGGAGGAGCGTTCATGGCACCGCGAGATCTGAAAATCCCGGAACAGCGACACCCCGAGAAGGCGCATCGCCCCGACAACGCCCAGCCCAAGAAACCCGACTGGATCAGGGTCAAGGCGCCGGGCGGCAAGGGATATGCCGAAACGCACCGCATCATGCGCGAGAACAACCTGACCACGGTGTGTGAAGAGGCGGGATGCCCCAATGCCGGCGAATGCTGGAGCGCGGGGCACGCCACGATGATGATCATGGGCGATATCTGCACGCGCGGCTGCACGTTTTGCAATATCGCTACGGGGCGGCCTGATGCGCTCGATGTGTTCGAGCCAGGGCGCGTGGCCGATGCGGTGCAGAAGCTGGGCCTTAACCACGTGGTGATCACCAGCGTGGACCGCGACGACCTGGAGGATGGCGGCGCCGAGCATTTCGCGCAGACGATCCGTGCGATCCGCCACCGCAGCCCCGGCACCACGATCGAGATCCTGACGCCCGATTTCCTGAAATGCGCGCCCGAGGTTCTGGACGTGGTGGTGACGGCGAAGCCGGACGTGTTCAACCACAACCTTGAGACGGTGCCGGGCCTTTACCCCGAGGTGCGCCCCGGCGCGCGCTACTTCCATTCCCTGCGCCTTCTGCAGCGGGTGAAGGAGCTGGACCCCACCATGTTCACCAAGTCCGGCATCATGGTCGGCCTTGGCGAAGAGGCGCCGCAGGTGCGGCAGGTGATGGACGACATGCGCGCCGCCGATGTCGATTTCCTGACCATCGGGCAATACCTGCAGCCCACGCCCAAGCACCACGCGGTGGAGCGTTTCGTCACGCCCGAGGAATTCGCCGGATACGAGAAATCGGCCTATGGCAAGGGGTTCCTGATGGTGTCGGCAACGCCGCTGACGCGCTCCAGCTACCACGCCGGTGACGATTTCGCGCGGCTGCGCGCGGCCCGTCTGGCCAAGCTGGGCTAAGCGGCCCGCGCCCCCCCTGAAACACCAACGAGACGAGAGCACCCATGGACCTTCTCAAAGACTTGGCGCTGGAAAACCTGCGGCTTGAAATGGACGAGGACGGTATCGCCGTCGTGACCCTGGCGCGCGCGGCCAAGCGCAACACGCTCAATGCCGAGACGGTTGAGGAGCTGATTGAGGTGTTCTCGCGGCTGCCGCGGGCGGGGGCACGCGCGGTGGTGTTGCGCGCCGATGGTACGCATTTTTGCGCCGGGCTGGACCTGGTCGAGCACCACAGCGAACAGCGCCGGCCCGAGGATTTCATGCATCTATGCCTGCGTTGGCACGAGGCGTTCAACAAGATGGAATACGGCGGCGTTCCGATCATTGCCGCGCTCAAGGGCGCGGTCGTGGGCGGGGGTCTGGAACTGGCCTCGTCGGCGCATGTGCGGGTGGCCGATCAGGGTACCTATTTCGCGCTGCCCGAGGGGCAGCGGGGCCTGTTCACCGGCGGTGGCGCCACCATCCGCGTGGCGGATCTGGTAGGCAAGGCGCGGATGATCGACATGATGCTGACCGGCCGCATCTACCAGCGCGACGAGGCGGTACAGGTGGGCCTGTGCCAATACTTGGTCGAGGATAGCGAGGCCAAGGCGATGGAGCTGGCACGCACCGCCGCCGCCAACCCGCCGCTGTCGAATTTCGCGATCTGTTCGGGGATCAGCCACATGCAGAACATGTCGGCGCTGGATGCGTCCTATGCCGAATCCGTGCTGGCGGGGATCGTGAACACGCAAGCGGCCTCGAACGAGCGGCTGGAGGCCTTCGCCAACAAAACCGGCGCGCGCGTCCGGCCTGAGTGAGGCATGGGGGCGTGGGGCGGTGTGCCCCCGCGTGCATCCCCGGCTCGTCAATCGGCTAGCCTTGATGCCGGGCATGGGCACAGCTCCGGTCGGGATGCGAAAAGAAGGCAGCACCTGCCGTCGTGTCGAAGGCACGCCTATGGCGTGACGGGGCAAGCAGGCGATGCCCGGCGGTGCCACCGGGCGGGACATCTCCGCACAGCCGCGCCCACCTCCGGGGCCGGGCGCGAACCTAGCGGTGTTGCCGGGTTTCAATGATGCGAGCTTTGAAGCCATAGAATCCGTGGGGGCAATGGCCTGATGTTGCCGTTAGATATAGCGTCCTGCGCGCCTCCAAGATCACCCAATCCTTAAAAAAGTATAACAAATACGGGCGGTTGCGCGGCTTCCCGATTTGACTGCGCGGCGCTCGGGCGCGTAGATTCGTGGGCCATGCCTGACGCCTCGTGCCCGGATGTCGCGCGGCGCGTGGGGCATGCAAAAGCACCATAACAAACAGCGCATGAGGCAGAGCAACCAGATGATTTTGACCACCCCCGACACGGGACAATCGTCGCTGGGTCTGGCCATCGAGATGGTGGAGCAGCAACTGGCCGACATGAAGGCCGACCTTTTGAGCCTGCAACGCAGGATCACCTCGGGCGATTTCGATGCGCTCAAGGACGGTACCAAGGTCACGCGAGAGATACGCCAATGGCTGAAACTCGCATTGGAAACGGAGATCAGACTTGAAGAACGCCGCAAACAGCATGACGGAATCGTCAATCAATACGCCATCGACTTCGAGGAAGCCCGCGATCAGATCGGGAGCCGGCTGGCTCGTCTGCGCACCGCGCAAGGTTCAGCAGAAGTTCCTGAACAGCCTGAGTAAAGGGGAGTTGATGGCACTGCCCTACCTGTTTGAGTTCTGGGCAATGGACCATCAATTACCGCCCGAGGGCGCGTGGCGCACTTGGGTCGTGATGGGCGGGCGCGGCGCGGGCAAAACCCGCGCAGGCGCCGAATGGGTGCGCGCGCAGGTCGAGGGCGCGCGGCCGATGGATGCCGGCGCGTGCAGTCGCGTCGCGCTGGTGGGCGAAACGGTGGACCAGGTGCGCGAGGTGATGGTGTTCGGCGAAAGCGGCATCCTGGCTTGTGCGCCGCCCGATCGGCGGCCGGTCTGGCAGGCGGGGCGTAAGCGTTTGCTGTGGCCCAACGGTGCCACGGCGCAGGTGTTTTCGGCGCATGACCCTGAGGGGCTGCGGGGGCCGCAATTCGATGCGGCCTGGGTCGATGAGATGGCCAAGTGGAAGCGTGCGAGCGCGACGTGGGACATGCTGCAATTCGGGCTGCGCATCGGGACGCGGCCGCGGGTGTGCGTGACCACGACGCCGCGCAACGTAGGCGTGTTGAAGGATATCCTGCAGATGAATAGCACGGTTTTGACGCAGGCCCCGACCGAGGCCAACCGCGCCAACCTGGCCGAGAGCTTCCTGGATGAGGTGCGGGCGCGCTATGCCGGCACGCGCACCGGTCGGCAGGAACTGGACGGGATCCTGATCGACGAGGCGGAGGGGGCGCTGTGGCGTCCCTCGATGCTGGACGGGGGGCGCTGCGAGGCGCCCGATGTGGCCGAGATGGATCGCATCGTGGTGGCGGTGGACCCGCCGGTGAGCGGGCACGCCGGATCGGACGCCTGCGGCATCGTGGTGGTGGGCGCGCGCACGCGCGGGCCCGTACAGGACTGGCGCGCCTGGGTGCTGGAGGATGCCAGCGTTCGCGGCGCGCGCCCCACCGAATGGGCCGAGCGCGCGGTCTCCGCGATGGAGCGCTGGGGCGCGGGGCGGCTGGTGGCCGAGGTCAACCAGGGCGGCAACCTGGTCGAGGAGGTGATCCGCCAGGTTGCGCCGCTGGCGCCCGTCACCAAGGTGCATGCGCGCCAGGGCAAGGTGGCGAGGGCCGAACCGGTGGCGGCGCTTTATGAGCAGGGGCGCGTGCGGCATTCGGGCGGCGCGGATCTGGCGGCACTGGAGGACGAGATGTGCGCGATGACGGCGCAGGGGTTCGAGGGGCGAGGCAGCCACGACCGGGTGGATGCGCTGGTGTGGGCGTTGCACGAGGTGATGGTCGCGCCAGCTTCAAAATGGCGCGACCCGAGGGTGCGCACGCTGTGATTGGGCGTTGTTAACGGCTTGCCCGCAGAGTGACGGGCAAGCCGCCACTGTCGCAGGTGGCACCAAGGCAACAGCGAGGAGCGAGAAACGCATGGTATTGGAGATGTTTCGGCGCGGCACGGCAGCACCGGCGGACACGGCGGGCAACGCCCCCGGCGAGCGCAAGGCCAGCGCCACCGCCCGCGTGGTGGCGTGGCAGGGCGGCTCGGGCCGCGTGGCATGGAGCCCGCGCGACACCCGCACCCTGACGCGCAGCGGCTACCTGGGCAACCCGGTGGTTTACCGCTGCGTCAAGATGATCGCCGAGGCGGCGGCGGCGCTGCCACTGGGGGTGCAGGACGGCGGCGCGCGCTACGAGGTGCATCCGCTTCTGGCGCTGCTGGCGCGGCCCAACCCGGCGCAGGGCAAGGCCGATCTGCTGGAGGCGCTTTACGGTCAGCTATTGCTGAGCGGCGACGGCTATATCGAGGCGGTGGGCGGCGAGGCGGGCAGCGCTCTGCCGGGGGAGCTGCATGTGCTGCGCTCGGACCGGATGAGCCTGCTGCCCGGCGCGGATGGCTGGCCGGTGGCGTATGATTACACGGTCGGCGCGCGCAAGCACCGATTTGACGTGCGCGGGCCGGTGCCGCAGGTGTGCCACATCCGCAGTTTCCACCCGCAGGACGACCATTACGGCCTGTCGCCGATGCAGGCGGCGGCGCAGGCGCTGGACGTGCATAACGCGGCAAGCCGGTGGTCCAAGGCGCTTTTGGACAACGCGGCGCGACCGTCGGGGGCGATCATCTACAAGGGCGGCGAGGGGCAGGGTACTCTGGGCGCGGACCAATATGACCGCCTTGTGGCCGAGATGGAAAACTATCACCAGGGCGCGCGCAACGCGGGTCGGCCGATGCTGCTTGAAGGGGGGCTGGATTGGAAACCGATGGGGTTTTCACCCGCCGACATGGAGTTCCAGAAGACAAAGGAGGCGGCCGCGCGCGAGATTGCGCTGGCTTTCGGGGTGCCGCCGATGCTGCTGGGGATACCGGGCGATGCGACCTATGCCAACTACCAGGAGGCCAACCGCGCGTTCTACCGGCAGACGGTCTTGCCGATGTGCATGCGGGTTCTGGCGGCGCTGGCCGAGTGGCTGACGGGGTTCACCCTTGAGGCGGGGCTGCGGGTGTTTCCCGACCTCGATCAGGTTCCGGCCCTGGCCGCCGAGCGCGAGTCGCAGTGGCGCCGGGTGACGCAGGCGGATTTCCTGACGGCGGCGGAAAAGCGCCAGATGCTGGGCTTGCCGCCGATCCCCGCGACAGAGGCGGGCGAGGAGGACGGTGCGCCCGATGCGTGAGACGCGCCAGCCCCGGCCCTATGGGTTCGAGGCGTTCGATTGCGCGCCGGCGCTGCGGCTGGAGGCGCATGAGCGGGTGTCGAAGCTGCACATCGAGGCGGTGCAGGAGCGCGCCCGGAAATTGGAAGAGGCGATGGAGAAGCTGGAGCGCCGTCTGTGGCTGACGGTGTATGGCGTGCTGGGCGTGATCCTGGCGCAGGCGTTCCAGTCGATCCTGAGCGCTGCCCCATGAACGAGATCAAAGCGAGGATGCACGAGATGCAGAGCGAAACCGGATTGGAGCGCAAATTCTGCCGCTTCGACAAGGAGTTGACGGTCACGGACGGGACCGGGGTCGCGGGCTATGCCAGCCTGTTCGGCGCCACCGATCAGGGCGGCGACGTGGTCGAGCCGGGCGCCTATGGCGCGTCCCTTAAGCGGCTGGGCGGCGAGGGTCGGCGGGTCAAGATGCTGTGGCAGCACGACCCGGGCGCGCCGATCGGCATCTGGGACGAGGTGTTTGAGGACGCGCGCGGCCTTTACGTGAAGGGGCGACTTCTGGACAGCGTGGAAAAGGGCCGCGAGGCGGCCGCGCTGATCGCGGCAGGCGCGATCGAGGGGCTGTCGATCGGGTATCGCACGCTGCGCGCGACGCGCGGCGAGGGGGGCCGGCGGTTGCTCAAGGAACTGGAGCTTTGGGAGGTGTCGCTGGTGACGTTCCCGATGCTGCCCAGTGCGCGGGTGGGGGCCAAGGGCGATAGCCTGACCCCGGACGCCCTGCGTGAAATGGCGGCGGTGTTTGGCGACGCCCGCCGCGAGCTGGCGCGCGACTGACGCGGGCACAGGCATCTGAAACCTTTGAGAGGGACGACATGAGCAAGACCGAGCCAAGGGCGCGGGCCGGGGAAGATGTGCCCCCGATGTCCGAGCTGAAATCCGCGGTGGCGGGTTTCGTGAGCGATTTCAAAAGCTTTCAAGACGATTTCGACGACAGGCTGCAACAACATGAAGAGCGACTGACCATGCTGGACAAGAAAACCCGAACCAATGCCGCGACCCGCCCGGCGCTGTCGATCACGGCCGAGGCCGAAGTGCCGCACCAGAAGGCATTCGGCGCCTACCTGCGCAGCGGCGACGATGACGCGCTGCGCGGTCTGCCGGTTGAGAGCAAGGCGATGTCTACCGCCGTGGCCGGCGAGGGCGGCTATCTTGTGGACCCGCAGACCGCCGACACGGTGCGCGGGGTTCTGAACTCGACCGCGTCGCTGCGCAGCGTGGCCAACGTGGTGGGTGTCGAGGCGACCTCGTATGACGTGCTGGTCGACCATTCGGATGTCGGCCACGGCTGGAGCACCGAAAGCGCCGGCGTGAGCGAAAGCACAACACCCGTGATCGACCGCATCAGCATCCCGCTGCACGAACTGAGCGCGATGCCCAAGGCCAGCCAGCGGTTGCTGGATGATAGCGCATTTGACGTGGAAAACTGGCTGGCCGAGCGGATCGCAGACCGGTTTACCCGCGCCGAGGCGGCGGCGTTCGTCGGCGGCGACGGGGTGGACAAGCCCAAGGGCTTTTTGACCCATGCGCAGGTGGACAACGATGTCTGGACCTGGGGCAACCTGGGCTATGTGCCGACGGGGGCGGACGGCGCGTTTGACGGCCCCGATGCGATCATCGACCTGGTTTATGCGCTGGGCGCGCAATACCGGGCGGCGGCGGTGTTCGTCATGAACTCGAAAACCGCGGGGCAGATCCGGAAAATGAAGGATGCCGAGGGACGGTTCCTGTGGACCGATGGCCTGGCGGCGGGCGAGCCTGCGCGGCTAATAGGCTACAAGGTGCTGATCGCCGAGGACATGCCCGACATCGCCAGCGGCGCGGCGGCGGTCGCGTTCGGCGATTTCGCCAGCGGCTATACCGTGGCCGAACGCCCGGACCTGCGGGTGCTGCGCGATCCGTTCAGCGCCAAGCCGCATGTCCTGTTCTACGCGACCAAGCGCGTAGGCGGCGACGTGAGCGATTTCGCTGCGATCAAGCTGCTGAAATTCGCTGTTTCCTAAGGGATGCGGCGGTGGCCTGCCCCATGGCGGGGGCAGGCCGGCAGGCGCGTGCGCGCCGGGCGTTGGGCGCGCGGCGACGGGGACGGAAACTTCGGAGTTGATCCATGATGTTAGTCGAAGAGACCACCGTGCCCGACGCGGCGCTACCGGTGGCGGAATTCAAAGCCCATCTGCGGCTTGGCACCGGTTTTGCCGAGGATGCGGTCCAGGACGGGCTGTTGCGCAGTTTCCTGCGCGCGGCACTGGCCGCGATCGAGGCGCGAACCGGCAAGATTTTGATCGAGCGGGATTTCTCGTGGGTGCTGGCCGATTGGCGCGATCCGGTGGCGCAGGCACTTCCGGTGGCGCCGGTGACGCAGGTGCAGGAGGTGCTGATCACCGACCGGCTGGGCGGTGAGACGGTGCTGGCGGCCGCGCAATACCGGCTGGAGGTGGACATGCAGCGGCCGCGTCTGGTGGCGGCAGGCGCGTGCCTGCCGGTGTGCCGCGCGGCGGCTCGGCGCGACTGATGTTTCGAGCGGGGTTCGGCGCGGGTTGGGCGGATATACCGGCAGATCTGGCGCAGGCGGTGCTGCTGCTGGCGGCGCATTACTACGAGTATCGCGACGAGGTCTCGCTGAGCCAGGGGTGCATGCCGTTCGGGGTCTCCTCGCTGATCGAGCGGTACCGCACGGTGCGCCTGCTGACGGGGCATGGACGATGAGCGTGCCGGTTCTGAGCCGCGCGCTGCTGCTGGAGACACCGGCGCGGCAGCCCGACGGGGCGGGGGGATACGTCGCCGGTTGGACGGCGCTGGGCACGGTGTGGGCGGCGCTGGAGCCGCGCACCGGGCGCGACGCGGGCGGCGAGGGCGCGGCACTGGCGTTGATGCGCTACCGGATCGTGCTGCGCGCGGCGCCCGAGCATGATGCGCGGGCGCGCTATCTCGAGTGTTTCGCGCAAGAGGAGGAGGCGACATGAGTTATGGCGTGTCGGCGGCGCTGCAACGCGCGGTTTATGAGCATCTTGCGGCGGATACGCAGGTGGCGGCGCTGGTGGGGGGCGCGATTTTCGACGCCCCGCCCGAGGGCGCGCTGCCGCCGCTCTACGTCAGCCTTGGCCCCGAGCTGGTGCGGGATCGATCCGACAAGACGGGGCGCGGGGCGGCGCATGATTTCACCGTGTCGGTGGTGACCGAGGCGGGCGGTTTCGACGCGGCAAAAGCGCTGGCCGGGGCAGTGAGCGATGCGCTGCTTGGGGCGGACCTGGCGTTGGTGCGGGGGCGGCTGGTGGGCCTGTCGTTCCTGCGGGCAAAGGCGGCACGGGCGGCGCGCGGACGGCTAAGGCGGATCGATTTGCGGTTCCGGGCGCGGGTCGATGACAACTGAATTCTCAAGATCGGAGTGACGACATGGCAACGCAGAATGGCAAGGATCTGTTGATCAAGGTGGACCTGACCGGCGGCGGACAGTTTCAGACGGTGGCGGGCCTGCGGGCAACGCGGATCAGCTTCAACGCCGAGCGGGTGGATGTGACCAGCCTGGAATCGGCGGGAGGCTGGCGCGAGTTGCTGGCCGGCGCGGGGGTGAAATCGGCCGAGATTAGTGGCTCGGGCGTGTTTCGGGACGCCGACACGGACGAGTGCGCGCGGCAGATCTTCTTTGACGGGGAGGTGCCCGGTTTCCAGGTGGTGATCCCCGATTTTGGCATCATCGAGGGGCCGTTCCAGATCACCGCGATCGAATACGCCGGCAGCCATAACGGCGAGGCCAGTTACGAGTTGTCGATGGCCTCGGCCGGGGCGCTGAGCTTTACGGCGGTGTGAGCATGGCCAACCCCTATGCAGGCGAGGTGGCGCTGATCGTGGATGGCGAGCGGCAGGTGCTGAAGCTGACGCTGGGCGCGTTGGCTGAGCTTGAGGCGGCGCTGCGGGTGGACACGCTGGTGGCGCTGACCGAGCGGTTCGAGGCGGGCCGGTTTTGCAGCCGCGACATCATCGCGGTGTTGGTGGCGGGCCTGCGCGGGGGCGGCTGGCGCGGGACGGCGGCCGACCTGGCCTGCGCCGAGGTGGCGGGCGGCCCGATGGCGGCGGCGCGCGCGGCGGCGGAGTTGCTGGCGCGGGCGTTCAGCCTGCCGGACGAGGGCATCGTATGAGCGCGATCGACTGGCCGGTGCTGATGCGTGCGGGGCTGAGGGGGCTGGGCCTGCGCCCTGCGGAGTTCTGGGCGCTGACCCCGGCGGAGCTGATGCTGCTGCTGGGGCATGGCGGGGCGGCGGCGCCGCTGGGGCGCTCGCGGCTGGAGGAAATGCTGCGCGAGTGGCCCGATGCGGGCGGCGGCGCGGGGAACCGGGAAAGGGGCGATCATGGCTGAGGACGAGATCGGCGATCTGGAGGCGCAGGTTGATGCGCTGGAGATATCCATGGGCGCGGCGGCCAACGTGGCAAGCGTGTTCGACGGCGAATTGCGGCGCATGCGCGGGGCGCTGGCCGACACGGGGCGCGACCTGGCGACGCTAGAGCGCGGGCTCAGTCGCGGTTTGCGGCGCGCCTTCGACGGGGTGATGTTCGACGGTGTGAAGCTGTCGGATGCGCTGCGCGATGTGGCGCAGAGCATGGCCGACACCGCCTATTCTGCGGCCGTGCGCCCGGTGACGCGGCATCTTGGCGGGCTGCTGGCGGACGGCGTCGGGCAGGCGGTGGGCGGGCTGCTGCCGTTCGCGGATGGCGCCGGGTTCGCGCAGGGGCGGGTGATGCCCTTTGCCAGTGGTGGCGTGGTCAGCGGGCCGATGAGTTTCCCGATGCGCGGCGGCGCGACGGGCCTGATGGGCGAGGCGGGACCGGAGGCGATCATGCCGCTGGCACGCGGGGCCGATGGCAAGCTGGGCGTGCGGGCAGGCGGAGGCGGCGCGCGCCCGGTGCAGGTGGTGATGAACATCTCGACGCCGGACGTTGAGGGCTTTCGCCGCTCGCAAAGCCAGATCGCCGCGCATATGGGCCGCGCGATGACGCGCGGGCAGCGCAATAGGTAAGTGCCGGAGGCGGGCGCGTGGGGCATTGAACACGGGCACACCGGCTGGTTCGCGCCCGGCCCCGAGGGGGCCGCGTCCCGTCGCTGGCGCGACAGGGAATGGCTGAACGCGTTTTGAAGAGCGAACAAAGGCACTGAAGGAAAGGGCAAAGCGATGGATTTTCACGAGGTCCGGTTTCCCGCGAGCCTGAGCTTTGGCTCGGTCGGCGGGCCCGAGCGGCGCACCGATGTGGTGACGCTGGCCAATGGATACGAGCAGCGCAACACGCCCTGGGCGCATTCGCGGCGGCGCTATGATGCGGGGCTGGGCATGCGATCATTGGACGATGTGGCCGAGCTGATCGCGTTTTTCGAGGCGCGGCGTGGGCAGATCTACGGCTTTCGCTGGAAGGATTGGGCGGATTACAAATCCTGCGCGCCGTCGGGCGTGCCGGCCTATGACGATCAGGTCATCGCCGATGGCGACGGGGTACGGCGCGAGTTTGCGATCATCAAGACCTACCGCTCGGGCGAGCAGAGCTATGCGCGCCCGATCACCAAGCCGGTATTGGGCACGGTGCGCGTCGGCGTTGAGGGCGACGAGATGCACGAGGGCGTGCATTACACCGTGGACACGGTGCGCGGCCTGATCACCTTTGACGCGCCGCCGGGCGACGGGCGGCAGGTGACGGCGGGGTACGAATTTGACGTGCCGGTGCGCTTTGACACCGACCGCATCGCCACCAGCGTCGCCGGCTTCCAGGCCGGCGAGGTGCCAGACGTGCCGGTGGTGGAGCTGCGGATATGACCGGGATCGCGGCGCTGCAGCCGCATCTCGATGGCGGCGGCACGAGCCTGTGCCGCGCCTGGGCGATCACGCGTACGGATGGCGCGGTGCTGGGGTTCACCGACCACGATCTGCCGCTGACGTTCGGCGGGATCACGTTCAGTGCGGCGGCGGGGCTAAGCACGTCGCGGCTGATGCAGGGCACGGGCCTTGCGGTGGACAACGCCGAGGCGATGGGCGCGCTCAGCGATGCGGCGATCCGGGCCGACGACATCGAGGCGGGCCGCTATGACGGGGCGGAGCTGCGGGCATGGCTTGTCAATTGGGCCGCGCCCGAAGAGCGCGTGTTGCAGTTTCGCGGCCATCTGGGCGAGTTGCGGCGCGCGGGCGGCGCGTTCACCGCCGAACTGCGGGGGCTGACCGAGGCGCTGAACCGGCCGCAGGGGCGCATCTACCAGGCGCCCTGCGGCGCGGTTCTGGGCGATGCGGCCTGCGGCGTGGACCTGTCGGCGCCGGGGTATTCGGCCGAGGCGGCCTTGCTGGGAACCGGGGATGCGCGGGTGCTGCATCTGCCGGCGTTGCCGGGGTTCTCGCCGGGCTGGTTCGCGCGCGGGGCACTGACGGTGCTGGACGGCGCGGCGGCGGGGTTGCAGGGCGTGATCAAGCGGGACCGGTCCGGCGACGGGCGCGAGATCGCGCTGTGGGCGCCCCTGGGCGCGGCACCGGCGGCGGGCGACCGGGTGCGCGTAAGCGCGGGTTGCGACAAGCGGTTCGGCACCTGCCGGTACAAGTTTGGTAACGCCCTGAATTTCCGAGGGTTCCCGGACATCCCTGGCTCCGACTGGATGGCCGCCGTACCCGCAAGCCGTGGCGATACCGGCGGCGGGAGCCGCCGATGACCGGCGCGCGGGTAGTACTTGCGGCGCGCGGCTGGATCGGCACGCCCTACCGGCATCAGGCCTCGTGCAAGGGGGCGGGGGCGGATTGCCTTGGCCTGCTGCGTGGCATTTGGCGCGAAGTCATCGGCCCCGAGCCGATGGCGGTGCCGCGCTACAGCCGCGACTGGTCCGAGCCGCAGGGCGACGAGCGATTGTGGCGTGCGGCGGCGCGGGCCTTGGTGGCGCGGCCCATGGGCGCGGCGGATGCGCCGGGCGATGTCCTGCTCTTTCGGATGCGCGACGGTGCGGTGGCCAAGCATCTGGGCGTGCTTGGAAATGCGGGCGCGGCGCCAAGTTTTATTCACGCCTATAGTGGGCATGGCGTGGTCGAAAGCCCGCTAAGCGCGCCATGGCGGCGCCGCGTCGTTGCGCGGTTCACTTTTCCTGAGGAGGTCGGCTGATGGCGACGATCGTATTTTCGGCGGCGGGGGCCGCGCTGGGCGGGTCGGTGGGCGGCACGGTGTTGGGCCTGTCGATGACGGCGGTGGGCCGGTTCGTGGGGGCAACGCTGGGCCGGGCGCTGGATCAGCGTCTGTTGGGCGCGGGGGCGGAGCCGGTTGAGACCGGCCGCGTGTCGCGGTTTCGCCTGACCGGCGCGGGCGAGGGCGATGCGATCCCCCGCCTGCATGGCCGGATGCGGTTGGGCGGGCAGGTGATCTGGGCCAGCCGCTTTAGCGAGGCGGTGCACGTGAGTGGAGGCGGCGGCAGCGGCAAGGGCACCGCACCGCGCCCCGTCACGCGCAGCTACAGCTATTCCGTCAGCCTTGCCGTGGCGCTATGCGAAGGGCCGATCGGGGGCGTTACGCGCGTCTGGGCCAATGGCGTCGAGGTGTCGGCGGCAGATCTGAACATGCGCGTCTACACGGGCAGCCGCGATCAGGCCCCCGACCCGGCGATCGAGGCGGTAGAGGGCGCGGGCGCGGTGCCCGCCTATCGCGGAACGGCCTACGTGGTGATGGAGGATTTGCCGCTGGCGCAGTTTGGCGACCGGGTGCCACAGTTTTCCTTCGAGGTGCTGCGCCACGGCGCGGTGCGGCCCGGCGCGGTGCCCGGCCCCGGCGCGTTGGTACGGGCGGTGGCGATGATACCGGGCACCGGGGAATACGCGCTGGCGACGACACCGGTCAGCTATGACCACGGCCCCGGCAAGCGCGCCAGCGCCAATGTGCACACCCCCGCCGGGCAAACCGATTTCGCCGCCTCGGTGGCGCAACTGGGGGCCGAGGCGCCGGGCTGCGAGGCGGTGTCGCTGGTGCTGGGCTGGTTCGGGGACGATCTGCGCTGCGGTCAGTGCCGCGTGCGTCCGAAGGTCGAGCATCGCGACGCGGACGGCGCCGAAATGCCGTGGCGCGTGGCGGGCGTGGGACGCGCGAGCGCCGATATGGTGGCACGGGACGCCGACAATCGCCCGGTTTACGGCGGTACGCCCGCCGATGCCTCGGTGATCGAGGCACTGACGCACTTGCGCGCGCAGGGGAAGGCGGTGATGATCTATCCCTTTATCCTGATGGAGCAGATGGCGGGCAACGGCCTGCCCGATCCTTGGAGCGACGCGCCCGATCAGCCGCGCCTGCCGTGGCGCGGCCGTATCACCACCGCGATCGCGCCGGGCCGCGACGGCAGCCCCGACGGCACCGCCGAGGCCGCAGAGCAGGTCGCGGCGTTCTTTGGCACTGCGGTGGCGGCGGATTTCACCGTCATGGGCGGGGCAGTGGCCTATAGCGGCCCGGGCGAATGGCGCTATCGCCGCTTTATCCTGCACCAGGCGGCGCTGTGTGCGGCGGCGGGAGGGGTCGACGCGTTCTGCATCGGCTCGGAAATGCGGGCGCTGACGCGGGTGCGCGGGCCCGGCGGCAGCTTTCCGGCGGTTGACGCGCTGATCGCGCTGGCAGCCGAGGTGCGTGCCCTTCTGGGGCCGGATGTGCGCATCGGCTACGCCGCCGACTGGACCGAATATGGCGGCTACGGCCCCGGCGATGGCAGCGGTGATCGGTACTACCCGCTGGACCCGCTTTGGGCCGATGACACCATCGATTTCGTCGGGATCGACAATTACATGCCGCTGAGCGATTGGCGCGAAGGGTTGGACCACCTTGATGCGCAAGACTGGCCGTCGATCAACGATCTGGACTACCTGAAATCCAATATCGAGGGTGGCGAGGGCCATGCGTGGTACTACCATTCGCCCGAGGCGCGCGCGGCGCAGATCCGCACGCCGATCACAGATGGCGCCCATGACGAGCCGTGGATCTGGCGGGTGAAGGACATTCGCAGTTGGTGGGGACGGCACCACTATCCGCGCGTTGACGGCGCGTGGCAGGCGGTCCCGACCGCGTGGGTGCCCGGGTCCAAACCGATCTGGTTTACCGAGCTGGGCTGCGCGGCGGTGGACAAGGGCACCAATCAGCCGAACCGCTTTTTCGATTCGAAATCGTCGGAATCGGGCCTGCCGTACCATTCGGACGGGAGGCGCGACGAGTTGATCCAGATGCAATACCTGCGCGCGATGCTGAGCTACTGGCTGGAGCCGGGCAACAACCCGGTATCGGATGAGTATGGCGGGCCGATGGTGGACATGCGCCGCGCCTTCGTCTGGGCGTGGGACGCTCGGCCCTACCCGGCGTTTCCGGCGCGCGCCGAGCTATGGAGCGACGCGGAGAATTACGCACGCGGGCACTGGGTGACGGGGCGGCTGTCGCACCGCGCGCTGGACGGTGTGGTTGACGAGATCTGCCGCGATGCGGGGCTGCTTGAGGGGGTCGATGTGTCGAACTTGCACGGGGTTGTGCGGGGCTATGGCGTCGATCACGTGAGCGATGCGCGCGCGGCGCTGCAGCCGCTGATGCTGGCGCATGGGTTCGACGCGGTCGAGCGCGGCGGCGCCTTGCGGTTCACAGTGCGCAGCGGCGCGGTGAACTGGGACTTGCCGGCGGCGGACCTGGTGCAAAGCGACGAGATGGACGCGCCGCTGGAGCATAGCCGCGCGGCCGAGGCCGAGATCGCCGGCCGCGTGCGCCTGACCTTTGTCGAGGCGGGAGGCGATCACGAGGTTGCCGCTGAAGAGGCAATCCTGCCACAAGACGAAAGCCACGCCGTGGCCGCAACCGAGGTGCCGATGGCCCTGACCCGCGCCGAGGCGCGCAGCATCACCGAGCGGTGGCTGGCCGAGGCGGAGCTGGCGCGCGACGGGCTGCGCCTGTCGCTGCCACTCTCGCGGCTGGCGGTGGGGGCGGGTGACGTGCTGCGCCTCGAGGGGCAGGCGGGGCACTACCGGGTGGACCGGGTCGAGCAGGGTGCCGCGCAACTGATCGAGGCAGTGCGCATCGACCCGTCGGTCTATGGCGCCGCCCCGGCCGACGATGTGCCGGCGCGGACCACCGCCTTTGCCGCGCCGGTGCCGGTTCTGCCGCTGTTCATGGACCTGCCTCTGTTGCGCGGCGACGAGGTGCCGCATGCGCCGCATCTGGCGGCGGTGGCGCAGCCCTGGCCGGGCCGCGTTGCGGTTTACGCTTCGGCCAGCGATGCCGATTACGTGCTGAACACGGTACTTGAGCGGCCCGCGAGCCTTGGCGTGACGCAATCGGCGCTGGCGGCAGCCCGGCCCGGTCTACTGAACCGGGGGGCGGATCTGATGGTGCGGATGCAAAGCGGCGCGCTGGACGGGGTCGACATGCAGGCGCTGCTGGCCGGCCGCAACCTCGCGGCGATCGGAGGCGGCGGCGAGGGCGACTGGGAGGTGATCCAGTTCGCCGAGGCCGAGCTGATCACCGCTGACACCTACATCCTGCGCGGGCTCTTGCGCGGGCAGGCCGGCAGCGACGGCGCAATGCCCGCGCAATGGCCCGCCGGTGCGTACCTGGTGCTGCTCGATGGTGCGTCCGAGCAGATCGATTTGCCCGAGGCGCAGCGCGGCCTCGCGCGCCACTACCGCATCGGCCCGGCGCGGCTTGGCTACGACGATCCCAGCTACAGCCACCTGTCGCGCGCCTTTGCGGGGGTAGGCCTGCGCCCCTATCGCCCGGCGCATCTGCGCGCACGGGCAGAAAGCGGCGGCGCGCTGGCGCTGTCATGGGTGCGTCGCACGCGCGAGGGCGGCGATAGCTGGGATGCCCCAGACGTGCCGCTGGCCGAGGAAAGCGAGCGCTACCTGCTGCGCATCACGCGCGATGGTGCGCTGCTGCGCGAGGTGGACCTAGCCGCGCCGAACTGGACCTACGACGCCGCCGCGCGCGGCGAGGATGGCACCGGAGTGGGTAGCGCGCCGTTCCGCATCGAGGTGGCGCAGCTCTCGGCAAGGGTCGGGCCGGGGTATTTCGCGGGCCTGGACATCGGCGACTAGCGTGGCTTGGGGGCGCTGCCCCCGCCGCCTTCGGCGCCTCCCCCGGGACATTTTGGGCCAGAAGATGCAGGGGCGCGCTATGCTGTTCTTCATCTTGCCCGAAATACTCCCGCCGGAGGCGTTCGGCGTTTCAGCCTGCGAAGCCGGGGGCGAATTGGTCATTCACAGTTGAAATTCCTGTTATCACAGCTTGGCGATTTTGTCCGGGTGGCCTATCTGTTACATTGAGACGACGTAGCATTCGGGATCAGGCACCGCCATGGCACAGACACGCGCACAACTTTCCGAAGTCGATCCGGTTTGGGATCGGATCAGCCAGGAAGCCAAGCAGGCCGTCGCCGACGAGCCGCTTCTGGGCGGGATGATCCATTCGTGCATCCTGCACCACAGCACGTTTGAATGCGCGCTGGCGTATCGCAACGCGATGAAGCTGGCCTCGGGCGAGATGAGCGAACAGTTGATCCGCGAGATTTGCGACGAGGCCTATGCCGCCGATCCGTCTTTGGCGCTGGCCGGGCGGGCCGATATCGTGGCCGTGTACGAGCGCGATCCGGCCTGCCACCGGTTCTTGCAGCCGCTGCTGTTTTTCAAGGGATTCCAGGCGGTGCAGGCGTACCGCGTGGCGAATTGGCTGTGGCGGCAGGGGCGGCGCGACATGGCGTATTTCTTCCAGATGCGCGTGTCCGAAACCTTTGGCGTGGATATCCACCCCGCAGCAAGGATCGGCAAGGGCATCATGATCGACCACGCCCATTCCATCGTCATCGGCGAGACGGCTGTGGTCGGGGATAACGTGTCGATGCTGCATTCCGTCACGCTGGGCGGGACCGGCAAGGAAGAAGAGGATCGCCACCCCAAGATCGGCGATGGCGTTCTGATCGGTGCGGGTGCCAAGGTGCTGGGCAATATCAGCATAGGCTGCTGCTCGCGCATCGCGGCCGGCTCGGTGGTGCTGCATGACGTGCCAGAGAAATCCACCGTCGCGGGGGTGCCCGCCAAGGTGGTGGGCGAGGCGGGCTGCGCGCAGCCCTCGGTCACCATGGATCAGCTTCTGGGCACAAAGAGCTGATCGTCGCGGGCCGCCGGGGCGCGCAGGCGCGCCCGGTGCCCACGCCCATCAGGCCAGCATCACCATCGGGTTTTCCAGGTTCTCCACGATTTTCTGCAGCAGCTCGGCACCGAGTGCGCCGTCGATGACGCGGTGATCGACGCTGAGCGTGACCGAAATCACCGTGGCGGTGGTCAGCTCGCCATCGGCGCCCACGACGGGTTTCTTCACGCCTGCGCCCACGGCCAGGATGGCGCCGTGCGGCGGGTTGATGACCGCGTCGAAATTATCGATCCCGTACATCCCGAGGTTGGAGATGGCAAAGCTGCCGCCCTGGTATTCGCCAGGTGACAGCTTGCGGTCGCGGGCGCGGGTGGCGAGATCCTTCATTTCGGCCGACAGGGCCGAGAGGGATTTCATCTCGGCGTCCTTCAGGACCGGCGTGAACAGCCCGCCCTCGATGGCCACGGCAACCGCCACGTCCGACGGCCTGAGCCGCAAGATGCGGTCGCCGGCCCAGACGGCGTTGGCGTCCGGCACCGCCTGTAGCGCCAGCGCGCAGGCCTTGATGATGAAATCGTTGACGCTGAGCTTGACGCCGCGCGCCTCCAGTTGCTTGTTCAGGTCGGCGCGGAACTTCATCAGCGCGTCCATGCGGATCTCGCGGCGCAGGTAGAAATGCGGGATCGTCTGCTTGGCCTCGGTCAGGCGCGCGGCTACGGTCTTGCGCATGCCGTCCAGCTTGACCTCGTCATACTCGCGCCCCTCGTACATGGCGGCGACGGTGTCGGCGGACGCGCCCGTTGGCATCGCAGCGGATTTGGCGGGCTGCTCCTTCGCCTGCTCTTTTGCAGCGGCGGGGGCGGCGGTCTCGGTGGGTTTCGCGGCCTCGACATCGGCCTTGACGATCCGGCCCCTTGGCCCCGATCCGGTGATCTGCGACAGATCCAACCCCTTTTGCGCCGCGATCCGGCGCGCCAGAGGCGAGGCGAATACGCGGTTGCCCTTGTCGTCGGTCGGCGCGGCGGGCGCCTTGGCCGGCGCCGCGTCCGAGGCGCCGCCGCCCGTTGCGGGCTTGGCCCCGCCGCCGTTGCCGTTGCCCGCGGGCTTGGCGTTGCTGGCCTTCTCGTCGGACTTCTCATCAGCCTTGGGCGCGGGCGCGGATGCGGCGCTGTCGATATCGTCAGCGCTTTCGCCTTCTTCCAAAAGCACCGCGATGGGGGTGTTGACCTTGACCCCTTCGCTGCCGGCCTCGATCAGGATCTTGCCGATGGTGCCTTCGTCCACGGCCTCGAATTCCATCGTGGCCTTGTCGGTCTCGATCTCGGCCAAAAGATCGCCCGAGGCGACGCTATCGCCCTCCTTGACCAGCCATTTCGCAAGCGTGCCCTCTTCCATCGTCGGGGACAGCGCGGGCATGAGTATTTCGGTTGGCATCGCGGATGTCTCCTTACCGGTAGGTCACTTTGCGCACGGCGTCGATCACCTCGTCGGTGGTCACCAGCGCCAGCTTTTCAAGGTTGGCGGCGTAGGGCATGGGCACATCCTTGCCGGCGCAGTTGATCACCGGCGCGTCCAGGTGGTCGAACGCCTGTTCCATGATCACCGACGTGATGTGGTTGCCGATGCTGGCCACCGGGAACCCCTCTTCGACGGTGACGCAGCGGTTGGTCTTGCGCACGCTTGCCAGCACCGTTTCGGTGTCCAGCGGGCGCAATGTGCGCAGGTTGATCACCTCGGCGGATATGCCGTCCTCGGCCAGTTTCTCGGCCGCTTCCAGCGCATAGGTCATGCCGATGCCGAACGACACGATCGTTACGTCATCGCCGGCCCGCTCGATCCGGGCCTTGCCAAAGGGCAGGGTGAAATCGTCGATATCCGGCACATCGAAGCTTTTGCCGTAAAGGATCTCGTTTTCAAGGAACACCACCGGGTTGGCATCGCGAATGGCGGTCTTCAGCAGGCCCTTGGCATCGGCCGCCGAATAGGGCGTCACCACCTTCAGGCCGGGGATATGCGCATACCATGCGCCGTAGCACTGGCTGTGCTGTGCGCCGACGCGCGCGGCTGCGCCGTTGGGGCCGCGGAACACCATCGGCGCGCCCATCTGGCCACCGGACATGTAAAGGGTCTTGGCCGCCGAGTTGATGATCTGGTCGATCGCCTGCATGGCGAAGTTGAAGGTCATGAACTCGACGATGGGCTTGAGCCCGCCAAACGCCGCGCCGACGCCGATCCCGGCAAAGCCATGCTCGGTGATCGGGGTGTCGATCACGCGCTTGGCGCCGAAACGGTCCAGCAGCCCTTGCGTGATCTTGTAGGCGCCCTCATATTCGGCAACTTCCTCGCCCATCAGGAACACGTCTTCGTCGCGCTCCATTTCCTCGGCGATGGCGGCGTTCAGGGCCTCGCGCACGGTCATGGATTTCATCTGTGTGCCCTCGGGCCAGTCTGGTTCTTGCTCGGCTTGCGGCTCTGGCTCTGGCTCGGGCGCGGCGGCGCGGGCAGGGGCCTTTGGCGTGTCCTCGCCGCCTTCGTCGCCCTCACCGTCATCGTTGTCGTCGGCCTTGGCCTTGGGCGCGGATGCGGCGCTGTCGATGTCGTCGGCGCTTTCGCCTTCCTCCAGCAGCACGGCGATGGGGGTGTTCACCTTGACCCCTTCGCTGCCGGCCTCGATCAGGATCTTGCCGATGGTGCCTTCGTCCACGGCCTCGAACTCCATCGTGGCCTTGTCGGTCTCGATCTCGGCCAGGAGATCGCCCGAGGCGACGCTATCGCCCTCTTTCACTAGCCATTTCGCAAGCGTGCCCTCCTCCATGGTGGGCGACAGCGCGGGCATGAGAATCTCGGTTGGCATTGTCGGTTTCTCCCTCACGCTTCCTGCGGAATTTCGGTGGCGTAGATGTCGGTCCACAGCTCGGCCTCGTCCGGCTCGGGGCTGTCCTTGGCGAACTCGGCGCTGGCATTGACGATGCCCTTGATCTCCTTGTCGATCGCCTTGAGATCCTCCTCGGTGGCGTGCTTGCCCGACAGCAGCAATTCGCGGACATGCTCGATGGCGTCTTTTTCTTCGCGCATCTTCTGCACTTCCTCGCGGGTGCGGTATTTCGCCGGGTCCGACATCGAATGACCGCGATAGCGGTATGTCTTGATCTCAAGGATATACGGCCCCTTGCCCGAGCGGCAGTGCGCAACCGCCTTGTCGCCCGCTTCCTTGACGGCCAGCACGTCCATGCCATCGACCGCCTCGCCGGGGATGCCGAACGCCTCGCCGCGGGTATAGATGTCGGGGGTCGAGGTGGACCGCTTTTGCGATGTGCCCATGGCGTACTGGTTGTTCTCGATCACGAACACCACCGGCAAGTCCCACAGCGCGGCCATGTTGAACGTCTCGTACACCTGCCCCTGGTTGGCCGCGCCATCGCCGAAATAGGTGAATGTCACCCGGTCGTTGCCGCGGTACTTGTCGGAAAACGCCAGCCCCGCGCCCAGCGGCACGTTGGCCCCCACGATGCCGTGCCCGCCGTAGAAATGCTTGTCTTTCGAGAACATGTGCATCGAGCCGCCCTTGCCGGCGGAATAGCCGTCGCTGCGGCCGGTCAGCTCGGCCATGACGCCGTCGGGGTTCATCCCGCATGCCAGCATATGACCGTGATCGCGGTAGGTGGTGATGCGCTTGTCGCCGTCCTCGGCTGCGGCCTCAAGGCCGACAACGACCGCCTCCTGCCCGATATAGAGGTGACAGAACCCGCCGATCAGACCCATCCCGTAAAGCTGACCGGCTTTCTCCTCGAATCGCCGGATCAGCAGCATGTCGCGATAATACTGCTTCAGCTCGTCGGCGGAAACGTTTGGTTTCTTTTGGGTTTTTCTGGCTGCCATGCGGCTTCACCTCCCGGAAGGATCAATAGTTTAGCGTTAAACTATGCATACCCTATCATGCGCGCGGGTGCGAGAGCAAAGTGCATGGTGGGGTGGGATAGGGTGTCGCCCGGCGCCGCGCCGGGCCGCGGCACCCCGCTACCGCACGACGATCTCATCGGCGCGGATCATGCCCAGCACGTCGCGCGCCTGCTCGTCCAGCAGATCCAGGTCAAGGTAATCGTCCGACAGCCGCCGCGTCAGGTTTTCCATCCGCGCCACCTCGGCTTGCAGGCGGGACAGCTCGGTGCGCAGCGTGTCGGCATGCGCCTGCACCTCGGCGCGGCGAAACAGGCCGTAATCCCCGCGCACGGCGGCGAAGGTGAAATAGCTGCCCACCATCACGGCCAACGCCATGAAGACCAGCATCCCTATCGCCGGATTTCTGCGCGATCCCATTGCTCTGCCTCGTCGATACGCCGGTTTCCCCCGGCCTGCGTGTAACAATGGCACACCCGAATCGCTTTGTGAATCCCCGTTCTTCGTGCCACCGTGTCGCTGCAGTATGCTGGATCGGCGCGCACCCCGCTGGCATTGTGCCGCGACAACGGAGGCTTACATGACACACCCCGCGCCGATTTCGGATCTGGCCACCCACGAGGTCGAGAACCAACCCGTCCCGCGCACCGGCGATTTGTCCCTCTGGCAAAACGATCCAGTGCTGCACGATCACGTCGCGCGCGCGGGCGCCGATGCCGCCGCGATCGAGGCTGCCGGCGATGCCTTCGGCAGCGATGAGGCCCGCCACAACGCCGCCGAGGCCCGCCGCGATCCGCCTCGACTGCTGCCCCATGATCGCGCCGGGCGCCGCATCGACGAGGTGCATTTCAACGCCGGCTACCACGCGATGATGGATCTGGGCCTGCGCCACGGCTACGCTGCCAGTGCCTGGCACCCCACGGGCGGCGCCCGCCCCGCCGGCCACGCCACCCACGCCGCCCTGTGCTACATGCTCAGCCAGGTCGAGCCCGGCACCTGCTGCCCGCTCACCATGACCTATGCCGGCGTGCCCGCGCTGGCCGCCGATCCCGGGCTGTCGTCACAGTGGCGCCCGGCGCTGCTGTCGCACGACTATGACCCTGCGATCGCCCCCGTGGCGCAAAAACGCGGCGCCACCATCGGCATGGCAATGACCGAGAAACAGGGCGGCTCGGACGTGCGCGCCAACTCCACCCGCGCCGTGCAGGACGGGGGTGCCCATTACCGCCTGACCGGGCACAAGTGGTTCTGCTCGGCGCCGATGTCGGACGCCTTCCTGACACTGGCGCAGGCGGATGGCGGGCTGACCTGCTTTCTCGTGCCCCGCTGGCTCGAGGAGGGGCGCAACCGGCTATATGTGCAGCGCCTCAAGGATAAACTGGGCAACCGCGCCAATGCCTCGTGCGAAATCGAGTATGACAACACCCGCGCCTGGCGCCTGGGCGAAGAGGGCGCAGGCGTCAAGACGATCATCGAGATGGTCCACCACACCCGCCTGGATACCGCCATCGCGCCCGCCGGCCTGATGCGCGCCGCCCTGTCCGAGGCGTCATGGTGGGTGTCCGGACGCTCGGCGTTTCAGCGGCGCCTGATCGATCAGCCTCTGATGCGCGCGGTGATGGCCGACCTGACGTTGGAATGGGAGAGCGCGCTGGCGCTGGCCATGGGCGCCGCGCGCGCCTTCGATGATGATTGCGCCGTCGGCCGCGCCTATTCCCGCATCGCCGTGGCACTGGCCAAGTACCTCAACAACAAACGCGCCCCGGTGATGATCTACGAGGCGCTCGAGGCCCTCGGCGGCATGGGCTATATCGAGGAAACGCCGATGCCCATGCTCTACCGCGAGGCGCCGCTCAACGGCATATGGGAGGGCTCGGGCAACGTTATCTGCCTCGATATCCTGCGCACCCTGGCAAAGGCGCCGTTGGCCGTGCACGCGCTGCGCGCGCAACTGGCCTCGGTGCGGGACACCGATCCGCGCTACGACGCGGCGCTGGATGCGCATTTCAAGCGCTGGCCCGCCCTGCCGCCCGAGTCCGAGGCGCGCTGGTTCACCGACTCTCTGGCGCAGCTCCTGGCGGCATCCCACCTGATCGCCGAGGCCCCGGGCGCCGTCGCCGACGGCTACATCGCCACCCGCCTCGCCGGGCAGCGCGGCGCCACCATCGGCGCGGTCTCGGGCCTCGATTTCGACGCCATCCTCGCCCGCATCGGCACCGCCCCCGAGTAGGACCGCCCCTTCATCTTGCCAAAAATACTCAAATCGCGCTCCGCGCTGAATCAAGGGCGAAGCCCGCCGCGCATCGCCGGGCCGCCCGTCTCCCCGCGCCTAGACTTGCGCCACGAATTGAAAAGGGCTGGCGCCCGGTGCGCCCTTATCCCCGGCCCGCCCTTAGGCGCGATCCTTGTAGATGTCGGCCAGCTTCGCCAGCATCTCCAGCGCCTCGCCGCGCGGGCGTTGGAACGTGTTGCGTCCGATGATCGAGCCGTTGCCGCCGCCGTCGCGGACCGCGCGGGCGTCGTCGTAGACGCTGCTCTCGTCCTTCTTGGCACCGCCCGAGAACACCACGATCCGCCGTCCGCCAAAGGCCGCCTGCATGCAATGACGCACACGCGCGGCCTGGCTGGCGATGTCGATGCCCTGCGCCTCGTAGACGTCCCGTGCCTCGGGGAGCATGACGTGATCGCTGCTTAGCTTGATCTTGATGACATGCGCCCCGATCTGCGCCGCGATCTGTGCGGCATAGGCGGCCACGTCGATGGCGGTTTCGCCGGGCTTGGTGATGCCCTCGCCGCGCGGGTAGGACCAGATCACCGTCGCCACGCCCTTCGCGGCGGCCTCGCGGCGCATCTCCAC
The DNA here is from genome assembly GCF_000423645.1 of Sediminimonas qiaohouensis DSM 21189. Classification (GTDB taxonomy): domain Bacteria; phylum Pseudomonadota; class Alphaproteobacteria; order Rhodobacterales; family Rhodobacteraceae; genus Sediminimonas; species Sediminimonas qiaohouensis. The sequence continues at coordinate 112,636 of NZ_AUIJ01000006.1, read as the reverse complement.
GATCTCCTCGAACATCTCCAGCGCGCAATCCGAGCCGGGATAGATCGTGAACCCGATCGCCGCCGCGCCCAGCCGCAGGGCGTCATCGACGCTGGCGGTCACCGCCTGGTTCTTGCCGCAGCCATCGCTCATCAGGGAATTGGCGCTGTTGCATTTCAGGATCGTGGGTATCTGCCCGGCGAATGTGTCCGCGCCCGCCTCGAGCATGCCCAGCGGCGCGGCGTAGGCGCTCAGGCCCGCGTCGATTGCCAGCCGGTAATGGTAATGCGGATCATAGCCGTCGGGGTTGGGGGCGAAACTGCGCGCGGGGCCATGTTCGAACCCCTGGTCGACTGGCAGGATGATCATCCGCCCCGTCCCGGCCAGCTTTCCGGTCATCAGCAGGCGGTTGAGCTGCGCCTTCACGCCCGGTGTTTCGCCCTCGTAATTGGCCAGTATGCGCTGCACGCGACGTGTCGTTTTCATCCCTTGAATACCTCTTGTGCCAAAATGCTTTGGGCAGGTGTATTTTCGCACGGCCCCGCATGCAAATTGTTTGCGCGAACAGGGGCGGGCCCAAAGGAGCGCCCGGTGCCCGGGCGCGCTTGGCAAGCTTGCGCTTTTCCTGGCGGAAAAGGCGCAAGCGGGGCCTTCGGCCCGAGAGTATTTGGGGCAAGATGAAGCGGGGGAGGTGCGGGGCGGATCAGCCTTCCAACGCGGCGACCCCCGGCAGGGTCTTTCCCTCCATCCATTCCAGGAACGCGCCGCCGGCGGTGCTGATATAGGTGAATGCCTCGGCGGCTCCGGCCTTGTTGAGCGCGGCGACGGTATCGCCGCCGCCTGCGACCGAGACCAGCTTGCCGGCGCGGCTGAGTTCGGCGGCATGGGCGGCGGCGGCGTTGGTGGCGGTGTCGAAGGGGGCGATTTCGAACGCGCCCAGCGGGCCGTTCCATATCAGCGTGCGTGCCCCGTCCAGGGCCGTGTTCACGCGCGCCACGCTTTGCGGGCCTGCGTCGAGGATCATCGCGTCCTCGGGGCATTCGGTGGCCGGCACCACCTCGTGCGGGGCGCCCGCCGCAAACTCGCGCGCGACCACTACGTCGACCGGCAGGATGATCTCGCAGCCAGCGCCTTGCGCCTTGGCCATGATCGCGCGGGCGGTTTCGGTCATGTCGTGTTCGCACAAGGATTTGCCCACGTCGATGCCCTGCGCCGCGAGAAAGGTGTTGGCCATGCCGCCGCCGATGATCAGGTGATCGACCCGCCCCACCAGATTGCCCAGCAGGTCCAGCTTGGTCGATACCTTGGCGCCGCCGACCACCGCCGCGACCGGCCGCTGCGGATCGCCCAGCGCCGCCTCAAGCGCGCGCAGCTCGGCCTCCATCAGGCGTCCGGCGCAGGAGGGCAGGTGATGCGCCACGCCCTCGGTGCTGGCATGGGCGCGGTGCGCCGCCGAAAAGGCATCGTTGCAATAGATATCCGCCAGCCCCGCCAGCCGCCGCGCCAGGCCGTCGTCGTTGGTCTCTTCGCCGGGGTGAAAGCGTATGTTCTCCAGAAGGACAACGCCGGCCTCGCGGGCCTCGTCGGGGCGGGCCTCGGCGGCGTCCAGCGTCGCGATCAGCACCACTTTCGTGCCCAGCGCCTTTTCCAGCGCGGGCACCACGACGCGCAGGCTCATGGCATCCACCACGCGGCCCTGGGGCCGGTCGAAATGCGCGCACAGGATCGGCTGCGCCCCGGCGGCAAGGATGTCGCGCACCGTCGGCACGATGCGCTCAATCCGGGTGGTGTCGCTCACGCGCCCGTTCTCGACCGGCACGTTGATGTCGACGCGCACCAGAACGCGCTTTCCGGCCAGGTCCATGTCGTCGAGGGTTTTCCAGCGCATGCTGCTCTCCTTGTCGGCTTGATCGGCGCTTGTCTTGGCCTGTCGCGGCGCGCAGGTCAACCGCCCCCGATGCCGCATGCCGGCGCGGCGCCGCTGTCTCGCTATGGTGCCCTTGGCAATCGTGCGCGCGCAGACTAGGTATCGAGCGCAACGCACCCAACCCCAAGGAGGCCCACGCATGGCCGAGATCAAAGACCCCGAGAACACCATCCTGATCGAGCTGAAGGACGGCACCGTCACGATCGAGCTGTTGCCCGATGTCGCCCCGCAGCATTGCGAGCGGATCAAGGAGCTGGCCCGCGCGGGCGCCTACGATAACGTCGCCTTTCACCGCGTGATCGAAGGCTTCATGGCCCAGACCGGCGATGTGCGCCATGCCAACATGGAAAAGGATTACAACCCTGGTCGCGCCGGCACCGGCGGCTCGGATCTGCCCGATCTTCCGGCGGAATTCTCGCGCATCCCGCATGATCGCGGCACCCTTGGCGCGGCACGCTCGGCCAACCCCAATTCGGCCAACTCGCAATTCTTCATCAGCTTTTCCGACAACCATTTCCTCAACGGGCAATACACCGTCTATGGCCGCGTGATTTCGGGGATGGAGCATGTCGATGCCATCACCCGAGGCGAGCCGCCCGCGAACCCCGACCGCATGATCAGCATGAAGGTGGCCGCCGATGCTTAAGCCATTTCTTGCCCCGCTGGCTGCGCTGGCCCTGATCGCCGGCCCCGCGGCCGCCATCGCCGCCGGCCTGGAGATCGAGATCGCGGGCGAGGGCGCGAACGGCACCGTCACCATCGATCTGTTCGAGGATGTCGCCCCCAACCACGCTGAGCGCCTGACCACCCTGGCCGCGCGCGGCGCCTATGACGGCGTTGCCTTTCACCGGGTGATCGACGGGTTCATGGCCCAAACCGGCGATGTGCAATTCGGCAAGGTTGAAGGTGGCGACATGTCCCGCGCGGGCATGGGCGGCTCGGACCTGCCCAACCTTGAGGCCGAGTTCTCGGACGTACCGTTCGATCGGGGCGTGGTAGGCATGGCCCGATCGCAGGACCCGGATTCGGCCAACTCGCAGTTCTTCATCATGTTCAAGGCGGGGCATTTCCTCAATGGGCAATACACCGCCGTGGGCCGTGTCACAGACGGCATGGAGGTGATCGACGCTATCAAGCGCGGCAAGGGGCAGAATGGCTCGGTGATCGGCCGCCCGGACGCGATGAGCACGGTCACGGTCACGGAGTAGCGCCATGCCCACCGGCTACGAGCCCCTCAACACGCTCAAACCCGTGGGCGAGGGGATCTGGCTTATCGACGGGCCGGCCATCAGGTTCTATGGCCTGCCCTTTTCCACCCGCGCCACGGTGGTGCGGCTGGAAAACGGGGACCTGTGGGTGCATTCGCCCACCCGGATGACCGAGGCGCTCAAGGCCGAGCTTGTGGCGCAGGGCCCGGTGCGCCACCTGATCGCGCCCAACTGGATACACTACGCCCATATCGCCGATTGGCAGGCCGCGTTTCCCGGTGCACAGGCCTGGGCCGCGCCGGGCGTGGCCGCGCGGGCGGCCAGCAAGGGGATGGAGCTGCGTTTCGATCATGATCTGGGGCCGCAGGCCGCGGCGCCCTGGGCCGGTCAGATCGAGCAGATCATCGTCGAGGGCAGCGCCGTGCACCGCGAGGCGGTGTTTTTTCACATCGCCAGCCGCACCCTGATCCTGACCGACCTGATCGAAAATTTCGAGCCGTCCAAGATACCGCTGTGGATGCGGCCGCTGGTCTGGCTGGCGGGGATCACCGATGGTGATGGCAAGATGCCCCCCGACATGGCATTCAGCTTTCGCGACAAGGCGGCGCTGGCAGAGGCGGTCGAGACGATGATCGCCTGGGCGCCCGAGCGGATCGTCCTGGCGCACGGGCGCTGGTACCAGGGCGATGGCGCGGCAGAGCTGCGCCGCGCGTTTCGCCGCACCCTGCGCCGCCGGGTCTGAGGCGCACACGGCGCGTCACAACCGCGTGCGGGGGGCTGTCGCGGTGGCGCAATTCGCGGCATCCTTGGGGTTCCCTTGCAAAAGGAGCAATGCGATGCCCCGCCTGATACTTGCCGCCCTTGCCGCCACGCTGGCGCTGTCAGCCGCGCCTGCCGCGACAGCCTATCCCGCCATGTGGGAGGACGAATGGCCGCGCACCGATTTCGACAAATCCGCCATCGATGACTGGTCCGAGATCATCTCGGGTGGCCCGCCCAAGGATGGCATCCCGGCGCTGAGCGATCCCGAGTTCCTGCCCGCGGATGCCGAAACCCGCCTGTCGCCGCGCGAACCGGTGATCACCGTCACCATCGACGGCGCCCGCCCGCGCGCTTACCCGATCCGCTACCTGATGTGGCACGAGATCGTAAACGACGAGGTCGCCGATATCCCGATCGCCGTCACCTTCTGCCCGCTGTGCAACTCCGGCATGACCTTCGACCGGCGCGTCGGCGACCGGGTGCTGTGGTTCGGGGTGTCGGGCAAGCTGCGCAATTCCGACATGATTATGTACGACCGCCAGACCCAGAGCTGGTGGCAACAGGCGGTTGGGCGCGGCATCGTCGGGCGCATGACCGGGGTCGAGCTGAAATCGCTGCCCACATGGATGGAAAGCTGGAAGGCGTTCCGCACCGCGCATCCAGACGGCCTGGTGATGGACGAGCCATCCTATTCGCGCGCCTATGGGCAAAACCCTTACCGCAACTACGACAGCGCCCGCGAACCGTTCCTTTATGACGGCGAGGACCCGCCCCACGGGATCGATCCGCTGGTGCGCGTGCTGCGCGTGGGGGGGCGGGCCTGGCCGCTGACCCGCCTGCGCGAGGAAGGGCGCATCACCGAGGCGGGGCTGACCATCACGTGGCAGTCCGGCCAGGCCTCGGCGCTGGATACCGCCAGTATCGGGCAGGGGCGCGACGTGGGCAACGTACGCGTGCGCGACGGGCACGGCCGCGATGTCGCCCATGACCTGATGTTCGCCTTCGCGTTCCACGCCTTCTGGCCCGATGGCGAATGGATGCTGGGCAAGGACGGCGCGGCCAGCGCCGACTGAGCCGGGCCACGCTGGGCACCCCGCCCGAATGGCGCCGACAGGCGCCGGGCGAGCGCCTGCCCGTTCGAGCGGGCTGGCGCGTTTGCGGTGTGGCACTGCCATTGATCTTTGGGAGGTGTGTGGCGGGGATAAAGTGACTGGCGCGGTCGTCGCTGCGCCATCCCACGGGCAGACGCTCGCCCGGCTTGTGCCTCCCACGCGCATTTTCCGTTGCGCCCGCGTTGCCAAAGGCGTAAATCTTGCCCCATGAGCACCTGCACCGCCCCCATCTGCTGCATTATAATCTGCTGAGAGTTCTCCGGCGGGCCGTGCTTTTGCATTCCAAACACTGATCGAAGTTGTTAAGCCCGCCGCGCAGGCCCCGGTCCACCCGCGTGCGAGGAAGACGATGACCACGATCACACTTTACAACACTGCCACCCGCGCGAAGGCCCCCTTCGCCCCGATCGACCCGCAAAACGTGCGCATGTATGTCTGCGGGCCGACGGTCTATGACCGCGCGCACCTGGGTAACGCGCGGCCCGTGGTGGTGTTTGACGTGCTGTACCGGCTGCTGCGCCACGTCTATGGGCCCGATCACGTCACCTACGTGCGCAATTTCACCGACGTGGACGACAAGATCATCAAGCGCGCCGACGAGACCGGGCAGGCGATCGACAAGATCACCGCCGAGACCACGCAATGGTTCCTCGACGACATGGGCGAGCTGGGCGCGCTACAACCCGATCACATGCCGCGCGCCACGCAATACATCCCGCAGATGGTGACGATGATCGAGGATCTGATCGCCAAGGGCCACGCTTATGCTGCCGAGGGGCACGTCCTCTTTGCCGTCGATAGCTGGAGGGAACACTACGGCGCGCTGTCGGGCCGCAGCGTCGATGACATGATCGCCGGCGCCCGGGTCGAGGTCGCCCCCTACAAGCGCAACCCGATGGATTTCGTCCTGTGGAAACCCGCGCTTGAGGGCGAACCGGGTTGGGACAGTCCCTGGGGCCGGGGGCGTCCGGGCTGGCACATCGAATGCTCGGCAATGAGCTATGAGCTGCTGGGAGAGAGCTTTGACATCCACGGCGGCGGCAACGACCTGATGTTTCCGCACCACGAAAACGAGATCGCGCAAAGCTGCTGCGCCCACCCCGAGGGCGATTTCGCCCGCGTCTGGATGCACAACGAGATGCTGCAGGTCGAGGGCAAGAAGATGTCCAAGAGCCTTGGCAATTTCTTTACCGTGCGCGATTTGCTGGATGGCAACTGGGACGGCGGCTGGAAGGTGCCGGGCGAGGTGATCCGTTTCGTGTTTCTGTCCACGCATTACCGCAAGCCGATGGATTGGACTGCGGAGAAGGCGCGCGAGGCGAAGAAGACGTTGCGGAAGTGGCGACAGATGACAGAAGGCGTTCAGGCTACGCAGGCGGATCGCAAGGTTCTGAGCGCTTTGGCAGATGATCTCAACACGGCAGGTGCGCTTGCTGAGCTCCATCGCCTGAGTGCCGCTGGTGATGTGGGGGCACTTCGGGCGTCGGCAGAGTTGTTGGGACTATTGGGAGAAGAGTTGGGAAACTGGGATTGGCAAAAACGGGAGTCATCCGAAGGTGTGTTCCAGTTCGTCGGCTTCGGCGATGAAACCCACGGTGGTTTGGCCCGATCAATTGCGGAAAAATGGCAACGGTATCGAGAAGCCAAGGACTTCGCTGCGGCCGACAGCCTTAAAGCTAAAGCTACTGAAGCAGGTCTTGAGTTGCGCGTGTTGAAAGGCGCGGTTCAAGCAGAGGCAATGGACAATTTCGACCCGGCCAAACTAGAGGCCCTCAAATGATGTGCGCCGGGTTCAGTCGCTCCGCCCGGGCTTGCCCCGGGCAGCGCCCGACCCGCCCCCCTACGGGGCGGGCGCTTGTGGCGAAGGTTGCCTTGCAGGCGCGCCGCATGGTCTTTGAGGCGCCGTCGCGCTCCGCCCTTAGCCGCCCCGCGCGGGTCGGGCGCTGCCCGCGGCAAGCCGCTTTCATCGCACCGACGCGATACCGACCAAATACCGATGTGATACCGACGTGCCAAAAAGCGGCCAGACCGGCGGAGATTGCTCCATGACCCGCGAACGCCTCTATCTCTACGACACCACCCTGCGCGACGGACAGCAGACGCAAGGGGTGCAGTTTTCCACCTCCGAGAAGGTCGAGATCGCCGGCCTTCTGGACGAGCTGGGCGTCGATTACATCGAGGGCGGCTGGCCCGGCGCCAACCCCACCGACAGCGCCTTTTTCGATGCAGCGCCCGCCACATCGGCCCGCCTCACCGCCTTCGGGATGACCAAGCGGGCGGGCCGCTCGGCCGCCAATGATGACGTGCTGGCAGCGGTGATGAACGCCGGCACCGCGTCGGTCTGCCTGGTCGGCAAGACCCATGATTACCACGTCGAGGCGGCCCTCGGGATCACGTTGCAGGAGAACGTCGAGGCGATCTCGCAGTCGGTCGCCCACATGGTTGCCTCGGGCCGCGAGGCCCTGTTCGACGCCGAGCATTTCTTCGACGGATGGACCGCCAATCGCGACTACGCGCTGGCCTGCCTGATGGCCGCCCATGAGGCAGGGGCGCGCTGGATCGTGCTGTGCGACACCAATGGCGGCACCCTGCCGGCCGAAGTGGGCCGCATCGTCGCCGAGGTGATCGAGGCCGGCATCCCCGGCGACCGGCTGGGCATTCATACCCACAACGACACCGAAACCGCCGTCGCCGGATCGCTGGCCGCGGTCGAGGCCGGCGCGAGGCAGGTGCAGGGCACCCTCAACGGGCTGGGCGAGCGCTGCGGCAACGCCAACCTGACGGCGCTGATCCCGACGCTGCTGCTGAAGGAGCCCTATGCCAGCCGCTACCAGACCGGCGTCAGTCGCGAGGCGCTGACCCGGCTGACCCGCAGCAGCCGGCGGCTTGATGATATCCTCAACCGGGTGCCGATGCGGCAGGCGGCCTATGTGGGCGGGTCGGCCTTTGCCCACAAGGCCGGGCTGCATGCCAGCGCGATCCTCAAGGCCCCCGACACCTACGAACACATCCCCCCCGAGGCCGTCGGAAACGAGCGGATCATCCCTATGTCGAACCAGGCGGGGCAATCCAACCTGCGCCGCAGGCTGACCGAAGCGGGTATCGAGGTCGCCCCCGGCGACCCGGCCCTGGGCCGCATCCTTGAGCGGATCAAGGCGCGCGAGGACGAGGGGTATTCCTACGACACGGCGCAGGCCAGCTTCGAAATGCTGGCCCGCGATGAGCTGGGCCAGAGGCCGCGCTTTTTCGAGGTGAAGCGCTACAAGGTCACGGTCGAGCGGCGCAAGAACAAGTATGACCACATGGTGAGCCTGTCCGAGGCGGTCGTGGTGGTGAAGGTGGACGGAGAGAAGAAGCTGTCGGTCAGCGAGTCGATGGACGAGGCCGGTAGCGACCGCGGCCCCGTCAACGCGCTGGCCAAGGCGCTGGCCAAGGACCTGGGCCGCTACCAGGGCGCGATCGACGACATGCGGCTGGTGGATTTCAAGGTGCGGATAACCCAGGGCGGAACCGAGGCCGTGACCCGCGTCGTCATCGACAGCGAAGACGGGCAGGGCCGGCGCTGGTCCACGGTGGGGGTCAGTCCCAACATCGTGGATGCCAGTTTCGAGGCGCTGCTGGACGCGATCAATTGGAAGCTGCTGCGCGAGCAGGGGGCTGCCTGAGATGCCATGGCGGGCCATAGCGGCGCTTGCCGGCGCGGCACTGATCTACCTCGGTGGTGCCTTGGGTTTGATCGTGTCCGAGCGCCCCGCGCCGGTGCAGGGCGCGGCGGGGCTGGATTTCGCCGGGTTGATCGCCGATCGCTTCCGTCCGCCACAGGGCGATGCCCGGTTTCGGCGCGGCAGCTATACCGCGCCCGATGGTACCGATCTGCCGATGACTGTGGTGCAGGACCCGGCGGCGAACGCGGACCTGCCAGTCGTGGTGATGATCCACGGGTCGGGCTGGCACGCGCAGCAGTTTGACCGGCTGGCATGGGCCTTGCGTGACGTGGCCGAGTTGCGCGCGGTCACGCTGCGCGGGCACGGCGCCGATCCGGTGCGCCGGGGCGACGTGGATTACATCGGCCAGCTTGAGGATGACCTGGCAAGCGCCATCGGCGACGTCGCGCCGGGGCGCAAGGTGGTGATGCTGGGCCACTCATCGGGCGGCGGGCTGGTGGTGCGGTTCGCGGGCGGGCCGCATGGCGGGATGATCGACGCCGCGATCCTTCTGGCGCCGTTCCTCAAGCACAACGCGCCGACAACGCGCACGGATGCCGGCGGTTGGGCGCGTCCGCTGACGCGGCGGATCATAGGGCTGTCGATGTTGAACATGGTGGGCATTCACGAGTTGGACCATCTGACGGCGATACATTTCGCCATGCCAAAGAAGGTGCTGGACGGCCCGCTTGGCCACACCGCGACCCCCGCCTATAGCTGGCGGTTGAACCTATCCTACGCGCCGCGCCGCGACTACAGGGCCGATATCGCGGCGCTGCCGCCTTTCGTGCTGATTGCGGGGGCGGATGATGAGAGTTTCCGCGCCGATGAGTATGAGCCGCTGATGTCTGGCGTGACCGACAAGGGGCGCTATCATGTCCTGCCGGGCGTGGGGCATCTTGGCGTGGTCGATGCGCCGCAAACCGAAACGCTTATACGGGAGGCTCTCGGTGCCCTCTGACAAGCTAACCGCCTGCGCCGACCTGGTGGCGCGCGCCGATCCCGATCGCCTGCTGGCGGTGATGGCCGCGCCGCCCGCCTTGCGCGCGGTGCTGTTCCCGATCTACGCGTTCAACGTCGAGGTATCGCGCGCGCCCTGGGTCACGCAGGAGCCGATGATCGCCGAGATGCGCCTGCAATGGTGGCGCGACGTTCTGGACGAGATCCGGCAGGGCCGCGCGCCGCGCCCGCACGAGGTGGCGACGCCCTTGTCGGGGCTGCTGGATGCGGATGGGGCCGAGATGCTGGATCAGTTGGTGGCCGCGCGCCGGTGGGATATCTACCGTGACCCGTTCGAGGATGCGGCGCATTTCGAGGAATACATAAATCGCACCTCGGGGCACTTGATCCTGGTTGCTGCGCGGGCCGCCGCGCCGGTGGATGCGCGCGCGGCCGAGGTGATCGGGCAGGCGGGGTATGCCACCGGGCTGGCCAACTGGTTCCGCGCGATCCCGGCGCTGGAGGCCGCGGGCCGCAAGCCATTGCCGGACGGGCGCGGCGAGGCGGTGCGCGATCTGGCCCACGACGGGCTGCGCCGGCTCAGGGATGCACGGGCGCGGCGCGATGCGGTGCCGCGCGCGGTGGCGCCGGTGCTTTATGCGGCATGGCAGGCCGGTCCGATCCTGCGGCGTGCGGCGGCAAAGCCGGGGCGTGTGGCCGATGGGCGGGTAGAGCCATCGGGCGTGGGCAAGCGCGCGGCGCTGATGCTGCGCGCCGCGACGAGGCGGTGGTAGCGGCGGCTCAGGCGTCCTTGGGCCGGAAGGCCAGCCAGATCAGCGCGCCCCCCGCCAGCATCAGGAACGGCGCCATCGCCAGGTTGACGGAGGTCCAGCCAACCTGCGCCGTACCGCCCGAGCAGTTCATCAATCCGCCCGAGGCCAGCGAGGCCACCGTGACCCCGCCGAACACCAGCAGGTCGTTCAAACCCTGCATGCGCCCCCGCTCATGCGGCTCATGCGCGCCGGCCAGCATCGTGGTCGCGCCGATAAAGCCGAAATTCCAGCCGAGCCCGAGCAGGACCAGGGCGATGAAGAAGTTCTCCAAATCCACCCCCTGAAGCGCAACCGCCCCGGCGCCCGCGAGGATCACAAGGCCCGTCGCCACGATCTTTTCCACGCCAAAGCGGGCGATCAGGTGCCCGGTAAAGAACGATGGGATATACATCGCCAGCACATGCGCGGTGACCACGTCGGCAGCGGTGCCCTCGTCAAAGCCGCAGCCGACCACCGCCAGCGGCGTCGAGGTCATCACGAGGTTCATCAACGCATAGGACACCATCGCGCAGATCACCGCCACCGCGATGCGCGGCGTGGTGATCAGCTCCCAGCGGGAGCGGCCCTTGGGCGCGTCCTCGCTGGGAACGGGGGGCTTGGGAATGTCGAGAAAGAAGAACAGGACCGAGCCGACCACGTTCACGCCGATCACCGCCAGGTAGGTGCCCATGAACGGAATCACCAGCGATTGGCTGGTCAGTTTGACCAGTTGCGGACCGATCACGGCGGCGGCCAGGCCGCCCGCCATGACGTAGGAAATCGCCTTGGGCCGGAACGTATCTGAGGCGGTATCGGCGGCGGCAAAGCGGTAGAACCCCTGCGCCGACATGTAGACCCCGGTGATCAGGCTGCCGATCAGAAAGATCGGGAACGACGCATGATAAAGGCCGTAAGCCCCCACAGCCCCGCCAAGCGCCCCCGACGAGGTGCCGATCAGGAACCCGACGCGGCGACCGTATTTCTGCATCATGTGCGAAACGGGCGTCGCCGCCAGCATCGAGCCGAGCACGATCAGCGAGATCGGCAGCGTGGCAAAGCACACGTTGCTGGCCAACGATTGCCCGGCCAAGCCGCCGATGGTGAAGATCATCGGCATCTGGGAGCCGAGAATTGCCTGCGCCAGCACCAGAACGGTCACGTTGCGCCGGGCGCGGCGGTCATCGGTGCCGATATCGGCGGTATATTCGGTTTCTGTCATGCGACGTTGCTAGACCGCCGAACGAGGGGCTGCAAGCGCATCTTGTTGATGCGCAGGTGGGTTGATTGCACCGGGCCTGTGGCCGTGTCTATAGTCGGGTCTGCCCCCGGGCCGCGGCAAGGGGCCGGGGTGGCTGAAAGGATGGGGCGATGAGCGATCAGGGCAATGTGGGGCGGATCATCGAGACGCCCGATTGCGTGGCCGAGGGCGCGGCGTGGCTGGCCGAGCAGGACAGTCGCATGGCACAGGCCTATGCGCAGACTGGGCCGCTGCCGCTGCGGCGGCGGCCGGCGGGGTTTTCGCAACTGCTGAGCGCGATCGTCAGTCAGCAGGTCAGCGTCGCCTCGGCGAACGCGATATGGGCGCGGTTGGAGGCGGCGGGCCTGACCGGCGCGGACGCGATCCGGCAAAGCGACGACGAGACATTGCGCGCAAACGGGCTGAGCCGTCAGAAGGCGCGCTATGCAAGGGCGTTGGCCGAGGCGGGAATAGATTTCGACGCCCTGCATCACCGCCCCACGGCCGACGTGGTCAAGGAATTGACCGGGGTCACCGGAATCGGCGTCTGGACGGCGGAGATTTACACCATGTTCAGCCTTGGCCGTGCCGATGTGTTCGCCCCCGGTGACCTGGCCCTGCAAGAGGCGGCGCGGCTGCTATATGCGATGGAGGACCGCCCGAGCGAGCGGGAGTTGCGCGCCATGTCGATGCGCTGGAGCCCATGGCGGGCGGTTGCGGCGCGGCTGCTTTGGGCCTACTACCACGTTGAAAAAAAGAGGGAAGGGATCAGATGACACGGGTATTGAACGCAGAGCGCCGGGCGCCTATTTCCGGCAGTGCGCACTCTGTTGTCGTGTTCCTGCACGGCTATGGCGCCAATGGGGCGGACCTGCTGGGCCTCGCCGATGTCCTGGGCGAGCATCTGCCCGATACGTTGTTCGTGGCGCCCGACGCGCCCGAGGACTGCGCCGGCGCGCCGATGGGCTACCAGTGGTTTCCGATCCCGTGGATCGATGGTGCGTCCGACGAGGCTGCCGAGCAGGGCATGCAGCGCGCGGTCGAGGACCTGAACGCGTTTCTCGATGCGCTGTTGGTGGACGAGGACATGCTGCCCGAACAGTTGGTTCTGTTCGGATTCTCGCAAGGTTCGATGATGGCGCTGCACGTCGCGCCGCGCCGCGAGGACGAGATTTCGGGCGTGGTGGCGTTCTCGGGCCGGTTGCTGGCGCCCGAGGTGTTGAAGGACGAGGCCGCGCACAAGCCGCCAGTGCTGCTGGTGCATGGTGACCAGGACGAGGTGGTGCCGGTGCAATCGTTGCCCGAGGCGGCGCAGGGATTGCAGGATGCGGGCTTTGACCAGGTTTACGCGCATATCCAGAAGGGCACCGGCCACGGCATTGCGCCCGACGGATTGAACGTGGCGCTGGCCTTCATGCGCGACAAACTGAGCCTGTGAGGGCGGTCACGGCAATGCCGTGACGCCAACGCCTGCGGCGAGCGGGGCAAGGGGGCTATCCGCCCCCTCTTGGCCGATGGCCAATTCACCCCCGAGAGTATTTTGGGCAAGATGAAGGGAGCGGCGCGCGCGCCCGATTACTCCCACTCGATAGTGCCGGGCGGTTTCGAGGTTACGTCGTAGGTGACGCGGTTGATGCCCTTGACCTCGTTTATGATGCGCGTCGCCGTTTCGCCCAGGAAATCGTGGCTGAACGGGTAGTAGTCGGCGGTCATGCCATCGACGGAGGTGACCGCGCGCAGCGCGCAGGCGTAGTCATAGGTGCGCCCGTCGCCCATCACGCCGACGGTGCGCACCGGCAGGATCGCGACGAAGGCCTGCCAGATCTCGTCATATAGCCCGTGCTTGCGGATCTGGTCGATATAGACGGCATCCGCCTTGCGCAGGATCTCGAGCTTTTGCCGGGTGATCTCTCCGGGGCAGCGGATGGCCAGGCCGGGGCCGGGGAAGGGGTGCCGCCCGATGAACGATTTCGGCAGGCCCAACTCCTGGCCAAGCGCGCGAACCTCGTCCTTGAACAGCTCGCGCAGCGGCTCGACCAGTTTCATGCCCATTTTCTCAGGCAGCCCGCCAACGTTGTGGTGGCTCTTGATCGTGACCGAGGGGCCGCCCGAGAAGCTGACCGATTCGATGACGTCGGGATAGAGCGTGCCCTGCGCGAGGAACTCGGCGCCCTCGATCCCGTCGGCGTATTTCTGGAACACATCGATGAACAGTTTGCCTATTGTCTTGCGCTTTGTTTCGGGATCGGAAACACCGTCAAGCTGTCCGAGAAATAGCTCGGTTTCATCTGCATGGATGAGGTGCATGTTGTAGTGGTCGCGGAACATGGTCACGACCTCGTCCGCCTCGCCCATGCGCAGCAGGCCGTGATCGACGAAGACGCAGGTCAACTGATCGCCGATCGCCTCGTGCAGCAGCACGGCGGTGACGGAGCTGTCCACCCCGCCCGAAAGGCCGCAGATCACGCGGCGATCGCCGACTTGTTCGCGAATGCGCGCGATCGCCTCGTCGCGGTAGGCGCGCATTGTCCAGTCGCCGGTGAAGCCCGCCTCGTTCACGAAGTTCTCCAACAGCTTGCGCCCGGCGGGGGTGTGGTGCACTTCGGGGTGGAACTGCACCGCGTAGAAGCGCCGGGCGACATCGGCGGTGATCGCGAAGGGGGCGCCGGGCGAGGTGCCATAGACGGCAAACCCGGGCGCCAGGCGCGAGACGTGATCGCCGTGGCTCATCCAGACCTGTTCGCGGCCCTCCTCGAACCAACCGTTCAGCAGGGTTGTCTTGTCTTCCGAGGGGCTAACCCAGGCGCGTCCGAATTCCGACGTGCCGTCGCCCGATTCCACGCAGCCGCCCAGCATGTCCATCATAACCTGCTGACCATAGCAGATGCCAAGCACTGGAACGCCCAGCTCGAACACCTTGGCGGGCGGGCGGGGGGCATCGGCCTGCGTCACGCTGGCGGGGCCGCCCGACAGGATCACCGCGCGCGGCGCCATGGAGTTCAGCAAGTCGTCGGTGACGGCCTGAAAGGGGTGAATTTCGCAATAGACATTCAGCTCGCGCAGGCGGCGCGCGATAAGCTGCGTGACCTGGCTGCCGAAGTCGATGATGAGAAGGCGGTCATGTTCGGATGTCTGGATCATGTCAGCCTAGTAGTTGCAGGCGCCGATTTGCGCAAGAGGGCCAATGACGCAAGCCGGTGAGTGATCGCAGGCAATGTCGCTGATGAGGCCTATTGCGGCGCATATTTTCGCTGCATGCCTCTGGCAAGGCTTTAAAACCCTGATAGGCGCGAAAGGTCGGCAATCGGCCGTGACAGGACAGGCAGGAGCGTTCGATATGGCAGATACGCGGGAATCACCGGCTCGGGCAGGGCGCAGAGGACGTGGCGGCGGCGGTGCGGCGCGGCGGGCTGAACGCGGTGCCGTTTCCTTCGAGACGGCCAAGTATATCGAGAGGAACATACCCAACTTCGAGGTACTCAACGAAGAGGCGCTGGAGATTATCGAGGCAAATGCCGAGACGCTGCTGGAGGAAGTTGGCGTCAACTTCGTCAACAACCCCAAGGCGCTGGAGCGGTGGCGCGAGGCGGGGGCGCTGATCGAGGGGGAGCGCGTGCGCATTCCGCGCGGTCTGGCGCGGAAATTGTGCGAGACGGCGCCGTCGCGCTTCACGCAGCACGCTCGCAACCCCGAGCGCAATGTCGAGATCGGCGGGCGCAACATGGTGTGTGCGCCGATCTATGGCCCGCCCTTCGTGCACGATATCCAGACCGGGCGCCGATATGCCACGATGGACGATTTCCACAAGTTCGTGAAACTGGGCTACATGTCCAAGTGGCTGCACCATTCCGGCGGCACCGTTTGCGAGCCGACGGATGTGGCGGTGAACAAGCGCCACCTGGATATGCTGCATGCCCACATGACATTGTCGGACAAGCCGTTCATGGGGTCGGTCACGGACCCCGATCGCGCGCGCGACAGCGTCGAGATGGCCGGCCTTCTGTTCGGCGAGGATTTCGTGCGCGACAACACGGTGATGACGTCGCTGATCAATATCAACTCGCCGTTGACCTTTGACGACGTGATGATGGGCGCGCTGGAGGTATATGCCGAATCCAATCAGGCCTGCATTCTGTCGCCGTTCATCGTTGGCGGGGCCATGGCGCCGGTGTCGGTGGCCGGAACCCTGACGCAGGTACTGGCCGAGGTGATGACGGGCGTGGCGTATAGCCAGCTCATTCGCCCCGGTGCGCCGGTGATTTTCGGCGCCTTCGTGACATCCATCGACATGAACAGCGGCGCGCCGACCTTCGGCACGCCCGAGGCCAGCCATATCACGTATGGCGCCGGACAACTGGCGCGGCGGCTGGGATTGCCGTACCGGTCGGCGGGGTCGTTCTGCGGCTCCAAGCTGCCTGATGCGCAGGCCGCTTACGAGACGGCGAATTCGCTGAACATGGGGTTGCTGTCGGGGGTGAACTTCATGTTGCATTCCTGTGGTTGGCTGGAAGGCGGGCTGGTCGCCTCGTTCGAGAAGTTCGTGATGGATGCCGATCAGTTGGGCGCATTGCACAAGTTCGCGCAAGGCGTCAGCGTTGATGAGAACGCGCAAGCGATGGATGCCATCCGCGAAGTTGGGCCGGGGGGGCACTACCTCGGGTGCGCGCATACCCAAGCCAATTTCAAATCGGCGTTCTGGCGGTCAGACGTGTTCGACTACAAGCCGTTTGAAACCTGGCACGAAGAGGGCGCGCGAGACACGCAGGCGCTGGCCGCGGCACGTGTCGAGCATCTGCTCGAAACCTACCAGCAGCCCGCGATGGACCCCGGTATTGCCGAGGCGCTGGCCGGCTACGTGGCCCAGAAAAAGGCCGCCGTGCCCGACGCCTTTTCCTGAGCGCATTGCGTCCTTGATGCACAACCGCGGCCGCACTGCACGTAGTGCGGCCGGTTCCTAGGGCGCCGGCTCCGCAGCGTCGGCGACTTCGGTCGAGCGCAGCAAACGTGCCTCTGCCATCATCGCGATCAGGATATCAACATGCCGGCAGGCGCTGTAGGCCGCGGCGCCCTCGCGGCGTTGCAGGTTCAGTGTCTCCTCCAGTTCGATAAGGGCATGCAGAGCCTTGCCGCTGTGCCATGTCCCGCTACAGGACAGTAGGCGGCGCAGGTGAAGGTCGCGGCGGTACTCCTGCAGCCCGATCCGCGCCGCACGGATCAGCAGCCGGGGCCGGCGAAGTGTATCGAGATGTGCCAGAACGTCATTCATGTCTGTTTCCTTGGCCTGATAAGCACCTGAGGCAGGTAGATAATCACGGAAATCAGGGTGTTGCGTGAGAGCGCGATCCGGCGCGCGGCATGTTTCGAAACTGTTTACGTTTGCGAAACAAACATTGAGAAATCGGAAACATTTAACCAACAGGTAACCATGTCACGCCACAACTATGAGTAACTCTGGGGATAACTCGGGGATAGGTTAGACAGTGAATCTGACATAATAGGAGGCATCCATGCCGCGTGCTCCCATCTCAACCAGACCTGCCGAGGCGCATGTGCCCTGTTGGGTTCCAGTGGAGGCGCGCCGCTACCTTGCCCATACCGAGCAGGGGCAGCCGATCCGGGAGCTTGCCCGGAAGGCGGGCTGTCATGCGTCTACGGTCCTGCGTCAGATTCGCAATATCGAGAGCCGGCGCGACGACCTGTTGGTGGACGAAGCATTGCGCTGTCTTGGAGGCGGGAAATCCGTCTTCATGCGCGGTGGTACGAAACGGTTCAGCAGCGAGGAGCGACAGGAAATGCAGCACGTGATAGCCCCCGAGATCAGCCTCAACGAAGACAACCTGAAACGGGATGCGGCTCCGGTCCTGAGCCAGCTTTGCGCACCTGCCACGGTTCTTGCGGTGGCCCGCGATATGGATAAGGCCGTCGTCGTCCGCGACACACCGCAGGGCGAAACGAAGCGTATGGCTGTCGTTGACAGGCCGGTGGCGCAGGCGATGGCCCTGAAGGGGTGGATCGATTGCCCGGCGCCGGGACGGGTGTCGCGCTATCACATAACGGCAGCGGGTCGCGAGGCCTGCCGGCACGCGTTGGCTGAGGTCGAGAACCGCGCCTGCCGGGGTTTTGAAGAGGCACAAGCGCTGTTTTCTCCCGCTCCCGGGCATTCCGAGCGCCCCGCGCATGACGATGTGGCCCCCGGGCGGGTGCGGTACGGGGCAGTCGAATCGCCGGTTGTCGCGCTGGCGCGCCGCCGCGACAAGGATGGCAAGCCGTTCCTGGGCAGTGGGCTGGTCAACGCGGCAGAGCGCCTTCGCGAGGATTTCGAGCTGGCCGAGATGGCCGATCCGCGTGGCGGCGGGTGGGAGCGGTTGGCGATTACGCCCGATGCACCAACGGTCGGTGCGCGCGGCGGTATCTCGCCCGCGCGGACCCGGGTGGCGGCGGCCCTGCGTGATCTGGGGCCGGGCTTGGGCGATATCGCGCTGCGCTGCTGCTGTTACCTGGAGGGGCTGGAGACAGCGGAAAAGCGGCTTGGATGGTCGGCCCGGTCGACCAAGGTGGTGCTGCGGATCGCGCTGCAACGGCTCAAGTCGCATTACGATTCGCTTGGGCCCGCGGGGGGGGGCTGATTGGCTGACGCGGATTGGCATTTGGGGGTTCCCCTGCGCGATGGCTTGTCCTATCACCGCCCGCGCCCCCTTTGACACGAGGTTCCCCCGATGCCCACCGACACGCCCCAGCCCAGCTTTGTCCTGGTGCGCCCTCAGATGGGGGAAAACATCGGCGCTGCGGCTCGGGCGATGTGGAATTTCGGGTTGGACCGGATGCGCGTGGTGGCGCCGCGAGATGGCTGGCCCAACCCGCGTGCCGTTGCCATGGCCAGCGGCGCGGGGCGCCTTCTGGACGAGGCGCAATTGCACGACGATCTGGGCGGCGCGGTGGCCGATGCCACTTATGTCTACGCGGCCACCGCACGGGCACGCGGACTGACCAAACCGGTATTCAGCCCCGAGGCCGCGATGGCCGACGCCGCGCAGCGGATCGCCGAAGGCGGCCGTGTTGCGGTGCTGTTCGGGCCCGAGCGCGCCGGGTTGGAAAACGAGGATGTCGCGCGCGCCAACGCCGTCATCTCGGTGCCGGTGAACCCTGACTTTCCCTCGCTCAACCTTGCGCAATGCGTGCTTCTTACGGGTTATGAATGGCGCCGCGCGACCGCCGAGGTGGTTGGCCGCACCACGCCGATTGCGCGCGGCGAATGGGCCAGTGCGGGCGACGTGGCGCGCCTTGCGGACCACTACGAGGAGCGGTTGGAGCAGGCGGGCTTCTTCTTTCCCGAAACCAAAGCGGCGGGCATGAAAACCAACCTGCGCAACCTGTGGAGCCGCATGCCCCTGACCCGGGCGGACGTGCAGATGCTGCACGGTATCCTGCGTCAAATGGTGCGTTGGAAGGACCGCGGCTAATCGGCGGCTATTCGCTTGAAGCGCCCGCGCGCGCGGCCTAGTTTGACGGCCAGATTGGCGGGAGGCTGGCAATGGGCGGCAACAGGCAGATTTTCGAAGAGGTGGGCACGCAATCGCGCGAGCAGAACGCGCCACAGGGCGGGCTGATCGACCGAGGTCAGCGCGGCGCGCGGCGCGGTATTCGACTGTGGCTGATGATGCTGTTCGCGCTGGTCGTGGTGATGATCGCGGTTGGCGGGCTGACCCGGCTGACCGATAGCGGGCTGAGCATCACGGAATGGCGCCCGGTCACCGGCGCGCTGCCCCCGATGAGCGAAGCTGAATGGCAGTCAGAGTTCGAAAAGTACAAGAGTATCCCGCAGTTCGAGTTGCAGCACAGCTGGATGGAACTGGATGATTTCAAATCCATTTACTGGTGGGAATGGGGCCACCGGCAGTTGGGCCGCGTGATCGGGCTGGTTTGGGCGCTTGGGTTTTTCGGGTTCCTGCTGGCGCGGCGCGTTCCGCCGGGATGGTCCGGGCGGCTCCTTCTGCTGGGCGCCTTGGGCGGCGCGCAGGGGGCGATCGGGTGGTGGATGGTGTCCTCGGGCCTGGGCGAGGGCATGATCGCGGTCGCCAGCTACCGGCTTGCCACGCATCTGGGGCTGGCATTTGTCATCCTGGGCCTGATCGCGTGGTTTGCCATGCTGCTGGCGCGCCCTGAGCGGGACCTGATCCAGGCCCGGCGCAGCCGCGAGCGCAAGCTGTTTTCGCTTGGCACGGGCTGGATGCACTTCGCGTTCCTGCAAATTCTGCTGGGTGCGCTGGTGGCTGGCATTGACGCGGGCCGTAGCTATACCGACTGGCCGTGGATGGCGGGCGGACTGCTGCCGCCGGATATGATGGAGCTGACGCCGTGGTGGCGCAATTTCTTTGAAAATCCCGGCACGGTGCAGTTCATTCACCGCCTCGTGGGCTATGGCCTGTTGATCTACGGGGGCATGGCGCTTCTGGCTGCACGCCGGTCGCCCAATACCGCCACGCGCCGGGCCTTTGGGTTGGCCTTTGCCGCGCTGTTGGCGCAGGTGGTGCTGGGGATCGCGACGGTGATCACTATTGCGCCGTGGCAGATGGCGATCTCGCACCAGGTCCTGGGCGTTATCACATGGGTGATGATCCTGCGCGCCCGCTTTGCCGCGGCGTATCCGGTGGCCAGTTCGATACAAAGAGGGACCGCCGCATGAGTGCGTTCGATGAATTGATGGCGTTCCAGCACCAGACCGAGGCGCTGGCGCAGATCGCGGGCAGGCTGGGTTGGGATCAGGAAACCGTGATGCCGCGCGGCGCGGCCGATCAGCGGGCCGAGGAATTCGCCGCGATCGAGGCGGTGCTGCATGCCCGCCGCACCGATCCGCGCGTGCAGGACTGGCTGGCTGTGATAGACGACGCCGCGCTTGATCCGGTGGGACGTGCGCAGATGCGCCACATCCGCCGCGACGTTGAACGCGCCACCCGCGTGCCCGAGGCGCTGGCCACCAAAATCGCGCGCCTTACCAGCCGCGCACAGGGCCTGTGGGCCGAGGCGCGCGCCAACGATGATTTCGCCGCCTTCGCCCCGGTGCTTGAGAAGATCGTCGCGCTCAAACGCGAAGAAGGCGCGGCCATCGCACAGACCCAAGATGCCGGCGCGGTCTACGACGCGCTGCTTGACGGGTTCGAGCCGGGCACAAGCGCCGCCGACCTGGAGCGCATGTTCGCCGCCATGCGGCCGCGCCTCGTGGCCCTGCGCGCCGCTTGCCTGGAGCGGCCGGCGCCCGACGGGCTATCGGGGCAATTCGACGAGGCCGCGCAGATGCGGCTGGCGCGGCGACTGGCCAAGGCATTCGGCTATGACATGGCGCGCGGGCGAGTGGACAAGGCGGTGCATCCGTTCTCGTCCGGCTCGGGCGCGGATGTGCGCATTACCACGCGCACCGACGCGCAAGACCCGTTCAACTGCCTGTATTCCACCATCCACGAGGTCGGGCATGGTTGCTATGAACAGGCGATCGAACCGGCCTATGCGCTATCGCCGTTGGGGCAGGGCGCGTCGATGGGCGTGCACGAAAGCCAAAGCCGCATCTACGAGAACCAGCTTGGCCGCTCGCGCGCGTTTTCCGGCTGGCTGTTCGATCGTATGCGCGAAAGCTTTGGCGATCTTGGCGTGTCCGATGCGGACGCCTTCTATCGCGCGGTCAACCGTTTGCGGCAGGGGTATATCCGCACCGAGGCCGACGAGGTGCAGTACAACCTGCATATCATGCTGCGGTTTGACCTTGAGCGCGCGCTGATCTCCGGTGACCTGGCCGTTGCCGACCTGGAGGGCGCGTGGAATGACAGGTTCGAGGCCGATTTCGGGGTTGCCGTGGACAAGCCATCGAACGGGTGCTTGCAGGATGTGCACTGGTCCGTGGGCCTGTTCGGGTATTTCCCGACCTATGCCTTGGGCAATGTCTATGCCGGGGGGCTGCACAAGGCGATGCGCGCGGCGCTGCCCGATCTGGATGCGGACCTGGCCGAGGGTAGCCTGGACCGGGCGACGGGATGGCTGCGCGAGTCTGTTCAGCGCCACGGTGGCCTCTATGAGCCGCGCGACGTGATTGAGACCGCAGTCGGCAAGCCGATCAGCGAGGCGCCGCTGCTGGACTACCTGGAAGAGAAATTCGGCCTGCTATACGGGCTGTGAGCCGCCGAGGTAGGGGGCTGTCTGCCCCCCCCAAACCCCCCGAGGATATTTCCCGCCAGAAGAAACACCGGCGTCAGGGCGCGTCCGGTGCATCCAGCGACGTATCGCCGTCGGTTTCGTCTTCGCCCTGGTCGGCGACGCGGGCGACCGAGACGACGAACTCGTCCTTGCGGGTGTCGAATATCTTGACCCCGCCGGCGCTGCGTGAGCGGAACGAGATGCCCTCGACCGGCACGCGAATGGATTGACCGCGCGACGTGGCCAGCATGATCTGATCATCCAGGTCGACCGGGAACGAGGCGACCACGGCACCGCCGCGCATTGCCTTGTCGGAGGCCGCCACGCCCATGCCGCCACGGCCGCGAACCGGGTAGTCGTGGCTTGAGCTGAGCTTGCCCGTGCCCTTGGCGCTGATCGTCAGGATCAGGTTCTCGGCCGCCGACATCTCGACATAGCGCGCGTTCGAGAACTCGGGATCGGCGATTGCCTCTTCCTCGGTGCTATCGGCATCGTCGGTCAATCCGGCCATCGCGCGGCGCATCTTGAGGTAGGCGGTCCGCTCTCCCGCGGTGGCCTCGAAATGGCGCAGAACCGACATCGACACGACGCGGTCGTCGCCGGTCAGGCGGATGCCGCGCACCCCGGTGGATTTGCGGCCCTTGAACACCCGCACATCGGTGGTCGGGAAGCGGATCGCGCGGCCCGAGTCGGTGACCAGCATCACGTCTTCGTCTTCCGAGCAGATCCGCGCGTTGACCATCTCTACCCCTTCGGGCAGGTCCATCGCGATCTTGCCGTTGCGCATCACGTTGGTGAAATCCGACAACTGGTTGCGCCGCACGTCGCCGGCCGAGGTCGCGAACACGATTTGCAGATCGTCCCACTGATCCTCGGGGCGGTCCACCGGCAGGATCGCGGCGATCGAGGTGCCTGTCGGGATCGGCAGGATATTGACGATCGCCTTGCCTTTCGAGGTGCGCCCGCCAAGCGGCAAGCGCCATGTCTTGAGCTTGTAGACCATCCCTTCGGCGGTGAAGAACAAAAGCGGCGTGTGCGTGTTGGCCACGAACAGCGTGGTGACCACGTCGTCATCCTTGGTCGACATCCCCGACAGGCCCTTGCCGCCGCGTTTCTGGGCGCGGTAGTCGGCCAGCGGCGTGCGCTTGATATAGCCCGACTGCGTGATCGTCACGACCATGTCCTCGCGCGCGATCAGGTCCTCGTCGTCCATGTCGCCGGACCAATCCACGATCTCGGTGCGGCGGGGCACGGCGAACTGCTCGCGCACCTCGCGCAACTCGTCCGAGATGATCCCCATGATCCGTTCGCGCGAGCCAAGGATTTCGAGGTATTCCTTGATCTTGGCGGCCAGCTCCCGCAGCTCGTCCGTGACTTCCTGCACGCCCAGTTGCGTCAGGCGTTGCAGGCGCAGCTCCAGTATCGCGCGCGCCTGCGCCTCGCTGAGGTTATAGGTGCCGTCGTCGTTCATCGTATGGGTCGGATCGTCGATCAGGCGGATATACTCGGCGATCGACGCGGCCGGCCAGCGGCGCGTCATCAGCTTTTCGCGGGCCTCGCCGGCATCGGCGCTGGAGCGGATCGTGGCCACCACCTCGTCCACGTTGCTGACCGCCACGGCCAGCCCGCACAGGATATGGCTACGCTCACGCGCCTTGCGCAAAAGGTACGCGGTGCGCCGCGCGACAACATCCTCGCGGAAGTCGATGAAGGAGGTCAGGAACCGGCGCAGCGTCAATTGCTCGGGCTTGCCGCCGTTCAGCGCCAGCATGTTGCAGCCGAAATAGGTCTGCATCGGGGTGAAGCGGTAAAGCTGATTGAGCACCACGTCGGGAACCGCGTCGCGCTTCAACTCGATCACCACGCGCACGCCGTTGCGGTCGGATTCGTCCTGCACATGGGTTATGCCGTCGATCTTTTTCTCGCGCACCTGCTCGGCGATCTTTTCGATCATCGAGGATTTGTTCACCTGGTAGGGGATTTCGTCGATCACGATGGCGAAGCGATCCTTGCGCAGCTCCTCGATGCGCGAGCGGGCGCGGATGACGACGCTGCCGCGCCCCTCAAGGTACGCCTTGCGCGCGCCCGAGCGGCCCAGCATGATCCCGCCGGTGGGGAAATCGGGGCCTGGGACGTATGCAATCAAATCCTCGCTCGACAGGTCGGGGTCTTGGATCAGCGCCTGCGTGGCGTCGATCACCTCGCCCAGGTTATGCGGCGGGATGTTGGTGGCCATCCCCACGGCAATGCCGCCCGCGCCATTGACCAGCATGTTGGGAAAGCGCGCGGGCAGAACCGATGGTTCGCGGTCCTTGCCGTCGTAGTTGTCCTGGAAATCGACGGTGTCCTTGTCGATATCGGCCAGCAGGGCGCCGGCGGGTTTGTCCATGCGCACCTCGGTATAGCGCATCGCGGCCGGGTTATCCCCGTCCATCGAGCCGAAGTTGCCCTGGCCATCCAGAAGCGGCAGCGACATCGAGAAATCCTGCGCCATCCGCACCAGCGCGTCATAGATCGCGCTGTCGCCGTGGGGGTGGTATTTCCCCATCACGTCGCCAACCGGGCGGGCGGATTTTCGGTAGGGCTTGTCGTGGGTGTTTCCGACCTCGTGCATCGCGTAAAGGATGCGCCGATGCACCGGTTTCAACCCGTCGCGCAGGTCCGGAATCGCCCGACTGACGATCACCGACATCGCATAGTCCAGGTAGGACATGCGCATCTCTTGTGTGATCGACACGCTCGGCCCCTCGTAGGCGGGGCGCTCAGGTGTGTTTTCGTCTTTGTCGTCAGGGGGTTGGGGCGTGTCGCTCACGTTTTTGAACCGCTCTGTCTTGGGTGCCTGAAATTTGTCTGATAATCTATAACAGAGCCATGACACAGGGTGCAATGGCCGTGCCATGCGCCGGGGTGATCAGGGGCCGTTCAGGCGGGTTTGCGCGCCAAGATCGACAGGTTGTTGGCGGGCATTTCGACCACCGCGATCAGCTCAAGCCACGCGTTATGCAGCCAGTCGATCACGTCCCAATCGTCCTTGAACCCGACCTCGGGATCTTGCGCGCGCAGGCTGGCATCGAAACGGGCGTCGCCGTCCGACGTGGCCGCGCCGTCGCGCAGGAAGGGGCCGTAGACAAACAGCATTCCGTCGGGGGCGAGCGCGGCGGCGGCCTCGGACAGCAGGGTGCGCGCCTCGGGCGTGCTGATCAGGTGCAGCAGGTTGACCAGCACGATCAGGTCCTGCCCGCCATGCGGGCCGCTCCAACCCGGCGCGGTCGCATCCAGCGTGATAGCTGGGCGCAGGTTGGCCAGTCCGGCATCGCCCGCGTGCGCGTCGATCGAGCGCAGGCGCGCCTCGTCCACATCCGTGGGCTGCCATTCAAGGCCGGGAAGGGCGCAGGCCAGTGCGACGGCATGCTCTCCCGTCCCCGACGCCAGCTCCAGCGCGCGACCCGTGGCGGGCGCGTATTGCGTCAGCAGATCGCGTATATGCGGGATGTTGCGCGCGGCCGAGGGCGCATGCATGCGCCCCCCTGTGCCCGCATCGGCGACCGAGGCGCTGTCGGGTAGGTTCAGGCGCCGGGGCATATCAGGCAAACCTCGCGGGGCTGAGCGCGGTGATGGTGGCAGCGTCCAGCGCGGGCGCCGCGCCGGTGATCAGATCGGCGGCCAGTTGGCTGGCGGCCGGGGCGGTTTGGAACCCGTAGCCACCCTGTCCGGCCAACCAGTGAAAGCCGGGCGTGTGCGCGTCGGGCCCGATGACAAGGGTGCGGTCGGGGGCAAAGCTGCGCAGGCCCGCCCAGTTGGCCAGCATGCGGGTCACTGGATGCGTGACCATTTCCTCGTAGCGGGCCAGCCCCTCGGCCAGCACCATGTCGTCGGCCCATGCGTCATGCGGATCAGCGGGGTCCTCTTCGGACGGAGACACGATCAGTGCGCCGGCGTCCGGCTTGGCGTACCAGCTTTCCTCGACGCCATCGACAAAGGGCCATTTCGACGTGTCCAGGCCCCCCGGCGCGGCGATGCGCGCCATCGACCGGCGGTAGGGGATGATTCCGATCGGCGCGACCCCGGCCATGCGCGCGATGTCGTCGGCCCATGCCCCGGCGGCGTTGACGATGATGTCGGCGCTGTAATTCTGCCCGCCGGCGGTGACGCGCCAGCGCGCGCCGTCCCGTGTGATCGCCGACACGGCGGCGCCGGTGACAAAACCCGCCCCGGCGGCGCGCGCGCGGCGTGCATAGTTCTGGATCAGCAGATCGGTGTCGAGGTCATAGGCATCGGGCCGGTATGCGGCATGGCCGACGGTGTCGGGGTTCAGGATCGGCCAGAGCGCCGCCGCCTCGTCCAGCGTGATCTCATCTAGCCCCAGGTCGGAGGCATCCGCGCGGAACGCCGCGCCCTGATCGGCGCGCGCCACCAGCATCATGCCCCGCCGCGACAACACCCCGCCATCGGCGTTGTGGTGGTGATCGGCGCTGGCCGCGTTCAGGGCCTTGACGCTGGCGTTGCCATAGTCGCGGATGAACATCGCCGCCGAGCGCCCCGAGGCATGATAGGCAAGCGATTTCTCGGTCTCCAAAAGGGTCACTTGCGCGTGTGGGGCCAGGCAGGCAGCGGCCGAGACGCCCGCGACGCCGCCGCCTATGATGATGATATCGCTCATGCTTCCTCCAGTCGGTCGGTGGCGGGGGGCGGCTGCGGCGTCAGCGCCGATAGGCGCGCCCTGAGATCCGCGCTCATGTCATGCGAAAGCGCAGCCAGAGATGGCGCCAGCTGCGCCGATGTGCGCGCCGAGATGATCGGCGTGGGGCCGGTCGGGTGCGCCGCGACCCACGCCACCGCAAGGGTCGCCGGATCGGTGCCATGTTCCGCCGCGATGGCGGTTAGCTCCTGCGCGGCCCGGTGCATCCATTCGGGCGCGTAACGGTCTGCATACCCCTGATCCTCGCTCAGCCGGCCGGTCTCGCCGCGCGCGTACTTACCCGTCAGCAACCCGCCGCCAAGCGGCGAATAGGGGGCTACGGCGATGGATTGGTCGGTGCACATCGGCAGAATCTCGACCTCGGCCTGCCGTTTGACGAGATTGTACATCGGTTGCAGGATGGAGATGCGCAGATCGAACCGCGCCGCGACCCATTGCGCCTTCATCACCTGCCATGCCGCGAAATTCGACAGGCCCACATGGCGGATCTGGCCGCGATCGCGCAGTGCGGCGAAGGTTTCCATCGTTTCGGCCAGATCGGTGTCGGGATCAAAGCGGTGCAGATACAGGATATCGACCATGTCCATATCCAGCCTCCGGCGCGATTCATCGAACTGTCGCAGGATGTTGTCGCGCCCCGCGCCGCCCTTGAACCCGGCCTTGGTGGCGATGATAACCCGCTCGCGATGTGGCCTGAGCAGGCGGCCCGTGATCTGCTCGGACGCGCCGTCGTTATAGACATGGGCGGTATCGAAATGGGTCAGGCCCGCGTCAAGGCAATCGCGCACCATCTCGGCGGCCTGATCGGCATCGGCACGGCCGCCGAATTGCATGGTGCCAAAGGCAAGGCGGCTGGCAGGGGTGCCATCGGGGGAAGTCAGAAGCTGCGTCATGCGGCGCACAGTGCCATGCCCGCACGCCGAGTGGAAGGGCCACCCGTTAGCCGCCGGTATGGCTCATGTGGCGGGTTACGCGGCCTGAAACGTCCTGGCGGGAATAGTCGAAATCATGGCCCTTGGGCTTGTGCGAAATGGCGTCGCGGATCGCCTCGCGCAGCGGGGCGTCGTCGCCGGGGTTGTTGCGCAGGGCGGGGCGCAGGTCGGCCATGTCGTCCTGGCCGAGGCACATGAACAACTCGCCGGTGCAGGTCAGGCGCACGCGGTTGCAGCTTTCGCAGAAATTATGGCTCAGCGGCGTGATGAACCCGATCTTCTGGCCGGTTTCCTCAAGCTGCACATAGCGGGCCGGGCCGCCGGTGCGCTCGGCCAGATCGGTCAGGGTATACTCCTCGGCCAGCCGTGCGCGCAGGTCCGACAGTTTCCAATACTGGTCGATCCGGTCCTCGTTGCCGATATCGCCCATTGGCATGACCTCGATAAAGGTCAGGTCCATGTCGCGCGATCTGCACCACTCCACAAGCGAGAACAACTCGTCCTCGTTGAAGTCCTTGAGGGCGACCGTGTTGATCTTGACCCTGAGGCCCGCGCGCTGTGCCGCGTCGATGCCCTTGATCACCTGCGGCAGGCGGCCCCAACGGGTGATGTCGGCGAATTTCTTTTCGTCCAGCGTGTCGAGCGAGATATTCACCCGTCGCACGCCCGCCGCGTACAGGTCATCGGCGAAACGCTCCAACTGGCTACCATTGGTGGTCAGGGTCAATTCGCGCAGCGCCCCGCTATCGAGGTGGCGGGTCATGGAATTGAAAAAGGTCATGATGCCCTTGCGCACCAACGGCTCACCGCCCGTGATGCGCAGCTTTTCAACCCCCATCGTGATGAAGGCGCTGCACATCCTGTCCAGCTCTTCCAGCGTCAGAAGTTCTTTCTTCGGCAGGAAAGTCATGTTTTCCGACATGCAATAAACGCAGCGGAAATCGCACCTGTCGGTGACGGATACGCGCAGGTAGGAAATCGCGCGTTGGAACGGGTCAATAAGAGGCGCTGTCATGCTTCATACCTAGGACGCCCGCTTTGCCGGGGCAAGTGTGATCTACTTATTGGGTTTATCTCGGCAGGGAAAAATGCATTCACAAATCACCGCGCTCCGGTCTAGCATAGGTCCATGAAAGTACACCCGATCCCTTTGGCCCTGTGCGCGGCGTTGTTGACGACGGGGTGCGCCCGGCTGGATGCGCTTTGGCCGTTCAATGACAGGACGCAGGCGACGGTCTCTGCGCCGGTGGCCGACGGCGACGCGCAGGATGCAACCCGCCCACAAAGCCGCCCGGGCACGCAGGAGGAGGGTGCGGCAGCATCCGTAGATACCGCCGCGCTGCGCAGCCTTGGCACATCGGTGGCGACGCTGGGGGATCCGTCCCGGCCGGGCCTGTGGGTCGAGACCCCGCTGACCGACACCCGAACGCGCGGACGCGCCGTGCTGGCTGATGGCGGGCAGGGCGTGGACCTGGGCCTGATCCCGGCGCCCGGCACTGGTGGCAGCCGCATGTCCCCGGCCGCGATGCGCGCCCTCGGGCTACCGCTGAGCGCGCTGGCCGAGGTCGAGCTATTTGGTCCCTGATTTGGTGCCTTCGTTCCCGTCCTGCCAAGCGTGGGCAAGGTCGAATACGGCCATTTGACTGGCGGCGCCAAGGTCGGGGTGCGCCCCGCCAACGTCTGAAAACATGACGCGATAGCCTGCCCCCTGCGCGGCATGGCCGCACCACGCCTGAAACTCGGCGCGCGTCCATTCAAAGCGATGGTCCGAGCGGCGCATCCTGTCGGCGGGGACGCCCAATAGCGTATTGAACTCGGCATTCGGCGTCGTGATCACCACGCGTTCCGGGCGCAACTCGTGAAACAGCGCGCGCTTTAGCCGCGAGAGGTGCGCCGGGTCAGTGTGCTCGATCGTTTCGACCAGCAGGGCGCAGTCGAAACCGCGCAGGTCCGGCGGCGGCTGCACCATCGACGCGATGCGCAAATCGATGTGGCCTGCGCGCACGTCCGCATGGGCCAGCCTGTCGCGCAGCCGTGCCAGTGATGCCGCGCAGATGTCTATGCCGATCAGCGTGTCAAAGCGCTCTTGCCGCGCCAGCCGCACGAACAGATCGCCCTCGCCGCAGCCCAGATCAAGCACCCGGCGCGCGCCGCAATCGCGCAGCGCCGCTTCGACCGCCTGCAAGCGTTCCTCGTGCAGCCAACTGGTCATGCGCGGGCGCGGGGCATGCTTAGTGCCCCGGCCACAGGCCGGGCGTCGCCAGTTCCAGGCAATGCCCGTCCGGGTCCCGGAAATAAAGCGACTGCCCCCCGCGCGGCCAGTTCACCACCGACTCGATCTCGATCCCATGCGCCGCCAGCGTTTCGCGCCACGTCTCCAGATCGGCCTTGGCGATCGAGAACGCGATATGCAGCGGCCCGGTCCCGTCATGCGGGGGGATCACCCCGAAGGGGGTCTCGACCGGTGCAAGCGTTTCGCCGCGCCGGAATATCAGCAGCATCCCGCGCGCTGCGACGTCAAAGGCCGCCATCCGCGCATCGGAAAACACCGGCGAAAGGCCCATGACCGCCTCGTAGAACGTCTTGGCGCGATCCAGGTCGTCGGTATAAAGAACGGTTTCGAGTATTCCTGTAGGTTCCGGCATACCCCGATGATGCCTGCAAATGGCCCTGATCTCCAGCCCCCTGAATGCGCGGTGCGGCGGGTCCTGGCACGGCAGCGCGCCGACGGAGCGGCCCCCTTTGGATTTCGCAGTGCAGTTCGCGTACGTGTCATCTCGTCCGAATTCGGATTCGTGGCTTTTCATCGCTGCGCCGACGTGCTGTTATATCTGTGGAATGTAATTTCGCACAGAGGAAAGATCCCATGGACATGAACTTCGGAATGCGCGAGGAAAACCGCAAGCTGCTGGCGCGGGTGGCGGCGATGGTGCGCGACGAGATCATGCCGCTGGAAGAGGAATACGCGGCAGAGATAGCCACCGGCGACCGCTGGCAATACACCGATCGGCAGACCGAGATCCTCGAGGGGCTCAAGGCCCGCGCCAAGGCCGAGGGGCTGTGGAATTTCTGGCTGACCGACAGCGACAAGGGCTTTGGCCTGACCACCGTTGAATACGCCTACCTGGCCGAGGAAATGGGCAAGACGCCCCTTGGCGCCGAGGTATTCAACTGCTCCGCGCCCGATACCGGCAACATGGAGGTGTTCGAGCGCTACGGCACGCAAAAGCTCAAGGATGAGTGGCTCATGCCGTTGCTCGATGGGCAGATCCGGTCGGCCTACCTCATGACCGAACCCGACGTGGCCTCGTCGGACGCGACCAACGTGTCGATGTCCTGCGTGCGCGACGGCGACGACTACGTGCTCAACGGCGAGAAATGGTGGGCCAGCGGGGCAGGGGATCCGCGCTGCAAGGTGTATGTCGTGATGGTCAAAACCGGCGACGACGACATGCCAAAGCACCAGCGCCATTCGATGATCGTGGTGCCCGCCGAAACCCCCGGCATCGAGGTGCTGCGCCCGATGGAGGTGTACGGCCATGATGACGCGCCGCATGGGCATATGCATATCCGCTTCTCGGACGTGCGAGTGCCGGCCGGGAACCTACTGCTGGGCGAGGGGCGCGGGTTTGAGATCGCGCAAGGGCGCCTTGGGCCCGGCCGCATTCACCACTGCATGCGCGCCATCGGACAGGCCGAATCCGCGCTCGACCTGATGTGCAAGCGCAGCCTTGAGCGCGAGGCGTTCGGCAAGCCGCTGGCGCAGCTTGGCGCCAACTATGACATCATAGCCGAATGCCGGATGGAGATCGAGCAGGCCCGCCTTCTGTGCCTCAAGGCCGCGTGGATGATGGATCAGGGCGATGCCCGCGCCGCCGCGCCGTGGATCAGCCAGATCAAGGTGGTCGCGCCGCGCGTCGCGCTCAAGGTGATCGACGAGGCCGTGCAAATGTTCGGCGGGCAGGGGATCAGCCAAGATACCCCGCTGGCGCAGAAATGGACGCACGTGCGCACCCTGCGCCTTGCCGATGGCCCCGATGCGGTGCACCGCCGGCAGGTCGCGCGCACCGAGTTGAAGAAGCACACGCAGATGAAGGTCTGAGCCTTGGATGGCCCGGCGGATCTCGCCGGGCCGCACATGGCCCGGGTCATTCCGCCGGTTGGAAGCCTTCGATCAATTGGCGCAGCCCGAATGCCGCCCCCACAACGATCGCGACGAACGTCACGGGCGCCGAGAACGCCAGCACCGAGAACGCGCTCACGCCCTGCCCGATGGTGCAGCCAAGCGCGAGGACCGCGCCCACGCCCATCAGGGCCGCGCCGCTGATCTGCCGGCGCAATTCGCGCGGGTCTTCGCAGGCTTCCCACCGGAAATGGCCCTTGAACAACGAGCCGACGAACGCCCCGAACGCGACCCCGACGACCGATCCCACCGCGAATGACGGCTCACGCGCCGACCCGGTCATCAGGTAAAGCAGCGACTCGCCCACTGGGGCGGAGAAGCTGTGCGAGACGACGGGCATCTCGGTAAATCCGGTCGTCGCCACCCAGTAGCTCCCGGCCCAGCCTGTCGTGATGCCAAGCGCCACCACCGCCGACCACGCAATCGCGCCCGGCTGCGCCAGCAGACCGCGCGATGCCAGCGCGCCAATCGTGATAAGTGCCCCCAGCACGATGCCGATCATCGGCACCGAGCCGCCCGTGAAATCCGCGATCATGTGGGCGAAACCCGGCGGCGTTTCGTTGATCACGTCCTGCTGTACGATCAGCGTTGCGCGCAACGCGGCCAGCGGGCCCGACATGACGAAATAGGCCGCCACGCCCATCACCAGAACGATCACGAACGAGCGCATGTCGCCCCCGCCCAACCGTGCGATATGGCCCAGCCCGCAATTGCCCGCCAGCGCCATGCCATAGCCGAACATCAGGCCGCCGATGATCGACACCAGCGGCATCCACCGGATCGACAGGTAGAACGACATTTCCGGCTCCAGCAGCCCCGTCGCCATCAGGGAGAACGCCCCGATCACCGACAGGCCGATCGCCAGAATCCACATGCGCATCCGGATGTCCGAGTTGCCGTAAAGCATATCTTCGATCGCACCCATGGTGCAGAAGCGCCCCAGACGCGCGGCCAGCCCCAGGGCCATGCCGCTCAGCAGTCCGATCAGAGCCACCAGCGTGTTGTCGCCAATCCAGTCAAACATCGCACTCTCCCCCCGTCGCGCGGCCCCGCGCGGTTAGTATCTTGCGGCCCCGCGCGGTTAGTATCTTGCGGCCCCGCGCGGTCAGTTTCGTGTCTCCATCTGTTCATGCCCCTGTGCCTCGGTGCAAAACAGGTCGTAGACCAGCTCCAGTATACGCTTGGGGCGGTCGTCGGCCAAACGGTAATAGATCGTCTTGCCTTCGCGCCGGGGGATCACCAGCCCCTCCAGGCGCAGCCGCGACAATTGCTGGCTGACAGCGGCCTGGCGCGCCGATAGCAGCTCTTCCAGCTCGGTCACGGATTTCTCGCCGGTGATCAGGTGGCACAGGATCATCAGCCGGCCTTCGTGGCTGACCGCCTTGAGGAAATTGGATGCCGTCGTTGCGTTGTCAACGATCTTGTCCATTTCTTCGGACGTTATGGATTCAGTGAATACCGGCAGTGTCACTGGCGCTTTCCCCGTCTTGCAATCGCTCGCTTCTTCCGGTCCACTCGCATGGACGGTGAAGCTGTTCTTTCGATCCGTTCAGCGGGTTATAGCGCGAAAATATCAAGAAATGTAAGGTGGAACCTTTCGCATCTCAGCTCGCGCCGGGAAACCCGGCTTTTTCGGTCAACATCTTTTCCAGCAGTGCCCAGAAGAAATCCTCGCCGGGGTATCCCTCTATACGGGCCAGCTCTTGGCCCCCCTCGATCAGGATGAAGGTCGGCGTGTAGACCACCGGCCCGTCAAAGGAGACCCCCTCGGGGGCGCCCTCGGTTATATCCACCATTGTCAGCGGCGCGAACTTGCCGGCCTCCGTCTTGGGGTAGATCGGGCCAAGCTTTTCCTTCCACGCGATGCAATACTGGCATCCTTGCTGCTCGACCATGATCAATTCCACGGCCTGCGCCATGCGAGGCAGCGCCAGCAGGCCAAGACCGATGACCAAGGCCGCGGCAACGCGGCGGAGTGAGGCGCTTGCTTTCATCCGGGATTCCATTTGACGTATCACTTTCGCAAAACCTAATATGAATATGTTAATGTTTCAAGGAGAGCTGAATGGACGTATCACTCTGGAGTGCGTTCGCCGGGGGGCTGATCGTGTTCTTTTCACCCTGCATCCTGCCGATCGTGCCATTCTACCTAAGCTACATGGCCGGGTCGGGCATGGCCGCGCTCAATGAGGCGGGCGAGTTACCCGCCGACATCCGGCGCCGCGCGGTGCTTTCGGCGGTGATGTTCTCGCTGGGTATCATAACCGTCTTCGTGCTCTTGGGGGCGGCGGCGTTTTCCGTCAGCCAGGCGTTCCGCGCCTACCAGGACGAGTTCCGCCTTGCCGCGGCGGCGATTATCGCGCTGATGGGGCTGCATTTCCTTGGGGTGATCCGCCTCGGGTTTCTCAACCGGCAGTTCCAGATGGAGGCGGGCGATACCGCCAACATGTCGGTGCTCGGCTCCTACGTGGTGGGGCTGGCCTTTGCCGCGGGGTGGACGCCCTGTGTCGGCGGGGTGCTAACCGCGGTGGTGATGACCGCCAGTTTTGAGGAAACGGCGATGCAGGGACTTGGCCTGTTGCTGGTGTTCGGGGTGGGGCTGACGCTGCCTTTCGTGGTGGCGGCGGTGTTCATCAAGCCGTTCATGCGCTTTGTCTCGCGGTTCCGGCGGCATTTGCCCAAGGTCGAAAAGGCAATGGGGCTGTTGCTGATCGTGTTCGCCGTCCTGCTGGTCACGAACCGCGTCAATGAGATCGCCTACTGGCTGTTGGAGACGTTCCCGGCATTCAGCGCAATTTGACGAAAGACATTCAAGACAAAGGGAGGATCAAGACATGAAACGACTGGTTGCAGCGATTGCCATGTTGATGACGCTGGCGCTGCCGGCGGCGGCCGAGGCCACGTTGGGCGACGATGGCCTGCACAAGACCGATTGGATGCGCAACACCTTCAAGGACCTGCGCGAGGACCTGGCCGAGGCCAACGCCGAGGGCAAGCGCCTGGCGATCATCGTCGAGCAGCGCGGCTGCATCTACTGCCGCAAGATGCACCAGGAGGTGTTCCCCGAACCCGAGATCGACGCCTATATCCGCGAGAATTTTTTCGTGGTACAAATGAACATGTTCGGCGACGTGGAGGTCACCGATTTCGATGGCGAATCCCTGCCCGAAAAACAGATGGCGCGGAAGTGGTCCCTGATGTTCACGCCCACCTTCATGTTCTTCCCCGAAGAGGTTGAAGAGGGCCAGACCGCCGCCGACGCGGCCGTCGCCGTGATGCCGGGCGCCTTCGGACAGGGCACCACCATGGCCATGCTGCGTTGGGTAAAAGAGAAGCGATATGAGGGGGATGAGCCGTTTCAGAAATATGTCGCGCGGATGGTGACCGAATAGCGCGGCCTCGCCGACGGGGCGCTGACGGATTTTGAAATTCATTTACGTGAATTTGTTGTTGCGTTAACGAGCCACCGTGAACTACTGTATACAAAGCTAACCACAGCAAGAAACGTTAGCCATGGGAGGAAACATGAAGCTTTCAACACTGACACTGGCAGCGACTGTCGTTGCCGGCGCGGCGCTGGCCAACCCGGTTGCGCCCGCAGATGTGACATTCGATGATTACGGCGCGGTGACGCAATCTCTGTCCGGCCAGCCGGGCGATCCCGAGAACGGCGCCAAGATCATGAAGACCAAATCACTGGGCAACTGCATTTCGTGCCACAAGGTGACGGCCCTCAACGACGCGCCCTTCCATGGCGAAGTGGGCCCGACCCTCGATGGCGTCGGCGATCGCTGGAACAAGGCAGAGCTGCGCGGCATCGTGAGCAACGCCAAGAAAACCTATCCGGGTACCGTGATGCCGGCCTACTACAAGACCGAAGGCTTCGTTCGCCCCGGCAATGCCTACACCGGCAAGGCGCCCGATGGGCCGCTGGACCCGCTGCTTTCGGCGCAGCAGATCGAGGATGTGGTCGCCTTCCTGACAACGCTCAAGGAAGAGTGATCCGACCAACATGAGCAAGGAGACGAATATGGAATTCTCAAGACGCGACACGCTGGCGCTTGGGCTGGGGGCTGCGGCGATGACCGTGCTGCCTTTCCGGGTCAACGCGGCGTCCGACGATGCAATCACGGCCTTCACCGGCGGTGCAGACGTGACCGAGGGCGGCGTAGATCTGACTGCGCCCGAGATCGCCGAGAACGGTAACACCGTTCCGATCTCGGTCGGCGCGGAAGGCGCAAGCGCGATCATGGTTCTGGCAATGGGCAACCCGACGCCGGGCGTTGCCACGTTCAACTTCGGTGAACTGGCCGGCTCGCAAACCGCATCGACCCGCATCCGCCTTGCCGGCACCCAGGAAGTCGTTGCAATCGCCAAGATGGCCGATGGCAGCTTCGCGCGTGCCAGCTCGGAAGTGAAAGTGACAATCGGCGGCTGCGGCGGCTAATCAAAGGAGATACCAAATGGCATCTGGAGTTCGACCCCGCGTCAAGGCGCCCCGCTCGGCAGAAGCCGGCGAAGTGGTGACCATCAAGACGCTGATCAGCCACAAGATGGAATCGGGACAGCGCAAGGATAGCGACGGCAACGTCATCCCGCGCTCGATCATCCATCGCTTTACCTGCGAATTCAACGGCACCAGCGTCATCGACGTTGAAATGCAGCCGGCGATTTCGACCAACCCCTACTTCGAGTTCGAAGCAAAGATCCCCGAAGCGGGTGACATGGTCTTTACCTGGTATGACGACGACGGCGATGTCTACACCGAGACCAAGTCCGTGGCGATGGCCTGATCGGGTATATAATCACAAGGCACCCGTGCCCCGTATCTCTGCGGGGCCGGGCGACCCAAGGGAGGAAACTAAATGAAATTCAATGCAATGACGGCAATAGCCGCAGTGCTTTTCTCGGTTCCCGGGTTGGTGGCTGCTGATCCTGATGATGACAACCTCGTCATCAATGGCGAGATCGAGATGACCACCAAGGCCGAGCCGCCCGCCCATTTGGACGGCGCGCTGCCCGAGATCATGTCGGGCTGGCACTTTCGCTCGGACGAAACCCAGGCGCTGCAGATGGACGATTTCGACAATTCCGGCATGATCTTCGTCGATGAAGGCATGGCCCAATGGAATACGGTCGAAGGCTCCGAGGAAAAATCCTGTGCCACCTGCCACGAAGATCCGTCCAGCATGAAAGGCGTGCGCGCCTCCTATCCCAAGTGGGACGAGGACGCCGGCGAAGTGCAGACCCTCGCGATGCAGATCAACGATTGCCGTGAAAACAACATGGGCGCCGAGCCGTATGGCTATACCAGCGGCAAGATGGCGAACATGGAGGCCTTGATCGCCGTGCAATCGCGCGGCATGCCCGTGGACGTGGCCATCGATGGCCCGGCGCGCGAAACCTGGGAAAAGGGCAAAGAGCTCTATTATACCCGGACCGGTCAGCTCGAGCTGTCCTGCGCCAACTGCCACGAGCAGAACTATGGCAACATGATCCGCGCCGACCACCTCAGCCAGGGGCAGATCAACGGCTTCCCGACCTACCGCCTCAAGAACGCCAAGCTGAACACCGTTCATGCGCGTTTCAAGGGCTGCGTGCGCGACACGCGGGCGGAAACCTTCAAACCCGGCAGCGACGAGTTCGTCGCGCTTGAGCTTTATGTCGCAAGCCGCGGCAACGGCCTGTCGGTCGAAGGGCCGTCGGTGCGTAACTGATACCATTCGCTGGGGGCGGGTCGCTGCCCCCGGCATTCCGCCGGCGCAACGTGGCGCGCGGCGTTACAAAAGCCCTTCCAAGGCGCCGCGATGTGACGCCGGGGCAGGGACTGTCGATAATCTGCTATACTAGTTGGAGCACGAGACATGATCTCACGCCGCGATTTTCTTCAGGTCAGCATGGCGGCTTCCGCCCTTTATGGCGCCTCCGGGTTCGGCCAGTGGGGGCGCTTGGCCGCGCAACAGAAGCTGACGCAGGATCAATTGCTGGATTTCGATACCTTCGGAAATGTCTCGCTGATCCACATCACCGACATCCACGCGCAGCTCAAGCCGATCTATTTCCGCGAGCCCGAGATCAACCTCGGTGTCGGCCCCAACAAGGGCGAAGTGCCCCACGTCACCGGCGCCGATTTCCGCCGGCTCTACGGTATCGACGACGGCAGCCCCTCGCATTACGCGCTGACCTACAATGACTTCACCGCCCTGGCGCGCGAATATGGCCGGGTTGGCGGGCTGGACCGCGTGGCGACCGTGATCAACGCGATCCGCGCAGAC
Source organism: Sediminimonas qiaohouensis DSM 21189 (assembly GCF_000423645.1). Taxonomy (GTDB): domain Bacteria; phylum Pseudomonadota; class Alphaproteobacteria; order Rhodobacterales; family Rhodobacteraceae; genus Sediminimonas; species Sediminimonas qiaohouensis. Next base: position 74,685 of record NZ_AUIJ01000006.1, on the reverse strand, counting down.
CGCCCCGATGCGCTGCTGCTGGATGGTGGCGATACCTGGCACGGCTCCTATACCTGCTACAAGACCGAAGGGCAGGACATGGTCAACGTGATGAACGCGCTCAAGCCAGACGCGATGACCTTCCATTGGGAGTTCACCCTCGGGCAGGACCGCGTGCGCGACATCGTGGCCGACCTGCCTTTCGCCGCGCTTGGCCAGAACATCTTTGACAAGATGTGGGACGAGCCCGCGGCCGAGTTCCCCCCCTACAAGTTCTTTGAACGCGGCGGCACCAAGATCGCCGTGATCGGGCAGGCGTTTCCCTACATGCCGATCGCCAATCCCGGCTGGATGTTCCCCGACTACAGTTTCGGCATCCGCGACGAGAACATGCAAGCGATCGTGGACGAGGTCCGCTCAAAGGGCGCAGAGCTGGTCGTGTGCCTTAGCCATAACGGCTTTGACGTGGACAAGAAGATGGCCGGTATCGTGTCCGGCATCGACGTGATCCTGTCCGGCCACACCCACGATGCCCTGCCCGAGCCGGTGCTGGTGGGCGACACCATCATCGTCGCCAGCGGCTCCAACGGCAAATTCGTCAGCCGCGTCGATCTGGACGTGCGCGACGGGCAGATGATGGGCTTCCGCCACAAGCTGATCCCGATCTTCTCGGACGTGATCGAGCCGGACAAGGACGTCACCGCCGTGATCGACGCACAGCGCGCACCCTTCAAGGCCGAACTGGAAGAGGTGATCGGCAAGACCGACAGCCTTCTGTACCGCAGGGGCAACTTCAACGGCACCTGGGATGACCTGATCTGTGATGCCCTGATTTCCGAGCGCGAGGCGGATATCGCCATGTCCCCCGGCGTCCGTTGGGGCCCCAGCATCCTGCCGGGGCAGGACATCACCCGCGAGGATATCTTCAACGTCACCTCGATGACCTACGGCAAGGCGTACCGCACCGAGATGACCGGCGAATTCATCAAGGTCGTGCTCGAGGACGTGGGCGACAACCTGTTCAACCCCGACCCCTACTACCAGCAGGGCGGCGATATGGTGCGCGTCGGCGGTCTGGGCTACCGGATCGACATTTCCAAAAAGCAGGGAGAGCGCATCAGCGACCTGACCCTGCTGAGCACCGGTGAACAGATCGACCCGTCGAAGAACTACGTCGTCGCCGGCTGGGCCAGCGTCAATGAAGGCACCGAAGGGCCGCAGATCTGGGATGTGGTCGAAAGCCATATCCGCAAGCAGGGTACCGTTTCGGTCGCACCGAACGACAGTGTCAAGGTGTCAGGCACGTAATCGCGGGCGGCCGCCCGTTTTGAACCCCGGTAAGGGGCCTTGTGCTCTGGTCCGGATGGGAATTGCTCGACCCATCAAATTCATGTAAACGAATTTGATGATCTGATAGGAGGCAAAGACAGATGACGGTCAGCTTCAATGGCAAAAAGCCCTCGCGGCGCGCCGTGCTCAAGGGGGCGCTGGCAGCGGGGGGCGCGGTGGCCGGGGCCACCATGGCACGGGCCGCGGGCCCCGATCCGCTGATTACGCAAACGCAGCCCTGGGCGCAGGGCCTGGGCGAGGGGGTGGATGCCACGCCCTACGGCCTGCCGATCCGGTTTGAATCGGACGTGGTGCGGCGCAACGTGGAATGGCTCACCGCCGACACGATCAGCTCGATCAACTTCACGCCGATCCACGCGCTTGATGGCACCATCACGCCGCAGGGCTGCGCGTTCGAACGGCACCACTCCGGCGCGATCGAGCTACGCAAGGAAGATTACCGCCTGATGATCAACGGGCTGGTCGATACGCCGCTGGTCTTTACCTACGAGGACCTGGAGCGGTTCCCGCGCGTCAACCGCGTGCATTTCTGCGAATGCGCGGCCAACACCGGCATGGAATGGGCCGGCGCGCAGCTTAACGGCGCGCAGTTCACCCACGGAATGATCCACAACATGGAATATTCCGGCGTCCCCCTTGGCACCCTGCTGAAAGAGGCCGGCGTTCAGACCGAGGGCAAATGGGTCTATGTCGAGGGCGCCGATGCGTCGTCGAACGGGCGCTCGATCCCGCTGGAAAAGGCGATGGAAGACGTGCTCGTGGCGTTCAAGGCCAACGGCGAGGCCCTGCGCAAGGAACACGGATACCCCGTGCGCCTGGTCGTGCCGGGCTGGGAAGGCAACATGTGGGTCAAGTGGCTCCGCCGGGTCGAGGTTACCGATGGCCCCGTGGAAAGCCGCGAGGAAACCAGCAAGTACACCGACACCCTGGCCGATGGCACCTCGCGCAAGTGGACATGGGTGATGGACGCCAAATCGGTCGTCACCTCGCCCTCGCCGCAATCGCCCATCACGCACGGCCACGGGCCGCTGGTGATCACCGGGCTGGCCTGGTCCGGCCACGGAAAGATCACCCGCGTCGACGTGACCGTCGATGGCGGCAAGACCTGGCAGCAGGCGCGCCTTGCCGCCGATCCGCAGGACAAGGCGGTGACGCGTTTCTACCTCGACCACGTCTGGAATGGCGAGGAAATGCTGCTCCAGTCGCGCGCTATGGATGAAACCGGCTACGTTCAGCCGACCAAGGACGCCCTGCGCGACGTGCGCGGCGAAAACTCGATCTATCACAACAACTGCATTCAGACCTGGTGGGTCAAGTCCGACGGGGAGGCCGAAAATGTCGAAATCTCTTAAGCTATACGGCACGCTCACCGTCGCGGCGGTGGCCATGCTGACCGGCGCCTACAACTTCGCCGATCGCAACGTCGTTCCCATGCCCGAAGGCGCCGACACCCTGGTGCAGGCCGAGGGGAACATCGACTCGATGCTGATCGCTGCGGCCCATGCCAGCGATGCCAAGGCTGATGGTGCGTTCGGCCTGGGCCGTCCCGCGCTCCCTGAAGAGATCGCGGCATGGAACCTTGATGTCAGCCCCGATGGCACCGGCCTTCCCGAAGGGTCGGGCGACGTGATGACCGGCGAGGAATTGTTCGTCGAAAACTGCGCGGTCTGCCATGGCGATTTCGCCGAAGGTGTCGGCAACTGGCCCGCGCTTGCCGGGGGCGAAGGGACGCTGGCCGACAAGGACCCGGTGAAAACAGTCGGCTCTTACTGGCCGCACCTGTCCACCGCGTGGGATTATGTGCATCGCTCGATGCCCTATGGAAACGCGCAGTCGCTGGAGACGGACGAGGTCTATGCCATCGTCGCCTACATCCTCTACTCGAACTACATCGTCGAGGACGACTTCGTTCTGTCGAACGAGAACTTCCTCGAGGTCGAGATGCCCAATGCCGACGGCTTCATCATCGATGACCGCCCCGAGACGGAATACGGGCGTTTCTCGGAGGAGCCTTGCATGGAAAACTGCAAGGACGAGGTCGAGATAACCATGCGCGCCGCGGTTCTGGACGTGACCCCCGAAGAAGAGGGCGCCACGAGCGAGGAAGAGGCCACCGCACCCGCCACGGACGAGGCCACGGACGAGGCCGCCGCGGAGACGGATGCCGCAGACGAGGCCCCTGCTGAGGAGGCCGCGCTCGACCCCGACCTGGTCGCCGAGGGCGAGAAGGTGTTCCGCAAGTGCAAGGCCTGCCACATGGTCGGCGAGGGCGCCAAGAACCGCACCGGCCCGCAGCTCAATGGCGTGATGGGGCGGCAGATGGCTGCGGTCGATGGGTTCCGCTACTCCGCGACGCTGGAGGACATGGGCGAGGCCGGCCAAGCCTGGGATGAAGAGGCGCTCGCCGCCTTCCTCGCCAAGCCGCGCGATTACGTGAAGGGCACCAAGATGGCCTTCCCCGGCCTGCGCAAGGACGACGACATCGCGGCCGTGACCGAGTACCTCAAGTCGTTTTCGCAATAAACCAAAGGCGGCGGGGCCGGGGAAACCGGCCTCCCGCGCGACACTGGCCTTAAAAACCAGTACCCCGGGGCGCGCCGCATGGCCGGTGCGCCCCTTTGTTTTCGCCGTGCCCGCAGGTCCGATCCGATGCATCGAAAAAAGTTCCCGGGCGGTGTCGTTTTGCCCGATCCTGTGCTTGACGGCGTCCCGCCGCGCGCCTAAACACCCTTCACGGCCGGGGCGACCCGGTTCGTGCAGCGGGCGGTTGTAGCTCAGTTGGTTAGAGTGCCGGCCTGTCACGCCGGAGGTCGCGGGTTCGAGCCCCGTCAACCGCGCCATCGCTGCACAGACAAAATCCACTGACAAAACCCCATGAAATCCACCGGATACGTTCCAACGTGCGAATCGCGGGTTAACGGTCGGGATTCGTTGACTTATTCGATATCGGCCCTACGGCGGTATAGCGTCGGTATCGCGTCGGTGCCCGATCTGGCCCCGCGCGGGATGAACGCACCGCGCGGTGGGGGCCTGGGGCGGGGGCAAGCCCTTGCCATTTCTCGATTGACGGCATGCGCGGGCTGGCTTAAGAGGCGCGGTACGCGGTTGTAGCTCAGCTGGTTAGAGTGCCGGCCTGTCACGCCGGAGGTCGCGGGTTCGAGCCCCGTCAACCGCGCCATTCACTTTCCGACAATGTCCAAGGGTGACAGATGGGCAAGGCGCTGGACGATATTCCATGGCTGATCGTGCTGCTGCTTTGCGCGACGCTTGGCCTCGCGCCGTTCGTGCCGGCTCCGCATATCTGGGAAAAGCTGGGGATGCTGATTGGCGGCGAGTTGCGCCGTGCGATCGACGTTTTCGATTTGGTCCTGCACGCTGCGCCCTTTGCCCTTTTGGCGGCCAAGGGCGTGCGGACGTGGCGCGGGTGATGGTGTTGAGCGGTTATCTCATATAGCGCCGCGCGCGGAATCAAGGCCGCAGGCCGCCGCGCATCGCCGGGCCGCCCGACCGGCGCGGCGATTTGGTTGACACCTGCGCTATGCGCCGAGGTTGTTCGGGTTTGGCAGGCATAAAATGCCCCACACCAGCGTGAGATCGCCGCACCACGCCCCGGCGATGCGCGGCTCCTTCAACGGTAGCAACAGGCCAGATCGCCAGCGGGCGTTATGTGCCTCATGCGGCGGACGACTGCCCGCCCAGGAAATCCAGAAGCGCGGCCGTTGTTTCCTCGGGCGCGCTGTCGGGGAAGAAATGGCCGCCCGGGATCGCCTGCGTGCGCACGTCCGTGCATCGCTCGGCCCATGTCGCGTTCATGTCGTAGGCCCGCGCCATCACCCCGTCCGCGCCGTAAAGCGCCAGCGCCGGGCAGTGCACCTTTGCCTTGAGGTCGGCGCCGTCGTCGGCCATGTCATGCACCAGCGCCGCGCGGTAATCGTTGCACATGCCCCGGATCGTATCCCGGTCGCGCCATGCCGCGCGGTAAGCCGACAGCTGACGCGGATCGAAATCCGACAGCGCCGCCGCGCCCCAACCCAGCAGGCAGGATTCGTAGAAATAATCCGGGTCCGCCGCGATCAGGGTTTCGGGAAACGGCTCTGGCTGGGCCAGGAAAAACCAGTGGTAATAGGCGGTTGCCACCTCCTGCGTCAGGTCCGACAGCAGCAGGTGCGTGGGCACGATATCCATCACCGTGAGGGTGCGCACCCGCCCCGGCGCATCCAGCGCCATCCGGTGCGAGCAGCGGGCACCGCGATCGTGGCCGACCAGGTCGAACCGCTCGAACCCCAGATCACGCATCAGCGTCAGCATTTCCTCGCCCATCCGGCGAAAGCTGTAATCGGCGACTGCGCTTGGCTTCCACGATGCGCCGTAGCCGCGCAGATCGGCGCACACCACGGTGCGCCCCGCCGCCAGCAGCGCCGGCGCGATCCGGGCCCACATCGCGCGGGTTTGCGGGAACCCGTGCAGCAGCAGGACGGGCGGCCCGGTGCCGGCGATGCTATAGGCCACATCGCCGCCCACCGGGCGCGCGACGCCGTGGGTGAACCCGTCGATCATCCGGTGATCGCGTCCAGGATGCGCGCCCAGCTTCGGATGCCCTTGTGAAAGCTGCGCATGTCGTATTTCTCGTTCGGCGAATGGATCTGGTCATCATCCTTGCCGAAGCCGATCAGCAATGCGTCGGTGCCCAGGATGTCCTTGAAATACCCCGCGATCGGGATTGATCCGCCCATGCCGGCGAACACCGCCTCGTTGGGCCATTCCGCGCTCAGCGCCTGGCGAGCCTGCTCGAACGCGGGGTGGTCGATCGACATCTGGCTGGCTGGCGATCCCTTGCCGTTGGGGAATTCGACAGTGCAATCGTCCGGCAGCTGTGAGTGCACGTAGTCCACGAAGGTGCGGTGGATCTTGTCGGGGTCTTGCTGTCCTACCAAGCGAAAGCTGATCTTGGCGGAGGCCTGCGAGGGCAGGACCGTCTTGAACCCGTCGCCGGTATAGCCGCCCCAGATGCCGTTGACATCGCAGGTCGGGCGCGACCAAAGCATTTCCAGCGGCGTGCGGGCCTGTTCGCCCGCCGGCAGGCTCAGCCCGACAGCGCCCAGGAATTCGGCGTGGTTGAATCCCAGGCCGTCCCACTGTGCGCGCACTTCCTCGGGCAGCTCGGGCACATCGTCGTAGAACCCCGGCAGGGTGATGCGGCCGGTGACGTCATGCAGCCCCGTGATGATCCTAGACAGGACACGGATCGGGTTCATCGCCAGCCCGCCATAGAGGCCCGAGTGCAAATCCTTGCTGGGGCCGGTGATGACGATTTCCTCGGCCAGCAGCCCCCGCAACTGAGTCGCGATCGACGGCGTGTTGTGATCATAAAGGCCCGTGTCACAGATCAGCGCGATATCCGATTTCAACTCTTCCGCGTTTTCGCGCATGAACGGCACCAGCGAAGGCGAGCCCGATTCCTCCTCGCCCTCAAGGAAGAACGTGATCCGGCAGGGCAGGGTGCCATGCACCGCTTGCCACGCGCGGCAGGCCTCGACAAAGGTCATCAACTGCCCCTTGTCGTCCGACGCGCCGCGCCCGCGGATCACGCGGCCCTTGTCGGTCTCTTCCACCGCCGGATCGAACGGGTCGCGATCCCACAGCTCCAGCGGATCGACCGGCTGCACGTCGTAATGCCCATAGAACAGGACGTGCGGCCCGTCGCCATCGATATGTCCCACCACCATGGGGTGACCTGGGGTAGGGCGCTTTTCCGCTTTGATCCCAAGGGTTTGCAGGTCTTTCACCAACCAGTCGGCCGCGGCATCGCAATCCGCCTTGTAGGCGGGATCGGTCGATACCGACGGGATGCGCAGCAACTCCATCAACCGGTCGGTCGCGTCGGGCAGATCTGCATCGATTCGGGCAAGAACGTCGTCGAGTGACAAGGCGGGATTCCTTTTCAATGTTTCCCCCCAAGCGTAGCAGTGCCGCCGCCACTGTCCAGCCCGCCGTCGCGATGTTGACATGGGTCAAGGTCAGCGGCAGCGGCAATTTGTAACGTGGTATATATTGGATATGAAACGTATATCCGTAAAAATTTGAATGTATGCACCTGAAGGTGTTTCCGCGTGGGGGTTGTTTGGTGTAGAAACGACTGCGGGAAGAGAGGAAAAGGATACGCGCATGGACTATTCGGCCAAGCTGGACCAAGCGATCGACCAGCTTCATGAAGAAGGGCGCTATCGCACCTTTATCGATATCGAGCGCCGCAATGGCAGCTACCCGCATGCCCGTTGGCTGCACCCCGATGGCGGTGAGCGGCAGATCACCGTGTGGTGCGGCAACGACTACCTCGGCATGGGGCAGCATCCGGTCGTCCTTGAGGCGATGCATGCCGCGCTGGAGGCCACCGGCGCAGGGTCGGGCGGCACGCGCAATATCTCCGGCACCACGATCTATCACAAGCAGCTTGAGGCCGAGTTGGCCGATCTGCATGGCAAGGAGGCGGCGCTGCTGTTCACCTCGGCCTATATCGCCAACGATGCCACCCTCTCGACCCTGCCCAAGCTGTTTCCGGGGCTGATCATCTATTCCGACGCGCTCAACCACGCGTCGATGATCGAAGGGGTGCGCCGCAATGGTGGGGCCAAGCGGATCTTCCGCCACAACGACGTGGAGCACCTGCGCGAGCTGTTGGCCGCCGACGATCCCGACGCGCCGAAGCTGATCGCGTTCGAATCCGTCTATTCCATGGATGGCGATTTCGGCCCCATCGAGCAAATTTGCGATCTGGCCGACGAGTTTGGCGCGCTGACCTATATCGACGAGGTGCACGCCGTGGGCATGTACGGCCCGCGCGGCGGCGGTGTGACGGAACGCGACCGCCTTGCGCACCGGATCGACATCATCAACGGCACCCTTGCCAAGGCCTATGGCGTGCATGGCGGCTACATAGCGGCCAGCGCGAAAATGTGCGACGCCATAAGGTCTTATGCGCCAGGCTTCATCTTTACCACGTCGATCCCGCCGGCCGTCGCCGCCGGGGCCGCGGCCAGTGTTGCGCATCTCAAGCGCGACCAGGATCGCCGCGATCAGCACCAGACGCAGGCGAAGATCCTCAAGACACGGCTCAAGGGGATGGGCCTTCCGATCATCGATCACGGCTCGCATATCGTGCCGGTGATCGTCGGAAATCCGGTCCATACCAAGCAGTTGTCGGATATGCTCTTGGACGATTACGGCATCTACGTGCAGCCCATCAACTACCCCACCGTCCCGCGCGGAACCGAGCGGCTGCGCTTCACGCCCTCGCCGGTGCATGGGCCCAACGAGATGGACAAGCTCGTACGCGCTATGGATGAACTTTGGGGCCAATGTGCGCTGAATCGTGCCGAATTGGCCGGCTAAGCCTTTAGGGGGCTGTGAAAAAAAATTACGCTGTGTTAATCTGACAACAAATCACGGGACGTAGCGAATCTTCGTTGAATTGGCGCGTCTTAGGGCAGAATGGGGCAGCGAGCATGATCCGTCGAAGGTTTTCCCGCAAGACGCAGGAAGATTTCGTTGAGCCTAAAGGCTTCGACGCATTCGAACTTCGCCTCGGGGACGTCATGCGCGGCGAACGCGCCACGATGGGTAAATCGCTGCTGGATGTCCAACGCGAATTGCGGATCAAGGCCGCCTATATCGCCGCGATCGAGAACGCCGACCCTTCCGCTTTTGATACGCCCGGGTTTATCGCAGGCTACGTGCGCTCTTATGCGCGCTACCTGGAAATGGATCCGGAACGGGCTTTTGACGCGTTCTGCGCCGAAAGCGGGTTCACCACCGCGCATGGCATGTCGTCCGAGGCATCGACCGTGCGCAAGGCGCCGATCTCGACCCGTTTGGCGGCTGAGCGTGACCCCTTCGCCGATGGCGCCACGCCTTTCGCCCATGTCAGCGATTCGATGATCGGCCGGATCGAGCCGCGCGCGATCGGCTCCCTGCTGGTGCTGGTCGGCCTGATCGCCACGCTTGGCTATGGCGGCTGGAGCGTCGTGCAAGAGGTTCAGCGCGTCCAGATCGAACCGGTCGAAAACAGCCCCGAGGTTCTGGCCGATCTCGACCCGCTGCAAGAGCAGCAGGATACCGCCGGTCCCGCGCAGCCGGACATGAAGAAGATGGCCGATAGCGGTCGCTCGGACAAGGACGAGGCGCTTGATCGGCTGTACCGGCCGCAGGCGCTTGATGTGCCGGTGATGGTGGCGCGCGATGGCCCCATCGCCACGCTGGAGCCCGGCGCGCGCGGCAACTTCACACAACTCGAGTCCGGGCCCGCCTCGGACCCGGCGCGGATGCAGCTTGCCGTCGCCGAGGCCCTGAAAAAGGCCGACATTGCCCCCGGCGCGGGCCAGCCGCCCAGCCCCAAGGTCGTCGAAGATCCGGCGCCGAAGATCGAAATGGTCGCCGTTCGCCCCGCCTGGGTCAGGGTGCGCTCCAGCGATGGCACGGTTGTCTTCGAGGGCATCATGAACGCCGGCGACCGCTACACCGTGCCCGCGACCGAACAGGCGCCCAGCCTCAGGGTCGGCGAATCCGGCGCGATTTACTTCGCCGTGAACGGCGAGCACTACGGCCCCGCCGGCGAAAGCGGCACCATCACCAAGAACCTGGCGCTGGCCGCAGACACCCTGACGGACCGCTATGATCGCGCGGACCCCGCGCAGGACCGCGATCTTGCCCGCATGGTGGCCGAGCTGCGCGCGGAAGACGACGCCGCCCCCGCGCAAGAGTGATCGCACCCCCGTTGCGGGCACCTGCGCAGAGGTCTATCTGTTCCCCTGACAGTTGCCAGTTTTCACGCGAAGGGAACACCCATGTCGCTCAATCCGGTGCGCCCGTGGCGCAACATCTACCGCCGTAAAAGCCGCCAGATCCAGGTCGGCAACGTGCCCGTGGGGGGGGATGCGCCGATCTCGGTGCAGACCATGACCAACACCGACACCCGCGACGTGGCCGCAACCGTGGCGCAGGTGCAGGCCGCCGCGGATGTGGGGGCGGATATCGTGCGCGTCTCGGTCCCGGATGAGGCCAGCGCCCGCGCCCTGAAGGACATCGTGCGCGAAAGCCCGGTGCCCATCGTCGCCGACATCCACTTTCACTACAGACGCGGGATCGAGGCGGCCGAGGCTGGCGCCGCCTGCCTGCGGATCAACCCCGGCAATATCGGCAGCCCCGACCGCGTGCGCGAGGTGATATCCGCCGCCCGCGATCACGGCTGTTCGATCCGCATCGGTGTCAACGCCGGCAGCCTTGAGCGTCATCTTCTTGAAAAATATGGTGAACCTTGCCCCGACGCGATGATCGAATCCGGGCTTGAGCATATTCGCATCCTGCAGGATAACGACTTTCACGAGTTCAAGATCTCGGTCAAGGCGTCGGATGTGTTCATGGCCGCCGCCGCCTACCAGGGGTTGGCCGAGGCCACGGATGCCCCCATTCACCTTGGCATCACCGAGGCGGGCGGCCTGACCTCCGGCACGATCAAGAGCGCGATCGGTCTGGGCAACCTGCTGTGGATGGGGATCGGCGATACCGTCCGCGTCAGCCTCAGCGCCGATCCGGTGGAGGAGGTCAAGGTTGGTTACGAGATCCTGAAATCCCTCGGGCTGCGCCACCGCGGCGTCAACATCATCTCGTGCCCGTCCTGCGCGCGGCAGGGGTTCGACGTGATCAAGACGGTCGAGACCCTTGAACAGCGGCTTGAGCACATCAAGACCCCGATGAGCCTGTCGATCATCGGCTGCGTCGTGAACGGGCCGGGCGAGGCCCTGATGACCGATGTCGGCTTTACCGGCGGCGGGGCAGGGGCCGGCATGGTCTACCTCGCGGGCGCGCAAAGCCACAAGATGTCCAACGATCAGATGATCGACCACATCGTCGAGCAGGTCGAGAAGCGCGCCGCCGAGATCGAGGCAGGCGAGGCCGCCCCGAAAGCCGCCGAATAAAGCGGAGTGGCTGCGCCACGCAGGACGCGTTGATTGGGGGCGCTGCCCCCGTCGCCTGCGGCGCCTCCCCCGGGATATTTAAGGCCAGAAGATGCATGCAGGCCGCTTTGCGCTTCATCTTGCCCGAAATACTCCCGCCGGAGGCTCCCGGCCTATGGGCCTATGCGCAAGGGGTTAGTCCTGTGCGCGCGCCTCGCGGATGTAGCGCTTGAGCACGATCGCCGGCATGTGCCCGCGCAGCATCCGGTCGCGCATCACGTAGGAGGGCGCGCTGTCGAGGCCGAGCTTTGCTGCCAGCTCGGCATGTTCGTCCATGTCAAAGAGCGCCACTCGTACCCCGGTCTTGCTGGTCAGCTTGCGCAGCTCTGCCTCGGCTTGCTTGCAGGGCGCGCAGCCGCCGCGCGTGAACAGCGCGATCGTCGCGCGTTGCCCGGCGGGGCCAAAGCCCTGTTGCGTGGGGGCAAAGAGCCGGGCGGACAGCCCCGCGATGGTATCGAGATCGCGCGCCACCGCGTCGCGGTAGATGTCTGCCGGGGCGGGCGGCGCGTTCAGGGCACGCGCGACGATCTCGGGCTCAGCGGTCAGCACTTTCGCGATCTCGGCGCCCAGGATTTCGCGTGACGCGTCATCGAGCGCACCGGCCGTGGCGGCAGGCGCGGCCAGCAGGCACATCGCCGCCGCCGCGCCGCGGCACGTTTTGCCGCCCGCGTGCATTGCCTTACTGGTCCTTTCGGATCTGCGCCGCGATCTGGCGCATCTTGTCCAGTGGCACGTAACCGCGCAGCATCTGCTCGCCCATCACGAAGGTCGGTGTGCCGGTGATCTGCAGCCGGCTGGCCAGTTGGTGGTTGCGCGAGATCACCTCGGTCACCGCGTCACTGTCCATCCGTTCCAGGATCGGCGCGGCCTCCAGCCCCAGGTCGCCCGCGATACGGGTCAGTGCATCGCGCCCGATCTCGCCCTTGAACTTGATCAGGGTGTCATGCGCCTTCTCGTAGGCCGCGTCGCCTTCAAGCTGCAGCACCGCGATCGCAAAGCGCGAGGCGATCACCGATTGATCGCCCAGGATCGGGAATTCCTTGACGATGATGCGGATGTTGCCGTCGCTTTCGATCAACTCGCTCACCTCGGGCGCCGCCTTGCGGCAGTAGCCGCAGCGGTAATCCATGAACTCGACCAGGGTCAGATCGCCATCGGGGTTGCCGCCCACCCATGACGCGTCGTCCTCAAAGAGGGCCTCGGCGTTGGTTGCGATCATCTGCGCGTCGCTTTGCGCCTTTTGCGCGTTCTGGCGCTGCTCAAGGATTGCGACGGCCTCCATGATCACCTCGGGGTTGTCCAGGAGGTAGGCGCGGATTTCCTCGCGGAGCGCGCTGCGCTCGCTCTGGTTCATGTCGGTCAGGTCAAGGGCACTGGCCGGACCGGCAAGCGCGATCGCGGCGGCTGCTGCGGCTAAAAGGGCTTTCATGGGTTATCTCCGTTTATCAAGTTCGGCCTCAGCCGCAGAGATCACATCCTGCGCCCGAAGCCAAGCAGAGGAGCCGCGCGGCAGTAGGCCTTCGGCGCGGCTGGCGTTAAGCTCGGCATCCTTGAACCGCCCCACGAGGGCGTAACGCTCGGCGGTGACCAGCGATGCCATGCCGGTCTGATTTAGGCGCGCATAGGCGGTGGCCAGGTCGCGCAGCATCCGCGGGTTGCGGAAATCGCGCCGCCGGGCGCGCTCGAGGATCTCGCGCGCCTCATCGGGGCGGTCCGCCGCCAACAGCGCCCGGCCCAGCCCGGCCATCACCATGGCGTTTTCCGGCGCCAATTCGACGGCACGTTCATACGCGCGCACCGCCGGGGCCATGCGGCGGCTTTCCAACAGGATCTGGCCGCGCAATTCATGTACGAACGGGTCTTGCGGGCGCATCGCGGCCAATTCATCCGCCGCCGCGATGGCGCGCACGGTGTCGGGCATCTGGTGATAGGCGACCGCCTTGCGCATCAACGCGATGTCGCGCGTTCGGCTGCCCTCCACGCGCGGCAGGGTCCAGCCCGGCGCGCGCAGATACGCCGACAGCTTGCCGGTGGCGCGCGCGAACCAGTACTCGGCGCTGTCGTCGGGCGTGGCGGTTTGCCCCTCCAGCGCGGCGATCTGTGCCTTGATCGCGCGCTGCCGGTCGCGGGTCAGGGGGTGGGTGCGCGCGTACGGATCCTGGCGCCCCTGGCTGAGCACCTCCTGGCCGCGAAACAGGTCCATCACGCGGGTGAACCCTTCGGGCGGGACGCCCGCGCGGGACATGTAGCGCAGGCCCGAGGTGTCGGCGGCGCTTTCCTCGGCGCGGGTGTGCGACATGAACACCCGCTCGGCCGATCCGGCCATGCCCATGCCAAGGCCCGCCGCCGCGCTGCCCGCCGCGCCGGAGGCCGCCGCCACCGCCGCCAGCGCGATGCCAAGGCCGGTTACGGTGCTGGCCATGCCCGCGTTGACGCCACGCCGCAGGATGTGGCCGTTGGCGATATGCGCCGCCTCGTGCGCGATCACCGATTGCAGCATCGCAGCGTCCTTCATCCGCAACAGCATGCCCGAATGGATGAAGATATGCTGGTTATCCAGCACGAACGCGTTGAGCGAGGAATCGCGGATCACCAGCACCCGCACCTGCCCCGGCGCCAGCCCTGCCGCGTTGAGGACCGGGCGCGCCAGCTTCGATAGGGCATGTTCCATCCCTGCGTCGCGGATCAGGGTCACCGCGTGCGCAACCTGCGCCGGCCACGCCAGCGCCACCGCGACAAGGGTCGTGGCACAGAGCCTTGGAATTGCGCGCATCGCAGGGGGCCTCGCGGTCAGGAAATCGCAACGTCCCGCGCAGCATAGGAACAAACCAAGGCCCGCTTCAAGCAGGCCCTGCGCCGTTGGCGTGATTGTGATGGCAATCTCCCGCCGATGGCGCGGGAGGCGTGCATTGCCCCGCCGCTTGCGATACTGTCGCCGAAACATTGCTTGCAACGAACGGGCAGGACATGAGCAGGGCACCGATACTGGCATTTGTGGCATTTGCATTGGTCTGCGCGGCGTTTGTGCCGCGCGGGGGCGCGCAGCAGGGGCTTGGCGGGCTGGCGCGGGTCGATCCGGCCGGCAGCCTGGTGACCGATACGCGCGGTGGCGGGCTACGGCTTGATCTGGCGCTGTCGCAGGGGGTGCCGTACCGTGCCTACACGCTGGCCGCGCCGCCCCGCCTTGTGCTTGATTTCCGCGAGGTGGACTGGACCGGCGTGGACCGCACCGTGATGCTGAACGCCGATGGGGCGCGCGATCTGCGCTTTGGCGGGTTTCGCCCCGGTTGGTCGCGGATGGTGGTGGATCTTGCCGCGCCGATGGTGATCGACACGGTGGCGATGCGCGTCGATGTCGAGACGGGAAAGGCACGCTTGCGCGCCGAGATGCGCAGCGCCACCAGTGAGGAGTTCGCCGCGCGTGCCGGTGCCCCGCGCGATCCCCGCTGGGATATGCCGCCGGTGCGCGCCCGCGCCGCGCGCGCGCCTGAGGGCTCGGGCGCGGGTCCCCTTCGGGTGATGCTGGACCCCGGTCATGGCGGCATAGATCCCGGCGCCGAGCGGGACGGGCTCAGCGAAAAGAACCTGACCCTGACCTTCGCGCGTGAGCTGAAGGAGGAGTTGGTTCGCGCGGGCGGCTACGAGGTGCTGATGACGCGCAGCGATGATCGTTTCGTCGCGCTTGAGCGGCGGGTGGCGCTGGCGCATGAGATGCAGGCCGATCTGTTCATCTCGCTGCATGCCGATACGCTGGTGCAGGGGCAGGCGCATGGCGCCGCCGTCTACCTGTTGTCAGCTAGCGCCAGCGACGCCGCCAGCGCCCGTTTGGCCGAGCGGCACGACCGCGATGATATCCTCGCCGGGGTGGACCTGACCGGGCAGGATGACCAGGTGGCGGGTATCTTGCTGGACCTTGCGCGCCGGGAGACGCGGCCGCGCGCGCGGCGGCTGGCGCAGGCGATGGTGGACGGGATGGGCGAGAGCGTTGGCGCGCTCAACGCGCACCCGATCCGGCGCGCGGCGTTTTCCGTGCTCAAGGCCGCCGACATCCCCTCGGTGCTGCTGGAAATGGGGTTTCTGACCAGTGACCGCGATATCGAGAACCTGCGCGACGCGGCATGGCGCGCGGATCTGGCCAGCGGCATTCGCGCAGCACTTGATGCCTGGCGGATCGAGGATGCTGCCTTGCGCCAGTAGCGGCCCAAGAGGCGCGCGAAATAGCGGCCGGAGGCCGCCGCGCATCGCCGGGCCGCCCGTCGCCCCAAAGGGGCGCCGTCCATCATCGGCACGCTTTCGGCGTGGCGGCATGGCGATTTGGCTGACACCTGCGCAACGCTCCAAGGTTCTTCGGGTTTGGCAGGCATAAAATGCCCCGCACTGGCGTAGGATCGCCGCACCGCGGCCCGGCACTGCGCGGCTCCTTGGTCGGCTGCGCAACGACCACCCACAGCAACATCCCGCCCATACCTGCGCGCGTCTTGTTTTGACGCTGCCGCCTTGGGGGCCTATATGAGGGGCGCAACAGTATGGGGCGATCGGTGCTGCGATTCATTTTCTCTTTCTTCGGCGGTCTCTTCACGCTGATCACGCTGTCGGTGCTTGTCATCGCGCTCAGCATCGGCGCGGTGTTCTGGGTTTACGGGCGTGACCTGCCCAGCCACCAGAGCCTTGCGCAATATACCCCGCCAACGATCAGTCGCATCTATTCGGCCCGCGGCCGCATCATCGACGAGTTCGCCCGCGAACGCCGCCTGTTCACCCCGGCCGAGGATATCCCCGACCTGGTCAAGCAGGCGTTCATCTCGGCCGAGGACAAGAATTTCTACACCCATAGCGGCTATGACGCGCGCGGCATAGCCAGCGCCGTATTCGAGGCCGTCCGCTCGCGCGGGCGCAATGTGCGCGGGGCCTCGACCATCACGCAGCAGGTGATGAAGAACTTCCTGCTCAGCGGCGACCGCCGGATCGAGCGCAAGATCAAGGAAATCATCCTTGCCACCCGCATCGAGGAAACCCTGAGCAAGGAAGATATCCTCGAGCTGTATCTCAACGAGATTTTCCTCGGGCAGAACTCGTACGGCGTCACCGCCGCCGCGCAGACCTATTTCAACAAGACCCTGCCGGAGCTTGCCCCGCACGAGGCGGCCTTCCTTGCCGCCATGCCCAAGGCTCCGTCGGATTATCACCCGGTGCGCGAAAAGACCCGCCTGCGCGACCGGCGCAATTTCGTCCTGCGCGAGATGTACGAGAACGGCTATATCTCCGAGGCCACCTACAAGGCCGAGGCCGATCTGCCCGTTCGCTCGGTCCAGCAGGGCGATTTCCAAAGCTACCAGGCCGAGCTGCCGCCGCGCGACTATTTCACCGACGAGATCCGCCGCCAACTGAGCCGCGATTTCGGCGAGGAAGAGTTTTTCTCGGGCGGGCTGAGCGTGCGCGCGACCGTGGATCCAGAGATGCAGACCATCGCGACCCATGCCCTGCGCAGCCGGCTTGAGGAATACGACCGCAACAAGGGCAAATGGCGCGGCACCGGCAAATCCATCCCGCAAGAGGCGCTAAAGGACGAAGAGGCGTGGCGCGCAGCGCTGTCGGAGACGGACGTGGCCCGCGACATCGACCTGGACGGCACATGGTACCCGGCCGTCATCCTCGACATCGCCGATCAGCAGATGCGCATCGGCATCGAGGGCGTCGCGCCCGACGCCGATACGCCGCATGTCATCCCGCGCAAGGATATCGCGTGGCTGCCCGGCGATTTCTTTGAAACCTTCGAGGTGGGCGAGGTCGTGCATGTGCGCCGCGTCACCGACGACGAGGGCAATTTCGCCAACTGGTCCGTGCGGCAGGTGCCCGAGGCGCAGGGCGGGTTCATGGCGATGGACGTCAACACCGGCCGCGTGATCGCCATGCAAGGCGGCTTCAGCTACCAGGATTCGGTGTTCAACCGCGCCACGCAGGCCCGCCGGCAGCCCGGTTCCAGCTTCAAGCCATTTGTCTACGCCTCGGCCCTCGATAGCGGCTATTCCCCCGCGACCATCGTCGTCGACGCCCCGATCGAGATCGATACCCCCGATGGTGTCTGGCGGCCGCGCAACTCGTCCAACAAGTACTACGGCCCCACGCCCCTGCGCACCGGGATCGAGCACTCGCGCAACCTGATGACGATCCGCCTCGCGCAAGAGGTGGGCATGGACGTGATCGCCGATTACGCCGAACGGTTCGGCGTCTACCAGGACATGGATACCTACCTTGCCAACGCGCTCGGCTCGGAAGAGACGACGCTTTATAACATGGTCGCGGCCTACGCCATGTTCGCCAATGGCGGCGAGCGGGTCGAACCCACGCTGGTGGACCGCGTGCAGGACCGCTACGGCAACACCGTCTACCGCCACGATCGCCGCGCCTGCGTCGATTGCGACGACCCCGATCTGCCCCCCGGACAGCCCCCGCGCGTGATCTCCACCCGCGAGCGCGTGATGAACGCCATCACCGCCTATCAGCTAACCTCGATGATGAAGGGCGTGGTTGATCGCGGCACCGCCGCCGGCGCCATCAGCCTGCCGGTCCCCGTCGCGGGCAAGACCGGCACCACCAACGACGCGCGCGATGCGTGGTTCATCGGCTTCACCAGCAACATGGTCGCGGGCTGCTACATCGGCTTTGACCAGCCGCGCGGTTTGGGGCACGGCGCCTACGGCTCGACCATGTGCGGCCCGGTGTTCCAGGAATTCATGACCGAGGCGATCAAGAAATTCGGTGGCGGTCCGTTCCGCGTGCCGCCCGGCGGGCATTTCCTCAAGATTGACCGCTACACCGGCGCGCGCCTGCCCGATGACGCCAGCGGAGAGCAGGTCGTGGCCGAGTATTTCCGCGACGGAGAGGAGCCCGTTTTCGGCATCACCTATGACGGCGGGTTCGCCATGGGCTCGAACCTGCTGCTGTTCGAACAGGGCGACGGAACACGGGCGGAGCAGACCGACAAGGAGGTCACGACCTCCACCGGGCGCAAGGCCACCGTCGGCCCCAAGGCCAATTTTGGCACGATCAGCTCTGGCGGCCTCTACTAAGCCGCGCGCGTGCGCTCGCTTGCCCCTGAGCGGGCAGTGGTCTATCACGCTGCCCTGAGACGCCATCACCACATCAGGAATGCCCAATGCGCGCCGAAGCCGAAGCAAAAGTTGCCGAAATCGAGAAGTCGCTGGACCTGCTGCGCCAGCGGATGGATTGGGAAATGGCGCCCCACCGGCTTGAGGAATTCAACGCCCGGGTCGAGGACCCGACCCTGTGGGACGATCCCGCCCGCGCGCAAAAGTTGATGCGCGACCGGCAGACGCTGGTCGATGCGATGGATACCGTCAACGGCATCCAGCAAGAGCTTGACGATAATGTCGGCCTGATCGAGATGGGCGAGGCCGAAGGCGACGAAGAGGTCATTGCCGAGGCCGAGGAGGCCCTCAAGGCACTGGCCGAGCGCGCCGCCAAGAAAGAACTTGAGGCGCTTTTGGACGGCGAGGCGGACGGCAACGACACCTTCCTTGAGATCAACGCAGGGGCAGGGGGCACCGAATCGTGCGATTGGGCGGCGATGCTGGCGCGCATGTATGTCCGGTGGGCCGAGAAAAAGGGCTACACGGTCGAGTTGCAGGCCCAAAGCCCCGGCGACGAGGCGGGCATCAAATCGGCCACCTACAAGATTTCCGGCCACAACGCCTATGGTTGGCTGAAATCCGAATCCGGCGTGCACCGCCTTGTGCGCATCTCGCCCTATGACAGCGCGGCCAAGCGGCACACCTCGTTCTGCTCGGTCTGGGTCTACCCGGTGGTCGACGACAATATCGAGATCGACGTGAACCCCGCCGATATTCGCATCGACACCTACCGTTCCTCCGGGGCGGGCGGCCAGCACGTGAACACCACCGACTCGGCCGTGCGGATCACCCACGCGCCCACGGGCATCGTCGTGACCAGTTCCGAGAAGTCGCAGCACCAGAACCGCGATATCGCCATGAAAGCGTTGAAATCGCGGCTGTATCAGCTGGAGTTGGACAAGCGCAACGCCGCCATCAACGAGGCCCACGAGGCCAAGGGCGAGGCCGGCTGGGGCAACCAGATCCGGTCGTACGTGTTGCAGCCCTACCAGATGGTCAAGGACCTGCGCACCAATTACGAGACGTCCGATACCAAGGGTGTCCTTGACGGCGATCTCGATGGGCTGATGGCCGCGACGCTGGCGCTCAACGTGTCCGGCAAGAGCCGCGCCGAGGCGCAGGGCGAAGAGTAACGCTCAAGAGGCGTCAATGGTCTTGAGCGGGCATCGGGTGAACGGCTGACGGGCCGCGCATCGGCGGGCCGCGGTGCGGCGATCCAACGCTGGTTCGGGGCGCTTTATCTCAGCTAAATCCGAATAACATTTGTGCGTTGTGCAGGTGGTTGCCAATTCGCCGTGCCGGGGGGCGGCCCGGCGATGCGCGGCGCCCTGCGGGCGCTATTTCGCGCATGGCGCTGGGCCGAAGGTTCGCAACTCAAGGCCATTCGCGGCAATACCCTCCTTGGCCCGTCCCTTGCGCGATAGCGCCTGTCGTCGCAAAATCGTCGTGGAGCATCGTGTTTGACCGCACGTGATCCGCCTGTTCGCGCATGATCAGGGCCGCAAAAGGGAGGATGCCATGCACGGAAGCTGTTTATGCGGTCGCGTCACCTACCAGATACGCGATACCCCCCGGTCGGTTGTCGGCTGCCATTGCACCCAATGCCGCAAGACCTCGGGCCATCATGTTGCGGCCACCCGGGTTTCCAGTGGCAAGCTGGATATCCAAGGGGGCGCGAACATCACCTGGTATCAATCCTCTGATACAGCCGAGCGCGGGTTCTGCGCGAACTGCGGCAGTCAACTGTTCTGGCGCACATTCGGTAGCCCCAACACATCGGTCATGGCGGGCACGATCGACGGGGACACCGGGTTGACGATGGACCGGCAGCTCTATCCGGACACGAAGGGGGACTACTACGCGCTGCCCGACGTGGCGGTCGTCGATCCCTCGACGGTGTGACCTGACGAATCGTACGGCCCGGGGCCTGAAACGTCCGTTTAGGGCGTTACGCAGGTCGTTATCGGGGCGTGCGCCGTGGAAACCCTTGATTAACGGGGCGGATACCGCTTCTCTTGTTTTCGGAGGATTGAAACGGGAGGAACCCCATGCCCTACAACCCACGTGAGGGCGTGCCACCGCTTGGCGCGGTCGATTTCGACATGCTTTTCAAGGCGTTGAGGCGGGCCCGCGCGGATATGCGCCGGGCGCCGGGCTATGGCGTGGTGTTCTCGGCGGTTTACGTGCTGATCGGCTGGGTGATGGTCCTGGTCACATGGGCCACCGGTCAGACCTACTGGCTGATCTTCGCCGCAGTCGGCTTCCCCCTCCTGGGCCCCTTCGCCGCCGTCGGTCTCTACGAGGTCAGCCGCCGCTTGCAGAAGGGGTTGGCGATGGATTTCTACCGCATTTTCGGGGTCGTCACGCAGCAGTCGCGCCGGCAGCTCCCGTCGATCTGCGCGATCATCGTGTTCCTGTTCCTGTTTTGGTTTTTCTTGGCGCACATGATCTTCGCCTTGTTCCTGGGGCTTAGTACAATGACAAATATATCAAGCTATTACAGCGTGTTCTTGACGTGGAACGGGGTGATGATGCTGGGCGTTGGAACGGTCGTCGGGGCTGCGTTTGCGCTGCTGCTTTACATGATCACGGTGATCGCGCTGCCGCTTCTGTTGGACCGCGAGGTTGATTTCGTGACCGCCATGATCACCAGCTTTCAAACCGTGCTGCACAACCCGGTTCCGATGCTGGCCTGGGCGGTGTTCATCGCCGTTGTCACCTTTGCCGCGATGATCCCTGGCTTCGTGGGGTTGTTCGTGGCGCTGCCCCTGTTGGGGCACGCCACCTGGCATCTCTATCGCCTGCTGGTCGAGGCGGGCGCGGCGCAGGTATCCGATTCGTCGCGCGACGATGCGCAAACCGCCTGAGGGCGGCGGCGCTCACTCGCCTCCGCGGGACAATGCCGCGACACCGGTTCGCGCCACCTCGTAGAGGCCAAGCGGCCGCATCAGGCTTGCAAACGCATCAATTTTGTCCGGCATCCCCGTGATTTCAAACACAAAACTCGAAAGCGTGCTATCCACGACATTGGCCCGGAAGATGTCCGCAAGGCGCAGCGCCTCGACCCGCTTTTCACCCTCGCAGACGACCTTGAGCAGGGCCAGCTCACGCTCAACCGACGGCCCCTCAACCGTTAGGTCGTGCACGTCATGCACCGGCACGATGCGGCCAAGCTGTGCCTTGATCTGTTCGATCACCTGCGGCGTGCCGGTCGTGACGATGGTGATTCGGCTTAGCGCGCTTTCGTGATCCACCTCGGCGACGGTCAGGCTTTCGATGTTGTAGCCCCGCCCCGAGAACAATCCGATCACCCGCGCCAGAACGCCCGCCTCGTTGTCCACGACCACCGCCAGCGTGTGCGTCTCGCTCACATCGCTGAATTGCGGGCGCAGGTTATAGGCCGAGTGCTTGGTCGAGCCCTTCTTGATGTGCAGTGCGGACATTTGCTTTTCTCTCGTTCTGGAATATCGTGTCGGATCAGTGCGTTATTTACCTTTCTTGATCAAACCAACACCGCGCCGCCTTCCTTGATGGCGTCCTTGGTGCTGGCCTCTCCCAGCAGCATCTTGTTGTGCGGCTCGCCCGACGGGATCATCGGAAAGCAGTTCTCATGCTTCTCGACCAGGCAATCGAACACCACGGGGCCGTCATGGTTGATCATTTCCATGATCGCATCGTCCAGATCGGCGGGGTCGTGGCATTGAATCCCCTTGGCACCAAAGGCCTCGGCCAGCTTCACGAAGTCGGGCAGGGATTCGGACCAGCTATGGCTGTAGCGTTCCCCGTGCAGCAGCTCCTGCCACTGGCGCACCATGCCAAGGCGTTCATTGTTAAGGATAAATTGCTTCACCGGCAGGTTGAACTGCGTCGCGGTGCCCAGCTCTTGCATGTTCATGAGCCAACTTGCCTCGCCCGCGACGTTGATGACCAAGGCATCGGGATGGGCCATTTGCACGCCGATGGACGACGGGAAGCCATAACCCATCGTGCCAAGCCCCCCCGATGTCATCCAGCGATTCGGCGCGTTGAAGCCCATGTATTGCGCCGCCCACATCTGGTGCTGGCCGACCTCGGTACAAACGTAGCGATCGTGATCCTTGGTCAGCGCCTCGAGCCGTGCAAGCGCGTGTTGCGGCCTGATGACACTACCGGTCTGGGTGAACTTGAGGCAGTCGATCTTGCGCCACTCCTCGATCTGGTCCCACCATTTGGCGACGCCGGCCTTGTCGGTCTTTCGTCCGCGTGATTTCCAGATTTTGAGAACGTCTTCAAGGACATGCGCCACGTCGCCAACGATCGGGATGTCGGTTTTCACGACCTTGTTGATCGATGACGGGTCGATGTCGATATGCGCTTTTTTCGAATGCGGGCTGAACGCGTCGATGCGGCCGGTGATCCGGTCGTCGAACCGCGCGCCGATCGCGATCAGAAGGTCGCAATCGTGCATCGCCATGTTGGCCTCGTAGAGTCCGTGCATGCCCAGCATGCCCAGCCAGGATTTGCCATTCGCCGGGTAGGCGCCCAGCCCCATCAGCGTGCTGGTGATCGGGGCACCCGTAGCCTCGACCAGCTCTTGCAGGAGTTGCCCGGCGGCGGGGCCGGAATTGATGACGCCGCCGCCAGTGTAGAACACGGGCTTCTTGGCGGTTTCCAGGGCGGCGACCAGTTCGGTGATCTCGTCCATGTCCCCCTTGAGGCGGGGCTGGTAGTGGCTGGTGCGGGCCTTTTGCGGCGCGATGTAGTCGCCGCTGGCGAATTGCACATCCTTCGGGATGTCGATCAGGACGGGGCCGGGGCGCCCGGATGTCGCGACGTGGAACGCCTCGTGGATCGTGCCGGACAGCGCATCGGTGTCCTTGACCAGCCAATTATGCTTGGTGCAGGGGCGGGTGATGCCGACGGTATCGGCCTCCTGGAACGCGTCGGTGCCGATCATGAAGGTGGGCACCTGCCCGGTCAGCACGACAAGCGGAATCGAGTCCATGAGTGCATCGGTGATGCCGGTCACGGCATTGGTTGCGCCCGGCCCCGAGGTGACCAGCACAACACCCGGCTTGCCGGTCGAGCGGGCATAGCCCTCGGCGGCGTGCACGGCGCCCTGTTCGTGCCGCACCAGGATGTGACGGATCTCGTTTTGCTGAAAAATCTCGTCGTAAATCGGTAGAACGGCGCCACCGGGATATCCGAATACGACGTCCACGCCCTGATCCTTGAGGGCCTGAACCACCATTTTCGCTCCGGTCATCTGACGTGTCATGATCTTGCTCCGTTACCGACGTCAATTCTTTGCACAAAAAAGCCCCCGATTTTTGGTCGGGGGCGCATGGGGTACCGTTATGGTGTCCGTTACCGGCCCATGCGCCAAATTCCTACAATTACCACGACATTTGCCATGATCGGGACTCCTTGCTGCGGGCGAGACATTAGGAGGGGGGGCAAAAGGCGTCAACCTCGAAAAGAGTGAATATTATGTCGCTGGGGCAAAAAAATCTTGATTAATCTTGCGCAGATCGGCTTCGCGGCGTCAGAAAGCGGATATTGAAAGGCTACGCCGGTCTATTGAGGTGAATAGGGGCGCTTGCGCCTTGTTGCCCCGGGGCGGGGGTTGAGCGATGATCGGGTTCAGAGGCGCCTTGCGTGATTGATTCGATCTGTTCGAAAAGCGGCACTTCGAAATGCGAAAGCGAAATCCGTGCGTGGGGCGTGCCGCATGGCGTT
Source organism: Sediminimonas qiaohouensis DSM 21189 (assembly GCF_000423645.1). Taxonomy (GTDB): domain Bacteria; phylum Pseudomonadota; class Alphaproteobacteria; order Rhodobacterales; family Rhodobacteraceae; genus Sediminimonas; species Sediminimonas qiaohouensis. The sequence goes on along the minus strand of NZ_AUIJ01000006.1, from coordinate 50,477 downwards.
CGGCGCTGATTTCTGGAAAAAAAAGTGCCCTTAGCTATGCCTATGGGTATTACTAGGTATTCCCTAGCTGCATCACCAACGCTAGTGTTCGGGCACTTGTAACGATCCGCGCAGCCTTCTACAGCTGCGCATCACCAATCTTGGGAGGAAATACTCTATGGATCGTCGTTCTTTTCTAACAACTTCCGCAGTGGGCGGTGCAGCCGCCGCAGCCGGCACGCTGGCGGCGCCGGCCTACGCTCAAGGCAAACGGACGCTCACGATGGTTAGCACCTGGGGGCGCGGCCTTGCCGGTGTTCATGACAGCGCGCAGTATTGTGCGGACATGATCACCGCTGCAACTGATGGCCAGCTGACAGTCGAACTCAAGGCCGCTGGCGAGCTTGTGGGCGCATTCGAAGTGTTTGACGCTGTCTCGTCGGGCCAAGCCGATATGTATCACGGGGTGGACTACTATTTCATGGGGCAGCACCCTGCGTTGTCGTTCTTCTCGCAGGTGCCATTCGGCATGACATTTCAGGAATTCAACAACTGGTTCTATCATGACGGTGGCAGGGATCTTGCCGACGAACTTTATAGCATCTTCGGCCTGAAGTTCTTCCCCGCCGGCAGCACCGGCCCGCAATCTGGCGGCTGGTTCAACAAGGAAATCAATAGTCCAGATGATTTCCAGGGTTTGAAATTCCGTATGCCCGGCCAAGGTGGTCAGGTTCTGGGCAAGCTGGGTGCCAGCGTTCAGAACATCCCGGGTGCCGAAGTGTACCAGGCACTTTCGACGGGTGCGATTGACGGAACCGAGTGGATCGGCCCTTGGGCGGATGAAGCGGCCGGTTTCCAGGAAATCACCAAGACCTACTATACCGCGGGCTTCCATGAGCCTGGGCCGATGCTCAGCCTGAACACCAATCTGGAAGTGTTCGAAAGCTTGACGGATGCACAGCGTACAGTGATCGAACAGGTCGCGCGCGCATCCAATGGTTGGACAATGTCGTTGTTCATGGCCAACAACTCGGCCGCCCTTAGCCGTCTCCAGTCCGGCGGAGTCAAACTGATGGAATTCCCCGACAGTGTCTGGGATGCCTTTGGCGCCGGCGCAAAGGAAGTCGTGGCCGAACCGATGGATGATCCCATCTACAAGCAGTGCCACGACAGCTACATGGAATCCATGGCGTCCTCTGCCGCATGGATTAGTAGTTCGGAAGGTGCCTACACGGCTCAGCGTAACCGTGTGATGGACCTGTAACTAGGTCTATACCTATCGTTGCGTCCCCGCCTCGTGCGGGGGCGCCTTTTCGTCGCCATGCCTATGTGCAGGATCGGCGAATGAGTTCAACACTTTGGACTCCTGTTATAGAATCAGGGACCTGCCATGGAAGATTCCGCCACAAACAGAGGGTTCGAAGCCCTTTTTGATTGGATAGTCTGGTTTTTCCAGAATATCGCGATGGCCTTCTATAATTTCGGCTATGCCGTGACGCACCCGCAGCTGTGGCTGGATTGGTCGGACAAGGAGGCGCTGATGCGGTTCGTCTACTATGGCGGATCGGTCGAGTTCTTCTTCGTCGTGTTCACCGCGGTGTTGGTCGTTACCGCCATAGGGATGTGGCATAGCGGCTTTCTGTGGCGGGTCGTGCGCATTCTGGAGGGGTTCGCCAATACCGTTGGCCGGTTCTTTACCTGGGCGGGGATGCTCATGGTGGTGCAGCAGGTGATCATCGTGGTCATGCAGCGCATCTTCAACCGGCCGGATATCGTGTTCGGGTTGGGCATCCCGGTCGAGTTCGACATCAGCTGGTATGCCGAGGAACTGAAGCTTTACAACGCCATGGTGGTCGCGCTGTGTGCGACTTACACGTTTGTTCAGGGCGGGCATGTGCGCGTGGACCTGATCTATGCCGGGGTTCGTTTCCGTACCAAAAAGGTCATCGACATGGTTGGCTCGGTGATCTTCATGCTGCCGCTGTCGATCATCGTATGGATGTACGGCTGGTTCTTCATGTGGCGGCACCTTATCGTGCCGAACCCGTCGGCCAGCGATACGCTTGAGCGCCTTCTGCTCAAGTCGCGGGCATTGCGGTGGAACGTGGAGACGATCAGCTTTTCACCAAACGGGTTCTCGGCCTATTTCCTGTTCAAGATCCTGCTCATGTGCTTTGCCGGTATGGTCTTTATTCAAGCAGTTGCGTTTTTCCATCGCTCCTTTCTTGAGTTCAAGGAAGGCGAGGGAAGTTCGGGAAAATACCTCGACCGGGATAGCCTGGGCGAGGGCGAAGAGGCCTATGAAGGCACACACTGACACTCAGGGGCAGTTGAACCATGCTATTTGGACTTGATGGCGTCGAGATCGGCCTGATCATCGTTGCCTTTTGCCTTTTCGGGGGCATCCTATCTGGCTTTCCGGTGGCCTTTGCCATCGGTGGCGCGGGGGCGATATCCTTCGGGATTATCGCGGCCCTGGATAGCTCCGGCATCCTGGTACACCAGGCGATCGACCGGTCGTCGGAGGCCTTCCAGGGGTTGGTGAACACCGGCGTGAGGCCCGAGACGATATCGATATTCCGATACCCCGATTTGCCGCGCATTGCGCAGCCGGTGTTCGACCAGGGCTGGCAGGTGGCGATGGACAGGAACGTCTCCTTCATCGTCAACCGCATGAACGAGCGTGTCCTGGCCGGGGCCTCAATCGAGACGCTGCTGGCCGTGCTGATGTTCGTGCTGATGGGGATCACGCTGGAGCGGTCCAAGATCGCCAACGATCTGTTGACGACCATGGCGCGCGTTTTCGGGCCTTTGCCCGGCGGTCTGGCCGTGTCGGTCGTCGTGGTCGGGGCGTTCCTGGCCGCATCCACGGGTATCGTGGGCGCCACCGTGGTGACGATGGGGCTTTTGTCCTTGCCCACCATGTTGCGCAATGGCTATTCGCCGCAGCTTTCCACCGGGGTGATTGCCGCCAGCGGGACGTTGGGGCAGATCATTCCGCCATCGATCGTGATCGTCTTGCTGGGCACGCTCGCGGGCGATCTGTATTCGACGGCGCAGGAAAACCGTGCGCAGTTGGCCGGGTGTAGCGATGCGCTGACCTACCTGGGCGAGCCCGCCGTCGTGTCGGTGGGAACCCTGTTCCAGGCAGCGCTTTTGCCGGGGATATTGCTGGCGTTCCTGTATGCCGCCTATGCCTTTGGCTACGCGCTGTTTAACCCGTCCAAGGCGCCCGCCGTGCAATTGGGCACGGCAAGCGGTGAGCCGATCACGCGGGGCGAAAGCCTCACGTGGTTCGTCGGGGCGCCATTGGCGCTGATCGGCGGGGCGCTGATGCTGGCGCAGCTTGGCATGGTCGGCTCGCAAAACGTGCAGATCAGCAGCTTCACCAACGCAAGCGAAACCGCATCCTTGCGCACCAACGTGGATGACGAGTGCAAAGCGGCCATGATCGATCTGCATGGGCAGGAGGCATGGGATGCCGCCGTCGCCGAGCAGGCCGAAATCGACGCCGTGACCGGCGATCAGGGCATGCAGCGCCGTAGCGAAGAGGAAATCGCGCAGGCGCTTGAGGAAAAAGTCGCCAATGCCGCGCCGGTCGGCACTGGGATTGCCACGATTGCGATCATGCTGGCGCTGGTGCTGACCACGGCGCGGGGCGTCGCGCCATCGGCCAACCAGGTGCCGATTGCCGTGGGGCTGCTGGGTGTGGCGTTGATGCTGCTGGTGGATGTCCTGTTCATATCGCCGCTGTCGAGCAACGGCGCGACCTGGCTGATGCTGGCGGCGCCTGCGGTCATCACGCTTTATGGGTGCCGGCATGCGCTCATGCGGTTGGCGCGAAACGAGTTGATCCGGGTGGTCTTTCCGCCTCTTGTGCTGATCGTGGCTGTTCTGGGTTCGATCCTGGGCGGGATCACGAACCCGACGCCTGCCGCTGCGCTTGGCGCGGCCGGGGCGCTGATGCTGGCGGCGTATCGGCGGCTCCATGACGAGCAACGCAGCGGCAAGGTGATCATCTGGTCGACCTTTTCGCTGATCATCATGCTGCTGGTCGGGATCAACTTTGATCTGCGCATCAACAACGAATCCGTCTCGGTCGAAAGCTGGCTTGCCTTCCTCGTGGCGTATGGCGCGTATCTCTTTACGCTGTTCGGTCTGTTGTATTCGTGCTGGACGTTGTTCCGGTCCAGCATCCTGACCCCTGTCGTCCGCGAGACGGCTAAGGTCACCAGCATGGTGTTTACCATCCTGATCGGCTCGCAGCTATTGAACCTTGTGGTCATTTCCTTTGGCGGTGAGCACTATATCCAGCAGTTCCTGCAGAGTTTTGACAGTGAATACCGCGTGTTCCTGATCGTGATGCTGGTGCTGTTCGTGCTTGGTTTCGTGCTCGATTTTCTCGAGATCATCTACATCGTCATCCCGATCGTCGGGCCGGTGATCTATGGTGGTACGTTCGATCCGAGCTGGGTCACGATCATGATCGCGGTGAACCTGCAGACCTCGTTCCTGACGCCGCCGTTCGGGTTTGCGTTGTTCTATCTGCGCGGGGTCGCACCCAAGGAAGTGACCACGGGGCACATCTATCGCGGCGTGTTCCCCTTCGTTCTGATCCAGGTTCTGGGCCTTGCCATCTTGTGGTACTTCCCGGCGATCGTGACAATCGTGCCGGACCTGATCCCGAACTGATCCAAGACCGATACCCCTCGGCCACTGCTCAGACCACTGAGCATCGCGGTGGCTGGGGGGATTACGCCTTGGCGGGGTGACTGCCGGGAAGCGAGATGTTCGCGACCTGCTCGGCGATCGGGTCGGTGTTCAGGGGGTGCGTTTCCGATTTGTAATCCTCGGGGTTCGATACCTTTTCCCAAGTGCCGCGCCGATGCACCTCAAGGCCGGAAAAGCGCGCCTTGTAGCCCATCTTGTCGCTGCCGGGCACCCAATAGCCCAGGTAGACATAGGGCAGACCCGCCTCGCGGGCGATTTCGATGTGATCAAGGATGATATAGGTGCCAAGGCTGTCACGTGGCCGGTCCGGGGTATAGAAGGAATAGACCATGCTGACCCCGTCATCGAGAATGTCGGTCAGGCAAACCGCGATCAGCTCGTCGTTTTCCGGGGCGTAATATTCCACAACACGCGTGCGGATCGGCGATTCCTCGATCATGGCGGCGAATTCGAACACGTCCATGTCCGACATGCCGCCATCAGCATGGCGCATCTCAAGGTATTTGCGAAAAAGATCGTATTGCTCTTCGGTGGCCCAAGGGGAGCTGACTCGCCTTTGTATGTTGCGGCCCCGCCGCCTTGTGCGCTTTTGGCTGCGGTTTGGGGTGAAATCATCGACGCATATCCGCGCGGACATGCAAGCGCCGCATTCCGCGCAGGACGGACGATAGAGCACGTTTTGCGACCTGCGAAAGCCCTGCTTGGACAATCCGTTGTTCAGGCTTTCAGCCGTATCGCCCTGTAGCGCGGTGAACAGTTTCCGCTCCATGCGTCCCGGAAGGTAGGGGCATGGCTGCGGCGCGGTTACATAGAACTGCGGTGCTACAGGAAGTGTATGGCGCATAGGTCTCGATCATCGCTTTTACATGAAGATAACAACGATGTGCCAATGGGCCAAGCGCCGAAAGCACGACTTCGATAATCGGGCGGTGAGCTGCCCGGGTCATGCGCCCCGGTCAGCTCTGAGGTTGGGATCATGATCCTGCGTGCATTTGCTCCGAGGTGTCCGCCGCCTCGGTTGCGGCCTTTTCGCGGTCTTCCATGAAGGCATCGAATTCCGCCTTGTCCTTGGCGTCGCGCAGGCGCTGGAGGAACGTCTCGAATTGCGTTTGCTCTTCTTCAAGACGGCGCAGGGTGTCGGCCTTGTAGGCGTCGAATGCGGCGTTTCCGGTCGATCCCGACTCGGTGAAACCAGAACGGCTGCGGCGGCAGGAATGGCCAGACATGCGATTGCTCCAGATCATGTAAAAGAGAAGGGCGAGGCCAATGGGCCAGAAAAAGACGAACCCCAGAACCATGAGCGTGATCCAGGCGGCCTTTCCGCGTGCATCAAGCCACGCCGTCGCGCTGTGAAACCAGCCGGCAATGCCGGGGCTCGTTGTCGTGGCGGTTGTCATTTGAAAGCTCCTTGATGTGCGAGAGTGAATGTGAAAGCCTTTTACATCCTCAAGATTTGCATTTTGCGCGCAAATTGCAAGGGGCAATGTGAATAAAATTTACATACGTGAAATCAGGTCGTGAAATCAGCAACTTGCGCGAATGTGACCTGCTGAAGGTCAGCGGAGTTCATCTCAAATATGTGGTGTGGCGTGCCCGCCGCCGCCCAGATTGTCGGGAACTCCAGGAGCCTGGGATCGATGAACGCCCGGATCGGGTTCTTGTGCCCGACAGGGGCCACGCCGCCGATGGCAAACCCGGTCTGCGCCCGGATCAATGCCGCGTCCGCTTTGCCAAGCGGCTCTTGCGCCAGGGCGCTGGCCTTGTCGGCGTTCACCTGGTTTCCGCCGGCCGTCAGGAACAGGAGCGCCTCGCCGCTCTGGGTGCCGCGGAAGATGATGGATTTGGCAATCTGGTCCAGCTCGCACTTGGCCACGTCCGCGGCTTGTGCGGCGGTGCGGGCTTCGCCCAACTCCACGATCTCTGTCTCGATGCCCGCGGCCTCGAGGGCGCGGGCAACGCGCTTCAGGCTCTTGCTCATGGGTGTCCTCCGGATTTGCCGCAGTATTCCAAGTGTTTGACGCATTGACCAGTCTGAAATGCCGCCGCATTCTCGGTTCATGACATTTGCATCCCGCATGACCCGCTGCCCCATCCCGTATGAGCCCGATCGCGGCGCAGAAGCGCGTGCATTGCTGCCCGCTCTGGAGGCGCGTATGGGCGAGTTGATCGAAGGGGCGGCTGGATGCAGCCCCTATCTGCGATCCTTGATCGAAGCCGAAACCGAATGGCTGCCCGGGGCGTTGGAGGCGCCGGAGCAGGCTATTGACGCTGTGCTCGCAGGCATCGGCGATGCCTCGCCCGAGGACGTTCCAAAGGCCCTGAGACGCGCCAAGCGCAAGGTTGCCTTGCTGACCGGGCTGGCGGATCTGGGGGGGGTATGGCCACTGGAGACGGTGACCAAGACCCTGACGCGGTTTGCGGATGTGGCGGTTGCGACGGCCTTGCGATCCACCGTTGGGGCGGAGATCAGGCGCGGCAAGCTGCCCGGTGCGGCGTCTGAGGACATCGAGACCGCTGGCGGCGTGGTCGCGCTTGCCATGGGCAAGATGGGCGCGTTCGAGTTGAACTATTCCTCGGATATCGACCTGATCTGTCTGTTCGACGAGACCCGCTATGACCGCGACGATTATCACGAGGCGCGCGCCAGCCTTGTCCGGGCGACCCGGCGGATGGCGACCATGCTGTCGGAGATAACCGCCGATGGCTACGTGTTCCGCACCGACCTGCGCCTGCGTCCGGACCCGTCGGTCACGCCGGTGTGCATGGCGATGGCGGGCGCCGAAGCGTATTACGAAAGCCTTGGCCGAACCTGGGAACGCGCCGCCTATGTCAAGGCGCGAGCCGCCGCCGGGGACATTGCCGCGGGTGAGCGGTTTCTTGAGACGATCAAGCCGTTCGTCTGGCGCAAGCACCTTGATTTCGCAGCGATCCAGGACGCGCATGACATGCGTTTGCGCATCCGCGAGCACAAGGGGCTGGGCGGCCCGATCACCTTGCCTGAGCACAACATGAAGCTTGGCCGTGGCGGTATCCGTGAGATCGAGTTTTTCACCCAGACGCGGCAGATCATCGCCGGCGGACGTGACCGCGATCTGCGGGTACGGGGCACCGTCGATGGCCTTGAGGTTCTTGCGCGCAAGGACTGGATTCCGCAGGATGTGGCCGATGTGCTGACCAAGCATTACCGGGCGCATCGAGAGGTCGAACATCGCCTGCAAATGCTGCGCGATGCGCAGACCCACAGCCTTCCGCAAAGCGAGGAAGGGTTCGCGCGGCTGGCCTGTTTCATGGGCACGTCCGTGGACGATCTGAAAACCGGGCTGATGGCGCGGCTCGAAGAGGTGCACGAGCTGATCGAGGGGTTCTTTGCGCCCGAAAACGGAAGTGCGTCAGAAGCGGAATACTCCGAGTTCGACTCGGAGGTGATCGAGCGGTGGCGCAGCTACCCCGCGTTGCGCTCGTCCCGGGCAATCGAGATATTCGAGCGGCTCAAGCCCGATTTGCTGAAGCGTCTCAAGCGGACGGCGCGGCCGGACGAGGCGCTCTTGGCGCTGGACGGGTTTCTGTCGCGGCTGCCGGCCGGGGTGCAGTTGTTTGCTTTGTTCGAAGCCAATCCGCAGCTCATTGATCTGCTGATTGATATCGTTGGCACCTCGCCCGCGCTGGCGGCGCATCTGTCGGCCAATGCCGAGGTGTTCGATGCCGTGATCGGCGGGGATTTCTTTGCGCCTTGGCCGGGGCAGGACCGTTTGCGCGATGCATTGCAGGGGGCGCTGGAGGGTGTGGATGACTACGAGCGCAAGCTTGACGCGGCCCGACGGTGGGCGCGCGAGTGGCATTTTCGCGTGGGCGTGCACCATTTGCGCGGGTTGATCGATGCGGATGATGCGGGCCGGCAATATGCCGACCTGGCCGAAGCGGCGCTAAGTACGTTGTGGCCGGTTGTCTGTGATCAGTTCGCCGCGCGCCATGGCCCGCCGCCGGGGCGCGGTGCGGCGCTTTTGGGGATGGGGTCGCTTGGGGCGCGGCGGTTGACGGCCACATCCGATCTGGACCTGATCCTGATTTATGATGCGGCGGGGGTCGAGCAATCGGATGGCAAGCGTCCGCTGGATGCGCGGCGCTACTATGCGCGCCTGACAAAGGCATTGGTGACCGCCGTGACCGCGCCGATGTCCGAGGGCAAGCTTTACGAGATCGACATGCGCCTGCGCCCGTCCGGCACGCAAGGCCCGGTTGCGACCGCGCTGGACAGCTTTCGGAACTACCAGATGACGCAGGCCTGGGTGTGGGAGCACCTCGCGCTGACCCGCGCGCGTGTCGTGGCGGGCTCGCAAGAGCTTGCTTCTGATGTCGAAGAGGTGCGGCGCGCGGTTCTTGAGGCCGACCATTCCCGCGACAAGGTATTGGTCGAGGTGGCCGCCATGCGCGCGCGGATAAGCGCCGCCAAAAGCCCCTCGGGCGCGTGGGATGCCAAGATCGGCCCCGGGCGATTGCAGGATATCGAGTTGATTGCGCAGGCGGGGGCGCTGCTGGCAGGGAGCGACCGGCAGGATCCGGTGCGCGGTTTGCAATCATCTGTCGCAACCGGGTGGTTGAGTGACGCGGACGGCGCTGCATTGCAGGCGGCGTACAGGCTTTGTTGGGGGGTGCAATCCGTATCACGGCTGCTAAGCGGCAAGCCTCTTGATACGGAGGCGATTGGCGAAGGAGGGCGTGCGATGCTGTTGCGGGAAACCGGGTGCGAGACGTTGGAGGACTTGCGCGGCGCCTTGAGCGATCAGATCCGCAAGGCCGCCGAAATCATCGACCGGAACCTGCCCGCGTCTGCGGACGAGGCCGCGGGATGAAAGGCGATGCGCTGGACCCCAAGGCCCTGATCCGCGAGGCCTTCCAGATCGAGGGGATCACACAGGCCGATTGCCGGACCATCTTTCTGGATTGGGCGCTGAGCCTGCCCGATGACACCGATACGCAGGAGGCGCTGAACGGTTTGGTGGAGCGGTACGTGGGCGATGCCCCGGACCACCCGATGTCGGTTGTTTTGCGCGAGGGGTTGGAGCGGATGGAAAACCCGCGCCGCCGGGGCGGGTGGCGATCGCGCACGCGCGACTAACGGTGCCCGGCGTCCATGCCGTTCAGGGGTCACGGGCGGGGCAGTTCTGCCGCCTGACGGGCCAATGCCTCGATCGCTTCCCATTCGCCGCGTTGAACCAGATGCGCTGGCGTGATCCAGCTTCCGCCGACGCACAGAACGTTCGGCAACCCGAGGTAATCGGGGGCGTTGTCCAACCCGATCCCGCCGGTTGGGCAGAACCGGATCTGGGGCAGGGGACCGGACAGCGCCTTGAGCATGGGCGCCCCGCCCGCGGCGGAGGCGGGAAAGAACTTCTGCACGCTATAGCCACGATCCAACAGGCGCATCGCCTCGCTTGCCGTGGCCGCGCCGGGCAGAAGGGGCATATTGGCGGCCTCGCTGGCCGATAGCAGGGCATCGGTGCTGCCCGGCGACACGGCGAACTCTGCGCCTGCCTGTTTCGCGCGCTCCAGGTCCTGTGCATTCAGGACCGTGCCCGCGCCCACTGTTGCCCCCGGAACCCGCGTCATCGCCTTGATCGCGTCAAGCGCGGCGTCGGTGCGCAGCGTCACTTCGAGGATTGGCAGGCCCCCCGCCACCAGTGCCCGCGCCAGCGGCTCCGCGATAGCGGCGTCGTCGATGACAAGGACCGGGATCACCGGCGCGCGGCGGCAGATCGCCTCGATCCGACCGGGGGCCGCGCGGCTCACAGGATCACCCCCGCCCCGGTGATGGCCGGGCCGACCGAGTTGCGGAACACTTCGAACAGCTCGCGCCCGACGCCCGTGCCGTTTCCGGACAAATCGGCGGCGACGGGTGTGCGGGTCTCGAAATCTTCGGCCAGGGTCTCCAGTGTGCAGTTTTGTGCATCAAGGCGGATCATATCGCCGTCGCGCAGCCGCGCCAGTGGCCCGCCTGAGGCCGCCTCGGGGCTGACATGGATCGCGGCGGGCACCTTGCCGCTGGCGCCCGACATGCGCCCGTCGGTGACAAGAGCCACCCGCAGGCCACGATCCAGCAGCACCGACAGCGTCGGCGTGAGGCCGTGCAGCTCGGGCATACCATTGGCCTGTGGCCCTTGAAAGCGGACCACCACGACCGTGTCCTGCGTGAACTCGCCGGCCTTGAAGGCATCCTTGACCGCCTGTTGATCGGTGAAGACGCGCGCCGGCGCTTCGACAATCATGTGGTCCTCGGCCACCGCCGAGGCCTTGATCAGCCCCGTGCCCAGGTTCCCCGATAACTGCCGTAGCCCGCCCGTGGCCTGAAACGGATCGGCGACGGGGCGCACGATGCGGTCGTTATGCGTCTCCTCGGGTCCGTTGACATAGCTCAGGCGCCCATCCTCGCCCAGTTGCGCCTGCTTGGTATAGGCATCGAGGCCGTGGCCCGCGACGGTCTGCACATCGTCGTGCAGCAATCCCGCATCCCGCAACTGCCCAATCATGTAGCCCAGCCCGCCGGCCGCGTGGAAATGGTTCACGTCGGCCAACCCGTTGGGATAGACCCGCGCCATCAGCGGCGTGACCGACGAGATGTCCTCGAAATCCTCAAGCGCAAGTTGGATGCCCGCCGCCCGCGCCATGACCGGCAGGTGCAGCACCAGGTTGGTCGATCCGCCTGTCGCCATGAGGCCCACGATCCCGTTCACGAACGCGCGCTCATCAAGGATATCGCAGACCGGGCGATAGGAATTGCCGAGCGCCGTCATTGAAAGCGCGGTCTCGGTCCCCGCAACGGTAAGCGCCGTGCGCAGCGGCGTGCCGGGATTGACGAACGAGGCGCCCGGCAGGTGTAGCCCCATGAACTCCATCAGCATCTGGTTGGAATTGGCGGTGCCGTAGAACGTGCAGGTGCCCGGGCCGTGGTAGCTGGCCATTTCGGCGCGCATCAGCTCTTCGCGGGTGGCGCGGCCTTCGGCGAATTTCTGGCGCACCTTGGATTTTTCGTCATTGGGCAGGCCCGATGTCATGGGCCCCGCCGGCATGAAGACGCCGGGGATATAGCCAAAGGTCGCCGCGGCGATGACAAGCCCCGGCACGATCTTGTCGCAGACCCCCAGGTAAAGCGCGGCATCGAACGTGTTGTGCGACAGGGCGACCGCGCTGGCCAGTGCGATAACGTCGCGGGAAAACAGCGACAGCTCCATACCCGTCTGGCCCTGGGTGATCCCGTCGCACATGGCGGGCACCCCGCCGGCGACCTGCGCCGTTGCCCCGCGGGCGCGGGCGGCGGCGCGTATCTGATCGGGGAACCCTTCGAACGGCTGATGCGCCGACAGCATATCGTTGTAGGCGGTGACGATGCCGATATTGGGCGCTTGCGTTTGCGCGAGCGTGTCTTGATCCGCGCCGGCCGCCGCGTAGGCATGGGCCTGGTTGCCGCAACTCAGGTGGGCGCGTCGCGGTCCATCCTCGGCGGCGCGTTTCATTTTCTCAAGATAGGCCTGACGGCTGTCGCGGCTGCGCGCGATGACCCTTTCAGTCACGCGCAGGATCGTTTCGTTCATCTGCATCGCGCCTCCTTTACCTGGGGTTGGTATAGGATGATAGCGGTAACGCTTCAAGTCTGGCGCCAATTCGCACGCCGGTGGTGGGGGGCGCATGGGGCGCAAATGCCCGGTATTCGAACCCAATTTGCCGTACCCGCGCCACAATCCGGGATCAAACCACAGCTCAATACAAACGGGCACAAAGCCCAAGGAGGGTAGAGCATGGCATATTTTCGGACGATTATCGCGATCTGCGCAGGTCTGAGCCTGAGCGCCTGCGCATCGATTGACACCGCCACCAGGAATGCGCCGCTGGATGCGGCGGGGCTGGAGGCAGGCGCCGTCGCGCAGCCCGAGGTTTCGGTCGCAACATACAACATCAAGGTGTCGCGCGGCCTGCGGGTTTCCGAAGCCAACAGCTATTACCCGATGGGCGACATCGTCTGGCGCGGCGATCCGATCGGCGACCGGCATGCACAGGTGGCCGGGATCTTTGACACGGCGATGACCGTCGCGGCCGAGCGAGCCGAGGGCACCATGCCCGCCCAGGTCGATATCGAGGTGCTGCGCTTTCACGCGCTGACCGAGAAGACGCGCTATTCCATCGGGGGCGTGCATTCGATCAAGTTCAAGATGACGCTGCGTGATCCCGAAACCGGGGCAACCCTCATGGAGCCGCGTATCGTGACGGCGGATCTTAAGGCTTATGGCGGGTCCAGGGCCCTGGCGGCCGAGCAGCAGGGCCTCACGCAGAAGGTGCGCATCACGCGTCACCTCGAGAACGTGATCCAGCAGGAACTGGCCGTGCCCGGATCGACCACCGACAAGGTTACGAAGCTGGTGAATGGCCTTGAGACGGGAACTCAAATCTGAGCTTTCCCACCACACGATTGAGGCGTAAGAGGGCGGGATGACACCGCCCTCTTTGCCATCTGTCCGACTGCGTCCCAAGGCCAATGCTCGCGCCATCCGGCACGGCTTTCCCTGGGTGTATGATAACGAATTGGTGACCGATCGGCGTACCCGCGCCTTGCCGGGCGGGAGCCTTGCCATCCTTGAGGATAACGAGCGCGCGCCGCTGGGGTTGGTGGCGGTGAACCCGGCATCGCGCATCATCTGCCGGATGCTGGATACGGACCCTGCCGCGTGGATCGATCAGGACTGGTTCGCCGCGCGGCTTGAAAAGGCGCAATCGCTGCGCGCGCGGCTCTACCCGGGTCCGTATTACCGCCTGATCCACGCCGAGGCGGATGGCCTGCCCGGCGTCGTGATCGACCGATTCGATGATTGCGCCGTGGTGCAGCCGAACGCCGCCTGGGCCGAGGCGCGGCTGGAGGAATTGATCGAGGCGCTGGTCGATGTGACCGGGGTTCGCGTGGTGATCAAGAACGCCGGCGGGCGGGCGCGGGCGCTGGAGGGGCTGGATGATGCCTCGGGCGTGCTGCGCGGACAGGCGCCGGAGGGGCCGATTGCGGTGCCGATGAACGGCGCCACCTACATGGCCGACCTGATGGGCGGGCAGAAAACCGGCCTCTTTTATGATCAGCGGCCCAACCATTCCTTTGCGGCCGGCCTGTCGCGGGGGGCGCGGGTTCTGGACGTGTTTTCCCATGTTGGCGGCTTTGGGCTGGCGGCGCTGGCCGGGGGGGCGGCATCGACGCTGGCGGTGGATGGCTCGCAGCCGGCGCTGGATCTGGCGCGGGCCGGGGCCGAGGTGGGCGGCGTGGCGGCGCGCTTTGACGCGCGGCGCGGCGATGCGTTTGACGTGATGGCTGCGCTGGCCGAGGAAGGGCGCCGGTTTGACGTGGTGATCTGCGATCCGCCCGCGTTTGCCCCCACGAAAAAGGCGGTGGAAAAGGGCCTGCGCGCCTATGAGCGCGTGGCGAGGATGGCCGCCGCCCTGGTCGAAGAGGGCGGATACCTGGGCCTGTGCTCGTGCTCGCACGCCGCCGATTTGACCCGGTTTCGCGGCGCCTGCAACCGCGGCATTGGGCGGGCCGGCCAACAGGCGCAGATCATCCATACCGGGCAGGCGGGGCCGGATCATCCGCTGCTGCCGCAACTGGCCGAGTCGGGTTATCTCAAGGCGGTGTTCTACCGGCTATGAAGGTTCTGCTGGATACCTGCGTGATCTATCCCACGGTGATGCGCGAGGTGCTGCTGGGGGTGGCGCGGCAGGGGGTGTTCACGCCGCTCTGGTCGGCGCGGATCCTTGAGGAATGGGCGCGCGCGGCGCGCAAGCTGGGCCCCGGCGGCGAGGCGCAGGCGAGGGCGGAAATTGCCCTTGTGAGGGCCGAATGGACGGGCGCCGAGGTGCGCGGGGCCGAGGGGATCGAGCGGCGGCTATGGCTGCCGGACCCGGCGGATCGGCACGTTCTGGCGGCGGCGGTCGCGGGGTCGGCGGACCTGATCCTGACCCTTAATGCCAAGGATTTTCCCCGGCAAATCCTGGCCGAGGAGGGGCTGAGCCGGCAAGATCCCGACGGGTTCCTGATGGGGATCTGGAAGGCGCAGCCGGAGCTGGTCGAGACCGTCGTGGAGGCCGTCCGGCAGGAGGCGGAGCGGCTGTCGGGGCAGGAATGGACGCTGCGGGGGCTCATGAAAAAAGCCAAGATGCCGCGCCTTGGAAAGGCGTTGCAGGGGCGCGTCTCACTGTGAATTGTGTTTCCACAAGTATTTGATATATAATTATATTCAGGTTTTTTGTGGCTCGCCCAGCCAGCGGCGCTCATGTTCTTCGATCGCGTCGATGCGGGCCTGCGTCTTGGGGTGGCTCATCAGCCACGCAGGCGCCGATCCGGCGCGCGATTGGGTCAGTTCCTCAAGCTTGAGAAACAGGGATTTCTGCGGCGAGGTGCCGATCCCGGCCTTAGTCAGCAGGGCGCTGGCGTATTCATCGGCCTCGAACTCGTCGCCGCGCGACAGGCGCGCCGCCAAAAGGGCGGTCACGCTATTGGCGATCCAGACCCCGATGCCGGGCAGGAACCGCGACAGCACCATCGCCAGCGCCGTGCGCAGGGCGTTTTGTCCGGAAAAATCGATCATCCGCCGGCGGCTGTGGCCAAGCGCGACATGGCCCAATTCATGCGCGATGACGCTGGCCATTTCATCGGCGGTGACCTCGCCGTTCTGGTACTTGCGGTAAAACCCGCGCGTGATGAAGATGCGGCCATCGGGTGCGGCCAGGCCGTTGACCGGGTCGATCTCGTAGATATGCACGCGCACGCGCGGTATATCGAGCGCACGGGCCAGCTTGTCAGTCATGGATTTGAGCGTCGGATCGGCCAGCTCGGTCGAGCGCTCATCCAGCTCGCGCCGGGTGCGCCACGCCGAGAAGCGGTACATCGCGAAACCATAGAGGATGGCCAGCAGGATCGGGGTAAAACGGATCATTGACAAGATATGGGGTGAAACAGGGACGGGGGCAAGCGGCGAGCGGCATGCCATTGATCCGCGCCTTGTGTCGCGCCCGGCCACGCATTAGGTAGGGCCCCTTGCGAAACAGGGTGCCGGCGCCGATGCGGGCGTGCCCGGCACGAGGCCATGAAGGGGGCAACCGATGGCGCAGGCATTCGAGACGGATGGCGGCTTTGGCACGCTGGCGCGGCTGGGGTTGATCGTGCTGTCGACCGACGAGTCGCTTGAGAACGAGGCGCGGCTGGTGTTGGGGGATCGCGCGGTAAGCATGATGCACACGCGCATCCCTGCCGAAGAGGATGTGACGCCCGACGCCCTTAGAATGATGGAAAACCGCCTGCCCGAAGCGGCGCGGCTGCTGCCGCAGGGGCAGGATGCGATCGGCTATGGCTGCACCTCGGCCTCGACGGTGATCGGGCCGGAGCGGGTGGCCGAACTGGTGCGCGGGCACCATCCGGGTGCGCAAGTAAGCAATCCGATCTCCGCGGTGATTGCGGCGCTGCGAGCGCTTGAGGTGGGGCGGATCGCCTATGTCTCGCCTTACGTGCCCAGCGTGACAGCCCCGATGCGCGTCTATCTCGAGAAGCAGGGGATCACCACGGTGATCGAGGACAGCTTTGCCGAAGGGGATGACCGGACGGTCGCTCATATCTCAGAAAAATCAAGTAAAACCATGATATTGGATGTCATAGCTAAAGCAAAGGTTGAGGCGGTTTTCGTGAGCTGCACCAACCTGCGCACCTTTGGCATCATCGACGAGGTCGAGCGCGAGACCGGACTGCCGGTGGTCAGCTCGAACCAGGCGCTGCTGTGGCATATGCTAAGGTTGGCGGGGGTGGACGCGCGCGGCTGGGGGCCGGGGCGGCTGTTTTCTCTATAGGCGTGCTAGCGGATCAACTCGCGCATCGCGGTCTCGATCCCCGACAGGGTCATGGGCACCATGCGATCCTCGAAAATCTCGCGAATCATGCCGATGGAATGTGTGTAGCCCCAGTATTTTTCGGGCACCGGGTTGATCCAGACATGATCGGGCCATTGGGCCCGGGCGCGCTCAAGCCAGATCTGCCCGGATTCGGGGTTCCAGTGCTCGTTCGCGCCGCCGGGATAGGCGACCTCGTAGGGACTCATCGACGCGTCGCCGACGAAAATGCATTTGTAATCAGGTCCATAGGTGTGCATCACGTCCCATGTCGGGGTGACATCGCCCCAGCGGCGGCGGTTGTCGCGCCACACGCCTTCATAAAGGCAGTTATGGAAATAGTAATGTTCAAGGTGTTTGAATTCCGAGCGGGCGGCCGAGAACAGCTCTTCTACCAGCTTGATATGCGGGTCCATTGAGCCGCCCACGTCGAGAAACAGCAGCACCTTGACGGCGTTGCGCCGCTCGGGGCGCGTCTTGACGTCGAGATAGCCATGCTCGGCTGTGGCGCGGATGGTGCCGTCGAGGTCCAGCTCGTCATGGGCGCCGTCGCGGGCCCATTGGCGCAGGCGTTTGAGCGCCACCTTGATGTTGCGGGTGCCCAGCTCGACGCTGTCATCAAGGTTGCGGAACTCGCGCTTGTCCCAGACCTTGACCGCGCGCTGGTGGCGGGATTTTTCCTGTCCGATGCGCACACCTTCGGGGTTGTAGCCATGCGCGCCGAAGGGCGAGGTGCCGGCGGTGCCGATCCACTTGTTGCCGCCCTGGTGGCGGCTGTCCTGTTCCTTGAGGCGCTCCTTGAGGGTCTCCATCAGCTTGTCAAAGCCGCCAAGCGCCTCGATCTCGGCTTTCTCTTCCTCGGTGAGGTGCTTTTCGGCCATCTTTTCCAGCCAATCGCGCGGCACGTCCACGGCGTTGAAGACATCGCTCAGCTGGATGTTCTCAAGCCCCTTGAAGGTGGCTGCGAAAGCGCGGTCGAAGCGGTCGAGGTTGCGTTCGTCCTTCACCATGGCGCTGCGGGCGAGGTAGTAAAACCCCTCGACATCGTAGGTCACCAAGCCCGATTTCATCGCCTCGAGGAATGTGAGATACTCGCGCAGGCTGACGGGGATGCTGGCCTCGCGCAGGTTGTCGAAGAAGGGCAGAAACATGGGCTACACCAATGCGGCGCGGTGCAGTATCAGCGTGAGGAACAGGCCCAGAAGGGCAAATATAATAGCGTAAACAAAGGCATACTGCGCAATGTCCAGCGTTTTGCCCTTGCGCCGCGCGGCCAGTGTGCCGCCAATCAGGGCGCCCAGAATCGCCCCCGCCAATACGATCATTTTTACCCGCCGCTCCTGTTTATCGGGTTGAGGGCGCTGATTTCGCGCAGCTTGGCGCGGACCGCCCCGTCAGAGCCGAATCCGTAGCGCGCCCAGCCCAGACTGTCCACCCGCACGGCGCGGGCGGCGGCGGGGCGGTCTGCGAGATCGAGCGCCTCGGCGCGGAGCATCATAAGGGTTGAGAGGAGCATCGCGTTTTCGCCGCGCGTGGCAGTTTCCAGGGCGGGGCGTATGTATGCCAGCGCCTGTTCGCCATTGCCGCGCGCGATGGCGTAGGCGGCGAGGTGGCTGGCGACCTGTGCGCGGTGCAGCTCGGTGCCGGGGCTATCGGCGAAGATTGCGTCGGCGGCGAGGAAATGGCGATAGGCCGCGCCCGAATCGGTGGCCTGCAGGAGCCGCCCGAGCGCGTAGTGGGAAAACCCGGCGCGGTGATCGCCCCAGCCTTCGGCGCGGGCGATGGCGACAGCGCGGCGAGCGGCGTGGCGGCGGGCGGCAACCCCGGTGCCGGGGCCGAGGGCGGTTTGGATCGCGTCCGTCCAGGCGCGCGGCGTGGCCGGCAGAAGGCGCGGCGCGCGCCCCTGTCCGCCGGGGTTGAGCCGCGCCAGAAGTGCCGGCAGGCGCTGCGCGACCTGCGCGCGGGTCATGCCCGAGCGCAGTTCGGGCGCGTAATAGGCCCGCAGGATCAGCATATCGAACCCGGTGAGGACGGTATGCACGTTGTCGTCGTTGAACACCGAATCGGGTTGCCGGTAGAGATCGTTGAGCGGGCCGATCGCCTGCGCCAGTTCCTCTTGCAGGCAATCGCGCATTTCCTGCGGGGCGGCGTCCTGCGGCACAAAAATCGCCACCTTGCGGCGCTCGGGCAGGCGGGCCCAATCGGTTTCGGGGGCGCCCCGGCGGCCGCGATAATCCGACAGGCGCGAGATGCCGGGCACCACGAAACAAGCGGCCTGCGGCAGGAACTGGCGAATCCGCTGGCCGCTGACGGCGGCGACGGTCAGGTTGACGGCTTCGCCCGCGCTGGCGCGCGCGATGTCCAGGCCCGCTTCGCGCCGCAGGCGGGCAAGCAGGCGGTCGAGATCCCTTTGCAAATGCGCGGGCGCGGCGCCGGTCACGCCGACGCGGATCGGCCCTTCGAACCGCGTGAGGCGGGGCAGGGCGCGCCCCGATTCGAGCAGGAAGGACAGATCGAGAAAATCGCGCGCGATATCGGCATTGGCCTGCTGCGGTGCCTGCGGGTGCGCGGTATCGAAGGATTTCATCGGCGGCAGGCCGGCGCCGGTGGCCTGTGCCGCGCGGGTGGGCGTATCGGGCGCGCCGGCGGGCATGCAGGCGCCGACAAGGGCCACAAGGCCGGAGGCCAGCAGGGTTCGGGCCGCCCGGCGGCGCGGAAATGCGATCTTGTGCGCCTTGGTCATCTGTCCTGTTTCACTCGTCTGCAAACACCGGAAGGTATATCTGTTAAGTAGACAGTGCGGCGAAAATATGGAGGTTTCAACGTGAGCGTGCGTTTTCTGCCCGCATCCATGGCGGGCAGACCGCCGCGCGCCCGCGTTACCCCCGCCCCCGCGCCATGAAGGCGAGCCGTTCAAACAGGTGCACGTCCTGTTCGTTCTTGAGCAGGGCACCGTGCAATTTGGGCAGGGCGTTGGGGCCGTCGCGCTTGAGGTCCTCGGGGGTCAGGTCCTCGGCCAGCAGCAGCTTGAGCCAATCCAGCACCTCGGAGGTCGAGGGCTTTTTCTTGAGGCCCGGCTGATCGCGCATCTCGTAGAATTGCGTCAGCGCGGTGGTCAGGAGTTGTTCCTTGATACCGGGGTGATGCACCTCGACGATGCGGCGCATGGTGTCGGGATCTGGAAACCGGATGTAGTGAAAGAAACAGCGCCGCAAGAAGGCGTCGGGCAGTTCCTTTTCGTTGTTGGAGGTGATGATCACGATGGGCCGGTTGACGGCGCGGATCGTCTCGCCCGTCTCGTAGACGTGGAACTCCATCCGGTCGAGTTCCTGCAGCAGGTCGTTGGGAAACTCGATATCGGCCTTGTCGATCTCGTCGATCAGCAGGACAACCTTTTCACCGGCCTCGAACGCCTGCCACAGCTTGCCCTTTCGGATGTAGTTGGACACGTCATGCACGCGTTCCTCGCCCAGTTGGCTGTCGCGCAGGCGGCTGACGGCGTCGTACTCGTAAAGGCCCTGCTGTGCCTTGGTCGAAGACTTGATATTCCATTCAATCATCTTCAGGCCAAGAGCGCCTGCCACCTGGCGGGCCAGTTCGGTCTTGCCGGTTCCCGGCTCGCCCTTGACCAGCAGGGGACGCTCGAGTGTGACGGCCGCGTTGACGGCAACGGTCAGGTCTTCGGTGGCCACGTATTCGGCCGTGCCTTCGAATTTCATGGGATCTCCAAGCTGTTACGCGCTGAATTTGAGGCACAGTAGCGTGATCGCAAATTCCCTGCAACGCGATGCGGATGAGGTAGTGACAATCCTTGGCCCGTGGGGTATCTGACCGGCCATGAAGGGGGTGCCATATGTCAAAGGATATCTTGATGACAGAGGTTGGCCTTGATGAGGGAGCGGATATGAAACCGGAATCCTTTTTGCCCGACGACTACCGGCCGGCAGAAACCGAACCATTCATGAATGAAAAGCAACTGGAGTATTTCCGCCGCAAGTTGTTGCAGTGGAAAGAGGATATTCTGGAAGATAGCCGCGACACAATCGAAGGGTTGCAAGACGGGGCGCGCAACATTCCCGATGTTGCCGACCGGGCCAGCGAAGAGACCGACCGCGCGCTGGAGCTGCGCACGCGGGATCGCCAGCGCAAGCTGGTTGCGAAGATCGACGCGGCGCTGCGACGGATCGAGACGGGCGAGTACGGCTATTGCGAGAAGACCGGCGATCCGATCAGCCTGAAGCGGCTGGACGCGCGGCCGATAGCGACGATGACACTTGAGGCGCAGGAGCGTCATGAGCGTCGCGAAAAGGTTCATCGCGACGACTGACCCCGGCCACACCACACCGCGTGCGGAAAGACAGGAACGCCGGGGCCTTAGCGCGCCGGCGTTTTCTTTTGCGAAAGGCGATCCATGCAGATGAGCGGTATCAAGGCGATCGTGATCGGGGCCGGCATTGGCGGTCTGGCGGTTGCGCGTGCGCTGGCGCTGCGCGGTGCGCAGGTGACGGTTCTGGAGCAGGCCGAGGCGATCGAAGAGGTCGGCGCCGGCCTACAAATCAGCCCCAACGGCACCGCGGTGCTGCGCGCGTTGGGGCTGGAGCAGGGGCTTTTGTCCGGCGGCGCGGTGCCGGCGCGGGCGGTGGCCCTGCACAATCAGGACGGGCGCGAGGTGTTGCGGCTGGACTTGGGGCAGGTGCGGGCGCAGGGGTATTACTTTGTTCACCGGGCCGACCTGATCGATCTGCTGGCGCAGGGCGCGCGCGATGCGGGCGTGCGGATCCGGCTGCTACAGCAGGTGGACCGGGTGCATCCCGGCTCGCGGCCCGAGGTGGTGATGGCCAGCGGCGCGGTGATGAACGCGGATTTGGTGATCGGGGCGGATGGCCTGCATTCGCGGCTGCGGCCGGTGCTCAATGGCACCGACCGGCCGTTTTTCACCAACCAGGTGGCTTGGCGCGCGGTGATCCCGGCGTGGGGCGACGCTGCGCCGGTGGCCCGCGTGGACATGGGCGCGCGGCGGCACATGGTTAGCTATCCGTTGCGCGACGGCCGGGCGCGCAACATCGTGGCGGTCCAGGAGCGCCGAGAGTGGACCGCCGAGGGCTGGCATCACCGCGACGATCCGGACGCGCTACGCGCGGCGTTTGCGGATTTCGGACCGCAGGTGCGCGATATGCTGGCGCAGGTGGAGGCGGTGAACCTGTGGGGGTTGTTCCGGCACCCGGTGGCGCAGGTGTGGCAGAAGGGGCAATGCGCGCTGCTGGGCGATGCGGCGCATCCGACGCTGCCGTTCCTGGCGCAAGGCGCGTGCATGGCGCTTGAGGATGCGTGGGTGATGGCCGACGCCCTGTCGGGGGCAGGGGACGTCGCCGAGGGCTTGCACGCCTACCAGGAGCGGCGCGAGCCGCGCGTGCGCCGAACCATCGCGGCGGCCAATGGCAACGCGTGGAAATACCACCTGCGCCCCGGCCCACTGCGGATGGCGGCGCACGCGGCGCTCCGTCTTGGCGGGCGGTTGGCGCCGGGTGCGATGGTGCGGCAGTTCGATTGGCTCTATGAACACGACGTGACGCAGCCGGGCTGAGGCCCACGGCTGTTCGTGGCATAGCGTGGCGGTCCCGAGCGCAGAGCGCCAATGCTGCCGCTAAGTCCCCCCAAAAGGAGACCTCGTCCGTCTTAGGACGTGTGAAGTAGATTTCTTGATCAGCAGACGAAAACAGGCGACTTTGTAGGTGAGATGCGACCAACGAAGAAATGACAACGGAGATCCGTTATTCATAAGGTGTAAGCCTTAGCTTTCACCGCGTTATCAGATGAATTTACCAAGCTTGGAAGAAAAATGCTGTATGTACTACGTTTCAATAATTCCTTGTCACTTGCTGGGATTGATCCGAAAAGAGTAAATCCAGATTTTCGCCAATATGCACAAAAATCTGGCAAAGAAAATCACCTTTCACCGCAAGAGGCTGTGCTTCTGCTATTAACGCAACTCCCAAGCGCCAGTCTTTTAGATATTGATCAACAAGAGATACGTCACTGGCTGAAGACTGGCAAGGTCAACGTTGATAAGGCAAGTGTAAATGAAATTTTGGGAAGAATTGGATGGGCGATCGGCTATGAAGAATAGCAGACACGGAGATTACAAGCGCGGTCTGCCGATGCAGCCTTTGAGGCCGGGTACTACCCGTACATCGCGCGGCTGCTTCGGAAGCTGAGCAGCTGGCGGGTTTCCTCGTCCCACAGGTGGCGGCGGGCGCAGGACAGGCTTTCGCGAATCGTCAGGCGTTGCGCATTGGCCAGGTCGGCGTGGTCGCGCAGCACCTCGGGTAGGCGGTAGAACGGGATCCGGCTATAGAGGTGGTGCACGTGATGCACGCCGATATTGGCCGAGAACCAGCGAAGCAGTCCCGGCATCACGTAATGCGAGGAACCGTGCAGCGCCGCCTCGTGCAGGTTCCATTCGTGGTCGCGGTCCCACATGGTATCCTCGAATTGGTGTTGCACGTAAAACAGCCACACGCCCGCCGACGCCCCGACAAGCACGGTGGGCACGAACACCGAAAACAGCACGCTCCAGCCGCCCAGCCACACAATCGCCAGCGATCCCGCGATCAGCAGGGCGTTGGTGGTCATCGCGCTGAGCCAATAGCGCCAGCCCGAGCGCATCAGCCCCAGCGGCAGGCGGTTTTGCACGACGAACAGGTAAGTCGGCCCCAGCCCGAACAGGACCAGGGGGTTGCGATAGAGCCGGTAAATCATCCGCCGGTGCCACGGCAGGGCGCGGTATTCGGCCACGGTGAGGGTGTGCACGTCGCCCATGCCGCGCTTGTCCAGGTTCCCGTGCGAGGCGTGGTGGATCGCGTGGGTGCGGCGCCACACGTCATAGGGCGTCAGCGTCAGCACCCCGATTCCGCGCCCGACCCATTCGTTGACGTGGCGATTGGCGAAATAGGCGCCATGGCCGCAATCGTGCTGGATCACGAAAAGACGCACGAGGAACCCACCGTTGATCAGCGCCAGCAGGATCGACAGCAGCGGGCTGATGGACATGGCCCACCACGCCAGCGCCCAGATCGCCACCAGTGGCAGTAGGCTGAGTGCCAGTTCGGTCAGGCTGCGCCAAAGGATCGGCTCGCGGTAGCGTGCCAGTGTCCTGATCCAGTTGCGGGCGGGGGCTGTGGGCTCGGTCGGGGTCGTTCCGGTAGGGTGCATTGGCACGGCGCGGCTTTCGTAGGGAGAAGAGGCAGAGAGGAAACAGGGCGATTGCGCCGCAGGGCACAAGCCGTGAGGGAGTGGCAAATACAATGGGGACGACAAGCCTTCACCGCAAGGGCAAAGCGCGCGGATCAGCCCTTCAAGCGGATTAATGCATGCCTTTTCTTGCCCGCCGACAGCTTGACCGCGCTGGCCAGGTCCGCAGGCGTCAGCACCAGGCCCGCATCCGATAGCGGCGCATCGTCCAGCCGCGCGCCGCCTTCTGCGATCAGGCGCTTGGCGTCCTTGCCCGATTTCGCCAGACCCGAGCGCACGATCGCCTGCACCACCGACAGACCCTCGCCCAACTCGTCCGCCGACAGCGTCAGCGTGGGCAGATCGTCTCCGGCGCCGCCATGCTCGAACACCTCGCGGGCGGTGGCCTGGGCGGCGGCGGCGGCATCCGCGCCGTGGCACAGGGTTGTGACCTCATCCGCGAGCACGATCTTGGCCTCGTTGATCTCGGACCCGGCGAGGGCGCCGAGGCGCTCGCATTCCTCGACCGGCAGCTCGGTATAAAGCTTGAGGAACCGGCCCACGTCGGCATCGGCGGTGTTGCGCCAGAACTGCCAGAACTCGTAGGGCGAGCGCATGTCGGCATTGAGCCAGACTGCGCCATCGGCGGATTTGCCCATCTTCTTGCCGTCGGCGGTGGTCATCAGCGGCGAGGTCAGGCCGAACACCTGTTGGTCGATCACCCGGCGGGTCAGGTCGATGCCGTTGACGATGTTGCCCCACTGGTCCGAGCCGCCCATCTGCAACCGGCAACCGTAGCGGCGGTTTAGCTCCATGAAATCATAGGCTTGCAGGATCATGTAGTTGAATTCGAGGAACGACAGCGATTGTTCCCGGTCGAGCCGCGATTTCACGGACTCGAATGACAGCATGCGATTGACGCTGAAATGGCGGCCCACGTCGCGCAGGAATTCAAGGTAGTTCAGATCGTCCAGCCATTCGGCATTATTGAGCATCAGCGCCTTGTTTGTCGTCGGCGTCGCGCGTCCGGCCTTCGCCGCTGAAAGCTCTTCGTATGTATCCTCGTATTCCAGGTACTTGGCGAAAACCTGCTTGATCCCGGCGATGTTGGCGTCGATTTGATCGGGCGTCAGCAGCGGGCGCTCATCGGCGCGGAAGCTGGGGTCGCCCACCTTGGTGGTGCCGCCACCCATCAGGGTGATCGGTTTGTGCCCGGTCTTTTGCAGCCAGCGCAGCATCATGATCTGGATCAGCGAGCCCACATGCAGCGATTTCGCCGTCGCGTCAAAGCCGATATAGCCGGGCACGACGCCTGCGCTCAGCGCCTCGTCGAGGCCCTGATAATCGGTGCAGTCGGCCATGAAGCCGCGCTCGATCATCACTGACATGAAATCCGATTTGGGATGGTAGGTCATCGCTGTTGTTCCTTGGGCATTTGCGCGGCATGTATAGGCAGGCTGGTAGCAAAGGAAAAGGCCATGTTGAAGGCGGGGATCGTCAGGGCGCTTGGCGCGATGTCGGGCACATCGCTTGACGGGGTCGATGCGGCGGTGGTCGAGACCGACGGCGAAGCGATCGCGGGCTTTGGTCCGGTGGCCTATCGCGCCTACGACGAGGACGAGCAGGCGCGCTTGCGCGCGGCGCTGGGGCAGTGGCCCGAGGGCGCGGGCGTGGCGGCAGCGGCGCAGGTGGTGCAGCGCGCGCATGAGCAGGTGCTGGCCGGGTTCGAGTCGATCGATCTGATCGGGTTTCACGGTCAGACGCTGGCGCATGATCCGGGCGGGCGTGGCACGCACCAGGCGGGCGATGGCGCGGCGCTGGCGCGGGCGCTGAACGTGCCGGTGGTGTGGGATTTTCGCAGCGCGGATGTGCGCCTAGGCGGGCAGGGGGCGCCGCTGGCGCCGTTTTTCCACCATGCCTGCGCGCGCTGGATCGGGGCGGCGGGGCCGGTGGCGTTTCTCAACCTCGGGGGGGTGGGGAACCTGACCTGGGCGGACCCGCGCGTGCCGCGCCCCGAGGCCGATGGCGCGCTGCTGGCGTTCGACACGGGGCCGGCCAACGCGCCGCTGAACGACCTGATGATGCAGCGCCGGGGCCTGAGCCATGACGCGGGCGGGGCGCTGGCCGCGCAGGGGCAGGTGGCCGAGGGCGCATTGGAGATGTTCCTCGATGAGGGGTATTTCCTGAAGCTGCCGCCCAAGTCACTGGATCGCAACGCGTTCGAGGGCATGCTGGATCTGGTGCGCGAGCTGCCAGATACCGATGCCGCCGCGACGATGACGGCGATGGCGGCAACGGCGGTGATGCGCGGGATGGAGCATTGCCCGGCCCCGCCCGAGCGCCTGTTGGTGACCGGCGGCGGGCGCCATAACCCGGTGATGATGGAGATGTTGCGCGCCGGTCTGGATTGCCCGGTGGCCCCCGTCGAGGATGTGGGCCTGAACGGCGATATGCTGGAGGCGCAGGCGTTTGCCTACCTTGCGGTGCGGGTGTTGCGGGGCCTGCCGACATCGTGCCAGGCGACGACGGGCGTGCGCGCGGCGGTGGCCGGCGGTACCGTGTCGCGGCCAGAAGACGGCGCGGCCGTGTAGATCACCCCGAGCACGACGCCCCGCCCAAAACGCAGAACTCGGCGCAATGGGGGTGGTTGAGGGCGACATCGCGCTCGGCCTCGGCGAGGGTTTCGCCCAGCTCGAACTCGGGCGCGTAGGGCAGCAGGGTGCAGGCCAGAACCGCCGGTTTGGCGGCGCCCTTGCGCTTGACCACCATGCGCGAGGAGGCGCACATCACGTCGCCGGGCGATTTGCCAAGGATGGACCAGCAATCGGTCGTGATCTCGGGCACTTCGACGTTTTCGTCCATTTCCGGGAACAGCACCGTCATGGCGGGGTCTTGCGCGTCGATGTCAAACCCATGGCGCGCATACAGCGCGGCATAGCCGGCGCGGCTCTGCGCCTCGGTCTCGTCCCATGTGGTGCGGCCGGCGACCGCCATCTGCGCACCCTGATCCCTGAGCCAGTTCATGCCCTCGATCGTGCGATCAAAGGCACCCCGCCCGCGTTCGGCGTCATGCTTTTCGCGCGACCAGTGATCGAGCGATATGCGCAGCGTCAGGCAATTGCCGAACTCGGTGATCAGCGCGGCCAGCCCCGCCTGCACGCGCTTGCGCATCATCGGGCGCATGGCGTTGGTCAAGATCAGCACCTCGTACCCGCGAGTGAGCGCATCGCGGGTCATCGCGATCATGTCGGGGTTCATGAACGGCTCGCCCCCGGTAAAGCCGATCTCGTGCACCGGCCAGCCGCGGCTTTCGATCTGGTCGAGGTAGCTGGCCACCTCATCGGCGGTGATATAGACCAGCGCATCGTTGCTGGGCGAGCTTTCCATGTAGCAATTCGCGCAGGTGATGTTGCACAGGCTGCCGGTGTTGAACCACAGGGTCTCGGCCCGCTCCAGCGCGACGGTGGCGCGGGGGCTGCCATCGGCGGTCAGGGCAGGGTCGGTGAATTTGCCGTGGTTGGCGTTCAGGTCTTTCATGCATCACCCATGTCATGGAATTGCCGCAAGGCTAGCGTGCGGGCGGCGCGGTTAGAAGGGGGGCAATTGGCGCCTGACACCATTGTGATCCCGTGGTGATCAAGATATGTTTGCGCTAACATTTCAAAGAGTGCTTGCCCCACCGCAAGCGGGTATCAATGTGGGTAGCACGAAACACCAAGAAGGGCGCGATACATGGCATCTCGAATCATTCCGGTCGATCCGTTCGACCTGGTGGTGTTCGGCGGCACGGGGGATCTTGCGCGGCGCAAGATCCTGCCGGCGCTGTTCCGGCGTTATTGCGCGGGACAGATGCAGGATGGCACGCGGATCATCGGCGCCGCGCGGGCCGAGTATGACACCGAGGGCTATCGCGCCTTTGTGCATGATGAACTGGTCGAGTTCGCCGGCCCCGCCGCGCAGGATACTGACCAGGTTGCCGGATTCCTGGACATCCTGGACTACGTGGCGATTGACGCCGATGGCGAGCTGGGGTGGTCCGAACTGTCGCAGATGCTAAGCGAAGAGCGGGTGCGCGCGTTCTATTTCTCGGTCGGGCCAGAGCTGTTCGGCGGGCTGGCCGAGCGCCTGCATCGGCACGGGATGGCCCATGGCGAAAGCCGGATCGTGGTGGAAAAGCCCTTTGGCCACGATCAGGCCACGGCGCGGCGCCTGAACGAGACGCTGGCCGAGCATTTCGAAGAGGTGCAAATTTACCGCATCGATCACTACCTGGGCAAGGAGACGGTGCAGAACCTGATGGCGATCCGGTTCGGCAACATGCTGTTTGAGCCGCTGTGGAACAGCCAGTATGTCGATCACATCCAGATCACCGTGGCCGAGACCGTGGGCGTGGCCGGCCGGGGCGAATATTACGATAACGCAGGCGCGATGCGCGATATGGTGCAAAATCACCTGATGCAGCTATTGTGCCTGATCGCGATGGAGCCGCCGTCGAAGTTTGACCCGGACGCGCTGCGCGACGAGAAGCTGAAGGTCATTCGCGCGCTGGACCCGGCCGGGCAGGACGATATCGTGCTGGGCCAATACCGGGCCGATGCCACCCGGCCGGGATACCACGAGGACGTGGGCGACCCAGATAGCACTACTGAGAGCTTTGCCGCGCTGCGGTTGCAGATCAGCAACTGGCGCTGGGCAGGCACGCCGATTTATGTTCGCACGGGCAAGCGGCTGAGGGCGCGGAAATCCGAGATTGCGGTGGTGTTCAAGGAAACGCCGCACTCTATCTTTGGCCCCGAGGCGGGGCGGCATCGCAATATCCTGACGATCCGGTTGCAGCCCAACGAGGGGATCGATCTGGACATGACCATAAAGGAGCCGGGACCGGGGGGGATGCGGCTGGTGGATGTGCCATTGGACATGACATTCGCCAAGGCGCTTGGCCCCGATGCAGAAGACGTGCCGGACGCCTATGAGCGCCTGATCATGGACGTGATCCGGGGTAACCAAACCCTGTTCATGCGCGACGACGAGGTCGAGGCGGCGTGGGCGTGGATCGATCCGGCGATCGTTGAATGCAACAAACGGGGGCAACCGCCCTTGCCCTATGACGCGGGCAGTTCGGGCCCGGAGGAGGCGCTGGCGCTGATGCATCGCGACGGGCGTCGTTGGCGGGAGATCAAACCATGACGCTGATAGAATATGCCGATTCCGAGATGATGGCGATCGACCTGGCCAATTCCGTGGCCGGGGAGCTGGGCGAGGCGCTCAGGGCGCAGGACCGGGCGACGCTGATCGTGCCGGGGGGCAGCACGCCGGGGCCGGTGTTCGACGATCTGTGCGCGGCCGATCTGGATTGGAGCCGGGTGGACGTGATCCTGAGCGATGAGCGGTGGGTGCCGGAGGATCATCCACACTCGAATGCGCGGCTGCTGCGCGAGCGGTTGCTGGTGGACCGCGCGGCGGCGGCGACGTTCCTGCCGCTCTATGCGCCCGGGGATGATCCCGAGGCGGTATTGGCCGATGTCGAGGCGATGCTGGAGCCGCATTTTCCCGCCTCGGTCGGCCTTTTGGGCATGGGCACCGATGGCCACGTGGCCAGCCTGTTCCCGCGCGGCGACAACTTGCGGCTGGGCCTGCATGGGGAGGCGCCGATATTGGTGTCGATGCGGGCCGAGGGGCTGGAGCACACGCGCGTGAGCCTGAGCGCGCGGGTCCTGCGCGGGACGCTTTCGCTGCACCTGGTGATTATTGGCGATGAAAAGCGCGCCGTGCTGGAGCGGGCCCGCGACCTGCCCCCCGAAGAGGCGCCGGTGGCTGCCATTCTCGATGACGCGACCGTGCATTGGGCGCCCGAATGAGCGGTATGTGGCAAACCCTTGAGCGGATGCGCGGCGCGCGCGAAGGCCGCGATATCACGGATTTGTTCGCCCAGGACCCCGACCGCGCCGAAGGGTTCACCGCGCGGTTCGACGGGATGGCGCTGGATTATTCCAAGACGCAGTTGGACGGCGAGCTTCGCGCGGCGCTTATCGATCTGGCGCAGCAGGCCGGCGTTGCCGAGCGGCGCGAGGAAATGTTCGCCGGCGCCCCGATCAACCGGACCGAGGGGCGCGCCGTGCTGCATACCGCGCTGCGCGCGTCTGACGGCGTGCAGGTCGAGGTGGACGGCGCGGACGTGATGCCGCAGGTGCGCCGCACCCGCGCGCGGATGGCAGAACTGTCCGAGGGCCTGCGCGCGGGCACGGTGCGCGGGCAGGGCGGGGCGATAACCGACGTGGTCAATATCGGCATTGGCGGCTCGGACCTGGGCCCGGCGATGGCCTGTGCGGCGCTGGAGCCTTACCACGACGGGCCGCGCTGCCATTTCGTAAGCAACGTGGACGGCGCGCATATCCACGATACGCTGGCCGGGCTGATCCCTGAAACGACGCTTGTGATCGTGGCGTCCAAGACCTTTACTACCGTCGAGACAATGACCAACGCCGCCACCGCGCACGCGTGGATGACCGCGCGGGTGGCCGATCCCGGCGCGCAGTTCGTGGCGATCTCTTCGGACGCAGGGCGTGCGGCCGAGTGGGGCATCGCGCCCGAGCGCGTCTTCGGCTTTGCCGACTGGGTCGGCGGGCGCTATTCGGTGTGGGGGCCGATCGGCCTGAGCGTGATGATCGCGATCGGGGCGGAGCGGTTCGAGGACTTCCTGGGCGGCGCGGCGGCGATGGACGCGCATTTTCGCGAGGCCGAGCCGGGCGCGAACATGCCGATGATGCTGGCGCTGACCGGAGTGTGGCACCACCAGGTCTGCGGCCACGCCACGCGCGCGGTGCTGCCCTATGATCAGCGTCTGGCGCTGCTGCCCAGCTACTTGCAGCAGTTGGAGATGGAGAGCAACGGCAAAGGCACCGCGATGGACGGCAGCGCCCTGACTCGGCCGGCGGGGCCGGTGGTGTGGGGTGCGCCGGGCACCAACGGGCAGCACGCGTTCTACCAGTTGATCCACCAGGGGCGGCAGGTGGTGCCGTGCGAGTTCATGATCGCGGCGCGCGGGCACGAGGCCGGGCTGGAGCATCATCACCGGCTGCTGGTGGCCAATTGCCTGGCGCAGTCGCAGGCCCTGATGCGCGGGCGCGGGATGGACGAGGCGCGCGAATTGATGCGCGCCGCCGGACTCAAGGGCGCCGAGTTGGAACAGCAGGCGGCGCACCGGGTGTTCACGGGCAATCGGCCGTCCGTGACGCTGGCTTATGACCGGCTGACGCCGCGGCGGCTGGGCCAGATCATCGCGCTTTATGAGCACCGGGTGTTCGTTGAGGGCGTGATTATGGGCATCAACAGCTTTGATCAGTGGGGCGTTGAACTGGGCAAGGAAATGGCCAACGCCCTCGCCCCCGCGGTGGCGGGCGAGGCGGTGCCGAAGGGCATCGACGGATCGACCGCCGCGCTGTTGCAATTTCTGCGCGGCGGGTAGGGATCAGGCGGCGCTGTTGGTGTTGGCGGCTTTCTTGGGTTGGGCCCTTTTGGCCGGCGCGGCTTTGCTGTTGGCGTCGATGAAATCCAACACCAGAGGCCGGATGTTATTGCGCCAGCTCTTGCCGGCGAAAATGCCGTAGTGTCCGGCGCCCGGCTCGACATGGCTTGCTTTCTTGTCGTCCGGCAGGCCGGTGCACAGATCCAGCGCAGCGATGCATTGCCCGGGCGCCGAGATGTCGTCATTGGCGCCTTCGACGGTTTTCACGGCGACATCGGTGATCTTGCCGATATCCACCTGGTGCCCCTCAACGGTAAAGACATTGCGCGCGATTTCGCGGTTCTTGAAAACGCGCTCGACCGTGGACAGGTAGAATTCCGATGTCATGTCCATAACTGAAAGGTATTCATCGTAGAATCGGTTATGCGCGTCATGATCCGAGGCCTCGCCGCGGGCGACACGGGTGATCTGATCCGAAAACGCCTTTTGGTGCCGCTCGCCGTTCATGGCGATGAACGAGGCCAGTTGCAGCAGGCCGGGATAGACCATGCGCCCGACGCCCTTGTACTTGTAGCCGACGCGCTGAATCATGGTTTCCTCAAGCTGGCCCATGGTGACGCGGGCGCCGAAATCGGTGACTTCGGTGGGGGTGGCGTCGGGGTCTACCGGGCCGCCGATCAGCGTCAGGCTGCGCGGCTGCGCCTTCGGGTCGATCTCGGCCAGGTAGGCAGTGGCGGCAAGCGCCAGCGGCGCCGGCTGGCAGACGGCGATGACGTGGCTGTCGGGGCCCATTTCGCGCATGAAATCAGTCAGGTAGAGGGTGTAATCCTCGACGTCGAACTTGCCGCAGCTGACGGGGATGTCGCGGGCGTTGTGCCAGTCGGTGATATAGACCTCGCAATCGACCAGCAGGCTTTTGACGGTCGAGCGCAGAAGCGTCGCGTAGTGGCCCGACATCGGCGCGACCAGAAGCACCTTGCGTGGCATCGGCTCGCGGCCCGGCACGGAAAAGTGGATCAGATCGCCAAAGGGCTTTTCCATGACCGTTTCGATACTGACGAGGTGGTCCTTGCCATCCTCGCAGGTGAAGGTGCGAATGCCCCAATCGGGCTTGGCGACCATGCGCTGAAAGGTGCGCTCGGTCACTTCGCCCCAGGCGGCCAGCCAGTTGAAGGCGGGGTTTGGCACCATGCTGAAAACCGGATAGGATGCGAAGGACAAGGCGGAGGCACCCATCCATTGGTTCGCGTTACGGAAGGTTTCCATAAGGTCGTAGGTGGCCATGTAACGCATCTGCGTCTCCTTATTGCGTCCGGGCGAACCGGTCGAATGCCGCTTTGCCCCGAGGGCCCACGACATTTATGCTGCTTTGCAGCGAAGACTAGGGGTAAAAATTTAATATGACAACCAAAGACGACATTTCGCAGGAAAGCCTTGAGCGTTTGAACACGAACCTGGCGCGTGTCGAGGAACTGTCGCAGCGGTTGATTCGGGCATTATCGGACCGGCAGGGTGCCAACCCGAGCCTGAGCGGCCCCGATGGCGACGTGTTCGTGAAGGCGGGTGCGGCCTATTGGTCCGAGATGATGCGCGACCCGGCCCGCGTGTTCGAGCATCAGCTTGAGTTCTGGGGCAAGTCGGTGAAGCATTTCCTCGAGGCGCAGCAAGCCGTCGCGCAGGGTTTGGAGGCGCCCGAGGACGACACCCCCGACGATCCGCGCTTTTCCAACCCGCTATGGCGCACGCATCCGTATTTCAACTTCGTTAAACAGCAATACCTGCTGAACGCCGAGGCGGTGGAAAAGGCGGTGCGGGACGCCACCGATCTGGACCCGGTGGAAAAGCAGCGGCTTGAATATTTCTCAAGGCAGATCATCGACATGCTGTCGCCCACCAATTTCCTGAGCACCAATCCCGATGCATTGGAGCGTGCCGTCGAGACCGAGGGCGAAAGCCTTGTGCGCGGGTTGGAGAACCTGGTTGCCGATCTCGAGGCCAACCACGGCGAGATGCTGGTGCGGCTGGCCGATCCCAGTGCCTTCAAGCTGGGTGAGAATATCGCCACCACGCCGGGGCAGGTGGTGTACCGAAACGACATGATGGAGCTGATCCAGTATGCGCCGGCCACCGAGGAGGTGCACGCGACGCCGCTGATCATCTTTCCGCCGTGGATAAACAAGTTCTATATATTGGATCTTAAAGAGAAGAATAGCCTGATCAAGTGGATCACCGAGCAGGGCTTTACCCTGTTCGTGGTCAGTTGGGTCAACCCCGACGAGAGCTATGCCGATATCGGGCTGGAGGATTACATCGAGCGCGGCTACCTGGCGGCGCTGCGCGAGGTCAAGGCGATCACCGGCGAGGACAAGGTCAACGTGGTGGGCTATTGCATCGGCGGCACCACGCTGGCGATGGCGCTGTCGCTGCTAGGGCATCGCGGCGACAAGTCGGTGAAATCTGCCACGTTCTTTACCACGCTGACGGATTTCTCCGAGCAGGGGGAGTTTACGCCGTTCCTGCAAGATGATTTCATCGACGGGATCGAGGCCGAGGTGGCCGAGCAGGGGATTCTGCGCTCGTTCATCATGGCGCGCACGTTCTCGTTCCTGCGCTCGAATGACCTGATTTATCGCCCGGCGATCCGCAGCTACATGATGGGCGAGGCGCCGCCGGCGTTTGATCTGCTGTATTGGAACGGCGACGGCACCAACCTGCCGGGGCGGATGGCGGTGCAATACCTGCGCCAGCTTTGCCAGCGCAACGAGTTTGCCAAGGGCGGGATCGAGCTGCTGGATGAGCGCCTGCATTTGCACGATGTCGATCTGCCGGTGTGTTTCATCGCCTGCGAGACCGACCATATCGCGGCGTGGAAGGACAGCTATCGCGGTGCGCAGGCAATGGGATCGAAGAACCGCACCTTTATCCTATCGGAATCGGGGCATATCGCCGGGATCATCAACCCGCCCAGCAAGAAGAAATACGGCCATTACACCAACACCGACATGAGCCTGCCCGCCGAGGAGTGGCGCGAGCGCGCGACGTTCCACGAGGGGAGCTGGTGGCCACGCTGGGGCAAGTGGCTGGCCAAGCGATCAGGGCGCAAGGTTGCGGCGCGCGAGCCGGGCGATTCGACCCATCCGCCCCTGTGCCCGGCGCCGGGGAGTTATGTTGACCCGGCGTCAAGTGATTGAAAATAAAGCAGCTTGAAAATTATTTGCTGCATTGCAGCGAAAAACCTTGAATTGCTGCGGTGCAGCATGCATATTTCCGTCAGGATCAAGGCAAACCGGGATGCCCCCCGGACAGACGAAAGGAATTAGACATGACCAATGCAAATGACATGACCGCCATGATGAAAGACATGATGGGCGCGTTCCCCGTCGACACCAAGGCGATGGAAAACGCATTCAAGAGCCAGGCAACGCTGAACGAGAAGCTGACCGGCGTTGCGCTGACAGCGGCCGAGAAATCCTCGGAGATCTCCAGCAAGTGGACCAAGGACACGCTGGCCAAGATGACCGAGATGAGCAAAGCCAAGGCCGAGCCGGCCGACTATGCCAAGGCAATGACCGATTTCGCATCGGCCCAGGCCGAAGTCGCCGCCGAGAACATGGCCGCCTTCGCCGAAGTCGCCAAGAAAGTCCAGATGGACACGGTCGAACTGATGATGGCCGCAGGCAAGGACATGGGCGAAGAAGCCCAGTCGGCCGTGCAGAAAGCCACCAAGGACGCGACCAGCGCGGCCAAGAAGGCCACCGCACAGGCCAAGTGATCAGACGGAATGCATCGACTTCCTCCCTGTTGATGCATGAGGGCGGGCTGCAAAGCTCGCCCTTTCATTTTGTCCATTCGTGTCCTAAGCTTTCTGCACTGCTGCATATGGGAGGATAACCCGTGGCCGAAGACGCGAAACCGCTTCTGATCAAACGCTATGCCAGCCGCCGTCTCTATAACACCGAGACGAGCGATTATGTCACGCTGGAGGACATCGCGCGGTTCATCCGCGACGGCCGCGAGGTGCAGATTGTCGATCTGAAATCCGGCGATGACCTAACGCGGCAATACCTGCTGCAAATCATTGCAGAGCATGAAAGCAGGGGCGAAAGTGTGCTGCCGGTGAACGTGCTGACCGACCTGGTACGCAGTTATACCAGCCAGGCGGGCTCGGTCGTGCCGCAGTTCTTGCAGATGTCGTTCGACATGCTGCGCGACGGGCAATCGCAGATGATGGAGAACATGGCCAAGGTGAACCCGATGGCCAAGTTGCCGGGATTCGAGGCGATGCAGGCCCAGCAAGAGGCGTTCATGAAGGCGATGACCAGCGGCATGCCGGGCGCCGGCCAAGGCGCGGGCGGAGCCGCCGGGCAAGGCGGCGACAGCAGCAGCGACGACGAGGATCTAGAAGAGATCAAACGTCAACTGGCCGAGCTGCAATCGAAACTGTCCAAGATGAACAAGTAGGTCGGGATGGTCGATAGCCCCGGTCGGATAACCCTTTGGGGGATCGAGGTTTTCGTTGCCACGGCTGAAGAGGGGAGTATTTCGGCTGCAGCTAGGCGCCTGGGGGCCAGCCCCTCGGCGGTGAGCCAGCAACTGACCAACCTGGAAGGGGCGATCGGGGCGGCGCTGCTGTTTCGCAACACGCGGCCCGTGGCCCTGACGCCGGCGGGCGAGCTGTTTCGTCGCCGCGCGGGCACTATATTGAACGAGGCGGCGCTGGCGCGCAGCGAATTGGCGATGGCGGACATGTCGGCGCTGACGCGGTTTCGGCTGGGCATGATCGAGGATTTCGAGGCGGATGTAACGCCGCGCCTGCTGACCGGGTTGGCGGAGGAAATGACCGGCTGCCAGTTCCTGTTGGAGACAGGAGCAAGCCATCATTTGCTTGATCAACTGGACGCGCGGGCGCTGGACGTCGTGGTGGCTGCCGAGATGGGCGCGACGCCCGAATGGGCCGAGGTGCATCCGCTGCTGAGCGAGGGGTTCGTGGTGGCGGCGCCGCGCGGTGCGCTGGACGGGCTGCAGGCGGGCGCGCATGATGCAGTTCTATCGCGGCTGCGCGAATTGCCGTTGGTTCAATACAGCGCCCGCCATCACATGGGCCGACAGATCACCGCACACTTGGCGCGGCAGGATCTGCGGCTGGCGCATCGGTTCGAGCTGGACAGCTACCACGCCATCCTGGCGCTGGTGGCGCAGGGGGCGGGATGGACCATCCTCACGCCGCTGGCGTTGATGCGGGCGCGGCGGTTCGCGGGGCAGCTGGACGTGGCCGAGTTGCCTTTTGCCCCGCTGGAGCGGACGATATCCCTGACCGCGCGCAAGGATGTGCTGCGCGATTTGCCGGGCCAATTGGCCGGCAAGCTCAAGCCGCTATTGCAAAACGGGGTGGTTGGCCCGGCGATTGCCGCGCATCCGTTCATGGCCGCGCATTTGCGGGTGTTGTAGGGGCTGCGCTCGCGGCCCCGTTGGTCAGGTGCCGTAGGCGCGGATATTGCCCATCACGTCCTGCGCTGCGCGCACCAGCGCATCGGCGATGATGTCCAGCTCCGGCAATTGCAGGCGGGCGGGCAGGCGGGTATCGCAGGCCTTCATCAGCATCTCACGGGTGCGGGGCAGATCGGGCAGATCATCCAGGAACTGCCAGTTCCAGAAGGCCCGCGCGTTGTCGGTGCTGAGGCCGAAAACCTGCACCTTGACGCCGCGATCGGCGGCGGCGCGGGAAAACGCCTCGACCTGATCCTTGGCCATGCCGACAAGGTTGAACTGGATGGAATCGGGCGCGCGCTGCTCGGGGTCGAGCTTGGCGGGCACATCGATCCACGGCGACAGGTTCAGCCGCTCGGCCACGTAATCGTGGTTGCGGCGGCCATCGCTGACGCGGCGGGGCAATTCGGCGATCTGCGGGCGCACCAGTGCGGCGCTGAGGTTGCCAAGGCGCAGGTTGTAAAGCGGAAGCTGGTTCTGCCAGCGGGCAAACGCTGCGTGCAGCGCCTCGGCGTCCTCGGGGGTGGCGGCCATGTGCTTGGACCAGTTGTGTTCATACGCGCCGGACATGATCACGGCGCGGGCCATCACGTCGGGGTCGTCGGTGATCATCACGCCGCCCTCGCCGGCATTGAGCAACTTGTAGCTTTGGAAGCTGAAGCAGCCGATACGCCCGATGGTACCGATGCGGCGGTCGTGCCACGTGGTGCCCAGCGAATGCGCCGCGTCCTCGATCACCGGCACGCCGCGTGCCTCGGCCAGTGCCATGATCGCGTCCATGTCGGAGGTGTGGCCGCGCATATGGCTTATGATGACCGCGTCGATTGACGCGTCGAGCCGTTCGGCGAAATCGTCGATGTCGATGCGGTAATTCTCGCCCACTTCGCACAGGACGGGCGTACAGTCGGCGTGTACGATAGACGAGGGCACCGCGGCGAAGGTAAAGGCGGGGATCAGGACGCGTGCGCCGCGTGGAAGGCCGAGCGCCTTGAGCGACAGAAACAGCGCGGCCGAGCAGCTGCT
The DNA here is from genome assembly GCF_000423645.1 of Sediminimonas qiaohouensis DSM 21189. Classification (GTDB taxonomy): domain Bacteria; phylum Pseudomonadota; class Alphaproteobacteria; order Rhodobacterales; family Rhodobacteraceae; genus Sediminimonas; species Sediminimonas qiaohouensis. The sequence continues at coordinate 12,658 of NZ_AUIJ01000006.1, read as the reverse complement.
GACCGCGAGGGCGTAGCGGGTGCCCATGACATCGGCGAACTCGCGCTCGAGCAGGGAAACCGGCGCGTCCTTGGGCGCGGTGTAGCGAAACAGATCGCCGCTTTGCAAAAGCCGCTCGATCTCGTCGCGGGCGGCTTCGGGGATGGGTTCGGCGTCGTAGACATTGGGCGGTAGCGTCATGAGGCTTTCGGCTTTCCTGAATTTCCCTTTCCGATTTTCTAAACGAAAGGCGTCGAAAAGCAAAGCCCCAAGCGCGGCGCTATGGACGCGGCAATGCGCCTCGGTGCGCGCGTGATTGTTACCCGGCAAAAGGGGCCCGCGCCCGCGATGCGTGACGGCCAAGAAAGTTTAAAACTTTTTTGAACGGAATCTTTTGAAGTTTCCGTTCGTCGACGGCAGCGGGCAAGCTGTGTCAGGTGGGCAATGCTAGAAACCCAACCGGTCGCGCAGCGCGAACCACGTCATCGCCAGCGTCAGCAGCGGCGTGCGCAGCGTGGGGCCGCCGGGGAACGGCGCCGTGGGGATGCGCGCCATGGTGTCAAAGCCCTCTGCCTGACCGGCGATGGCCTTGGCCATCAGCATCCCGGCATGGGTGGCGGTGCCGACGCCGTGGCCGGAATAGCCCGAGGCCGACAGGATATTGGGCGCGACCCGCGCCAGGTAAGGTAGGCGTTTCATGGTGATGGCCAGGGTGCCACCCCAAGCATAATCGATCGGGACATCGGCGAGGTGCGGGAAGATCTGGCGCATCGGCTTGCGCACTAACGCGGCGATGTCGCGCGGGAATTTGTATCCATAGCTTTCGCCGCCGCCGAACAGCAGCCGGCGATCCTCGCTGAGGCGGAAGTAGTTGATCACGAACTTGCTGTCGGCGACCGCGATGTCGCGGGTCAGCACGCGCGCGGCCTCCTCGCCCAGTGGCCGGGTGGCGATGACGAAATTGTTGATCGGCATCACCCGGCGCGCGACCTGCGCGTTGAGCCCGCCCAGGTACCCGTTGCACGCAAGGATCACGTGATCGGCCTGGACCTTGCCGTGCTCGGTCTCAACCAGGGTTTGCGGGCCGGTGGTGATGTTGCGCACGGCCGAGTTTTCATGCAGCCGCACGCCCGCCGCGGTGGCCGCGCGCGCCAGGCCAAGCGCGAAATTGAGCGGGTGCAGGTGCCCCGCGCCGTGATCGAGTAGCCCACCTACATAGGCGGGCGAGGGGCAGATCGCGTGCATGGCATCGCGGTCCAGCGCCTCGATCTGGTTGTAGCCATAGCGGTTTTGCAGCAGTTCCACATAGGCGTGCATGTGATCGACCTCGGAGCGGCGAAAGCCGGTCCAGGCGATGCCGGGCTTGAGCTGACAGTCGATGGCGTGCTTGTCGATCAGGCCGCGCACCAATTGCTTGGCCTCCTCAGCAAGGTGCCACAGCTTGCGCGCATCCTCGCGCCCGAGCATCCGCTCGAGCGTGTCCTGTTCCTGCCGCTGGCCCGATCCGAGCTGCCCGCCGTTGCGTCCCGAAGCCCCGAACCCGGCGCGATGCGCCTCGAGCAGGACCACGTCGTAGCCCCGCTCGGCCAGGTGCAGGGCGGCCGACAGGCCTGTGTAGCCGGCGCCGACCACGCAGACATCGGCGCGAACCTCGCCCGACAGGGGCGCGGTGCGCGGGGCCTTGGCGGCGGTGGCGGCGTACCAGCTTTGGGGATATTCGCCGGGGCGGTCGTTGGAGTAGAGCAGGTTCATGGGGCGTTTTCCGTGGGTCAGCGGGGGAGGGGGCGCTGCCCCCGCCGCGCGTGCCGCGCGGCCCCCCGGGATATTTCGGGCCAGAAGAAACGGGGCGCAGGGTCAGACGTTGATCAGCAGGTGCTCTCGCTCCCACGGGCTGATGACTTGCAGGAATTCCTCGTACTCGGCGCGTTTGACGATGCTGTAGACGCGGGCGAACTCGGGGCCCATGATTGCGTGCAGGTGGGTGGCGGCGTCGAATTGATCGAGCGCCTGCCCGAGAACGCGGGGGATGTCGCCGTCGCCGTCATAGGCATCTCCCTTGAACTGCTTGTCGGGGCGGACCTCGTCCATCAGGCCCATGTAGCCGCAGGCGAGGCTGGCGGCGATGCCCAGGTAGGGGTTGCAATCCATCCCGGCGAGCCGGTTTTCGACGCGGCGCGCGTCTGGCCCCGAGAGCGGCACGCGGATGCCGGTGGTGCGGTTGTCGCGGCCCCAGGCCAGGTTAATGGGCGCCGCGTGGTCGCGCACGTAACGGCGGTAGGAATTCACGTAGGGCGCCATCACGGCGATGGCCGAGGGCATGTGTTCCTGCAGGCCGCCGATGAAGTGATAGAACGCCTCGGTCTCGCCGCCCTGGGGGCCGGAGAAAATGTTTTTGCCGGTGTCCATGTCCAGCACCGAGTGGTGGATATGCATGGCCGAGCCCGGCTCTTCGGCGATCGGCTTGGCCATGAAAGTGGCAAAGCAATCGTGGCGCATGGCCGCCTCGCGGATCAGGCGCTTGAAGAAGAACACCTCGTCGGCCAGCTTGACCGGGTCGCCATGGCGCAGGTTGATTTCCAACTGCCCGGCGCCGCCTTCTTGGGTGATGCCGTCGATCTCGAAGCCTTGTGCCTCTGCGAAGTCGTAGATGTCGTCGATGACGGGGCCGAATTCGTCCACCGCGGTCATCGAATAGGCCTGACGCGCGGCGGCGGGGCGACCCGAGCGGCCCATCATCGGCTCGATCTTCTTGGCCGGATCGACATTTCGCGCGACGAGGTAAAACTCCATCTCGGGGGCCACGACCGGCGTCCAGCCCTGCGCGTGGTAGAGATCGACGACGCGCTTGAGAACGTTGCGCGGGGCGAACTCGATCGGCTCGCCCTTGCGGTCGAACGCGTCATGGATCACCTGCAGTGTCCAATCGCCGGTCCACGGCGCGGCCGAGGCGGTGGTCATGTCCGGCTTGAGGATCATGTCGCGCTCGATGAAGCCATCCTCGCCGGCTGCCTCGCCCCAGTCGCCGGTGATAGTCTGGTAGAAGATGCTGTCGGGCAGATGGAAATAGTCCTGCCGCGCGAATTTGCTGGCCGGGACGGCCTTGCCGCGCGCTATGCCGGGAAGGTCCGAGATGATGCATTCCACCTCGTCCAGGCGGCGCCCTTCGAGGTAGGCGCGGGCGTGGTCGGGAAGGTTTTCGGTCCAATCGCTCATGACGTGGTCCTTTTGAAAAAATCGGCAATCTGGTTGGCGAAATCCTGCGCGTTCAGGGGGGTGGCGAGGCGCTTTTGGGCGTCGCTCAGCGTTGCCTCGTCAACCAGGCCGGGGCCCCGATGCGTGATCAGCATGTCGATCATTTCGGGGCTGAATTCCGGGTGGGGCTGCACCGACAGGATGGTGTCGCCATAGGCCAGCCCGGCATAGCGGCAAAACGGGTTGGTCGCGGTCACGCGGGCGCCCTTGGGTTTCTCGGTGACCTGGTCCTGGTGCCAGGCGTTGAGCATTAGGCTGGTGCCGTCGAAATCGTAGCTTTGCGGCCCGATGGCCCAGCCGCCCGAGAATTTCTCGACCTTGCCGCCAAGGGCCTGCGCGATGATCTGGTGGCCAAAGCAGATGCCGACCAGCGGGCGTTTTGCTGCCTGGATATCGCGCACCAGCTCCTCCAGCGGCGCGATCCAGTCGTGATCCTCGTAGGTGCCGTGCTTGGAGCCGGTTATCAGCCAGCCATCGGCTGCCTCGGGGCCGGGGGGGAACTCGTTATCGACGACGCGCCACGTCTCGAAGTCGAAGCCGTGCCCGGCGAGGAGTTGCGCGAACATGTCGGGGTATGTGCCCAGGCGTTCCTTCACCTCTTGGGGGGCGTGGCCGGTTTGCAGGATGCCGATTTTCATGGATCACCAGTTGATTGGAGTGTGCGAAGGCTAGGCCAGCCGCGCCGGCGCGGCAAGGGCGCGTCAGACGGTGTCGAGGTATATTTCGGCCTGTTCCGTCGGTGTCAACTCGCCCATGTAGTGCAACTCCTGCCGCTTGGTCAGGACAAGGTTGCGGATCATTTCGGGGGCGAAGATGCGCTTGACGATGTCGGAGTTTTCGAAGGCGTCGATCGCGCCGGCCCAGGTGTCGGGGATGTGCGGCAGGTCCAGCGCATAGGCGTTGCCGCTGATCGGGGCGGGGGGCTCGGCGGCGTCCTCGATCCCGTTGAGGGCGGCACCCAGGATGGCGGCAAGCATCAGGTAAGGGTTCACGTCGCCGCCGGCGACGCGGTGCTCGACGCGGCGGGCCTTGTGGCTGCCCGAGGGCACGCGGATGGCGGCGGTGCGGTTCTCGTAGGCCCAACAGATGCCGGTGGGGGCGTGGGCGCCGGGCACCATGCGGTCATAGCTGTTGGAATGGGGCGCAAAGACGAGGGCGCTGTCGTGCATGGCGTTCAAGCAGCCCGCGATGGCGTGGCGCAGGGTGTCGGTGCCCTTGGGCCCGCCGTCGTCAAACACGTTGTTGCCGTCCTTGTCGAGCAGCGAGAAATGTGTGTGCAGGCCCGAGCCGGGATAGTCGTCATAGGGTTTGGCCATGAACGAGGCAGCGAACCCGTGCCGCCGCGCCAGCCCCTTGACCAGCATCTTGAACAGCCACGCGTCATCGGCGGCGCGCAGGGCGTCGTCGCAATGCATCAGGTTGATCTCGAACTGACCCAGCCCGGCCTCGGAAATGGCGGTGTCGGCGGGGATATCCATTTCTTCGCACGCATCATAGAGATCGGTGAAGAAGATATCGAACTGATCCAGTGCGCGCACCGACATCGTCTCGGCCGCCTTGCGCCGCTTGCCCGAGCGGGGGCTGATCGGAACCTGCAGGTTGCGGCCCGAATCGTCGATCAGGAAAAACTCCAGCTCGACCGCGACCACCGGGGTCAGGCCGCGTGCCTTGAACCGGTCCAGCACCGCGCGCAGGGCATGGCGCGGATCGCCGTCATAGGGGCGGCCGTCCTCGCGGAACATCCAGATCGGCAACAGCGCAGTCGGCGCCTCAAGCCACGGCATCGGCATGAAACCCCGCTCGGTGGGTTTGAGCACGCCGTCGGCATCGCCTGAGTCGAACACCAGCGGGCTGTCGTCGATATCCTCACCCCAGATGTCGAGGTTGAGCACCGACAGCGGAAAGCGGGTGCCGTCCTCGACCACCTTGTCGGCGAAGCGCGTCGGCACGCGCTTGCCGCGCGGCTGACCGTTTAGGTCGGCGGCGGCGACGCGGATCGTGCGCACTTCGGGGTGTTTCCTGAGCCAGTTCTTCATACCTGTCACCCGGTGGGTTGGGGCCCGGTCCTCCGGGGCCGGCGATGCGGGGGCGCGGCGGAGGAGGGCCCGTTTCAATTTTATGATCAAATTAGGATAGGCATGCCAGTTCGCCTTTTCCCGTTCAATTGGAGGGGCGAACACGCGTTAAAATAATTTGATCAAATCATGAATACTACCGGATGAGATTCATACGCAAGCGGATTCTGCGCCGGGCCTCTTGCGGCAGGTGCCGGTTGAGGTGGCGATTAACCAGCCCGAACGCGCCCACGATGCACAGCGTCAGCAAGATGAAATAGCCCGCAAGGATCGGGTAGGGCACGAACGGGTTAAACGTCTTGTCGGCGAAATAGCTGGCATAGTAGAGCGCATCGCCCTTTTGCTGCCAGGCCGGAAAGCCCGCGAAGAACACCAGCGTGGTGGCGTGGAACAGGAAGATCGCCTCGTTCGTGTAGGCGGGCCATGCCAGCCGTAGCATCGTCGGCCAAACGATTCGGCGAAAGCGGTGCCAGCCGGACATGCCGTAGGCATCGGCCGCCTCCAGGTCGCCGCGCGGGATCGAGCGCAGCGCGCCGTAGAAGATCTCGGCCGAGTAGGCGGCGGTATTGAGAAACAGCACCACCAGCGCGCCGGCCCATGCGCTGGTGAAGGCACTGAACACCGGCATCACCGTCTTGAGCGACAGGAACAGGAAATAGGCAAAGAAAAACTGTATGAATAGCGGCGAGCCGCGGAACACGAAGATGAACCATTCGGCCGGTTTGCGCAGCCATTTGCGGCGGGCGCTCTTGGCCACGGCCAGCCCGGTAGCCAGGAAAAAACCGGCCAGAAGGGCGAAAATGCCGAAATAGACGTTCCAGATCATCCCCGAGCCGATCAGGGTGAACTGCTCACACAGGGTGAAATCCTCGCGCGGGAGCAGCCGCTCGCCATGGCCGAGGCTGCGCAGGCCGTAATCCTGTATGGTCTGGATGCAGCTCATGCGCGGGCCTCCGCGCGGCGGGCCGCGTCGCCGCCACTGGTGGCTTGTCCGCGGCTGAGGCGCTGCATGATCCGCTCAAGCACCACCTCGGATGCCTTGGTGAACAGCAGGTACAGCACCAGCAGCCCCAGGAAATACCACATCCGCCAGTCGCCATGCGGATAGTCGGAAAAGCGCGCGGCCTTGGAACCACCCAGCTCGGTCGCCCAATAAAGCACGTCCTCGATCCCCAGCAGGAACAGCAGCGGAGTCGCTTTGACCAGGATCATCCACAGGTTCGACAGGCCGGGCAGGGCATAGATCCACATTTGCGGCACAAGGATACGCCAGAAGCTTTGGCGGTGCGTCATGCCGTAGGCCTCGGCGGTTTCCATCTGGGCGCGCGGCACGGCGCGCATGGCCCCGAACAGCACATTCGCCGCGAAGGCGCCGAACACGATGGCAAAGGTGAACACCGCTATGAAAAACCCGTAGGTTTCGTGCACCCATTGGGGCGCGTTGCCCAAGGGCATCTTGGCGGCCTGGCACACAACGAAATCATTGCCTTGGCGAATGGGTTGATCCCAGTCGGGGCAGAGCGTCTTGTGGCGGACCCACTCGATCGCCTGGTCGAGGGCGATCACGAAAAACAGGAAAAACGCGATGTCGGGCACGCCCCGCACCAGCGCGATATAGGTCTTGCCGATCCAGCGCAGCGGCGCAAACCGGGCGCGGGCGGCACTGGCCCCGACAAACCCGAATGCTAGCGCGGCGGGCGCGGTAATGGCCAGCAGCAACAGCACCGTGCCGATGGAGCCGTAAAACGCCATGTGCTTACCCGTGGTCAGGTAGCAACTCAGCCATGACAGGCCGCTGAGCGTCGAAGGATCTGAGCAGAAGCTGAAGATGGCGGCACCTGTGGCGATGTCGGGCGAAAGCGGGATAGTATGACGGGAAAGCGGTCGCCAAGGGGGCCGTGGCCCCCCTGGCGCAGGTCAGGTCAGATCAGAACGTCGCCGAACCGGGCAGCCATTCCTTGATCAATTCGTTCAGGGTGCCGTCGTCCTTCATCGACTGGATCGCGGCGTTGAACTTTTCCTTCAGCTCGGGATCGGACTTGCGGATGCCGAGGCCGATGCCGCCACCCAGAAGGACATCGTCGCCGGCCCAAACCAGATCGCCGCCCGATTCGCTGACCATCGGCTCAAGATACGCCTTGTCGGCCAGCACCGCGTCGGCCTCGCCGTTGCGCACGGCGGCGACGGTTTCATCGGGCGTTGCGAACTCGAGCAGGGTCGCGTCGCTGTTGGCTATATGGCTGGCCTGGATGGTGCCGGTCTGCGCCGCGATCACGCCGTTTTCAATGTCTGCATCGGCGGATAGCGCCATGTAGGCGGACGGATCGGGCTGCGTGTAGGGATCGGTGAAGTCGATCACTTCCTTGCGCTCGTCGGTGATGGACATGCCCGCGATGATCGCGTCGTAGTTGCCCGACACCAGGTTGGGAATGATGCTGTCCCAGTCGTTTGTGACCCACTCGCAGTCCAGCTCGGCGCGCTCGCACAGTTCGTCGCCAAGCACCCGCTCGAAGCCGGCAACCTCGCCGTCATCGTTGAGGTAGTTATACGGAGGGTAGGCGCCCTCGGTGCCCAGGCGCACGGTGCCGCCGTGGTTGTCGGCCATTGCAAGGCTGGCGCCAAAGGCCAGCGCGGCTGTGGTCAGGATCAGTTTTTTCATTTGAGTTCTCCCGTTGGTTGGTTTGGTTCAAAGTGCATGCGCATTGTCTCAGCCCGGCATTGTCGAGGAGAGAAATCCGCGCAAACGTTCGGTCTTGGGTGCGCCGAACAGCTCGTCTGGCGCGCCTTCTTCTTCGACGAGTCCCTGGTGCAGGAACACGACGTGATCGGATAAATCCGCGGCCATGCGCATGTCATGCGTTACGATAAGCATCGTGCGCCCCTCGGAGGCAAGATCCTTGATCACCTTGACCACTTCCTGCTCCAGCTCCGGGTCGAGCGCCGAGGTCGGCTCGTCGAACAGCAGCGCCTCGGGCTCCATGCACAGGGCGCGCGCGATCGCGGCGCGCTGCTGCTGTCCGCCCGAAAGCTGCGCCGGCCAGGCATCGGCCTTGTCGCCGATCCCGACCTTTTCGAGATACCCGCGCGCGGCCTTTTCAACCTCTGCCCGTTCGCGGCCGAGCACCGTCATCGGCGCCTCCATCACGTTTTGCAGGATGGTCATGTGCGCCCACAGGTTGAACTGCTGGAACACCATCGACAGGTTGGTGCGGATGCGCAGGACCTGCTTGGCATCGGCGGGATGGCGATGCGCCCCGGTGCCGCGCCATTTGACCGGCTCGCCCTTGAACAGGATCTCGCCCTGCTGGCTATCCTCCAGAAGGTTGGCGCAGCGCAGAAGCGTCGATTTGCCCGACCCCGAAGAGCCGATCAGCGACACCACGTCACCGCGCCGGGCCGATATATCCACCCCCTTGAGCACCTCCAGCGCGCCGAAGGCTTTGTGCAGGTTGCGAATTTCGATCACTGGGCTTGCGTCTGTCACGCGGTGCTCCGGTCTGGTCGTTTATCCATCACGTCCGCCAATAGGACGGAAAATAAACGCTGATGCAACTTCCAAAACGGAAGACTTGCCCCGATTCCTTCCGAATTGACCCGGCGTCAGCCCGAAATGTGACCATTTGCGCGCTGTGCGGCGGCAGGCGCGGCGGGTGTCGGAACCGCAAGGTAGGCCGCCTCGGGGATGTCGATGAGGGCCTGCAGGCACAGCGTGCCGCGCGCCTCATCGTCCAGCGCGGCGATGGCCCGGCGCAGGGCGGTACGGATCGGCGCGGGATCGTGCGCGATGGCGGTGATGCACGGCAGGCCGGGCGTGGGCCACGTCTTGCATAGCACCCGCAGGCGCGTGGCAAAGGCATCATGGCGCTGCATCAGGCGCCAGCTTTGCGCGTCAATCGCGGCGATATCGGCGCGCCCCTCGACCACCGCGCGGGCCGACGCGGCGTGCCCGCCTGTTTGTATGGGGTCCGTGATGCGCAGGCCCTGCGCCTTGGCATAGGCCGCCGGCGCGGCCCAGCCCGATTGCGAGGCGGGATCGTTATAGGCAAAGCGCTGCGTGGTGAAATCGGCCAGGCGCGCGCCCTGCGCGTCGCGGCGCACCACCAGGATGCTGCGGTAATATCCCGGCGGGCAGCCCTCCAGCGCGAAATCGGGTGTGCCGACAAGCGCCACGCGCCCGCGCAGCCGCGTGCGATAGGGCAGGCCGCAGGTTTGCGACAGCAGCAGCCCGGGCGATTGCCAGTCGGCCCAGGGGTCTTGGCCGCGGCTAAGCGTTTTGGGGCCATACCCCAGCTCCTCGCGCACCAGATGCCACAGCTGATCGGTCGCCGCCCGCGTTTCGGGGCGGTCATACATCGGCAGGCTGGCGATCATTCGGAGGTATCGACGCGCTGCCGGGCCAGCGCGCTGTCGCGATCGTTGATGCCCAGCAGGTTGGCCACCATCCGCATGAGCGAATCCTCGTGATGATCGCGCTCGCCATCGGCCAGGGCGACCTGCCACAGCGCCTCGATCACGCCGAGGCGGTCATCATAGGGCACGGCATCCTTGATCGCGCGGGTGAAGCGGACTGTGTCAGGTGCGTGGGCCTCAAGCTCCTCGGCCTCGCGGCGCAGGTCCTTGGCCTCGGCCGTGTCCAGGCCATAGCGGGTGGCGACGATCCGGTCGATACGGGTGATCTCGGACACCTCGTAGGCGTTGTCGGAACGGGCCACACGCACCAGCAGCGCGGTCAGCGCAAGGCGCGCATCCTGATCCGTGATCGGCTCGGGCGCCGGGGCGAAGAGGGTCTTTAGCAAATCTGAAATCATCCGGCATATATAGAATGGTTGGCCCCGCTCGCCAATCCGTCATTTCCCGCACGCCGCCCGCCCGCGCGGAGGGGGTGATCCACGCCGCATGCCTTTCGGCAGAAACGTTGAAATTTGGCCTTGTAAATCGATCGCCCGGGCGGCTATACGCGTCGGCGGAGACGTGGCCGAGTGGTCGAAGGCGCTCCCCTGCTAAGGGAGTAGGCCCGGAAGGGTCTCGAGGGTTCGAATCCCTTCGTCTCCGCCATACATCTACACCCCATAAAATTAGCTTAATATCAGATAGTTAGAAGGTGGGTATTTTCGCTGTCACCACACGTTATCACCACACGCTTTTAAGCGTTCAGCGTTGGTCGCGATTCTGGTGACCTCGCCTAGTCCTGCCGCATCTGACGCTGTTTTCTGATCATGTTCCAGCGTTTGTAGGTAAGCGTGTTCGCTCCCAAAACGTCTGATCTGCCATAGTGTTTCGATAACTGTTTGAGCGATTTCAGTGAGATACTTGCAGTCCAGCATCTCAATAACCTACTCTATAGTTATTATGGTTCTTGATCACACTCTTGCCCCGTTCTTTCTGATTGTCGCCTGTCTCGTAGTCGGCCAGCCATCCTATGCGGGAGAATGGATTGAAGGCCGAGTAACCCATGTGCGGGACGTCGATACCATCGAGGTTGAGAGCCGTGCTGTCAGGTTGAACGGCGTGGACGGCCCTGAACTCGATGAACGAGGCGGACAGGCCGCAAAAAGGTGGATGCAGCGACTTGTCCTGCGCAAGCCGGTGCGCTGCTGGCTCAACGGGGACCGCACGTATGACCGTTGGGTTGGCACATGTTACACCAAGTCAGAAGAAGACCTGGGCGCGCTGGCGATCTCCGCAGGACAGGCGAGGGACTGTCCGCGATACTCGGACGGCAAGTATGCCAGTTTCGAAACTGATGAAAGCCGCAGATTGCCGATTCACGGCTACTGCCGGTAGGCCTGTCGCTGGCACTCCTCACTCCCCGGAGGTCGCGATCTCCTCAGAGACTGCCTTGGACACAAGCGCTGCCGCAGATTGGGTCGCCAGAATTCTCCGACCGTAGCGGGCGGGCATTTCGGGCGAGGACCAGCGCCCAGCGACCATGATCGAAGACAGGTCGCATCCAATTCTGAACGCGTCGTGAACACCGCCGATACGTGTGCTGTGTGCCGATACATCTCGCCGTCCCGTGCACCGCTTGATGATCCGCGTTATGGTCAGCGGATTGAGCGAGCAAATCCTGGCATTGGCTTGTGATTTCGTCAGTATGGGGTCTTCGGACTTCAAGCCCGCCAGATCAGTCCAGTCGAGCACGGCTCCAGTTCCAGCTTCAGAAAGAAACGCATAGGCCCCTTGACCGTACTGATCGGTCTTTGATCTTTCGATGTAAAGGAGGCTTGCGCCATCATCCTGCCGGATCAGATCTTTCACCTTGAGCGCCACAATCTCGGATGCGCGGCACCAGCTGTCGGTCGCAATCCATAGAACTGCCTTGTCTCGGATTTCCAGGCGACTGCTTCCGAGCCTATCAATCGCGGCCAGCACCTCCGCTTTGCAGAGCGGCGGTTTTTGTCTGATCCCCGCCCCGTATTTCCTTTTTACGGCTTTCAGGGCAAGCACGACCAGGCGATGGCGGCAGGGTGAGGGCATAAAGGCGGCTCGGTGCATCTCTGAGATTGCCCATAGGCGCAGCTCAATCGTCGTTGCGCGGATCTTGCCACCTAAGAAATCAATATATGCGGCGACTGCCTTGGGCTCTATTGGCGGTTTGGACTGAAAGCCTCTTTCATCGCACCAGTTTCTGAAGTTCATGGACATTTGGCGATAGTTGCGCAGCGTTGAGGGCGCGAAGGCCTCCTCGGATCGTCTTTTATATTCGTCGACAAGCGCTGCTCGCGCTTCAGATGGTGTGTTGCTGAGTTTGGCAATTGTTGCGAAGCGCTCTGCTTCGCGGTCAAAAGCTTGGGTCACGATATGTCTCCTGGTTTTTGTTGAGAATCTGAAGGCGTCCTGCGCTATGCGCGATATGCTTACTAAATATTAACTTTGGATGGGCAAGCTGACGTTGCTGGAAAAGTCGCAATCATGTGGGGCAGAATGAATGCAAACAGAACAAAAGTTGTTGGTCCTTGAGAAGCTGAACGATGAGCTGATGTCCGTCCTGATGGAATACGTTGAGAAATACGGTTTGACCGATAAGGGGCTCTGTTGCACAAAGCGCGTGAGGGATTCATGTCGCGAATCCAGTGTGGTAGCTGGGCGACATGAGCAGACCCACACCCCCAACCTACAAGACCAGGAACTGGCCGGCCTATAACGAAGCGCTCAAGCGCCGTGGCTCGCTGACAGTCTGGTTTGACCCGGAGATGATCTGGGAGGCTGCGCCGACCGGTAAGCGCGGTCGGCAGCAGACCTACAGCGACACCGCTATCCAGACATGCTTGACGATGAAAGTGTTGTTCGGCATGGCGCTACGCCAGACCACAGGCTTCGTCGAGAGCCTGCTGCATTTGGTCGACCTGGAC
>NZ_AUIJ01000005.1 GCF_000423645.1 Sediminimonas qiaohouensis DSM 21189 | reverse complement strand
TGTTTGCACACATGGCTACTTCTCCTTTTTGCACGGTTGATCCCTCTTCAGGATAACCCAACGGTGGGGAAGCAGCCGACACATCCCATTAGCCGCCGTTGAAAATATGATCCCTGGCTGCTTCATTCGCGTGCTCCAGGGCTGCGACACCGTGGTTACCGCCGGTCTGCTCCGGTGCCGCGCCGCCTCTGGGCGTGTCCCGCTCAGCGGCGTCCCGTGCGGCATCGCTGCCGTTTTCGCCGCGCGGCTCGACCGGGTCTTGGCCGCCACCGGCCTGCTCCGGTGCTGCCGCGGCCAGGGCGGTATCGGTCCCTTGGTCCTGCGCTGCGGCGGGGTTGACCCCCTCAGGGGCCACGGGGGCCTCGGGGGCCGGGGGCGTTGCGAGGTCCGATATGTCCATGAAGCCCGGAGCCGGGGCGGTTTCGGCACCCTGTGTTTGCTCTGCGCTATCGGCTTCGTCCTGGGCGGCGCTATCATCCTCCGCATTCTGGTTCGGCAATAATTCCAGGCCGACAAACGCAGTGCCCGCCATGACGGCGCTGAGGAGTCCCAAAATCGCAAGCATGATAAATCCAGTCCCAAAAACCCAAGCTATAATCCCGCCTTGGGCGCGGCGCTGTCAAAGCAAATCGGGTTCTTTGGTTAACGCCCGAGTCCCGACAAGGATCAGCGCGCGGTTTCGATCTGGTCTGCGATCTGGGCCGCCCAATCGCCGATGATGGGCAGAAACTCGAACTGTGACACCCACCATGCAAGCAGCGACACCAGGATCGTGGCCCCCACGACCGACCCAAGCCCAAACGCCAGCCCGCGCAGGAACTGGAACCCGATCAGCCGCCACAGCGAATTGTGCACTTTCACAAAGCGGTGCGCGTTCAGCTTCTCAAGCTCGCGGGTCAGGCGGGCGATCTCCTGCGGGTCGGGTTTGGATGTGTTGTTCCGCTCTGTCATGCCGCTCACCCTGCTTGCGCCGGAACCTGCCACAGCGCCGGTTCCTGGCTGTAGGCGATATAGAGCGGATGCTTGGGGTGTCCGTCCTTGGTCAGGCCCAGATGATAAATCGGATGGCCGGTCGCCCTGAGCAGCCGCTCAGCCGCCGGACCCCGGTCCAGATGCGCGCCATGGGTACCCCAGGCGGCGACGATCTGATCGGCCCAATGGCAGCTCTCGGCGATCGCGGAGTCGTTCTCGGCGCCAACCGGGTCGGCGGCGGCACGCATCGCGCGCGGATCGGTGTCGCGCCACGCGAATATGTTGCACACCCGGAACGCCCCGAACCCCAAAGTACGCGCGCGGCGTTCGCACCGCTCGACCGTCGGGTCGTTTTGCACCTCGGTCGCGGTCGATGGGTTAAGCATCACGAACAGCGCCTTGCGCCCCGCCGGTTCCCACACGCGGGTCAGCAGGTAGCGATAGCGTTCGCAATCCGAATAGACGGCGGTCGAGGCGGCATCGCCCTTGAGGTGCTGGCGCGTGATCATGGGGGCGTTTTGCCCTTGGCTGGCCCGCGATGCAAGCCATGCCTTGCGCGTCATGCGTCGCGGAATACCCGGTGCGGGTGCAATTCGCCCCCCATCAGGCGCCCCACCGCCACGGCGCGCCCGTCCAGCGCGGCCCAGCATTCCTCGCCATACTCGATATTGTTGGCGATGACATGCGCCGGATTGCCATTGCGCAGGCGCGCGGCGCTCTCACGCGGGCAGGTGACGCGTGGCAGGTCCGCCAACCCATCCTCAAGCGGGCGTAGATGCGCATCCAGCTCCGGCGTGCGGGCCAGCTCCTCGATCCGCTCAAGGCTCAGGCCATCGGCGGCGGCGAACGGCCCCGACCAGATGCGCCGCAGGCTGACGACATGCCCGTAGCATCCCAGCGCCTCGCCCAAATCGCGGGCGATGGCGCGCACGTAGCCGCCCTTGCCGCAGGTCATATCAAGTGTCACGTGGTCGGCATCGGGGCGGTCCACCATCACCAGTTCCTCAACCCACAGGGGCCGCGCGGCGATCTCGACCTCCTCGCCCGCGCGCGACAGCTTGTAGGCGCGCTGCCCGTCGATCTTGACGGCGGAATACTTGGGCGGCACCTGCATGATGTCTCCGACAAAGGCGTTCAGCGCCTCCTTGATCTGCGCGTCATCGGGGCGCAGGTCCGAGGTTTGCGTAATCTCGCCTTCGGTGTCGTCGGTGTTGGTGGCCTGTCCCAGCCGCACGGTGAACCGGTACGCCTTGAGCGCGTCGGTGATGTAGGGAACGGTTTTCGTGGCCTCGCCCAACGCGATGGCCAGAACGCCGGTCGCCTCAGGGTCCAGCGTGCCGGCGTGCCCGGCCTTGTTGGCGTTCAGCGCCCAGCGCACCTTGCCCACGACCGATGTCGATGTGACGCCTGTAGGCTTGTCCACCACCAGCCACCCCGAGATATCGCGCCCCTTGCGTTTGCGTGCCATGCCTTGCCGTTCCTGTCGATGGATCTGCGTGAAAGGCGCGGCGTAGCCCAAGGCTCGGCGGCTGTCAATTTGCGCGCGCCACAGCTCAGAAATCCGAAAGCCCGGCCATCGCATAGGCGGGCCACATCAACGCCCTGCGCATCCGGCCCAGTGGAAACCGCCGCGCCGGCGCGCGCATGACCTCGGGGTAGGGCAGGCGCGCGGGGCGGTCCATCGCCACATCGGCCAGAAGGGCGCCGGTATAGCTCCCCATGGCGACGCCGTTGCCGTGATAGGCGAACCCGGCAAAGGCACCCGGCAGCCCCGGTATCGGGCCGCAATAGGGCAGCGCGCGCGCGGAAAAGCAGACCATCCCGGACCAGCTATGCGGCGTGTCCACATGCGACCAGGCCGGGAACATCGTCTCGAAATGCCGACGCGCCAGGTGGGCGATGCGCGCGTCGGCGGCATCGCCGCTTTGCAACCCGCCGCGCATCCCGAACAAGAAGCGGTTGTCGGGCATCAGCCGGAAATAGTGCAGCAGGTTGCGCGTGTCATAGGCCATTTGGCGGCTGGTCCAGCCGGCGGCGTCCAGCTCGACCTGGTCCAGCGGCCGGGTCGTCAGGACGTTGGACTGCGCGGGCAGATACCGCGCCGCCATCCATGCGGGCACGTCCTCGGAGGAATAGCCGTTGGTCGCCAAGATCACCCGCTTTGCCGTGACCTCGGCGCGCGGCGTGCTCACGCGCAAGCCGCCGCCATCGGGCTTGATCGCCTCGACAGGGCTTTGCCCATGTACCCGCGCGCCCGCCCCCTCGGCCGCGTTCAGCAGCCCGGCAAGGTATTTGCGCGGGTTGAGGGCAAATCCGATCGGGACGGTCAACGCCCCCTGAAACGGCCCCGCCATGCCATGCGCAGGCAGGTCTGCGGCCTCCAGCACCTCGGGCGTGACGCCGTAGTCGCGCGCAACGTCCGGCGCCGCGTCGCGCAGGCGCCGCATCTGCCGTATGTTGTGGGCAAGGATCGTTTCGCCCTGCGAATGGGTGTCGGCCTCGATCGCGTGGCGCGCGATCAGATCGGCGGTCAGGCTGACCGCGCCCGCCTCGGTGCGCCGCCAGGCGCGGCGCGCGTCCTCGCCATAGTACCGGCGCAGGGTCGCGTCGCCTATCTTGGCGCCGCCAAGGCAGCAAAACCCGCCATTGCGCCCCGACGCGCCCCAGCCGGGAAACGCGGCCTCCAGCACGATCACGTCTGCGCCGCCTTCGGCCAGATGCAATGCCGCAGACATCCCGGTGAACCCCGCGCCGATGATCACCACATCGGCGCGCAGCCCCCCTTCGGCGGGCGGGCGGTGCAGCGCGGTATCGGGCACCGTGTCCGCCCAATAGCACCCCCCAAGCGGCGCATCGCCATAGGCATGGGCGGGAAAGATCCGCCTCATGTCGCCCGTGCCGCCGCCTGTTCGTCGCGTTGTTGGGCCACGCTGGCGCGTTTGGACACGATCGACGCGGTCAGCACGCCAACCGTGACAATGGCAATCATGATCGTGGACAGCGCGTTGATCTCGGGGCTGACGCCCAGGCGGATCGAACTGAAGATCTTGATCGGCAGCGTGGTCGCCGATGGCCCCGCCGTGAACGACGCGATCACCAGGTCATCCAGCGACAGTGTGAACGCCAGCAACCACCCCGAGATCACCGCAGGCGCGATGATCGGCAGGGTGACAAGGCGAAACGCCTCGAACGGCGAGCACCCCAGATCAAGCGCCGCCTCTTCCAGCGAGCGATCGAAACTGACCAACCGTGAGGACACCACCACCGACACGTAGCACATCGAAAAGGTGGTATGCGCCAACACGATGGTCAGCACGCCGCGATCCAGCCCGATACCGATGAACAGCAGCAGCAGCGACAAGCCGGTGATCACCTCGGGCATGACCAGCGGCGCATAGATCATCCCCGAAAACAAGGTCCGCCCCATGAACCGCCCGCCGCGCACCATCACGGTGGCCGCCATCGTGCCCAGCACCGTGGCGATGGTCGACGACATCACCGCCACCTGCAGCGTCACCCAAGCGGCATCCAGAAACGCCTCGTTGCCCAGCAATTCGCCGTACCAGCGGGTCGAGAACCCCGCCCACACGGTCACCAGTTCGGACGCGTTGAAGCTAAAGATGATCAGGATGATCATCGGGATATACAGAAATGCAAATCCCAGCGTCAGCGAGGTGGCGTTGAACCATGAAAAGCGTCTCATTGCTCGGCCTCCTGTTGCTTTTGCTGGTTGCGCTGGAACAGCAGGATCGGAACGATCAGGATCAGCAGCAGGATCACCGCCACCGCACTGGCCACCGGCCAATCGCGGTTGTTAAAGAACTCCTCCCACAGCACCTTGCCGATCATCAGGGTTTGCGATCCACCCAGAAGCGAGGGAATAACGAACTCGCCGATGGTCGGGATGAACACCAGGAAACAGCCCGCGATGATGCCGCTGCGCGACAGCGGTATCGTGATCAGCCAGAACGCCGTGATCCGCGAACAGCCCAGGTCCTCGGCCGCCTCCAGTAGCGATTCGTCGAGCTTCTCCAGCGTCGCGTAGATCGGCAGGATCATGAACGGCAGGTAGGTGTAAACGATACCGATATAGACCGCGACATTGGTGTTCAGGATCGTCAGCGGCGCGTCGATCACGCCGATCCACAGCAATAGCTGGTTCAGGAACCCCTCGGTCGACAGGATCCCCATCCACGAATAGACCCGGATCAGGAAACTGGTCCAGAACGGCAAGATCACCAACATCATCAGCGTCGGACGCCATTCCGCGGCGGATTGCGCCATGCCATAGGCAATGGGATACCCCACCAGCAGCGTCAGCGCGGTGGCGATAAACGCGATCCTTAGCGATGACAGGTACGCCTTCCAATAGAGATCGTCCTGCGTGAGAAAGACGAAGTTCTCGAAATCCAGCCCCGACAGGAAGGTGCGGAAACTGTCCCACCCCGCCCCGATATCCAGCGTCGGCGTATAGGGCGGGATCGCAAGGGCGATGTCCGAAAGGCTGATCTTCAGAACGATCAGGAACGGCACCAGGAACAGTGCCAATAGCCACAAATAGGGCGGCAGAAGCAGGAAGAAGCGGCGCAGTTTCATCGGTCCAGCACCACCGAGCCGGTGTTGGTCCAGCTAAGCCAGACGTCATCCTCCCACGTCAGCGCGCGGCGCGACAGGCGGCGGGTGTTGGCCGTTTGCGCCTTGATCATCTTCCCGCCCGGCAACTCCACGTGATAGGTGCTCAGGTTGCCGAGGTAGGCGATATCGATGATCTTGCCCTGCACGGTGTTGTCGGCGCCTTCCGGCTTTTCCGTTGCGATCCCGATCTTCTCGGGGCGGATCGCGAGGTAGCATCGCTGCCCATTGGATAGCTTGGTTTGCGTCTTGGCGTGAAATGGCGCCTGTCCCTCGGCCCAGGCGATGTCATATCCATCGCCCGACGGGGTCGCGGCGCCCTCAATAATGTTCACGTCGCCGATGAAATCTGCCACGTAAACGGTGTTCGGGGCTTCATATATCTCGGCCGGGGTGGCGACCTGCACGATGCGCCCTTCGTCCATCACGGCGACGCGGCTGGCGACGGTCATCGCCTCTTCCTGGTCGTGGGTGACGATCACGAAGGTGGTGCCGGTCTTTTCCTGGATGTCCATCAATTCGAACTGCGTATCCTGCCGCAACTTGGCATCCAGCGCGCCCAGCGGCTCGTCCAGAAGCAGCAGCTTGGGCGCCTTGGCAAGGCTGCGCGCCAGCGCGACCCGCTGCCGCTGGCCGCCGGAAATCTGGTGCGGCTTGCGCTTTGCGAATTTCTCCAGCCGCGTCAGGCGCAGCATTTCGTCAACGCGCGCGTCTATCTCGGGCTTGGGCATCCTTGCCCGCCGCAGCCCGAAGGCGATGTTGTCCCACACGCTCAGATGCGGAAACAGCGCGTAGCTTTGGAACATCATGTTGACCGCGCGCTTGTTGGGCGGCACCTCTGCCATGTTCTGCCCCGATAGCAGGATCTGCCCCTCGGTCGGGTTCTCGAACCCGGCCAGCATGCGCATCATCGTCGTCTTGCCGCAGCCCGATGGCCCCAGCAGCGCAAAGAATTCCTGCGCGTATATATCCTGCGTCAGATCGTCGATCGCGGTGAACGCTCCAAAGCGTTTGGTCACGTTCTTGAACTGGATAAGCGGCTTTGCCTCCGGGTCATTCCACGGGGCGAATTCGGTCTGTGCCATGATGATCCCTGTTGTCATGAAAAGACCCGCGCAGGTGTCTGCGCGGGTCCGGGGTCCGGGTCTTCAGGTGCCCGATTTGATCTTGGTCCACAGGCGGGTGACGACCCGCTGTACCTTGGCCCCGTAGGGCGTTGTCGTGAACAGGTTGTCCAGCGTTTCCTGGCTGGGATAGATCGCCGGATCGTTGATCACGTCATCCACCAGATATTCCTGCGATGCCTTGTTGCCGTTGGCGTAATAGACGTAGTTGGACGCCTGCGCCATGTTCTCGGCATCGAGGATGAAGTTCAGGAACTTGTGCGCGCCATCGGGGTTGGGCGCATCAGCCGGGATCGCCATCATGTCGAACCACATCTGCGCCCCTTCCTTGGGCGCGTTATAGGCGATTTCGACACCATTGCCGGCCTCGGCGGCACGGTCGCGCGCCTGCAGCACGTCACCCGACCAGCCCACTGCAACGCAGATATCGCCATTGGCCAGCCCGTTGATGTATTCCGAGCTGTGGAACTTCTGGATATAGGGCCGGATCGCGCCGAATACCTCGCCCGCCTTGGCGATGACCTCGGGGTCGTGGCTGTTGGGGTCTTCGCCGACATAGTTCAGCGCGGCGGGAATCATTTCGGCCGGCGCGTCCAGGAAATGCACGCCGCAATCGGCCAGCTTTTCCATGTTCTCGGGGTTGAAAATCAACTCCAGCGAATCGATCGGCGCGTCCTCGCCCAGGCGTTTGGTCACTTCGCCGACATTCACGCCGATGCCGGTGGTGCCCCACATGTAGTTGATGGAATAGTCGTGTTCGGGATCGTATTGCGCCGTCCGCTCGCGGACCACGTCCCACATGTTGTCGAGGTTCGGCAACTTGGACTTGTCGAGCTTCTGAAACGCGCCCGCCGTGATCTGGCGCTGCAGGAACGTGCCCGAGGGCACGACCACGTCATAGCCCGATCCTCCGGCCAGCATCTTGGTTTCCAGCAGTTCGTTGCTGTCGAACACGTCATAGATCAGGTCGATGCCGGTCTCTTCCTCGAACTTGGTCAGCAGCGCCTCGTCGATGTAATCGGACCAGTTGTAGACGCGCACCTCCTCGGCGGCGGCGGCCCCGGCGACCAGCGCCAGCGTCGCCGTCATGGTCATCAGGTGGTATCTCATGTTGTCTCTCCTGTTGGTTTCGGGTCTTTGGTGCCCTGCGATAATTTGATCAAGTTTTTCCGCAAAAGGCAATATGGTAATGTTTTCACGGCATCGATAAACTGACAAGACAATGTAAGAGCGGCAGACCGGGAAGGGTCACGATATGAAAGACGGCGCACGAAAAGTGAGCGATTCCACGTCACAAGCGGCGCGCGTCCCGGCGCATGAGCAGGTCTATCAGAAACTGCGCGAGCAGATCCTGTTCGGCGAAATCGCACCCGGCGAGGCGGTCACGATCCAGGGTTTGACTGAACGCCTTGATGCCGGAATGACCCCCGTGCGCGAGGCGATCCGCCGCCTCACCAGCGAGGGCGCGCTGCAGTTCCAAGGCAACCGCAGGGTGATCGTGCCGCACCTGACGGATGCCAATATATCCGAGATTATCTTTGCAAGACAATGGCTTGAATCCCATCTTGCCCTGCGCGCGACCGAGCGCGCCACGCCGGCCGATCACCAGCAACTGACGTTCATGGACGACGCCGTGGACCACGCGATTCAGCAAGGCGATCTGCGCAATTACCTCGAAATGAACTATCGGTTCCACGCCAAGATCTATGACCTGGCCGGCGCGCCCATCCTGTCGGAAATCGCCGATAGCCTCTGGCTGCGGTTCGGCCCGTCCTTGCGGGTGATGATCGGGCGGGTGGGCACGCAGAATCAGCCGGACAAGCACAAGGCCGTTCTGGAATGCATGCGCACCGGCGATGCCGAGGGCTCAGCCCGCGCCATTCGCGAGGACATGCTTCAGGGCATGGAGCAGATCCGCCGCATCCTCGAGATTTCGGGCGACGATCGCTGATTCGATTGACACGGAAAAATTTGATCATATTCTGGGTCAAACGGTGCAGCCCCAATTCCCGGCCGCCTGTCCCCAACCTTGTTTGAAGTGAGGCTCGCAATGACGACCATAACCAACCACATGCCCACGAGCGAATTGCAGGCGCTGGATGCGGCGCATCACATGCATCCCTTCTCCAATCAGGACGAGTTGGCGGCCAAGGGCGCGCGCGTCATCACCCGGGCCAAGGGCGCATGGATCACCGACAGCGAAGGCAACGACATCCTCGATGCGATGGCGGGGCTGTGGTGCGTCAACATCGGCTATGGCCGTGATGAACTGGCCGACGTGGCCGCGCGCCAGATGCGCGAGCTGCCCTATTACAACACTTTCTTCCAAACCACCCATGTGCCCGCCATCGCGCTGGCGCAAAAGCTGGCCGAACTGGCGCCCGGTGATCTGAACCACGTGTTCTTTGCCGGGTCGGGGTCCGAGGCGAACGATACCAACATCCGCATGGTGCGCACCTACTGGGCCCAAAAGGGCAAGCCGGACAAGAAGGTGATCATCAGCCGTAAGAACGCCTATCACGGCTCCTCCGTCGGGAGCGCGTCGCTGGGCGGCATGTCGGGCATGCACGCGCAGGGCGGCTTGCCGATCCCCGACATCCACCACATAGATCAGCCCAACTGGTGGGCCGAAGGCGGCGATACCACCCCCGAAGAATTCGGCCTGGAACGCGCCCGGCAACTTGAACGCGCGATCGAGGAGATGGGCGAGGATCGCGTCGCCGCCTTCATCGCCGAGCCGGTGCAAGGCGCCGGCGGCGTCATCGTGCCGCCCGATAGCTACTGGTCCGAGATCCGCCGCATCTGCGACGCCCACGACATCTTGCTGATCGCGGATGAGGTGATCTGCGGCTTCGGGCGCACCGGCAACTGGTTCGGCAGCCAAACCGTCGGCTGGCAGCCCGACATCATGACCATCGCCAAGGGCCTGAGCAGCGGCTATCAGCCCATCGGCGGCTCGATCGTCAGCGACGAGGTCGCCGCCGTCCTGGGCGCGTGCGAGTTCAACCACGGCTACACCTATTCCGCCCACCCGGTGGCGGCGGCGGTGGCGCTGGAAAACCTGCGCATCATCGAAGAGGAAAACATCGTGGGCCATGTCCGCGACGACATCGGCCCCTACCTCAAGCACAAGTGGGAGGCGCTGGCCGATCACCCGCTGGTGGGCGAGGCGCGAATCGTGGGCATGATGGGCTCTATCGCGCTAACCCCGCACAAGGGCAGCCGCGCCAATTTTGCCGACGCGGGCGCCGCCGGGTACATGTGCCGCGAGCGCTGCTTTGCCAACGGGTTGGTGATGCGTCACGTGGGCGACCGGATGATCATCAGCCCGCCGCTGGTTCTGACCAAGGCAGAGGCCGACACCCTGATCGAACGCGCGACCAAGTCCCTCGACGAGGCGCATGCCGCCCTCAAGGACGAGGGCCTGCTGAAGGCCGCGTCCTGAGCCAAAGGGGACGGCGCGCGGCCCGTGGGGCGGGGTGTTGAGTATTTTTGGCAAGATGAAGCCCCCCGCCTGAGGCGCGTCAGCCCGTCAGCCGCGCCTCGCACATCGAGATATGCGCCTGCCGGATCAGGGCGGCCGCCAGCAGGTCATGCCCCTCGATCGCGGCGGCGGTCTGTTCCAGTTCGCTAAGGAAAATGCGCACCTCTTCCCCCAGGTTCAGCCGCGGGATGGACTTCAGCCAGATCCGCGCCGTGCGGTAATAGAGCCGCTCGGAGGTCTCGCGAAGCGCCTCGTTCTCGGTCAGGGAGGCGCCGAAATGGAAGAAATCCATGTTCAGCCGGGCAAACTCGCGCGCATCGGGTGATCCGGCCAACTCGCGCCCACGCGCGACGAAATCATGCGCTTGCGCGGCGATGTCCGGCGTCACCTCGACCGGCGATAGCCGCCCGGCCAGCCCCGCCAACTCGCGGCGCAGCTCGTACGTGCGCCCCATCTCGGCCAGGTCGACATCGGTCACGATGGTGCCGACCCCGTGCTGCGTCTGGATCAGGCCCTCGTCCTCCAGCCGCGCCAGCGCCCGGCGCAGCGGCGTGCGCGAGGTGCCGAACTCGGCCGCCAGCGTTTCTTCGGACAGGCGCGAGCCGGGGGCATAATCCAGCAGGCATATGCGCGAGCGCAGGATGTCGTGCAGCCGCGTCAGACGCGCGCGCGCGTCCTCGGTTTGGCCACCATCAGACAAGGATGTCCATCCTTTCGCCCAGCCCCTCCAGCATGTTCAGGCAGCTATCGAGCTGCGACAGCGACAGGAACTCGTCGGCCTTGTGGGCCTGTTCGATGCTGCCGGGGCCGCACAGGACGGCGGACATGCCCATGCGTTGAAACAGCCCCGCTTCGGTCCCGAAGGCGACGATATCCGCCCCGTTCGAGCCGGTCAGCTCGGCCACAAGGCGGCGGGCGTCGTTTTCCTCCATCGGCTCCAGCCCCGGCACCTCGCCCACGACATAGGTCGTGATGGCCGCGTCGGGATAGGTCGTCTGCATCTGCGGCAACAGGATGTCGTTGCAATAGGCGGCGATCTGGTCCTTTACGAACTGCGCGTCGCTTTCCTGCACCGGGCGCATTTCCCAATCCACCTCGGCGTGGTTGGCGATCACGTTATGCGCCACGCCACCGGCCAGGCGGCCGATGTTGACGGTGGTCCAGGGCGGCTCGAACAGCCCGCCCACCGGCGCGCGATGCTTGAGTGCCGCGCTCAGTTCCAGCAGCCGGGTCACGTAGGCAACGGCGTATTCCACCGCATTCACGCCCTTATCGGGGGCCGATCCGTGCCCCTCAAGCCCATGAAAATGGGTCGAATACTCGCAACACCCTTTGTGCCCCTCGATGATCTGCATCGAAGTCGGCTCGCCGATGATGGCCATCGCGGGGTTCAATTCACGGTGCTGCAATTCGCGCACCAGGTCGCGTGCCCCGACGCAGCCGACCTCCTCGTCATAGGTAAAGGCGAAATGGATCGGCCGGCGCAGGGCGCGGTGCGCATAACCGGGCGCCACCGCCAGCGCTGCCGCGATGAACCCCTTCATGTCGCAGGTGCCGCGCCCGTATAGAAGGCCGTCGCGCTCGACCATGCCGAACGGGTCCGAGCTCCAGTTCTGATCGGTTACCGGCACCACGTCGGAATGCCCCGACAGGACAATGCCGCCGTCGCGCTCGGGGCCGATGGTGGCGAACAGGTTCGCCTTGGTGCCGCTTTCGTCATGAAACAGGTCCACATGCGCGCCCACATCCGACAGCCGGTTGGCCATATGCACGATCATCTCAAGGTTGCTATCCGACGATATCGTCGGAAAGCTGATCAGATCATCCAGGATTTGGGTCGCGTCATGTAGTCTACTGCTCATATGTGCCTCAGTCCTTTACAAACAGTTTCCGGGGCCGGTTACAGAACGTCTCGGCCGGTCCGTTCTCGGTAATCAGGATCGATTCCGTGATCTCCAGCCCCCACGTGTCGGCCCAGATGCCGGGCATGAAATGGAACGTCATGCCCGGTTGCAGCACGGTCTCGTCCACGTCCCGCAAACTGATCGTGCGCTCGCCCCAGTCCGGTGGGTAGCTTAGGCCGATGGGGTAGCCGCATCTTGCGCCCCGTTCAATGCCTGCGCGCTCCAGCGGGGCCGCCAGCGCCCGCGCGATGTCGCGCGCCTGGTTGCCCGCGCGCGCGGCCTCCAGCCCGGACTCGAGCCCCTCGACAAGCGCCCCCTCGGCCCGCTTCATCGCGTCGGGCGGCGTGCCAAGGTAAACCGTGCGGCAAAACGGCGTGTGATAGCGCCGGAAAACGCCCGCCAGTTCGAAAAACGTGCACTGGTCGTTTTGCAGCTCCTCGCCGTTCCACGTGATATGCGGCGCCGAGGCATCCGCCCCCGACGGGCACATCGGTACGATCGCCGGGTAGTCGCCCCAGTTGCCATCGGCGCCCATGATCGCGTCGCGGTAGATCTCGGCGACCAGCTCGTTCTTGCGCAGGCCGGGGCGGGCGCGCTCGATCGCGCCATCGACCATCTTCTCGGCGATGCGGGCGGCCTTGCGCATGAACGCGATTTCCTCGCCCGATTTGATGCCGCGCTGCCAGTTCACCAACGCGGTGGCGTCCACGATCGTCGCTTTCGGCAGCTCGGTCAGCAGCGTGGTATAGGCCTTGGCCGAGAAATAGTAGTTGTCCATTTCCACGCCGATGCGCGCGGTCTCAAGGCCCATTTCCTTCAGCAGATCAGCAAGGTGCTGCATCGGGTGGTGCTCTGTCGATTGCACGTATTGGTCGCCATAGGGGCGCAGGTTGTCCTCGGGTAGCCACGCGGTGCGCCGCGCGCCGTTGGCATCCATGTTGCGTCCCCACCAGATGGGCGCCCCCTCATGCGTGAGGATCGCGCCCTGGTGCACGTAGAACGACCAGCCGTCATAGCCGGTCAGCCATGACTTGTTGGACGGGTCCTCCACAAACAGGGCATCAAGGCCCGCGCGCGCCATGGCGGCGCGTGTCAATGCGATTCGCCGCTCGTATTCAGCGGCGGAAAAGGGGACGTTTGAGGCTTTCATGGAACATCCTTTTCAGATGGGTTGCCCCTCAGCCTTGGCAAAATGTATACATCTTCGCAGTTCCAAAAACGAACCCGAATGGTCGTTTTTGGAAAATAATTTAAAAACTTGGCGATACAGACTGAATACCGACGCGATACAGACGTGTTGTGCACAACCTAAATCCCCGAGTGTGAGGTTTCCCATGCGCCCGACGCTGGCCGACATCCATGCCGCCGCCAATCGCATTCGCGGCGTCGCCGATGCCACGCCGCTGGTCCCTTCTGCCAACCTGTCAGATCTGGCCGGGGCCGAGGGATTATTGAAGCTCGAAAGCATGCAGCCCATCGGCGCGTTCAAGCTGCGCGGCGCGCTCAATGCCGTTGCGGGGCTTGAGGGGGCGGCGGGCGTTACCTGCTGCTCGACCGGCAATCATGGGCGCGGCGTGGCCTATGCGGCACGGCAAAAGGGGATGCGCGCGGTGATCTGCATGTCGCGCCTGGTGCCGCAGGCCAAGGTCGACGGCATCCGCGCATTGGGCGCCGAGGTGCGCATCGTCGGCAATAGCCAGGACGACGCCCAGGCCGAGGCCGAGCGCCTCGAGGCCCAGGAGGGGCTGGCGCAGATCTCTCCCTTCGACGATCCGCTGGTGGTGGCCGGGCAGGGCACCATCGGCCTTGAGATAATGGCCGCGCGCCCCGACATCGGCACGCTTCTGGTGCCGATTTCGGGCGGCGGGCTGGCCGCTGGCGTGGCGCTGGCGGCCAAGGCGATCAAGCCATCGGTGCGTGTCATCGGCATCAGCATGGACCGCGGCGCGGCCATGTACGAGAGCCTGCGCGCCGGCCACCCCGTCGCCGTGACCGAAGTGCCCAGCCTCGCCGATTCCCTTGGCGGCGGTATCGGCCTGAACAACCGGCTGACATTCGATATGTGCCGTGATCTGCTGGACGATATCGTGCTGGTGACCGAGGCCGAGATCTATCGCGCCATGCAGGCGGTTTATCATAATGACCGCCTTATCGCCGAAGGTGCCTGCGTTGTGGGCATCGCGGCTTTGCAGGCGGGCAAACTTGACGGGAAACTGGCCGATGGGCCGGTGGCGACGATTATCACCGGGCGCAACCCCGATATGGGGCTGTTCACGCGGGTCGTGACCGGGCAGGATGTGCAACTGGGGGATGTGACGGTAAAGGGCGAGCGACATGGCGCATGACATTCAGATCGTGACCGAGGCCGAATTGCGCGAGGTCGCTGAACTGGACCTCCCCCTTGTTGACGTGATCGAGCGCGCCTTCGTCGCCCTGGCCGAAGGCGGCGTCGTGATGCCGCCCGTCATGTCGATGGAGCTTGAGGCGGTCCATGGCGAGGTGGACGTGAAAACCGCCTACATCCCCGGCATGAGCGGGTTTGCCATAAAGGTCAGCCCCGGGTTCTTTGACAATCCCAAGCTGGGCTTGCCGTCGCTGAACGGGCTGATGATCCTGTTCTCGGCGCAGACCGGATTGGTCGAGGCGTTGTTTCTCGACAATGGCTACCTGACCGATCTGCGCACCGCCGCCGCCGGCGCCGTGGCCGCGCGGCACCTGGCGCCTGCGACGGTGACAACCGCCGGCGTCATTGGCACCGGGGTGCAGGCCCGCCTGCAAATGCAGGCCGCGCACCTGGTGCGCCCGTTCCAAGAGGTGCTGGTCTGGGGCCGCGACACGCAAAAGGCCGCCGCCTGCGCCGCCGACCTGAAGGCGTCGCTGGGGGTGCGCGCCGGTGTCACCAGCGACCCCGCCGACCTTGTTGCCCAAAGCCAGTTGGTCGTCACCACAACCCCCGCGCGCGAGCCTGTCCTGCGCGCCGAGATGCTGCATCCGGGTCTGCACGTCACCGCCATGGGCTCGGACCAATCCGGCAAGAACGAGATCGATCCCGCCGCGCTATCGGCCGCCGATCTTTATGTCGCCGACCGCGTCAGCCAGGTAGAGCTGATGGGCGAGCTGCGCAGCGCCAAGGATTCCGGCCTTTGGACGCGCGGCATCCCTGCCGAACTGGGCCAGGTCGTCACCGGCGCCGCGCCCGGCCGGTTCAGCCCCG
This sequence comes from Sediminimonas qiaohouensis DSM 21189, assembly GCF_000423645.1. Classification (GTDB taxonomy): domain Bacteria; phylum Pseudomonadota; class Alphaproteobacteria; order Rhodobacterales; family Rhodobacteraceae; genus Sediminimonas; species Sediminimonas qiaohouensis. The sequence continues at coordinate 161,032 of NZ_AUIJ01000005.1, read as the reverse complement.
AGGATATCACCATCTGCGATCTGACCGGAACCGGTGCGCAGGACACCGCCATCGCCAGTCACATGATTTCCATCGTCCGCGCCGCCGGCGTCGGCCAGGTGATCGAGGCATGAGCGGCATGGTCAAACTCGACGCGCGCGACATGGCAATCCTTCGGGTGCTGTCTGCCGAGGGCCGTATCACCAAGGCCGAACTGGCCGCGCGGGTGGGCCTGTCGGCCAGCCCCGCGTGGGAGCGCCTCAAGCGGCTGGAAAAGGCGGGGATCATCGAAGGCTACAGCGCGCGCATTTCCCTGCGCAACCTGGGCGCGCATGTCGCCGTGTTCGTCGCGGCCGAGCTTGAAGGCCACACCTCGGCCCATTTCCAGGCGTTCGAGCGCGCGATCCAGGATTACGAGGAAATAACCGGCTGCTGGTCGCTGGGCGGGGGGTTCGACTACCTGTTCCACGTCGTCACCCGTGACATCGATGAATACCAGCGCCTGATCGACGCACTGCTCGAGGCGCGCATCGGGCTGGCGCGGTATTATACCTACATCGTGACCAAGACGGTGAAGGAGGCAGGCACGCCCCCGGTTGAGCTGCTGGCGGGTCTGCAGAAGAATTGACTGCGCACGCGCCGGGTAGCCATAGGATTTTCTGTGCCGGCGCGCAAATTCAGGCCCGCTGACGGGCCAACTTGTTGCATCTTCGGCGCGATGGCATTTCAACCCTGCAGGAGGCTCCAATGACGCAGTCGCAACTCGCGGCCCAATCGCCGCTGAGCGATCTCAACGACCCCCGCCTCGTGCGGTCGTTTTCCTATATCGATGGCAAATGGTGCGGCGCCGCCGATAGCGCGACGCTGCCGGTGCATAACCCGGCCGACGGCGCGACGCTTGGCCAGGTGGCCAGCCTTTCCGCGGATGACAGTGCCCGCGCCGTGGATGCCGCGCAGGCGGCCTTTGGCGCGTGGTCGCTGATGCTGCCGCAGGATCGCTCGATCCTGCTGCGCAAATGGTTCGACCTGATGATCGAGCACAAGGAGGACCTGGCCCGCATCATGGTTCTGGAGCAGGGCAAGCCCCTGTCCGAGGCGCGCGGCGAGATCGACTATGCCGCCAGTTTCATCGAGTACTACGCCGAGGAAACCAAGCGCCCCAACATTGAGGGCGTCACCAGCCACCTGCCCGATGCCGAGGTCGAGCTGTGGCTCGAGCCGGTCGGCGTGGCGGCGCTGATCACGCCGTGGAACTTCCCCGCCGCGATGCTGACACGCAAGGCGGGCGCGGCGTTGGCGGCGGGCTGCACCGTGGTCGCGCACCCCTCGGGCGAGACGCCGTTTTCGGCGCTGGCGCTGGCCGAACTGGCCGAACGCGCGGGCATCCCGGCTGGCGTGTTCAACGTGGTGACCGGCCGCGCCTCGACCGTGGTCGAGCCATGGACGCGCGACGCGCGCGTGCGGGTGCTGTCCTTCACCGGCTCGACCGAGATCGGCCGCCTGCTGTATCGGCAGTCGGCGGATACGGTAAAGCGGCTTGTGATGGAACTGGGCGGCCACGCGCCGGTGATCGTGTTCAAGGGTGCCGATCTGGATACCGCGGTGGACGAGGCGATCAAGGCCAAGTTCGCCACCTCCGGGCAGGACTGCCTTGGCGCCAACCGGATCTATGTGGAGCGCGCCATCTACAAGGAGTTCTGCGACCGCTTCACCAAGGCCACGCAGGCACTGAGCATCGGCGTCGGCATGGATGATCCGGATATCGGCCCGCTGATGAACGAAAAGGCCGTGCAGAAGCAGGAAGAGCACGTCGCCGACGCGCTCAAGAACGGCGCGCGCCTGGCTTGCGGCGGTGCCCGCGAAGACAAGCTGGGCCGCCTGTTCTATCAGCCCACGGTGCTGGTGGACGTGCCCGATAACGCCGCCATCATGTCCGAGGAAACCTTCGGCCCGGTCGCGCCGCTCGCCCCCTTCGATACCGAGGAAGAGGTCGTCGCCAAGGCCAACGCCACCGAATACGGGCTGGTTGCCTACCTACACAGCCACGATCCGCGCCGCATCTACCGCGTCACGCGGGCGCTGCAATTCGGCATGGTGGCAGTCAACCGCACCAAGGTCACCGGCGCGCCGATCCCGTTTGGAGGCACCAAGCAATCCGGCCTGGGCCGCGAGGGCGCCAGGAAAGGCATGGAAGAGTTCATGGAGATCAAATACGTCTGCCGCGATTGGGCGTGAGCAGCCGAAATCCTGAAAGATTTCGGTCCGGAATTTTTTGAAAATTCCGGGACAGGCAACAAGCGAAAGGAAAGAATATGCTGAAGAATGACCAACTCGACCAATGGGACCGCGAGAACTTTTTCCATCCTTCGACGCACCTGGCGCAATTCGCGCGCGGCGAGGCGCCCAACCGCGTGATCCGCACCGCTAGCGGTAGCCATATCGAGGACCGCGACGGCAACAAGCTCTTGGATGCGTTTGCCGGGCTTTACTGTGTCAACGTGGGCTATGGCCGCCAGGAGATCGCCGAGGCGATCGCCGCGCAGGCGCGCGAGCTGGCCTATTACCATGCCTATGTCGGGCACGGCACCGAGGCCAGCATCACCTTGTCCAAAATGATCCTGGATCGCGCGCCCAAGGGCATGTCCAAGGTCTATTTCGGGCTGGGCGGATCGGATGCGAACGAGACCAACATCAAGTTGATCTGGTACTACAACAACATCCTCGGCCGCCCCGAGAAGAAAAAGATCATCTCGCGCTGGCGCGGCTACCACGGCTCGGGCCTGATGACCGGGTCGTTGACGGGCCTGGAGCTGTTTCACAAGAAGTTCGACCTGCCGATGGAGCAGGTGATCCACACCGACGCGCCGTACTATTTCCGCCGGCCCGATCTGAACATGAGCGAAGAGCAGTTCACCGCGCATTGCGTGGCCGAGCTGGAGGCGCTGATCGAGCGCGAGGGCGCCGATACCATCGCGGCCTTCGTCGGCGAGCCGGTGCTGGGCACCGGGGGTATCGTGCCGCCGCCCGCCGGATACTGGCCCGCGATCCAGGAGGTGCTGAACAAGCACGACATCCTGCTGGTTGCGGATGAAGTTGTCACCGGCTTTGGCCGGCTGGGTAGCATGTTCGGCTCGGATCACTACGGCATGACGCCCGACCTGATCACCATCGCCAAGGGGCTGACCTCGGCCTACGCGCCGCTGTCGGGCTCGATCGTGGGCGACAAGATGTGGAAGGTGCTGGAGCAGGGCACGGACGAGACCGGCCCGATCGGCCACGGCTGGACCTACTCGGCGCACCCCATCGGGGCGGCGGCGGGGATCGCCAACCTCAAGCTGATCGATGATCTGAACCTGATCGGGAACGCAGGCTCGGTCGGCGCCTATCTGAACACGGCGATGAAGGATGCATTGGGCGATCACCCCAATGTGGGCGAGATCCGCGGCGAGGGGATGCTGTGCGCGGTCGAGTTCGTGAAAGACCGCGAAACCCGCACCTTCTTTGACGCGGGCGACAAGGTCGGCGCACGGATCGCCGGGGCGCTTGTGGCCCATGGCGTGATCGGCCGGGCCATGCCGCAGGGGGATATCCTTGGCTTCGCACCGCCGTTTTGCCTGACGCAGGCCGAGGCCGACGAGGTGATCGCCAAGACCGCCACGGCTGTGGCCGAGATTCTGGGCTAACCACCTGAAGCGGTGTCGGCAGGCGCGTCGACTCGCCTTAGGATTGCGCGGGCCCGAACCCGGGCCCGCGTTCCGACAGGCATATTTCCTTTTTTTGCCTCAATGACGGTCAGCACGCATTGCATGTGTCGCGAATTGACCAAAAATGTCGCAACCCTGTTGCAACGGAGGCTTTGACGCGCTTTAGTTCAAATCAACCAACGGCCAGAGCCGAAAGAACCAATAAGCGGCACCAGCCGCGCAAGCGAAACGGGGAGACACTTTGTCCAGAGAGAATAGCAACGACGCCTTCGTCGAATTCGAGCACGTCCAGAAGAGCTATGACGGCGTGCAGCTGGTGGTCAAGGATCTGAACCTCGCGATGCCGAGGGGCGAATTCCTGACAATGTTGGGGCCCTCAGGATCCGGCAAGACCACCTGCCTGATGATGTTGGCCGGCTTCGAGACCGCCACCCATGGCGAGATCAAACTGGACGGCAAGCCGATCAACAACATCCCGCCGCATAAACGCGGCATCGGCATGGTCTTTCAGAACTATGCACTTTTCCCCCACATGACCATCGCCGAAAACCTCGCCTTCCCGTTGGAAGTGCGCAAGCTGGGCAAGTCCGAGCGCGAGGAAAAGGTCAAGCGTGCGTTGGACATGGTGCAGATGGGCGATTTCGGTGGCCGCCGCCCGGCGCAGCTATCGGGCGGGCAGCAGCAGCGTGTCGCCCTGGCGCGCGCCCTGGTGTTCGAGCCCGAGCTGGTCCTGATGGACGAGCCGCTTGGCGCGCTCGACAAGCAGCTGCGCGAGCATATGCAGTTCGAGATCACCAACCTCGCGCACCAGCTCGGGATCACCACCGTCTACGTCACCCACGACCAGACCGAGGCGCTGACGATGTCCGATCGCGTTGCCGTGTTCGACGATGGCCGCATTCAGCAGCTTGCCGCGCCCGATACACTGTATGAAGCCCCCGAAAACAGCTTCGTCGCGCAGTTCATCGGCGAAAACAACACCTTCGAAGGCACCGTCAAGGAAATCAACAACGGCCTGGCCGTAGTCGAGCTTGATGATGGCGAGGTGATCGATTGCACGCCCGTGAACGTGTCCAAACCCGGTGAGCGCACCCTGATTTCCATTCGCCCCGAGCGGGTGGAGATCGACAAGGGCCGCCTCAAGGAGGGATCGCACACCCTCAAGGCCGAGGTGCTGGAGTTCATCTACATGGGCGACATCTTCCGCACCCGCCTGCGCGTCGCGGGCCGTGACGATTTCATCATCAAAACCCGGAACGCCCCGGATCAGGTTCGCCTGAAGCCGGGACAGCAGATCGAGATCGGCTGGCTTCCGGAGGACTGCCGCGCGCTGGATGCCTGATCGCGTCGGGCGTGCGTACAGCCCCCCCTCTTCCAGCCCGTGGATGGGTGGGCAACAGATAACGGGCGTTACACAAGGAGAGTAACCGTATGAAACTCAAATCCATTCTTCTGGCCTCGGGGGCGGTGCTGGGCACCAGCTTTGCCGCTTCCGCGCAGGACATGGCCGACAGCATGACCGTCGTGTCGTGGGGCGGTGCATACCAGAACAGCCAGGTTCAGGCCTACATCGAGCCCTACAAGGAAATGAACCCCGGCCTCGAAGTCGTCACCGACGAAAGCTCGGGCGAAGCCGTGACCAAGCTGCGCGCGATGTCCGAAGCCGGCAACGTGACCTGGGATCTGGTCGACGTCACCGCCGCAGATGGTATGCGCCTTTGCGACGAAGGCCTTGCCATGCAAATCGACCATGACGAGATGCTGGCAGCCGCACCCGACGGCACCCCGGCCTCCGAAGATTTCGGCGGCTCGATCGTCAGCGATTGCTTCATCCCGCAGATCGTCTTCTCGACGACTTTCGGCTATCGCACCGACATGGTCGATCAGAAGCCCGAAAGCGTCTGCGCGATTTTCGACACCGAAACCTACCCGGGCCAGCGCGCGCTGGAAAAGCGCCCGATCGGCAACCTGGAATGGGCGCTGATCTGTGACGGTGTGGCCATCGACGATGTCTATGACACCCTGGAAACCGAAGAAGGCGTTGAGCGGGCCTTTGCCAAGCTCGACACCATCAAGGATGACACCGTGTGGTGGTCCGCAGGCGCGGAAACCCCGCAGCTGCTGGCCGACGGCGAAGTCGTGATGGGCTCCACCTATAACGGCCGCCTGTTCTCGGCCATTGCCGAGCAGGATCAGCCGATCGGCATGCTCTGGGATTGGCAGATGTTCGACCTTGATGGCTGGATCATCCCGGCCGATCTTCCGGCGGATCGCCTGGCACGCGTCAAGGATTTCGTGAAGTTCGCGACCGACACGCAGCGTCTGGCGGATCAGGCCAAGTACATCTCCTACGGTCCGGCACGTGCCTCCTCGGCTCCGCTGGTTGGCAAGCACGCCGAGCTGGGCATCGAGATGGCGCCGCACATGCCGACCGACCCGGCCAACGCCAAGAACACCTTCCTGTTCAACTACAACTGGTGGGCCAGCTACCGTGACGACCTGGACAGCCAGTTCCAGGCATGGCTGCTCGAGTAATCGGCCAATAATCCGGCGGGTGGGCCATCGGCCCCCCGCCACCCCTTGCGTCTTTGCCGATCTGCCCAAGACCGGGCAGGTTCGCCAAGACAAACGAATAACGGATCCGGCAAACGTGTTCCGAATGACCAACAGGGAAGTATGATGGCCGATACCCATGTAGACGAGAACGGATTGGTTCTGGCGGCGGATGGCACGCCACTGAAGCAAAGTCTGGCGCGGGCTCTCAGGGCGCAAAAGATCCGCGCGCTGCTGTTGATCGCACCGCTGTTGTTGTTCGTAACCATCAGTTTCGTCTTGCCCATCGGCGAGATGTTGATGCGCTCGGTTCAGAATACCGCCGGCACCGAATACGTGCCCGATCTGCTGCCCAACGTGGTCGAGGAGGTCCAGGAATGGGATCCCGCCTCGGGCGAGATGCCCCCCGAGCCCGTCTATCGCGCCCTGGCGCAGGATTTGGCGACCGCGTTCGAGAATCGCAACCACACGCAGCTCGGGCGCCGGTTCAACTACGAATCCGCCGGCATGTCGTCGATCTTCCGCAAGTCGGGGCGCCGGGTCTCCAACTGGGATATCGAAACCGATGGCCCCTTCCGTGAGAAATTCCTCGATATCGATGAGGACTGGGGCGATATCGAATACTGGGCCACGATCAAGGCGAATTCGGGCTATTACACGACCAGCTACTTCCTCGCGGCCTTTGATGCACAGCGCACCAGCGAAGGCATCGCGATGAAGGACCCCGATCAGCGGATCTATTCCAAGCTGATGATCAGAACCATCTGGCTCAGTTTCCTGATCACCTTCTGCACCTTCGCCCTGGGGTATCCGGTGGCGTGGCTGTTGGCTGATCTACCGACCAAATCGGCGAACCTGTTGCTGATCCTCGTGCTGCTGCCGTTCTGGACATCGCTTCTGGTGCGAACGTCGGCGTGGAAAATCCTGTTGCAGCAACAGGGCGTGATCAACGATTTCTGGATCGCGCTTGGCTTTACCGAGCGAATGTCACTGATCAACAACCAACTTGGCGTGGTCATCGCGATGACGCACATCCTGCTGCCGTTCATGATCCTGCCGCTCTACTCGGTGATGAAGACCATCCCGCCATCCTACCTGCGCGCGGCAAAATCGCTTGGCGCGACCAACACTGTGGCCTTCATACGCGTGTATTTCCCGCAAACCACGCCGGGGATTGGCGCCGGGTCGCTGTTGGTGTTCATCCTGGCGGTTGGTTACTTCATCACGCCTGAACTGGTTGGCGGCGCGGATGGCACGTTCATCTCGAACCGGATCTACTACCAGTTCTCCAGTTCCGGCAACTGGGGTCTCGCGGCGGCTCTGGGCACGATCATGCTCGTGGTGGTGCTGCTGCTCTACTACATCTACGACAAGCTTGTCGGCGTCGATAACGTGAAGTTGGGGTAAAAAGACATGGCTACGACACTTCCTTCCTACGCGACGTTCGGCCAACGGGTCTGGTTCTACGGCTTCCGGGTGATTTGCGGGCTGATCTTCTTCTTCTTGATCTTCCCGATCGCGGTGATCGTCCCGTTGTCCTTCAACGCGCAGGACTTCTTCACCTTCACGCCGGAAATGCTTCGGCTTGATCCCGACGGGTATTCGCTCAAGCACTATCGCGACTTCTTTGGTGCGAACGGCGATTATTCCTGGCTGCAGGCGTTCTCGAACTCGATCAAGATCGCACCGCTGGCCACGCTGATCGCGGTGTCCCTGGGCACGCTGGCGGCGATCGGCCTGACGCAGCCGCACGTGCCGTTCAAAAAGCCGATCACCGCGCTGTTGATCTCGCCGATGATCGTGCCGTTGATCATCACCTCGGCCGGCATGTTCTTTTTCTACGCCAATATCGGCCTTCAAGGCACGTTCATGGGCGTCGTTCTGGCCCACGCGGCCTTGGGCATCCCGTTCGTCATCATCACCGTGACCGCCACATTGTCGAGCTTTGATGAATCCCTCACGCGGGCGGCGGCCAACATGGGTGCGGACCCGGTGACGACCTTCTTCAAGGTGCAGATGCCGCTGATCCTTCCCGGCGTCATCTCGGGCGGACTGTTCGCCTTCATCACCTCTTTTGACGAGGTTATCGTCGTGCTGCTGGTCGGCTCTGCCGGGCAAAAGACGCTGCCTTGGCAGATGTTCATCGGCCTGCGCGAACAGATCAGCCCGACAATCTTGGCGGTGGCAACCATCCTGGTGACCATCTCGATCCTGCTGCTGACCACGATCGAGTTGCTGCGCCGCCGGTCCGAACGCCTGCGGGGCATCACGCCCAGCTGATCGCGGCCAAACATGAACCCAATACATCGGGGCGCCCTTCGCTGGGCGCCCCTTTTGCCCTCTGACCCCACTGGAGGCCCCATGCCTGAACAGGACGATCACAAGGCCCGCATGCAACAGATGCAGGACGCGCACCGCCGCAAGACACGCGAAGCCAGCGATGCCGGTCGCGGTTTGGTGCTGGTGCACACAGGCAACGGCAAAGGTAAGTCCAGCTCCGCCTTTGGCGTCATCGTGCGCGCCCTGGGCTGGGGTCAGAACGTCGGCGTCGTGCAGTTCATCAAGGGCAACTGGATCACCGGCGAGCGGCGCTTTATCGATACCCTCGACCGCGTCACATGGCACACCATGGGCGAGGGCTTTACCTGGGATACGCAAGACCGCGAACGCGATATCACCGCCGCCGAGGCCGCCTTTGCCCGCGCCCGTGAAATGATGGAAAGCGGTGAATATGACCTGGTCGTGCTGGACGAGATCAACATCGCCCTGCGCTATGACTACCTGACCGTAGAGGCCGTGATCGACGGCCTGCGCGCCCGCCACGCGCGCACGGGCGTCATCCTGACGGGCCGCGACGCCCCCGCGCAGATATGCGAATATGCCGATCTGGTTAGCGAAATGACCGAGGTCAAACACCCCTTCCAGGCCGGCATAAAGGCCCAGAAGGGGGTCGATTTCTGAGCGCGCCGCCCGTTCAGGCGCGCACCAGCTTCTCGTACGCGTCCGAGATGTCGCGCGTCAGCGCCCCTACCTCGAAATTGTAATCCCCGATCTGCCCCACCGGCGTCACCTCGGCGGCGGTGCCTGTGAGCCAGCACTGCTCGAAATCGGGCAACTCATCGGGCATGATGTGCCGCTCGTGCACCGTCACGCCGCGCTCGTGCAGCATCTGCAGAACCGTTTGCCGCGTCAGCCCGTTCAGGAACGAATCCGGCGTCGGCGTGTGCACCTCGCCGTCGCGCACGAAGAAAATGTTCGCGCCGGTCGCTTCTGCCACGTAACCGCGGTAATCCATCATCATCGCGTCGCTGCATCCCTTGGCCTCGGCCGCGTGCTTGGACATGGTCGCGATCATGTACAGACCCGCCGCCTTGGATTGGCTGGGCGCGGTTTCCGGGCTGGGCCGCTTCCACTTCGCGATGTCCAGTTTCGCGCCCTTGGTCTTGGCCTCGCCGTAGTAGTTCCCCCACTCCCACACGGCCACGGCCAGGTGCACGGGGTTGCGCGCGCTGGCCACGCCCATGTCGTCGCCCGCACCGCGCCAGGCAAACGCGCGCACATATGCGTTGCTCAGCCCGTTCGCCTCAAGCGCCTCCTGCTTGGCCGCCTCGATCTGGTCCACCGTCCAGGGGATTTCGAAATCGATCATCTCGCCCGACCGGATCAGCCGCTCAGAGTGGTCGCGGCTGCGAAAGATCTTGCCGTTGTAGCACCGCTCGCCCTCGAACACGGACGACGCGTAGTGCAGCGCATGCGTCAGCACGTGCACCTTGGCCCCGCGCCAATCAAGCAGTTCGCCATCCATCCAGATCTTGCCGTCGCGGTCATCATAGCCAGCCATTGCCGTATCCTTGCCAACATTTCCATTTGTTGCGTTCGTTACGTCCGAAGTGGACATAAAATTGCGTCAAAACTGCGATTCGCTACCAGTTGAGACTTGGAAAGTCAACAACGCTGACTTATGCTGCCCATGGAAAGAGCAGGCAATGAACGAGGAGTGACCCAAATGGCAGACGCCCCCGTAGGAGAGAACCTCCTGTTCCTTACCGACGAACAGCTGCGCCAGGGGATCGAGGCGATGTTCTTCGCCTATCGCGGCTTCACCTCCGACCCCGACCGCATCCTTGCGACGTTGGCCTATGGCCGCGCGCATCACCGGGCGATCCATTTCATCAACCGCGCGCCGGGGACTACCGTCAACAACCTGCTGATACTGCTGGGCGTGACCAAGCAATCGCTCAATCGCGTCCTGCGCACCCTGATCGAGGATGGCCTCGTCGAAAGCCGCATCGGCACCAGCGACAAGCGCGAGCGGCACCTCTACCTGACCGAAGAAGGCAAGGCGCTGGAGGCCCGCCTTTCGGACGCACAGCGCGCGCGCATGCGCGCCGCCTTCCGCGCCGCCGGGCCCGAGGCCGTCGCCGGCTTTCGCCAGGTGCTCGAGGCGATGATGGACCCGGAAATGCGCCGCCGCTACCACGCCTTCCGCGAGGCCGGTGCATGACCGATATCGAGGCACATATCCTGATCGTGGATGATGACGAACGTATCCGCGGCCTGTTGCAGAAGTTCCTGATCCGCCACGGGTTTTTCGTGTCCACGGCCCGCGATGCCGCCCACGCCCGGCGGGTTTTGGAGGGGCTCGATTTCGACCTGATCGTCATGGATGTGATGATGCCGGGCGAGGATGGCGTTTCGCTCACCCGCGAGCTGCGCAAAACCAGCCAGACCCCCATCCTGCTTCTGACCGCCAAGGGCGAAACCGAGGATCGGATCACCGGGCTTGAGGCGGGCGCGGACGACTACCTTGCCAAGCCGTTCGAGCCAAAGGAACTCCTGCTCAGGGTCAATGCCATCCTGCGCCGCATGCCAGAAACCGAGGCGGCCGAGCTGACCCCAAAGGTGTTGCGCCTTGGCGAAATCCAATACGATATCGAGCGCGGCGAAATGTGGCTCGATAACGAGCCGGTGCGCCTGACCTCGACCGAGAGCCAGCTCATGCGCATCTTCGCCGCCACCCCCGGTGAACCGATCAGCCGCACGCAACTGGTGGCCGAACTGGGCCGCGCCGGTAGTGGCGCGGGCAGCACCCATTCGCAGGACCGCGCCGTTGACGTGCAAATCACCCGCCTGCGCCGCAAGATCGAGGCCGACCCGAAACAGCCCCGATACCTGCAAACGGTGCGCGGCGCGGGTTACATGCTGGCACCCGATTGATGCGCCCCGGCGGCCCGGATGGACAAGGCCGCGCCGCACCCGTACCTTCGCCTCCGATTACCACAACCGGACACCCGACATGACGACCGCATTGCTGACCCATGCCGATTGCCTCGATCACCACACCCCGCGCGGCCACCCCGAACAGGTGGCCCGCCTGGAACATGCCCTGCACGCGCTGGAGCCGCTGCCGCTGACCCGCGTGACCGCGCCGCTGGCGGCCGAGGATGACGTGCTGCGCGTGCATCCCGCGTCCTACGTGGCCGAATTGCGCGCGGCCTTGCCTGCCGAAGGCATCGCCAAGCTGGACGCCGATACGTTCATCTCGCCCGGCTCACTGACCGCGGCCTATCGCGGGGCCGGGGCCGCGGTGCGCGCCGTTGACATGGTTCTGGGCGGCGAGGTGGATAACGCCTTTGCCGCTTGCCGCCCGCCCGGCCACCACGCCGAACACGCAACGCCGATGGGGTTTTGCCTGTTCGGCAACGCTGCGCTGGCGGCGAAACATGCGTTGGATCACCACGGGCTGTCGCGCGTCACGGTGGTGGACTTCGACGTGCACCACGGCAACGGCACGCAGGATCTTTTGTGGGACGAGGCGCGCGCGCTGTTCGTGTCCTCGCACCAGTTACCGCTTTGGCCCGGCACGGGCGCGCGGGATGAGACGGGCGCGCATGACAACGTGATGAACCTGCCGCTGCCGCCCGAGTCAGATGGCGCGCATATGCGCCGGGTTTACGAGGCGCAGGTATTCCCCCGCCTGCAGGCCTTTGCGCCCGAGCTGCTGATCATCTCGGCGGGATTTGATGCGCACGCCGATGATCCGCTGGCGCAACTCAACTGGCAGACCGAGGATTTCACATGGCTGACGCAGCAATTGTGCGATCTGGCGGATGAGCTGTGCGATGGTCGCGTTGTCTCGACTCTTGAGGGGGGATATGATCTCACGGCGCTGGCGGCCAGCGCGGCGGCACATGTCCAGGTTTTGACGGAGAGAAGCGCATGAGCGACAAACCAGTCGGAGAAATGAGTTTCGAAGAGGCAATGGCCGCCCTTGAAAAGGTCGTTGGCGATCTGGAGCGTGGCGATGTCCCGCTGGAGCAGTCGATCAAGCTTTATGAGCGGGGCGCCGAGCTCAAGAAGCGCTGCGAAGAAAAGCTCAAGGAAGCCGAGGAAAAGGTCGCTGCCATAACCCTTGATGGCGACGGAAATCCCGTCGGGACCAAGCCGGTCGAAGGTCAATAGGTGTTCCAATCACGTCTGCAACAGGCCGCAGCGCAGGTGCAGGACCACCTGCGCGATGTCATGGCCCCGCTCGCGCCGCCCGTTGGCGCGGCGATGCGCCACGCCTGTGCGGGCGGCAAGCACATGCGCGCCTTTCTGGTGTTGGAAGGGGCCGCGTTGCACAGTGTCCCCGGCGATCTCGCGATATGGCCCGCCGCCGGGATCGAGGCGATGCATGCCTATAGCCTCGTGCATGACGATCTGCCTTGCATGGACGACGACGACCTGCGCCGCGGCCAACCCACCGTGCACCGCAAGTGGGACGAGGCAACTGCCGTCCTGACCGGCGACGCGTTGCAGGCGCTGGCGTTCGAGCTGGTCGCCGATCCGCGCGGCTGCGCCGATGCAAAGGCGCGCGCGGATCTGGTGCTGACGCTGGCGCAGGCGGCGGGCGTGCGCGGCATGGTGGGCGGGCAGGCGATGGATATCGCCGCCGAAAGCGCCTCCACCCCGCTGACGCTGGATCAGATCACGACGCTTCAGGCCGGCAAGACCGGTGCGCTGATCGAATGGGCCGCTTGCGCCGGCCCGCGAATGGCGGGCGCCGATCCGACGGCGCTGCGGCACTACGCGCAGGCGCTTGGCCTTGCCTTTCAAATCGCCGACGACATCCTTGATGTCACCGGCGACGAGGCCCGCACCGGCAAGCGCCTGAAAAAGGATGCCGAGGCGGGCAAGGCGACCTTCGTGTCGCTCTTGGGGCTGGACGGTGCGCGCGCGCGTGCCCGATCACTGGCTGATCAGGCTTGCGAAGCGCTTGATCCATACGGCACACAGGCAGAAACCTTGCGGCAGGCCGCGCGCTTCGTTATTTCGCGCGATAGCTGATACGCCACCCCGGAGGGGGCCATGACAGACCGACCCACGACACCACTGCTGGACGAGGTGCAAAGCCCCGCCGACCTTCATCGCCTGACGGATGCGCAATTGCACCAGATGGCCCGCGAATTGCGTGCCGAAACCATAAGCGCGGTCTCGGCCACCGGCGGGCATCTTGGCGCCGGCCTCGGGGTGGTGGAACTGACGGTGGCACTGCATGCCGTGTTCGACACCCCGCGCGACAAGTTGATCTGGGACGTGGGGCACCAATCCTACCCGCACAAGATCCTAACCGGCCGCCGGAACCGTATCCGCACCCTGCGCCAGAAGGACGGCCTGTCGGGCTTTACCAAGCGATCCGAAAGCCCCTACGACCCGTTTGGCGCCGCGCACAGCTCTACCTCGATTAGTGCCGCGCTTGGCTTTTCCGTGGCGCGCGATCTGGGCGGCACCACGCCCGAGGGACTGGGCGATGCCATCGCGGTGATCGGCGATGGCGCCATGTCGGCGGGCATGGCGTTCGAGGCGATGAACAACGCAGGTGCCCTGGACAAGCGCCTGTTCGTGATCCTCAACGACAACGAAATGTCCATCGCGCCGCCGGTTGGCGCGCTGTCGTCCTACCTGTCGCGCCTTTATGCCGGCGAGCCGTTCCAGGAGTTTCGCGCCGCCGCCAAGGGCGCGGTCGGCCTCCTGCCCGAGCCGTTCCGCGAAGGCGCCAAGCGCGCCAAGGATATGCTCAAGGGTATGGCCGTCGGCGGCACATTGTTCGAATCCCTTGGCTTTTCCTATATCGGCCCGATCGACGGGCATGACCTGGATCAGCTCTTGCCGGTGCTGCGCACCGTGCGGGCGCGCGCCACTGGTCCGGTGCTGATCCACGTGCTCACCAAGAAGGGCAAAGGCTATGGCCCCGCCGAAGGCGCGCGGGATCGGGGCCACGCCACCGCTAAATTCGACATCGCCACCGGCGAGCAGAAAAAGGCCCCCTCCAACGCGCCCAGCTATACCAGCGTGTTCGCGCGCGCGTTGCTGGCGCAGGCCGCCGACGATCCGCGCATCTGCGCCGTGACGGCCGCCATGCCCGACGGCACCGGCCTCAACCTCTTTGCCGAGCGGTATCCATCGCGCCTTTTCGACGTGGGCATCGCCGAACAGCACGGCGTGACATTCTCGGCCGGTCTGGCGGCCGGGGGGATGCGCCCGTTCTGCACGATCTATTCCACCTTCCTGCAGCGCGCCTACGACCAGGTCGTGCACGATGTCGCCATCCAACGCCTGCCGGTTCGCTTTGCCATCGACCGCGCCGGCCTGGTCGGGGCTGACGGCGCCACCCATGCGGGCGCCTATGATGTGGCCTACTTGTCGAACCTGCCCGGCTTTACCGTCATGGCCGCCGCGGACGAGGCCGAATTGACCCACATGGTCGCAACCGCCGCCGCCCACGATGATGGGCCGATTGCCTTCCGCTATCCGCGGGGCGAGGGATCGGGCGTGGAAATGCCCGAACGCGGCACGCCGCTGGAAATCGGCAAGGGCCGCATGATCCGGGAAGGCAGCCGTGTTGCGATCCTGTCCCTCGGCACCCGCCTCGGCCCGGTGATGCAAGCGGTCGAGGCGCTCTCGGCGCGCGGCATCTCGCCCACCGTGGCCGATGCCCGGTTTGCCAAACCGCTGGATCGCGAGATGATCCTCGATCTGGCCGAAAACCACGAGGCCCTGATCACGATCGAGGAGGGCGCCGTTGGCGGCTTTGGTAGCCACGTGGCGCAGCTGCTGTCGGACGAGGGCGTGTTCGACGCGGGGCTCAAGTTCCGCATGATGACCCTGCCAGACACCTTCATCGATCAGGCCAGCCCCGAGGACATGTACGCAACCGCAGGCCTGTCGCCCGACGATATCGAGGCGAAGGTGCTCGACGTTCTGGGCGTGGCGCAGATCGCCGGCAAACGCGCCTGAAAGGCCATCTGTGCGAAACGTACGCCCCAAGGCGTGAAACGTGCGTTACGTACGGATCACGGGGGTCAGTCGCGTAGCGCCAGCAGCCCGTCGCGATAGCTGGGAAACAGAAGGTTAATGCCCAGGTCGCGCTTTATACGCTCATTACTCACGCGCTTTGATTCGGCATAGAAACTGCGCGCCATGGGTGACATGTCCGCGGCCTCGAACGGGACGGCGGGTGGCACCGGCAGGCCCAGCAGATTCGCGGCATGTTCGATCACATCCTGCGGCGGGGCCGGGTCGTCGTCGCAAACATTGTAGACCGCGCCGGGGTTTGGGTGGGTCATGGACGCCTCTAGCACCTGCGCGATGTCTTCGACATGAATGCGGCTAAAGACCTGGTTTTCCTTGATTATCCTGCGTGCTGTTCCGGATTTAACCTTCTCGAACGGGCCGCGTCCGGGGCCATAGATACCCGCCAGGCGAAAGATGTGCAGCGGCAGGTCGGGGATGGATTGCCATTGCCGTTCTGCCGCGACTCGCGCTTTGCCACGCTCCGTCGATGGGATCAGCGGCGTGGCCTCGTCCACCCATCCGCCGCCATGATCGCCGTAAACGCTCGTCGTGGACAGGTACCCGGCCCATTCCAGGCGCGGCGCCATGGCCCTGATTTCATTATGTAAAACCGATAGAGTCGGGTCGCCCTCCGGCCCCGGCCCCGCCGAGATCAGGATGTGAGTTGCCTGCGCCAACGCCTCGTTGAAATCGCCATCGGGCCAGCGGATCGGCTGAATGCCTTCATCGCGCAAGGCATTGATTTTGCTGTCTTTGCGCGTTGTCCCGAAGATGCGCCAGCCCTTTGGCAACAGGCGATCCGCCAGCGCCCGCGCCGAGTATCCATGCCCGAATGACAAAAGTATTTTTTCCATTTGTCTTTAATGAGTTAGACTGTTTGCAAATGCAAGTGTTACAAAAAATGCTTTGAATGAAGCTTTTCGTAACGTATAACATGTTAAGCGACAGGAGGTGAGCCATGTATTCGCAAGGTTTGATCGGGGCCGATGGCCGTACGGACGAGACGCCGGAATTTCTTGAGGCGTTCCAGCAACGCATTGATGCCGAAGATAAAATAGAACCAAACGACGCGATGCCCGAGGGTTATCGCCGCACGCTGGTGCGCCAGATCGGTCAGCACGCGCATTCCGAAATCGTCGGCATGCTGCCCGAAGGCAACTGGATCACCCGCGCCCCATCCCTGCGCCGCAAGGCGGCATTGCTGGCCAAGGTGCAGGACGAAGGCGGCCACGGTCTCTATCTCTACTCAGCTGCCGAAACCCTTGGCGTCAGCCGCGAGCAGATGACCGAGGAACTGCACTCGGGCAAGGCCAAGTATTCCAGTATTTTCAACTATCCCACGCTAAGCTGGGCCGATATCGGCACCATCGGCTGGCTGGTGGATGGCGCCGCGATCATGAACCAGATCCCGCTGTGCCGTTGTTCCTTCGGGCCCTATGCCCGCGCGATGATCCGCGTCTGCAAGGAAGAGTCGTTTCACCAACGGCAGGGATACGAGATCATCATGACGCTGGCGCAAGGCACTGATGCGCAAAAGGAAATGGCGCAGGACAGCCTGAACCGCTGGTGGTGGCCGGCGCTGATGATGTTCGGCCCGCACGACGGCGACAGCGAACATTCCGACCAGTCGATGAAGTGGAAGATCAAGCGCTTCACCAATGACGAGCTGCGCCAGAAATTCATCGATGCCACCGTGCCGCAGGCCGAATACCTGGGCCTCAAGATCCCCGATCCCGAGCTGAAGTGGAACGAGGAAAAGGGCGGGTACGATCACGGCGAGATCGACTGGAACGAGTTCTGGAGCGTGGTCAAGGGCAACGGCCGCATGAACCGCGACCGGATCAAGGCGCGCCGCGCCGCCTGGGACAATGGCGCCTGGGTCCGCGAGGCCGCGACCGCCCACGCAGAAAAACGCCGCGCCCGAAAGATGGCCGCGGAATAACGGGCCTCCCGCCCGCAGGATTTGGACAAGCAAAAAGGAGCAGGCAATGGTTAACACCACGCCGCTATGGGAAGTGTTCATAAGGCCCCGCAACGGCCTCGCACACAAGCATGTGGGCTCGCTCCACGCCGCCGACGAGGTAATGGCCCTACAAGCCGCCCGAGACGTCTACACCCGCCGAGGCGAGGGCAACTCGGTTTGGGTCGTACCCTCGGCCGCGGTCACCGCCAGCGATCCCGATCAGGCCGGCGAGAACTTCGAGCCGACAGGCGAGAAAATCTATCGCCACCCGACATTCTACGAAATCCCTGAGGAAGTGGGGAACATGTGATGGCGGTTTATAATGCACTGCTGGAACTGGCCGACGATCATTTGGTCCTGGGCCATCGCATCAGCGAATGGTGCGGCCACGCGCCCATGCTGGAAGAAGACCTTGCCATGCCCAACATGGCATTGGACCTGATCGGCACGTCGCGAACCCTGTATGAGCGCGCGGGTCAACTTGAAGGTAAGGGTCAATCTGAGGACGATCTGGCGTATCTGCGAGGCGAGCGCGACTACCGCAATTGCCTGCTGGTGGAGCGCCCGAACGAGGATTTCGCGCACACCATGCTGCGGCAACTGTATTTCGCGGCTTTCATGCACCCGTACTGGGTCGCCGCGCAGCAATCGTCAGACGAGGTCGTACAAGGCGTCGCCGGCAAGGCGCAAAAGGAAATGGCCTATCATATCCGTCATGCGGGTGAATGGGTGATCCGCCTTGGCGACGGAACCGAGGAAAGCGCCGCGCGCATGCGCGACGCGGTTGAGGCCCTGAGCATTTATGTTGATGAGCTGTTCGACAGCTCCCTCGCCGCACAAGAGGCCGAGGCCGCCGGTGTGCTGCCTTCCCGGGCCGATATGCGTGCCGAATGGGACAAGACGATCGCGCAGGTTTTCGACGAGGCACTCTTGGCATTCCCCGAGGTTCCGTTTGCACAAAGCGGCGGGCGCGAAGGCCTGCATGACGAAGGGCTCGGTCATATGCTGGCCGAGATGCAATCGGTTTACCGGGCGCATCCGGGGGCGCGTTGGTAATGTCCGCCACTGCCAAACAGACGCGGGCGTGGGAAGCTGCTGCGGCGGTGCCTGACCCCGAAGTGCCCTGTGTCAACGTGGCGGAGTTGGGCATATTGCGGTGGGTCCGGCTGGAGGGTGGCGTGGCGGTGGCCGGTGTCACCCCCACCTATTCGGGGTGCCCCGCGACACTGGCCATCGAGATGTCCATCGAGGCGGCGCTGCGCGAGGCTGGGTTCGATGCCCGGATCGAGCGCGTTCTTTCACCAGCCTGGACAACCGACTGGATCACCGACGAGGGCCGCGAGAAATTGCGTGCCTACGGCATCGCCCCGCCGGAGCAGGCGGCCGGATCGGTGCGGGCGCTGTTTGGCGAGGTGAGCGTGACTTGCCCAAAATGCGGCAGCACGGATACCGAAAAACTAAGTGAATTCGGGTCGACCGCATGCAAGGCGCATTACCGTTGCCGTGCCTGCGCCGAGCCGTTCGACTACTTCAAGTGCATCTGAAAGGACCTGGCATGTTTCACGAATTGACGATCCGCGAGGTAAGGGCCGAGACGCCGGAGGCGGTTGCGATCACCTTCGAGATGCCGGAGCAGAGCAACGCGGATTTCGCGTGGAAGCCGGGGCAATACCTGACCCTGCGCGATACGGTTGACGGCGAGGATATGCGCCGCTCGTATTCCATCGCCAGCCTGCCGGGCAAGCCGCTGACCGTAGGGGTCAAGCGTTTGGAAGGCGGCGTATTCTCGACCCATTGCCAGAACCTCAAGCCCGGCGACAGGATTCAGGTTATGCCGCCCGAGGGCAGGTTCACTCCGCGCGGCGAAGACAGTTTGGTGCTGATCGCGGCGGGGTCCGGAATAACGCCGATGGTGTCGATCGCGGCGGATGCGCTGGCGCGCGGGGCCGAGGTGACGCTGATTTACGGCAACCGAAATACCGACACGATCATGTTCCGCGAGGCGCTTGAGGGTCTCAAGGATCGGTATGTGGATCGTTTCACCCTGATCCATATCCTGTCACGCGAACCTCAGGATGTGGAACTGCTGAATGGCCGTATCACGGGCGAAAAGATCGCCGCGCTTGGCCGTGCCGGCGCGGTTGATCTGGACGGTGCCCAGGGGATCTACCTGTGTGGCCCCGGCGACATGATCGACGATGTCGCCGAAACGCTGCAAGGGCAGGGGATCGAACGTGAACGCCTGCATTTCGAGCGGTTCTTTCAAGATGGCGAAGCGCCGCGCAAACCCCGCTCAGCCGAGGCCGAAGCAGCGGCGGAAGCGGGCGTATCGGTCGAGGTTGTCCTGGACGGTAGCCGCCGCCGGTTCAATGTGCAGGCCGGGGACGACACGGTCTTGGCCGCCGCGGCCCGGCAGGGGCTGGAGCTACCCTATAGCTGCAAGGGCGGCATGTGCTGTACCTGCCGCTGCAAGGTGACGGAAGGAAGCGCCGAGATGGCCGTGAACTACTCGCTTGAGCCATGGGAGCTCGAGGCCGGGTTCACCCTTGCATGCCAGTCCCGCCCGACGAGCGACCGCCTGGTTCTGGACTTCGACGCGGCCTGAACGGGCGGCTACGCAAACGCGGCGCGCTCCTCTTTGCTCAGCGGTCTGCTGGGGGTCCAGGCATAACCGTTGGGGCATAGGATACAGGCCTCGCGCAGGCCATGCGGTTTGTTCTCGCACGCTTGCAGAATGACGCCACCCGCGTCGGAGGCGCGCTCGGCCGCGCGATCCGGGTCGGCACCAAACAGGTAAATCGCGGCGCCCGCCCCGCGCGGCGGTACTTGTGGCAGCAGCCCAAGTAGTGGATGCGCGCCATAGGTATGGTCGGCGTGAAGCTGTAGCAGGTCGTCGCGATGTGTCATGATCGCGAAATCCGCGCTGACGCGGTGTGCGGTCATGCCCAGAACCTCGTTCAGGAATACCGCCTGCGCAGGCACGTCCCGCACCAGCAGGTTCAGCCCGATCCCGCGCAGGGAGGCCCCGAAATCAGCAGGGGAAACCGTTTCATAATCCATCAGCAAGTCGCGCATTTCGCCGTGTACAGGTCGTTCAGGTTGATCCCGCGGAGGGGAGGTGTCAACCTGCGCTTCGACGTGTCGCAAGGAGGCCGGCCACCCGATGGCAAATGAGAGCAAAACCCTGACCATCAACACGCCCGACTTGCCGGAAGCGGAGGCATTCAGCGACCCGTCGATGGCGATCAAGCGACTTGAGGTGCTCTATTACGGGGCGACCGAGTACTTGTCGGCACGTTTCCGCGAGGCGATGCGTGGCGGGCATCCCGGCTGTCGTTACCGCGCGTTTTATCCGGAATTGCGCATTACGACCAGTAGCTTTGCCGAGGTGGACAGCCGCCTGAGTTTTGGCCATGTCACGGGGCCGGGCACCCACGCCGCCACGATCACGCGCCCCGACCTGTTTCGCAACTACCTTGAACAACAGATCGGGTTGCTGCTGCGCAATCATGGCGTGTCGGTTACGGTGGCCGTTTCCGACACCCCGATGCCGATTCACTTTGCCGTCGCTGGGGCCGAGGCGATTACCGTGCCGCAGGCGGGCGCGGCGGCCTTTATCCTGCGCGACGTGTTCGATGTTCCTGACATCGCCAGTACCAGCGACGACATCGTCAATGGGACCTTCGTGCCAGCCGAAGGCGACGCGGCGCCATTGGCCCCGTTTACGGCGCAGCGCGTGGACTATTCGCTTGCCCGTCTGGCGCACTATACGGCCACGGATCCGGTCCATTTCCAGAACCATGTTCTGTTCACCAACTACCAGTTTTACGTTGCCGAGTTCGAGGCCTATGCGCGCCGTGCGCTTGCCGATCCGGAAAGTGGCTATTGCAGTTTTGTCAGCATCGGCGACGCCGAGATATCAACGCCGGACGCGCCTTTGCCCGCGCCGCGGACGATGCCGCAGATGCCAGCCTATCACCTCAAGCGCCCGGATGGATCGGGAATCACATTGGTTAATATCGGGGTCGGTCCATCGAACGCCAAAACCGCAACCGATCACATCGCGGTGCTGCGCCCGCACGCATGGATCATGGTCGGCCACTGCGCCGGATTGCGCAATTCTCAGTCCCTGGGGGATTTCGTTTTGGCGCATGCGTACCTGCGCGAGGACAAGGTTCTGGACGACGATCTGCCGGTGTGGGTTCCGATCCCGCCGTTGGCCGAAATCCAGATCGCGTTGCAAGAGGCAGTGGCCGAGGTCACGGACCTGGACGGGTTCGAGCTTAAGCGCGTGATGCGTACCGGCACCGTGGCCAGCGTGGACAACCGCAACTGGGAGCTGCGCGATCAGTCCGGCCCAGTGCAAAGGCTAAGCCAATCGCGGGCGATTGCGTTGGACATGGAAAGCGCCACCATCGCCGCCAACGGGTTCCGGTTCCGGGTGCCCTATGGCACGCTTTTGTGCGTAAGCGACAAGCCGCTGCATGGTGAACTGAAGCTGCCGGGCATGGCGAGCGAGTTCTACCGTCAGCAGGTCGCGCGGCATCTGTTGATTGGAATACGAGCGATCGATCACCTCAGAGAGATGCCTCTGGAACGCATTCACAGCCGAAAGTTGCGCAGTTTCGAAGAAACAGCATTTCTGTGATGCGGAAATTGAGAAGAAATTTCCACAAAATACATGAAATACTCTTGTTTCGCGCCACTATTCGTTGTGTTCATATACGAGATACCGTTAAATACGCGGCATGAGGCCCTACAATCGGGCAAGTGAAGGAGACCAAGAATGGCAAAGCCGATGACCAAGACCCAACTTGTTGCCGCACTGGCCGAGGAAATGGGGACAGACAAGAAATCCGCCAACGCAGCACTTGATGCGATGACCACGCTGATCACACGCGAAGTGTCGGGTGGCGGTGCAGTAACCCTGCCCGGCGTTGGCAAGATCTATTGCCGCGAGCGGCCCGAGCGCATGGTGCGCAACCCTGCAACCGGCGAGCAGATCAAGAAAGACGCCGACAAGGTGGTCAAGATGACGATCGCCAAGGCGCTCAAGGACAGCGTGAACGGCTGAACCTTGCACATGGTGTGAGATTTCGAAAGGGTCGCCATGCGTTGGCGGCCCTTTCACTTTTTTGAGGCGACAAATATGAAGCTGGATATTCGCGCAATTCTGATGGGGTTGGCCTTTGCTGTCATGTGGTCAAGCGCCTTTACCTCGGCGCGGATCATCGTGGCCGCGGCGCCCCCGCTGTCATCTCTGGCGCTGCGGTTCCTGATTTCGGGCGTGATCGGCGTGCTGATCGCGCGTGCAATGGGGCAAACCTTGCGCCTGACGCGCGGGCAGTGGCGGGCGACGATCGTTTTCGGAATTTGTCAGAACGCGCTCTACTTGGGTTTGAACTTTGTCGCAATGCAAACGATCCAGGCATCCTTGGCGGCGATCATCGCGTCGACCATGCCGCTTCTGGTGGCGCTGGCAGGGTGGTTGGCCTTTGGCGACAAGGTGCGCCCGCTTGGCGTGGTCGGGTTGCTGGCTGGCGTTCTTGGGGTTGTCATCATCATGGGATCGCGGATGCAGGGCGGCGTCGATCCCTTTGGCCTGAGCCTTTGCGTCATAGGCGTTCTGGCCCTGACATTGGCCACGATGGCGGTACGCGGCGCGACGTCGGGCGGCAATTTCCTGATGGTTGTAGGGGTTCAGATGCTGATTGGCAGCGCTGCGTTGTCCGCCTTTGCCGTGGCGCTGGAGGAGCCGGTGATCGATTGGAGTTGGACCCTGGTTGCCGCATTTGCATATACCACGCTGGTGCCCGGGCTGGCCGCGACGCTGGTTTGGTTCATGTTGGTTAACCGCATTGGTGCGGTACGCGCCGCGACCTTCCATTTCCTGAACCCGTTCCTGGGTGTCGCGATCGCGGCACTGGTTCTGAGCGAGGCGCTGCGCCTGTTGGATCTGTTGGGGGTCGCGGTGATCGCCGGTGGTATCCTGGCGGTTCAGCTGTCCAAGCAACAACAACAGCGCGCCATGGCGGGCAAAGTGGATAGCGGGCCATAACTTCTTGCAGTGGCGCGCATGGCAATGGCCACTTCACCTGATACCTATGTCCGGCCTCAAGCGTCCTGCTGCGGAACCAGCGTAAGCGCCTGGCGGAGGTCTTCGAGGCTGAATGGTTTTGCCAGGTGCGTGTCAAATCCGGCGCTGACATATTCGACGATTTGATGAGTCATCGCATTGGCGGTCAGGGCGACCACGGGCACCGGCGTCATATTATCTTTGCGCGTCTTCTCAACGGCGCGGATTTCGTGCAATGCGCTGACACCGTCCATGATCGGCATCGATATATCCATGAATATGATGTCGTATTCCTGCGTGGCAGCGGCATCGACAGCGGCCCGTCCGTCATTGACGATGTCGGGCTTGGCGCCAAGCCTTTCCAGCATGGTCTGTAGAAGCATCCGATTCGATGCATTGTCGTCAGCGGCCAGAATTCGCATACCCTGATAGCTGCGATCGACTGCTGGGGATGCGGCCCTGTCATCGTCCGGCAAGGGAGCGTCGGCCATCTTCAGTGGCAATGTGATGGTAATGTCTGTGCCTTTGCCGGGGGTGCTGTTCACGTCGATGGTTCCGTCCATCAACCCGACGAGTGTGCGCACGATCGACATGCCCAACCCGGTACCGCCATAGCGGCGGGTCGTGGAGCTGTCGGCTTGGGTGAAATCATCAAACAGGCGGCTGATCTGACTTTCGTCCATGCCGATGCCCGTATCACTTACCACTATACGAAGCGGCTGTTCCTTGCGCCCCGAAATGGTCATTCTGACATGGCCTTGCTCGGTAAACTTGATCGCGTTGCTGAGAAGATTGTGAAGAATCTGCTGCACGCGGTGCGCATCGCCCATGCGGGGTAGCTCGGCACCGGATCCGATCATCACTTCAAGATCGATTTCCTTTTCCTCTGCTTTCAGAACGTGGATATCTTCCAACCGGCGCGCGGCCACCTCGATGCAGAAGGGGGCGTTCTCCAGTTCCATTTTGCCTGCCTCGATCTTTGAAAAGTCGAGGATGTCATTGAGAATATTGAGCAAGGATGCGCCCGATTGCCGGATCACTTGCACCATGCGCTGCTGCTCTGGGTCGGTAATCAGCGAGTCCAGCAATTCCGCCATGCCCAGAACGCCATTCATGGGCGTTCGGATCTCGTGGCTCATCGTGGCGAGGAATTCGGATTTTGTCGCATTTGCGATCTCGGCTTTTTCGCGGGCGTCGATGAGGCGCGTCTGGCTATTCTCCATTTTCAGCGCCGCGGCCGTAACATGGGCGGCGGTGGCCAAGGCATCGGTTACCAGGGGGCTCCAGCCTGTGAACCGCTCACGCTTGTGGGTGTGGCATATGTCAAATCCGATGAAGCCAACCAACCGCTCGCCCGCGGTGACCGGATAGGCACAAAGGGCCTGGATTTGCTGCGGCTCAAGGATGTCGCGCTCTTCTTCCGACATCTCTTCGGGGGATGCGATAATGACCGGCTCCCCTTTGTTGAACTGCTCTTGCCAACGGGTCAGCCCCATTTCGGCGATGTTTACATTCTGGAGTGCGGGGTTGTCTTTTTGCGGTTCGGAGTCGTCGTCGCACCACTCGTACTCCTGAGAAGCGATCCAGTTGGAGGGGTCCGTGTCAGCAGTGATCGCGGGATCAAAGCGGAAGAAATAGCTACGATGAACATCGGATGCGCACCCGATTTCAGTCAGCATGCGATTTCTCTCTTGCACCCAGTTGCCGCTACCCAAAATCCGTTCCGACGTGGCGGCGATCACTTGCATTATACGCTGATGGCGCTTTTGCTCGGTTATGTCTATGGCGATGCCCGAGAGGGTGAGCGCCTTGCCGTCGCGCGCGCGCTGTGTCACGCGGGCGCGGGTCAGAACCCACACATAGCTTCCGCTGATGTGACGAACACGCAACTCCTGTTCAATCGTATCCTGTCCGGCAATAAGCCGGGCGGTTTCCTCACGCACCTGTTTGTGATCATTCGGATGCAGCATGCCAAGGAACTGCCGCAGGCTCATGATGCTCAGTTCGTCGTGTTCATACCCCAGAATTTCCGCCAGAAGATCATTGGTGAATATAGCATCGTTGTTGATGTCCGCCCGGAACGTGACCACCCGTGCGCCGTTGATGATGTCGGAAAGCTGCTGCCTGGTTCGGACGATCTCGGTAATGTCCGTGCGCAGGCCGACCCGGCCGCCATCGGGGGTGACGCGCTCCAGAACGCGCAAGGTGCGCCCGCCCGCGATGGACAGCTCGAATGGGTCTCCGGGATTGCGATGCACTTCAAGGTGTTCTTGCAGCCACTCCTCTTCGCGGCCGGCAACGCCTTCATATTGGCCCGTTTCAATGCCAAGCCTGAGAATGTCCTCGAAGCGGGCACCGGGGACCATTGCCGAGCTGTTGAGCGGGAACTGCTCGCGGTAGCGCTCGTTGCACATCACCAGACGGTCATCCGCATCATAATAGACAAAGCCATCGGGCAGGACTTCGACCGCCGTCATCAGTTGCGATTGCGCACGCTGTGCCTCGGCGCGGGCCGCCTCTTGCTGCGTGATATCCCAGACCATGGAGACCAACACCGGGCGCTTGTTGTCGTCCATCTGCTGGAGGCGCACTTCAACCGGGTAGTGGCTGCCGTCTTTCCGGCGGTGGCGGGTCTGGAACGTGACGACTTTCTCGTGCCCGTCGCGCAGCGGGGCAATGAGTGTCTCGAACTCCTGTTGCGAAAGGTCGGGCTTGATGTCTATGGGCGTCATCGTGGAAAGATCTTGTGATGAATACCCGAGATTGTCGCGACCGCCGCGGTTTACCTCGACAAAGAGCAAGGTCTCGGCATCGAATACATAGACCTCGTTCAGGCTTTCCTCGATCATACGGCCCAGCCGGGCGGCGCGTGCTTGTTCACGTTCGGCCTGTTTGTGCGCGGTCGTGTCGGTAAGCTGGATCGCCCAGCCCATGACATCATCGCTTTGTCCCATGGGCCGATAGATGGGGATGATGTCGATATCAAAGCTGCGTCCCTGGCAGGTCAGCTCGCCCATTTCCGGAAGAGTGCCGGTTTCCAGGATCTCATGCGCCACGAAACCGATCTGTGGCCATGCGCGAACGTTGGTTCCAACGACCTTGTGACCACTGTTCAGAACCTGTTCTGCTGCGGGGTTGGCACTGGTGACGCGGCCCTGGGCATCGAACACGATCATCGGGTTGTCGGTTTCGAAAAACAGCATCTCGCGGGCGATGACCCCGAGGTTGAAAATCTGGCCGGACAGGACGACCCGCGCCATCACCGCCAGCCATACGGCAAAGGTGAACGGGGTTGGGTCAAAGCCGAACAAGGTAAAGCCGAACAGCACGTATGACAGGTCGGCCGCTATGGGGATTGTGGTGGCTATGGTGAGGCTGGCAAAGCTGGCGCGGTAGCTGGGGTGGGTTTGGACCAGGCAATAGATCACGACACCCAAGGCGGCACCCATGAACGTATAGAGATACAGCGCCGCCAGGTAGAAAAGCGGCCCGTGATCGTACACCACGGTGGTCCAGTTGGCGTATGGCTCAAGCCGCGTGCCCGCACCATAGAACATGCCGTGCCAAGGGTTGGAGAAGGCCAGCATGCCAAGAACCGCCGGCCCGGCAATCAGCAAGCCCCTGCGCCACGTGCTATGCGTGGTGTCTTTGCCGAAGGAATAATCAACCAGGAACAAGGCCCAGCCGGTCGCCGTCAGGGCGATCCCGGGCCAAGCAGCCTTGGCCCAAAAAACCTTTGTTATCAGGGATGTAGTGCCCATCTCAAGGGCGGCGGCCGCGAGCCACATCAGCAGGCCAGCCACCGCCGAGAGAAAGAACAAGCGGCCCGGGAAAGGGGGCTTTCGGCCAATCCAGATTGCAGTGGCAAGCGCCCCAAGCCATAGGGCTATGGCGAAGAGTACGGGAAACTGCGTAAACGGGGCGAGAGCGGCTTCAGACAAATTTCAGCTTCTTTGATTTCTATCCCCACGGGAAACTATAACTTACGTAAACAAAATGGCAATCTTAAGAAAGCCCCGCGACGCGCCGAATAAAAATCGTGCCTTGACGCGGATTGTCCTGTGTTGCGGGACGGTGGGTTCATGATTGGCGTATCGCCCGAAACGGACGTTTCGGGCCTTGAACTTACGATTCGCGCAGGTTGTTAACAATGGGTCTGCCGTGCGCGGGAATGACGCGCCGTCGTGCGGCCGAGGGGGTGTTTTCGATGTCGTGATCTGCTTTTCTGGCGCCCGGATAGGCAGGGAGGAAGACGATGCCGAAAGTGCTGTATGAAACCGATGGACGGATCGCGAGGATCACGCTGAATCGGCCCGAGGTGATGAACGCCATCGACGATGAATTGCCGGTGCTGCTGGAGCAGGCGGTGCAGCGTGCCGATGAGGATCCGGGAATTCACGTGATGGTTCTATCGGGAGCGGGACGCGGGTTTTGCGCGGGCTACGACCTGACCTATTACGCCGAGGGCAACGGCAGCGGCGAGGTGACGCAGCCAATGCCGTGGGACCCGATCAAGGATTACAAGTTCATGTGGCGCAACACGCAGGCGTTCATGTCGCTGTGGCGCGCGATGAAGCCGGTGATCTGCAAGGTGCATGGTTTTGCCGTGGCGGGCGGGTCGGATATCGCACTTTGCGCCGATCTGACGTTCATGGGCGAGGAGGCGCAGATCGGCTACATGCCGGCGCGGGTCTGGGGCTGTCCGACGACGGCGATGTGGGTTTACAGGCTGGGCGCCGAGCGGGCCAAGCGGATGCTGTTCACCGGCGACAAGATCACCGGGCGCGAGGCCGCCGATATGGGCCTGGTCCTCAAGGCGGTGCCCGATGACGCGCTGGATGATGCCGTGGAGGAGATGGCGCAGCGCATGGCAAGCGTGCCGATCAACCAGTTGGCGATGCAAAAGATGGTGATCAACCAGGCGATGGAGCAGACCATGCAGACCACGCAGCGCCTGGCTACGGTGTTTGACGGGATCACGCGCCATTCGCCCGAGGGCATCCATTTCAAGGAACGCGCCGAGGCGGTTGGATGGAAACAGGCAGTGGACGAGCGCGACAGCGGCACCTGGGACTGGACCGCGAACGGCCCGTTGCCGGGCGCCAACCGTTAGGGGCGTCGCCTGATACGAGGCGGCCGGGTGATGAATTGATAAGCCATGGAGGGGGCATTGCGGCGCCCGGTTGAGGAGCCGCGCAGCGTTGGGCTGCGGTGCGGCGATCCCACGCTGGTGCGGGGCACTTTATGCCAGCAAAACCCGAATGACCTTTGTGCGTTGCGCTCTGCTTGGACAAATCGCCGTGCCGGGGGGCGGCCCGGCGATGCGCGGCGGCCTGCGGCCGCTATTTCGCGCAGGGGCCAAGCATCGAATGCCAGCCCAGGGCCATCGCCCCCTTCACGCCCGTGCGCGTTGCGCGCCTTGGGTGATTGCGGCGCGGAGTTTCTTTTCCAGCGCGGCCTGCTTGGCGGCGGAGTGGAACTTTAGCCCGAACATGTCCTTGACGTAGAAGGAATCCACGACCTGCTCGCCATAGGTGGCGATGACGGCGCTGGCGATATAGACGTTGGCCGAGGCCAGCGTGCGCGTCAGATCGTAAAGCAAGCCGGGGCGGTCGCGGGTATCGACCTCGATGATGGTGTAGATCTCGGATCCTTCGTTGTCGAAGGTGATCGAGGTGGGCACCCGAAAGGCGCGCTCGCGTTTGCGGATCTTGTCGCGCCCCTGGATCGCCTCGGCCGGGACCACCTCGCCCGCCAGCGTCTTGTCGATCATCTTGCGCAGGCGGGGCAGGCCGGCGTCGTCGTATGGGTGGCCTTGCGCATCTTGTATCCAGAACACGGCGGTCGCGTAGCCATCCTTGGACGTGTAGGTGCGCGCGTCCACCACGTTGGCCCCCACCAGCGCAAGCGCGCCCGCCAGCCGCGAAAAGATACCCGGATGATCGACCAGCGCGAAACAGGCGCGGGTGGCGTCGCGGTCCTCGTCGGGGTGCAGATCGATCCGCACCTCGGAATCGGGCAAATCGCGCAGCATGTTGGCGAACACCACCTGCGTGGCGGTATCCAACCCCTGCCAGTAGGGCGGGTAGTGGCGTGCGGTTTCGCGCTTCAGATCGGCGGCGGGCCAATCCGACAGCGCCTTGCGCAGGGCCTTGCGCGCCTGGCTGCCGCGGTTCTCGCGGTTGAGATCCTCAAGCCCGTGTTCCAGTGCGCGCGCGGTTTCGGCGTGCAATTGCCGCAGCAGCATGGCCTTCCAGTTGTTCCAGGTGCCGGGGCCGACGCCGCGGATGTCGCAGACGGTGAGCACGGTCATCAGGTCCAGCCGCTTGCGGTTCTTCACCGCCTTGGCGAAATCGCGCAGGGTGCGCGGATCGCTGAGGTCACGTTTCTGGGCCATGTCGGACATCAGCAGGTGATAGCGCACAAGCCATTCCACGGTATCGCATTCCGCCCGCGTCAGGCCGAGGCGCGGCGCGACCTTGCGCGCGATACGCGCGCCGAGCACGGAGTGATCCTCGTCCCGGCCCTTGCCGATGTCGTGCAGCAGCAGCGCGACGTAGATCACCTTGCGGTTTACGCCCTCGCGCAGGATGCCGCTGGCGACTGGCAGTTCCTCGACCAGCTCGCCGCGCTCGATCTGGGCGAGGTTGCGGATGCATTGGATGGTGTGCTCGTCCACGGTGTAGTGGTGATACATGTTGAACTGCATCATCGCGACGATGGGTTCAAACTCGGGAATGAATGTGGCCAGCACGCCCAGTTCGTTCATGCGCCGAAGCGCGCGTTCGGGGTTGCCGTGCTTGAGCATCAGATCAAGAAAGATGCGCTGCGCCTCGCGGTTGCTGCGCATGTCGTCGTCGATAAGGTGCAGGTTGGCGGTCACCAGGCGCATGGCGTCGGGGTGGATCAGCATGCCGGTGCGCAGGCCCTCTTCGAACAGGCGCAGCAGGTTGAGCTTGTCCGACAGGAATGCCTCTTCGTCCTCTATGGCCAGGCGGTTGCGGATCACGCGGTAGCCCGGTTTCACTTTGGGCTTGCGCCGGAATATCCGCTCCAGCAGAGGCGCGCCCTTGAGGTGATCCGCCTCCAGCTTGGTCAGGAATATGCGCGTCAGGTCGCCAACGGCGGTGGCGTGGCGGAAATAGTCCTGCATGAAGTGCTCGACCGCGCGGCGCCCGCCACGGTCCTTGTAGCCCATCCGCGCGGCCACCTCGACTTGCAGATCGAAGGTAAGCTGATCAGCCGCCCGCCGCGTTAGCAGGTGCAGGTGACAGCGCACCGCCCAGAGAAAGGATTCGGCGCTGGCGAATGTGCGAAACTCGTCGGCGGTGAACACGCCCAGGTTCACCAGTTCGGCGGCATCCTGCACGCCGTGCAGGTACTTGGCGATCCAGAACAGCGATTGCAGATCGCGCAGCCCGCCTTTGCCTTCCTTGACGTTCGGCTCGACCACGTAGCGTTGGCCGCCCTGCTTTTCATGGCGCGCGTCGCGTTCTTCGAGCTTGGCCTCGATGAACTCGCGCGCGCTGCCCTTGAACAGGTCCTTGCGCAGGCGGCGGTTCAGCTTGTCGGCAAGGGCGGTGTCACCGGCAAGAAAGCGATGCTCAAGCAGCGCGGTGCGAATGGTGAAATCCTCGGCCCCGAGCGACAGGCATTCGCGCAATGTCCGGGTGGCGTGACCGACCTTCAGCTTCAGATCCCACAGGATGTAAAGCATGGTCTCGATCGTTTCCCGGATTTGGCCGGTCGGTTGTTTGGGCGACAGGAACAGCAGATCGACATCCGAATGCGGCGCCATTTCGCCCCGCCCGTAGCCGCCGACCGCGATCAGGGCGATGCCATCGTCATCGGTGCCGTGGGCATGTGTGACCAGGGCCAGAACGCTGGTGACGATGCAATCGGTCAGCCACGAATAGGCGCGCGTTGCCGGGCGCGAGGCGAAGGGCCGCCGTGCGAAGGCGGCTGCGATGGCCTGCCGGCCGCCCGTCATCGCCTCGGTCAGGATCGGCACCGCTGCGGCGTGGATGGCGTTGGCGCCCTCGGCGCTGCGCGCCACCTCGTCCAGGGCGCGGGCCACGGCGGTGGCGTCAAAAATGGCCTCGGGAGCGCAGATCAGGTCATCGGGTGGCGGCGGTGTCATCCGATCAGCGCCGGTACCGGGCTGCAGTGCCTGATCAGAATCCGGCACGGTTGAACGATCTGGGCGCGGGATCAATCACGTCCACCTTCTTGTCTGTGATCCGGGCCACCGCAAGGCCGCGTTCGTTGGTTCCGTCGCGGCGCAGGCGCAGGATGCCGTCAACGCCCTGGAACCCGGCGCTTTGGGTAAGCGATGCGGCGGTCAGTGCATCGCGTTGACCGCTGCGGACCAGTGCGCCGATCGCGGCGACGCCATCATAGGCCAACCCGCCGATCGGGTGCGGTGCGCCGCTATATGCCTCCTCATAGCGGCTGCGGAAGCGCGCGCTGAGCGCCGGAGCGGGTAGTGCGAACCAGCCACCCTGCACGCCGGGCAGTTCAAGCGTTTGTGCCGGAATATCCCACCGCGTCAGGCCGATATACTGTAGGTCCGGCCCCGGCGCCAGGCCCGCCTCGGGCAGCAACTGGCTTAGCAGGGGAAGCGCGCCGGCGGTGTTGGCGGTCAGGAAAAGGGTATCGGCGTTGGTTTCATCCACCCGCTCGACGATGCGCGCGACGGCATCGATGACCCCCTCTTGCGACATCTCGTACGAGACCGAGCCCGCCATCGTCATGCCGTTGCGTGCGACGGCGCTGGCGATCGCCTGCCGGCCCAGTCGGCCGGGGGTGTCGTTGGAGTGAACCGCCAGCACGTTGTACTTGCCTTGCGCGGCGGCGTAGCTGGCCAACCGGTTCGCGGTGTTCTGGAACGTCTGGCCCAGTACGAACAGGTTGCCGCCCGCGATGGTGGTGTTGTTGGAGAATGACAACACGTTGATCCCGCGCGGGGCCACCGCGACCGCGGCGGCGTTGGCGGTTTCGGCATAGACCGGGCCAAGGATGATGCGCGCGCCCTCGTCCACGGCCCGAACCGCGGCGCTGCGCGCCTGTTGCGGCGCGGCGGCGGTGTCGTAGACACGCAGATCGATCTGGACGCCCTGCAAGTCCTGTATGGCCAGTCGCGCGGCGTTTTCCAACGACTGCGCCAGCACCGCATCGCCGCTATTGCCCGACCCCCGCGGCACCAGGAGCGCCACGGGAACCGGGGCGCTGGTGTCGATGCGGGGCCCGGCGCCCGGCGACAGGCCGACCGGCTGACAGGCGGTCAGCCAAAGCGCCGAAAGGATCACGATGATGCGGGCAATCGGCTTGCGGGCAAAAGACAAAACGGCAAACATGGGGTATTCGGGCTCCCTCGGGTAAGACGGTCTTGGGTGCCGCCGGTTTCGGGAGCGATAATAAACACCATGCGAGGCGGGTCCAGTGTTGAATCTGAGAGATGACAAACCGGAGGCCGGTCTGTACCTGGTGGCGGTGCCGATCGGCGCGGCGCGGGACATCACGCTCAGGGCGCTGGACCTGCTGGCAAGTGCCGACGTGATCGCCGCCGAGGATACCCGCGCGATGCGGCGGCTGATGGATATCCACGGCGTGGCGCTGGGGGACCGGCCGCTGCTGGCGTATCATGATCATAATGGCGCGCGGGTGCGGCCGCGCCTGTTGGCTGAACTGGAGGCGGGTAAATCGGTTGTCTATGCCTCCGAGGCGGGCTCGCCCCTGGTGGCCGATCCGGGCTACGCGCTGGCGCGCGACGCACGCGAGGCGGGGCACCGGGTGACCACGGCGCCGGGGCCATCGGCGGTGATCGCAGCGCTGACCGTGGGGGCATTGCCGACCGATCGGTTCCTGTTTGCCGGCTTTCTGCCCAATGCCACGGGGCAGCGGAAATCCGCCCTTGCCGAGCTGTCCGAGGTGCCTGCGACGCTGGTGTTCTACGAATCGCCCAAGCGGCTGGCGGCGATGCTGCGCGACGCGGCCGCGGTTCTTGGGGAGGGGCGAAAGGCTTCTGTGTGCCGCGAATTGACCAAGAGATTCGAAGAGGTGATCCCCGGAACCCTGTCGGAGCTGGCCGCGCATTTCAATGAGACCACGGTGAAAGGCGAGATCGTCGTGCTGGTGGATCGCGGGCATTCGCCAATCATTAAGGAAGATGATTTAAACCACTTGCTTGAGGCGGCACTTGAGTCACACTCATTGCGTGATGCGGTGGATGCGGTGACCGGGCAGACAGGCCTGCCGCGCCGTACGGTTTACAAGGCCGCGCTAAAGATCGGGCGCGGGGAGTGATCGGCGCGGGCGATTTGGCAATGCAAGAGCTGCGGGCAACGCCTGCCGCGTCTGAAGGAGGTTGAAACATGTCGGTTCATTTCGATCCGGGCACCGCAGTAGCGGCGCCGATTGCGCGGCGCAGGGAAAGAGGCCGGCGCGCCTACCTTTCGGGATGCGCAGCGGAAGAGCGCGTGATGGAGGCCTACCAATCAAGCGGGATGCGCGTTGCGGCGCGGCGCTGGCGCGGCGGGGGTGGTGAGATCGACCTTGTTATGCGGGCGGGTGATCGCCTGATCTTCGTCGAGGTCAAGGCGGCCCGCGATTTCGACACGGCCGCCAGAAGCCTTGGCGCGGCGCAGATGCGGCGCATCAGAACGGCGGCAAGCGTCTATGCCGATCGTGAGGCTGACGGGGAATTGACCGACATGCGGTTCGATGCGGCCCTGGTCAACGGGCGCGGCGAGATACGGATCGTGGAAAACGCCTTCGTTGATTTCTGATTTGCCTCTTGCCGAGGGTTGCGCCATTGAAGGGGCGACATGGCAAGGGGGCGCGACATGAAAATCGCATTTCAGATGGATCCGATCGGTCCGATAGATATCAACGCCGACACCACCTTTCGGATTGCCGAAGAGGCGCAGCGGCGGGGCCACGAGTTGTTTTACTACACCCCGGACATGCTGGCCTTTCAGGAAGGGCGGATCACCGCGCGGGGTTGGCCGCTGACGGTGCGGCGGGTCGAGGGGGATCATTTCAGCCTTGGCGCCGAGGCCGAGGTGGATCTGTCCGAGTTCGATGTCGTGTGGCTGCGCCAGGATCCGCCGTTCGACATGTTCTACATCACGACGACCCATCTGCTGCAGCGTATTCACCCCGAGACCCTTGTGGTGAACGATCCGTTCTGGGTGCGGAACTATCCCGAAAAGCTGATGGTTCTGGATTTCCCCGACCTGACGCCGCCGACGACCATCGCGCGCGATTTGACCACGATCCGGGCGTTCAAGGAGGCGCATGGCGATATCATCCTCAAGCCGCTTTATGGCAATGGCGGCGCCGGGGTGTTCCGCCTGACCGAGAGCGACAGGAACCTGTCATCGCTGCACGAGTTGTTCACCGGGTTCTCGCGCGAGCCCTTGATTGCGCAGAAATTCCTTGCGGACGTGTCCAATGGCGACAAGCGGGTGATCCTGGTGGACGGTGAGCCGGTGGGGGCGATCAACCGGGTGCCGGCGGCCGGCGAGACGCGGTCGAACATGCATGTGGGCGGGCGCCCCGAGAAGATAGAGATGAGCGCGCGCGACCTGGAGATTTGCGCGCGGATCGGGCCGCTGCTGAGGGACAAGGGGCAGATACTCGTGGGGATCGATGTGATCGGCGACTATCTGACCGAGATCAATGTCACCTCGCCCACCGGCATTCAGGAGTTGGAGCGGTTCGACGGCGTCAACGTCGCGGGCCGGATCTGGGAGGCGATCGAGGCGCGGCGCGGGGGCTGAACGCGTGGCGGGCAGCCTTGGGATACGGTGGTTTTCGGCAGTGCTGCGCGCGGTGGTCAAGCCGCGTCTGAGCAGCACCAGCCCCCCGACGAAGGCGCGCGGGCATTTGCGGCTGATCGCGCGGCTGGTGTTCCGGCAGCCCGGTTATGCGCTGATCCTGCCCCGTGCGGCAGCGGGCGGTGCACCGCCCATGACCCGCATTTCGGTGGGCAGGCCGGCGGCGCGGCGCGTGATCCTTTACTTTCATGGGGGCGGCTATATCGCGGGCAGTCCGGCCACGCATGCGCCGATGCTGGCGAGGCTGGCCAAGATATCGGGGGTCGAGGTGCGCGCGCCCGCATATCGCCTTGCGCCCGGGGCGCGGTTTCCGGCCGCGTTCAAGGACGCGAAGGCGGCGTTTCGATACCTGCTAAAGGCCGGGTACCGCCCCGGCGACATCGTGCTGGGCGGGGATAGCGCGGGTGGCGGCCTGGCACTGGCGCTGTTGGCGTGGTGCTGTGCGCAGGGCCTGCGCCCGGCAGGGGCGTTTGCCATGTCTCCCTGGACCGATCTGACCGGGTCCGGCGCGTCGATGACGCAGAACGCGGCGCGCGACGCTTATCTGCCTGCCGAACGGCTGGACGAGTTGGCGGGTCTCTACCTTGGCGACGCGCCGCGGGACGATCCGCGTGCCTCGCCGCTGTTTGCCGTGTTCGACAGACCGCCACCGGTGCTGTTGCAAGTGTCCGAGTCAGAGATCCTGCGCGATGATACGCTGCGCATAGCAGCGCTGTTACGCGCGCAGGGCGGCGATGTGACGGTCCAGACTTGGGAGGACGCGCCGCATGTCTGGCAGGTGTTCGATGGCTGGCTACCCGAGGCGCGCGCGGCGTTGCGCGCTGTGGCGTCGTTCATTCAGACGTCGTTCGCGCCCGCGACGCGGTAGCTGACCGCTTCGGCGATATGGGCGTGCGACACACCGTAATCCCCGTCCAGATCGGCGATGGTGCGCGCGACCCGCAACACCCGGTGATAGCCGCGCGCCGACAAGCCGAACCGATCAGCCACGCGAGATAGCAGTGCGCGCCCTTCGGCATCGGGGGTGGCGATTTCGGTGAGGGTGCTGCCCTCGGCATCTGCGTTCAGGTGGGCGTCGGGGTGGTCTGCGAACCTGTCGTGCTGGCGTGCGCGGGCCTTGGCCACGCGGGCGGCGACCTGCGTCGAGGTGTCGCCCGACGCGGGCAGGTCAAGGTCGGTAAAGGCGACGGGCGGCACGTCGACGCGCAGGTCGAACCGATCCATCAGCGGGCCGCTGATCCGGCCCATGTAATCCTCGCCGCAGGCCGGTGCGCGCGAGCAGGCGCGCGACGGATCGCTGAGGTAGCCGCATTTGCAGGGGTTGGCGGCCGCCACCAGCATGAACCGGCATGGGTATTTCACATGCGCATTGGCGCGGGCGATCATCACCTCGCCCGTTTCGATCGGTTGGCGCAAGGTTTCCAGAACGGTGCGCGAAAACTCCGGTATTATGGAGCAAACTCACCAGATGTGATGATGAACGTCACCTATTGCGTCTATCTGGATGAACCCAGCCATCAGGTGGCGCATACTCTCTAGGGCGGCGCACATTTGCGACGCCGGGCTTAAACACTATTTCTGGCATTACACAGCGCTCAATATGGTCCCTCGTCAATTTGACCCTGCCGTGAGCGTAATTTTCGATGTGAACGGAGAAGTTTCGGCCTGGCGGAGCAACCGTTGTAAGCTTTTTCTCCGGAAACTGCTGTGCAAACATTCTAGCGGTAGCGGACTGATCCGAATCCTGAGAGATCAAATAGGCGTGGTCAATATCGTCCGCGAAGGCGTCTCTGAGTAGGTGGATTGCGACATTGATGTCTCCAGCCTTCTCAGTGGGTTTTTTCCAAGTAGTATCGCAAGCCCGACACTCCATGTCCTCACGCACGTAGTGTCCCCGTACCACGTCCACACCTTTACACTCTAAAGCGCCAACGAACTGCTGATGTCGCCATTTCTTTCGTGCATCAGGATAGTACGCTGTGCAGTAACACACTGTAACAAGCCGTTCTGATCGGCTTGGAATGATTATTTCGCCAAGCTTCCAGTAGTCAGCCCACTTAAGAAAGCCTTCCCCTAGATCGTCTATGGCATGGTAGAGATTAAAGCCGTCAATATATAAACCGGCTCGATTTTTTTCATCCAAAAGCTTGCTTCTCGCGGACTGATTCGCTATATATTGCACATCAACGCGACGCGGTACGCCGCTAGCACGCCCTCGGCTCCGGCCGGGGGTTTTTCGTTTCTACATCAGCCGGAGTTATGTCTCAAGGTTGACGCTGTGTGCCCCTATCGCATCCATGCACATCATGAAGAACGCAGCGGTGAAGCTACCACGGCTTATCTTGTTTGCTATGTTGCGCTCCGTCTCGGGCGTCCCGAGAGCAGTCAAGCGATCCGCTAGCTGGCCGTAGGTAACGCCTCTGCGCTTTAGCTCGGCCTTCAGGATGTTCTTGGCCTTGGTCTCGTAATCCTCAACGACCGCTAGATCTTTCGGCATGGCTGCGCCTCCTTATAAAAACATCACATTTAATGATATAGCCCTTGTATCCGGTGATTTCTACACTTACATATGGTGTAGAACATCATCGGATATGATATGGCACAGCACTTCCTTCTCTCCCCCGCCGCCAAGACCCTCTCGCTGGTCAAGATCATGCGCATGTCTGACGATCAGGCGCGCAAGGCGTTCCAGGCGATCCGTTGGGCCGATACTGACGGCGATCCGGTTTGCCCTGAATGCGGTGGCGTAGAGCACTACAACATCAAAACCCGCCCGGTCTGGAAGTGCAAAGCCTGTGCCAAGCAGTTCAGCGTCACCAGCGGCACCATCTTCCACAGCCGCAAGCTGGCGGTGCGCGACATTCTCGCGGCTATCGCGGTCTTCATAAACGGTGCGAAGGGCTACAGCGCCCTCCAGCTGTCCCGTGATCTCTCCATCGACTACAAGACCGCCTTTGTCCTGCTACACAAGGTCCGCGAAGCGATAAGTGTCGCGCGGGATCACGGCGCGCTGTCCGGCGACGTGGAAGTTGATGGCGCGTATTTCGGTGGATACGTGAAGCCTGCGAACGAGATTCAGGATCGTAAGGACCGTCGCCGCAAGGCTCACCAGTCCGGCAAGCGTCAGGTTGTCATTGCCGTTCGCCAGCGTGACGGATCAACGATCACGCATGTCGGCCAGAACGAGGCCGAGGGCGTAGCTCTGGTCGCCGCCAACGTCCAGCGTGGCACGACCGTTCATGCTGACGAGGCAAGCCATGATCGGCATTCACCATCACATCGCCGGGAAATACCTTGATGCCTATGCTGCGGAAATGGCGTGGCGTGAGGATACTCGCCGTGTCGCCAACGGCACACAGTTCGCCATGACTGTGGCTGCGGCCATGACTGCACATCAGTCGGACCGCTGGTGTGGATATTGGCAGCGCAGCGCGTAATCGCCTCCACCATTCAATCGCGAACACGACAAGAACATACACTTACGGAGATTTCATTGAAATCGTCCGTAAAACGTGACACGTTCGCAGAAACAGGTTGGATTGGGGCGAATCGCCATGTCAAATTTCGTTGCGGCACTGGACACGGAAATCGCGGAGTTGGAGCGGCAGCTATCGCAGCATCCAGCATACGTGAAACTTTCCGAACTGCGTCGGTTAAGGAAATTATACGCGGGTGCATCCGTTGGCCATCGTGAACGTGTGGTAGCTAGCCAGAAATTTTTTGGTGGCACCGGATGCGAAAGGCGGTCGCCTTCAACCGGCGCTAGCAACGAAATACTGACAGCAGTTCGTGATTATTTGGCAGGAAGAACCGATCCGACACCGACGCGGGAAATCATGAACATGCTTAAAGACAGGGGAATCGAAGTTCGTGGGGCCGTTCCTCAGAATGTTGTCAGTTCCACCCTGTCGAAATCACCGGACATCCAGGCAAATGGCCGGAAAGGATGGATTCTGAAAGAAATTTCGGCCTCTGACGACAAGCCTGACAGCAACACGTCAGAGGCCGATTCCGTAAACCCTGATCCCGAAGCACATGGCCTTAAAGCCTGGCCGGGGGGTGGTACATGATAATAGCCTGAACCATTACCATAGCGCCCTCATCGAAAGGTGGGGGCGCACTTAGCGATCCAGAGTTACAGCTCTGGACCATCGAAAACGACCTGCGAGCAGTCGTCGCGAACACCCTAAATATAGGGCAAATGGCGGATTCTGTCAATAACTCGTGGGTCTTAGCGTGACGGAGTTAATCACGTGCAAGACCAGAAACTTACGCCGGAAATGGTTCCGGTAATCAAGCTGGCGAGAAAAAAGGGGTACAACTACGCCCTGATCGCAGCGCATTACAAAATCAACCAGGGCCGTATCGCGGACGTGATGAAGGGGCGTTTGTTCCCAGAAGTGCCGCCAGCGGAAAATCTCCCTCCTGACTTCCCTAATCAGGTGGGAGGTTGATATGGCGAACTTCATTGTAACCTACGACCTCAACGGGCCGTATCCGTCTCACAAACAGATGGACGAGGCCATTTCCCGGCTGGGGGTAAGGTACGCGCGGGTGTTAGAGACAGTATGGTGGCTTGAATCCTCCAATACTGCTGTGGGCATTCGTGATCATTTGCAATCCATTCTCGGCACAGAGGATTTGCTGCTGGTGATCGATTGTAGGGGTGCGGCATGGACCCGCCTCCTTGTTGACAGCCAATCATTCAAAGACGCCTTCAATAAGGCGGCATGAGGGTATCGGAGGGCGGCTCACTGGCCGCCCTCTTTTAATGCCCACAGCTTGTACGGCCCATATTCGCCGTGATCCGTGGTCACTCCGACCTCTTCAATCAGGCCCTGCCCAACGCAAGACTTGATGCAGGCCCCGATCCGCTTCCTTATCAGAGACAACGTGGCGTCGTCGGCCACCAGTCCGCGATCCTCAGCCCACATTTCGGTGATCTGGCGCGAAGTGAGCGGGCCGTCAGCCTCGCGGAAGGCGTTCAGCACGAACCGCTTCACGCTACCCTTCTGCGCCCGGTGCTTGGTCACATATTCCTTTATGGCGTAGGTATCGGCGGCTGGATCGAACAGGCGGATCGCGGCGTCCAGGTGATCTATGTCCACCGTCAACTTCTTGATCTCCGCTTTGTATCGGTCGCGCAGGTCGCTCAGTTCCTTGTGCTTTTCGACAAGGCCAGCGACGGTGTTGGGGCGGTCGTATTTCGGTGTGTTCTGCATGTCGAATGCATAACATCATCGTTAGCGATGTTCAATACATCATATTTGGTGAGTTTGCTCCATAATACCGGAAAACTCGGGGAATTCGTCGAGAAACAGCACGCCGTTATGCGCGAGGCTGATTTCGCCGGGTTTGGCGCCGCGCCCGCCGCCGACGATGGCCGCCATTGATGCGGTATGATGCGGCTCGCGAAAGGGGCGGGTACGGGAAATGCCGCCCTCGTCCAAAAGGCCGGCAAGCGAGTGGATCATCGAGGTATCCAGCGCCTCGGCGGCGGTCAGGTCGGGCAGGATGCCGGGCATGCGCGCGGCCTGCATCGATTTGCCCGATCCGGGGCTGCCGACCATCAACAGGTGGTGCCGCCCCGCCGCTGCGATTTCCAGCGCGCGTTTCGCGCGTTCCTGTCCCTTGACGTCGCGCAGGCAGCGGCTGCCGGTGGTTTGCAGCACCTCGCCCGGCTCGGCCGGGGGGATCGGGGATTGCCCGGTGAAGTGCCGCACCACCCCGGCCAAGCCGCGCGGTGCAATCACTTGCGTCGCGCCGACCCAGGCGGCCTCGGCCCCCGAAGCATGGGGGCAAAGCAGGATCCGATCCTCGCGTGCGGCGGCCATCGCGGCGGGCAACGCGCCGGTGACTGCGACAAGGTCGCCGTCCAGCGACAGCTCGCCCAGGGCGGTGGTGCCGGCCGCCGCGTCCTGCGGGATGATCTCAAGCGCGGCCAGCAGGGCCAGCGCGATCGGCAGGTCGAAATGGCTACCTTCCTTGGGCAGGTCGGCGGGCGACAGGTTGATCGTGATCCGCTTGGACGGAAGGGCGATGGCCAGGGAATTGAGGGCGGCGCGCACACGCTCGCGTGCCTCGCTTACGGCCTTGTCGGGCAGGCCGACGATGGAAAAGGCAGGCAGGCCGGGGGTGACGGCGCATTGCACTTCGACGGTGCGGGCGCTGACGCCTTCGAATGCGACTGTGTAGGCGTGCGAAACCATCCCGGCCCCTCGAACAAGACAGGGTTAACGCCTATGCGCCAAGGGTTTAGGAAATGTTAACGCGGGCGTGCGCCGGGGCCTTCAGACGCCGATCACGCCGCCCAGATGCGTTTCGCCGCGGGCGCGGGCCAGGTCGATCTGATGCTGGCGCTCGCGAAAGCGCGCCTTGTCGTCTGCGGAGGTCTCGTCGATGCACTGATGGCAGGACACGCCGTGCTCGTATTCGGGGCGGTGCCTGTCTTCGGGCAGGATCGGGCGGCGGCAGGCGTGGCACAGCTCGTGCGGGCCTTCGACAAGGCCGTGCCCGACCGAAACGCGCCGGTCGAAGACAAAGCATTCCCCCTGCCAGGTGCTGTCATCGGCAGGCACTTCTTCGAGGTATTTCAAGATGCCGCCCTTGAGGTGATAGACCTCTTCCACGCCTTGCCCGAGTAGGAAGTTAGTCGATTTCTCGCACCGGATGCCGCCGGTGCAGAACATCGCGATCCGCTTGTTGTGAAAGCGGTCCTTGTTTTCCTCCCACCACTGGGGGAAGTCGCGGAAACTGCTGGTTTCGGGGTCTACGGCGCCCTCGAACGTGCCGATGGCGACCTCGTAATCGTTGCGGGTGTCGATCACGGCGACATCGGGACTACGGATCAGATCGTTCCAGTCCTGCGGCGCGACGTAGCGTCCGGCCTTGGCGCGCGGATCGACGTCGGGCTGGCCCATGGTGACGATCTCGCGCTTGAGGCGCACCTTCATCCGGGCGAAGGGCGGCTTTGAGGCGGTGCTTTCCTTCCACTCCAGATCGGCGCAGCCGGGAAGTGCGCGGATATGGGCCAGCACCGCGTCGATACCGGCGCGCGATCCGGCGACGGTGCCGTTGATCCCCTCCTGCGCCAACAGAAGCGTGCCGGTCACGCCGCAGTCCTCGCACAGCTCGCGCAGGGGCGGGCGCAGGGCGGCGGGGTCGGGAAACTGGGTGAAATGATATAGCGCGGCGATAATGTGCATGGACGCGATTTACGCCAGGCGGGGCCCTTTGCGCAAGGGGCGGCATTGACGCGGCAACACCCCCCGCCTACGCCTTGGATGTGAAGGCCGCGCCGGGGTGCGCGGGGGATGAGGAGAGGGATGGACATGGTCGATATCGCCACGCGCGTCTGGAACCACCGTTGGAAGATCGATCCGGTGGTGCGGTCTTTGATCGACACGGATTTTTACAAGCTTTTGATGTGTCAGTCCGTCTTTCGCAATATGCCGGACACGAAGGTGACGTTCAGCCTGATCAACCGGGCCGATCATGTGCCCTTGGCGCGGCTGATCGACGAGGGGGAGCTGCGCGAGCAGCTTGATCATATC
Organism: Sediminimonas qiaohouensis DSM 21189; assembly: GCF_000423645.1. GTDB lineage: Bacteria > Pseudomonadota > Alphaproteobacteria > Rhodobacterales > Rhodobacteraceae > Sediminimonas > Sediminimonas qiaohouensis. The sequence goes on along the minus strand of NZ_AUIJ01000005.1, from coordinate 118,028 downwards.
CGGTCGCTGTCGCTGACGCGGGGGGAGTCGACCTATCTGCGGGGCAACACGTTCTATGGCAAGCGGCAGATGTTCCGCCCCGATTTCATGGAATGGCTGGAGGGGGTGCGCCTGCCGCCCTACCACCTTGAGCGGGTCGGCGATCAATATGAGTTGACGTTCGAGGGGGCGTGGCCCGAGGTGATGCTATGGGAAATTCCGGCGCTGGCGGTGTTGATGGAGCTGCGGGGTCGCGCCGTTCTCAATGATATGGGGCGCTTTGAATTGCAGGTTCTTTATGCGCGGGCGCTGACCAAGCTTTGGGAAAAGGTGGAGGTTCTGCAACGCGTGGAGGGGCTGCGGCTGGCTGATTTCGGGACACGGCGGCGGCACAGCTACCTGTGGCAGGATCGTTGCGTGCAGGCACTGATCGAGGGGCTGGGCGAGAAATTCGTCGGCACCTCGAATTGCCATATCGCGATGAAACGCGATATCGAGGCGATCGGAACGAATGCCCATGAATTGCCGATGGTCTATGCGGCGCTGGCGGAAACGGACGAAGAATTGCGCGCCGCGCCTTACAAGGTCATGGCCGATTGGCATGAAGAGCACGACGGCAATCTTAGAATTATCCTGCCTGATACATTCGGGTCGCGGGAATTTCTGGAAAACGCGCCCGATTGGCTGGCGGGGTGGACGGGGATGCGGATCGATAGCGGTGATCCCGTTGCCGGGGCGGAGGCCGCTATCGAATGGTGGCGCGCCCGTGGAGAAGATCCGCGCCAGAAGCTGGTGATTTTTTCCGATGGTTTGGATGTCGACAAGATTGTGGAATTGCAGAAGCGGTTTTCAGGGCGGGTGCGGGTCTCGTTCGGGTGGGGAACTTACCTGACGAATGATTTCCGGGGATTGGCGCCCGATGATGCGCTGGCGCCTTTTTCGCTGGTGTGCAAGGCTGCGTCGGCGAATGGGAATCCCACGGTGAAACTGTCAGACAACCCATTGAAAGCAATGGGACCTTCGGATGAGATCGAACGCTATCGCAGGGTTTTCGGCGTCGCCCCGCAAGAGCGGATGGACGTTTTCGTTTGATCGCGAATTGAAAAGGCCGAAATGGTTTCGCTGCTTAGGGTTGCGCAGTTAGATTCAATCAAGCGAGTAGGTTGTTTTTTAAAACGCCATAGATCAATTTATCGAAACTGCGGCAATGAAAATTCTATTGCCAGGGTTTCCGAAACCTGTTTGTGATCTTATGTTATGCAGTAGTCACAAACAAAGGACGCGAAAATGAACGCTGTTGATTTGGATCGCTTGTCACTGGAAGAGCTAAAAGATTTGAAGAAGAAAGTGGCCAAAGCCATTAATACATATGAAGATCGCCAGAAACAGCAGGCCCTTGCCGCGCTGGATGAAAAGGCGCGCGAAATGGGGTTTTCCCTTTCGGAATTGACGGGCGGACGCAAGGCGCGCAAGCCCTCGGTGCCCAAATACCGCAATCCCAATGACCCGAGCCAGACCTGGACCGGAAAGGGGCGGCAGCCCGCATGGTTCAAGGATGCGATCGAAGAGGGGAAATCGCCAGAAGACATGGCGATCTGATTTGCTTGCACGCGGTCCGGCGATGCCAGGGGCGCGAATGGCCTTGAGCGGACATAGGGCGATCAATTGAGAAGCCGCGCATCGCCGGGCCGCGGTGCGGCGATCCCTCGCTGGTGCGGGGCACTTTATCCCGGACGAATCCGAAGAACCTTGGAGCGTTGTGCTTAGCCCAGCCAAATCGCCGTGCCGGGGGGCGGCCCGGCGATGCGCGGCGGCCTGCGGCCGCTAATTCGCGCGGGACGTTATTTCGAACGGCAGTAACAGGCCATCACCGCCCCCTATTGCCGGATGTCGAATACCGGCGTTCCGGGGGCAAATGCGTATTCGCCCTTTTCTTATGCGACAAGAATGCGTATATAGCGCCCAGTTTCCCGACAACGGTAACCGGCCCCCACGCGGGGCAGCCTGCTCAAGGCATCGGGAGAGATTTGGGTCAAGGAGAGATGAAATGGCCAAACCGATCATGGCAAGGGCGACCGCCGTCTGGCTGGTGGACAACACCACGCTGACGTTCAAGCAGATTGCCGATTTCACCGGCATGCACGAGCTGGAAATCCAGGGGATTGCCGATGGCGACGTGGCCGCCGGGGTCAAGGGGTTTGACCCGATCGCGAACAACCAGTTGTCTGCAGAGAACATCAAGGAAGCCGAGGCCGACCCGCTGGTCAAGCTGAAGCTGAAGCACAACCCGGCGGCCGAGGGCGAGGCCACGCGCCGCGGTCCGCGCTATACGCCGCTGTCGAAGCGGCAGGACCGGCCGGCGTCGATCTATTGGCTGGTCAAGTTCCACCCCGAACTGACGGATGCGCAGATCAGCCGCCTGGTGGGCACCACCAAGCCGACGATCAAGTCGATCCGCGAGCGGACGCACTGGAACATCGCCAATATTCAGCCGATCGATCCGGTCGCATTGGGCCTGTGCAAGCAGTCCGAGTTGGACGAGGCGGTGCAGAAGGCGGCGGCCAAGCGGGCCGCCTCCGGCGAGGTGATGAACGACGACGAGCGCCGCAAGCTGGTGACGACGGAAACGTCGCTAAGCATGGAAGACACGCCGCGCATGCCGACCGCCATCGAGGGTCTGGAGACCTTTAGCCTGAAAGAGGACGAGGGCGAGGACACCGAAGAGGGCGACACGGAATCGCCCGAGTACGACGCCGACAGCCTGTTCAACCTGCCGTCGGGTGCGGACAAGGACGACGACGAGGAAGACGAGCAGCCCTGATCGCCGGGGCGCGCCGGGCCGCTGCCCCTCAGAGCGTCTTGCGGGCGTTCAGGGCGGCGGTGATGGTGCCGTCGTCGAGGTAATCCAGCTCTCCGCCGATGGGCACGCCTTGCGCCAGCGAAGTCAGGCGCACGCGGCCGTCAAGCTGATCGGCGATGTAATGCGCGGTGGTCTGGCCATCGACGGTGGCGTTGAGGGCCAGGATCACCTCGGTGACATCCTCGGCATCAATGCGGTTCAGCAGGTGGGGAATTCGTAGCTCGTCCGGGCCGACATGATCGAGGGCGGAGAGCGTGCCGCCCAGCACGTGATAGCGCCCTTTGAACACGCCGGATCGCTCCATCGCCCACAGGTCGGCGACATCCTCGACCACGCAGATCATGCCGTTAGCGCGCTTTTCCGAGGTGCAGATATCGCAGATGTCTTCGGTGCCGATATTGCCGCAATTGCCGCATTCGCGAGCGGTGGCGGCGACGGTGTGCATCAGGTCCGCCAGCGGGGTCATCCGCAATTCACGCTTGCGGATCAGGTGCAGCACCGCACGCCGGGCCGAGCGCGGCCCGAGGCCGGGCAGCTTGGCCATCATGTCGATCAGGGCGTCGATGTCGCGGTTTGAGCTCATGCGCGGACCTGTGTTGACCGGGGTCAGGTGGGGGCGCTGCCCCCACACCCCCGGAGTATTTAGGGCAAGATGAAGATCAGAACGGCAGGTTCATGTCCTTGGGCAGGCCCATGCCTTCGGTCAGTTTTCCCATTTCCTCCTGGGCCTTGTCTTGGGCTTTTTGCTGAGCGTCCTTGATCGCGGCGAGGATCAGGTCCTCAACCACTTCCTTGTCGTCGGCGGAAAAGATCGAGGGGTCGATATCCAGCGATTTCAGCTCGCCTTTGACGGTGCAGGTGGCGCTGACCAAGCCGGTGCCGGATTCGCCGGTTACCGTCATCTGTTTCATTTCTTCCTGCAGTTGGGCCATCTTTTCCTGCATTTCCTGGGCGGCTTTCATCATCTTGCCCATATCGCCCATCTGGCCGAGTCCTTTGAACATGTCGTGATCTCCTTGGTTGTGCGGTGGCTGCGCTGGCCGGGTGTGTGGGAACGGGTAGCCGCGCGCGGGGGTCAGTCGTCTTCCTCGAACGGGTCCCATTCATCCTCGACCTCGGGCAGGGCCTCGGCCTGCGCTTCGGCGGCGAGGTCCTGATGGCTGCGGATCTCTGTTATCTTTGCTCCGGGGAAGGTGTGTAGGACCGCTTGCACCATCGGGTGTGCGGCGGCTTCGGCGCGCAGGCTGTCCTGGGCGGCCTCGCGGGTTTCGGCGATGGTGGGGGCGCCGCCCTCGTTGACGAGGGTCACGGCCCAACGGGTGCCGGTCCAACGTTGGAGGCTGGCGCCGAGGCGTTGTGCCAGGTCTGCGGGGGCGTTTTCCGCCGGTTCGAATTCGATCCGGCCGGGGCGGTAGGCGGCGAGGCGTACGCCGGTTTCGACCTCGACCAGCAGTTTCATATCGCGCTGTGCGCGGATGAGGTCGACCACCTGATCGAAGCGGGCGTAGTGGGCGAGGGCCTCTTCGGTGTTGGGGGCCAATGCCGTCTGTGCGCCGCCACCGCCGCCCTGCCCGGTTGGGGCGGGGGTGCTGCCGTGGCTGGCCTGCGCGTGGGGGGCGGACGGTGTGCCCTGCGCCGGGCCGTTGCCGGGGGCGCCGCCGCCCTGTGCGGGCGGGGTGGGGGGCGGCGTGTCTTGCAGCTTGCGCAGAAGTTCCTCGGGGCCGGGCAGATCGGCCACGTGGGTCAGGCGGATCACGGCCATTTCGGCGGACATCATCGAATTGGGGGCCTGTGCGACCTCGTCCAGGGCCTTGAGCAGCATTTGCCACATGCGCGTGAGCACGCGCATCGGCAGCGCCTCGGCCATGTCGCGGCCGCGGGCGCGCTCATCGGGGCCAACGGTTGGGTCTTCGGCGGCTTCGGGGGTGATCTTGACCACGCTGATCCAGTGGGTGATCTCGGCCAGGTCGCGCAGCACCGCCATCGGATCGGCGCCTTCGGCATATTGCGCGCCCAGCTCTGACAACGCGCCGGCGGCGTCGCCTTTCATGATCATGTTGAACAGGTCCAGCACCCGGCCCCGGTCGGCAAGCCCGAGCATGGCGCGCACCTGATCGGCGCCGGTTTCGCCGGCGCCGTGGCTGATCGCCTGATCCAGAAGCGAAGTGGCATCGCGCGCCGAGCCTTCGGCGGCGCGGGTGATCAGCGCCAGCGCGTCATCGGTGATCTGGGCGCCCTCGGAATCCGAGATACGGCGCAGCATGGCGATCATTTCCTCGGGTTCGATCCGACGCAGATCGAACCGCTGGCAGCGCGACAGGACGGTCACCGGCACCTTGCGGATCTCGGTGGTGGCGAAGATGAATTTCACATGCTCTGGCGGCTCTTCCAGCGTCTTGAGCAGCGCGTTGAACGCGCTGGTCGAGAGCATGTGCACCTCGTCGATGATGAAGATCTTGTAGCGGGCACTGGCGGCGCGGTAGCTGACGGTTTCGATGATCGCGTCGCGGATGTTTTGCACGCCCGTGTGACTGGCGGCGTCCATTTCCATCACGTCGACGTGGCGCCCTTCCATGATGGCGGTGCAATGCTCGCACTGGCCGCAGGGGCTGGTGGTGGGGCCGCCGGTGCCATCGGGGCCGATGCAGTTCATGCCCTTGGCGATGATCCGGGCGGTGGTGGTTTTGCCGGTGCCGCGAATCCCCGTCATGATGAAGGCCTGCGCGATGCGGTCGGCCTTGAACGAGTTCTTGAGCGTGCGCACCATGGCGTCCTGACCGACCAGGTCGGCAAAGGTTTCGGGCCGGTATTTCCGGGCCAGTACCTGATAGGCGGTGCTGTCCTGTTCGCTCATGTGACCTGTGCCTTGCGCTGTTGGTGCTACAATAGGCGGGGTGCCTCGGCGCGTCCACCGTGAACGGGGGGTGATAGCGCATGTGTTTGGGGGAAAAGGTGAGAGGCTGGACAACGACCCAAGCGGGGCTCGTTACGGCTGCTTCCTTCCGGACCTGACCGGGTTGGCGAGGCGCTTGCCCGCGCCAACCTCTCACCGGACTACATAGGCGCCTAGTGACGGATTCGCAAGGGCCGCAAGGCTTACAAGTGCAGGCGCAGGCGCATGAACCCCTGCGGCGTGGGGCCGAGGCGTTCCAGCGGGGGCAGGTGCGGCCCATCGAGGTAGGCGGCGGCGCCGGGGCCGGTGTCGAATAGCGCCGATGTGCCGGGCGGCATCGCGGCAAAACGCCAAACCGGGCGGCGCGGCGGCGTGATCGTGCCGGTGCGGGCGATGTGGCGCAAAAGCACGTCGCGGATCCTCTCGCGCGTGTCCAGGGCGACGGGCAACTGGCCGAGGGGCGCCATCAGGCTGCTGCCGATGCGGTAGCTGTTGGTGGCGACGACGAAGCGGTCGTCGGGGCGGATCGCGCGGCCGTCGTGCGTGATGTCGGTGACCCGGTGAACGGCGGGATCGGGCAGGGTTCCGTCAATGGCAAAGCGCGGCGGCTGCGACAGGTCGATCCGGTAGCGCAGGCCGCAGATCACGTCGAAGTTGTAGGCGGGGAAATCGGGGTTGCGCAGGGTCTGATCCGGGCGGCCCGGCGTGATCTGGCAATAAAGGCCGGCGGCGCGTTCCAGCCAATCATGCAGCTGCGCGCCGGTTACCTCGACCGCCTGCAAGGTGTTGGGAAAGAGGTAAAGATCGGCCAGGTTGCGGCGCGACAGGGGGCCGGCGGGCACGTCGCTATAGAAATCGGGGCCGGCCTGACCGCCGACCTTGAAGGGGGCGGCGGCGGAGAGGAGAGGCAGATCGGCATGCGGCCTGCCTTGCAACAGCTCGGCAGTGCGGGCGCGCTGTGCCTCGGCGACCAGTTGCACGGCGGCATCATCGGCGATCAGGGTGAAGTAGCTATGGAGCGGTGCGGTGGTGTGGCCGACGGGCTGCCGGATATGTGTCAGGGTGGCGCTGTGCGCGGCGGAAACTGCGCGCTGCACGGTGGGGTCGTCGGGCACGGTGCCGTGCGCCGCATCGGGGGCGGTGCGCAGGGCGACGGTGTGATCGCCGATGCGCCATGCGCCGTCCGCGCCGCGCCGCAAGGTCAGGTCCATCACCCCAAGGTGCGAGCCCCAGAACCCCGGCATCATCGCCGGTTTGCCGTGGATCGTGCTTGTCCGGGTATCGACATGGTCGAGCCCCTGGAACCGGGGGCCGGGGAACGTTTGGTGTTGGTGGCCGCACAGGATCGCGTCGATCCCGTCGATCGCGGCGAGGGGCACGGCGGCGTTTTCCAGATCGGGCCGGTCCCGCGCGTCGCCGATGCCGGTATGGGCCAGCGCGATGATCAGGTCGGCGCCCTGCGCGCGCATGGTGGGGATGTGGGCGCGAGCGGCGTCGCAAATGCCCTGCATGCGGATCGCGCCGTTCAGCATCGCGCGGTCCCACGCCGTTATCTGCGGCGGGGCCAGCCCGATCAGGCCGATGCGCAGGGTATGGGGCCGGCCGGTGGTGTCTGTCGCGGTAAGCGGCAGGATCATCCACGGCGGCAGGGACGGGCCGCCGGGGCGGGTGATATTGCCCGCAACCACGGGAAACGCCGCATCGCGCAGCGCCCGGTCAAGGGTGGGCAGGCCGTAGTTGAACTCGTGATTGCCAAGGGTCGCGGCATCAAAGCCAAGCGCGTTCATGGCCGCGATCATGGGGTGGATGCCGGTGCTGTCGATCACGTCGGGATCGGCGAACAAATCGCCCATCGGGGTGCCTTGCAAAAAGTCGCCATTGTCGAGCAGGAGGCAATTCGCGGCCTCGGCGCGGGCCTCGGTGATCAGCGGGGCCAGCCGCGCCAGGCCCCCCTGCGGCGCGGGTCTGTCGGCGAAGTAGTCATAGGACAGCAGGCGCATGTGCAGGTCGGTGGTCTGCAACAGGCGCAGGTGGAGGGTATCGTCGGATTGGAGCATATCGGATGACGCTGGTGCGGACACGTTTGGCGGGTTTCCAAGTGGCGGGAAGGGAACAGACGAGCACTGGAACCGGAATTTCTGCGCCGGGGCGTTAATACAGGTGGTAGCGGCCTTTGGCTGGTGCCACAATGATTTGTGTCATACGGAGAAAAAAACTTGAGCGCCGCGGCAAGCGGCACAGGAGGCGGTGCAATGCGCTTGGCGGAAACGGTGACATTCGGTGGATCGGCCCTGAACCGTGCGGCGGAATTGCGCGGCGACGCGGATGCATTGGCGCGGGCCGCGCGCGACCGGGCGGCGCGTGCGATCCTGCTGTGGCGGGGCAAGCCGCTCATGCGCGGGGGCGGCCCCGACCAGGGGCTGGTACGCCTGCCGATGGATCACCCGGTTCTGGCCGAGGCAGAGGGCGCGCCTGTGCTGTTGGGCCTGGAGGGGGACGCGCCGGTATTCGCGCAGGATATCTCAAGCTGGCAGCCGCCCACGGGGCAGGAGGTGCCGGGAGACGGATTTCGCGACACCACGCGGCAATCGCATCCCGGCCTGCCGCCGGAGCAGGTATTTACCGAGCTGCGCAGCGTAATGTCGCACTTGCAGCCGCGCGACGCGGAACTGGCCGCGACGGCGCGCGCGCTGTTCGGGTGGCACCGGACGCACCGGTATTGCGCCATCTGCGCCGCCCAAAGCGTGCCGGATCAGGGCGGCTGGCAGCGGGTGTGCCCATCGTGCGGGGCGCACCATTTCCCGCGCACCGATCCGGTTGTCATCATGTTGATCACGCATGGCAACTCGGTCCTGGTGGGGCGCTCGCATGGCTGGCCCGAGGGTATGTATTCGCTGCTGGCCGGGTTCGTCGAGCCGGGCGAGACCATCGAGGCGGCGGTGCGCCGCGAGGTGATGGAAGAGGCGGGCGTGGAGGTGGGCCGGGTCGAGTACCTGGCCAGCCAGCCGTGGCCGTTCCCATCGTCCCTGATGTTCGGATGCCGGGGCGAGGCGCGGCAGACCGACCTGCGCATCGACCCGGTCGAGTTGGACGACGCGATGTGGGTCACGCGCGAGCAGATGATGGAGGCCTTTGCCGGCCGCCATCCGGTTCTGGCCCCGGCGCGAAAGGGTGCAATTGCACATTTTATTCTGCGCAATTGGCTTGCGGACAAATTGGATTGAGGTGAGACTGCGCCCCGCAGGCCGACCCAGGAATTACAGGCATTTATATGAAGTTTTCGACAAAGGAAGACGTTGACGCCCCCATCGGCAAGGTTTTCGACACACTTGCGGATTTCGAGATGATCGAACGCGCGGCGATGCGCCGCGGGGTCGAAGTGCAGCGCACCGATACCCTGAGCAAGCCGGGCATCGGGGCATCGTGGCATGCCAAGTTCAACATGCGCGGCAAGCAGCGCGAGGTAGATATTTTCGTGCCATCGTATGATCCGCCGAACGAGATCACCATGCATTCACAGTTGCAGGGCCTGCAAAGCGAGATGAAGATCGAGCTGGTGGCGCTGTCGCGGCAGCAAACGCGCCTGAGCGTCGTGGCGAACCTGAAGCCGACGACGCTATCGGCGCGGTTGCTGGTGCAGTCTCTCAAGATGGCGCGGACCAAGCTGAACAAGAGGTTTCGCGAACGCGTTGCGGATTACGCCCGCGAATTGCAGGAGCGCGCCGCGCGCTTGTGACGGGCGGCGGCGGGGCGGCCTGCTTGAACAATCCGCGCCGGGGGAGTAACGCATAGCCACCCCGACAACAGGATTACCCCGATGCGTCCCAAGATCCTGACGACGATGCAGTCGTATTCACGTGCCTTGTTCATGGCCGATTTGCTGGCTGGTGTCTCGGTTGCGATGGTTGCCCTACCGCTCAGCCTTGCGATCGCGATCGCATCGGGGGCGCCGCCGGAAACGGGCCTGATCACGGCGATCGTGGCGGGGTTCCTGATATCGCTTCTGGGGGGTAGCCGGGTGCAGATCGGCGGGCCCACGGGGGCGTTCATCGTCGTGGTTTACGGGGTGATCGCCGATCATGGGTATGATGGCCTGGTGCTGGCGACGTTCATGGCCGGCGGTATCCTTATCATCGGCGGGTTGCTGCGGGTGGGCAACCTGATCCGCTATGTGCCCGAGGCCGTGATCAGCGGCTTTACCATCGGGATCGCGGTGATCATCGCCACCAGCCAGATACCCGCCTTTGCCGGGCTGACGATGGCCGAGGTGCCTGCCGATTTCGTGGAAAAGGTGCCAGCCCTGTGGGGTGCACGCGATACGGCGAGCGCGGCCGCGGTGGCGGTGGGGCTGGCGACGCTGGTGATGATCGTGGTCCTGCGCCGCATCGCGCCGCGGTTTCCGGGGCTGGTGGTGGCGGTTGCGGTAGGGTCGCTGGCGGTTGTCGTGTTGGCGTTGCCGGTGGACACGATCCAATCGCGCTTTGGCGCGTTGCCGCGCGGATTGCCGATGCCGCAATTGCCGCAGATTTCCGCGGCGCGGGTGATCGAGCTGTTGCCATCCGCCTGCATCATCGCGTTCCTGGCGGCGGTGGAATCGCTGTTGTCGGCAATGGTTGCCGATCGCATGGTGGGCGGGCGCACCCGCGCCAACGCCGAGGTCATCGCGCAGGGCATCGCCAATATCGGATCGGCCCTTGTGGGCGGGTTGCCCGCGACCGGGGCCATCGCCCGCACCGCAACCAACGTGCAGGCCGGGGGGCGCACGCCGGTGGCGGGCATGGTTCATGCACTGGCGATCCTGGCCATCATGGTGGCGGCGGCGCCACTGGCGGGGTACCTGGCGATGCCGGCGCTGTCGGCGCTGCTATTGCTGACGGCGTGGAACATGAGCGAGCCGCACAAATGGCGCAGCTACGTCTCGGCGCGGCTATCGGATCGGGTGTTGTTGGTGTTGACCATGGTCCTGACGGTTGTCGCGGATTTGACCGTGGCAATTGGCGTCGGTGTGGCGATCGGTCTTGCGCTAAGGCTACGGCGGCGCCAGATCCCGCCTGCACGCTGGTCCGATCCGGACCGCTGACGAAACAAGGCGCGTACCGCGCAAGGAGATAGCAGAGATGACCAACCCGCTCTTGTCCGACTGGGATACGCCCTTTGACCTGGCGCCGTTCGCGCAGATCGAGGACGCGCATTTCGAGCCCGCCTTTGACGCCGCTATCGCCGAGCATAACGCCGAGATCGACGAGATCACCGGCAACAGCGCGCCGCCCACCTTTGCCAACACGGTTGAGGCGCTTGAGGCGGTGGGCCGCTCATTGAGCCGGGTCCTGTCGGTGTTCTTTACGCTTGCCGGCGCCGACAGCACGCCAGAGCGGCAGGCGTTGCAGCGTGCCTTTGCGCCCCGGCTGGCGGCGCATTCGGCGCAGATCACGGGCAACAAGGCGCTCTTTGCCCGCATCAGCGCACTGTGGGAACAGCGCGAGGATCTGGACCTGAGCGAGGAACAGGCGCGTGTTCTGATGCTGACGCATCGCGGGTTCGTGCGGGCGGGAGCGGCCCTGGAAGGGGCGGCGGACACCCGCATGCAACAGATCAAATCGCGGCTGGCGGTGCTGGGCACGCAATTCACACAAAACCTGCTGGCAGATGAGCGCGGTTGGGCGCTGGAGCTGTCCGAGGATGATCTGGAGGGGCTGCCGGACACGACAATTGCCGCGATGCGCGAGGCGGGGCGCGAGCGGGGCCATGACGGTCCGATCCTGACGCTGTCGCGCTCGATCATCACGCCGTTCCTGCAATCCAGCCCCCGCCGCGAGCTGCGCGAAACGGCGTGGCGCGCCTATGTCGCGCGCGGCGCGAATGGCGGCGACAGCGACAACCGCGCCATCGCCGCCGAGGTTTTGGCCCTGCGGCAGGAACGGGCCGAGCTTCTGGGCTATGACAGCTTTGCCGATTACAAGCTGGAAACCGAAATGGCGGGCACGCCGGCGGCTGTGCGCGATTTGCTGATGCAGGTGTGGGAGCCCGCCCGCGCCCGGGCGCAAGACGACGCGCGGGCGCTTGAGGCGATGATGCACGAGGATGGCATCAATGGCCGGCTGGAGCCGTGGGACTGGCACTATTACGCGGGGAGGCGCCGGCAGGCCGAGCATAACCTGAACGAGGCCGAGCTGAAGCCATACCTGCAACTCGACCGGATGATTGAAGCTGCGTTCGATTGCGCGAACCGGCTGTTCGGGTTGGAGTTCGCGCCGCTGGACGTGCCGCTTTATCACCCCGATTGCCGGGCATGGGAGGTCACCCGCGAAGGGCGGCACGTGGCGGTGTTCATCGGGGATTACTTCGCGCGCGGGTCCAAACGCTCGGGCGCGTGGTGCTCGGCCATGCGCACGCAGGCACGATTCCCGCAGGTGCAGGCGCCGGTGGTGATCAACGTGTGTAACTTCGCGCGGGGGGAGCCGGCGCTGCTATCCTATGACGACGCGCGCACCCTGTTTCACGAGTTCGGTCACGCGCTGCACCAAATGCTGTCGGACGTGCGATATGAAAGCGTCTCGGGCACCTCGGTCGCGCGGGATTTCGTGGAACTGCCCAGCCAGTTGTTCGAGCATTGGCTGGAGGTGCCCGAGGTTCTGGAGACATTTGCCACCCACGCCGATACCGGCGCGCCGATGCCGCGTGACATGCTGGAGCGGGTTTTGGAGGCGGCGAATTTCGACCAGGGGTTCCAGACGGTGGAATACGTGGCCTCGGCGCTGGTCGATCTGGAGTTTCACGACGGCCCGCCGCCCGCCGATCCGATGGCGCGGCAGGCCGAGATCCTGTCCGCGATCGGCATGCCACGCGAGATCGCGATGCGCCACGCGCCGCCGCATTTCGCGCATGTTTTCTCGGGCGATGGCTATTCCAGCGGGTACTACAGCTACATGTGGTCCGAGGTGATGGACGCCGACGCCTTTGCCGCCTTCGAGGAGGCAGGCGATGCGTTCGACCCGGACCTGGCGCGGGCGCTGGAGGATCACATCCTGTCGCGCGGCGGCTCGGTCGACGCGGCGGAGCTGTATCAGCGGTTTCGCGGGCGCCTGCCGGGGGTGGAGGCCCTGCTCAGGGGGCGGGGATTGATCGAGGGCTGAGCGCGGGTGGCCGGAGCCATTGGGGGTTCCACCCCCAAACCCCCGGAGTATTTGTGGCAAGATGAAGGGGGAGGTCCACCCTGCCCGGCGCGCGGGCCGCTTGGCATCAGGCGCCGGAGCAGGGCTTCACCTTGCGCGGTCATCGGCTCTCCAGCCTGTACTGCGCCTTGTAGTCAAGCGCATTAACGTTAATGGCCGATGAATGCGGGTGTGCTTCATCTTGCCATAAATACTCAAAAAAGCGGACCGCGAGCCATGGCTCAGATGGTTTGGTCGTAGGCGCCGACGGCGGGCTCCGTGCGGATGACGGCGTCGATATCGGCGAAGATGGCGCGCATCTCGTCCTCCGAGGTGCTGCTTTCGCAGACCACGACGAGGTTGGGCGTGTTGCTTGAGGCGCGCACCAGCCCCCACGAGCCATTGTCGAGGATAACCCGCGCGCCGTTGACCGTAACCACGCGGTCGATGCGGCGCCCGGCCATCGTCTCTCCGGCCTCGTGTTTGGCGACCAGCTTTTGCACCAGCCGGTCGAGCACCTGGTATTTCTGATCGTCGGCGCAGTAGGGCGCCATGGTAGGGGTTGAGTGGGTCATGGGCAGCGCGCGGCGCATATCGGACATTGACAGGTCTGGGTTGCGATCCATCATCTTGCAGATTTCGACCGCCACGCGCAGCCCGCAGTCGTAGCCGCGGCCGATCGGTTCGGCCAGGAAATAGTGGCCCGATTTCTCGAACCCCGCCAGCGCGCCGATTTCCTTGACCCGGCGTTTCATGTGGCTGTGTCCGGTTTTCCAGTAGTCGGCCTTGGCGCCATATTTCAGAAGTTCCGGGTCCGAGGCGAACAGGCCGGTGGATTTCACATCGGCGACGAAGGTGGCGCCGGGGTGCAGCTTGACCAGGTCGCGCGCCATGATGACGCCCATCTTGTCGGCGAAGATCTCTTGGCCTTCGTCGTCGACCACGCCGCAGCGGTCGCCGTCGCCGTCGAAGCCAAGCGCGAAATCGGCGTCGGTCCCCCGCACGCTGTCGGCCATGTCGTGCAGCATTTCCATGGCTTCGGGGTTGGGGTTGTAGTTAGGGAAGGTGTAATCGAGCCGGGTGTGGGATGGGATGACCTCGACCCCGATCCGCTCGAGCAGGGCGGGCGCGAAGGCGCTGGCGGTGCCGTTGCCGGTGGCGCAGACGACGCGCAGCTTGCGGGTCATGCGGAAATCGCCGGCGAGGTCGTCTAGGTAGGCCTCGCGCACGCCATCGACGAATTCGTAGCTGCCGCCGGGGGTTTCCTGCGCTTCGCCGCCCAGGACGATATTGCGCAGCTCAGTCATTTCGTCGGGGCCGTGGGTCAGCGGGCGTTCAAAGCCCATCTTGACGCCGGTCCAGCCGTTCGGGTTATGGCTGGCCGTGACCATGGCGACGGCGGGCGCGTCGAGGTGGAACTGCGCGAAATAGGCCATGGGCGAGAGGGCCGGGCCGATGTCGCGGACCTTGATGCCGGCCTGTATCAGGCCCAGCATCAGCGCGTTCTTGATCGACAGGGAATAGTCGCGGTAGTCGTTTCCGACCGCGATCACCGGGGCGATGCCGTGGCGGTGCATTTGCGTTCCCAGCCCCATCCCAAGGGCGGTGATGCCGGGCAGGTTGATGTCCTCTGGGTATTTCCAGCGGGCGTCGTATTCGCGAAACCCGGTTGGCGCTATCATGGCCGTTTTCAGGAAATCCCAGGTGTTCGGGGCGACGGACGTTTCGGGCTTTTCCACGGCTTAAATCTTTCTCTTCACAATAATAACTGGTTGCGCCGACACCGTCGCCGCGCGCGGTTGACCGGCCTTGTGCGTCAGCTTGAGACCTGTTCGCGCAGGATCGAGGCGGTTAGCGAGACCATCAGGTAAATGCCCGAAAAGATCAACAAGGCGAGGATCGTGTTTTCGAACGCCCTTGGGTAGGCGGGATCGTCGGGCTCGACCGGTTTCACGCTGGTTGTCAGGTAACGGACCTGGCGGCTGGCTTCCAGCTCGGTCTGCTTCTCGTTTTGCAGGGCAGATTGCAGGAACAGGTCCGCGGTGGCCAGGTCGGCCTTGGCCATCTGGATGCGGGCGGTTTTGGCGGCCAGTGAGCTGTCGCCGGTGGACGCTTCGTTCAGGCGCGCGTTTTGCTTGTCCAGATCCTGCTTGAGCAGGCGGATTTCGGTGCGCAGGGCATCGACGCGCGCCTGGTTGGGGCGGACGTTGTTCATCTGCGTGGCAAGCGCCAGTTCCTTTTCCTGCAACTGCATCTCGACGCTGCCGATCAGGCTGCGGATGTTGGCGATCTCGCCTTCGGGGTCAAGCAGGGTTCCCTCTTGCAGCTCGACCAGCTTTTGCTGCGCGGCGCGGCGTTCGGCCTTGGCCTGTTCCAGGTTCTTGCTGGCTTCGCGCATCTGGTCTTCGCGTTTGCGGCGGCTGAGCTGGTCAACGCGTTCCTCGGCGTAGGCGATCAGGTGCTCGGAGAACTGAACGCTGGTTTTCGGGTCGGCGGCGATCACTTCCATGCGGATGACGCCCTCGGTCGGGTCGTAGCCGATTTTCACGTTCTTCTTGAAGACGCCGTAGGCATCATCGCTGCTGGCGTCGTTGTCGAGGCGTTGAATGGGGTCGATGTGATCCTGGCTGAAGTGCGAAGCAAAGCCGATGTCGCGCTCAAGCCGCTGCATCGCGTCCTGCGATTGCAAATAGGATTGCACCGCGATGGAATCCTGGTTGGTGGCGAATTGCGTGCCGCTGAGCAAACCGCCAAGGCCGGAGCCGCCCTGGCTATCGGCTTGCAGGATCAGGAACTCGGACTTGGTGGAATACATCGGGGTCGCGATGTTGAAGAAGTACCACCCGGCAAGGAACGTCGGCAGGAACACGAAGGCGGCAAGCCGCGTCAGCAGCAGGAGCATCTTGCGACGGCGGCGGCGCGCGATGTCGCGTTGGATTTCCATGACCTCCTGTGCGCGGCGATCTGCCGGGGCCATTTCGGTGGCGGGCAGGGTATTGCCGCGGGCCTGCACGGTTTGCGGCAGGTTCGCGTGCCCGTCCGGGGTGGTGGCCGGGACGCCTGCGCCGCCATCGCCGTTGCCGTTCTGGGGCACGACCAGCTCCAGCATGGTAGAGCGTTGGAACGGATCGATCCCTTGGGCGCGCAACAGGCGCACGGCGTCGAAATCCGAGGTGGGGGCGAGGCCGTGCTTTTGCGCGACGCGGCGCGCCATGCGCAGTTGCCGGCCGGTCAGGCCCTCGCGGCGGATCTCGTCGATTTGCTGTTCGGCGCTGACCTGGGCGGGGGAGGAAACCTGCCCCTGCGCCTCTGCGCCTTGGGGGGCTTGGGCGGTCTGCGGGCGCTCGGTAGGGCGCTGTGGCTGCTTGGGCGCTTGCGGGTGGCGGGGCGTTACCGACGCGGGGCGCTGCGGGGCGTTGGCCTGCGCGGTCTCGGCGCTCTGCGAGGGCGCCTGCGTATCGGGCGCGGCTGCTGCCGACGCGCCCTGACCGTTACGGCGGATGCGAAATTTTCTAGCCTTGGGTTTCGTAGTCATATAGCTGTTTCGCTTCTTCCAAGGTGTCAAACATATAGAGTTGCCCGCCCATCAGGACGGCAGCAGAGCGCGCGAATTTCTCCAGCACCTGCGCCTGGTGCGATACGATGATCACGGTCGTCGTTCGTAGGCGTTCGCGCAGAATTTCGCCAGCCTTGCGGTTGAACTCCACGTCCGTCGATCCGGGCATACCCTCGTCGATCAGGTATATATCAAAATCCAGCGCGAGCATCAGGGCAAAAGAGAACCGCGCGCGCATGCCAGAGGAATAGGTGCCAAGGGGTTGCTCGAAATATTCGCCCAGGTTGCAAAGCCAGCGGCAGAAAGCCTCGACATAGTCGGGGTCCAGCCCGTAGAGGCGCGCGATGTAGCGGCTGTTTTCCACGGCCGTGTGCCGGTTGATGACGCCGCCCATGAACCCCAACGGGAAGCTGATGCGCGAGGTGCGGCGGATCACCCCTTCGTCGGGCTTTTCCAGCCCGGCCATCATGTTGATCAGGGTTGTCTTGCCGGTGCCGTTCGGGGCCAGGATGCCGAGCGAGTTGCCGATGTCCACGCGAAACGACACGCGGTCAAGGATGACCTTGCGCTGTTTGCCGGTCCAGAAGGACTTGCTAACATTTTCGAACTCTAGCATCGATAGTGCTCCGCTGCGGCCTCTGCTTACCCTCTTAGCGGGGCATTCTTAAGTGATTATTGGTCCCGGACGGCCCGAGCATGGTGGTTTGTAGCGTGTTCTTGCAATGTTTGTGGGCAAAAATATGTCTGATATGGAAACAAACGAAGGCAATGCTGACAATTGATTTTAACGACTGGGCAGATGCATGGATGATATTGGCGATCAGATCTCTGCCTGCCGCCTTTGCGCCGAACGGTTCGCCGCGACGGAAACGGCGCATGCGCCCCGCCCGGTTGTCTGGTTTCGCCACAGCGCGCGCGTGCTGATTGCGGGACAGGCGCCGGGCAAGCGTGTGCACGAGTCGGGCAAGCCGTTTGACGATCCGTCTGGCGACCGCCTGCGGGATTGGCTGGGCCTGGACAGGAGCGAGTTTTATGATCTGTCGCGGGTCGCGATCGTGCCCATGGCGTTCTGCTTTCCGGGGTATGACGCGCGCGGGTCCGACCTGCCGCCGCCGGCGCATTGTGCGCGGACGTGGCACAATCAGGTGATGCAAGGGTTGGACAATTTGTCGCTGCGGGTGATCATCGGCGGGCCGGCGCAACGGTGGCACCTGGGCACGCGGGCGGGCGTGACCGATACCGTCAAGGCGTGGCGCGCGCAGGCGCCGGGGGTTTTCCCCTTGCCTCATCCCTCGTGGCGCAATACCGCTTGGCTGCGGCGCAATCCGTGGTTCGAGGCAGAGTTGCTGCCCCAGTTGCGCGCGCAGGTGCGAAGAGTGATGGATGGATAGCGAAACCGCCCTTGATCAGGCCCACGAGGCGATGCAGGCCGCCCCCGACGACGCCACCGCGCGGCTACGGTTCTACGAGCGGCTGGCAGATAGCGAGGTGGTCGTGCTGCTGACCGAGGAGGCGCGGGGCGATGCGCTGAACCCTGAACTGTTTGATCTGTCCGATGCCCGCTATGTCCTGGTTTTCGATCGCGAGGATCGGCTGAGCCGGTTTGTCGGCGGTGTTGCGCCCTATGCCGCGCTATCGGGGCGGGTGGTGGTGCGCCTGCTGGCCGATCAGGGGATCGGCCTAGCGTTGAACCTTGAGGTGGCGCCGTCGTCGATCCTGTTGCCGCCGGACGCGGTGGCGTGGCTTGCGCGCACGCTGGACAACCCGCCCGACGAGGCGGAGGCGCGGATCAGTGCGCTGGCGCCGCCCGCGGGATTGCCCGAAAGCCTGCTGACGGCGCTTGATGCCAAGCTGGCCAGTGCGGCGGGGTTGGCCGAGGCGGCCTACCTGGTGCAGGCCAGTTACGCAGATGGCGGGCAGAACCACCTATTGGCTTTTGTGGGCGCGCGCGATGGGGCCGATGCGGCGCTGGCCAAGGCGGTGGCCGAGGCGCTGACCTTTACCGGGCTGGAGGCGGGGACGCTTGATGTGAGCTTTGCCGCAGTGGGCGATGCCATCGTGCCGCGGCTGGAGCGTCACGGCCTGCGGTTCGACCTGCCGCAACCCGCGGCGCAGGAAAGCGGGGTGGGCCCCGCGGCGCCGGGGCGCGACCCAAACGCGCCGCCTATCTTGAGATAACCGGGATCAGTAACCGCGATCACGATCGACGAGGTGCAGCAGCGGCTCGCCCGCCTCGCCGCGGCGGACGTTTTCGGCGATCACCCGCGCCGCCGAGGTCGGCCGCGTCTCAGACGCGATATGCGGCGTGACCGTCACCTGCGGATGGGCCCAGAACGGATGTTCGGGCGGCAGTGGCTCGGTCCGGAAGGTGTCGAGCGTGGCATGGCCGAGGTGCCCGGCGTCCAGGGCGGCCAGCAGCGCGTCATCGTCGATCAGCGCGCCGCGCCCGGGGTTTAGGATCACCGCGCCGCGCGGCAGGCTGGCCAAGCGCGCGTCGTTCATCAAATTGGCCGTCTCATGGGTGTGGGGCAGCAGCAGCACCAGTATCCCGGCGCGCTCCAGCGCGGCGCTCAGGCCGTCGCCGCCGTGCAGGCAGGTGAGGCCGGGCACGTCCTTGGGGCTGCGGCTCCAGCCGGTGACGGGAAAGCCGAGCTGCGCCAGCGCCTCGCCGCAGGCCCGGCCAAGCGCCCCCAGCCCCAGGATGGTGACCGGCCTGTCGGTGGCCAGCGGCGGCGGGTCGTGGCGCCATTCGCCGTCCTGGTGCAGGATATGCGCATCGAGGCCCAGATGATGGCGTAGCACATGGCCGGTGACCCATTCCACCATGCCCCGCGTCAGCCCGTCATCGACCATGCGCGCCAGCGGCATGGTCAGGGTGTCGTTGCCGGTGATGTTCTCGACCCCGGCCCACAGGTTCAGCACCGCCTTGCAACGGGTGAATGGCGTGAAATCCTGCACGTCGCTGCCGGGGGAATAGACGATGTAATCGACCTCGGGCGCGGAGATGTCAGTGGCAAGGTGCGCGTCGATCCCCGCGTCGGACAGGGCCGTGCGCAGCGGTTCGCGGTAATCGTTCCAAAGGGCGTCATTGGCGGCGAAGAGAACATTTGTCGTCATGGGTTACCTTGGTTTGTGGACATGGGCGCTTTGGACAAGGCCGAAGGCCAGCATCAGCACCAGCATTGCCGAGCCTCCGTAGCTGACCAGCGGCAGCGGCACGCCTACGACAGGGGCCAGCCCCATGACCATCGACATGTTGACCGCGAAGAACAGGAAAAACGTGAGCGCGATCCCCAGCGTCAGAAGGGCCGAGAACCTGTCGCGCATCGTCAGCGCGGTGGCGATGCAAAACAGCAGGATCAGCGCGTAAAGCAGCAGCAGGGAAATCCCCCCGACATAGCCGAACTCCTCGGCAAGCGTGGTAAAGATGAAATCGGTGTGCTTTTCCGGCAGGAAGTTGAGCCGCGTTTGCGTGCCCTGCATGAAGCCGCGCCCCGTCCAGCCGCCCGAGCCGAGCGCGATCTTGGATTGCGTGATGTGATAGCCTGCACCGAGCGGATCGCTCGCCGGGTCAAGGAACACGTCGATCCGGCGGTATTGGTAATCCTTGAGGATCTGCCAATCGGTGCCGCGCGATTGCAGCACCGTCGTCACCACCCCGACGCCCGACGCGATCACGGCCACGAAATAGGCCCAGTGCACGCCGGCCAGGAACATCAGGCCGCCGCCCGAGAACACCAGCAACAGCGCGGTCCCCAAATCGGGCTGCTTGAGCACCAGCGCAGCGGGCAGCATTATGATCATCGCCGGCACCGCGACCCAGAACGGGTGCGAGATCTTGCGCATCGGCAGCCACTCGTAATAGGCGGCCAGCATCATGACCAGGGCGATTTTCATCAGCTCAGACGGCTGAAGCCGCATGAACCCTAGATCGATCCAGCGTTGCGCGCCCATGCCGATGGTGCCGAACACCTCGACCGCGACCAGAAGCAGGATCGACACGCCATAGGCGACGCCGGCCATGTTGCGCCAGAACCAGATCGGCACCATGGCGATGATCAGCATGGCCAGCATGCCGATGGCAAAGCGTTTCATCTGCGGCTCGGCCCAGGGCGTCAGCGACCCGCCCGCCACGGAATACAGCATCAGGAACCCGATGCAGGCCACCGCCGACAACAGCAGCAACAGCGGCCAGTTCAGGTATAGGATCTTGCGCGGCCCGGCGGGGACGTTGCGCACGGTATACTCAAGATAGCTCATGCGCGGTCCTGTCCGTTGGCGCCGATTTCGCGCTGCTCGCGCTCAAGGCGCTCTTGCAGGGCCTTGATGCGGCTGCGATCCGAGGCGGGATAGGCCGATAGCGGCGGCGTGCCGCCATGGAGGGCCTGCAACGTGATATCGCGCGCGATCGGGGCCGCGACGGCCGAGCCGCCGCCGCCATGTTCGACCACGACCGAGACTGCGATCCGGGGCGCGTCATGGGGGGCGAAGTTGACGAAAAGCGCATGATCGCGCCGTTCCCATGGCAGGTCAGCGTTCTGGGTGACGCCTTCGCGCCGTTCGGCGGCGGAAATGTTGCGCACCTGGCTGGTGCCGGTCTTGCCGGCCATGCGCAGCCCCTCGGTCAGGATGCGCGAGCTGTAGGCGGTTCCGTGCCGGTTGTTGGACACGGCGAACATGCCCTGGCGGATCTGGCGCAGGTGGTTTTCATTGAGCCCCATCGTCGGGGCATCGGACGCGACGGGGTGTTCCACCCCGTCGATGGATTTGATCAGCCGCGGCGTGATCGAACGGCCAGTTGCGATGCGCGCGCTCATCACCGCCAGTTGTAGCGGCGAGGTCAGCACGTAACCCTGTCCGATCGAGGCGTTGACGGTATCGCCAAGAACCCAATCCTTGCCAAAGCGCTGCCGTTTCCAATCCTTGGTGGGTACGCGGCCCTCGGCGACGGCGGACATCGGCACGTTGAAATCCTCGCCCAGGCCAAGGCGGTGACCCATGGCGGATATCTTCTCGATGCCGACCTTGAGGGCCAGATCGTAGAAATACACATCGCAGCTTTCGCGCAGGGCGGCTTCGAGCGTCACGTTCCCGTGGCCCCAGGTTTTCCAGCAGTGGAACTTGCGGCCCGATACCTTCAGAAAACCGGGGCAATAGACCGTGTCCTGCGAGGTGATAAGCCCCTCTTCCAGCGCGGCCAGCGCGGTGACCATCTTGAAGGTCGAGCCAGGCGGATAGAGCCCCTGCACCGACTTGCTGGCAAGGGGGCGATACTTGTCCTCGGTCAGGGCCTTGTAGTCGGCGACGGAAATGCCGCGCACGAACAGGTTCGGGTCATAGCTGGGCGTTGATGCGACCGCCAGCAGATCGCCAGTCTGGCAATCGATGACCACGGCGGATGCGCTTTGTTCGCCCAGGCGGGCCTGGACATAGCTTTGCAAGGCGTGATCGACCGTCAGTTGCAGGTTCGTGCCGGGCGTGCCTTCGCGTCGGTCAAGCTCGCGCATGACGCGGTTGTTGGCGTTGACTTCGACCCGCTTGGTGCCGGCCTCGCCGCGCAGGGCGTCCTCGTACTTGGCCTCGACGCCGACCTTGCCGATCTGGAACCGCGGGATCAGAAGCAAGGGCGCGGGCGCCTTGATGCGCGACAGGTCATAGTCGCTGACCGGGCCGACATAGCCCACGACATGCGCGAAATCCCCCCGCATGGGATAGCGCCGCGATAGTCCCACCTCGGGCACGACGCCGGGCAGGGCGGGCGTGTTGACCGAGACGCGCGCGATGGCGTCCCATGCGACACGGTCGGCGACGGTGACTTGCACATCCGGGCGCGCCTCTTGCAGGTCGCGGCGGGCCGCCTCGACCTGTTCGGCGTTCATCCCGATCAGGTGCGCCAGCCGGTTCAGCACGGCATCGGCATCGCCTGCTTCCTCGCGGATCATGGTGATGCGATAGCTGGGCTCGTTCACCGCGATGGGGCGGCCGTTTCGATCGAAAATCTCGCCGCGTTCGGGGGGAAGAAGCCGGATGTTTATGCGGTTTTCCTCGGCCAGGAGGCGGAATTGATCGGCCTGATCGACCTGGAGGAAGTGCATGCGCGCGCCGAGAAGCCCCATAAACCCCAGCTGAAGCCCGCCCAGGAACAGCCCCCGCCGGGTAAAGCGGCGGACACCCTCGGCGGTATCGCGGCCCGGGCGCCTCATGGGGTTTGCCCCGTTGCGTCCACCTCGCCGGGCGCGGATTTGCGCACGTTGAACATGAGGGCCGATGCGGCCACGACCACCGGGTAGATCAGAACGGTCATGACCGCGCGGATCGTGGTCAGGCCGATCGGGGCTTGCGGCACCATCGCCAGCGACAGTATCAGGCGATAGCCGAGGACAAGCGCGACGATCATGATCCCGACATTGAGCCATTCCATCGCGAAGGTCTGATCGCGCAGGCCGCGTGCGCGCGATTTCATCATGCCGGTCGCCAGCACCGCCAGCGCCGCCCACAGGCCCGGAGGGCGCTGAAACAGCAGATCGGCCAGCAGCATCACCAGCGCGACCGACAGCGCGGGCACATATTCGGGGCGGCGCAGCGCCCAGGCGAATGTCAGCGCCAGCAATACGTCAGGCCCGGCCCAAAGCGGCGGCGTCATGTCCAGCGGCAGCAGGCGGAAAAAGAAGATCACCAGCGCCAGACCTACATAGGCGGCGCGCATCAGCCACAGACGTGTTGCGGCGGAGTGCATCATTCGCCACCCCCGCGGTTGCCGCCACCGTCTCCCCCGCCGCCGGGTGGCCTGCCGGTGATCAGGTCCTCCGGCGCGACCAGAGACACGGGCGCCGTGATCCGCTCGAGCCCCGGTGTGCGCAGCACCCGCAGAAACTCCAGCCGCTCGTAATCGGCGGCGAGGCGCACGCGCAGCTGGCCGCCGGGGCTTTGGGCGACCTGCCCGATCAGCAGCCCGGCGGGAAACACCCCGCCATCGCCCGACGACACAACGCGATCGCCGGCGCGCACGTCGTCGGGGTTTTCCAGGAACGCCAGCGGCGGCGCCACGGTGTTGTTGCCCTGCACGATGGTGGTCTGGCCCGAGGGCTGCACGATGGCGGGCACGCGGCTGGAGCTGTCGGTCAGCAGGATCACGCGGCTGGTATTGCGCCCCACCCCGGAGATGCGCCCCACAAGGCCGATACCATCCATCGTGGCCCAGCCATCCTGTATCCCGTCGCGCGCGCCCACGTTGAGCAGAACCGATTGCCGGAACGGCGAGCCGCTATCGGCCATCACGACGCCGGTGACATGCGTCAGCCGCGGATCGAGGCGCACCTTGTTGAGGTCCAGTAGCCGGGCGTTTTCCTGCTCCAGTTGCAGGGCGGCCTCTTTCCACGCTTTCATCTGTTGCAATTCACGGCGCAACTGGCGGTTTTGCTGCACGATCTGGCGGTAGCTCTGGAAATCGCGGCCGACATTCACGATCGCGGTGACAGGGGTCATGGCCCAATCGAAACTGGGCACGACGCGGTCAACCACCTGTGCGCGGAACCGTTCCACGCGGGGATTGTCGATCCGCCAAAGCAGGAAAATCCCCAGCAGGCACAGAACCAGCACCGCTGTCAGCAGACGTTTCAGCGGGGCGGTATAGTCGTCGCCTTGTGGTCCGTTTCGTGCCAATGTGACCCCCTGTCAGAAGGTGGGTGCCTTAGCTGTCATAGTCAATCGCGTGGCGGAGCTGCTTTTCGTACTCCAACGCCTTGCCAGTGCCAAGCGCGACGCAGTTCAGCGATTCATCGGCGATTGACACGGCCAGGCCGGTCTGTTCGCGCAGGGCCAGGTCCAGATCGCCCAGAAGGGCCCCGCCCCCTGTCAGCATCACGCCGCGATCGACGATGTCGGCGGCCAGGTCCGGCGGCGTTGCCTCAAGCGCGGTCATCACCGCCTCGCAGATCTGTTGCACCGGCTCGCTCAGGGCTTCGGCGACTTGTGCTTGGCTGATCTCGGTTTCCTTGGGCACACCGTTGAGCAGGTCGCGGCCACGGATTTGCATGCTGGCACCGCGCCCGTCGTCGGGCATGCGCGCGGTGCCGATCGAGGTCTTGATGCGTTCGGCGGTGGCTTCGCCCACCAGCAGGTTCTGCTGCCGGCGCAGGTAGTTGATGATCGCCTCGTCCATGCGGTCGCCGCCGACGCGCACCGAGCGGGCATAGACGATGTCGCCAAGCGACAGAACCGCAACCTCGGTCGTGCCGCCGCCGATGTCCACGACCATGCTGCCGGTGGGATCGGTGATCGGCATGCCCGCGCCGATGGCCGCGGCAATGGGTTCGGCGATCAGGCCGGCGCGCCGCGCCCCCGCCGACAGAACCGACTGACGGATGGCACGTTTTTCCACCGGGGTGGCGCCGTGCGGGACGCAGACGATGATCTTGGGCTTGGAGAAGGTCGAGCGTTTGTGGACCTTGCGAATGAAGTGCTTGATCATTTCCTCGGCGGTGTCGAAATCGGCGATGACACCGTCGCGCATCGGGCGGATCGCCTCGATGCTGCCGGGGGTGCGGCCCAGCATCAGCTTGGCATCCTCGCCCACTGCGAGCACCTTCTTGACGCCATCCTTGACGTGGTAGGCAACGACCGAGGGCTCCGACAGGATCACGCCGCGCCCTTTGACATAGACCAGGGTGTTGGCCGTCCCGAGGTCGATCGCCATGTCCGATGAGAACAGGCCCGGCATCTTATCGAAGATCGACATGGAGTCTCCATCCCGTGAACAAAAATATTGGGCCGCGACGGCGGGCGACGGGGCCGGGAGTCCTTATAGGGCTGACGCGCGATGAGCGAAAGGGGCGTGAAAGGCCAAATCAGCGCTATTCCGCCAAGCTGCAAGCCGTTAGAAGAACGTGATGCTGTCCTATCAACATATATATCACGCGGGCAATCCGGCAGATGTGCACAAGCACGCGCTGCTGTGCTGGATGCTGGCGTACATGACGCGCAAGGACAAGCCGCTCAGCTATCTCGAGACGCATGCGGGGCGGGGTCTTTACCATCTGGATACGCCCGAAGCCCTGCGCACCGGCGAGGCCGCGGCAGGCGTTGGCCGGATGCTGGAGGCGGGCGTGGTGGCGGATGATCACCCCTATCCCGCCGCCCTTGGGCGGGTGCGTGCGGAGCATGGCGCGCAGGTCTATGCGGGCTCGCCCATGTTGGCGGCGATGATCCTGCGCACGCAGGACCGGATGGACCTGGCCGAGTTGCACCCGCAGGAATATGAGGCGCTGCGCCTTGCGATGTCCCCGTACGGCGCTGGCGTGCACAAGCGCGACGGCTTTGACATGGCCCAGAGCCTGTGCCCGCCCACCCCGCGGCGCGGTCTGATGCTGATCGATCCCAGCTACGAGGTGAAGGCCGAGTATGGCGCCATCCCGGGCCAGATCGCCAAGCTGCACCGCAAGTGGAACGTTGGCGTCATCTGCCTGTGGTATCCGATCCTGACCAGTAACGCGCATGCCCCGATGCTGTCCGCGCTTGAGGCGCAGGGCCTGCCGGGGGCGCTACGCCACGAGGTGGGCTTTGCGCCGGTGCGAGAGGGGCATCGGATGATCGGGTCGGGCCTGTTCGTGGTGAACGCGCCCTTTGGGCTGGCCGATGCGGCGGCGCAGTTGTCGGCGCGGTGGCCTTGAGCGGCAGTTCGATATAGCGCCCTGCGCGGAATAAAGGCGCGCTTGCGCGCCGCCGCGCAGCGCCCGACCGCCCCCTCGGGCGGGCGCTTTTGCGGGCGTATCATGCTTCTGATACCGCAGAGGTATTTGGCTGTCATAAAGTGCACAACACAAGCGTCGCTGCGCCCACCCGGCGGCCGGGCACTGCGCTCCCTCAACCAGTCGCCCAATGTCCGCAACAGCCCCCTGCACTTTGCGCCTGATGCCAAACCCTAGCGCGCGGGCAACGGTCCGGGCCAATTGTCGGGCTGCGTCAAGAGTTCATATTGTCAGTTACAAAATGCGCAAGTTAAATACGGATTATGGATATCGTGAAAGCAGATGCGCCCGAAACCGACCGTTCGCTGCCCATTGCGTTGCTCCGCGCGCGCGAGCGGGTGATGGGCCCGATTCGCAACATGCTGGCCGATGTTGGCGTGACCGAGCAACAATGGCGGGTCTTGCGCGTGTTGGACGAGTGCGGCACCCTGGATCCGACGGACATCGCCGATCGGTCCTGCCTTTTGCTGCCCAGCTTGACGCGCATCATGCAGACGCTGGTGACGAAGGGGTTGATTACGCGCGCCCCGCATCCAAGCGACAGGCGCAAGCAATTGATCACCATCACCGAGGCCGGTCGCGCCCTGATCCGGGACAACCTGGAAGAAAGCCGCCGGCTCAATCGTTGGATGCGCGACAATTTCGGATCAGAGCGGCTTGATCTGCTGCTGGATCTTCTGAACGAGCTGGATCGAATGAAAAGGGGCGACGACGCCGATGGCGCCGCCGCCCCCCCGCAGGTGGCGGGTGCCGAAGCGTCTAAATAACAAGCACCGGAACCGGCGACAGGCCCGTCACCTTGTGCGATACGCTGCCCAGTAGATACCCCTCGACCGAGCCCATGCCGCGGCTGCCGATCACGATCAGATCGTTCTCGTGTTCCTTGGCAAAGCCGATGATGGTGCGCGCGGGTTGCCCCGCTTTGACGAAGGCACGGCATTTCTCCACGCCGGCGTCGCGCACCAGTTTCCTGCCCTGCTCGGCAACTTCCTTGGCGTGCTCGCGCATGATGTCGTCCATGTTGCCGGGGTCACTGGCCCGCACCATCGAGAACGACGCCTCAAGCATCGAGTGATGCCTGAAAACCGTGAGAACATTGATCTCGGCCTTGCAAAGTACCGCAAGCTCAGCCGCCTTGAGAAGCGCCTGTTCGCCGCCCACAGACCCGTCAAAGGGAACGAGTATATTCTTGAACATCGGGTGCTCCTTTCTACTTGGCAAAGGCCAGATCACGCAGGAACAAGGCGATCTGCGGGAAGAAGATCAGCGCCACCGACACCGATAGCAGGATGATGATGAACGGCGGCGTGCCGCGAATCACGTCCATGTAGGGCCGCTTGAACACCGCGATCGCGGTGAAGATGTCGCAGCCGAACGGCGGCGTCGCCGATCCGATCGCAACCTGCAACGTGATCACCGTGCCGACCAGAACCGGATCCAGACCGACCGCTTGCACCACCGGCGCAAAGATCGGCACGAGAACCAAGATCACCACGATCGGGTCAACGAACATGCACCCAATGAAAAACGCGATCGAGATCACGAACAGCACGCCGATCTGGCCCATCTGGTCGATGCCGATGCCGCCAAGGATGGCCTGCGGGATCTGGGCAAAGGAAATCACCCAGGAAAACGCCGCGCCCGCGCCCACAAGGATAAACACGACCGCCGTGATCAGCCCGGTGGATTTCGCGGTGTCGTAGACATCGCGCCAGTTCAACGTGCGGAACAGGATGGTTTCAAGGAACAGCGCATAGAGCACACAGGCGGCAGCGGCCTCGGTCGGGGAAAAGATGCCGCCATAGATACCGCCAACGATGATGACCGGGAAACCAAGCGGCCAAATTGCCTTGCGCGCCGCGGCAAAGCGCTCTGGCCAGCTGGTCTTGGGCTCGGTGGGCACGTTGTTGCGCACCGCGTAGATCCACGCGTAGATCGAGAACAAGAACAGGATCAGAAGCCCGGGCCCGACGCCGGCGATGAACAGCTCGGAAATCGAGGTATTCGAGACGACGCCGTAGATGATCATGCCGATCGACGGCGGGATCAGAAATGCGATATCCGACGAATTGACGATCAGGGCCAGAACGAAGCTATCCTTGTAGCCGGCCTTGAGCATGCGCGGGCGCAGCGGCGAGCCGATGGCGACAACGGTGGCCTGGGTCGAGCCCGAGACCGCGCCGAACATCGTGCAGGCGGCGGCGGTCGAGACCGCAAGCCCGCCCTTGAGGTGCCCGACAAAGGCCATCACCAGGTCGATCAGGCGCTCGGCGGAATGGCCGCGCGTCATGATATCGGCGGCAAAGATGAACATCGGAACCGCGATCAGCGAGGCGGGGCGTATCCCCGCCATCATCTGCTGTACCATGGTTTCCATCTGCCCCATGCCGCCAAACATCGAGTAGAACCCCACGAAGGCCCCCACGATCAGCGGGATCATCATGGGAAAGCCCAGCAGCAGCAGAACGATCATTATCGAGAAAATGGTAAGTGCCATGGCTCAGATCTCCAACTCGCTGTCGTCATAACCTTCGATCACGTTGGTCGAGAGGTAGACATCCTTTTCGATGAAGTTCTTCACAGCGGTCAGCAGGTATTGCAGCCCGGTCATGAAGAATCCGACCGGCACCCAGACGAGGATGATCCAGACCGGGATTTGCAGCGACGGCAGAACCCGCCCTCGCGACGCCTGCGTCAGAATGTACTGCGCCGAGTACCAGGCAAGGCCCAGCATGAACACGGCAGTGACCAGCGCGATCGCAATCATCAGAACCTTGCGTGTGCGAACCGGCAGCGCGTCAAAGATGGCCGACATGCGGATATGGCGACCCTGCCGCGCGGCATAGCTGATCCCGGCAAACGTGATCAGGATGATCAGGATGCGGTTAAGCTCTTCGGAGAAGAAGATCGAGCTTTGGAAAACGAAACGGCCAACGACGTTCGAGATCGTGTTCGCGGCCATCAATAGGACACCGGCGGCCAACAGGACGGATTCGATGCGGCTGATGGCCGTGTCGATGGTGCCCAGAAAGCCCGGAAGACTGGATTTATACTCTTCCAGCGGCGCGTCGTCGGTGCCCGTTGTGTCTGTTTGCGATTGTAATTGCGAGGGTTCTTTATCTGTCACCGGCCTGTCCCCGTCCTGTTCTGCATAAGAAACAACACCCCCGCCGGTACGGCGGGGGTGATTTGGCTCTGTGCTTATTCGGAGACCGCTTCGAGGTCTGCTTTCATCTGATCGAGGATCTCTTTTCCGCTTTCCCCGGTCATTTCGATGAAGCGCTCTTCAACTTGCTTGGCGGCTTCCTTGAACGGCTTGCGCTCTTCTTTGCTGAGCACCTTCACGTTCATTGACGGCTTGTCCTCCTTGATCTTCTCAAGCGAGGAATCGGTCAGGCCCTTCTGATAGTCCACGATGTGTTCAAAGGCCACGTCGGTTGCGTCCTGAATGGCCTTCTTGTCCGCATCTGAGAGACCATCATAGAAGTCCTTGTTGGCCATCACGGCAGTGGTGAAGTTGTTGTGGCCGGTAAAGGTGATGTGGTCGGTGACCTCGTACATCTTGGTGGATTCGACCCAGAACATCGGGTTTTCCTGACCCTGGATGATGTTCGTCTGCAGCCCGCCATAGGTTTCGCCCCACGGCAGCGGCGTCGGCGTTGCGCCGAAGGCCTGGTAGCTTTCGACCAGCAGCGGATTGGTCATGACGCGGAACTTGACCTCGTTGAGGTCGGCCGGCTCGGTCACCTCTTCTTTGGTGGTCATGACCACCTCGCCCTCGGGGAACATGGTCAGCAACTCCAGCCCCTGCTCGGCATAAAGCTCGGGGAACATGTCGTTGATGGCCTTGGAGGTGCGGAAGAACTCGGCCAGCTCCTTGGATTCGGACGGCAGCAGATACGGCACGAAGAACACCTGCGCTTCGGGAATCAGGGAGCCAGTGAAGCCCGGGCTCTGGTCCACGAATTGCAGGATGCCTGCCTGCGTTTGCTCCATGATGTCGGCGGATTCGCCGAGCGTGCCATAGGGGAAGAGCTGAATCGTGTGATCCGTGTTTGCTTCGACTTCTTCCTTGAACTTGGTGGCATAGACGCCTTGCACGTCGGTGATCGCCTCTTCGAAGGCATAGCGCCAAGTCTCTGCGTTGGCCGCGCCCATGCTGGCCATCAAGGCGACGCCCGCTGCGGTCCCTGTAAGAATGCGTTTCAGATTTCTCATCTTTGTCTCCCTTGCTGTAGAATTATTGTCCACGCCGGCGTCTGCGCGCCGCTTTCCGCGGTGTCGGCCGCGCGCCCCTGAGGCCCCCGACCGAGGTGATACACGGGGAATGCCCCCCGCGAATTCGGTGTGCGCAGCCGGTCGATGACGCGCAGCATTGCGCGGATTAAACCCGGCAAAAATGCCGAGTCCGCGTTGCCCTTCCACGATGCCACGGAATAAGCCCTTGTCAACGGTGTTGCCTGCAGAACGGAGGAAACTGAAAATTCTTTCAGTCAATTCAGATGATTGAGCTGAATTTTCGCGATTCCTCAGTCAATTTTTCTGCGGTCATTCCAGGCCGAGACCGTCGCGCGCGCGGTGCGCGCCAACATCAGCACATCAATCCCCACTGCGAGGAACTGTGCCCCCCAATCGCGGTACTGCCCGGCGGTGTCCGGGGCCAGCGCGAGGATGCCGGCCGCCTTGCTGCTGGCCGCGATACGTTCCAGGGCGTCCCGGATCGCATCGGCCACCGGGCGTGCGGAGCTGTCGGCGCCATAGCCCATGTCGGCGGCCAGGTCGGCAGGCCCGATAAAAACGCCATCGACGCCGTCAACCGCAAGGATGTCGTCAAGCGCCTCAAGTCCCTTGCGGCTTTCGACTTGCACCAGCAGGCACATCTGGTCGTCCGCGGTGGCAACATAGTCCTCGATGTCGGAAAAGCGCGACGCCCGGGCAAGCGCCGCGCCCGCCCCGCGAATGCCCGCCGGCGGGTAGCGCATCGCACGAACCAGGTGCCGCGCCTGTTCGGCGCTGTCCACCATCGGGATCAGCAGGGTTTGCGCGCCCGCGTCCAGCACCTGCTTGATCATCCAGTCATGCCCGATGGGCAGGCGCACCACCGCGTGCGATTGCTTGCCCTCCAGAACCTGCAGCTGCGCCATGATCGATCGCAGGTCGTTGGGGGCATGTTCCCCGTCTATGACCAGCCAATCAAACCCGGCGGTCGCGAGAACCTCGGTCGCGTACGGGTCCGCGAAGCCGGCCCAGCATCCCAGTTGCAGCTCTGCGCGTGCAAGGGCGGCTTTGAACGGGTTTATCGGTGCGGGCATATCATTGATCCTCAAGCGATTTGGCGGTTTGGATGATCGTATCAAAGGCGATATCCACGTCTTCCGCGGTGCAATCGAATTGCCCGATCTGAAAGCGGATCACGTAGTGGCCATCGACCCGTGTTTGCGTCACGTAGATATGCCCATCGTCATTGAGCCGCGTCAGAAGCGCCTGCGTCATGGCATCGGCATCCGTGCCTTTGGGCGCATAGCGGAAGGTGAACAGCGACAGGATCGGCTCGGTTACGATTTCAAAGCCCGGCGCGGTGCGCAGGCGCTCTGCCAAATCGCGGCTCCAGCCGACATGGTTTCGGATCATCTGCCGCAGACCGCTCAGGCCATGCGCCCGGATCAGGAACCACAGCTTGAGCGCGCGGAACCGGCGGCCCAGCGGGATCGACCATTCAGAATAGTTGATGACGCCATCGGCGCCGTGGGTCTTGAGGTATTCGGGCTGTATCGCGAGGGTCCGTGTCAGGTCATCGGGCGCGCGCAGGAAATGCGCCGACAGGTCAAACTGCGTGCCCAGCCATTTGTGCGGATTGAAGACGACGGAATCCGCCTCTTCGACGCCGGCCCACAGCGTGCGGAACTCGGGGCAGATCATGGCCGACCCCGCCCAGGCCGCATCGACATGGGTGAACAGATCATGACGCCGGGCCACGGCGCAGATACCGGCGACATCGTCGCAGGCGCCGGTCCCCGTGCCGCCGGTGCAGGCGATGATGCCCGCAGGTAAGCGGCCCGCGGCCTTGTCGGCGGCGATCGCGCCTTCAAGCGCGGAGATGTCCATGCCGCGCGTGGGGCCCTTGGTCGGGATGCGGACAAGGTTGGCCTGCCCGATGCCACTGATCCAGATGGCGCGGTCCACGGAGCTGTGCGTTTCGCTTGATGCATAGACACGCAGCTGCGGTTGCCCGGACAAACCCTCGGCGTTGCCGTGCCAGTTCAACGCGCGCTCGCGCATGACCAGAACGGCGGCGAGGGTGGCGGTGCTGGCGCTATCCTGAATGACGCCCTGGAACGTGCCCGGAAGGGCAACGGCCTGGCGTAGCCAGTCCATCATCCGGGTTTCCATTTCGGTTGCGGCGGGCGATGTCTGCCACAGCATGCATTGCGGGGCCATTGCGGTGATCAGGTTATCGGCCAGAACCGCCGCAGGTGCCGCGTTCGAGGGGAAATAGGCAAAGAAGCGGGGATGCTGCCAATGGGTCATCCCCGGCATTACGATGGTCTCGAAATCGGCGATGATATCGTCCATCGGTTGCGGGGTGTCTGGCGGGCTGGCGGGCAGGGCGTTCAGGATTGCACCGGGGGTGGTTCGCGCGCGCACGGGTTTGTCGCGCAGGCCCGCATGATACCGCGCGGCCCAGTTGGCCGCCCACTTGCCCCACTTCGGAAAATCCTGCCACCGCATGCGCGCACCTCCTGTCCCTTGCAATGGGTAAAGGCGGCGGCCGTCGGCGGCAAGATCGTAAAGCGCTTAGTCGTGCGCTACTGCGCGCCCGTTCCCGGGGCGCGCGCAAGCCGGAGTGCCTCGCGCAGGGTCTCGCGGTCGCCTATGTGGTTTGCCAGTATCAGGATCAGCCGCGCGTTCAGGGCATCGCTTTGTTCCTTGCTCAGCCCCTCGTGCGCGGCCAGCAGGTCGGCATAGACATCGTCGGCGTCGGGCAGGTTGGCGTTAAGGGTCAATGGCATGACGGATTACTCCAGACCAATGGCGCGGCGGATCGCGGCGCGGGTTTCGCCCTCGTCATAGCGGGGCCAACGGGCGACGACATGCTGATCGGGGCGAACCAGGTAAACGGCGGTGGACGCATCACCAAGGTATCGCTCTTGCAGGGCGCCGCTTGGGTCATCGCCGGGGTGCAGCGCAAGGCGCCGTGCGATCACGCCGGATTCGGACAACGCATCGGGCGCGTCGGTGCCAAATGTCACCAGAATGAAGCGATCTCCCAACTCATCCAGCAGGAACCCGTCGCCTACCGGCGCATCGGGGCAGGGGGCGCCGGGACGCGCGCGTGACGGCCCGCCCGGCAGAGCATCGTCGCCATTGAGGGGCGAGCCGTCATGCACGCAAGGCACCGAAAGCCGCCCCGAATTGACCAGCGGGCGGGCCAGCTCGTGATGCTCGGCCAAATCCAGAACGGCATCGCGGAAAATGCGGCTCATCTCGGATTTGGGGGTGATGAAATCGGTCGAGCGCGAGGAATTCAGGATGTTCTCATCCGCGCCCTGAACGCGTTCTGTATCGTAGCTGTCCAGCAGGGTTTCGGGGGCTGTGCCGTCGATAACCATCTTGAGTTTCCAGACCAGGTTATCGGTATCCTGCAACCCCGAGTTTGCGCCGCGTGCGCCGAAGGGGCTGACCTGATGGGCCGAATCCCCGGCAAAGAGCACGCGGCCGTGGCGGAATTTCTCCATTCGGCGGCACTGGAAAGTGTAGATGCTGACCCATTCAAGGTCGAACTCTACCTCGTCACCTAGCATCTGCTTGAGTCGGGGAATGACGTTTTCGGGCTTTTTCTCTTCTTCCTTGTCGATGTCCCAGCCCAGTTGCAGATCGATCCGCCAGACGCCATCGGGCTGCTTGTGCAGCAGGGCCGACTGGCCCCTGTTGAAGGGCGGGTCGAACCAGAACCAGCGCTCAGTCGGGAAATCGGCGTCCATCACCACGTCGGCGATCAGGAAGTTGTCCTCGAACACGCGGCCCACGAAATCCAGCCCCATCATCGCGCGGATGGGAGAGCCGGCGCCATCGCAGGCGATCAGCCAGTCCGCTTCGAGCGTGTAGGGCCCATCGGGCGTTTCGATCTCAAGGCTGACATGATCGACGTACTGCTGCACCGATGTCACCGTGTTGCCGCCGCGCAATTCGATCGGCGCGCCGTCTGCCTCAAGCTCGCGGGCGCGCTCAACGAGGTACTCTTCGAAATAATACTGCTGCAAGTTGATGAAGGCGGGGCGGCGATGCCCCTCTTCGGGCAGCAGGTTGAACTCGAACACCTTGCGCTCGTCGAAAAAGACCTTGCCGACGTTCCACTGCACACCCTTGTCGACCATCGGTCGCCCGCAGCCCAGCCGATCAAGGATCTCAAGCGGGCGCTTGGCAAAGCAGATCGCGCGCGAGCCGAAGCTGACCTTGTCGTTATCGTCCAGAACGATGGCCTCAACGCCCTGGCGCGCCAGGTCGATCGCCGCGGCCAGGCCGATTGGCCCGGCGCCAACGATCACCACCTTGCGCCGGACCGGGCGGTCGGCATCCTGATCGGGGCTGCGGGTGTAGGGGTAGAGCGGTATTTCGAAGATCTTGTTCATGTCGTTACCTTCCGCGGGCGGCCGTGGCTCAGCCCTGAAGCTGCTCCCACATTTCGATATCGCGCTCAGCCGTCCAGATGCGCGGCGTATCGAGGCCGCGCGCTTCGTCATAGGCGCGGGCGACGTTGAAGGGCAGGCAATGCTCGTAGATCGCGTAATCGGCGAACTTGGGGTCGCATTCGGCGCGGACGGCATCCCAGGCTTCCTTCAGCGAGCCGCCGCGCGCTGCCACCTTGGCGGCCGGGCGATAGGTGCTTTCCACGAAGTCGCGGGTGTTCTCAATAGCGGCATTGACCATTTCGCGCCCGACCAGCGCGTCGCCCCGGCCCGGTGCGATGGCGTCCACGTCAAACCACTTGATCGCGTCCAGCGTATCGCCCCAATCGGAAAAGTGCCCGTCCCCGCAGTAGCAGGCGCTGTGGTATTCGACGATGTCGCCGGTGAACATCACGTTGGAATCGGGCACGTGGATGACGATATCGCCCGCTGTATGCGCGCGGCCCAGGTGCATCAGGTCCACCCGCCGGTTGCCGAGATAGACGGTCATCGAATCGTTGAAGGTGGTGGTCGGCCAGGTAAGGCCGGGGATGCTTTCATGCCCCTCGAACAGGCGGGGGAAGCGTTGGAATTCGCTATCCCAGTCCTCTTGCCCGCGCTCGACCACCATGGCGCGGGCCATGTCGGACATCACGACCTGCCCCGCGTCGAAGGCGCTGGCGCCCAGAACGCGCACGGCGTGGTAGTGGGTGAGCGCGACATGGGTGATCGGCTTGTCGGTGACCGAGCGCACG
Organism: Sediminimonas qiaohouensis DSM 21189; assembly: GCF_000423645.1. Classification (GTDB taxonomy): domain Bacteria; phylum Pseudomonadota; class Alphaproteobacteria; order Rhodobacterales; family Rhodobacteraceae; genus Sediminimonas; species Sediminimonas qiaohouensis. Next base: position 82,422 of record NZ_AUIJ01000005.1, on the reverse strand, counting down.
CATTCAATCACCTTGTTCGCCAGGCGCGGGGTTGCCTGCGCCTCGACGATCATGACGCTGTCATCGCCGATGATAACGCCGCTGTTCGGATCGCCTTCGGCGGTGAAGGCATAAAGGCCCTCGCCCACTTCGCTGAAGGTGATTTTCTTTTCGGTCATGTCCCCTTGGGATGCGAATGCCTTGGCCATTGTGGTGTATCCTTTCGAGCGGTGCCGCCGAGGGTGATGTTGGGAGCTTCCGGCGGGAGTATTTTAAGCAAGATGAAGGCGTCAGCGGGCGTAGGGATCTTTCAGCGCCGGCGTGACCTTGCCCGCGCATGTCCCGAACCCGATGGTGTATCCCTTTCCACGGGCGGCGCCATGCAGGGTGATTGTATCGCCATCTTCGATGAAGCTGCGGGTTTGTCCGTTTTCAATCGTGATCGGCTCCTTGCCGCCCCAGCTTAGTTCCAGAAGGCTGCCGCGCTGCTGCTTTCCCGCGCCCGAGATGGTGCCCGAGCCGAGTAGATCGCCCGGGTTCATCGGGCAGCCGCTGGTGGTGTGGTGGGCCAGTTGCTGTGCCGAGGAATAGTACATCTCGCGGTAGTTGGTGCGGGCGATTTCGGTCTCTGCCCCGCCATCGGGGGCCAGCGTCACCGACAGGTCGATGTCATAGAGCATCGGGCCGGTGTCCTTGAGGTGATCGAGCAATTCAACCTCGCGCGCGGGGCAGTCCACGCGGAACGGCTCGAGCGCGGCGGCGGTGACGATCCAGGGGCTGATGCTGGTGGCGGTCGCCTTGGCCTGGAACGGGCCGAGGGGCTGGTATTCCCAGGCCTGGATATCGCGCGCCGACCAGTCATTGAGCAGCACGTAACCAAAGATCATCGCGTCGGCCTCGTCTACCGTCACCGGGCCGTCGCTGGGTTGGCCGACGATGGCGCCCATCTCCAGCTCCAGATCAAACCGGCGGCAGGGCAGGAAGGCAGGCGTGTCGTGATCGGGCGATTTGAGCTGCCCCCAGGGGCGGCGGACCTCGGTGCCCGACACCACCACCGACGAGGCGCGCCCGTTATACCCGATGGGAACATGCAGCCAGTTGGGCGGCAGCGCGTTTTCGGCGCCGCGGAACATGGTGCCCACGTTGGTGGCGTGATGGCGCCCGGCGTAGAAATCGGTGTACTCAGACACGAGGAATGGCAGGTGCATCTGCGCGTCCGCTTGCGGCACCAAAAGCGGCTCGGCCGCGGCGCGATCGGCGCTGCCTTCAACCAGAATCTCGGTCAGCCGCGCGCGCAGGGCGGCCCACAGTTCGGGGCCTTCTTCCATCACCTCGTTCCAGAAAGGAACGTCGAAAAGCGCCGCCTCGGTCAGGGTGATCAGGCCGGCCTCTTCGGCGGCGCTACAATCAAGGATCATGTCGCCGATTGCCACGCCGCAGCGCGGATCGAGCGTATCGGTCGAAAACACGCCGTAAGGCAGGTTATTGAGTGGAAACGGGTGATCCGCGGCGTTCGCCGAGGTCACCCAAGATTTCATCAGGGTCATGTTGGTGTCCTTGGTTGGAAACGGGCCTGCCCCACCCTACGGCTTGACCGCGGGGCGGGGGAAGCCCGCGACCTTTTCATTTCACGCCGGGGGTGCCGTCGAATTTCTTTTCGATGCCGTCCCAGCAATCGATATAGTCATCCTGAAGCGGTGCCTCGTTCGCGGCAAACGCGGTCAGGTGCTGCGGGAAGCGGGTTTCGAACATGAATGACATGGTGTTGTCCAGCTTCTCGGGCTTCAGGTCGGCATTGCTGGCGCCCTCGAACGCGTCGCGATCCGGGCCGTGCGGCAGCATCATGTTGTGAAGGCTCAACCCGCCGGGGACAAAGCCCTGCGGCTTGGCGTCGTACTGGCCATAGATGTTGCCCATCATCTCGGACATGATGTTCTTGTGATACCATGGGGGGCGGAAGGTGTCTTCCATCACCATCCAGCGTTCGCGGAACAACACGAAGTCGATATTGGCGGTGCCCGGCACGCCTGACGGCGCGGTCAGCACGGTGAAGATCGACGGATCGGGGTGGTCGAACAGGATCGCGCCGATGGGGCAGTAGTCCTTGAGGTCGTACTTGCAGGGCGCGTAGTTGCCGTGCCAGGCGACCACGTCGAGCGGGCTCTGCCCGATCTCGCAGCTGTGGAATTGTCCGCACCACTTTATGGTCAGCGTCGAGGGCGTCTCGCGATCCTCGAAGGCGGCGACCGGGGTCTTGAAATCGCGGCGGTTGGCCATGCAGTTGGCGCCGATCGGGCCGCGGCCAGGCAGTTCGAATTTCTGACCGTAGTTTTCGCAGACGAAGCCGCGGCAGGGGCCTTCCATCACTTCGACGCGGTAGACAAGCCCGCGGGGAATGATCGCGATTTCCTGTGGTGCCACCTCGATGATGCCCAACTCAGTAGCAAAGCGCAGCCGCCCTTCCTGTGGCACGACCAGCAGCTCGCTGTCGGCGGAGAAGAAGTATTCGTCCTGCATCGATGCGGTGACCAGGTAGATGTGGCTGGCCATGCCCACCTGCGTATTCACGTCGCCGGCGGTGGTCATGGTGTGCATGCCGGTGATCCAGTTCAGCGGCTGATCGGTGTGGGGGACCGGGTCCCAGCGGTATTGGCCGAGGCTGATCACGTCCGGGTCCACGTTGGGAGCCGAGCGCCAGTGCGGCACGTTAATCTTCTTGTAACGGCTGGAATGCTTCACGCTGGGACGGATGCGGTAGCACCACGTGCGCTCGTTCTGGTGGCTGGGGGCGGTGAAGGCGGTGCCGCTGAGTTGCTCGCCATAGAGGCCATAGTTGCACTTTTGCGGGCTGTTCATGCCTTGGGGCAGCGCGCCGGGCAGGGCCTCGGTTTCGAAATCGTTGCCAAATCCGGGCATGTAGCCGGGCGTTGTGCCCTGGGGTGTGGGGGCTTGGACGAAAGTCTCGGGGACGGTGTCGAGAGTCATGGCATTTCCTCCTTTGTTGCTTGCGTTGTTAATGGTTGATTTTGTAACTAACAAGGGTAGAAGGAGGATCAGCATGGACAAGAATGAAGCCTTCGAATTGCAGGATTTCCTGCCTTACCTGCTGAATCAGGCGGCCGAAGAGAGCAGTCTGGCCTTTCAGAAGATCTACAAGGATCGCTATGGAATGCTGCGAACCGAGTGGCGGGTTTTGTTTCACTTAGGCATTTACGGGCGGAGGACGGCCAAGGAGATCGGGCGCCGGTCGAAGATGCACAAGACCAAGATCAGCCGCGCGGTGGCGCGGCTGGAGGAGCGGCGATTCCTGACCAGGACGCGCGATGAGGACGATCGGCGGCTGGAATATCTTGACCTGACGGCCATGGGCGAGGCGGCCTATCGCGACCTGCGCAAGGTGGCGACGAGGTATGATGCGCGGCTATCGACAGATTTCAGCGATCAGGAATTATCCATCCTTCGCAATGCCTTGCGAAAACTGGCGCGGATGTAGCGCGATCAGAAATCGACCGTGACGCCGGGCAGGTTGAGGGCCTTGACCAGGTCGCGCAATTCCTGCCGTGCTGCGATGTTGGAGATGTTGAGCTGCTTCACCCCGATATCCTTGAGGTCCAGCAGGGTCAGGCCGCGGGGAAAGAGCTCTCTGAACACCACACGTTCATGAAATCCTGGAGCGGTGCGAAATCCGATGCGTTTTGCCAGCCGTTCGAGCGCGGCGCCCATTTTTTGCTTGTTAACCATCTGCTGCGCGCCAAGGCGGTTGCGCACGACCACCCAATCAATGGGTTTCAACCCGGCCTGTGCGCGTAACTGCCGGGCATTCCACACCATTTCCGAATAGACGGAGGGGCCGAGGATTTTCTGTCCGTCCGAATCAATATGCGCCAGCAAATCGAAATCGATGAAGCTATCGTTGAGCGGCGTGATCAGCGTATCGGCAAGGCTATGTGCGACCTGGCTGAGCCGGGTATGCGAGCCGGGGCAGTCTATCACTATGAAAGCACACGACGATTCCAGCGAGGCAATCGCGGCAGACAGGCGGTGATCATAGATGTTCTCGCCCGGCTTGAGGTCGGATTGTTCGGCCTCGGGGAGGTCATGATACTCGGCTGAAGGTAAGTCAACGCCTTGAGATTCAATGAAATTCTTCCGGTTCTGCGCATAGCGGGCAAAAGATTTCTGGCGCAGGTCCAGATCAAGTGCGCCGACCTTGTGGCCCATGCGGGCGAGTGCAGTGGCGACGTGCATGGATACGGTTGATTTGCCCGCGCCGCCCTTTTCGTTGCCGACCACGATGATATGCGCCATGCCTTTTCTGTCCCCCATGTCGCGCCCTATGTCGCGTTTTCTACACGATATTGTGGCCGCCCGGGGTTTGCAAAGCCCCGAGCGCGCCGTTTGGCGCATTCATTCGCAGGTGTTGCATGAATATGGAAGGGCGCAAACGCGCCTTTTCGGGGATCGTTGCACTGCCGCGCAGTGAGGTCACGAACGGCGCTTGCGCGCAAACGTACGGTTCGGGGCGTGAGCCGTGCGATTCGTACGCTGCGGATGGGACGCCTCCGGCGGGAGTATTTCGGGCAAGATGAAGCGGTGGACAGGGTGCCTTGTCCGGGCCGGTGAGGGCGAATGAGAAAACCCCGCGCCGGGCGGGGCGCGGGGTAATCCTGAAAGACGGCTGCGCGGTCGCTTAGAAGCCGAGGCCCTCGTATTTCTTCTTGAACTTGGAGACGCGGCCGCCGGCGTCCATCAGGCGCGAGGAGCCGCCCGTCCAGGCGGGGTGCGCCGTCGGGTCGATGTCGAGCGTCATGGTGTCGCCTTCGGCGCCCCAGGTCGAGCGGACCTGGAACACGGTGCCGTCGGTCATCTTGACGTCGATCATGTGGTAATCGGGGTGGATGTCTTTTTTCATCGTGCCGATCCTTATGCTTTGGCGCCCGAGAGCGGCTTGTAGTTGGTATCCTCGGCGATGCGGGCCGATTTGCCACGGCGCGAACGCAGGTAATACAGCTTGGCGCGGCGGACGCGGCCACGGCGGATGACGGTGATCGCCTCGATATTCGTCGAGTAGAGCGGGAACACACGTTCCACGCCTTCGCCGAAGGAGATCTTGCGCACGGTGAAGGTACCGGCGATGCCGCTGCCGTTCTTGCGGCTGATGCACACGCCCTCGTAGTTCTGCACACGGGTGCGGGTGCCTTCGGTCACCTTGTAGCCGACGCGGATCGTGTCGCCGGCCTTGAAATCGGGAACGTTCTTCCCGAGGGAGGCGATCTGTTCCGCCTCCAGTTCTGCGATCAGGTCCATCTGATCAACTCCTATGCTGCTTGCGGTTTGGCCCGCAAAGTTGTGGCGCGTCCTCAGAGCTCTTGGTCTTCTTCCGGGTCCCTACCGTGTTTTTCACAATAAGCCCGCCAGAGGTCAGGTCGTCTTTCCTTGGTCAGCCTTTCGGCCATGGCCCGGCGCCAGTCGGTGATCTTCGCGTGGTGGCCCGACAGAAGAACATCGGGAACCGCGCGATCCTTCCAGACGGCGGGTTTGGTATATTGCGGGTGCTCAAGCAAAAAGTCCGAAAAGGATTCCTCTTCGGTCGATGCCTGATTCCCGAGTACGCGCGGTATAAGGCGGACTGTCGCATCGATCAAGGCCTGAGCGGCGATCTCGCCGCCGGTGAGGACGAAATCGCCCAGGGACACCTCTTGCACGTCGTAGGCATCGAGAAGGCGCTGATCCACGCCCTCGAACCGGCCGCACAGGAGGGTGACGCCATCGGCCTGCGCCAGGCGGTGCGCCATCGCCTGATCGAAGGGGCGGCCGCGGGGGCTAAGGTAGATGACCGGCCAGTCGCCATGCGCCCGCTCGCCTGCGTGGTCCAGTGCGTGGCCCACCACATCGGGGCGCAGGACCATGCCGGCGCCGCCGCCCGTCGGGGTGTCATCGACGTTGCGGTGCGGGCCGACGCCGAACGGGCGCAGGTCGATCGGGTTGAGCGCCCAGAGCCCGTCGCGCAGGGCGCGCCCGGTCAGGCTTTCGCCCAGAACGCCGGGAAAGGCCTGCGGGAAGAGGGTAAGGACCTGCGCGGTCCAGACCCCGGCGCGCGCGTCGGTATCGTCCAGCAGGTCGCGCGGGGTGCGCGTGGCGGTGATGGACTTGCGCCCATAAGAGCGTGCGGGAGAGCGTGCGGGTTTGTCGGGGTTACTCATGGCTCATGTCCTTAGCCGCTTTGGCCGCGCTGCAAAAGCGCGGTTTTTGCGGCGTGCACGGTGTCCGCGTCCATGTCCGAGCGGTTGAGCCGTAGCAATTCATCGGCGACATGCGCCGGCTGTGCCGTATTGGCGGGCGGCAGCGCGGTGAGCGCGGCGCGCAGCGCGTCCGAGGGGCGCATCACGTCGAGCAGCGGATCGAGGGGGCCAAGCGGGCCGCCCGACGCATCGTCGAGCGCGGCGCTGACCACGTCATGGGGCGCGGGTACGGCGCGGGCGATGGCGGCGACATCGCCGGCAAGGTCGGCATGGGGCAGGTAGGCGGCGCGGTAGGTGGCGAAATCGTCGGTCATGCGGGTGGCGCACAGGTGTTGCCAATGGCACGAGCGCAGCCACGCCTCGGGCGCGCGGGTGGAAAAATAGAACGTGATGCGCGGCGCGGCGAGGCATTCGGCGGCGATCTCGGCAAAGCGGGCCATGATCGCGGGCGCGGCCGAGTAGTGCCGCAGCCCGTACCGCCCCGGCATGTGCCCGGCCAGGTTTTCCGAGCTGATCACCACGGGGCGCGGATCGTCTGTGCCCAGCGCGGTGAGAAACTCCGCCAGTTCCATCGCGAACAGCCCGTCATCAAGCGGATCGCGCGAGGCCGACAGGGCGCGCGCGGCACCGCAAAGGCCGGGCAGGTCGCGGTGGGTGAACACCCGGAATTCGCGGGCAAAGCGGTTGCCGTTGCGGCGCAGCATCCTTTGCACGCTGCTGGTTCCGGTCTTGTGGAACCCCGCATGCACGATCAGCCGCATGTTACAGCAGCCCCTCGGGCGGGTCGGCGACGATGCGCCCGGCGGCCAGGTCCACGGTGGGCACGGCGGCGCGGGTGAACGGCAGCAGCACGGTTTCCGAGGTGCCGGGCGGGGCGATTTCCAGAAGGTCGCCGGCGCCGTGGTTGGGCACCGATTTCACCGTGCCCAGAAGGGTGCCGCCGGTATCGCGCACCTCCAGCCCGATCAGGTCGGCGTGGTAGAACTCATCGTCGGGCAGGGCGGGCAGGCGGGTGCGGGGCACGCACAGGCGCACGCCGCGCAGCGCCTCGGCCTGTTCGCGGGTTTCGATCCCGCTCAGGCGGACGGACAGCCCGTTCTTGATCGGGCCGACGACCTGCACGTCGAAGGACATCTCGCCGTTTTCCGAGGTCAGCGGCGCATAATCCGCGATGTCGAGCGGATCGGCGGTGAAGCTTTTGAGGCGCACCTCGCCGCGCACGCCGAAGGCGCCGGCGATGGCGCCGACGCAAATCATCGTGTCGTCAGTGTCGTCGTTGGGATCGGTCATCCGCGCCCCCATGCGTGATGGCAAGGCGGGGGCGGCGCGCCGCGAATGTCGGCGGCCGCGCCCCGTGCCAGGCGGCTGGCTTATTCGCCGGCGCCTGCCTCGGCCTCGGCCTCGGCGCCCGCATCGGCGGCTTCGGCGGCCTTGGCGGCCTTCTGCTCGGCGCGTTCCTGGGCTTTCTTGCCCGGGGTGCCCTTGTTGGGGTTGCTGCGCTCTTTCTTGGCGACGACGCCGGCGGCTTCGAGCATGCGGCTGACGCGGTCGGTGGTTTGCGCGCCCTTGTCGAGCCAGTGCTGAATGCGCTCGAGGTCCATTTTCACGCGGTCTTCGCTATCCTTGGGCAGCAGCGGGTTGTAGGTGCCCAGCTTCTCGATGAAGCGGCCGTCGCGGGGCATGCGGCTGTCGGCGGCGACGATGCGGTAGAAGGGACGCTTTTTGCTACCTGCGCGGGCGAGACGGATTTTCATGGCCATTGGTGTATCTCCTTTTTGAATGGCGGTCGTTCGGGCGGGCGGTTTGCCCGTCCTATGATTGGTGCTTCTGGTGGTGCTGAATGACTTCAGCGATGATGAAGTTCAGGAACTTCTTGGCGAATTCCGGGTCCAGGTCGGCCCGTGTCGCCAGGTCTTCGAGCCGTGCGATCTGTCGCGCCTCGCGACTGGGATCGGACGGGGGAAGGTCGTGTTGCGCCTTGAGGCGGCCCACCGACTGCGTGTGCTTGAACCGCTCGGCCAGCGTGTAGACGAGGATCGCATCGAGCCTGTCGATGGACTCGCGGTGCTCGGCCAGAAGCGCGGCGGCGCGGGTGGTGTGATCGTCAGTCAATGGGCATCCCCTTGGGTTTGAACAGAGGGTCGCAGTAATTGGCGATTTCCATTTCGATCCCGTGCTCGACCTGGCTGCCATGCAGGGAGGCCGCGGCGGGGTGGCGATAGACCGCGTCGTGCCCGTCGATCGAGGGCGCGGCGGCGTCCTTGACCGCGCCGAGCCGTTCGGCCAGGCGGATACTGTCGAGGTTCTTGGGGTCGATGTAGCTGACGGCGCCGGACCAGCCGAGCGTGTCGTAGAAATAATCGCGCGCGGCGTGGGTCGCCTCGAGCGCGTAGCCGTGGCCGGCCACCTCTGGCCAGATGATCCAGGCGATTTCGGGCTCGGGCCACTTGGCGGGAAACCAGCCGCCGGCCATGCCCAGGGTCTTGTCGGTGTCCCTGTCGTGGATCATCCACATGCCGTAGCCGCGGATCTGCCAATGGCCGATCTCGGCGGCATAGAGCATCCACGCCTCGTAATCGTTGAGTGGCCCGCCCATGAACCGCGAGCGGTAGCTTGAGAAGGTCGCCTTGAAATTCGGGTAATCCTGCGGCTCGGGGCCGCGCAGGACAAGGCGCTGCGTTTCGATGACGGGGATGGATTGGCTGGGCATCAGGCGTAGGCCTCCACCGATCCATCGGAGCCAAGCGCGTCGGGGCCGGGGTGGCGGTAGAGCATGTCGCGGCCCATGGTGACGTTGGTATATTCGCGTTCGAACCATGCGCCCAGCCGTTCGGCCAGCGCCACCGAGCGGGTGTTGTCCGGCACGATGTTGGAGGTCAGCGTGGTGAAACCCAGCGTGTCATAGGCCCATTCGCGGGCGCGCGCGGCGGCCTCGAACGCGATGCCGCGCCCCTCGTAGCCGTCGAACACGACCCAGCCGAGTTCCGGCTCGGGCCAGCCATCGGGGTTCCAGATGCCGGTGATGCCGGCGGGTCGGCCGGTGGCGCGGTCCTCAATCGTGAAGTAGCCGTAGCCGTGGATGTGCCAGTGTCCGACGCTGAGCGCGACCCAGCGCCAGGCGTCGTGACGGGTGTCGTAGGCGCCAAACCCTTCCGCGCGGGTGCGGTCGGTCAGGAACGCGATCAGCGGCTCGAAATCGCGCGGCTCGGGGCCGCGCAGGATCAGGTGTTCGGTTTCCAGGGTGGGGGCGTTGGTGAGGCTCATGACGGCGCCCCCACATTGCCGCGCTGCCGCGCGTCCGATCTTGGCATGGGGCGGGCGCGACGCATCATTGCGGGCGAATGCGCGGGCGGATGGGCGGGGTGCCTCCGGCGGGAGTATTTGGGGCAAGATGAAGGCATGGTCATTTCTTCTTGCCGAAGCCCGAGAGGCCGGGGGGAAGGGCGTTGCCCGCCTTGCCGGGGCCGCCGCCCATGCCGCCGATCCCCTTGCCGCCGCCCATGGCGCGCGCGGCCTCTTCCATTGCCTTGGGGTCGTTCATGTCGGGCATGCCGCCGCCCTTGCCGAACATGCCTTTCATGGCCTGTTTGAGGGCGCCGCCTTTGCCCATCTTGCCCATCTTTTTCATCATGTCGGACATCTGCCGGTGCATTTTCAGCAGCTTGTTGAGGTCCGACACCTCGAGCCCGGCGCCGCGCGCGATGCGTTTCTTGCGGCTGGCCTGAAGGATCTGGGGGTTGGCGCGTTCGCGTTTGGTCATCGACTGGATCAGCGCGATTTGCTGGCGCAGGATGGAATCGTCGAAGCCGGCGTTCTGGACCTGTTTGGCCATTTTGCCCATGCCGGGCATCATGCCCATGATCGAGTCCATGCCGCCCATCTTGAGCATTTGTTCGAGCTGCATGCGCAGGTCGTTCATGTTGAACTGGCCCTTCTGGAAGCGCTTCATCATGCGCTCGGCCTGTTCGGCTTCGATGGTTTCCTGCGCCTTCTCGACGAGGCTGACGATATCGCCCATGCCGAGGATGCGACCGGCGATGCGCTCGGGCTCGAACGTCTCTATCGCGTCCATCTTTTCGCCGGTGCCGACGAAGCGGATCGGCTTGCCGGTGATGGCGCGCATGGAAAGGGCCGCGCCGCCGCGCCCGTCGCCATCCATACGGGTGAGCACGACGCCGGAGACGCCGATCTTGTCGTCGAATTCGGTGGCGACGTTGACGGCGTCCTGGCCGGTCAGGCCGTCGACCACCAGCAGCGTTTCGCGCGGGGTTACGGCGTCGCGCACTGCGGCGGCCTGCGCGATCAGTTCGGCGTCGATGTGCAGGCGGCCGGCGGTGTCGAGCATGTAGACGTCGTAGCCGCCTAGCGAGGCTTGGGTTTTCGCGCGCTTGGCAATGGCGACCGGGTCTTCGCCCTTGACGATGGGCAGGGTATCGACGCCGATCTGGGTGCCGAGGATCTGGAGTTGCTCCATCGCGGCGGGGCGGTTCACGTCGAGCGAGGCCATCAGCACGCGCTTGCCGTCGCGATCCTTCAGCCGCTTGGCGAGCTTGGCGGTGGTGGTGGTCTTGCCCGAGCCCTGCAGGCCGACCATCAGGATCGGGGCGGGGGGCGTGTCGATGCGCAGGGTGCCGGGATCTTCCGCGCCGCTGAGGGTTTCGACCAGCGCGTCGTGCACGATCTTGACGACCTGCTGGCCGGGGGTGACGGATTTGGTGACGGCTTGGCCGGTGGCTTGCTCCTGCACGCGGGCGACGAAATCGCGCGCGACGGGTAGCGAGACGTCGGCCTCAAGCAGCGCAACGCGCACCTCGCGCAGGGCGGTCTTGACGTCGTCCTCGGAAAGCGCGCCCTGTTTGGTCAGGCGGTCCAGGACGCCGGAAAGGCGTTCGGAGAGATTTTCAAACATGCCTTCGGCCTCCTTCGCCGGTTGCTGCCGTGTCACCCCCAACATAGGGATGACGGTTCAAACCACAATTGCCCCCACGGGCGCAACGCGCTGGTGGGGGGCGATCCCGGGCTTTGCCCATGGGACCGGAAGCGTGACGGACTTCCGGAAATTTGGCGCGGAGTAGGCCGAAAGCGCGCGTATGTCAAGCGGTGCTTGCGCGGCGCGGGAACCGGGGAAGGGGGAAAGACCGGCGGGCGGGGCGGCCGTATCGCACGTGAGGCGCGCCGGACTGAGGCTTGGGGCCGCCCGAGGAAGAGGGCGGGCGACCCCAAGCGGCGACGGGCCGTCAGGCGGCCACAAGCGGTAACAGGCCGTCAGGCGGCCCGGGCCAGCTCGGCAATCTGTGCGGTCGCCTTTTCAAGGCTTGCCTCGGCGTTCTGTGCCATTTGGTCGGCGGCGACGACAGTGACATCGGTGATGCCCATGAAGCCAAGGACATGCTTGATGTACGGCGTGGCGAAGTCGATGGCCGAGTCGGCCTCGGTCCCGCCGGAGGCGAGCGCGACGATGGCGCGTTTGCCGGTCAGAAGGCCCTCGGGGCCGTTTTCGGTGTAGCGGAAGGTGACGCCGGCGCGTCCAATCAGGTCGACCCACGCCTTGAGTGCGGCGGGAACCCCGAAGTTATAGACCGGCAGGCCGATCACCAGCGTATCCGCGGCCTGTAGCTCGGCCACGAGCGTGTCGGAAAGGGCGAGCGTGTCGTTCTGTGCCTTGGTGCGGGCGTCGGCCGGGGTGAAGTTGGCCGCGACCCAGTCCTCGGTAAGCTGGGGCAGGGGGGCCTCGGCCAGGTCGCGGGTGATGACCCGTGCGTTCGGGTGGCCGGCGACGACCTTTGCGGTCAGGTTGCGGGTGACGGAGCCCTGACGGCGGGCGGAGGCGTTGATATGCAAGATGGTGTCGGTCATGGTGTGATCTCCTGTCGGATCGGGTATGTCTGTGATGCAGTGAATATTGAATTGTGCATTGAATAACGCAACGATAGGCTTGATATAGGTGCTGTTCGTTTGTGCACATAAGTTCGGGAGGCCCGATCATGGAAAATTGGGATGAAATCCGCACTGCCTATAACGTCGCCCGGATCGGCACGGTGAGCGGCGCGGCCGAAGTGCTGGGCGTGCACCATGCCACGGTGATCCGGCATATCGACGCGCTTGAAGCGCGGCTGGGTGTGAAGCTGTTTCAGCGGCATGCGCGCGGGTATACCCCGACCGAGGCGGGCACCGATCTGTGCCGGGTGGCGCAGACGACCGACGATCAGTTCGCGCAGCTTGCCGGGCGGATCAAGGGCCATGGCGACGCGGTGACGGGGGAGTTGGTGATCACCTCGCTGGGAGGGCTGGCGCCGCTTCTGACGCCGGTGCTGGCGGGGTTCAGCAAGCAGTATCCCGATGTCATCCTGCGCTATCTGACCGGCGAGCGGCTGTTTCGCATGGAATACGGAGAGGCGCATGTCGCGATCCGGGCGGGTGCGGCGCCCGAGCAGCCCGACAACGTGGTGCAGCCGTTTTCGCGCCAGCGCACGGCGCTCTATGCGTCGCAGGATTATGCGGCCGCGCATGGCATTCCCGAAACCGAGGAGGAGTTCGCGAGGCACCGCTTTGTCTCGACCGATGATCTGAACTCGCGCGCGCCGTTTTATCGGTGGCTTTGGTCGGCGGTGCCGCATGGCAGCGTGGTGTTCCGGTCCAGCGACCCGCGGGCCCTTGAGATGGCGGTGGTCGAGGGGATGGGGATCGGGTTCATGGCGCGCTGGGCGGCGGCGCAGTATCCCGACCTGTTGGAGGTGGCGCCGCCGCGCGAGGATTGGGAGGCGCCGCTGTGGCTGGTGACGCATGTTGATCTGCATCGCACGCCGAAGGTGCAGGCGCTGCTGAGCTATCTCAAGGAACACATCGACGGCTGGGAGGGGAAATGAGCCTGTCCACTGGAGTAGCGGCCGCGGCGCCGGGCGCGCGGGATCGGTTGCGCGGGCATCTGGCGATGCTGGTCTTTTCGGCGCTGGTGGCGGGGTCATTCTCGCTCGGGGTGATGGCGGCCAATCATATCGCGCCTTCCGCACTCAATGCCGTGCGGTTCGCGATCGCGGCGGTGATCGTGGGGGCGGTGGCGCTGGCGACGACGGGTCTGCCGCGGTCGGCGTTTCGCGCGCCGTGGCGGTACGTGCTGCTGGGGGGTACGTTTGCCACCTATTTCGTGCTGATGTTCGAGGGACTCAAGACCGCCGCGCCGGTGTCGGCGTCGGCGGTGTTCACGTTGACGCCGGTGATGGCGGCGGCGGCGGGGTATGTTCTGCTGCGGCAGATCACGACGCTGCGGATCGCGGCGGGGTTGGCTGTTGGGGCGCTGGGGGCGCTTTGGGTGATCTTTCGCGCCGACTGGCAGGCGGTGATGCAGTTCCGGATCGGGCCCGGCGAGGCGATCTATTTCTGGGGCTGCGTGGCGCATGCGATCTATACGCCGATGGTGCGCAAGCTGAACCGGGGGGAGCCGGCGGTGGTGTTCACCTTCGGGATGCTGGTGGCGGGCGGCGTTCTGGTGACGCTTTGGGGCTGGTCCGATATCATGGCGACGCGGTGGTCCGAGCTGCCGCCGATCGTGTGGATCACGATCGGGTACGTGTCGATCTTTGCCAGCGCGACGACCTTTGTTTTGCTTCAATATGCGTCGCTGAGGCTGCCGTCATCCAAGGTGATGGCCTATACCTACCTGACGCCGACATGGGTGATCGCGCTGGAGTTTCTGCTGGGTCACGGGGTGCCGCCTGTGATGGTGCTGGGCGGTGTCGGGCTGACGGTGGTGGCGCTGCTGATCCTGCTCAAGGATGAGGGGTAGGGATTTCGCTGTGGGGCGGTGAGGGTAAGTGGTTGGTTTTATGGGGAAATGCTGTTTGATTGGGGTGTGAGGGTGGCGCAGGACGCGCATTGGTACTGCCCCGATAGAGTTCAACCCTGATCCTGCGCGTCGTCCGTCAGCTCGACCGCGAGGAAGCGTTCGAACGCGTCGAGGTTGACCGGCTCGAACTGGCCAAAGCCCTGCATCCATATGCTGGCGGCGCGCAGGGCGTATGGCTCCAGCTTGCACCACTTGACGCGGCCGTGCTTTTCCTGGCTGATCAGGCCCGCACCGGCGAGGATCGCGAGGTGCTTGGAGATCGCGGCCAGCGACATCTCGAACGGCTCGGCCACGTCGGTGACGGCCATGTCATCCTCAAGCAGCAGCGACAGGATCGCGCGGCGGGTCGGATCGGCAAGGGCGGCAAAGACGGCGTCAAGCTGTGTGTCCATGCCTGTATCTAATGCGGGGGGTGCACCATGGTCAACTGAATGGTTGAATATGGGTTTCGACGCCCGGTGCCGCCACGCGCCCCTGCCGCCCTCGTCGGAGAATTCTGAATATCAATATATTACAGCATGTTATCGGGCGCCGCCTGCGCGTTTGTGGCCGCTTGACTCGGGGCGCTGCGCACACTAGCAACAGCGCAACCGTCGAGGGGGCGAGTGCGCGTGACAGATCCGGATCGCGAAAGCCGTATGAAGCAGCTCGAAGAGCGGCTTGGGGCCTACAAGAAGGCGCGTGAGCCGCGCCCCCAAAAGGGCGAGCCGCACAGCCAGGCGCAACATGCCTGGCGGATGGTGACGGAACTGGTTGCCGGTCTGATGATCGGTTTTGGCATTGGGTACGGGCTGGATCGCCTGTTGGGGACGATCCCCCTTTTCCTGGTGCTGTTCACATTGCTGGGCCTCGCCGCGGGCATCAAGACGATGCTGCGATCCGCGAACGAGCTACAGCGCAGACAGGCGGGCAGGCCGGCGGCCGACCCCGACGACGAGACAACGGATGCGGCCCGGCGGGCTGATGACGACGAGAGGAACGGAAATGGCGACTGAAGCGCAAGGCGAAGAAGGCGGTCTGGTTCTTCACCCGATGGACCAGTTCAAGGTCGAGCCTCTGTTCGGGGGCGACACCGTGGCGTGGTACACCATCACCAACGTGACGCTGTGGATGGCGCTGGCTATTGTCGCGGTGACGGCGCTTTTGGTTCTGGGAACGTCGCGCCGGGCGATCGTGCCGTCGCGCACGCAATCGGTTGGCGAACTGGCCTACGGATTTGTCTACAAGATGCTTGAGGACATCACCGGCAAGGAGGGCGTGAAATACTTCCCCTACGTGATGACCCTGTTCATGTTCATCGTGATGGCCAACTTCCTTGGCCTTCTGCCGATGGCCTTTACCACCACCAGCCATATCGCGGTGACCGCGACGATGGCGCTGATGGTGTTCCTGACCGTGACGGTCCTTGGTTTCGTCCTGAATGGTGCGAAGTTCCTGGGCCTGTTCTGGGTTCAGGAGGCGCCGCTGGCGCTGCGGCCGGTTCTGGCGATCATCGAGCTGATGTCCTATTTCGTGCGCCCGCTGAGCCACTCCATTCGTCTGGGGGGCAACATGATGGCCGGGCACGCGGTTCTCAAGGTTTTCGCGGGCTTTGCGGCGGTTGCCGCCATCGCCCCGATCTCGGTCATCGCCATCGGCGCGATGTATGCACTCGAAGTGCTCGTGGCCTTTGTTCAGGCCTACGTTTTCACCATCCTGACCTGCGTGTACCTGAAGGATGCGCTGCATCCCTCGCACTAAGGCAGGGTCAGAAATTCAAGCCAATTCCAACGTAAGGAGAGATCACATGGAAGGCGATATCGTACAAATGGGCGCATACATCGGCGCAGGTCTGGCATGTACCGGCATGGGCGGCTCGGCCATCGGTGTGGGCAACATCGTCGGCAACTTCCTGTCCGGCGCGCTGCGCAACCCTTCGGCTGCGGCCGGTCAGACTGCCATGCTTTTCATCGGCATCGCGTTTGCCGAGGCGTTCGGGATTTTCTCGTTCCTCGTCGCGCTTCTGCTGATGTTCGCCGTCTGATCCAAGCGGAACACGATCCTTACGGCCGGGGGGACGCGATGCGCGTCCGCCCGGTGTAAATGGCAAGTTCCCAAGGAGGACGACATGGCGACTGAAACGCACGAGGCCGCAGGTCAGGCCGCCGAGGCGGCAGCTCCGGGCATGCCGCAACTGGATTTCTCGACCTACAGCAACCAGATCTTCTGGCTTCTGGTGACGCTGGTCGCGATCTATTTCATCCTGTCGCGTATCGCGCTGCCCCGCATCGCCGCGGTTCTGGCCGAACGCAAGGGAACCATTTCCAACGATATCGCCGCCGCCGAGGACCTGAAGGCCAAGGCCGCCGAGGCCGAGGACGCCTATAACAAGGCGCTGGCCGATGCCCGCACCGAGGCGAACCGGATCGTTGCCGAGACCAAGGCCGAGATCAAGGCAGACCTTGACGAAGCCATGCGCGAAGCCGATGAAGAGATCGCGGCAAAGACCGCCGAGGGCGAAAAGAAAATCGCCGAGATCCAGGCCAACGCGACCGAAAGCGTCAAGGAAGTGGCCAAGGAGACCGCCAAGGAGGTGGTCGCCGCAATGGGCGCCAAGGCCGATGCACGCACCGTGACCGCGGCCGTCAACGCCCGGCTGAAGGGGTAAGAGACATGCGTAAACTGGCAATTCTCACCACCGGCGCCCTGGCCGCTGCGACGCCCGCGATGGCGGCGTCGGGCCCGTTCTTTTCGCTGGGCAACACCAACTTCATCGTCACGCTCGGCTTTTTGCTGTTCGTGGGGGTGCTGCTGTACCTTAAGGTGCCCGGCCTGTTGATGGGGCTTTTGGACAAGCGCGCCGCCGGCATCAAGGCCGAGCTGGACGAGGCGCGCGCGTTGCGCGAGGAGGCGCAGGCGTTGCTGGCGTCCTACGAGCGCAAGCAAAAGGAAGTGCAGGAGCAGGCGGACCGGATCGTCAGCCATGCCAAGAGCGAAGCGTCGGCCGCGGCCGAGCAGGCCAAGGAAGACATCAAGGTGTCGATCGAGCGCCGCAAGCAGGCGGCCGAGGATCAGATCGCGTCGGCCGAGGCCAAGGCGATCAAGCAGGTCCGCGACCAGGCCATCGCCATCGCCATTGGCGCGGCCAACGACGTGATCACCAAGCAGATGACCGCCGCGCAGGGCAATTCCCTGATCGACGAGGCCATCAAAGAGGTGGACGAAAAGCTGCACTAAGGGCCGCCCGCCCTACTGCACCAAGGCAATGAGCCCCGGCCCCTGCGGCCGGGGTTCTTTCGTTGGGGGTATTGGTAGCGTATGGCCTTGAGCGAACATAGGGCGATCAATTGAGAAGCCTCGCAGTGCCCGCCCGTCACGCCAGAGGCGTGCCGACGATACGCCGCGCACCTCTGGTGCGACGGGGGCGGTCGGGCGCTGCGCGGCGGCGCAACGCGCCTCGATTCCGCGCTTTGGTGCAATGCCTCAACGGCCGCGCAAGGTCATCACCGCCCCCTAATTACGGCGGGTTTGTTCGTGGTCCAGCCGCAGTCGGGCGATATCCTCGTTCCGGTCGGCAGTTTGCTGATCGGTGAGGGCGCGTTCGACGTAGTTCAGGTGCGCCTCGACCGCGCGCCGCGCGGCGTCGGGGTCGCGCGCTTGCAGCCCTTCGTTGATGGCGCGGTGCTGATCCAGCAGCATGTCGCGCGTGGTGCGCTGCTTGAACATGATCTGGCGGTTGTAAAACACCCCCTCGCGCAGGAGCTGATACATCGAGCGCATCATGTGCAGCATGATGATGTTATGGCTGGCCTCGATGATCGCGAGGTGGAAATCGGCATCAAGGCGGGCCTCGTCCGCCGGGTTCCGCTTGGTATGGGCGGCTTCCATCTTGTCCAGGACCGTCTGGATGACGCGCAGGTCGGTGTCCGATGCCAGCCGCGCGGCGCGTTCGGCCGCCAGCCCTTCCATGTCGCGGCGAAACGAGATGTAGTCGAACACCGCCTCGTCATGGGACGCGAACAGCTTGACCAGCGCCGAAGAAAACGCCCCGCCCAGAACATCGGCCACGTAGATGCCGGCGCCGGCGCGGGTGGTCAGCAGGCCCTTGTCCTGCAGTTCAGCCACCGCGTCGCGCAGGGAGGGGCGCGAGACGCCCAGCCGCTCGGCCAGCTCGCGCTCGGACGGGAGGCGCTCACCTGGGCGCAGGATGCCGCGCAGTATCAGCAGCTCGATCTGGCGCGAAACCGCGAGCGATAGTTTTTCCGGCTGAATCCTGCGAAACGGCATGGGCCCCCCAAGCTGGTTTGTCTCGGGGGAAACATAGGCAGGGCGGTGCGGCGCGGCAACTTGTTTCCCGCGCGGGCGCGGTAACGCGGTGTTAACGATTGGCGTGGAATGTGGCGGGATGTGGCGGGCTGTGTTGATACGGCTTGGCGCCCTGCTGCTGGTGGGGGCGCTGGGCGCTTGCGGCGGGCCCAGCCCGTATTTTCGCGGCATCGCGCCTGTGCGGGTGACGGTGGATGGCAGCACGTTCGACCTGCGCCGCAAGGGCCGGTTGATTGAGGCAGTGCGCCGCAACCCCGAATACGCGCCGCGCCTTGGCCCGGTTGCGGAACGGGCGGCGGTTGCGATGACGCAGGTCAGTGGCTGCGCGGTCAAGGAGGTGCGGGGCGATCCGGCGCTGATTTTGGGGATACTGGCGTGCGATTAGGGCGTGTTGCGGTTTCTAAGATTGAGAATGTCGATATAGGAGCGCGCCTGCGATCATCTCTAGCGCGCCCCTACGGCCTAATCGGCCGAAAATTGCCAATATATTGTGGATAACTTCCCCCGTATCCCCATATGCGGGGTCTGATCCGTTGACAGGGGCGGGGTCGCGCAGACAGTCTTGCCCATGGGGCGGAATCACCCCCGACCGTGATGGGAACCTGGCCAGTGCGCTTTTCCAAGATCAGACTGACCGGCTTCAAAAGCTTCGTCGACCCCACCGACCTGTTGATCCGGGACGGGCTGACGGGGGTTGTGGGGCCGAACGGGTGCGGCAAATCCAACCTTTTGGAGGCTCTGCGCTGGGTCATGGGGGAAAACCGCCCGACGGCGATGCGCGGCGGGGGCATGGAGGACGTGATATTCGCCGGTGCGGCCAGTCGCCCGGCGCGCAACTTTGCCGAGGTGAGCCTGCATTTGGACAATTCCGATCGGCTGGCGCCGGCGGGGTTCAACGATTCCGACAGCCTCGATATCGTGCGGCGGATCACGCGCGACGTGGGCAGCGCCTACAAGGTCAACGGCAAGGACGTGCGCGCGCGCGACGTGCAGATGCTGTTTGCCGATGCCTCGACCGGGGCGCATAGCCCGGCCTTGGTGCGGCAGGGGCAGATCGCGGAGCTGATCAACGCCAAGCCGAAATCGCGCCGCCGCATATTGGAAGAGGCGGCGGGGATCTCCGGCCTGTACCAGCGCCGCCACGAGGCGGAGTTGAAGCTCAAGAACACCGAGGCGAACCTGTCGCGGATCGATGACGTGATCGAGCAACTGGCAAGCCAGTTGTCGCAGCTTGAGCGGCAGGCCAAGCAGGCAAAGCGCTATCGCGCGATCGGGGCGGAGTTGCGGCAGGCCGAGGGGATGCTGCTGTATCGCCGGTGGAAAGAGGCCGACGCCGCGCTGCATGAGGCGGGCGAGGTTTTGCGCCAGCGCAGCGTTGCCGCAGGTGAGGCCGAGCGCACCGCGCGCGAGGCGGCGCGCGCGCGCGCGGAGGCCGAGGAGGCCCTGCCGCCCCTGCGCGAGGAAGAGGCGGTCGCGGCGGCGATCCTGCAACGCTTGCAGGTGCAGCGCGACACGTTGGCCGATCAGGAAGCGCGCGCGCGTGAGGCGATCGAGACGCTGGAGGCGCGGATCGAGCAGTTGGGCCACGACATCGCGCGCGAGACGGGCCTGAACCGCGACGCGGGCGAAACAGTGGAGCGCCTGGAGTGGGAGGCGCGGGAGCTGCAAAAGGCGGGCGAGGGGCACGAGGACCGCCTGGCGGAGGCCGCCGAGGAAGCCGCCGATGCCGCCCGGGTTCTTGAGGCGCGCGAGGCGGACCTGTCGCAGGTGACGGAGGATGTTGCGCGGCTGGCGGCGCGGCACCAATCGGCGACGCGCCTTGTGGAGGATAGCCGCAAGACCGAGGCCCGCAGCGAGGCGGAGGCGACCAAGGCCCGCACCGCGATGGAGGAGGCGCGCGAGGCATTGTGGCAGGCCAACGCCGCGTTTGAGGCGGCCGAGGCCGAGCAGACATCGGCGCAAAAGGCCGCCGCCGCCGCCGACGAGGCGCTGTTGGCCGCCGAGGCCGCACGGGCCGAAACGCAGGCGCGCGAGGCCGATGTGCGCGCCGAGAAGTCCGAGGCCGAGGGCGAGTTGAACGCGCTGGGCGCGGAGGCATCGGCGCTGGCGCGTCTGTTGGAACGGGACACCGCCGAGGGCGGGCAGATCGTTGACCGCCTGCAGGTCGAACAGGGGTTCGAGAAGGCGCTGGGCGCGGCGCTGGCCGATGATCTGCGCGCGCCCGAGGTGGCCGCCGACGGCCCGTCGGGATGGGTTGTCATCCCCGGCTATGACGCGCCTGCCGCGTTGCCGGCGGGGGTTACGGCGCTGAGCAATCACGTGTCGGTGCCCGATGTGTTGGCCCGGCGGATGGGGCAGATCGGGCTGGTTGACCCGGACGAGGGCGCGCGGCTACAGCCGCTGTTGCAGCCCGGTCAGCGGTTGGTCAGCCAGGAGGGCGATTTGTGGCGCTGGGACGGCTACCGCGCCTGGGCCGAGGACGGGCCGAGCGCGGCGGCGCTACGGCTGGAGCAGTTGAACCGTTTGGAGGATCTCAAGCAGCAGGTCGCGCGCGCCACCGCCCGCGCCGATGCCGCCCGGCAGGCGCATGACACGCTCAGCGCGGAACTGGAGCAGCAGGCCCGCGCCGACAAGGAGGCCCGCGAGGCCCGCCGCGCCGCCGATGCGCGCCTGACCGAGGCGGGCCGTGCCCTGAGCCGGGCGGAGGCGGACAGCAATCTGGCCGAATCGCGGCTGGAAAGCCTTGGCCTGGCGGTGACGCGCCACGAGGACGAGGCGATGGCCGCGCGTGCGCAGGTCAAGGAGGCCGAGGCGGGGCTTGAGGAGCTGGACGATCTGGACGCGATGCGCGCCCGTGTCGAGGACCTGCGCATGACGGTTGAGGCCGCGCGCATGACCATGATGGCGCGGCGCTCGGCGCATGACGAGGTCAAGCGCGAGGGCGAGGCGCGGCGCGCGCGCGGTCAACAACTGACCAAGGAGATCAGCGGCTGGCGGCACCGTCTGGAAACCGCCGAGGCGCGCAGCAATGAGCTGATCGAGCGCAAGACCCGCGCCGAAGAGGAACTGCAGGAAGCCAGCGCCGCCCCCGAGCAGATCGCGACGCAGCGCGCCGAGCTGGACGGCTCGATCACGCAGGCCGAGGCGCGGCGTGCGGCGGCGGCGGATGCGCTATCGGCGGGCGAAGCGGCGCTGCGTCGGGCCGAGCAGGCCGAGCGCGACGCCGAGCGCGCCGCCAGCGAGGCCCGCGAGGCCCGCGCTGGCGCCGAGGCCCGCGCCGAAGCCGCGCGCGAGCGCGTGAGCGAGGCGGCAGAGCGCATTTCCGAGGAGTTGAACAGCACGCCCGATGCCCTACTGGACGCGCTGGACGTGGCGCCGGAGGATATGCCGGGCGCCGAGGCGATCGAGGCGGATGTGAGCCGACTGCGCCGGCAGCGCGACGCGCTGGGGTCGGTCAACCTGCGGGCCGAGGAGGACGCGCGCGAGGTTCAGGAAGAGCACGACGCGCTGCAATCGGAAAAGGCCGATCTGGAAGAAGCGATCAAGGCGTTGCGCAGCGGCATTGCCAGCCTCAACCGCGAGGGGCGCGAGCGGCTGCTGACCGCGTTCGAGCAGGTGAACAGCAACTTCGCGCTGCTGTTCGCGCATCTGTTCGGCGGCGGCGAGGCCAAGCTTGTACTGGTGGAAAGCGACGATCCGCTGGAGGCGGGGCTTGAGATCATGTGCCAGCCGCCGGGCAAGAAGCTGTCGGTGCTGTCGCTGCTGTCGGGCGGTGAACAGACGCTGACCGCGCTGGCGCTGATCTTTGCGGTGTTCCTGGCCAACCCGGCGCCTATTTGCGTGCTGGACGAGGTCGATGCGCCGCTGGACGATGCCAACGTGACCCGGTTCTGCGATCTGCTGGACGAGATGTGCCGCCGCACCGAGACGCGGTTCCTGATCATCACGCACCACGCGGTGACGATGGCCCGGATGGACCGCCTGTTCGGCGTGACGATGGCCGAACACGGGGTTAGCCAACTGGTTTCCGTGGACCTGAAGAAGGCCGAGGCGATGGTGGCCTGAGACGGGGTGTGCCCTATTGAGTGACGCCCCTGCGCAAGCCACAAGCCGGGCAGGCGCTCGCCCGGCGCTTGCGGCGCTATTCGCGCGGGGGCGCGCCGCTCACAACCTGTTCAGCAACGCCGGTGTGGGCCATGCGTCGGCGGGTAGGCCAAGGCGGGCCTGTTCGGCTTGCACGGCGGCGCGGGTGCCGGCGCCGAGGATGCCATCGACGCCGCCCACGTCATGACCGCGCGCGGCCAGCTTGCGCTGTAGCTGCTTCATCTGCGCGCGTCCAAGGCCCGGGTCGGGGTTGCCGGGGTCGAACACCGGCGCGCCTTCAAGCCGGGTGGCGAAATAGGCGGCGGTCAGGACGTAGGTAAAACTTTGATTCCATTCGAAAAGCACGTTGAAATTGGGGTAGGCCAAGAACGCCGGCCCCTTGTGCCCCTGCGGCAGGATCAGGCTGGCGGGCAGGTTGGGTGCCAGCAGGCTGCCCGAGCGGGGGCGCACGCCCATTTGCTGCCAGCGGGCGGCGCGCATCGTGGTATCAATGCCGCTTTGGGACCAGTCCATGCTGGCCGGTACCTGCACCTCTTGCAGCCACGGCTCCCCTGCGCGCCAGCCGAGGCTGCGCAGCATTTTGGCGCCCGACATCAGCGCGTCGGGGGGCGAGGTTTTCAGGCTGACATGCCCGTCGCCATCGCCATCCACGCCGTTTTCGATGATGTCGGAGGGCAGCATTTGCACCATGCCGATCTCGCCCGCCCAGGCGCCGGTGGTGCGCTCGGGGTCCAGGTCCCCGCGCGAGAACAGGGTCAGCGCGTCGAACACCTGCGGGCGGAACAGGTGCGGGCGGCGGCAATCATGCGCCAGCGTGACCAGCGCATCGCGGGTGTTGGTGTTGCCCTGAAAGCCGCCGTAATCCGTCTCAAACGCCCAGAACGCCAGAAGGATACCGCGCGACACGCCGTAGCTTTCTTCGATATGGGTGAACAGGCTATCCCATTTGCGGGCGTTGGCCTGTCCGTGCTGCATGCGGTTGGACGAGATCAGGCTGCGGGCAAACTCGGTAAACGGTTTTTGGAAAAACCCCTGCGCGCGGTCGGCACGCAGCACTTCGCCGTCTTGGCGCACCGAGGCAAAGAACCGCTCGACCGTGGCGCGATCATGGCCGCGCGCCTGTGCCTCTTGTTTCAGGTCGGCGACGAAGCTGGAAAAGCTGCCGCCGCAGGGCGTTTTGGCAAAAGCGGGGGCCGCCGCGAGCGTGAGGGAGAGGGCAATCAGGGTTGAAATGCGCATGGGGGGCTATCTTGGGTTGTTGCGATTGCCCCGACCATAGCAGCCTGAGCCAATCAGAAAAGAGCGATCAGAACTGCCAGCGCAACGCCCGCGCCCCAGGCCCGCCAAAGTGCGGCGGCGGCGTCTTCGATGTCTTGGGGCAAGAGGTGCTTGCGCCCGGCGGCGTTGACCCACGGAAAATCCTGCGCCGTGCCGTTATAGCTGCGCGGTCCGGCCAGCGCGAGGTTCAGGCCATGCGCCAGCGCCGCCTCGGGCCAGCCGGCGTTGGGCGAGCGGTGCTTGGCGGCGTCCCGGGCGATGGCGCGCCAATCGCGCAAGCACCCGTTGGTCAGCGCGATCAGGGCCGCCGTCAGGCGCGCGGGGATCAGGTTGAGCACATCATCCAGCCGCGCCGCCGCCCAGCCGAAGCGCAGGTAACGGGGGCTGCGGTAGCCGATCATGCTGTCGGCGGTGTTGACGGCCTTGTAGATCAGCAGCCCCGGCAGACCCGCCACCGCGAACCAGAACGCCGGTGCGATGACGCCATCGCTGAGGTTCTCGGCGGCGGATTCTATCGCGGCGCGGGCGATGGCACTGCGGTCCATCGCGGTGGTGTCGCGGCTGACGATCATGGCGACGGCGCTGCGCCCACCGGCCAGCGAGGCGCGCAGCGCGGTGGCCACGGCGGTGACGTGATCGATGAGCGAGCGCTGCGCCAACAGGATCGCGGCGATCAGGATTTCGGCCACGGGACCCAAGAGCGACAGCGCGGCGCCCAGCATCCCCGCCGCAAGTGTCAGCGCGGCGATCACGGCGATTCCACGCAGCCGCCGCGCATTGCCGGTATTGAACCGCGCGTCGCACCATGCCACTGCCCGCCCCATCAGGACCGCCGGATGCGGCGCCCGCGACCAGAGCCAGCGCGGCTCGCCCGCAGCGGCATCGAGAAGGAGCGCCAGCAGTAGGGTCAAAGCGCCGCCTCGATCCGGGGCCAGTCATCGGGCGCGGGCAGGCCCAGCCGCAGCCAATGGCGCGAATAGGGGAACGTGCGGGTCCAGATATGGGCGTGGGCAAGGCGGGTCTGCCAGTCCTGCGCATCTCCGACGTGATAGAGCCGAAACAGCGGCGTGCCGCCCTGCACCCGCGCGCCCGCGCCGGTCATCAGCGCATCAAGGCGGGCGGCGTCACCCGCCAGGCGCGCGCGCGTCTCCTTGGCCCAGGCGGTATCGGACAGCGCGATTTGTCCGACACGCAGCGCCGGGCCGGACACCGGCCACGGGCCCAGCATCCCGGCCAGCCGGTCGATCAGGGCGGGATCGCCGATGGCAAAGCCAAGGCGCATCCCCGCCAGTCCCCAGAACTTGCCAAAGCTCTTGATCACGATGCAGCCGGGGCGCGCGGCCTGCGCGATCAGCGACCGATCCGGTGCGATGTCGCAAAAGCTTTCGTCGATGATGCAGAGCGGCGCGGTCAGGGTATCGGGGTCGGCCCACGCGCCGGTGGGGTTGTTGGGGTGCACGGCGACTTGCGCCTGCGCGGGCGTGCCCGTGCCCGTCTCGGTGATCTGCCAGCCGTGGGCGCGGAAGGCGGCGGCGTGCTCGTTATACGTGGGGCCGGGGATGTGCGCGGTGCCGGCGGGGTGCAGCGCGGGGATGCGCGCGATCAGTGCCGAGGCGCCCGGCGCGGCAAGGATGGCGGCGCCGTCCGGCACCGACCAAAGCGCGCGGGCGCTAAGCGTGAGGGCGGTTTGCGCGGCGTGGTCGGGCAGGGCCGTCCAGGCCTCAGGTGGCAGCGGCGGCAAGGGGTAGGGCACCGGGTTGATGCCGGTGGACAGGTCGATCCAGTCGGCGCGCGCGCCGCCATACCGCCGTGCCGCCGCATCGATCCCGCCGCCATGGTCGCGCGCGGGGGGCTGTTGCGCCGCGATGGGGGGCATGCGATTGCCTGTCATATCCGCTCATTTCCTTGCTGCCGGGGCCATGCGGGCGGAGTTGCGCAAAATCCGTGTGGATGCAAGGATGTTAAGACTGATTTGGAGCTTGTTAACCAATTGTTAGCAATTTTTCCCCAATAACACAGTATGGGGAGTGCCGCCTGTTAACGAAGTAGCGGGCGCCCTTGGAGGGTGTGTTAATGAGAGTATTGATTGTCGAGCCTGAACCCGAACTTGGACGCCTGTGGCAAAGGCATCTCGAGAGGCAAGGCGCCATTGTCACGCTGGTCCCCGATCAGGATAGCGCGATCGAGGCGCTGCGGGCCGATGATGTCAGCGTCATTATCCTTGATCTTCTGGTGGCTCAGGGCAGCGCGCTGGCGGTGGCCGATTACGCCAACTACCGGCGCCCCGATGCGCGGGTGATCTTTGTGACCAACACGACATTCTTTTCAGATGGCTCGATCTTCCAGCATTGCGGGAACGCCTGCGCGTTCCTGCGCACCGGCACCCCGCCCGAAGACCTGGCCGCGATGGTCGAACATTTCGGACGTCCGCGCCGGGCTTAGGTGCGGGGTCGGGTGCGAACCGGATCGCTCAGCGATCCGGGGCACGATTGTGAATGGCGCGCCTTTTTGAAACGGACCCTAGCCGCGCCCGTGCGGGGCGTCATAATCCAGGATCGGGTTGATCGGGATGATGCGGTGCGGATTGATCGTCGCGTGACTGTAGTGGTAGTGGCGCACGATATGATCGAGGTTCACCGTTTCGGCCACGCCGGGGTGTTGATACAGATCGCGGGTAAACCCCCACAGGTTGGGATAATCCACGATGCGCCGGCGGTTGCACTTGAAATGCAGGTGATAGACCGGGTCGAAACGGATCAGGGTTGTGAACAGGCGCCAGTCCGCCTCGGTCAGGCGAGCGCCCATCAGGTAGCGCCCCTGCCCAAGGCGCTGTTCCAGCCAGTCGAGGCTGTCAAAGAGAGCGTGCACCGCCTCGTCGTAGGCCTTTTGCGTGGTGGCGAAGCCGGATTTGTAGACGCCGTTGTTGACGGTGTCGTAAACGCGGGCGTTGACCTCTTCGATGCTGTCGCGCAGGTCCTTGGGCCAGTAATCATCGTGGTTACCGGTGATCGCGTCGAAGGCCGAGTTGAACATGCGGATGATCTCGGCGCTTTCATTCGAGACGATCGTTTCGCGCTGCTTGTCCCACAGGACCGGAACCGTGACCCGGCCCGAGATGCCGGGATCGGCGCGCAGGTAGATGTCGCGCAGGAAGTCATGGCCATAGAGCGTATCGCCGGTGGCGCCGGGGAAATCGGTGGCGAAGGTCCACCCGTCCGAGAGCATGTCAGGATGCACGACCGAGACGCTGATGTGATCGGTCAGTCCCTTCAGGGTGCGAAAGATCAGGGTGCGGTGCGCCCAAGGGCAGGCGTGGCTGACATAGAGGTGATAGCGCCCGCTTTCGGCGCTAAAGCCGCCCTCGCCCGAGGGGCCGGCGGTGCCATCGGGGGTAACCCAGTTGCGAAATGCCGAGGTGGAGCGCACGAAGCGCCCCCCGGATTTGGAGGTGTCGTACCATGTGTCGTGCCAGACGCCGTCAACCAGTTGGCCCATTGTTCAATACTCCTGTTCCTCGCCGCAAACCCTGGTGTTCATCACCCGGGGCGTGAATGATCCTGCGCGAAATAGCGGCCGCAGGCCGCCGCGCATCGCCGCACCGCGGCCCGACGATGCGCGGCTTTTCGACCGTTCGCTCAATGTCATCTCCGGCTCCCGCCATGTTGTGTCATGCGTTTGTACCTAGGAGCAGGGCGCGCGTGCCGATAGGCCCACCGCCGCGCATGATCTCTGCGCGTGTGCACAGCGCCCCCACCCCGATGTTTGCGAAACCTTCACTTGACCGTGCGTATGAATGCGTCATCCTTGATGTCATGATCCGTCGGAGGCGCTGCCATGAGCACATTCTTGTCCCGTGAAGTCCAGCAAGGGCTGGAAGAGGCCCGCAAACGCGAGCTTAAGCGCAGCAGCCGGTTGCGAATCATGGTGGATGACCAGACCTGGCCGGTGCTGCGACTGTGGGATGACGGTTTCGCGCTGGAGGCGGAAGAAGCGCCGCACCTACGCGGTTTGGTTGATCTTTATGATGGCGCGCGGCACCTGTCGCAGTGCCTGATCATCGCCAGCGCCGAAGAGGGCGGCGAGATGCACTATGAGTTCAAGCGCATCACCGCCGCCCACGATAGCGCACCGTTGGATTTCGCGCGCGACGAGGATGCGCCAGTGGCCCTGATCGGCCCCTGACGCACGACGCGCGTGCGGGCGTATCAGACCACGATGTTGGCCTCGGGGCCGTAGGGAAAGCCGGTGATGTTCTCGTGGCCGTCCTCGGTGATGATGGCGATGTCGTGTTCGCGGTAGCCACCGGCGCCGGGCTGCCCTTCGGGGATGGTTAGCATCGGTTCCATCGAGATGACCATGCCCGGCTCCAGCACGGTATCGACATCCTCGCGCAGCTCCAGCCCCGCTTCGCGGCCATAGTAGTGCGACAGGATGCCAAAGGAATGCCCGTAGCCAAAGCTGCGGTATTGCAGCAGGTCGCGCTCGGCGAAGAAGGTGTTGATCCGCTCGGTGATCTCGGCGCAGCGCATGCCGGGTTTCAAAAGGCTCAGGCCCAGTTCGTGCGCGGCGACGTTGGCGCGCCAGATGCGCAGGCTGTCGGCGTCCGCCTCGTGCAGGAACAAAGTGCGCTCAAGTGCGGTGTAGTAACCCGAGATCATCGGAAAGGTGTTGAGCGACAGGATATCGCCGGGCCGTAGCGCACGCGAGGTGACGGGGTTGTGGGCGCCGTCGGTGTTGATGCCGGATTGGAACCATACCCAGGTGTCGCGGTACTCAGCCTGCGGGAAACGGCGGGCGATCTCAAGCTCCATCGCGTCGCGCCCGGCGATGGCGATGTCGATCTCGCGCGCGCCGGGGTGGATGGCATCGCGGATCGCATGGCCGCCGATATCGGCCACGGCGGCGCCCGCGCGGATCAGGTCCAGCTCGGCCGGGGATTTATACATACGCTGGCGCATGGTGGCGGCGGCCAGATCGACGCGCGCGGCGGGCGCAAGGAAGGTATCCAGCGCGGCGGAGGCGGTCAGCGTCAGGTGATCGCCCTCAACCCCGATGGTGCGGCCGGGGCCGGTGACGGAGGCGACCGCGCGCCAGTAATTGTCGCGCTGCCAGTCGGTGTAGGTGATCGCATCGCCATGGCTACGGCGCCACGGTTGCGCCCCGTCGATGCCGGCGCTGATGGTCACGCAATCGGAGGCCGTGACGACAAGGCCATAGGGCCGCCCGAACGCGCAGTAGAGGAACCCCGAGTAATAGGCGATGTTCTGCATCGAGGTAAAAACCGCCGCTTCGACCCCGCGCGCGGCCATGATCCGGCGCAGCCCGGCAAGGCGCGCGTCATACTCGGTGGCGTCAAAGGGCAGCTGTCGCTCGCCCTGGTGGAAACGGTAGAATTGTGGACGTTGTGTCATGGTCAGGCCTCCGGGGTTTGGGGCCTGATACCTGTGCGTGCCAGACCCTCCTGAAAGGTCCCGGCGTTCAGGACGCGGCGGATCGTGATCCGCGGGCCCGGGGCGCGGCGCCGTCTGGCCCGGCCCCTGCGGCGACGCCATCGCCGCAGGCCTGCCCTGTCAATATATGGTCGGCCGCGCCCCGGCAAGGGCGCGGTGCGGTGTTATTGCAGATCCGAGAACGCGGATTGCAGGCGCTCGATGGCCTGTTCGACCAATGCGCGCGGAGTGGCCAGGTTGAAGCGCAGGAAATCGTTGCCGCCCAGGCCGAAGGTCGGCCCGTGGTTGATGGCGATGCGGGCGGTTTTCTCCACTCGGTCGGTGAATTCCTGCGGGCTCATGCCGGTGCCCGAGAAATCGACCCACGCCAGGTAGGTCGATTGCAGCGGCATGGAGGCGACGCCGGGAATGGCGTTGACCGCGTCATCGAACAGGCGGCGATTGGCGTCGAGGTAGTGGGTGAGATCGTCCACCCATGCCGCGCCTTCGGGCGAATAGGCGGCGGTGGCCATGTGCAGCCCGAACGAGTTGGGCGACAGGCCCAGCCCTGCCATTCGCGCGCCAAAGCGCACGCGCAGCTCGGGGTCGGGGATGATGACGTTGCCGGTGTGGCTGCCCGCGATGTTGAAGGTCTTGGTTGTCGCGGTCATCATGATCAGGCGATCGGTGATGCTATCATCGACATTGGCCATGGGGATGTGGGACTGCCCCGGCATGACCAGGTCATGATGGATCTCGTCCGAGACGATGATCAGGTCGTGGCGCTTGGCGAAATCGGCGACGCCTTGCAGCTCTTCTTGCGTCCAGACGCGGCCACCAGGGTTGTGAGGCGAGCACAGGACGACCATCCGCTCGCTCCCGTCGAGGCGGGCATCATAGGCGTCGAAATCCATCTCGTAGCGGCCGTCGTTGTTGGTCAGCGGGCATTCCACGACGCGTCTGCCGTTCGCTTTGATCACCTTGGCGAAGGCGTGGTAGACTGGTGTGAACAGCACCACGCCATCACCGGGGTCGGTGAATGTGTCCACGCACATCGCCGTGCCATTGACCAGCCCGTGGGTGGTAAAGATCCATTCCGGCTGCACCTGCCAGCCGTGGCGGATCTGCATCCACCAGATGATCGCCTGCTTGTAGGCGCTGTCATCGCCGAAATAACCGTAGATGCCGTGCTCGTGCATGCGGGCGATTTCGTTCTGGATGCAATCGGGCGCGCGAAAGTCCATGTCGGCCACCCACATGGAAATGCCGTCGTCGGCGGGCACGCCATAGATCGGCTCCATCATGTCCCATTTCATGGAATGGGTGCCTGTGCGGTCGATAATGTCGTCGAAGCTCATCCTGGTCTCCTTTTGCGGGCAGCTTAGCCAGTGCTTGCGCGGCTTCAATGCCCGCGGGTGCGGTGATGTGGGCCGGTTTGGGCATTGTGATCCAATATCGGGCGGGAAATTGGAAGCAAATTTTGTCGCAATGTCAGGAATGGGGCAATGTCCTGAAATTGATGGAAATAATAAAACATGATCCTATGAGAATTTTCGCTCTGCCATCCGCGCCATCGGGAATGGGCCATTGCGCCCGTGTGGGGCTTATCCTAAATCCATGGCATGACAAAACGCTCGATCCTGATCCATCCCGACCCGCGCCTGAAAAAGGTGTGCGCGGCTGTGCCCGATTTGTCGGACGAGTTGCGCACGCTGGCTGATGACATGCTGGAAACCATGTATGACGCGCCCGGGATCGGCCTGGCGGCGCCGCAGGTGGGGGTGATCAGCCGGTTGATCGTGCTGGATTGCGAGAAGGAGGACGGCGCGACGCCGCGCCCCATGGTGATGTTCAACCCCGAGGTGGTGGCGTCGTCGGAAGAGGTGAGCAGCTACGACGAGGGCTGCTTGTCGATCCCGGATCAATATGCCGAGGTGACGCGCCCGTCGGAGGTAAGCGTGCGCTGGATCGACCGGAACGGGCATGAGCAGCAGCAGGATTTCGGTGGGCTGTGGGCGACCTGCGTGCAGCACGAGATCGACCATTTGAACGGCAAGCTGTTCATCGACTACCTCAAGCCGCTCAGGCGGCAGATGATCACGCGCAAAATGCAAAAGCTCAAGCGCGAGCGGGCGCGGGCATGACCCTGTTGCCGATCGTGACATGGCCCGATCCGCTGCTGTGCGAAGTGTGCGTGCCGGTGGCCGAGGACGAGGACGTGGGCGATCTGGTGCGCGATATGCTGGAGACGATGTATGACGCGCCCGGTCGCGGGCTGGCCGCGCCGCAGGTGGGGGTGGCCAAGCGGGTCTTCGTGATGGATTGCGGATGGAAGGACGGCACGCCCGCGCCGCGCGTCTGCGTCAATCCCGAGATCGTGTCGGTATCCGGCGAAGCCGTGAGCGGCGAGGAAGGGTGCCTGTCCATCCCCGGCGTTTTGGCCGGGGTTGAGCGGCCGGAGGCGGTAACGCTGCGGTACCGCGATGTGGATGGCGGCGTGCGTGAGGTTGCGCTGCGGGGCTTCGAGGCGCGTTGCGCGCAGCATGAGCTGGACCATCTGAATGGGATCCTGACGCTGGACCGGCTGACGCCCGAGGCCCGCGCCGAGGCCGAGCGTGCCTATGCGCTGGGTGCGCCATGACCGTGCGCCGCTGCATCCCGTGGCCCGACACGCGCCTTCGCAGCGCGGCGGCGCAGGTGGACGCGATCACGCCAGATGTGTGCGAGACGTGGCAGGACATGATCGACACGATGGAGGCGATGCCCGGTGTCGGGCTGGCGGCGCCGCAGGTCGGCGTGATGCAGCGCCTGGCGGTGGTCGATGCGTCCGAGGGACGGGGGCAGGCGGTGCGCATGGCCAATCCCGAGATCCTGCACGCCAGCGCGCAGAAGCGCGAGCACGACGAGGCCAGTCCGAACCTGCCGGGGGTGTTCGCACGCATAGCGCGGCCCCGTGCGGTGACGGTGCGGTTTCTGAACGCCGAGGGCGAGATGGAAGAGCGCGATTTCGTGGGCCTGTGGGCGACATCGGTGCAGCACCAGATCGATCACCTGAACGGGCGCATGTTTTTCGACCGGCTGAGCAAGGTGAAGCGGGACATGCTGCTGCGCCGGGCGCGCAAAATCGGATAGGCCGGCGCCGGCGGCGGCGGTTGGAATTGTGAGTATTTTTGGCAAGATGAAGGGGTTGGCATGCGCGTGATCTTCATGGGGACGCCCGATTTTTCGGTTCCGGTTCTGGACGCGCTGGTGGAGGCCGGGCACGAGGTGGCGGCGGTCTATTGTCAGCCGCCACGGCCCGCCGGGCGCGGCAAGAAGGACCGCCCGACGCCCGTACAGGCGCGGGCGGAGGCGCTGGGCCTGCCCGTGCGCCATCCGGTCAGTTTGCGCGGGGCCGAGGAGCAGGCGGCGTTTGCCGCGCTGGAGGCCGATGTGGCGGTGGTGGTGGCGTATGGCCTGATCCTGCCGCAGGCGATCCTGGATGCGCCGGCGAAGGGGTGTTTGAACATCCATGCAAGCCTGTTGCCGCGTTGGCGGGGGGCGGCGCCGATACACCGGGCGGTGATGGGTGGCGACCGCGAGACCGGCGTTTGCATCATGCAGATGGAGGCGGGTCTGGATACCGGGCCGGTCCTGTTGTCGCGGGCTACGCCGATCGGGCCTCAGGAGACGACCGGCGATTTGCATGATCGGCTGTCGCGGATGGGGGCGGAGTTGATCGTGGAGGCGCTGGCGCGGCTGGATGCGCTGGAGCCGGAGACGCAGCCCGAAGATGGGGTGTGCTATGCCGAGAAGGTGGACAAGGCCGAGGCGGCGGTGGACTGGACCCGGCCGGCCGAGGCGGTGGATCGCCAGATCCGCGGGCTGTCGCCGTTTCCCGGCGCGTGGGCCGTGATCAACGGGCAGCGGGTGAAGCTGCTGGGTTCATGCGTGGGTGAGGGCGACGGGGCGCCGGGCGAGGTGTTGGAGCCGCAGGCGGAGGGTGGTTTGACCGTTGCCTGCGGGACCGGGGCCGTGCGCATCACGCGGTTGCAACGCGCGGGCCGCGGGGCGCAGGATGCGGCGGAGTTCCTGCGCGGGATGCCGCTGGCGGCCGGGGCGCGGTTTGGGGCGCCGCAGGGGCGCGCCGGAGGGGAGGACAGGCAATGAGCATTATCTGGCTGATCATCGTGGGCGCGGCGGCGGGGTTCCTGGCGACGCGGCTGATGCGGGTCGAGGCGGACATCTGGACCACGATGGCGATCGGCATCGCCGGGGCGCTGATCGGGGGCGTGGTGCTGCGCGCGCTGCTGGCCGTGATGGGAATCGCGGCGGGGTTCGTGGGGGCGCTATTGGGGGCGCTTCTGCTGGTGTGGTTTTGGCAGCGGTACAAGAAGGGGCGCTGAGGCGCTAAGGCGCCGCGAGTCGTCGGGCCGCGGTGCGGCGATGCGCGGCGCCCTTCGGGCGCTATTTTGCGCAGGGTGTTTTGTCGAATGGCCAGATCACCACCCGGCACTTTGTGCCAAGTGGGGGCACTAGGCCGGCGTCGCGTCGTAGCCAGCCTGCCGAATTGCTTCGGAGAGGGCGTCCGTGTCGAGGACGCTGTCCACCTCGACCTGCCGTGTGTCCAGGTCGCAGGCCACCTCAGCGGTCGCGTCGATCGACTTGATGGATTTCTCGATGGCGGCGGTGCAGTGGCCGCAGCTCATGTCGGGGACGGCGAATCGGGTCATGGGAGCCTCCTTGTGCGTTTGGCGTGTTTGTCAGGGTTCCAGCGGTGGAAGGTCAAGCGCGGTTTGGTGACCTTGACATTCCAGTGATTAGAACCTTTATCCGATGTCAGGCCAGACACGCACAGGAGGCGCACCATGAATATCGGCGAAGTGGCACAGACATCGGGCCTGCCGGCCAAGACGATCCGGTATTACGAGGATATCGGCCTGATTGCGCCGTTGCGCGGCGGCAATGGCTACAGGCAGTTCCGCGACCGGGACTTGCACAAGCTGCGGTTCCTTGGGCGGGCGCGGTCGCTTGGGTTTGGGATCGAGGAGTGCCGCACGCTGCTGGCGCTTTACGAGGACGACACGCGCGCAAGTGCAGACGTCAAGGCGATCGCGCGCGATCACATGGCGCGGATCGAGAAGAAGATCGCGGAGTTGCAGGCGATGCACGCGACGCTGTCGCACCTGGTCGAGGAATGCGCGGGCGACGCGCGGCCCGATTGCCCGATCCTGGCCGATCTGGCCGCCGAGGTGCAGTGATCAGGCGCCTTTGCGCGCGGGTTTGAACGGAGCCATTCCGGCGCGGGCCAGCTCATCCGCGCGCTCGTTCTCGGGGTGGCCGGCGTGGCCCTTGACCCATTCCCATGTCACGTCATGGCGGGCCTGCGCCGCATCGAGGCGTTGCCACAGCTCCGCGTTCTTGACCGGCTTTTTCGCCGAGGTTTTCCAGCCGTTGCGCTTCCACCCGTGAATCCAGCCGGTGACCCCGTTTTTGACATAGGTGCTATCGGTCACGATGGTGATGGCGGACGGGCGCGACAGGCTTTCCAGGGCGTTGATCGCCGCCAGCAGTTCCATCCGGTTGTTGGTTGTCTGCGCCTCGCCGCCCTTGAGGTCGCGTTCCTTGACGATGTGGCCATCGGTGAGCGCCTGCAGCACCACGCCCCAGCCGCCCGGGCCGGGGTTTCCGGAGCAGGCACCGTCGGTATAGGCGATCAGGGTATGGGACATGCGGCCTCCGGCGGGTCAGAAGAATACGTTGGTGCCAAGGCACAGAACGACGATGACGCTGAGCGGGACGCGCAGGCGCATCCACCACGGCGGCGCAAGGCCATGACGCCAGAACAGCCAGTCCAGCCCAAGAAGGCCGATGAAGCCGAAGATCAGGTTCATGCCCGCGCTGATCGGGCCGCCGCCGACCATGAGGAAGGCCCACAGCGCCGGGATCACCGACAGGGCATAGCCGCTGGCGGCAACCTTGGCAGACCCGGCGCGGGTCGCAAATCCCCACAGGACGCCGGACATGAACGACAGGATCACGGTGCCATAGGACAGCCCGACATAGGGGCCGGAGAACCGCGGGCCAATGGTTTGCGCGGTCCACAGGCCCAATTCGGGGATCATGCCGGTCAGCGCGGACCAGACGAAGGGGATCAGGCCAGCCAGCCCAAGGGCCAGCGCGGCAGGGGGGATGGCGCGCATTGCCCGCGGCCTCCGTCAGGCCGGCTCGCGCAGGGCGCGCGGGACCTTGAATTCGACGTTCTCGGTGGCGGTTTCGACCTCGGTCACGGTGACATCGTAGCGCGTGCGCAGGGCCGCGATCACCTCGTCGACCAGTTCCTCGGGCGCCGAGGCGCCGGCGGTGATGCCGATGCTGGTTATCCCGTCAAGGGCGCGCCAATCGATCTCGGTCGCGCGCTGGACTAGCTGCGCATAGCTGCAGCCGGCGCGCGAGGCGACCTCGACCAGGCGGCGGGAGTTGGACGAGTTCGGCGCGCCGACGACCAGCATCGCGTCGATCTTGGGGGCCATCGCCTTGACCGCTTCCTGGCGGTTGGTGGTGGCGTAGCAGATGTCTTCCTTGTGGGGGCCGATGATCTGCGGGAACCGGGCGCGCAGGGCAGCGACGATGCCGGCGGTGTCGTCAATCGACAGGGTCGTTTGCGTGACGAAAGCCAGCTTGGAAGGATCGCGCACCTCCACTTTCGCGACGTCCTCGACGGTTTCCACCAGCAGCACCTCGCCGGGGGGGAGCTGCCCCATGGTGCCGACGGTTTCGGGGTGGCCGGAGTGGCCGATCATGATGATTTGCAGGCCTGCCTCATGGTGGCGCTCGGCCTCGATATGGACCTTGGAGACCAGCGGGCAGGTGGCATCGACATAGATCATGTTGCGGGCCTGTGCCTGCGCCGG
Organism: Sediminimonas qiaohouensis DSM 21189; assembly: GCF_000423645.1. Lineage (GTDB taxonomy): Bacteria > Pseudomonadota > Alphaproteobacteria > Rhodobacterales > Rhodobacteraceae > Sediminimonas > Sediminimonas qiaohouensis. The sequence goes on along the minus strand of NZ_AUIJ01000005.1, from coordinate 46,349 downwards.
CACGGCCTTGGGCACGCCGTGGGCGGAGAAGATCACCGGGCGGTCATCGGGGCAATCCTCCAGCTCTTCGACAAAGACGGCGCCCTGTTCTCGCAGGCGATCCACGACGAACTTGTTATGCACGATCTCGTGGCGGACGTAGACGGGCGCGCCCCATTTGCGCAGGGCCATCTCGACGATCTTGATGGCGCGATCAACGCCCGCGCAAAAGCCGCGCGGCGCTGCCAGGTAGAGGGCAAGGGGTGGTTTGGTCATGGGCTTCTCCTACACTGGCCACAGGTAAGGCGAACGGCCATGCGCGTCCACCCCCGGCGGTGGCCCGCGATCAGCCCCCGGCCTGTGTGGTGAGCCACGCCAGCACGGCGTAGCGGCCGGTTTTCGCGAGTGTCACCAGCACCACGAACACGATCCAATGCGTGCGCATCACGCCCGCGACGACGGTAAAGGCGTCGCCGAAGGGCGCCCAACTGAGCAGCAGGGTCCAGACGCCCCAGCGGGCATACCAGCGCTGCGCGCGGTCCATCTGGGCCTGTGAGGCGGGAAACCAGCGGCGATAGCGGAAATGCTCGACCCAAAGGCCCATCACGTAGTTCACAACCGCGCCCAGCACATTGCCGATGCTGGCGACGAGGATCAGCGCGGAAACGGGGAGGGTGCCCCCAACTTGCAGGGCGACGAACACCACCTCAGATTGGAACGGCAGGATCGTCGCCGCGCCGAACGCGGCGGCGAACAGCGTGCCTAGCTGCGTCAGCTCGGCAAGCATTGCTGCCCCTGCCGTTCGCGCATGACAAAGGCCGGGGCGTGGTGCCCCGGCCCGCCGCCATTGTGCCGTGTGGCGGAGCGTTTATTCTTCCGCATATTCCGTCTGCCGCGGCGTGGGGTTGTCACGCGGGGGGCGGCCGATCACGTCCTTGAGGTCTTCCAGCTCGATGAAGTTATCCGCCTGGCGGCGCAGCTCGTCCGCGATCATCGGCGGCTGGCTGCGGATCGTGGAGACGACGGAGACGCGCACGCCTTGGCGTTGCAGGCTTTCCACCAGCGGGCGGAAATCGCCGTCGCCGGAGAACAGGACCATGTGATCGACGTGGGGGGCAAGCTCCATCGCATCGACGGTCAGTTCGATATCCATGTTGCCCTTGACCTTACGCCGGCCCTGGCTGTCGGTGTATTCCTTGGCCGGCTTGGTGACCATGGAAAACCCGTTATAGTGCAGCCAATCCACCAATGGCCGGATCGGCGAATATTCGTCGTTTTCCAGCAGGGCGGTATAGTAGAATGCCCTCAGGAGCTTGCCGCGACGCATGAATTCCTGTCGAAGCAACTTGTAATCGATGTCGAACCCGAGCGCGCGAGCGGCCGCGTAAATGTTCGATCCATCTATGAACAGCGCGAGCCGTTCGTCCTTGTAAAACATAAAGAGTCCTTCCGATTTCGACCTTCGCCTTCATGAACCGTGAGTGTATGGAGAGTCCTGGATCAAGGCGTGGTTATGCGCGAGAAAATAAGGTCATAATTTGCGACCTTCAAGGCGCCTGTTGTAACGAAAAAGAATAGGATAGTTTCCAAATGGTTCAAGATGGTTAACGTTAGCCTGATAGCCCTCGGCGGCAATATGCCGTCGCAGGCCGGGGAGCCCGCCGATACGCTGCGGGCTGCGTTGGAGGCGATGCGCCGCCGGGGCTTGGGTCTGGATGCCGTGAGCCGGTTTTACAGCACGCCGTGTTTTCCGCCGGGGGTCGGGCCGGACTATGTCAACGGGGCCGCTCGGGTGACGGGGGTCGAGGATCCTGCTATACTGTTGGATATACTGCACGGGATCGAGGCCGAGTTTGGGCGTGCGCGCGTGCAACGGTGGGGAATGCGGACGCTTGACCTGGACCTGATTGCGGCGGGCGACAAGGTGTTGCCCGATGTGCAAACGCAAGGCGCCTGGCGCAACCTGGACCAGGCAGCGCAGCAACGCGAGGCGCCCGGGGACCTGATTCTGCCGCATCCGCGGTTGCAGGACCGTGCCTTTGTCCTGGTGCCGCTGGCGGAGGTCGCCGGCGACTGGGTGCACCCGGTTTTGGGGCGCAGCGTGGCGCAGATGCGCGATGACTTGCCTGCCGAGGACCTTGAGGGTGTGAGGCCACTGGATTAGATGCTTGAAAACGGATGCGATCCCTTATAAGGAACCCTTTCCTTGAAATACCGCCAATATCGTTGATTGGAGTGCCCCATGGCCCGCGTTACCGTTGAAGACTGCGTAGACAAAGTGCCGAACCGGTTCGAGCTGGTTATGCTGGCTGCGCACCGTGCGCGCGAGATTTCCGCCGGTGCTCCTTTGACGTTGGACCGCGACAAGGACAAGAACCCGGTCGTGGCGCTGCGCGAAATCGCGGAAGAGGGTCAATCGGCCGACGAACTGCGCGAGCGTCTGATCGAGGCGAACCAGCACCAGATCGAGGTGGACGAACCCGAAGAGGATTCGATGGCCTTGCTGATGGGCGGCGGTGAACCCGACAAGCCGGCGGACGACGATATGTCCGAGGAAAAGCTGTTGCGCGCACTGATGGAAGCACAGGGGCAAGGCTGAAGCCATTGTCCCATAGGCGCAGGATGCAGATGGAATGATCGCGGTCGACGATCTGGTTGCTCTGGTCCGCATCTACAACCCAAAGACCGACGAGGCATTGATTCGCGCGGCCTATGATTATGGGTTGCAGATGCATGCCGGGCAAAAGCGCCATTCGGGTGATGCATATTTCAGCCACCCCGTCGCGGTGGCCGCGATCCTGACCGAGCAGCGGCTGGATGATGCGACCATCATCACGGCGCTGCTGCATGACACGATCGAGGATACCAAGGCCTCTTACGCCGAAGTGGAAAAGCGCTTTGGCACGGAGGTGGCGGACCTTGTCGATGGCGTGACCAAGCTGACCAACCTGCAACTGTCCAGCTCAGAGACCAAGCAGGCCGAGAATTTCCGCAAACTGTTCATGGCGATGTCACGCGATTTGCGCGTGATCCTGGTCAAGCTGGCGGACCGTCTTCACAACATGCGCACGATCAAGGCGATGCGCCCCGAAAAGCAGGTGCAAAAGGCGCGCGAAACGATGGATATCTTCGCGCCGCTGGCCGGGCGTATGGGGATGCAGTGGATGCGCGACGAGCTGGAGGACCTGGCGTTCAAGGTGCTCAACCCCGAGGGGCGCGCCAGCATCATCCGCCGGTTCATCACCTTGCAAAAGGAAACCGGCGACGTGATCCACCGGATCACCGGCGACATGAGTTCTGAGCTGGAGAAAGCCGGGATCGAGGCGCAGGTGTTCGGTCGCGCCAAGAAACCCTATTCGATCTGGCGCAAGATGCAGGAAAAGGAGATGGGGTTTTCGCGCCTCTCCGACATCTACGGGTTTCGCGTGATCACCGAGTCCGAGAACGATTGCTACCGGGCACTGGGCGCGATTCACCAGCGCTGGCGCGCGGTGCCGGGGCGGTTCAAGGATTACATCAGCCAACCCAAATCGAACGGCTATCGCAGCATTCACACCACCGTTTCGGGGCGCGATGGCAAGCGGGTCGAGGTGCAGATTCGCACCCGGCAGATGCATGACGTGGCCGAAACGGGGGTGGCGGCGCATTGGTCCTACCGCGACGGTGTGCGCAGCGAGAACCCGTTCGCGGTGGACCCGGCCAAGTGGCTGTCGTCGCTGACCGAACAGATGGGCGCCGAGGAGGATCACGAGGATTTCCTCGAGGCGGTCAAGCTGGAGATGTATTCGGACAAGGTGTTCTGCTTTACGCCCAAGGGGGACGTGGTCAAGCTGCCGCGCGGCGCAACGCCGATCGATTTCGGCTATGCCATCCATACCCGCATCGGCAATGCCTGTGTCGGGGCCAAGGTGGACGGGATGCGCGTGCCGCTGTGGACCCGGATCAAGAACGGCCAGTCGGTCGAGATCATCACCGCCGAGGGCCAGCAGCCGCAGGCGACGTGGCTGGACATCGCGACCACCGGCAAGGCCAAGTCGGCGATCCGTCGCGCCCTGCGCGAGGTCGATCGTGGGCGGTTCATCCGGCTGGGCCAGGAATTGGCGCGGTCGGCGTTCGAGCATGTCGGCAAGAAGGCGACCGACAAGGTTCTGGATATCGCGGCGCGGCATTTGCGCCTGGATGGGCGCGACGAGGTTCTGGCACGTTTGGGCAGCGCCGAGTTGACGGGGCGCGAGGTGGTCCGCTCGGTCTATCCCGACCTGACGGAAGACGAGCATGAGACCATCGACACCCGCCGCGCGGTGATCGGGCTTGCGCCGGATCAGAAGTTCAACCGCGCCCGGTGTTGCCAGCCGCTGCCGGGTGAGCGGATCGTCGGGATTACCTATCGCGGCAAGGGCGTCGTGGTGCATGCCATCGACTGCGAGGCGCTGGAGATTTACGAGGATCAACCGGAACGCTGGCTGGACCTGCATTGGCAATCGGGCAAGCACCCGCCGATCCATACCGCGACCCTGGATATTACCATCGGCAACGATGCCGGTGTACTGGGGCGGATCTGTACTTTGATCGGCGAGCAGAAAGCCAATATTTCCGACCTTGAGTTTCTTGACCGTAAACCTGATTTCTACCGTGTGTTGGTAGATGTTGATCTGCGGGATGCGGAGCATTTGCATTCGGTCATCTCGGCGATCGAGGCGGAAAGCGATGTGGCGGCGGTAGAGCGGTATCGCGATCCAAGCAGAGTCGGTGCGCCCGAGGGGCGCTAGGAAAGGGGGATAAGTCCTTGGTTTTCAAGAGGCGAGACAGAAGGCCGATTTGGAAGATCGCGCTGGACTTCGTCTATCCCAAGGGCGGCTGGACCCGTGCCTTTCACTACGTCAAGCACCGCGTGAATCGCTTGCCCGGCTCACCAGAGCGGATCGCGCGCGGTCTGGCGGCGGGGGTGTTTGCCTCGTTCACGCCGTTCTATGGCTTGCATTTCATTACCGCCGCGCTGTTTGCACGACTGCTTCGGGCCAACATTCTTGCTGCCCTTCTGGGCACTTTTGCGGGCAATCCCCTGACCTATGTGCCAATCGGTGTGATCGCCATGAACATGGGGTATTTCATACTGGGCATTGGCAACGGCGTGATCGAAGAAGACGTGCATCGCTCGCTTGGGGGGAAGTTCCTTGATGCGGGGGCGAGCCTGCTGGGCAATATGATGGCAGTGTTCAAGGGGCGCCCGGCCGATTGGCAGGGGTTGGCGGTATTTTATAACGAGGTGTTCTTTCCCTACCTCGTGGGCGGCATTGCGCCGGGATTGGTGGCGGCGCTCGTGTCCTACTACCTGAGTGTACCGTTGATCCGCGCCTATCAGAAGCGGCGGGCGAAAAAGATCATGGCGCGGATAGATGCCCGCAGAAAAAAGGCGCATGACAAGGCTGACGCCGCGGTGAATCGCAAGTAACCTGCGCGGCGAAACGTTACAGGAGACGGCGATGACGACCGACCGGAAACTGCGCCTTGGCGTGAACATCGACCACGTGGCCACCGTCAGGAACGCGCGCGGCAGTTCCTACCCCGAGCCGCTGCGCGCGGCGCGGCTGGCGCAAGAGGCCGGGGCGGACGGGATCACCGCGCATTTGCGCGAGGACCGCCGCCACATCTCGGACGAGGACATCGAGGGGTTGGTGGCCGCGCTTACGGTGCCGCTCAATTTCGAGATGGCGGCGACCGAGGAGATGCAGAAGATCGCGCTGCGCCACAAGCCGCATGCCGTGTGCATCGTGCCCGAAAAGCGCGAGGAACGCACCACCGAGGGCGGGCTGGAGGTGGCGCGCGAGGAAAACAAGCTGGCGCATTTCATCGCGCCCTTGCGCGATGCGGGGTGCCGGGTGTCGATCTTCATCGCTGCCGAGCGCGCCCAGGTCGAGGCGGCGCACCGTATCGGCGCGCAGGTGATCGAGCTGCACACAGGCGCCTATTGCGACGCCCATGCCGAGGGGCGCTTTGATGCGCGCGATGCCGAGCTTGAGCGCCTGCGCGAGATGGCCGCACTGGCCGATGACCTGGGGCTTGAGGTGCATGCGGGGCACGGCCTGACCTATGACACGGTGCAGCCGATTGCCGCCTTTCGCGAGGTGATGGAGCTGAACATCGGGCATTTCCTGATCGGCGAGGCGATCTTTCGCGGGCTCGGCCCGGCGATCGCCGAAATGCGGCGGCTGATGGATGAGGCGCGGGAATGATCCTTGGCGTTGGCACGGACCTGGCCAATATCGATCGGATCGCCGGCACACTTGAGCGGTTCGGTGATCGGTTCCGCAACCGGGTTTTCACGGATACCGAGCAAAACAAGGCCGAGCGGCGCGCCGATACCCCCGGCACCTATGCCAAGAGGTGGGCGGCGAAAGAGGCGTGCTCCAAGGCGCTTGGCACCGGCCTGCGGATGGGGATCGCGTGGAAGGACATGGGCGTGTCCAACCTTGGCACCGGCCAGCCGCGCATGCACCTCACCGGCTGGGCCGCCGACCGGCTGGCCGAGATGACACCGCCCGAGCACGAGGCGATCGTGCATGTCACCCTGACCGATGATCACCCCTGGGCGCAGGCCTTTGTCGTGATCGAGGCACGCCCCTTGCCTTGACACCCCGTGCCGTGCCCCCCATGAAGCCCCAACCGCGACCCCCTGCAGGAGAACACGAATATGGCCTCTGAAGCCAAGAAAAAGGGAAACGCCATTATCGAGACGATCAAGACGATCGTCTATGCCCTGCTGATCGCTGGGGTGTTTCGCACGCTGTTCTTTCAGCCGTTCTGGATCCCGTCGGGGTCGATGAAGGATACACTGCTGATCGGGGATTTCCTGTTCGTGAACAAGATGACCTACGGGTATTCCTACGCCTCGTGCCCGTCGATCCGGCTGGGTAGTATCGGCATCGACATCGACGCGCGCGACATTTGCGGGTTTCTTGACGGCGACAACACCCGCATCCTGGGCGGGGAGCCCGATCGCGGCGATGTCGTTGTGTTCCGCCACCCGGTGAACCAGCAGGACTACATCAAGCGTCTGATCGGCCTGCCCGGCGACACGGTGCAGGTGCGCGAAAGTGTGCTCTATATCAACGGCGAGGCGGTTGAGCTGCGCGACGCAGGCGTGTTTCGCGAAGAGGCGCGCCCGCAAGGACCGCAGGGCTTGCGCCCGCGGTGCGAGAACGGGCCGGTGGGCATGGGCGGCGAATGCGTGAAGTCCCGCCAGATCGAGACGTTGCCCAATGGAATCGAGCATTCGATCCTGAATATCGGGCGCCAGAGTTCCGACAACACGCCGATTTTCACGGTTCCCAAGGGGCATTACTTCTTCATGGGGGACAACCGCGACAATTCCACCGACAGCCGCGTTCCGCAGCAGGCGGGCGGCGTGGGGCTGGTGCCGTATGAAAACCTGATCGGGCGCGCGGATCGCATCATGTTTTCCTCGGCGGGGCGGTCCATGCTGGCGTTCTGGACATGGCGCGGCGATCGTTTCTTCAAGGGGATCGAGTGAAGCTGTCGCGTGAACTCAGGGCCTTTGAGGGCCGCATCGGGCATCGCTTCGAGCGGGGCGATCTGCTGCTGAGTGCGCTGACGCATCCGTCGATGTCGTCGCCCGCGCGCGAAGACAACCAACGGCTTGAGTTCCTGGGCGACAGGGTGCTGGGGCTGGTGATGGCCGAGGCGCTGCTAAAGCGGGACAGCGCCGCCAGCGAGGGGCAGCTTGCGCCGCGGTTCAACGCGCTGGTGCGCAAGGAGGCCTGCGCGGACGTGGCCGCCGAGATCAGCCTTGGCGAGGTGATGAAACTGGGCCGCTCCGAGATGATGTCGGGCGGCCGCCGCAAGAAGGCGCTGCTGGGCGATGCCATGGAGGCGGTAATCGCCGCGGTCTACCTTGATGCCGGGTTCGAGGCGGCGCGCGACATGGTACTGCGCTTGTGGGGCGATCGCGTTGACCGGGTCGAACAGGACGCCCGCGACCCCAAGACCGCGTTGCAGGAATGGGCGCAGGCGCGCGGCCTTGCCCCGCCGAAATACGTTGAAACCGGGCGCTCGGGGCCCGATCACGCGCCGATCTTCACCATCGCCGCATGCCTGGACAACGGCGAAAAGCACGAAGCGACGGCCGGCTCCAAGCGGCAGGCGGAACAGGCGGCCGCGCAAGGGTTGCTCAGCAAAGTGGAAAACAAGTCATGACCAGCGCCGGTTTCGTCGCCCTTATCGGAGAGCCAAACGCAGGCAAGTCCACACTTATGAACAGGATGGTGGGCGCCAAGGTATCGATCGTTACGCACAAGGTTCAGACCACGCGCACACGCATCCGCGGGGTCGCTATCGAGGGCGACGCGCAGATCGTGTTCGTGGATACGCCGGGCCTGTTTCAGCCGCGCCGGAGGCTGGACCGCGCGATGGTTGCCGCCGCGTGGAGCGGCGCGGCCGATGCCGACGTGGTGGTTCTCATGGTTGAGGCGCATCGCGGCGTGACCGAGGGCGTGGAGCGGATCCTTGAGAGGCTGGACGAGGTCGGCGGGGATCGCCCCGTGGCCTTGGCCGTCAACAAGATCGACCGCGTCAAATCGGAGGTGCTGCTGGGTCTGACCAAGCAGTTGAACGAAAGGTACGATTTTGCGCAGACCTTTCTGATCTCGGCCGAGAAGGGGCACGGGGTGGAGGATCTGCGCAAGTGGCTGGCCAGCCGAATGCCGGAGGGGCCGTGGCTCTATCCCGAGGACCAGATCGCCGATCTGCCGATGCGCATGATCGCCGCCGAGATGACCCGCGAGAAGCTGACGCTGCGGCTACATCAGGAGCTGCCGTACCAGTTGACCGTCGAGACCGAGAACTGGGAAGAGCGCAAGGATGGCTCGGCGCGGATCGACCAGGTGATCTATGTGCTGCGGGACGGGCACAAGGGCATTGTCCTTGGCAACAAGGGCGAGACGATCAAGGCTGTTGGCCGCGCCGCGCGCGAGGAGCTGGAAGAGTTCCTTGGCCGCCGCGTGCACCTGTTCTTGCAGGTCAAGGTGCGCAGCGGGTGGCTGGACGAGGCCGAGCGGTATTCCGAAATGGGCCTCGATTTCAGCGATGGAAACGGCTGAGGTTGCCGGGAGCGAGCGGGTGACACGACTGACAGCAAGGTTCTGGGTCGATGCTTACCTGGCGCGGTTGCGCCTGCAGGATATTCCGGCCTTTGTCGTTGCGCATGGCGATGACACGGCGGGCGCGATCCTGGTCAAGCTGAACACGCTGGATGGGCAGGCGAGCGCCTATATGCGCGAGTTCGACCTGATGAGCGACACGCGCCACTGGGCCGCTCTCGCGGAAGGCGGTGAAGACGCCGTCGATGCCGCGATAGCAAGGCAGCGGCGGTTCGATCCGGACCTGTGGGTGGTCGAGGTCGAGGATCGGCAGGGGCGGCACCTGCTGGATATGCCGGGCTTGTCGGATTGACGCATCGGGCGGCGCGCGGTTGACCTGAGTCAATGCGGGCTGGACAGGTGTCGTTCACCCTTTCATGATCATTCAGCGGATCGGCAAAAGGGAGACAACAGATGAAAGAGAATATTCTGGTGGCCACTGATGGGTCACATACGGCCAACAAGGCCGTTGAATTTGCATCTGAAATTGCGGCCAAGTTCGGCTCGAACCTGACGATCGGGCATGTCCTGCACCGGCGGGCGGATATCGACGAGCTGGCGCATATGGCCGAGGCAGAACATTTGATCAAGCACGCCGCGCGCGAGGCGCCGGCAGAGTATGACACCCCCCCGGCGACAATGGGGGCCTTGCTGGCCGATATCCAAAGCGGTGCGGAAACGGCGCGGCTTATCACCCTGATCGGCGACGAGCTATTGGCGCGGGCCGAGCGGCGCGCGCGTGATATGGGGGTGAAAAACGTAGCGCAGCGGTCGGTGAACGGGAAGCCTGCGAAGGCCATCCTGGACCTGGCCGAAGAGGTCGGCGCGGATATGGTCGTGCTGGGACATCGCGGCCTTGGAGCCGTGCGCACCCTGGTGCAGGGGAGCGTGTCGCAAAAGGTGAACCAGCACGCAACCTGCACCGTCGTTTCCGTCCGCTGAACCCCGGCGCCGGGGCTTGGCATTCGGCCTCATCTGCTGTCCTATCCGGGCAAAGGGCCGGGGCAAGCGATGGAATGGCGTGATCAGGGTATAGTTCTTTCGGTGCGGCGGCACGGCGAGACCTCGGCGATTGTCGAGGTGTTCACGCCAGAGCATGGCCGCCACGCCGGGGTTGTGCGCGGCGGGGCCAGCCGCCGCATGACGCCGGTGTTGCAGCCCGGTGCGCAACTGGATCTGACGTGGCGCGCGCGTCTTGAGGACCACATCGGCGCGTTCCGGGTAGAGCCGCTGCGCAGCCGCGCGGCCGGGCTGATGGGGGATCGCCTGGCGCTGGCGGGGCTGAACGCGGTGACGGGGCTTTTGCTGTTCGTGCTGCCCGAGCGCGAGGCGCATCGCGCGCTTTATGATCGCAGCGAAGTGCTGCTGGATCTGTTGGGGCACGGCGACGTGTGGCCGCTGGCCTATCTGCAATGGGAGTTGGCCCTGCTGGAGGAGATGGGGTTTGGCCTTGATCTGTCGTCCTGTGCGGTGATGGGGCCGGCCGCGAACGATCTGAGCTACGTGTCGCCGCGAACCGGGCGCGCGGTGTCGCGGGCGGGTGCGGGCGAGTGGGCCGATCGGTTGCTGCCGTTGCCCGCGTGCCTTCTGGGGCATGGCCCGGCGCCGGATCGGGACGTGGCCGAAGGGCTGCGCACGACGGGACATTTCCTGCGGGCGCATCTTGCACCGGCCTTGGGCAATCACCCGCTGCCCGATGCGCGCGACCGCTTTGTCGAAGCGTTCAAGAAACGGATAGCGGAGTGATCCGACCGGCTAGCGCAAGGCAAGGACCAGATCGACAAGGCTACCGATGGTGTTGGAGCTGCTTGCCTCATCGGCGTCCGGCAGTTGCGCCATGCCGATGGCGGCTGCATGCAGGATGCGGGCCATCTCGGCGTTGGTGATGCCAATCTCGGCCAGGAGCGCCGTGATCTGGGCGTGGCAGAACTCATCGATATGGGCCTGTGTTTCGCCCGCCGGGGCATTGTCGCGCGCCCATCCACGCAGGGCGGAGCCGGTGCCGGTGCCTGCAAGCTCGGTCATTTGCTGGCAAAACGCGCGCAATCGGGCCGCGGGCGGGGCATCGGCGGGCAACGTTTCCGTCAGCGCGGTGCGCGCCTGTTGTGACCAGGTATCGAGCACTGCCGCGTGAAAATCCGGCACATCCTTGAAATGCCAGTAGAACGAACCCTTGGTCGTGTTCAATCTGCGTGACAGGGTTTCGGCCCTGAGCGTCGCAGGGCCATCCTGTGCCAGTGCACCGAGCCCGGCGTTGAGCCAATCGTGACGAGTCAGGCGGGCAGAGTTTGACATGAGGCGACCTTATGGCGTCTGGCATGGCGCGGCAATTACGCAAATGCCGCAGGCGCAAATAGTTGCCGTATTGCGGCGCGGTCAGCGGCGTTTTGTCGGGGCAGCGCCCCGGTATTTGACCGTTAGTTCGGCGTCTACCTCACTGCCGTCATAAAGGCCAAGCAGGATGCCGCGGCCATCGGATTGCGTCACCATCGCCGCGATGTCGGCGTCCGAGCGCGTGACACGTTGAGACATGCGGCGCCCCCACTGCGCGAGGTAATCGTACATTTTCGCAATTATATCAGCGTGTTCCGCGCTATCGCCAAGGTCAAGGAACTCATCCGGGTCCGTGCTCATGTCGAACAGCATGGGCCGGTAGCCGCCTTCGGCATGGATCATCTTCCACCGCTCGTCGGCCACCATGAACAGCCGCGCATCGCGGGGGCGCGTGACCAGATCGGCAGCGAAGGGGCGGGCGGAGTAGTCGTATTCGCTGATCACGAAATCGCGCCAATCGGATGGGGCTTGGCCCTCAAGGAAGGGGCGGAGGGAGCGCCCCTCGACGATGTGATCGGGCACGTCGCCGCCTGCGTAGTCGATGAAGGTGGCCGTCAGGTCGATCTGTTCCACCAGCGCGTCGCAGGTCGTGCCGCGCGTTGCATCGGCGTCGGCGGAAGGGTCGTAGATGATCAGGGGGACCTTGACTGAACAGTCGTGAAACAGATCCTTTTCGCCCAGCCAGTGATCGCCCAGGTAGTCGCCGTGATCGGATGTGACAACGATCAACGTGTCGTCCATGCGGCCGGATTTCTCAAGAAAATCAAAGAGTCGCCCCATTTGATCGTCGCATTGCCGGATCAGCCCCATATAGGCGGGGATCGCCTTGTCGCGCACCTCGTCGCGCGAAAAGCCGCGCCCGATCAGCGTCTCCATGAAGGCCGCATAGACGGGGTGCGGGTTTTCACGCTCATCGGGGTGGCGCGCGGGCGGCGGCACATGTTGTGGGCCGTACATGTCGTTGTAGGGCGTGGGCACGATATAGGGCCAGTGTGGTTTGATATAGGACAGGTGCGCGCACCACGGGCTTTGGGCCTGCTCGATGAACTCGATCGCGCGGCTGGTGAGCCAGGGCGTTTCGCTGTCTGGTTCGTCGATATTCGCGGGTTTGTCCGCGTTGGCCATGAACCAGCCGGAGGCAAGATTGCCATCCTCGACCGCGGCATTGGCGTGGTCGTGCCACGGGTTGGGGGCGTCGTAGCCTTTGGATTTCAGGTATTCGTTATAGGGGCTGCGCCCGTCATCGTTGAAGCCGTCGGGTCCTTCGGCCCAGAGCCCATCATCGCGCACCCAGACGTCAAAGCCGCATTGCGATTGCCGCGCGCCGATGGTGCTGTCTGGGTCAAGGCCGAGGCGGCGCATGCCTTCGGCGTCGGCGCGCATGTGGGTCTTGCCGATGATCCAGCAATCCATCCCTATTTTTCGCAAGTGATCCCCGAGGGTTAGCTCACCCACGCGGAGGGGGTGGCCGTTCCATTGTGCGCCGTGAGACGAGGTGTAGCGCCCGGTATAGGTGCTCATCCGGCTGGCGCCGCAGATGGGGGATTGCACGTAGGTCCGCGTGAACCTGACGCCCATATTCGCCAAGCGGTCGATGTTCGGGGTCTCAAGATGCGGATGGCCTGCACAGCCCAGGTAATCCCACCGGAGCTGATCAAACATGATGAACAAGATGTTCTTAGCGGACATAACGGACGTTTCAGCCTTTCAAACGTATGTTTCGCACTGCGTGGCAGGGTGCGCGCGCCGCGCGCCGGGGGCAAGCAGGATCTTGGACAGAGCAAGCGACGTTACGAACACTTGTGGCGTGGTGGTTGTGCTGACTATGCTGAGGCATGATGAAATCCTCAGGGGCGGTTGTGCCGAGGACCGGGCGCCTCTATATATTCAAAACTTGGAATTAATAGCCGCATGCCGGTGCGACACCGGCCCGGACAGAAGGAAGAAAACGATGCGCCTGATTGCCCTTGTTGCCGTGGTGCTGGCGGCACTGCCGGGTGTGCTGACCGCGCAGGAGCTATACACGGTCTCCCCTGCATCCCTGACGGAATGGAAGGCCGTTTACGGCCGGATCGAAGCGCGCGACCAGATACCTGCGCGCGCGCGGCTTGGCGGCACGCTCAAGCGGTTGGACGTGACCGAAGGCGACCGGGTGAGTACCGGTCAGGACTTGGCGCGGATCATCGATGACAAGCTGGAGTTCCGCCTGTCGGCGCTGGATGCGCGGAGTGATGCGCTACAGTCGCAACTCAGGAACGCCGAGGCTGAGCTGGAGCGCGGCGAGGCGCTGTTGGAGCGGGGCGTGACCACGGCGCAAAGGCTTGATGCGCTGCGCACGGATGTGAACGTGCTGCGCAACGAGCTGGACGGCGTGCAGGCCGACCGCCGCGTCATTGAACAGCAAGTGACCGAGGGCACGGTCCTGGCCCCGTTGGAGGGGCGCGTTTTGGACGTGCCGGTGACTGAGGGCGCGGTGGTAATGCCCGGCGAGGTGGTCGCGATGATCGGCGGCAACGGGTTCTTCCTGCGCCTTGCGGTGCCAGAGCGGCATGCGAATTTCCTAGTCGAGGGCGACAGCATCCAGATCGAGGAGCAGGGCGCGTCGCAAAGCGGCACGTTGGCGCGGATTTATCCGCAGATCGAGAACGGCCGCGTGGTTGCCGATGTCGAGGTGCCGAACCTGAGCGACGCCTTCGTGAACAAGCGGGTCCTGGTACGCCTGCCAGTGGCCACGCGCGAGGCGTTGGTAGTGCCCGAGAAGGCGCTGATCACGCGCGCGGGCCTGGATTACGTCGAGGTGACCGAAGGTGACGAGACGATCCTGCGCAGCGTGCTGCCGGGGCAGCGCCACGTGATCGAGGGTCGCGACATGGTCGAGATCGTGACCGGCGTGCGCGCCGGCGAGAAGGTGGTGGTCGGCGATGAGTGATCCCAAGGACAAGAACGAGGCCGGCGGCGGCACGCCACTGGGCATGGCGGGTGGCCTGACCAAGGCGTTCGTGACATCGCCGTTGACGCCGCTCTTTATCATCGCCGCGCTGGCGGTGGGGATCGTGGCGCTGATTACGCTGCCGCGCGAGGAAGAGCCGCAGATTTCCGTGCCGCTGGTGGATATCCACATCCAGGCGGCGGGTCTGAAGGCGCAGGACGCGGTGCAACTGGTCAGCGAGCCGATGGAGACCATCGTCAAGGCCATCAACGATGTCGAGCACGTCTATTCCCAGACGCAAGATGACGGCGCGATGGTCACGGCGCGGTTCAAGGTGGGCACCTCGACCGATGCGGCGGTGCTGCGCGTGCATGACAAGGTGCGCGCCAACATGGACCGCATCCCCGTCGGCATCCCCGAGCCGTTGATCGTGGGCCGGGGCATTGACGACGTGGCGATCGTGTCGCTGACCTTTTCGGGCACGCCGGGGGGCGGCGTTTCGGCCAACGACCTGACGCGGGTCGCGCGCGAGGTGCGCACCGAGGTGGCCAAGATCGAAAATGTCGGTCTGTCCTACCTTGTGGGCGAGACGCCCGAAGTGCTGCGCGTGGCGCCCGATCCCGAAAAGCTGGCGCTATACGGAGTGACGTTGCAGCAACTGGCCGGCAAGGTGGCCAGTGCGAACCGCACCTTCAACACCGGCAAGTTGCGCGACGGGGGGCAGCAGATCGACTTGATCGCGGGCGAGACCCTGATCGCGCCGGCGCAGGTGGCGAACTTGCTGATCACCACGCGCGACGGGCGCGCGGTGTATGTGGGCGACGTGGCGGACGTTTCGTTTGTCAGCAACAGCACCGACAACATCGTGTCGAACGTCAGCCGCGGCGAGGGCGGCGAGGTGCGGCGCAGCCCGGCGGTAACGCTGGCCGTGGCCAAGCGCGCGGGCGCCAATGCCGTTATCGTGGCCGAGGAGGTCTTGCACAAGATCCACACTCTTGAAGGTAGCCTGATCCCCGATAGCGTGACGGTGGACGTGACGCGCGATTACGGCGAGACGGCCAACGAGAAGGCCAACGAGTTGCTGTTTCATCTGGGCCTGGCGACGGTGTCGATTATCGGGCTGGTGTTCCTGGCGATCGGGTGGCGGGAATCGATCGTGGTGGCGATCGTTATCCCCGTGACGATCCTGCTGACGCTGTTTTCGGCGTGGGTCATGGGGTACACGCTCAACCGGGTGTCGTTGTTCGCGCTGATCTTTTCCATCGGTATCCTGGTGGATGACGCCATCGTGGTGATCGAGAACATCGCGCGGCACTGGGCGCTGGACCCGGCCAAGAGCCGGGTGCGCGCCGCGATCGAGGCGGTGGCCGAGGTGGGCAACCCCACCATCGTGGCAACGCTGACGGTGGTGGCCGCGCTGTTGCCGATGTTGTTCGTGTCGGGGCTGATGGGTCCGTACATGAGCCCGATCCCCGCCAATGCCAGCGCCGCGATGATCTTTTCGTTCTTCGTGGCGGTCATCATCACGCCGTGGCTGATGGTCAAGATCGCCGGGGGCGCGAAGATGAGCGAGCATGCCCATGACGACACCTATGGCGGGCACCCGGGGGGCACACTGGGCCGGATTTACGCGACTGTGGCGCGGCCGCTCTTGGCGACGAAATCGGGCTCCTTGGCGTTTCTGCTGCTGACGGCGGTGGTGTCGTTCGGATCATTGGGGCTGCTTTACACCAAGGACGTGACCGTCAAGCTACTGCCGTTCGACAACAAGTCGGAGCTGATGGTGGTGATCGATCTGCCCGAGGGGGCCTCGGTCGAGGCGACGGATGCGGTGGCGCAGAAGGTGGCGCGCGCGGCGATGGACCTGCCCGAGGTGGTGCAGGCGCAGACCCATGCGGGCACTGCGGCGCCGTTCAACTTCAACGGTTTGGTGCGGCACTACTATATCCGCAATGCGCCGCATATGGGCGATGTTGACCTGCAACTGTCGGCCAAGGACCACCGCGAGCGCGCCAGTCACGACATCGCGCTGGAGCTGCGCGAGCGGCTGAACGCGCTGGACCTGCCCGAGGGCACGGCCCTCAAGACCGTGGAGCCGCCGCCGGGGCCACCGGTGATCTCGACCCTGCTGGCGGAGATTTATGGCCCCACGCCCGAGGCCCGCCGCGAGGCCGCTGCCAAGGTGCGCAAGGCGTTCGAAAGCGTGCCGTTCATCGTGGATGTCGATGACAGCTATGGCACGCGGGCGCGGCGGTTGCGGGCGGTGATCTCGAACGACGATCTGGATTTCTTCCGGGTGCAGGAAAGCGACGTGTTCGATACGCTCGGCCTGCTGAACGCGGGGCGCACGGTGGGCTATTCGCACCGCGGCGAGGGGCGCAACCCGATCCCGATCATGGTCGAGCGTCCGCTGGCCGACCGCGTGATGGACGAGCGGTTCCTGACCACGCCGATCCCGGCGAACGTGCTGCCGGGTGCGCGTGGTGTGGTCGAGTTGGGCGACGTGGTGCATGTGCGCGAAGAGGCGGCATCCTACCCGGTGTTCCGGCACAACGGCCGCTCGGCCGAGATGGTCACCGCAGAGCTGGCAGGCGATTTCGAGGCGCCGCTCTATGGTATGATCGCGGTGCAGGAAGCCCTGGACAAGATGGAGTGGGAGCCGGGCACCAAGCCCAACATCAGCCTGCACGGTCAGCCCGAGGATGAAAGCGAGGTTACGCTGCTGTGGGATGGCGAGTGGGAGGTGACATGGGTCACGTTCCGCGACATGGGCGCGGCGTTCGCGGTGGCGTTGCTGGGTATCTACATCCTGGTGGTGGCGCAATTCGGTAGCTTCCGCCTGCCGCTGGTGATCCTGACGCCGGTGCCGCTGACCTTCGTGGGGATCATGGCCGGTCACTGGCTATGGGCCGCGCCGTTCAGTGCCACCTCGATGATCGGGTTTATCGCGTTGGCGGGGATTATCGTGCGCAACTCGATCCTGCTGGTGGATTTCATCCGGCACGCGGACAAGACCGGCAAGACCGATCTGGATATCCTGATCGAGGCGGGGGCGATCCGGTTCAAGCCGATCCTGCTGACCGCCATCGCGGCGATGATCGGGGCGGTGGTTATCCTGTCCGATCCGATCTTTCAGGGGCTTGCGCTCTCGCTGCTGTTTGGTTTGCTCAGCTCGACCTTGCTGACGGTGCTGGTGATCCCGGCCATCTACCGCGTCTTCAAGACCTGACCGAAAAGTCGCCTCGCTTACCATCACGGTGGGGCGGGGCGGCGCAATACCCGCGCCGGCGATGTGGCAGCAGTGATACGCCGCGGCAACTAATTCCCATGAATTGGAACAATTTTCCGATCCGCCCTAGAAGCGCGGCAAGGCTTGAGCTAGAACCGCTATGACGCTGGGGGGCGCCACATTCTGGGAGCCGGGAATGAACCGACTTTTTGCCGCCGCCTGCTGCGCCATTATTGCCATGGCAGGAACCATCACCCACGCGCAGGAGCGCGAGCGCCTTGGCTATGGTCGGCTTGTGACCAACGATGCCTTTGGTGACGTGCAGGACCGCTGGCGGACCGGCTCGGTCGCGTCCAGCCGGGTTTGGGGGCGCGGTTGGACCGGCGAGTTGCCCGGGCGGTTCGGCGATATCCTGGAATTGCGGATCGGCGGCGAGATCATCGCGCCGAATAACACGATCACCCCGGCGCCGGGCGACAGACCCTATGCCGGGGCGCTGTCGCTGGGCCTGCATACGCATTTCCGCACCGGGGCGCTGGAGATGGCAGTGGGCGCCGATGTTGTCGTGACCGGCTCGCAAACCGGGTTGGACGGGTTTCAGGACGCGCTGCACAGCGTGCTGGGCATGCGCGGCACGTCGGGCGCAGTGCGCTCGGCGCAGATCCCCAACGGGGTGCATCCGACGCTGGTCGTCGAGGCGGGGCATGTCCTGTCCCTGTCGGACAGGGCGCGGCTACGGCCGTTCGTCGAAGGACGTGCCGGGGTCGAGAACATCCTGCGTGCGGGCGCCGATTTGACCATCGGCGAGATGGGGCAGGGCGAGTTGTTGGTGCGCGACCCGGTGACCGGGCAGCGGTATCGCGCAATCCGCCAGATCAACGCCGGCTATTCCTTTGTTCTGGGCGGTGATATAGCGAAGGTATCCGACAGCACCTATTTGCCCGCATCGCGAGGCTATAGCCTGACCAACACGCGCGACCGGCTGCGCGCCGGGGTACATTGGCAGAGCGAAAGCGGCCAAAGCGCCTATTACGGGCTGACGTGGCTGGGCCGTGAGTTCAAGGCGCAAAGCAGTGGGCAGCTTGTCGGGTCCCTGCGCCTGAAGCTGGTGTTCTGAGCCGGCTGCGGGCGAATGCCGCGCCTTGGCCGGATTGTCGGGGCGAATCAGGGGCTTCTCAGGTGAAGTTGAACCTGTTATCATCGGGGCAATAAAAAACGATGAGGCAGGCAGGCAATGAGCACGTGCTATGGTGGCACGTTCGTTATTTCCTGGTCGCAAACAGAAGTGGATGGCCTGAGGGCCGCGCCGGTGCGATCGCTAAGCACCGGAATGCCGTGGACGTGGCATGGCGAGGCCGTGCGCGTGGACGGACCACAAGAGATATTGCGGCTGGAACAGGCGGACGGCGAGGCGAACCTGAGAAAGCGCGCGGCGCGCACGGTGCGGCGTCTTGTCGGCGCGGCCGCGACGGGGCGGCGCGATATCGAGGCGATCGATCCCGATACCCCCCTCATGGACAGCAGCATCATTCTGACCGATGGAACCAAGACATTCACGGTGACGGTGATAGAGCCGGGCACCGGGGCGGCGCCGCTGCTGATGTTCCTGGGCGAGGTCCCGCCGCAAAACCGGGAGCTATGGGTGGTACATCACACGATGGAGCCGCAGCGCGCCAATCCGCTGGCGGCGGGGGGCGGCGGTGTCATTTGCTTTACCCCCGGCACCCGCATTCTCACCCCCGTCGGCCAAAGGCCGGTGGAGGCATTGCGCGTCGGCGACAGGGTTCAGACCAAGGATGACGGCGCGCAGGAAATCCTTTGGATCGGCCGGCGCCGGATGAGCGGCGCGCGCCTTTATGCAATGCCCGAGCTGCGGCCCGTGCGCATCCGCATGGGCGCATTGGGCGTCGAGCGGCCGGACGAGGAGCTGCTGGTGTCGCCGGCACACCGGATGCTGGTGGCCGGGCACATGGCGCGGGAGTTGTTCAACACGCCCGAGGTGCTGGTGGCGGCGCGGGACCTGATCAACGGGCGCACAGTGACGGTGGACATGGCGTTGCGCGAAGTGGATTACATCCACATCCTGCTGTCGCGCCATCAGGTGCTATGGGCAAATGGCGTGGAAACCGAAAGCTTCCACCCCGCCAATGCGGCGCTGAGTACGCTGGACGCGGCGGGCCGCGACAGCCTGCTGGCGAAATTTCCGGGGCTTGAGTTCGATCCACATAGCTATGGCGATTATGCCCGGCGAAACCTGAGCCAATCCGAGGCGGCCATTTTGATGCATGAGGCGGCGTGAAGGCGGGGCCAGACCCTGGGCCAGAAGAAGCGGGCAGGGGTGCTTGACAGTGCTGCGTGTCGCTGTATAAGCGCGGCTTCATTGGTGTTGGTGGCCCCCGCAAGGGGACGCCTGTCGGGGTCCGCGAAAGCGGGTAATTCCAAAGGACAACGCCCTTTACAAACGGCACGAGGCGTTCCGCCTTCCGCCCCATGCACTTGGCTGAAATGCGATTTCAGTTTGGGAAGTGGGACCCGGGTTTCGGAACAGGCCGAAATGCCACGCATAAAGGAGATCAGCCGTGACCAAACGCACGTCTGCCAAGTACAAAATCGACCGCCGGATGGGTGAAAACATCTGGGGTCGTCCGAAATCCCCCGTCAATCGCCGTGAATACGGCCCCGGTCAGCACGGTCAGCGCCGCAAGCAGAAGCTGTCGGACTTCGGCACGCAGCTGCGCGCGAAGCAGAAGCTGAAGGGTTATTACGGCGACCTGACGGAAAAGCAGTTCCGCCGCATCTATGCCGAGGCCGAGCGTGTCTCGGGCGATACCGGTGAAAACCTGATCGGTCTGCTGGAGCGTCGCCTGGACGCGGTGGTTTACCGCGCCAAGTTTGTGCCGACCGTTTTCGCCGCGCGCCAGTTCGTCAACCACGGTCATGTCCTGGTTAACGGCAAGCGCGTGAACATCCCCTCTTTCCGTGTGAAAGAGGGTGACGTGATCGAGGTGCGCGAAAAGTCCAAGCAGATGGCCGCGATCCTGGAGGCCACGCAACTGCCCGAGCGCGATGTGCCGGACTACCTTGACGTGGACAACACCAAGCTGACCGCGACATTTGTGCGCACGCCGCATCTGGGCGATGTGCCCTATCCGGTGATGATGGAACCGAACCTCGTCGTCGAATTCTACGCCAAGAACTGACGCTGACGCGACAACTCGTGACATTGGGGCCCCGTCGCAGACATGCGGCGGGGCCTTTTCGTCGGGATGGCGTATCGGCAACGCGTCTTGGTTGAATTCGGGGCAGGGCGGTTGCCTCTTTCCATGCGACAGGCGGCCCGCTAAGACACCCCTTGAGGAGATGCGACATGACAAAGATCACCCCCCGCCCAGGTATCATGGACATCGCCCTTTACCAGGGGGGGCAGGCCAGCGTGGAGGGCGTGCGCGACGCCGTCAAGCTTAGCTCGAACGAGAACCCGTTTGGGCCTAGCGAAGCCGCGATCGAAGCATTTCGCCGCGCGGCTTTCGAGTTGAATCGCTACCCGCCGACGGACCACGCCGCGCTACGCAATGCGATCGCCGAAACGCACGGGTTGGATGCCGAGCGCATCATCTGCGGCGTCGGCAGCGACGAGATCATCCACTTTCTTTGCCAGTGTTATGCCGGGCAGGGCGACGAGGTGATCCACACCGAGCATGGCTTTGCCATGTACAAGATCAGCGCGCTGGCGTCGGGGGCCAAGCCCGTGGAGGTGCCCGAGCGGGAACGCGTCACGGATGTGGACGCGATCCTGGCGGCCTGCACCAAGCGCACCAAGCTGGTGTTCGTCGCCAACCCCAACAACCCGACCGGCACCATGATCGGCGCGCAGGAGGTTGCGAGGCTGGCCGAGGGGTTGCCCAAGCAGGCGATCCTGGTTCTGGACGGGGCCTATGCCGAATACGTGGATCATTACGATGGCGGTGCCGCGCTGGTGGATGCGCGCGAGAATGTCGTGATGACGCGCACCTTTTCCAAGCTTTATGGCCTTGGCGGTTTGCGTGTCGGCTGGGGCTATGGGCCGAAGGCGATCATTGATGTGCTGAACCGCGTGCGCGGGCCGTTCAACCTGTCGACGGCGGCACTGGCCACGGCCGAGGCGGCCATGCGCGACCGCACCTGGGCCGAGAAGTGCCGCGCCGATAATGCGCGGCTGCGGGTCTGGCTGGCGGGTGCGCTGGCGGAACACGGCGTGCCGTCGGATGTGTCGATGGCCAACTTCATCCTGGCGCGTTTCGCCGACGCGAAAGAGGCGGAAGCGTGCGACGACTACCTCAAGACGCAAGGCCTGATCGTTCGGCGCGTGGGGGGCTACAACCTGCCCAATTGCCTGCGGATCACCGTGGGGGACGAGGCGAGCTGCCGCCGGGTGGCCCATGCAGTGGGGCAGTTCAAGGGAGGCGCGCGATGAGCCAGGTATACGGACGTGTCGCGCTGATTGGTCTGGGGTTGATCGCCAGCTCGATGTTCTGGGCGATCAAGCGCTCGGGCATCGCGGGCGAGGTCACGGGCTATGCCCGCACCGAGGCCACCCGCGACACGGCGCGGCGGATCGGGTTATGCGACCGGGTGTGCGACAGCGCAGCGGAGGCGGTCGAGGGCGCCGATCTTGTGGTGCTGTGCGTGCCGGTGGGGGCCATGGGGGCCGTCGCCGCCGAAATTGCGCCGGTGCTGCGCCCCGGGGCCACGCTAAGCGACGTGGGATCGGTCAAGCGCGCGGTGATCGACGCGGTTGGCCCGCATGTGCCGCAAGGCGTGCATTTCATCCCTGCGCACCCGCTTGCGGGAACCGAGCATTCAGGCCCGGAATCGGGGTTTTCGGGGCTTTTCGACAATCGCTGGTGCCTGTTGGTCCCGGATGAGGGCACAGACGCAGGGGCGGTTGAGCGGCTCAGGGCCTTTTGGGAGGGGCTGGGCGCGAATGTCGATACGATGGAGGCGGATCATCACGATCTGGTGTTGGCGGTGACCAGCCACGCGCCGCACTTGATCGCCTATACGATGGTGGGCGTGGCCGACGATCTGGGCCGGGTTACCGACAGCGAAGTGATCAAGTATTCCGCCGCGGGTTTTCGCGATTTCACGCGGATTGCGGCAAGCGATCCGACCATGTGGCGGGATGTTTTCCTGACCAACAAGGATGCGACGCTGGAAATCCTGGGCCGGTTCACCGAGGAGCTGTTCGCGCTGCAACGTGCGATTCGGACGGGCGACGGGGCGCACCTGCATGATTACTTCACGCGCACGCGCGAGATAAGGCGCGGCATCATCGAGGCGGGTCAGGATACCGACGCGCCCGATTTCGGGCGCGTCGTCCGCGATGCGGAGCCCGACAAAGCGTAGGTTGCCGTGCGCGATCAGGGCAGGCGGAATTGCGGCGCGGTGCCCACGGGAACCGGGCCGACATAGACGCGGCCGCCGCTGAACTCCAACGGGATATCGAGCATGCGCGGGTTGCCGGCCATCGCCGTGAGCAGTTCCAGCGCGTTCTCGATCTGGTCGGCGACGGCACTTGGCACGGCGCCCGCGCGGGTGGAGGCGCGCAGGATGTCGCGCCAGTTGCGCGCGCGCAACGTAACGCGGCCATCGGCGCGGCCCTGATCATCGATTTGCAGGGTTCCGGCGGCCTCGAGCACCATGTCGCCCCATTGCGCGCGCGCCTTGCCGATGTCGATCCGCGTGGGTTGCGGGCGGTCCTGCTCCAATGTGCGTCGGTCCAGCGGCCGGGTCAGGGTGACGGTCATATCCGCGGTTAGCGCGTCAAAGCGATGCGGCAGCACCTCTTGCGGGGCGATCCGACGGCGGGTCTGCGCGGGCGGTGCAAGGTCGTCGGCGGTGAGCGACACGCGGTAGGTGGCGGGCGCGTCCGGCTGGGCCTTGATCGCGAGGTTGAGGGCGGTCATCGCGGTGCCGCCCTCGGCGCCGTGGCGTGCGACGAGGACGGTATCGGCGACCAGGGTGGCCCGCTCAAGCGCCGCGTCGGTTCCGCGCGTGATGATGCTGGCGCGCATGTCGGCGCTGGTCAGGTCATACTTGTTGTGCGGGGTCGAAACCATCTGGCGGTCGGGCCAGACGGCGATCCTGTGATCGGCGTCATAGCTAAGCCGCAAGACCTGGAAAAACGGCGCCTGCCAGGCCCAGCCAGTGCCCGGATCGGCCAGCGATGGCGCATCAAGCGTTGCATCAAGACGGTTGGGAAACCCGGCGACCGACAGATCGGTGTAATCGGCCACCCAGCCTTCGGCGCGGCGGGTATCGAACCAGTTGGCAATGTCGGATTTCAGGGTCTGCGCCCCCCACACCCAATAGCCGGACCACAGGCCAGCGGCCATAGCGATCAGGATCAACAGACGTTTCATGCGCTGCCCCCTTTTACGCGCCTCGTGGTTCGTGTTTACAGGGGCACGAAGCGGAGGACCAGCAAGATGACAATGTGGGTGTTCGGATACGGGTCTTTGCTATGGAAGCCCGGTTTCGAGGTGACGGAAAGCGCGTTGGCGGTGTTGCCGGAGTATCACCGCAGTTTCTGCATGCGCTCGATCCACCATCGCGGAACGGACGAGCAGCCGGGGCTGGTTCTGGCGCTGGACCAGGCCGAAGGGGCGCAGTGCCACGGTCAGGCGCTTGCCGTGCCCACGGGCCGCGAGAATGAGACGCTGGCCTACTTGCGCGAGCGCGAGCTGGTGTCCGCGGCCTATCTCGAGGCGCGCTTGATGGTCGATTTGCGCGATGGTCGCCGGGTCGAGGCGGTGACCTTTGTCATCGACCCCGATCACGTGCAGTATTGCGGCGCGCTCCCACTGGAGGAACAGGCGCAAATCATCGCGCGCGCAGAGGGCGGAATGGGCCCGAATGCCGAGTATCTGTTCAACACCGCCGCCCATTTGCGCGAGTTGGGAATCGAGGACGCGGACCTTGATTGGTTGGCGGCCCGCGTACGAGGAATGTTGGGATAATTCCTTGGCTTGAGGCGGTGAAACCCGTAAGGTTGCGACAACAAAAACCAGTGTCAGGAGCTGTCCGCATGGACCAGCCGGACCGCGAGGTCGAGCCGCATTTTTCGCAACCCGTTCGCCAGATCATGCTCATGCTCATGGTGCTGGGGTTGACAGCGGGGGTGGTGACGCTGGCGCTGCCGCGGGTGTTGCCGGTTTTCGAAGCCAACCCGTACCTGAACGGCTTTATCCTGTTTGTTTTCGTGCTGGGGGTGCTGGCCTGTTTCTGGCAGGTGGCGCAACTGTTTACCTCGGTGCGCTGGATCGAGGGGTTCGCGGGCGAGCGGGACGATTTCCAGGAATCGAGGGCGCCCCAGCTTCTGGCGCCGTTGGCGGCGTTGCTGCGCACCCGGGGGCGCAGGATGCAGATCGCGGCGTCTTCGACCCGGTCGATCCTGGATTCCGTGGCGACGCGGATTGACGAAGCGCGCGAGATCACGCGTTATATTGTCAACCTTCTGATCTTCCTTGGCCTTTTGGGAACGTTCTATGGCTTGGCGACGACGGTGCCGGCGCTGGTGGATACGATCCGCGGCCTGGCCCCGAAGGAGGGCGAGCCGGGGGTCGAGGTGTTCGGGCGACTGATGACCGGGCTTGATCAGCAATTGTCGGGCATGGGCGTGGCGTTTGGCTCTTCGTTGCTGGGCTTGGCGGGGTCGCTGGTGGTGGGGCTGCTGGAGCTGTTCGCGGGACACGGGCAGAACCGCTTCTACCGGGAGCTGGAGGAATGGCTGTCGTCAATCACGCGGGTCGGATTTTCCACCGGCGAGGGCGAGGGCGGTGGCGATCAGGATGTGGTGGCGCATGTCCTTGATACAATGGCCGAACAGATGGACGGCCTGCGCCAGCTATTCGCACAGTCCGAGGCGGGGCGCGCCGAGGTCGATGGCAAGCTGGGCAGCCTCGTGGAGTCCGTTGAGCGGCTGACTGACAGGATGGCCGAGAACCGGCAGCTTGACGATGCGCTGACCCGGGTGTCCGAGGGGCAGGACCGCCTTGTTGAAACACTGAGCGAGCTGGCCGAGCTGGAGCGCGGGCGCGACGAGGGGATGGATGCCGAAAGCCGGATGCGGCTGCGGTCGATCGACGTGCAGATGCTTCGCCTGCTGGAAGAGATCAGCGCCGGGCGACAGGAAACCATGACCGAGCTGCGCACCGACCTTTCCGCGCTGACCCGCGCGGTGCAGCAATCGCGCGAGCGGCCCGCTACGGCGCGCCCGTTCGGAGGCTCCGGGCGTGGCGGTGACGTGCCGGGTGGGTCCGCCGGGCAGGAGGAGTGAGGCATGTCCCTGTCGCGGCGCACCGGGCAGCGGTTTCAGGCCTCGATATGGCCCGGTTTCGTGGATGCGATGACGGGGCTCTTGCTGGTTCTGATGTTCGTGCTGACCATTTTCATGGTCGTGCAAAGCGTGCTGCGCGAGACGATCGCGGGGCAGGACACGCAGCTTGATGCGCTATCGTCCGAGGTGGCCGCCCTGTCCGAGGCGCTTGGCCTGTCGCAGCGGCGAAACGAAGAGCTGACCCAGAGGGTGGGCGAGTTGGATGCGACGTTGCGCGAGGAGCGCGATCGCGTCGAAGAGCAGGCCTCGCTTATCGCGTCGTTGCGGGCCGAGCGCGATGCGCAGGCCGAAGCGTTGGACGCGGCGCAATCCCGCATCACCAGTTTCGAGGCGCAGGTTGCCTCCCTGATTGCCGAGCGGGACACGCAGGCGGCGGCGTTGAACGCGGCGCAGGACCGGATTGCCGGGTTCCGAAAGCAAGTCGCCACCCTTGAAGAAGAGCGCGATACCGCCCGTGATCAGGCCGATACCCTTCGCCGGGAGCGGGACGAAGTCCAGGCAGAGGTTGCGCGTCTGGAGGAAGATCGCACGCGCCTGATTAGCGAACAGGAGGCGCTGAACCTCGCGCTGGCGCGGTTGCGCGACGAGATAGACGCAAAGACCGAAGAGGCCCGCCTTGCCGCCGCCCGGCGCGAGGCGTTGCAGGCATTGGTTGCCGATCTGCGCCGGCGCAATGTCGAGGCCAAGGCGGCGCGCGATGACCTGAGCGCGCAGGTGAGTACCCTTGAGGAGGAGTTGAGCGATGAAGAGGCGGCGCGCCTGGCAGAGGCCGCTGCGGCCGAGCGGTTGCGCGAAAAGCTCAAGAACGCGGATGCCGAACTGACCGCGATGACCATGGCGCTGGAGGAGCAGCGCAGAAAGGCCGAGGAGACGCTGACCCTGCTTGCGGCGGCGGAATCCGCCAGTGAGGATTTGACCGCCAAGCTGGCTGCGGCTCTTCTGGCGCAGGAGAAAGCGCAGACCGAGCTGGGCGCCGTGCGCGAGGACCTGGAGCAGACCGCGCAGCGCCGGACCGAGGCGGAAAGCCAGTTGTCGTCGCTTGAGTCGGCATTGGCGCAGGCGTTGGCGCGGGCCGAGAAGGGGGAGGACGAGATCAGCGATCTGCAAACGCGGCTAAGCGAATCCGAGGCGGAATTGGCGCAGCGCCGCAAGCAGGTCGGCAGCCTTGAGCAGCAACTGGAAAAGGCGCAGGGCGATCGCGCGGCGTTGCAGGAGCAGTTGGCGCAGGCGCGCGGCCAGGTCGAAAGCCTGCAAGCGCAGATGCAGAGCGAGACAGGATCGCTTGAGAAACGACTGGCCGAAGCGCTGGCGGCCAAGCTGACGCTGGAGGGGCGGATCGAGGACGCGCAAGCGGCGCTGGCCGCGGCGGTGGAAGCACGCCGCCAGGCCGAGCAGGAAGCGCAAGAGGCGAAAGCGGCGCAGCGCAGCGCCGAGGAGCGCGCCACGCGTGCCGAGGAGGAACTGGAGAACAAGGCGCAGAGCGCACAGGACGCCTTGGCCGAGGCGCTTGCGGCGCGATTGGCGGCGGAGAAGGCAGCGAAGGAGCGTCTGAGCGAGGCGGAGCGGCAGGCCGCGCTATTGGCCGAGGCGCGGCGCGAGTTGGCCCGCGAAGAAGAGATCTCCGCCAAGGCACAGCGTGAGCAGGCCCTGCTGAACCAGCAATTGGCGGCGCTGCGTGAGCAGTTGGGATCGCTTCAGGCGCTATTGGATGACTACAAGGAACGCGAGGCTGCGGCGCAGGTGCAGTTGCAATCGCTCGGCTCGGATTTGAACGCGGCCTTGGCGCGGGCGGCGGCCGAGGAACGCAAGCGCCGCGAGCTGGAAGAGGCAGAGCGCAAGCGGCTGGAGGCCGAGAAGGAGGACCTTGAGAAATACCGCAGCGAATTTTTCGGCCGCCTGCGCGAGATCCTTGGCGACCAGGAAGGCGTGCGTATCGAGGGCGATCGGTTCGTATTCTCGTCGGAGGTCCTGTTTGCGCCGGGCAAGGCGGACCTGTCGGGCGACGGCAAGGCCGAAATCGCCAAGGTCGCGAACATCGTGCAGCGCATCGCGGACGAGATACCAGAAGGCATCGATTGGGTGATCCGGGTGGACGGGCATACCGACGATGTGCCGTTGGCGGACTCGGCGGATTTCGAGGATAACTGGGAACTCAGTCAGGCGCGGGCGTTGTCTGTGGTGCGCTACATGGTGGACGAATTGAACATGCCGCCCGCGCGGCTCAGCGCGAATGGCTTTGGCGAATACCAGCCGATCAACACCGCCGACACCGATGAGGCGCGGGCGCAGAACCGGCGTATCGAATTGAAATTGACGGAGAAATAGGCATTCGGCGGGGCAGTGCGCCCCGCCGAGTGCCCTTATCCCAGTTCGGCGAGGCGAGCGAGGGCGGCGTTGATGCGGGCCTCTTCCTCTTCCCGGGCGGCGAGGTTTTCGCGGGTTTCCTCGACCACTTCGGCGGGGGCGCTTTGGGCGAACTTGGGGTTGTTCAGCCGCCCGCGCAGGCCCGACAATTCCTTCTCCAGCTTCGCCAATGCCTTTTGCAGGCGGGCCTTTTCCTCGTCCACGTCGATGATGTCGGCCAGGGGCAGGCCGAAGGTGGCGCCTTCGACCGGGACGGTCACGGTGCCCTTGGGGAAATCGGCGGATTCGGTCAGGCTATCGATGCGGGCCAGCTTCATGATCAGCGCTTCGTTGCGATCCCACGCGGCGCGGCCGACGGCATCCAAGTCACTGACCAGCATCGGAATTTTAAGGCCTGCGGGCACGTGCATTTGCGCCCGGGCGGAGCGGACGCCTTCGATCACCGAGATCACCCAGTTCATCTCGCGGTCGGCCTCGGGGTTGACCAGATCGGCGCCATATTCGGGCCAATCGGCGTGCACCAGCATCGTTTCGCGGTTGGGGGTGGCCTGCCACAGCTCTTCGGTGACGAAGGGCATGATCGGGTGCAGAAGGATCAGGCATTGATCCAGAACCCAGGCCATTGTTGTGCGTGTTTCGGCTTGTTCTTCAGGGGTTCCGTCCATCAGGAGGGGCTTGGAGAACTCGACATACCAGTCGCAGACCTTGCCCCAGACAAACGCGTAAAGGGCGTTTGCCGCGTCGTTGAAGCGGTAGGCGGAGAGGGCGGTATCGACATCCTCGCGGATGCGGCCGACCTCGCCGATGATCCATTTATTGACCGTCTGTTTCGCGTCGGTAATTTGTCGGTATTGCGTCGGTGCGGAAATGGCCCCGTTCATCTCGGCAAAACGGGCGGCGTTCCACAGCTTGGTGCCGAAGTTGCGGTAGCCCGCAATACGGTCCTTGCTGAGTTTCAGGTCGCGGCCCATGGCGGCCATCGCGGTGAGGGTGAAGCGCACCGCGTCGGCGCCGTATTCGTCGATCAGGTCCAGCGGGTCCAGCACGTTGCCCAGCGATTTGGACATCTTCTTGCCCTTCTCGTCGCGGACGAGGGCATGGACATAGACGGTATGGAACGGCTTTTGCCCGACCACGGCATATTGCATCATCATCATCCGGGCGACCCAGAAGAAGATGATGTCGAACCCGGTGATCAGGACATCGGTGGGGAAGTATTTATTCAGCGCCTCGGTGTCCTCGGGCCAGCCCAGCGTGCCGATGGGCCACAGGCCGGAGGAGAACCACGTGTCGAGGACGTCTTCTTCGCGCCAGATCTTGACCTCGGCTGCATCCATGGGAAACCCATCGGAAACTGCTTCGTTTCTGCTAGCGACGATCCTCACTGGCTTGCCGTAGTAGGCTTCAGCAGATGCAACGGCTTCCGCCTCGGTGGCGTGGCAGAACTGCTTGGGTTGGCCAGCGCTCGAACTGCTTGCTGCCAAGAAGAGTGTTCCATTGCTATCTTGTTTTTCGGGTCCGAACCAAACCGGGATCTGGTGCCCCCACCAAAGCTGGCGCGAGATGCACCACGGCTCGATGTTCTCAAGCCAGTGCAGGTAAACCTTGCGGTCCTGATCGGGCATGATCGTGACGTCGCCGTTATGCACCGCGTCGATGGCGGGTTGCACGACCTTTTGGGTGTCCACGAACCACTGATCGGTCAGGTAGGGCTCGATCGCGACCTTGGAGCGGTCGCCGTGCGGGACCATGTGGCGGTCGGCGTCTATCCCGTCGAGCCAGCCTTCGGCCTCGGCCGTCTGGATGATCCAGTCGCGTGCCTCGTAGCGGTCGATGCCATCCAGCGCCTCGATACAACGGGCGATGTCGTCGTCGGGACAGCCTTCGGCGAAATCGGCGTTGCCGCGCAGGGCGATGGCGGCCTTGGTGTTCATCACGTTGATCGCGCGCAGGCCGGTGCGTTCGCCCACGGCCCAGTCGTTGAAATCATGCGCGGGGGTCATTTTCACCGCGCCGGTGCCTTTTTCAGGGTCGGCATAGTCATCCGCCACGATCCGTAGGCGGCGGCCCACCAAGGGCAGGATCGCGTGCTTGCCGATCAGGTGCGTATAGCGCGCATCGTCGGGGTGCACGGCGACGCCGGTGTCGCCCAGCATGGTTTCGGGCCGGGTGGTGGCGACGGTCAGGTAATCGCGGGTCTCGGTCGCGGTGACGGTGCCGTCCTCGTCCCATTCGACGGGGTGCTGATAGGTCTCGCCATCGGCCAGCGGGTAGCGCAGGCGCCACATCTTGCCGTCCTGTTCGACCTGCTCGACCTCGAGATCGGAAATGGCGGTTTCAAAATGCGGATCCCAGTTGACCAGCCGCTTGCCGCGATAGATGTAGCCCTTGTTGTACATGTCCACGAAAACGCGGATCACCGCGTCGTGGAAGTTGCCGTCTTCGCCCTTGGGGGCGCCGGGGGCGCCGGACATGGTGAAGGCGTTGCGCGACCAGTCGCAGGAAGCGCCGAGGCGCTTGAGCTGATTGATGATGGTGCCGCCCGAGGTCTGTTTCCATTCCCAGACCTTTTTCAGGAACTCTTGCCGCGTGAAATCGGTGCGGCGCTTGCCTTCCTTGGCGAGGTCGCGCTCAACCACCATTTGCGTGGCGATGCCGGCGTGGTCCTGCCCGGGCTGCCACAGGGTGTCGAACCCGCGCATCCGGTGCCACCGTGTGAGGATGTCTTGCAACGTGTTGTTGAAGGCGTGGCCCATGTGCAGGCTGCCGGTCACGTTGGGCGGGGGGATCATGATGCAGAAGGTATCATCGCGCTTGGCATTGGCGCCGGCCTTGAACGCGCCGGCTTGTTCCCATGCGTCGTAGATGCGGCTTTCGGCCTCGGCCGCGTTGAATGTCTTTTCCATTGCCATCGTGGTCGGTCCTGCGTGATCCGTTTGGGCCTCGTCTAGCGAATTGGCGGGCAAAGGGAAAGCCGGTTGTCGCGCGCTCAGGCGCGATCGAGCTTGGTGCTGAGGTGGATGAGGGATTCGGACGAGCGCACGCCGCGGCTTTCGCCGATGCGGTCCAGCGTGTCGTCGAGGGTTGCGGTGCTGTCGGCGGCCAGTTCCACGATCATGTCGAAGCGGCCCGAGGTGGTGTGCACGCGGGTGACTTGCGGCAGGGTTTTGAGCCGCGCCAGAACGGCGGCGCCGCTGCGCGGCTCGACCGACAGAAGGGCGGTGGCGTGCAGAGGCGGGCGGGCCACGGCGCCGCGGCGCAAGGTATAGCCGGCGATGGCGCCGGTTGCCTCAAGCCGGTCGAGGCGCGCCTGCACGGTGGTGCGCGCCAGCCCCAGCCGCCGCGCCAGGGTGGCCACGGGCAAGCGGGCGTTTTCCGACAGCAGGGCCATCAGTGCGGAATCGGTTTCGTCTGTTTGCATTATCTGATCGTCATATTGCCCAAGATTATTGGCATTCTATTCGAAGTGCCAACAGGAATCGACGTTTTTCTGCGCCAGTATGGGCCAAAAGCAGCGAGGCAGCAGTGAGGCAATCGAGACATGCGCGCAGATCCCCTATGGCGTGATCCACTGGCCCATCTGGTCCGGGTGCGGCCCGATACCGCCGTGATGTATTTCAGTCCCGCCGTGTTGCAGGCGACCGCGCGGCGGTTTCGCGCGGGGTTTGACGGGCTGGTGACATATGCGGTGAAGGCCAACCCGCGCGCCGAGGTTCTGGAAAACCTCGTGGCGGCAGGGGTGGGCGCGTTCGACGTGGCCTCGCCGCAAGAGATGCGCGCGGCGCGGGCGGTGCTGCCCGATGCGGTGTTGCACTACAACAACCCCGTGCGCTCATGCGAGGAAGTGGCGTTTGGCATATCCATGGGGGTTGCCTCGTGGTCGGTGGATTGCGCGACGGAGCTGGACAAGCTGGCCGATGTGCCGCGCACGGCGGAGGTGAGCCTGCGGCTCGCCCTTCCGGTGGCGGGGGCGGCGTATGATTTCGGCGACAAGTTCGGCGCGGGCGTTGGCGAGGCGGTGCAATTGCTGCGGCGGGTGGCGCAGATGGGGTTCATCCCGGCGATGACGTTTCACCCCGGCACGCAATGCACCGATGCGAGCGCCTGGGCGGCCTATGTGCGCGCCTGCGCCGAGGTGGCGCGGCAGGCCGGCGTGCGGTTAGCGCGGCTGAACGTGGGCGGCGGGTTCGCGGCACATCGCACAGGCGCGGCGGGCCCTGACCTTGAGGCAGTGTTCGAACGTATCCGCGGCGAGGTGAACGCCGCCTTTGGCGCGTGCGCCCCGGAGTTGGTGTGCGAACCGGGCCGCGCCATGGTGAACGATGCCTTCACGCTGGCGGCACGGGTCAAGGCCCTGCGCACCGGGGGGGCGGTTTTCATAAACGATGGCATCTATGGCGGGCTGGCCGAGCTGCGCGATATCGCGCCGGGCGACCGCATCAGTGTCCATACCGCCGACGGGGCAAAGCGCGGCGGCGCGGCGGGCGCGCGCATCGTTTACGGCCCGACCTGCGACAGCCTTGACCGCTTGCCCGAGCCGGTGTCGCTACCCGATGACCTGGCGGAGGGGGATTATCTTTTGTTTCACGGGCAGGGGGCATATTCGCTATCGATCGCGACGCGGTTCAACGGCTATGGCCCCGGTGAGCCGGTCACGGTTGCGCGGGTGTGATCCACTGGACAGTGCCGCGTGGTAAGCTAGGGTGCGCCCAAAGCAGCGAATGGGGCGTGTCATGGAAAAGTTCGGCAAGAGCCAACCGATCAAGCGGGTTGAAGACCAACGGTTCTTAACCGGTCACGGCGAATATGTAGACGATATCGCGCTGGATAATGCGCTCAGGGCGCATGTCTTTCGCTCGCCCGTGGGGCATGGCCGAATCGCGGCGCTGGACGTCGAGGCCGCGCGCGAGGCGGACGGCGTGCACATGGTAATCACGGCGACCGACCTGGACGCGGCGGGCATCACCGACGGCATTTGGGGCATCACCATCGAGAACCGCGACGGCACGCCCGCCGCGGACCCCGAGCGGCCCATCCTGGCGCGCGACAGGCTGCGCCATGTGGGCGAGCCGGTGGCGGTGATCGTGGCCGAAACGCTGGACCAGGCGCGCGATGCGGCAGAGCTGATCGAGCTGGATTATGACGATTTGCCGGCCAAGATGGACCTGGCGCCGGGGGGCGAGCCGCTTCACCCCGATGCCGCGCCGGATAACCGCGCCTTCGATTGGGCCATGGGCGACGAGGATGCCTGTGAGGCGGCGCTAAGCCGTGCGGCGCACGTGGTGCGGATGCGGGTGGACGACAACCGCGTGATCGTCAATTCGCTGGAGCCGCGCGGCTGCTATGCCGAATGGCAGGATGGGCGCCTGCATCTGGCGTTCAACGGGCAGGGCGTTTGGGGGCCAAAGGCGCAGATCGCCCGCGTTATGGGCCTTGAGCCCGAGCAAGTGCGCGTGACCACCCCCGATGTCGGCGGGGGCTTTGGGATGAAGGCGCCGCCGTATAACGAGTATTTCGTGGTGGCGCATGCGGCGCGCAGTTTGGGCCGGCCGGTGCGGTGGATGTCCGAGCGGACCGAGGCGATGCTGAGCGATCACGCGGGCCGCGACCTGACGCACGAGGTGGCGCTGGGGTTCGATGCCGATCACCGGATCACAGGTTACCGCGTCGATACGCGCTGCAACCTTGGGGCCTACAACAGCAACTTTGGGCAGATCATTCAGACGACCCTGTTTTCCAAGGTGATGATGGGCACGTATGATGTGCAGGACACGTTCCTGCACGTCGAGGGGTATTACACCAACACCACGCAGGTGGATGCCTATCGCGGGGCCGGGCGGCCCGAGGCGATTTATGTGCTGGAGCGCATCATGGACACCGCCGCGCGGGAGTTGGGCGTTGATCCGTGGGAGCTGCGCCGCCGCAACTTCATTGCAGCCGATAAGTTCCCCTATGTCAGCGCCACAGGCGAAACCTATGACGTGGGCGATTTCGCGCGCGTCCTGGACCATGCCGAGGTGGCAGCGGACCTTGACGGGTTCGCCGCGCGCCGCAAGGCAAGCGCCGACAAGGGGCGGCTGCGGGGCATGGGCCTGGCGTATTACATCGAGAGCATTTTGGGCGATCCGTCCGAAGGCGCGGCGGTGGAATTCAACGAGGATGGCACCGCCACGATCTATGTTGGCACGCAAAGTAACGGACAGGGGCATGAGACGGTCTATGCCTCGTTCCTGTCCGATCAGACGGGCATTCCGGCCGAATGCATCAAGGTGGTGCAGGGCGATTCGGACCTGATTGCCAAGGGCGGGGGCACGGGGGGATCGCGCTCGGTCACGGTGCAGGCAAATGCCACGCTGGCCACGGTCGAGAAGATGGTCGCCGCGTTCACGCCTTACCTGGCGGACAAGATGGGCGTATCCGAGGATGAGATCAGCTTTGACGACGAGACGTTCCGCGCGCCCGGCTCGAACCTGACGCCGACGCTGTTGGAGGCGGCCGAGATGGCGCGCGCCGATGGGCGCAGCGATCTGTTGCGGCACGAGGCGCGGGCGACATTGCCGGCGCGCAGCTATCCCAACGGCGCGCATGTGGCCGAGGTCGAGGTGGACCCGGAGACCGGCAAAGTAACGCTGGACCGCTACACGGTGGTGGATGATTTCGGCAACCTGATCAATCCGCTGCTGGCCGAGGGGCAGGTGCATGGAGGTGTCGCGCAGGGCGTCGGGCAGGCCCTTTGTGAGCGGGTGGCGTTTGACGAGGATGGACAGCTCCTCACGGCAACGTTCATGGACTACGCGATGCCAAGGGCCGATGATCTGCCCATGTTCCGCTTTGAGACCGAGCCCGTGCCGTCGACGGCCAACCCGATGGGCATGAAGGGCTGCGGCGAGGCGGGAACCGTCGGGGCGATGGCGGCCACGGCGAACGCGGTGCTTGATGCGTTGTGGGCGCGCGGGGTACGACAGGCGGACATGCCGTTCACGCCCTCGCGTGTGTGGGAGATGCTCAATGGAACGCCTGAGGCGGCTGAGTAAGAGCTTTCTTGAATGGGTGCGCCCCGGTCAGCGGGAGCGCCACAGCCCCCTTGCCGAGCGGCGCGGATCGCAAAGCCATGTGATTGTTCTGGACGGGACGATGTCCACGCTGGAGCCCGGGGACGAGACCAACGCAGGGTTGACCTACAAGCTTTTGTGCGAGGCGCAGCCGGCGCTTTCGCTGTTCTACGAGGCGGGGCTGCAATGGTACGCGTGGCGCAACACCCATCACGTCATGATGGGCCGTGGCATCAACCAGCAGATCCGCCGCGCCTATGGCTTTCTTGCCAGCCGCTATCGGCCCGGCGACCGGATATTCCTGGTGGGGTATTCGCGGGGGGCGTATGCCGTTCGATCGCTGGCCGGGGTTATTGACAGTGTCGGCCTGCTGCGCCCCGAGTGCGCGACGGAGCGGAATATCCGGCAGACCTATCGCCTCTATTCGGCGCCCGAAAGCGCGCAGTCCGTGCGCGCGTTCGCTGCGCATCATTGCCACGCGGATGTCCCGATCGAGGCGGTGGCGGTTTGGGATACCGTCAAGGCGCTGGGCCTGCGGCTGCCGTTCGTGTGGGAGCGGTCAGAGCGCAAGCACGCCTATCACAACCACCACCTTGGCCCGTCGATCAAGCACGGGTTTCACGCGCTGGCGCTGGACGAGACGCGCGAGGTGTTCGACCCGGTTTTGTGGGAGTGCCCCCCCGATTTCGCGGGGGATGTCCGGCAGGTGTGGTTCACCGGCACCCATGGCGATATCGGCGGGCATCTTGGCGGGTACACGCCGGCGCGGCCCTTGGCCAATATCCCGCTGGTGTGGATGCTGGAGCGGCTCGCGGAATGCGGATTGGTTTTGCCCGAGGATTGGCGCGAGCGGTTTCCCACCGACCCGGATGCCCCCAGCGTGGGCACGTGGCGCGGGTGGGGAAAGATGTTCCTGCTGCGCAAGGCGCGGGTCGTCGGGCGGGACAAGTCCGAGCGTTTGCACGAGACGGTGCAAGGACATGAGGCCGCGCGCGAGGCCCTTGGCGTGGCGGTCTGAGCGCGCTCAGGCGGCGAAGGCGAAGGTATCGGTGCGCGCACCGTCCCAGTACTTGGCGAACGCCGGGTGCGTCACCGTCGCGCCGGACAGATCGCCGGGGGTGACCCAATCATATTGGCTGGCGGCTGAGCGTACCTCGCGCGAGTTCACGCGGATCATCAGGTGATGTGGCGTCAGGTCCGAGGGGTGCCGCAGGCCCGAAGATTCGACCGCTTCCTTCAGCGCGTGCATCGTGTTGCCGTGGAAGTTGGCGACGCGGCGATACTTCTGATCGATGACCAGCGCGCGATAGCGCCCCGGGTCTTGCGTGGTCACGCCGGTTGGGCATTTGTCGGTATGGCACGCCTGCGCCTGTATGCAGCCAAGCGCAAACATGAACCCGCGCGCCATGTTGCAGCCATCGGCGCCGAGCGCGAACATGCGGCAGATGTCGAACGCGCTGACCAGTTTGCCGGCAACGATCAGGCGGGTCTTGTCGCGCAGGTTCAACCCGACAAGCGTGTTATGCACCAGCATCAGCCCCTCGTGCAGCGGCGCGCCGCGATGATCGGCGAACTCGGCCGGGGCGGCGCCGGTGCCCCCTTCGGAGCCATCGATGGTGATGAAATCGGGCACGATGCCCGTCTCGCGCATCGCCTTGGCGGCGGCGAACCATTCCCAAGGGTGACCGACGCACAGCTTGATCCCCACCGGCTTGCCGCCGGACGCGTCGCGCAGGCGCTGGATGAAGTTACACAGCTCGACCGGCGTCGTGAACTCGCCATGCGCGGCGGGGCTGTTGCAGGCCTCGCCGACGGGCACGCCGCGCGCTTCGGCGATGGCCTCGGTCACCTTGGCGCCGGGCAGGATGCCGCCATGCCCCGGTTTTGCCCCTTGGGATAGCTTTATCTCGATCATCTTGACCTGATCGTCCTGCGCCTTTTGCGCGAAGGTCTCCGGGTCAAAGCGCCCTTCCGGGGTGCGGCAGCCGAAATAGCCCGAGCCGATCTGCCATATCAGATCGCCCCCATGCAGGCGGTGAAACCGCGAAATCGACCCCTCGCCGGTGGTGTGGGCAAACCCGCCCTCCTTCGCGCCCTTGTTGAGCGCCTCGATCGCGTTGGGCGACAGCGCGCCATAGGACATCCCCGATATGTTGAGCACGGAGGCCGAATAGGGCTGCGTGCAGTCAGTGCCGCCAATCGTGACGCGGAAATCGGCGTTTTCCAGGCGGGAGGGGGCCATCGAATGGTTGATCCATTCGTGCCCGACCTCGTTCACGTTGCGCAGGGTGCCGAACGGGCGCAGCCCCTCGATCCCCTTGGCGC
The DNA here is from genome assembly GCF_000423645.1 of Sediminimonas qiaohouensis DSM 21189. Lineage (GTDB taxonomy): Bacteria > Pseudomonadota > Alphaproteobacteria > Rhodobacterales > Rhodobacteraceae > Sediminimonas > Sediminimonas qiaohouensis. Next base: position 8,605 of record NZ_AUIJ01000005.1, on the reverse strand, counting down.
GGCGATAGACCAGCGCGCGCTGTTCGCGCGAATAGGGGGTCTCATCGTGGTCGCTTTCGACGAAATACTGGCGGATTTCCGGGCGGAACTCTTCCAGCAGGTAGCGCAGGCGCGCCGATAGCGGGTAGTTGCGCAGAACCGAGCGGCTGGTTTGACGGTAGTCGGACCATCCAATCGCGGCGCCGATCAAGCCGATCCCTGCCACGACGGCCCCCCACACCGGGTGAAACAGCGCCAGGATCAGGCCAGCGGGGATCAAGAGCAGCGCAAGATAAACCGGTATGTATCGCATTGGGGGCCCCTTTCGCAAATGGCCCCCGTGGCGCGCGCGTCCCGCTCAGGCCAATGGGCGATGCGGGATGGCGGCCCCTTCGGGAGCCGGGATCAGGGGCGAGGCTAATGGCGAATGCGGCCGTGCGCCAAGACAATTCTTGGCGATTGGCGCAATTTCAAAGCGTTACCCGCGATCCATGCGCATCACGATGCAGGTGGTCGAGCCGGTGGCATAGAGCCTGTCATCGGCGGCGCCGCGAAGCTCGCCCACGGCGACGCCGGTCGAACGGCCGGTATGCTGCGCCGTGCCGATGGCAAGTACCTCGGTCTCCAGCGGGATCGGGCGCAGGATATTCACCTTGTATTCAAGCGTCGTGTAGACCGAGCCGCGCGGCACGCGGGTCATCACCGCGCAGGCCATGCAGCTATCGAGCAGCGTGCCATACCAGCCGCCGTGCACTGTGCCCATCGGGTTGGTATACTCAAACTTGGGCGCGCCGCGGAACACCACGCGCCCCTCTTCGACCTCGTCCAGCCAGTAGTTCAGCGCCGCGCCGATGGGCGGGCCTGAGTGCCTGCCCTCCAGAACGTCGCGCATGAACTCGAGCCCCGATTTCTCGAGGGTTTCCTCAAGCGTGGGCAGTTCATCGGGGGATGTGGCGATACGTTGGGTATGGCTGGACATGGGCGCGCCTCCTTGCCGGGCAGATTGGCCCGGCGGCGGCGCCCCTGCAAGGTGATGTTACGCAACGTTTTCCAGTTGCACGCGCGGTGTCACGCCAAGCGCGTGGCAGACGTCGCGGGTCAGCTCGGGGCGGTTGAGGGTGTAGAAATGCAGCGCATCGACGCCGCCCTCGATCAGGTCCGAGCACATCTCGGTGCACAGCGCGGTGGCAAGAAGATCCTCGCGGTCGTCGCGCTTGGCCTTTTCAAAAGCATCGTCGAGCCATCCGGGAATGTGCGTGCCGCAGCTGGCGGCGAACTTGCGCACGCCCGACCAGTTCTCGATCGGGATGATGCCGGGGATGATCGGCTTGTCGATGCCGGCCTTTTCGCACGCGTCGCGGAAGCGGAAAAAGGTTTCTGGCTCAAAGAAGAACTGGGTGATCGCCTCGGCCGCGCCGGCGTCGAGCTTGCGCTTGAGCCATTCCACGTCGGCGGCGGTATCTGCGGCATCGGGGTGCTTTTCGGGGTAGGCGCCCACGCGGATGGTGAACTTGCCGGTGTCGGCCAGCGCCTCGACCAACTCGACCGAGTCGGCAAAGCCGCCTTCGGTGGGGGTGAACCCGCCAGCGCCCTTGGGCGGGTCGCCGCGCAAGGCCACGATGTCGCGCACGCCCGCATCAGAGAAGCCGTTGGCGATGGCCAGCGTTTCGTCGCGTGTGGCGTTGACGCAAGTCAGGTGCGCGGCGACGTTCAGGCCGCTGGACTCGTGCAGTGTGGATACCGCATCGCGCGTCAGATCGCGGGTTGTACCGCCAGCGCCATAGGTGACCGACACGAATTGCGGGTCGAGCGGTGCAAGAACCTGCACGGTATCCCACAGGCGAAAAGACCCTTTCAGGTCCTTGGGCGGGAAGAATTCGAACGAAACGCGCGGAGTGGTCATACTGGTATCCTGACTGTTGAGTTCAAACCTTGTCGCAAAACATTAATTGTGAGACAACTTCATAATATTCAAGGTTAGTATGAGGCGCGCTTGTAGATGCATATCGAATTCCGTCATTTACGCTCGATCAAGGCGATCCACGAGGCGGGGGGGCTGGCGCGTGCGGCGGAGCAGCTCAACATCACGCAATCGGCGCTGAGCCATCAGATCAAGGGGTTGGAGGATCAGGCGGGGGTGGAGCTGTTCGTGCGGCGGTCGCGGCCGCTGAAGCTGTCGGCGGCGGGGCTGCGCCTGCTGCGCGCGGCGGAGCGTATCCTGCCGGAGGTGGCGGCGCTGGAGGCGGAATTTACCGGCCTGCGCGCGGGCAAGTCGGGGCGGCTGCATATCGCGATCGAATGCCATGCCTGTTTCGAGTGGCTGTTTCCGGTGCTGGAAAACTTCCGCAAGACATGGCCCGATGTGGACGTGGACATTCGGCCGGGCCTGGCGTTCGATGCGCTGCCGGCGTTGCAGAAGGAAGAGGTGGATTTGGTGGTGTCGTCGGACCCGGAAAAACTGACCGGGGTCGAGTTTACGCCGCTTTTCGACTACGCGCCGGTTTTCGTGGCCTCAAGCCAGCATCCGCTGGCGCAAAAGGCGTGGATCGACGCCGAGGATTTTCGCGGCGAGACCTTGATCACCTACCCGGTCGAACGGGCGCGACTGGATCTCTTCAGCCAGCTTTTGACGCCCGCCAAGGTCGAACCGGCAGCGGTGCGGCAGGTGGAGCTGACGGCGGTGATCTTGCTGCTGGTGGCGTCCAATCGCGGGATTACGGTGCTGCCCGACTGGGTTGTGCGCGAGGTGAAGTATTCATCGGATTACGTCACGCGCCCCCTGACCAAGGACGGGTTGACGCGGCGCCTCTATGCCGCGACGCGGACCGAGGATCTGGAAAAGCCGTACATGTCGGACCTCATTCGCCTTGCGGGGGATGAGGCGCGGCGCATGCAGGCGGCCTGATCGGGCGGGGCATTTGCCCCCGGATATACGTGGCGCGCGGCGATCCCCTGCGCCCTTGTTCGGCGGGGCTTGGCATTGGCGCGCGGGGCGCGTATACGCGCGGCCTGACGAAAAGGAGCCGATCCATGCAGGGCAGTGCAAATCTCAACATCATGATCAAGGCCGCGCGTAAGGCGGGGCGGTCCCTGGTCAAGGATTTCCGCGAGGTTGAGAACCTTCAGGTGTCGATGAAGGGCGCGGGCGATTTCGTCAGCCGCGCCGATGTCGCCGCCGAGAACATCCTGCGCGACGAGTTGATGGGCGCGCGCCCGACCTATGGCTGGTTGGCCGAGGAATCGGGCGCGGCGGACGGCAAGGATCCAACGCGCCGCTGGATCGTTGACCCGCTTGATGGCACCACGAATTTCCTGCACGGGTTGCCGCATTGGGCGATTTCGATCGCGCTGGAGCATCGCGGGCAGATCGTGGCGGGTGTCGTGTATGACGCCGCCAAGGATGAGATGTTTTACGCCGAAAAGGGCAACGGTGCGTGGCTGAACGACAGCAAGCGTTTGCGCGTTTCCGGCCGGTCCAAGATGATCGAGGCGATTTTCGCGACCGGCGTTCCCTATGCGGCCAAGAAAACGCTGCCGGCCACGTTGCAGGACCTGGCGCGCCTGATGCCGGAATGCGCGGGCGTGCGGCGCTGGGGTTCGGCGGCGCTTGACCTGGCTTATGTGGCGGCGGGCCGCTACGACGGGTTCTGGGAGCGCGAGTTGCAGATCTGGGATATCGCCGCCGGCACCTTGATTGCGACCGAGGCGGGCGCCCTGATGGGGCCGATCCGCCAGGGGCGCGAGGTTTTGGCGGATGGTGAGCTTGTCGTCGCCAACAACAACATCTTCGATCAGTTCGCGAAGATCATCCGCGCCCGGGACTAAGGCCGCCGGCCCGGCTAGCGGCTTCGGTCAACGTTTCCGGTCAGAGGGGTGGTTGACGCCATCCGACCATGCAACAGGGTCCAGATCGCGGGGGTTCACCCCGTCAAGGCACCCCGCGTTCACGCCAAATTCATTGGGGTTCGATCGGCGTTGGTGATGGGTGTAGATGCCGCAGGTCTTGCAAAACCAATGCTTGGCCGTTCCGGTCCCCCACGTATAGAGCGCAAGGTTATCCGCCCCCCGCACGATGCGGATGCCGTCCAAGGGGGCGGAGACCGCCACCGCGCCGCGCCTTCGGCAATAGCTGCAATCGCAGCGCCGCGCGCTGTGCAATCCATCCGAGAGCGTCACGCGCAACTCCACCGCACCGCAATGACAGGTTGCTTTGGTCGGGGTCATCGGCGCCTCTTTTTCCTGCGAACGGTGGGAATATCGGTGCGGCCCCACCGATAGGTGGCCGCGGGGTTGGTCGGGGCGCCTTGGGTTTTGCTCCAATGATCACGCCCGCCGCGTTTTAGCCAAACCGGCAGGGTCAGCGCCATGCCCGCCGCGAACCCCCCGGCATGGGCCCAGTAGGCCACGCCGCCCCCGGAGAGGTCCGCAACCGCGCCGCTGACAAGTTGTATCGCGAACCAGACGCCCAGCATCATCCAGGCGGGCAGTGGCAGGATCTTGAAGAAAATGATGAAGATAAAGACGACATCTACCCGCGCGCGCGGGAACAACAGGAGATACCCGCCCATGACTCCCGCGATCGCACCCGACGCGCCCACCATCGGCACGGATGAGTAGGGCGCAGCAAGGACCTGCCCCATGCCGGCGGCCAGCCCGCTAACCAAATAGAAGCCCAGGAAGCCCCAGTGCCCCATCTCGTCCTCAAGGTTGTCGCCGAAGATATGCAGGAACAGCATATTCCCCGCCAGATGCAGCAACCCGCCATGCAGGAACATCGATGTCACCAGCGTGACGTGCCCCTCGCCTTGGGTGATACGTGCGGGCAGGATCGCCCAGGCCTCGAAAAACTGCCTGAGCGCGCCGGGCTCGGCGAAGAGGGGCCAGTAGGCGAGAAAGACGAAGATGTTCATCACGATCAGCCCGTAAGTGACATAGGGTGTGCAGCTTGACGGGTTGTGATCGCGAATGGGAAACATGGCAGGCAGGTTTGGAGCATTTCGCGTCAGCGTCAAGCGGGTGCGCCCCCTCTCGCGCGGATGTGAGTTGACGAAGGGCGCAGGTGCGCCATCTAATCAGTGTATGAAAGGACGGCTGTCACTCTCTGCCGCGCTGTGTCTCTTGATGGGCGCGGGCGCTGCGCTGGCGCAAGAGGCCAAGGGGGATTGCCCCCCGCCTCCCGATCACGGCGCGGAGTTGCAGGAGCTGTTCGACGAGGTTCAGGACGCCCCCGACGCCGCAACCGCGCAACGCATCAGCAACCAGATGTGGGAATTGTGGGCAGATGCGCCCAATGCCGCCGCGCAGGAGATCCTCGATAGCGGTATGCGCAAGAGGGCCTCGCAGAACTTCCTCGGCGCGCTTGAAGAGTTTGACCGCCTCGTTGCCTATTGCCCGGATTATGCCGAGGGGTACAATCAGCGCGCATTCATCCATTTCATCTTGCAGGACTACGACGCGGCGTTGGTGGATTTGAACCGCACGCTTGACCTGTCGCCGGATCACGTGGCGGCGCGGGCGGGCAAGGCGCTGACGCTGTTTGGCCTGGACCGCGTTGCAGAGGGGCGCGAGGTTCTTGAGGCTGCGCTTGAGCTGAACCCGTGGTTGCCCGAGCGGCACCTGCTGGATAACGCCCTGGGCGAAGAGTTGTAGCAGGCCCCCGTCCAATCTTTACACGCGCGGATGGTAAGGTATGGTCCGCCTACCTTGGCCCGCGTGGTGGAATGGTAGACACAGGAGACTTAAAATCTCTAGGCCCGAAAGGGCCGTGCCGGTTCGAGTCCGGCCGCGGGTACCAAGGCAGCCATCGACATCCCCGAGTCGCCCGCAGCAGGGCCCGAGTCGGCCGATTTTCGGCCTGACTTGTGCATAAGTCTGTGGATAACCCTATATCTGGACAGGATGCGATTCAGAGACCCTTGTGGCGGCGTCCAGTTCAGGCCCGATCTTGCCAAGATGCGCGCCAGGTCTCTGCGCAAGGCATTGAAATTAATAGACAATATGAATTCGTTAAAAAATCCGGGGGAATCCGGCAAAAAGGGGTTGCGGGTTTTGGTTTGTAGCAGTAGATACCCCTTCACCGGCGGCACAGAGGTGCGGTTGGCGGCCTGGAGGGCGGCGGGACTTGGGTCCCGGGGAAGTTTTCCGGGTTGATTGCAGAGGCAGGATTGAGGCGGGGTTGCGCTGGTTGAGGTTGGCGCGTCCTTGTTGTTTTGTCTCTCACGCTGTTTGACATTGCTGGTATCTGAAGAGATATGTGGGCGGTTTGGTTCATGTCGATGGATCAACGTCTGTATATCGCGCTCCTAGGGGTTTTCCCTGATTATGGAGTGTCAGCTTCACTGTTTGAGCGTGCAACGTTTCTTTGGAAGCGATGTACATCAGACAGATGACTTCTAATGCAGATCGCGCCTAGCCGGGCCGATCATGCTGCAGTCGGTTGTGCTGGGCGCTTATCGCGCTCAAGTAGCCGAAGGCGGTAGCGCATTAGAGATGTGCAGAGGTTCGACGTCAAGGATAGCGCCGCAAGGTGCTTTCAACTTGAGAGTTTGATCCTGGCTCAGAACGAACGCTGGCGGCAGGCTTAACACATGCAAGTCGAGCGATCCCTTCGGGGATAGCGGCGGACGGGTGAGTAACGCGTGGGAACGTGCCCTTCACTACGGAATAGCCCATGGAAACGTGGATTAATACCGTATACGCCCTTTGGGGGAAAGAATTTCGGTGAAGGATCGGCCCGCGTCTGATTAGGTAGTTGGTGGGGTAATGGCCTACCAAGCCGACGATCAGTAGCTGGTTTTAGAGGATGATCAGCCACACTGGGACTGAGACACGGCCCAGACTCCTACGGGAGGCAGCAGTGGGGAATCTTAGACAATGGGGGCAACCCTGATCTAGCCATGCCGCGTGAGTGATGAAGGTCTTAGGATCGTAAAGCTCTTTCGCCTGTGATGATAATGACAGTAGCAGGTAAAGAAACCCCGGCTAACTCCGTGCCAGCAGCCGCGGTAATACGGAGGGGGTTAGCGTTGTTCGGAATTACTGGGCGTAAAGCGCGCGTAGGCGGACTGGAAAGTTGGGGGTGAAATCCCGGGGCTCAACCCCGGAACTGCCTTCAAAACTATCAGTCTAGAGTTCGAGAGAGGTGAGTGGAATTGCGAGTGTAGAGGTGAAATTCGTAGATATTCGCAGGAACACCAGTGGCGAAGGCGGCTCACTGGCTCGATACTGACGCTGAGGTGCGAAAGTGTGGGGAGCAAACAGGATTAGATACCCTGGTAGTCCACACCGTAAACGATGAATGCCAGTCGTCGGGTTGCATGCAATTCGGTGACACACCTAACGGATTAAGCATTCCGCCTGGGGAGTACGGCCGCAAGGTTAAAACTCAAAGGAATTGACGGGGGCCCGCACAAGCGGTGGAGCATGTGGTTTAATTCGAAGCAACGCGCAGAACCTTACCAACCCTTGACATCCCGGGACCGCCAGAGAGATCTGGTTTCCACTTCGGTGGCTCGGTGACAGGTGCTGCATGGCTGTCGTCAGCTCGTGTCGTGAGATGTTCGGTTAAGTCCGGCAACGAGCGCAACCCACGTCCTTAGTTGCCAGCAGTTCGGCTGGGCACTCTAGGGAAACTGCCCGTGATAAGCGGGAGGAAGGTGTGGATGACGTCAAGTCCTCATGGCCCTTACGGGTTGGGCTACACACGTGCTACAATGGCAGTGACAATGGGTTAATCCCCAAAAACTGTCTCAGTTCGGATTGGGGTCTGCAACTCGACCCCATGAAGTCGGAATCGCTAGTAATCGTGGAACAGCATGCCACGGTGAATACGTTCCCGGGCCTTGTACACACCGCCCGTCACACCATGGGAGTTGGGCCTACCCGACGGCCGTGCGCTAACCTTTTCGAAGGAGGCAGCGGACCACGGTAAGCTCAGCGACTGGGGTGAAGTCGTAACAAGGTAGCCGTAGGGGAACCTGCGGCTGGATCACCTCCTTTCTAAGGATGATCGTAGTTGGCCGGCTTGCCGGTCACGTCGATCACTTAGCAGACCGATCAGTCAGATCGGTCATATATGCCAGGTCCTTTCGGGGGCACTGGCCGGGCCAGGCCGTCCTCATATCTCTTCAGACACGTACGGGTTGCCGCCCGTGATCTTGGGTCGGTAGCTCAGGTGGTTAGAGCGCACGCCTGATAAGCGTGAGGTCGGAGGTTCAAGTCCTCCTCGACCCACCACTCCCCTTCGGTCGTGTTGGGGCTTGTCGGATTTATGACTTGTGCGTCCTCGGGTCTTGCGACCCTGCGGGCGACACGGGCCTCGACCCACCACTCGCCCGCAAGGGTCATTTGGCCTCAAGTAGCCGAATAGGCGGTAGGCCGGATATAATGGCCTCAAGTAGCCGAATAGGCGGTAGGCCACCCAAGATGGGGCCTTAGCTCAGCTGGGAGAGCGCCTGATTTGCATTCAGGAGGTCAGGAGTTCGATCCTCCTAGGCTCCACCATTTCCGATTTGACCGCCAAGCGCTGTAGTCAGTGTTTGGCCGTCCAATCGGACGAAACGTCCTCAAGTAGCCGCAAGGCGGTAGGACACGATCATGTCCTCAAGTAGCCGCAAGGCGGTAGGAC